>JACQAZ010000011.1 GCA_016194705.1 Elusimicrobiota bacterium | reverse complement strand
GCCGTGCTGATCCGGGCATTCTTGCTGCCGCCCCGCGCAAACAGCGCGCGGTGCGGTTGCGCGCGAGCTTCGCTCGCGCGCTCGTCAACGTCGTTCAGGGCTTATCTGAGGATTTGGGGACCTTCTCGGAGCGTTTGAACAAACCCACCAACCTGTGATAGTATCGCCTTGGATAGCCGTGTCCGCGGCATCCTGCCTGGTCCTCACTTTGCGCAGCTTTCCTCGGCGAAACGTGGAGAGTTTGGCAAGTCGAGGGCCAGGCATTCTTTTTGAGCGCGCGACCAGCTATAGACGTCTACAGCTGGTCGCGCGCAACCGACGGCCGTCGAGAATCCCGAAGAAATTCTTCAAGGCCGGCGGCTGCCGGTCAACCGTGCGGCGCCTGCGGCGGGCGCTTTTGGCGCTTCGCGCCAAAAGTTTTAAAACAGCGTTTCAAAAACTGGGTGAGGTCGAGAAGGCCGTCATGACGGAGCATTGACGCTCGCCCTGAAAGGTTGTTAAAGTGCCGTCCATGGCGCCTCTCCGGCTCGCCGTCTCCATGGTCGCGCTTTCGCTCTTCCTTCCCGCCGCGGCCGAGGACCGGCTGGCCGAGTTCGGGCCTTACGAACTGCCCGCCGACACGCTGATGGTCATGCCCGGGCCCAGGGTCAAGATCGAGGGCAGTGAGCGGCCGCTGACCGCCGTGGGGCTGTCGACCCGCGACGAGACGGGGCGCGCCATCGAGGGAAGCTACATCTGCCACACCAACGTCGGTCCGAGCTATCGAAATTTCCATCACGGGCGCAAGGTCCTGCTCGACGGCTACACCAAGGAGATCCGCGTCCCCAAGGGCTTCGCGATCGCGCTCGAGGGCGAGCTCGCGGCGGAGGCCGCCTACAACAATCCGGAGCACGCGCCCCTCAAGGGGGTCAAGAGCGAGCTGCGCTTTGAGTACGCGCCCCAAGGGGCCGAGGGCCTCGTGAAGCTCTATCCTCAGATGATGAGCGTCTTCGAGCAGCCCCCGAGCGTCGCCCCGGGGAACTGGGGCTACTACGTGGGGCCCAAGTCCAAGGACACGCGCCGGCGGTCCTATGAGGTCACGCGCGATTACGTGATCCATCATGTCTCGGCGCACATCCACGAGCACGGGCGAAGGCTCGCGCTGGTCGACAAGACGCGCGGCCGGCTCATCGCCGAGATCCGCCCCCGTTACAAGGGCGGCCGCATCTCGGATGTCGACCAGGTCGAGCTGCCGCAAGGCGTGGCCTTGCGCAAGGGCGACCGGCTCGAGCTGACCGTGGAGTACGAGAACGAGCTCGCCTCGCCGATCGACGCGATGGGTGCTATGATCGTCTTCGGTCGCTGCACGGACGGGAACGCCGACTGCGCGGCGATCGCCCAGGGGCCCGCCGACAACGCCGCGTTCGACCCCAAGGTCTACGCCTCGATCGTTGGCGGCAACCACCGCTGCAACTGACCCTCGCCTTCAGAATCTGCCGGAGGGATAGATCTTCTTCCTATAGAAGACCACCCAGTTGGGCCGGGCCAAGGCGACCGCAAGAAAAACGTTCGCGCATGACAGCGCCAACACGCAGAATATCGTGAGGCCGTCGGGAGAGGAAAAAACGCCCGAAGCGGCTTGGGCCGCCTGGACCGACTCGTGCGCAAGGAGCGCATGCACTCGGGATCTTCCCTCTAGATACGGCAGCACGGTGACGGCGGCCGACAGGCCGATAGGGATCACCAGCGAAAACAGGCCGGGCACGAATTCTTCGGCGAGCGCCCAGACAAACCCCAAGGCGTCCTTGAGACGGCCGGGGGCCGACGGGTCCTGCCGCTCATGGAACCTTTGGATCGCGCCCAGCGCGCAGAAGAATACGACGGCGTAAAGGGCGAGATAGACGACGGAGAACGCGATCTCGCCGACGAGCGGCGTCATATCAATGACTATAGCCCCGGCATGCGCTGCCGTCAAGGGCAGCCCACATGCTTTAGAACCGCCGCTTCGCTACTTGGGCTTGGCTGCGTCGTCCTTGTCGGAGAGCAGCTTTCCGCCGGCCTTCTTGAACTGATCGAGGCCGTCCTTCGCCAACTCGTATTTCGGGGCCAGCTTGGTGTGGCACGCGTTGCAGCTGAGGAGCTTGGCGTCCTGCATGAATTTCTTCATGACGGCCTTCGCCTCCTTCTGGCCGCCCTTCGTGCAGGCATCCTTGACGAGCTTCGTCTTGAACTCCTTCTGTTGGCAAGGCTCCTCGGCGGCCCAGGACGAGACCGATGCCAATCCCAATACGGCGACGATGATCAAGAGCTTGGACATGTAAGCACCTCGTTGATGCATATCCACAACTATATCTCTCGCGCGCGCCCGGGATCAAGAGGGGGCTTCGATGCCCGTCGGAGGCTTGACTGCTTTGGGCCCTTTGGGATAGCGCAGCTTGAGGTGTTGCCGCGCGGCGCGGGCGGCCTCGGGATCCCGGATTGCGCGGTAGAGCCGATCGGCCTCCAACCTGTTTCCCTGCGAGTCATAGACGTTGGCGCGCCGCAGGAGCACCCAATCGACCAGCGGCGCCGGCAGGCTCCTTTTCTCCAGCTCGTCCAGGGGAGCCTCTACTTTCTCCGGCTTGCCGCCCAGGACCCAGGCCTCGGCCTCGCGGTATAAGGCGGCGGCGCGCGCGTCGGCCCTGAGCGAGGCCGGCTCGAGCCCCGCGACCCAGGCGCCGTCGGGGTCGGCGAGTGCTGCGGCCTGCTCCCATTGCCCGAGCAGCTCGGCGACGTAGGCCGCGCGCAATCGGTAGACGGGATTGTGCGGGTAGCGGGCCATGAGCTCGCGCAGCAGGGGCTCGGCCTTGGCCGGCTGGGCGTCGTCGGAGCAGCAGTAGATCGTCGCGAGCACCGAGCGCGCCTCGGCCCGCGCCAGGCCGCCCTTCTCGGCCGCGCGCTCGAGCTCCGAGAGGCCTAGGTCGCGGTTTCCCCATTCGCCGAAGAGCAGGAAGGCGAAGGGCTTGGCCGCGGTCGGGATGCGCGTGCGGAAATAATGGTACATCCCGAGGCCGAGGTAGGCGTCCTCGAGGCTGGGATCGAGCTCAAAGGCGCGCCGCAGGTGCTTGATGCTTCGGCTGCCCTCGGAGGCGGCCTTGAGGAAGCGCTTCTGCGCGACGAGCGAGCGGGCGTGGAAGCCCTCGGCGCCGCCCAGGTAGTAGTAGCCCTGGGCGGGCTCGGTCGAGGTCCAGGCCTGAGCCAGGGCGGCCGCCTCCGCGATGTCGGCTTCGAAGGCCTTGAGCGCGGCCGTGGAGCGCGTTTCGTCGAGCATGTAGCTCTGGTAGGCGACCATCCCCCGGTAGAACGCCCCGGCGGGATGCCCGTGATGGTCGGCCATGAAGCGTTCGGCGGCGGCCGCAGCGCTGGAGAACTGGACATCGTAGATCGCCTCGACGATCGGCGAAAGCTCGGCGTCCGCGACGCGCGGCGGCGCGGCGGCCGACGCCGCGGCCAGCCAGGAGCAGAGCCAGAGGATCATGGCGTATATATTACGAAGATTTCCTGAACTTGTGCCTCGGGTCCCGATTTAATAGAATCCCCCTATATGACCCCTCCCCAGAAATTGCAGGAGAAAATCTCCGCCGCGCCGAAGGAAAACAAGGAAAAACCCATGGCACTCGAGCAGACCCTCATCCTCATCAAGCCCGACGGGCTCGCCCGCCGCCTGACCGGCCTGACGATCGACCGCCTCGACGCCTCGGGCCTGCAGATGGTCGCGGCCCGCATGGTCAGCGTGAGCGAGAAGCTCGCGCGCGAGCACTACAAATCCCTCTCGGACAAGCCGTTCTTCGAGAACCTCATTAAGTACATCCGCGGCGAGTTCCACGACCTCAAGGACCATCGCGTGCTCGCCATGGTCTACCGCGGCGAGAACGCCATCAAGAAGGTCCGCGAGATCGCGGGCGCGACCAATCCCGAGCAGGCCCCTGGCGGCACGATCCGCGGCTCGTTCGGCCGCGTGACCACCGCCGGCCAATTCGAGAACGTCATCCACGCCTCCTCCGATCCCGCCGACGCGGAGCGCGAGGTCGCTCTTTGGTTTAGGAAAGAAGAAATCCTTCCGTGATCCTACAGACCGCCGTCTTGCTGGCCGCGACGGCGTTCGCCGGCAGCGCGGCCGTGCCGGCCAAGCCGCTTATCCTGCCGGGACAGGACGTCGAGCTCAAGTCCGAGGACGGCTGGACGCTGGCGGGAAAGTACCTTCCGTCGAGCAGTGCCCCTCAGACCATGATCCTGCTCCACGGCAAGGGCGAGCGCAAGGAGCTTTGGATCAAGCTGGCCAAGGCCCTGGCGGCGGCCGGCTACGGCTATTTCGGCCTCGACCTGCGCGGCCACGGCGAGAGCGCGGTGGGCCCCGACGGACTTCCGGCGTCCTGGCGCAAATTCAAGGCCCTGCCGCAGGGCAAGGGACCCAACGACTTCGAGGACATGACGCGCGACATCGCCGCGGTCGTGTCCTGGCTCGGGACCCAGGGCGTTCCCGAGGAGACCGTCGGCGTCATCGGCACCGACGTGGGCGGCAGCGTCGGCCTCAAGTACGCCGCCGTGCATCCCAAGGTGCCGCTGGTCGTGCTGCTCTCGCCGGGGACCCATTACGAGGAAGTGCTGACCCCCAACGCGATGCGCTTCTACAAGAACCGCCCCGTCCTGATGATCTACTCCGAGGCCGACCGCTTCGCCTCCCGCGACGCGCCCGTGCTCTACGCCTTCGCGAGGATGGCCGCCGGCGAGAAGAACGCGACCTTGGTCACGGGGCCCAAGCTGCCGGGGACCCGGCTGCCACAGAGCACGGCGGTCATCCGCCAGATCGTCTCCTGGCTGCAGAACCCGGTCAAGCCCGAACTGCCCGCGGGTTCGACGGGTCCCGTCACGGGGCAGGCCTTGTCGACCGGGACGGCCGACGATTCCTTGAGCCCCGACGAGGCGCCCTTGCCGCTGCCGCCCGAGCAGCCCGCGCTGCAGGACCCGGACCGGCGCCAGAACTAGCCGTGGCCTTCCGGGCGAGCCTCTACGCGCGTCTGCCCACCGAGAAGCCCAACCCCGCGACGCGCCACATCGACCGCCGCTCGACCCTCGAGATCGTCCGCCTCATCAACCGGCAGGATGCGCTGGTCGCGCCCGCCGTCGGCGCGAAAGCCAAGGCCATAGCGGACGCGGCAGATTTGATCGCGCGCTCCCTGGGCGCGGGAGGAAGGCTCGTCATCGTCGGCGCCGGGACCAGCGGGCGCTTGGGAGTGCTCGAGGCCGCCGAGTGCCCGCCGACCTTCGGCACCCCGCCGTCACTGATCACCGCCGTGATGGCGGGAGGAAGGTCTGCAGTCTTTCGCTCGAAGGAAGGCGCCGAGGATGACCCAGCGGCCGGCGCCCGTGCCGTCGGCCGTTTGAAGAAGGGGGACGTCGTCATCGGGGTCGCGGCCTCCGGGATCACGGCCTTCGTGCGGGCCGCGCTGGTCAGGGCCAGTCGCCTGGGCTGCGCGACCGTCTTGATCACCTCGAACCAGAAGCCCGCGGGCGCGCCGGCGCTGATCACCCTCGCGCCGAGCGTCGGCCCCGAGGTCATCGCGGGGTCGACGAGGCTCAAGAGCGCGACAGCCGCGAAGATGGTGCTCAACACCTTGACGGTCGCGGCGATGATCCGCCTGGGCAAGGTCTATGATCATTGGATGGTCGACCTGAAGGCGACCAACCGCAAGCTCCGGCTGCGCTCGGAGCGCATCGTCTGCGATCTGGGCCGCGTCAGCCCGGCGCGAGCTCGAAGTCTTCTGAAGTCCGCCGGCGGCAGCGTCAAGCTCGCGGTGCTGATGGCTCGGCGCGGGCTGTCTGCGGGGGATGCCAAGGCCTTGTTGAGGAAAAAAGGCGGCTCGCTGCGCGAGGCGCTGGGGTGAAGGGCAAGCTGATCATCGAGACGGTCTCGAGCCAGGTGCTCAAGGGCAACCCGCTCGGCGATCCGCACCTGAGGGAGATTCCCGTCTATCTCCCTCCCTCGTACGGGAAGATCCGCGGGAAGCGCTTCCCCGTGATCTACGAACTGCCCGGCTTCACGGGCACCGCCAAGGCCGCCGTCAACTGGAATCCCTTCAAGGCCAACGCCGTCGAACGGCTCGACCGCGCGATCGCGAAGGGAGCGCCCGAGTGCCTGATGGTCATCGGCGACGGCTTCACGGCCTACGGGGGAAGCCAGTATTTGAATTCATCGGCCACGGGACGCTACGAGGACCACATCGTGACCGAGCTCGTCCCCTACATCGAGGACAAGTTCGGCGCCGGCGGCTCAGCCGACAAGCGCGCGATCATGGGAGGCTCAAGCGGGGGCTACGGGGCCTTCATGCTCGCGATGAAGCACCCCGGCGTGTTCGCCACGCCGCCTGCCACAGCGGCGACATGTTCTTCGAGTGGTGCTACGGCGTCGACATCCCCAAGGTCGTGACCGCGCTCGGGAAATTCGGCGGCTCGCTCGACCGCTTCCGCCGCGAGTTCCTCAAGAGCCGTGAGAAATGGCGGTTCGACCACTCGTGCCTCAACATGATCGGCATGGCGTCATGCTATTCTCCCAACCCCCAGAGCCCGATGGGCTTCGACATTCCGTTCGACGAGCATACGGGTGAGCTCCATCATGATGTCTGGGCGCGCTGGAAAGCGCTCGATCCCGTGGAGTCGGCGCCGCGCTATCGCTCAAACCTGAAGAAGCTCAAGACGCTCTACATCGACTGCGGCACGAAGGATGAGTTCAACCTGCATCTGGGAGCGCGCCTGCTCGTCAAGACCCTCAAGGGGGTCGGCGTCAAGCACGAGCACGAGGAGGGAAGCTGGGGCCATTTCGACCGCTCCCCGCGCTACGACGTCTCGCTCAAGCTTCTCGCCTCGCGCCTCGCCCGATAGCCCGCTCCGGCTGTTCAGAGGAGCTGTCATTGCTGCTGTTCTTCGGGCTGGACCGCCTTCTGCGTCTCCTGATTAACGCGCGACATCGCGTCTTGCGCCTTTTTCGCGGTCTCGGCGGCTTTCCGAACGTCGCCTTGCAGGGCCTTGGTGTAGACGACGGGCTGGCTCTTGCTCGCGTCGTAGACCTGCTTGTTGTGGAAGTAGCACATGCAGCCCAGAAGTGCGACGAACAGCACGAGCAGGAATATTTTCATTCTATCTCCTCAAGGGCCCAAAAAACCGTGGGCCCAAAGCCTTCGTTTTTTTTCCCTTAGGGCCCGCGCCGGGGGGGGCCGGTGCGATTATATAATAGGTAGGTCGAATGATTACCAGCTTCTCGTCGTTTACGACCTGCCATTACGCTAGCTGTCTCCTGGTCCACTCCATGTGGGTCGGGAAAGCTTCCGGAGGGCGCATCGCTTAAGGCGACGAGACGAAAAAAGCGAAGACCCCCGGAAGCCGAAAAGGCGCCGGGGTTTTTTAATCCCGAAAATCGCAAGGAGTCGTCATGAAGGGCTTAAGAAAGAGCATCGCCGTCATACTGGCCGCGGCTTTGACCGCGATGGCCCCCGACTTTGCCTCCTACGCAGCGGCCGCCGACGCTCTGGCCGGCGGCGAAGCCGCCGTCAAGCCCGTCATCCTCCCTAAGATCGAGGTCGCCAAAGGCGCCAATCTGGGGACCCAAACTCTCACGGCAGTTCCCGGAGCCGAGACCGGCATCAATCTGGCCTTGCCGAGCGGCGTCGAAGCCGGCGCCCGCGACGCTTCCCTTAATAAGGCCCCGGCCCAGCCGGGAGCCCTGCCGGCGCCTCTGAGCCAGACGCTTGCTTCTCCCCAGGCCGGACAGGCCGTCTCTCCCGGGGCTCCTGAAGCCTCGCCTGTGAAGCTGACCAACGGCGCCGAGACATCGCGCGACGGCCCCGCAGCCGCCGTTTCTCCGGCGAGTCAGGCCCAGACCGCCGCCGCCGAGACTGCCGGTTCGGGTCCGGCCAACGGAGCTTCACCGTCAGGCTCGACGGCGTTCGACGGTTCCGTCAAAGGCAGGTCTCTTCTTCTCGTCGGGACCAGCGGATCGAGACCCTTCATCCTCGAGCAGACCAAAAAGATCGCAGACAAGCTCGGGCTGACGCTCTACCTGGTCGACAAGCCCGAGGCCCGCGCCGCCTCGAAGGACCTCGTTCCCGACGCCAATTTCATCGCCGCCCCGATCGACAAGCACGACGAAGGCGCGATGGCCTCGGTGGTCAAGGCGGTGTCCGATTTCGCCAAGACGGCCAAGATCGACGCGGTGCACACGTTCTTGAATCCCTACGCTGAGCTCGCCGGCCAGCTCGTTGACGCGCTCGGCTCGCGCGGCAATCCCGGCGCTTTCCTCAAGGCGGCGCACACCAAGTCTTTGGCGCGCGAGCTGCTGGCCAAGGAAGATCCCGAGATCGCGACGGCGTCCCGGGTCGTGACCTCGGTCGAGGAATCGAGAGCGGCCTACAACGATTTTGGCGGCGGCAAGTTCGTCATGAAGCCCATCCACGGCGGCGGCTCGATGATGGTCGTCGTCGGCCTCGACTCGGAGGAGGCGGTCGCCAAGGTCTACGCCGAGATCGACGACGGCATCAAGGAGATCATGACGCGCTCGGACGCGGGCTTCTTCATGCTCGACAAGCACCCGGGAATCATGATCGAGCGCCAGCTCGAGGGGCCCGAGGTCGACGTCGAGCTCGTGATACAGGACGGCAAGGTCAAGTTCTGGCACGTCTCCGACAACCCGCCGATGGACAAGCCCTACGCGGTCGAGAAGGCGACGACCTACCCCTCCCAGCTCCCGAAGTGGGTGCAGGAGGCGCTGGCCGACGCGGCGGGGCGCGCGGTGTTCGCGGTCGCGCGCGGCGCCGGCATCCCGGCCGGCCAGATCGTCGGCAACATGCACGTCGAGATGATGATGACCAAGGACGGTCCTCGCCTCCTTGAGATCAACGCCCGCATGGGCGGCGCCGAAGTCTTCAACTGGATGCTCTCGGCCACCGGCTTCAACTTGATCGAGCAGGGAGTTCGCTCGGTCATGGGCCTGCCCGTCGAGGAGAACCAGGGCATCAAGACGACCGTCGAGGGCCGCTTCGGCATCCCGAAGGCTTCGGGGATGATCCTCAAGATCGAGGGCATGGACATCGCCCTCAGGATCGCCGGCGTCGACTTCATCCGGGAGCACAAGAAAGATGGTCAGACGGTCCTGGCCGCCCCGGACAGCATGTTCGACTACATCTTCACGCTCTCGGCCTCCGGCAAGGACTACAACGCGGCGATGAACCGCGCCCTGGCCGCGATGCGGGCGATCAAGATCACGATCATGAAGCCCGACGGGACGATCGTGGTCCAGGACGGGACTTACACGCACGAGAAGGTCGACATGACGGCCTTGCTCGACCCATCCCTGCGCGGCGAGGCCCCGAAGACGCCCCGGAGCTTCAAGAAGCTGCCGGAGGTGTCGGTCCAAGACATCGACGAGCTCTACGGCGCCAAGGTCAAGGCGCAGGAGCGCGCGCGCAAGGTCGCAAAGTCCGCCAAGCTCGTCAGCGTGGCGTTGAACACGGCCGGCGAGGACGGCAAGTGGATCTTCACCTTCCAGTCGAAGTCGCGCAAGATCACCGTCTACGAGAAGCGCATCGTCTCCGAGCGCCTTAAAGCTTCCGAGAAGGCGTCGACGATCTGGAACACGCGCTTCTTGAACGCCTTCAGCCTGAAGGCCGCCTACACCCAGCTTAAGCGCGAGAAGCACTGGTTCAAGCCCGTGCGCGCCGAATTGCAGGGGACGTGGAAGACCGACCCGTACTGGCTCTTCATCGACAATGAGGGCCGCGACGTTAAGATCGACGCCGTCGAGGGCACGAAGTCCGAGGCCCCCGTGAAGGCCGCGGTCGGCGAGCGCGCGCCGCCGTCAGCCGCGACGCCCGATTCGCCTACCCGCCCCGGGGCGGACGCGAATATTCCGGCCGTTGAAGAAAAGGCGCAAGCCGCTCCCGCCGTGGAGACTCCCGCGCCGGAGGCGGCGAAGGCTGCCAAGAAGTCCGTCTTCGCGCAATTGAAGGAGGCGTTCAAGAACCTCCCGGGGTCCTTCAAGGCGTTCATGGCCGGCTCCTCTCTCTTGGCGATGGCCCAAGAGGGGACTTCGATCGTCTTCTCGATCTACGGCATCACGCAGTTCGGCATCGTGACCGGTGTCTTGTCCCAAGCCGCCAATCTCGTCGCCCGGATTCCCGGCAGCCTCTTCGGCGCGAAGTTCGTCAAGAAGTTCGACGCCAAGAAGATCTACATGGCGACGACCTTGATCCAAGGCCTGCTGCTCTTGTCATTGCCGCTCGGAGCCTGGTTCTTCGGCATCGCGAGCATCCCGTTCCTCGTGCAGTACTTCGCGGTCCAGGTCGTGCAGGGCCTGTTCTACGGCGCCACGCGCGGCATGGCGGAGAGCCAGATCATGCCTCGCCTCGTCGGCCAGGACAAGAAGACCTTGGAGACCGCGGGCTTCCTTTGGATGGCCAGCGTCGAGGCCTTCGCCTTGACGACCGCGTTCGTGCTCTCGCCGGGCATCCGGCATCTGCTCGGCTCGAACTGGGCGCTGGGCATCTTCGCGGCGATCATGCTCTCGAGCTTGGCCTTCTTCAAGAAGATCAAGTTCGTCGATCAGGTCAAGACCGAGGAGAAGAAGGCGGAGCCCGTCGCGGCCGAGAAGGGCGAGGATAAGCTGCCCTGGCGCGAGTACATCCCGTACGTCGCGACCTCCTTCCTGCACTTCGCCTTCTACGGCCTGTTCAGCGGGCTCTTCGCGATGCACACCTTCCACAACGAGTTCATGGCCGACCGCGCGACCGGTTCCTACGACGCCGGCAGCCTCGTGATCGGCCTCATGGCCGCGATCCCGGCGCTGCTCGCGACGCTCAATCCGGTCGCTCCCAAGGACGGCGAGCCCGCCAAGAAGGGCTTCCTCGACCGGCACAACCTCAAGACCTGGTTCGCCGTCGCGGCCGTCGTCGCGGCGCTCTACCTCGGCACCGGCTTCATGGGCTGGGTGATCCCCGGCCTCATCGCGGCGGCTCTGTTGGGTTCGATGACGACCGTCAACCGGACCAAGTGGATGTCCTCGTACCTGAGCCGCTTGAAGCCGAGCAAGCACGCCAAGATCGTCGCGGTGCTCAATTCCCTGAGCGTCGCGGCGTCGTTGATCCCGTTCGCGGTCATCTCGATCGCGAAGATCATGGGCTACGCCCCGATCCAGGCGATCCTCGCGATCGGGATCGGAGCGGCCGTCGCGCTGGCCATCGGCTGGGTCGCGACGCGCGATCCTAAGAAGGACCAAAATTAGCCTTTTCGACGGCAAAAGGCCCATCCCTCGGAGGGCCCAGAGACCCTGGGCTCTCCGTCGGGGCGGGGCTATCCTAGCAATATGACGCGCCTGTTCCGTTTCATCGCACTGGCGCTGGCTCTGTCCGCCGCGGTTTCGCCCATCCGCGCGGCCGAGCGCGCCGTCGCGTCCGTCCCGGCGGCCATCGAGCTCTCCGGCCTCATCCGGCAGTCTCTCCCCGCGCTTTCCCCGGCGCAAGTCTCGGTCCCCTCGCTTTCACGTGATGCGGGCTCACCGGCCGCTTTGGTCGTGCCCGCGGCTTTGGACACGCAAAAGGCCGAGATCATCATGCGCCTCGCGGCGGCAACTCCGGCGGCGACAGCCCAGGCTCATGATCCGCGCAGCGTCATCATGGCGGTCAACTCGGTGCTCCGGGACTTCACGCCCGAGCGGCTCGAGAAGCTCTCGCCGGCCGACCTCCACGGCTTATCCGAGGTGATTTTGGAAAATATGCAGGGCCGCACGCCCAAGCTTTCCGATCGGATGGCGGTGCTCATGGCGAGCGCCAGCGCCGAGCGCATGCTCGCCCAGCGCGGCTCGCTCAAGGAGAAACTGCTCAACCCGAACCACAACGACATGCACCCCGACCTCATCAGCGTGCGCGGACTGCCGCAAGAGGCGCGGCTGGTCCTGCCCGCCGCCGAGCCCGAGGGGCCCAAGACCGGGCGCTCGCGCAAGGCCAAGCCGATCGAGCAGGGCACCGTGTTCCGTCACTACCGCCCTGAGGGGCGCGTCGACGGGATTCTCGAATCCCAAAGCTTGTACAGCGGGATCGTGCCTTACGTCCAGCTCTCTCCCGGGACGTTCCGCAAGACCTTCAAGGACGTCAACGGACTTTTCTTCACCTTGCCCGGCGTGAAGGGCGACGACGTGGGAGTGCCCTCGAAGGATTTCAAGGGCTACGTGGACGTCCTGCTTACGGCCGGGCTGCCGCTGCTCGAGCTTGAGCCGGGTCTGATCTATCTCGTGCCCCTGCCCGGACGCGCGCGCGACTGGGTGCGCGACTACTACATGAAATGGGTCCGCGGCGAAGAGGTGCCGTCGGTCTACCACGACATGATCTCCGACCTCGACGCCGAGGGCGGACCCGGCCCCAACGTTCAGGTCCCGATCAAGATCGTCCGCCACGGCAAGGTCCGCTAGCCCCGCCGGATTTGGCATAATCTCCGAATGCCGGTCGTCCCCAGCGCCGATTACTACAACATCGCGGGAGTGCGCACCTATTGCCTTCGCGCCGGCAAGGGTTCGCCGGTCGTTCTGCTGCACGGCCTCGGCGCGACGTCCTACTCCTGGCGGCGGTTGATCCCCGAGCTCGCCGAACGGCACGAAGTCTTCGCGATGGACATCCCCGGCTTCGGCCGCTCGGACAAGCCGGCCGATTTCGACTACTCCTTCCCGGGCTTCTCGAAATGGCTCATGAGCTTCATGGACGCGTTCGGCATCGAGCGCGCGGCCTTGGTCGGCAACTCGATGGGCGGCTGCATCGCGCTGCGCACGGTCTTGGAGCGCCCCGCCCGCGTCGAGAAGATCGCGCTCTTGGGCACGCCCGTTTACGAGCACAACCGCCCGGCCTTGCTTTGGCCGCTGCGCTGGCCGCTGGTCGGCTCCTTGCTCGGCATGGCGATGGGCCCGTGGTCGGTCGCGCTCATAGCGCCCACGGCCTTCTACGACAAGAAGTGCGTGACTCCCGAACTTCTGGCCGAGTACAGCCACAGTCTGGGAAGCCCCGAGGGGCGCCGCGCGGTCATGCGCTTCATGCAGGCGATCCTGCCGCCTGACGCCAAGGACTGGATCGCGCGCTACCCCGAGATCCGCCAGCCCGCGCTCGTCATCCATGGCGAGCACGACGGGATCGTCGACCGCGCCAGCGCCCAGCGCTTCGTCGACACCTTGCCGCAAGCGACCCTGCTCGGCATCCCGAAATGCGGCCACGCGGCGCAGGAAGAGCGGCCCGAGGTCGTTCTGCCCGCATTGATGGGATTCTTGAATGGCGGAGCTTAAGCCCGTCTACTCGACGGACCCCGCTTTTTGTCCCGCTTGCCGGCGCTCGCCCTGCACTTGCGCCGATCCCGCGCAGCTAAAAAAACGCCAGCCCGAGCCGCTGCGCCTCTCGTTCCAGCGCGGCGCCAAGGGCAGCGGCGTGACCAAGATCGAGCGGCTCATCATGCACCCGACCCTCAAGGAGAAGATGCTCTCGGACTTCAAGAGGCGCTTCGGCTGCGGGGGCACGATCAAGGACGGGGTCCTCGAGCTCCAGGGCGACCGGCGCGACGCCGTCGAAGTCGAGCTCAAGGCCCAGGGCTAT
The DNA here is from genome assembly GCA_016194705.1 of Elusimicrobiota bacterium. GTDB lineage: Bacteria > Elusimicrobiota > Elusimicrobia > UBA1565 > UBA9628 > PALSA-1176. The sequence continues at coordinate 74,611 of JACQAZ010000011.1, read as the reverse complement.
CAAGTCAAAAGGATCGGCGGATGAGAGTCCCGGCCCACAGCGGAGCGGTCACCTTCAAGCACAAAGGCCTCAAGCTCGTCGCCGTGCTGGCGCGGCCCGCGGGCCCCGAGCGCAGGAAGTGTCCGGGCGTCCTGTTCCTGCACGGCTTTCCGGGCTCCGAGCACAACGTCGACGTCCGCCGGCGCCTGATGAAGCTCGGGGTGGCGAGCCTTTCGCTGCATTTTTCGGGAGCGTGGGGCAGCGAAGGGAATTACTCATTCTCCGCGCTCGTGCCGCAGGCCGCGGCCGGGCTCAGGTATCTCGCCTCGCGGGAGTTCGTCGACAAGCGGCGTCTGGCGGTCTTCGGCTTCAGCATGGGCGGCTGGACGGCGCTCAACCTCGCCGCGCGCGAGCCAAAGCTCAAGGGCGTCGTCGCTGTGGCCCCAGTCGGCGGTCCCGAGATGATCGACGGCAGCCTGCTCACCACGATCGCCCATCACGCGCGGCCGCTGAGGATCCGCTCGGCCAAGTCCTTGAGCCGGGACTTCGTGCGCGCCGTCAAGGCTTGCGATCCCGCCCGGGCGGTGGCCAAGCGCGCGATGCCCCTGCTGCTCGTGCACGGCACCGAGGACGACGTCGTGCCCTGCGCGATCTCCAAGCGTCTGTCTCGGCTGGCCCGAGAGCCCAAGACGCTCGTCGTCGCGCGCGGGGCCCAGCATGATTTTCTCGACCGTCGCGACTGGCTGGCGAAGCTCTGCTCCGCCTGGCTCTCGCGCCGTCTACTCTCAGGAGGATCACGATGAAGAAAGCAGCCGCCGTTTTGGTCGCCGCCGCCTCGATCGCCTCGGCCGAGACCGCCATCTACGACCGTTGGGACAGCGGGGAGGCGGCCTTGGCGGGGGAGGCGGGCCAGGGATTCTTCGAAGCGCTCAACATAGAGGCTCAGCTCCTGCCCGGAGGATTCTACCAGCCGAGTCTCGTCAAGCAAGGCCAGCTTGGACCCCTGCGCGTCGTTTGCGACACCTATCCGAAGACCGCCTGCATCCTGAGCTGGAAGGCCGACTCCGCCCTGAAGAGCGTCGCGGCCACGGCGCGCGAACTGGGCAGGAGTCCGTGCCTGAAGGCGGTGAGCGCTCGCGAAGGAAGACTCTCTGTGTCCTGCGGCCCGAACGGGCTCGCGCTCGCGCGCGCCGACGAGCCCGGCGCGTCCAAGGCCTTCGCCGTCGCGATGGATTCGCTCAAAGCGTTCGGTCGCTGAAAGGCATGGAGCACCGCGAATTTCCGGACGGGACGATCCTGCTGCGGGTCTTGCCCGGCGAGGAGGTCGTCTCATCGCTAACGGCGTTTCTCAACGAGCGCCGCATCTACGCGGGCTCGTTTGCCGCGATCGGCGCGGCGCACGGCGTCGAGCTGGGCTACTGGGACGGCAAGAAGAAAAAGTACCTGCGCAAGAAACTCCCCGGCGTCGTCGAGATCGTGGCCTTGACCGGCAACGTCAGCCGGACCGAGGACGGGAAATCCTTCGTGCACCCGCACGCCGTGCTCGGAGACCGCGCGATGCGGGCCTTCGGCGGGCATCTTTTCGCCGCGACAGCCGAGCCGACCTGCGAGATCGCGCTCAAACCTCTGCCCGGCGTCGTGGAGCGTCGGCTAGTCCCGGAACTCGGGCTGCGCCTGCTCAAGCTTTAGACGAGCGTCGGGTCAGGGGTCGTCCCTCTCCGCTCTTGGTCCGTTGCTTTAGAGCAACGCCGAGCCAATTTACCGCTCCACAATGCATCTATTGGGGCTCATGTTGCTTTAGAGCAACGGACCAACGAGGAGTGCCGGCAGAGCGGCTCTTTCAGCACCCTGCTAGCGCGCGCCCATCGGCTTGAAGTTCTTCAGGAAGTCGAGGAAGAGGTCGCGATATTCGAGGTAGCTCTCGCGGGTGGATGCCAGACTGATTGTGAAATAGCTCTCGCCGCTCGGGTAGACCGCGATGTAGCGGTGCAGCTCGACGGGTGCGGAGGGCCAGCGGTCCTCGGGAAGGCGCCGGGTCTCGGTCACCTCGAAGACGCGCGCAAGCACCCCGGATATTCTCATCACACGCACAGCGGTCGCGCCGCGCGAAGACGGGCCCCCCGTGCGCCGCATCTCCTCGAGGGCCTTCTTGTACGGCTCGAAGCCCGTCTCGCCTTTTTCGTTCCAGCGGATGTCCATCCCGGCGCGCAGCACCGCGCTCCGGTCCTCGGGGCCGAGGAGGTGAACGACGGGCCCGGCCTCGTCGAGCTCCTCGAAGGCCCGCCAGCCCACGGGGAGATCGCAGTAGAACGAGCGCGAGGGGGGACTGTACCGCTGGGCCATCGGCTTGGCCCCGGGCTCGTCCTGCGCCGCACACAGGGCTGGCAGAAGGGAGCCCAAGAGGAGCGCGGAAAGCTTATTTCGCATTGGCGCCCCTCTCTTGTCGGAATTTCGACTCCGCCGCGCGAAGCTCGACGAGAAGCGCGGAGGCAAGACGCAGTCCCGCGCCGGCGTCCTGCCAATGCTTGACGCAGGCCTCGGGCGACTTGGTCACGGGTGCTGGCTCCGCGTCGACCGCCTTGAGGGCGGACTCGAACTGGACCTTTTCGATGAGACCGATCTCGCGCAGCTCGGCCGCGGCGGCCTTGAGCCCTTGGCGGCGCGCGAGCTCCTGGCGCGTGAGCTCGGAGACCAGTGAACCCGGGCATTCGGCGGCCGCTTGGCGCGCCCAGTCGGCGGCGGATTCAGGGCCGGCAAGCCCGGTCTCAAATCCGCTCCCGCGGCTCGACGAGAGCGAGTGCGCCAGGGCGTCGCGCCAGTCGCGCGGGTGCTCGAGCCACTCGTGGTAGTCGGCGCGCAAGTCGGGATCGAGGAAGCGGTCATCCTTGAGCTCGTCGGCAACGCGGGCGTAGAACATCTGCTGGGCGCTGCGCGCGTAGACCTCGGCGGCGTGGCGCGAGGCCTCCCAGCCCGAGCGCTTCGCGTCGAGCAGCAGGAGCTGGCGAAGGAGAGCGCCCGCCAGCTGCTGGTGCGTGTAAAAGGCGCGGGTGCTGCCGTCCGAGTAGGTCCGCACCCGTCCCCAGTCGCCCTGCTCCTCCTTGACCGCGACGGGCGTGGGTTTGAGGGCCTCGAGCTCGGGTACCGGGACGTGCATCGCGGCGAAGGCCTTAGGTGATTCCGAGAGCAGGATCGTCTTCGAGCCGAAGAACAGGCGCTTCTTCGTGTAGAACACGGGTCCCGGGTTGAGCGCGATCGTGTAGCCCGTCTCGCCGGTCTTCTCCTCGACGATGAGCGCGCCGTGGCGGTCGCCCTCGGCGCGGACCGAGTCGAGGACGATCATCGGCATCGCGTTGAGGATCGTGTTGAGGGCTCGCGAGCGCGCGAAGTTCGGCGCCTTCTCCGAGATCAGGCGAAGCATCGCCTTGGCGTCGCGGCCGTAGGGCGCGTCCATGAGCCAGCGCTCGAACTCCGCCTGCAGGATCTCGTGGACCGCGGGCGGCAAGGCGGGTTTCTCGGGCGGCGGCGGAGGAGGAGCGGGTGCGGGAGGCGGCGTCGCGACGGCCGGCGGTGTGAGCGCGGCGGCCGGCGGGGCCGGCTGGCGGAGCGCCTGCTGGGCGCTCTGCGAGAGGCTCAGGCCCGGCGGCAGCGCTGCGGCGACCGGATTGTCCGGAGCCGGTGCGGGGGCGACCGGCAGCGGGATGGCCGCCGGCGGCGCGACGGCCGGTGCCGGCGCTGGAACTGCCGCGGGTGCAGGCGCCTGTATCTGCGCGGGAGCCGGCTTCGGCGGAGCTTGAGGGATTTGGTGCGACAGCGGCTGGAGCACCGGAGGAAGTCCCGCCGTGAAGACGGGCTGGGGGACCGGCGCTCGGGCGGCGGGCCTGGGGGCCGCGGGCTCGGGCTCAGGCAGGGGCGCCGGCGCGGGTTCCGGGTCCTTCATCCCGGCCGTCCCTTCTTCTTCGACGGCGATCGGAGCCGGGTCCTGGTTCATGCGCTCGAGTTCCTCGACCGAGAAGTAGCCGCGGAAATTCTTGCGCAGCCGTAGCGTGAAGAAGGCCCAGTTCTCCTTGGCCACGCGCCGGACCTCCTCGCGCTCGGACGGCGTCAGGTATTTTTCGCCGGCGCTGTTGGAGAGGACCAGGTCGATCTGCAGCAGGGCCTTGAGGCGCTGGTTGCTGCCCAGGCGGCGCATGATGTCGGGCAGCTCGGCGGCGGCGATCTGAGTCATGCCGTCGGGGCTCCAGACCGAGCCGTCCGAGCGGATCTGGTAGCGATTGCGGTAGAGCAGGGCTTCCTGGGGCTTGGGCAGGGGATTGGCGCGCACGTTGATGAAGCCCTCGGGGATGAGTGCGGCCCTCGCCGGAAGCGAAGGCAGGACGAGCAGGACCGACGACAGCGCGGCCGCGAAGATCATCGTTCTCTTAAGGAAATTGTAGACGGTGCGTGTTAACCATATATTGCCAAAAATCCGAGGCAAAAGGCATAATGCCGCCGTGGCAGTCACCCCCGCGCGGCTGGTCTTCCCGAGCTTCCAATTCGGACTGCACGATCCCAAGACGGCTCTGCGGCTCGTCGACCTAGGCGTCGGGGGCTTTTGCCTCTACGGCGGCGAGGTCAAAGAGATCGCGGTGTTCACCGCCCGGCTGCAGGGGCGCGCCGCCAAGCCCCTCTTGTTCTGCGCGGACTACGAGGACGGACTGGCCTCGCACGCCGCGGGGGGGACTCCCCTCTCATCGAACATGGGGCTGGGCGCCTCGGGCTCGGAGGACTGGGCGTACCGGAAGGGCGAGATCACGGGACTCGAGGCGCGCGCGATCGGCGTGCGTTGGGTTTTCGCGCCGGTCGTGGATCTGGCCAACCAGCCCGACAACCCGATCGTCAACACGCGCTCGTTCGGAGACGATCCCAAACAGGTCGTCCGGTTGGCGCGCGCCTACCTGCGCGGCCTCAAGGACCAGGGCGTGCTCGGCTGTCTCAAGCACTTCCCGGGGCACGGCCGCACGGTCAAGGACTCGCATCTCGATCTGCCTCTGATCAAGGCTTCGCGCGCCGAGCTCGAGGGCTCGGACTTGGTCCCGTTTCGCGAACTCGCGGACGTCGCGGGTTCGGTCATGACCGCGCACCTGATCGTGCCGGCGCTCGAGAGGGACCGCAAGGTCCCCTACTCGCTGTCCGCGGACGTCGACAAGACGCTGCGCGCAGCGCTCGGCTTCGAGGGGCTCGTGACGACGGACGCCTTGAACATGCGCGCGATCGCGGACCGCTTCCGCGAGCTCGAGGCGTCGCGCCGCGCCTTGCTCGGCGGGGCCGACGTACTGCTGGTTCCGGCCGAGCCGGAAAGACTCGCGAGGGAGCTCGAAGATGCGGTCAGAAAGGACAAGGCGCTTGAAAGTTCTGCCACGCAAGCACTGTCTCGGCTCGATGCCGCGCAAGAGTCCCTCAACGTGCCGCTTCCAGGGGTCGACATGGTCCATGTGGGATGCGCGGATCATCGGCTGGCGGAAATGCAGATGGCGGAGGTTTGCTTGGCCTGGCCGCGCAAGCCCGAGGCGCAATTACCGAGCGAGGTCGCTTATTGGGAACCAGAGGCGGATTCTCCCGACGATTGGCTCGGCGGGAAGTTCGTCGAATTCCTCAAAATTGCAGGCGTCCGGGTCGAGCCGTGCGACGGGCGCTCCTTGAAGAAGGGCGCGACTTTGGTTATCGGCTGCTTCCTAAGCCCCCGGGCCTATACCGGCAAGATCGCCTACGACAAGAAGACCGCGGCCAAGATCTCAAAGCTTCTGAAAATCGCGGCGCGCTCTTTGATCGTCTCGTTTGGCAGCCCGTTTGTCTTCGAGTCGTTCACCGTCGGCGGCCTCTGCGCTTTCTCGAGGAACGAGGCCGCGCAGCATGTCGCCGCCGCCGCGCTGACCGGGAAGATCGCGGTCAAGGGCCGCATGCCCGTCGCTTTGAAATGAGCCGGCTTTTCCCGGGCGGCAGCGCGCTGACCTGGTCCGACGCTTTGGTCCTCGCCGCGCTCTGCGCGGGCATGCTCGGGGCCGCTTGGCGCCCCGGCCCGCGCATCCGGAACGGCGCGGATTTCTTCGGGGCCGGACGCCGCCTGCCCTGGCCGCGCGCCTGCCTCTCGCTGTTGGCCGCGGAGGTCTCGACGCTGGCCCTTCTCAGCCTGACGGCCTCGACTTTCGCGGGGGACTGGAGCGGCCTGCGGCTCTTCGCGGCGGCGGCCTGCGCGCGCGTGTGCGTCCTCTGGCTCGAGCTGCCCATCGTCTATCCCGACTCGGGGCCGACGGTGTACGGCTATCTCGACCGCCGGTTCGGACCGGCGACGCGACGCGCCGCGGCGGGGCTCTTCCTCGGCATGCGGCTCTTGGCGGGCGGAGCCAGGCTCGCCGCCGCTGCGGGGGTGATCGCGGCGCTTCTGGGCTTGCAGCCCTGGCTCGTCGTCTTGGCGGCGGCCCTGGCTTGCGCGGCCTACACGAGCCGCGCGGGGCTCTGGGCGGTCAGCGGGGCGGCGACCGTGCAGGCGACCGTGATCATGGCGGCGCCGCTGCTGGTGCTCGCTGTCTTGTCCCGACACCTGCCGGGCGGTCTGGGCGCGGCGCTGCAGGCGGCCAAAGGCGGGGGACGGCTCGGCCTTGGCGCGCCCGGCACCGCAGTGTCGCTGGCCCCCGCTTACTTTGCCGCGCTGGCGACTTTCGGAGCGGACCAGGAGCTCGCGCAATTCGCCCTGGCCGCCGCCGATCTCAAGAAGAGCCGCAGGGCCATGGGCTGGGCGATCGCGGCCAGCCTGTTCACGGCGGCGGCGTACATGGCGGTGGGCACGGGACTCTTCGCCTACTATCGCCTGAGTCCGGTCCTATCGCCGCCCGCCTCGCCGGCTCTCGCCTACGCGCATTTCTGCCTTACGAGCCTGCCCGCGCCTGCCCGCGGCCTGGCCGCGGCGGCGCTCGTCATGGCGGCCGCTCATCTCCCTCTCTGCTCGCTGTCGGGCGTCTTCGTGGAGGACTTTTACCGTCCTTGGATCGCGCCGCGGCAGAGAGAGGCGCATTACCTGGAGGTGGGCCGCGCCTGCGTCTGGTTCTTCGCCGCGGCCTTGTGCGCGCTGGCGCTGCTGTGGTCCTCCTCCGAGCCCTGGCTCGCCTTCCTCCTTAAATTGGGCGCGATGCTCATGGGGCCGCTGCTGGGGCTGTTTCTCTTTGGGCTTTTCTCGAGGCGGTGGGCCGACCGGGCCAACGCGGTGGCCGCCGCCGCGGCGACGGGCGCCGGCGCCGTGGCGCTTGCCCTCATCGAGGCGGGACGGCTCGCGCTCGACCCGGCTTGGCTGGCCGTCTTCGGCGCGCTGCTGACCGTGGCGCTCGCGCGAGAGCTCGCGCCGGTCCTCGACGCCGATCAGTAGAGCAGGTACGGCTCGCGGGTCTTGGCGAAGCTTTCCGGGCCGAGGTCGAAGAGGTCCGAGAGCTTCTGCGGGCCGGCGCCGCGCTCGAGCAGGAGCTGATACTCGATGGTGCCCACCATGCTCTTCAAGCCCGGCCACTCGACCTTGAGCTCTTCGGGGTAGAGCGAGCGAATGATCTCGTTGAGCTTGAGGAAGATTCTTGTGGGACGCACGCGCTCGCGGTCGGTGATCGTCATGCGCACGCCGTGGCACAGGAGGCCCGCGAAATTGCTTTTCGTCGGAGTGTAATCCTGCGCGGAGAACTCGACGCCTTCGAGCAGAGCGGGCTCCAAGCGCGCGAGCACCGCCTGGGGCTCGATCCACGGCGCCCCGACCCAGCGGAAGGGCAGCGGCGTGCCGCGTCCGACGGATAGGTTGGTCGGCTCGAACAAAGCGATGCCGGGGTACATGGCCGCCGCGTCGAGGTCGGGCATGTTGGGCGAAGGGGGGGTCCAGGGAAGACCCGTCTCATCATACCAGAGCTCGCGGCGCCAGTTCTTTAGCTTGATGATCCCGAGCTTGGAGTGCTTGACTTCGGCGTTGTGCAGCTGCGCGATCTCGCCGATGGTCATGCCGTAGCGGATCGGCACGGCGAAATAGGCCGTCGGATAGAGCTTGCGCAGGCCGAGGTCGTCGAGGACCGGACCCTCCAAAATGGTCCCCGTAATGGGATCGGGGCGGTCGAGCACGATGAACTCGACGTTCGCCTTGGCCGCCTCCTCGAGGGCCATCGCCATGGTGGCCAGGTACGTGTAGAAGCGCGCGCCGACGTCCTGGATGTCGTAGACCAAGGCGTCGAGGCGCTCCGCGTCGATGAGCTGAAGGCGCATCGACATGAGGCCGCCTCCGAAGAGGCTGTGGATGGGGATCTCGCGGCCGGCGAGAGTGATCGTCGTTGAGCTGATCTGGGCCGCCTCGCTCATGGGCGAGATGCCGTGCTCGGGCGTGAAGATCGAGACCAAGGTGACGCCGGGAGCCGCGGCGAGAACGGCGGCGCTCGAGCGGCCCAGGCGATCGCGGCCCGTCGCGTTGGTGATCAGCCCCACGCGCTTGCCTTGGAGCTCCCGGAAGCCGTCTCCCTCGAGGACGTCGATGCCGGTGAGCACCTGCGCCGACGACCGGCGCGTCGCGGGCGCGTGGCCGCAGGCGTCCATAAGGATCGTCAGACCGATGAGGGTGATGGCGGAGCGCATGCGCGATGATTATAGACTTTTCCTAGGCAACTGTGTCCGGACAGAGTTCGCTTCAATCCCTCGGTGCCGGGGATTAAGACTGTTGCCGGCAACAGTTCCAGGGCAAGGGAATACTCCGATCTTGTATATTACGGCGATGGCGGCGAAACCGCAGGCTCAGAGGCTGTTGTCGCTGGAAATTTTCCGCGGGCTGACCGTCGCGGGGATGATCGTCGTCAACACTCCCGGCAATAACTCGGGGTACGCCTGGCTCGATCACGCGCCGTGGAACGGCTGCACGCCGGCCGACCTCGTCTTCCCGTTCTTCCTTTTCATCATGGGAGCGGCCATGGCGTTCTCCTCTCCGAAGACTCCGGCGCGGGCCCTCAAGCGGGCCGCGATCCTTTTCGCGCTCGGCCTCTTCTTGAGCGCGATCCCGCACTACCAGCTCGGGTCGCTGCGCCTGCTCGGGGTCCTGCAGCGCATCGCGCTCTGCTACCTCGCCTGCTCCGCGCTAGAGGCGTTCCTCAATCCCAGAGCAGAGGTCTCTTTGACCGTGTTCATATTGTTCGGCTACTGGCTCCTCATGAGGTCAGGCGGGGACCTGACGGTCGAGGGGAATCTCGCCGCCAAGCTCGACCGCCTTTTGCTCGGCTCCCACACCTACCGCTCGGGACCTTACGACCCCGAAGGGATTCTGAGCACCTTGCCCGCCGTCGCCACGACGCTCATGGGGCTCATTTGCGGCCGGGGCTTGCGGGTCCCGCGGGACCCCGAGGAGAAGGCCGCGGTGCTGGCCGGGATCGGCGTCTTCTGCGCGGCGCTCGGTTGGCTTTGGGGCCTGTGGTTTCCAATCAACAAAGCCCTCTGGACGAGCTCGTACGCCTTGTGGACCGGGGGGCTCGCGGCCTTCCTGCTGGCCGACCTCTACTGGCTCGCCGACATTCGAGGCTGGAAGGCGTGGGGGCGTCCGTTCGAGGCGCTCGGCGTCAACGCGATCGCGGCTTACGTCCTGCCGATCCTGGTGCTCAAGGCCATGGTCTACACGCGCTTTCACGGTGAGCAGCCGCGGCTGTGGCTGTGCGCGCGGCTCTTCGAGACCTGGCTCGCGCCAGCCTTCGCGTCGGCGGCCTTCGCGTTCTCCTACGCCGCCTTGTGGACCGGCGTCTTCGTGCTGCTCAAGCGCCGGGGCGTGTCGATTAAAATCTAAGGGAAGGACTTCAGGGGCAGCAGCGCACGGCCGACGGCCGAGTCGAGCGCGCTTTTCTGCTTGGCGCTCAAGCCGCGCGGGGGCGGCGAGGCCTTCGCGCGAGCGAAGTATTTCTTGAGAACATCCAACGCGGGCTTTCCCTGGACGGTCATCGACTTGTCGGAGGGACCCCCCGCGTCGGGATTGATCTCCCAGCCCCATTGCCAGATTCCGGCGAACCAGGACTCTTGTCCGAAGACCTCGAGAAAAGACTGAAAGTAATTCTTCTGCACCTCGAGGTCGACGGGGCCGAAGTCCTTCCATTCCCAGGGCTTTCGCTGCGCGCCCTTCTGAGACGAAAGGCCGAACTCGGTGAAGAGCACGGGCCGTCCGTGGACGGCCGCGGCGGCCGCGATCAGCGGCTTGTAGGCGAGCCACTCGAGCTTCATGGCCCATTTGTGGTGGCCGTTGAGGATCGGGAAATACCCGTCGATGCCGATGAAGTCGAGCTTGTCCCAGAACGAGACCCGCGAGAAGTCGTACCAATTGGCCGCGTAGGTCAGCGGCCCCGGATAGACCGCCCGCACTCGCGCGATGACCCTTTCCCAGTCGCGCCGGTGCATGAGGCCGTCCATGCGGAACAGCTCGGTGCCGACGACGAACATGTCGGCGCGCTCCTCGGCGGCCAGCCGCGCGTAATGAGCGGCCATGTCCCCGTAGGCCGCAAACCAGGCCTTGGGATCGTCGGGGTGGATGAAGGCGCGGAACTGCCCGTTCTCGACATCGACGTGCGGCTTGACCGCGACGCACAGGCCCGCGGCCTTGGCGGCGCGGACCGCGGTCCGGATCGATTCGTCGCTGGGCGTTCCGGGGGCGGCCGCCGGCGCGGAATCCGAGGTCGTCTTCTGATACCAGGTCGGCGTCAGCGCGACCCAGCCCGCGCCGGTCTTGGCCATTCGGGAAAGGCTCTCTCGCGCCCCGGGCGAGGAGTAGCAGTCCGCCGACCAGCAGGGTATGTTGAAGCCGTTGAGCCTGTCCCGAGCCGCCGCGCACAGCGGCATGAGCAGGAGCGCCGCCGCAAGCCGGAGCGCCCTCATATGCTCCAGTAATTCCTCATGCGGTCGTCGGCGGTCGGCCATTGCTCCGTGCGCAGGCGGTCCACGACGATCTTCATCGCCTGCTCCTGCCTGACGCTGAGCGTGCAGCTGATCCCGTAGCCGCGGACCTCGGGGGTCTTGGGATTTTGGGGCTTCTCCCAGGCCAGCCGCCCGGTCAGGCGCAGCTTCTGGTCGGCGTATTCGAACCGGAACTCGTAGGGCACGCTTCTTTCGATTTTGAGGGTGGTCATGACGCCGACGCCGCCCATGCTGATGTTGACGATGTGGCCTTGTCCGAGAGGCTTGCGCGAGCGCAGCGCCGGGGAATGGATGTCGACGGGGATGTCGCAGACGAAGCGCGCGTGGTAGCGGACCGGTCTAACCAAGTGTCTTGGGCCTCTCGTCCTAGCTCGATGAGGAGGTGTATCGCTTGACTGAGTCTAGCCAAAAGCCGAGGCTCGCCGCAAGGAAAACGGCGCAGAGGGCCAAGGCGTAGACGGTCCAGGCGGGGCTTAAAATTCCGAGCAGGGCCTTGGCCGGGAAGGTCACCATGACGGCGATCGGGATCACCAAGGTCAGGACCCAGCGCGCGGCGCCGCCGTAGATGTCGACCGGGAACTTGCCCATGAACATGATGTCGCGGTAGATCCAGATCGTGTTCTCGAGCTCCTGCGTGCGCACGGCCAGGCCGGCCACGAAGATGTGGATGGCCATCGCGATGCCGATGCCGTTAAAGGTCAGTAAGGTGTAGAGGGCGTAGCGCCCCAAGCCCAGACCCGCGGGAAGCCGCGCGAAGACGATGCCGATCATCAGCAGCACCGGAAGGATCGTGGCGACGTCGAGGAAGTCCACGGTCGTGAAGGCCATCCGGAACAGGGGCGAGCAGGGCTGGATCAGGTAGAAGTCGAAATCGCCGTCGGAGACCGCGCGGCGCGCGCCGTAGATGCCCCGGAAGAAGATCTGCGCCGTCATGTCGACGAGATTGAAGGTCAGGAAGAAGACGGCCATGTCGAGCAGCGAATAGCCGGCCATGGTGTCGGTGTGCCGGAAGATCGCGATCACGAAGGCGAAGAAAAAAAACAGGCGCATGAGCTTGCCGATGAGGAAGCCGAACGAGCCCAAGGGGTAGGCGAGCTGGGCCTGCAGGCTCATCTGCGCCATTTGAATCCAGATGCGCCAGTACCTACGGATCATCCGCCCTCCGCGGAGTAGTTCGAGAGGCCGAGCTTCCAAACGGCCGTCGCGGCCCAGACGAAGAAGGCAAGCCAGACGGCCTGGATGCCGAGAATCTTGACCGCTTCGGCGGGAGCCATGCGCTCAAGATAGATGTTGATCGGAAAGAAGACCATGTAGGGGAACGGCGTCATCGCCAGGGCCTTTTGCAGGGAATGCGGCAGGACGTCCAGCGGGAAGAAGGTGCCGGCTGCGAACTGCAGTCCGAGCTCGAAGCAGAACAGCGGGCCGCCGGATTCGGAGGTCCAGAAGGCCAGCGAGCTGACCATGAACTCCATGAAGAAGAACAGCAAGGACGACACGGCAACCGAGACCGAGAAGAGCAGCCAGGTCGAGAGTGAATGAGGCAGGTACACGCGGGCGCCGATGGCGGCGATGAGTACGCCGACCTCGAGGAAGGCCGCGGCCAGGTGAACGGTCTTCTGCGCGAGGTCGAGCGCCAATGTGTACCCGTGGTAGCTGATGGGACGCACGAGGTAGGACGAGATGCGCCCCGAGGAGATCTCTCCGACGAGCTGCCAGCCGCGTCCCGTGAACACGAAAGAGCGCAGGATGTTCATGACCAGCACGTAGCTGAGCATCTGCTCTCCCGAATAGCCCAGGAACGAGGGCTTGGTCCCCAGCAGGGCCTTCCAGAAGTAATAGAGGCTCACGATGATCGCGACGCCGCCCACGCGGTCCATCAGAAGCGAGGAGCGGCGCTGGAGCGTCTCCTGCAGCGAGATCGCATACGCGGTCCAGTACTTGCGAATCACTTGTGGGTGAAGATCCGGCGCACGATGTCGTCGATGGGGACCTCGTCGATCGTGAGGTCGACCACGGGAAAGCCCTGGAGCAGCTTGGCCGCCCGCGCCGAGACCTGCCCCCGCGGGACCTGCAGGACGGCCTTGAGGCCTCCGTCCTCGACGACGGTGCCCAGATGCGCGAGGTCGGCGGCCTTGACCTCGCGGTCGAACACCGCGCGGATGATCTTATGATCGGCGTAGCGGCTCACCAGCTGGGCCAAGGGCCCGTCGTAGAGCAGCCGCCCGAGCTCGATGACGATAACCCGGGGGCAGAGCTCGACGACGTCGTCCATGTTGTGGCTCGTCAGCAGGATCGTGGCCTTGTTGCGCTTGTTGTATTCCTTGATGAAGGCGCGGACCTTCTGCTGCATGACGACGTCGAGGCCCAGGGTCGGCTCGTCGAGCAGCAGCAAGGCCGGCTTGTGAAGGAGGGCGGCGGCGAGTTCCGCGCGCATGCGCTGGCCCAGCGAGAGCTTCTTGACCGGGACCGAGAGGCAGTCCTGAAGCTCGAGAAGGTCGACGAGTTCGCCGAGGTTCTTCTTGTAATCGGCATCCGAGAGGCCGTAGATGACCTGGTTGAGCCGAAAGGTCTCTAACGCCGGGATCTCCCACCAGAGCTGAGTGCGCTGCCCCATGACCAAAGAGAACCGGCGCTGGAACGCCGACTTGCGCTTCCAGGGCACGTGGCCGAGAACGACGGCTTCTCCGGAGGTCGGGGTCAGCAGGCCCGAGAGCATCTTGAGGGTCGTCGTCTTGCCCGCTCCATTGGCGCCCAGAAACCCCACGAGCTCGCCTTCCTCGATCTTGATCGAGACGGAATCGACGGCGCGGACCTGGCGCCAGCGGCGGTTGAAGAGCGACTTGACCGAGCCCCAGAGGCCGGGGTCCTTCTCAGGGACCGAGAAGTTCTTGGTGAGCGCCCGCGTCTCGATGGAAAGCACGGCTCATTTTACCACTTCCTCGCCGGCCGCTTGCGCCCAGCGGTAGCGGTCCTTGGAAACGAAGCCCTTGGGAACGGCGATGTCGTTGACGGAGAAGCAAAGCTCGAGATTCTCGGCGGCGCGCGAGGCGCGGCGCAGCAGCGCGCCGTCGGCGTCCTTGAGACCAGGGTCGTTGTAGGAGGCTTCGGCGCGGTCCAGGGCCTTGAACTCCCTCGCGCAGACATCCTTGGCCTTGGCCGCCTCGCGGGCGCAGCGCACGAGCTCGTTGGTCGCGAGATCACGCGCCCGGGTGGCGGCGTCCTTGGCGGAGGCGTATTTGTCGGCGCTGCCCGTGAAGTTCACGGGGGTCAGCAGCGAGAGCTCGAGGCCTCGCTGCGCGTAAGCCTTTTTCTCGGCGGAGCAGGCGGGCTCGATCTTCGTTTGCGTCTCGCTCTCCTTGCGAGCCTTGAGCTCTCCGCCTTCCTTGCGGGCTTCCTGAGTCGCGCTGTCGGCGGCCTCGACGAGGTCCTCGTGCTCTTGGACGATGGTGGAGCGCGCGTACAGCGGGCAGGAAAGCAAAAGAATCCCCATCGACACGGCGCGCGCGTCTGACTTGGACATGTGGATCGGCCTCGGGACCGGGCTCCATCGGCAGTATAACAGGGGAGCGAAAAATGCGCCAGGGGAAAAAACTCGCTCTGTGCCCCTATTTTTTGGTCCTCTTCACAGGCCTACTGACCCCCCGCCAGGATTGTCAACTTTTCTGGACATATGGCTAGAAAAATTGACAATGCTGGGACGAGACCTCAGAGCGCTCTGAGGCTGAAGGCTTGAAGCGCGGCGAGGCCCGCGAGGAGGGCCGTCATCGCCGGCATCTTCCATCGAGAGGGGAGGCTGCGCGTCCAATGGCGCCCGCCCTGCGCGGCGCCAAAGGAGAGCGAAGCCAGGGCCGGGAACAAGAAGCGGCCCTGCGGTTGGCGCGTATGAAGGAAGCCGTGATAAAAGGTCTGGAGGAAGACCAGCGTCGCGGCGGCGAGCAGCAGGGCGACGCCGGGCTCGACGCCGGATTTCTCCCGGCGCGCCCACGCGACGAAGCCGGCCGCGCAAGCCGCGCAGACCGCCGCCAATATCCAGTAGACCGGTCCGGGCAACGGAGAGGCCATCCACGCGAAGAGGCCCCAGAAGCTCTTGAAGAGCGTGACGCACCAAGAGCCGAGCTCGCTCCACAGCATGGGCGACTCGAAGCCGTTCATCGCGCGTTCGCCCGAGAGGTCCCCGTAGAGCGTGAGATTGCGCGCCGCGGTCAACGCGAAGCCCCAAGCTCCCAAGCCCAAAGGAACGGCGAGCCCGCGTTTGCGCCGCGCCGCCAGCACCGCGGCGAAGGCCAGCGCGGGCCCGAGCACGGTGAGCTTGGCCAGGAATCCGAAGCCCAGCGCCGCTCCCGCGGCCCACGGCCACCAGCGCGGGCGCCGCTCCTCGAGGCCGAGGAGCCCCAGATAAAGGATGAGGGTGGAGAGCAGGTCGGCGAGGACGTCGTTGGTCGCGCTCGCGCTGATGAAAAGGTACTGCGGAAGGAGCGCAGAGAACGCCGTGCCGGCGAGCGCGGTCTCATCATCCGCCACGCGTCTGAGCAAGAGAAAGATCAGACAGACGTTGAGCGCGCCGAGCAGGACATTCTGCAAGCGCAGGGCCAGCACCCTCGACTCCAGCGGCCAGGCGCGCAAGCTCCAGTCGACGGCGGCCGCCAGCAGGTAATAGAGCGGCGGCTGCACGGCTTCGCGCAGGCGTTCGCCCTCGGCCACGGGCAGTCTGCCGTTGCGCGCGATGAACTCGGCGTAGGCAAAATGCGCCTGCTCGTCGGGGGCGTTGAAGAGCGCGACGCGCCGCGCGTAGACCGAACCGAGGACGAGTTGGAGCGCGATGATTCCGGTGAGCTTGGCCCGGACTCTCATCGCCGGCACCTACCGGCCGGGCGAGACCGTCAGGGCGATGGTCCCCGCGTCGAAGCGCGGACGGGCGCGGTCGAGCGAGATGACGCCGGGATTGTTGGCCGCGTTCAAGCCCTTGCCGTCGGGCGGAAGCAGTTCGGAGGACGCGAGCAGGCAGAGGTAGTAGCGTCCCTGCGAGAGATGTTCGAAACGGAAGGAGCCGTCCTTGCCCGCCCACTGGGAGCCGGCAAGCCGGGTCAAGACGATCGAGGAATGAGACGGGGCGTCGGCCGTCGCGCTTCCCTCAGGGACCGAGAACAAGCCGATCTGGATCGCGCGGCCCGCCCGTCCCGTGAGCGCGATGCGGCCCCGTACCGTCCCGTCGACCAGCGGCGCCGCCGCGGGGACGGAGTAGGATTTGAGGTCGTCGGCGGCTACGCCCGTGGCCTTGGCGGTCTCGAGCCATTGCCTGGCGCGCGCGAGGTCTCCGAAGCGCAGCCACGCCTTCGAGAGATTGAGGGCGTATTTTCCGCGCAGCCGGTAGACCTTGGGATCGGAGAGGGTCTCGAGCCGCGTTCGGTTCTCCGGCGTGATCGGCGCGGTCCAGACCAGGCTCGCTCGCTCGAGCATGATGTCGATGAAGGGCAGGTCGTAGTCCTTCTCCAGTGTCTTGACGGCCGCGAAGGCCTTGTCGGGAGCCCATAAGACGGCGTAATCGTGGAGGACGGCTTCGATCGCCGCTTTCCGATAGCGGCTTGTCCTGCCTCGGCCGCCAAGGAAGCGGAGCAGGGCGTCGGCGTTCGCCTCGGTGGCGGCGATCTCTCCGGAAAAGGTCCAGCCCGAAAATCGGGCGGTGGTCTGCCAGGGCTTGATGAAGAGATGGGGCTTGACATTGTAGCCCAAAGCGACCGCGGTCAAGGGCGCCGCGCCTTTGTCGGGGAGATTCGCCGCCGCGGCAAGCCCTCCGGCTCGCCAATCGTGCGACTGAACCGCGTTGATCCAGAGGACGAGTCCCACGAGAGCCGGTATGGCCGCGGCGGCAAGGCCGGGAACGCAGCGCACGAGCCGCTCTTCTCGGTCAAGGCGCTCGGCGGACAGCGCCCAGGCCAGGCTCCAGCCGGCGACGGCCGCGGGCGCGCCGAGGGCGATCGCGAGCGCGAAGTTCGTCACCGCGGGCGCGAACCGGATATCAGAGGCCGGATGCCAGACCTCTACGTTGTACGCAAAAAGGAACATAAACAGCTTGTTGACCGCCACGCTGCCGGCGCACATGATCAGTCCAAAGCAGGCCCCGAACTTCGCGGTCCTCAGCCACGAGGCGTCGGCCCCGGACCAAGGCGCGCGCCACGCCGTGAGCTCTCCCGCCCAGCCCGCGGCCGAGATGATGAGCCATCCGGCCGCGCCCCCGACGGCCGCCACGGCGAGCGTTTCGAAAAGCCTCGGGCCGGTTTCTCCCAGCGCGGGAACCTTGATGAAGTCCTGGCTGCCCCAGTTGAGGCCGGCCCATGCCCCGGCGGCGACGGCCGCTCCGGAGAACAGGACCGCGATCCAGGCCAGCCCCGGCCTCGGGGCTTTCAGGAACGGGAACGCAGGCAGGTGCGCATTGAGGCCGCGGGCGGTCATGCACCACGAGGCGATGAGGACGAGCAGTCCCAGCAAGGCCAACGCTTGGCCGTTTATTATCACGGCCGACTCCGCGAAGCGCGAGACCTTGGCCATGTCGTCGGCGACCGACAGAGGCACCGGCAGGTCAGAGAAGTTGGGGATCGCGATCGCGGTCAGGATCGCGGAGATCATGTAGCCGAAAAAGGCGCCGCAAAGGGCCTGCAGGGCGGCGGTGCGCGCGGTCTTCATGGCTTAGTCGATGTAGCCCAGGGTCTTGAGGCCCTTCATGCGGTCGAGATAGACCAGGCCGTTCAAGTGGTCGGTCTCGTGCTGGACCACGCGCGCGGGGAAGCCCTCGTAGGACTTCGTGAACGCCTTTCCTTTATGATCGAGGCCGGAGAGCTCGAGGGCTTTGGCGCGTTCGACCTGGCCGCGCAGGCCCGGCGCGCTCAGGCACCCTTCGTAGTCGAGCGCGGTCTCGCGGCCGACGAACTCGACGACGGGATTGAAGACCACGGTGAGAGGAATGCCCTGCTTGTGGCGCGGGCTGCCCTCGGCCAGGCCCATCAGGAATAGGCTCACGCCCTCGCCGACCTGGGGCGCTGCGATGCCGACGCCCTCGTACTCGACCATCGAGGCGGCCATCTCCTCGATGAGGCGCTGGACCTCGGGCGCTGCGATCTCCTTCGGAGTCAGGTGCCGCGCGGGCGCGCGCAAAACGGGATGACCCAAGCGCACCACCTTGCGGATGGGGACTCCCACGATCGTGGTCACGGGCCGATTATGCCATTTTCGGGGCTTCCCTGAGGCCGCGATTGGGCCTTGACACTCGGCCGTCGCCGAGCTAACCTGCCGTTATGGTCGAGACGCTCGAGCACTTGATCCGTCAGGCCTGCGACCACCCCCGCAATAGCCGCGTCAAGCTTTACCGCGAGCTGCTGCGCTCCGAGACCTACTTGCTGACCCTCGACGAGCCGATCGCCGAGGAGCAGTCGGTGCGCGTCTCTCGCGCCAACGACACCTTTCCGATCTGGGCCGACAAGGACGCCGAGATGGGGGGCGTCTGGGTGCCGGTGTTCCCCTCGAAGGACTCGGTCTCGGGCTTCGTCTCCGCCCGGCGGCTCAAGGCGCCCAAGGGCAAGGAATTCCTTTGGATGGGCCACAAGCCGGGCGCGGTCTTCGGGATGCTGCGCGGCGTGAAGTGCTTCGCCGGCATCCGCCTGCACCAGAGCGCCGAGCGCGGCGTGAGCTTGGCCTGGTCCGAGGTCCGGACCTTGGCCGAGGGGAAATTGCCGGAAGACAAACCCGAGCTCTTTGAGATGCCGGTGGCCAAGCTCACCTTGCCGATGGGCATTAGGCTGGTCTTCGGCAAGATCGACACGGGGCCCCAGGACCACAACGCGCGGCTGCTCTGTCTGCCCGAGGCCGGGCGGTTCACTCCCGAAGACGCCCGGCGCCTGGTCCGCCTGCCGATGTCGAGCGGGCCGGTCTGGATGCCGTGCCGGCACTTTCTCCAAGTCCTGCGCTATCTGGGGCAAAGCGGCGACGGCTCCGCCGAGACCTATGTCGAGGACCTCCTCTGTTCGCTGATCAGCTTCCAGATGTTCGGAGAGGCCGAGGCCCTGTGCGAGTGGCTATTAAAGGAAGGCGGGCAGACCTCGGCTTGGATCGCCTTGGCGGCGATCTACGGCCGGACCGGCCGCCACGACGAACTCGCCGCGATGTGCCGCAAGGCGATCGCGCGGCATCCCGAGGAAAAGTCTTTCCCGCTGACCGGCGCCAAAGCCCTGCTCAAGCTCGGCCGCCCCGGAGAGGCCCGCCACATGCTCGAGGCCGCACTCGAGCGCTTTCCGGGCGACCCCAAGCTGCTCGAAGCCCTGAAGGCCATTCCTCAATAAGGGAAGATCTGCTCGAGCGTCTTTTCTTCGAAATCGCCAAGCCTCTTGACGCCCGCCAAGTCGACCTTGTCCTTGCTGCCCAGGATGTAGACGCTCATGGCCTTGCCGGGGAAGCGCCCCGCGAAGGCCTTGAGATCGTCGAGTCGATAGGACAGGACCCTCTTGAAGCGCCCCGGCCGCGGATCGCCGCCGGAGATCCCCTGGTCCTCCCAGTTCATCAAGGTATTCGGGATCATTCGGAAGGGAATCGGATTGGTTCGGTAGTTCTCCTCGATGGCTTTGGAGGTCTCCGTGAAGCGCTTGTCGGACCAGGGCGGCGATTTGACGAGGTCGCGGAGCAAGGTCGTCGCCTCGACGGTCTTGTCGAACTGGCAGCCCAGGCCGCCATAGACGAAGTTCTCGTCGTCCTTGTGCGACGCGTAATTGTAGCCTCCCCAGGTCGCGTAGGCCAGCGAGCGGGCCTCGCGGATCTCTTGGAAGAGCACCGCGCTCATGTCGCCGCCCAAGTACTGGCGGTAAAAGGTGTAGTCGACCACGTGCGCGGGATCGAGGATCTCGTCGGCCGCGAAGACGCCGACCTGAGCCTGGACCATGTCGCGGTGCGCGAACACCACCTTGGGCTTTGAGGGCTTCTCGAAGCGCTCCGGCGTGTGCGCCGCGGTCGCCGCGTAGGCTTTGCCGGGCTCGTCGAGGAGTTTGGCGAGCTCTCCGGGCTCGCGGTTGCCGACATAGGCCGTGCGGCGCTTGAAGTCCATGAAGTCCTTCATGAGCGCACGGAGGTCGGCCTCATTGAGGCTTAGCAGCTCCTTGTCCGAGAGCTCGTTGAGGACGGGGCTGTCCTTGCCCTTCATCGTGAACTCGCCCAGGGCTCCGTAGACCGCTTCGGGGTCCTTCTTGGTGTCGGCATGGGCGCCTATCTGGACGTCGACCATCTTCTTGAGCATGTCGGGCTCGATATTGGGTCTGGCGAAGCGCTCCTTCATGAGCTGGAGCGAGGCCCAGAGGTTCTCGTTGAGGCCTGAAAGCGAGACGCTGGACTCCCACTCGCCGCAGCCGTAGCTTAACGACGACCCGAGGCTGAAGAGCTTTTTCTTGAATTGATCGGCGGACAGGTCTCCCGCGCCTGAAAGCTCCAGCAGGTTGAGCGCCGCGCAGAGGCCGCGCTCGTGCCGGCGGCCGCGCTCGAACGTCCAGGTCAGCTGAAACAAGTCGTTGAAAGGATTCTTCGCCGCGTAGATCTTCCCGAAGGGCAGCTCCGACACTTTATAGTCCCGACCCGCCTCGAGCCAGCGCGGCTCGAGCTTCGCCGCGGGAATCGCTAGGATCTCCTTGGCCATCGCCGATTCGCGCGAGGGATCGAGTTCGATCTTGGTGAAGGAGGGCTTGGCGATGTTCGGAATCTCGGGCTTGGCGTCGCGCCGAAAGCCGACGACGCGGTCGGCTCCGAGGTATTTTTTGGCGACCCTGACGACGTCGTCCTTGGTCACGCGGCGCAGGCGCTCGAGGCGTCCGATCGTAGCGGGCCAGGGCTCGAAATGCACGAACGAGTCGGCCATCTGCGCGACGCGCGCCTCGTTGGACTCAAGCTTGGCCTTGTCGCCGGCCTCGTAGTTGGTCATCACGGCCTTGATGTCGTCGGCGGTGAAGCCGCCGGACTTGAGCTTGTCGATCTCGCCCACCAAGAGGGCCTCGGCCTCCTCGAGCTTCTGGCCGCGCTTGGGCACGGCCCAGACGCCCCAGTCGCCGGCCTCGTTGTAGAAGGTGATCCCGGTGCCGGCGGCCTTGACCTTCTGAGCCTGCGCGAGGTCGAGGTTGATGAGTCCCGCCACCGAGTTGTCCATCAGCATGTCCATGACCGTCAGGGCGTCGGCGTCGGGGTGTTCGCGCGGGACCGTCGGCTAGGCGATGACGGCCTTCTCCTCGGAATTGTACTTTACCTCCAGGAACTCGCGGCCCTTAGGTCTGGGCAGCGGCCAGGCCTGCGGCTGAGGCAGCGGCACCGGCTTCCAAGCTCCGAAGTGCTTGGTCAGCAGGGCCAGCATCGCCTCTCTGTCGAAATCTCCGGAAAGGGCTATCGCCATGTTGTTGGGATGGTAGTAGCGGCCGAAGAACTCGTACATGTGCGCCAGCGAGGGGTTCTTGAGCGCCTCGATCGTGCCGATGGTGGTCTGGGTGCCGTAGGGATGCTTCTTGTAGAGCTGCTTGTTGAGCGCCTCGTAGAGGATCTCCTCGTTGTTGTCCATCGTGCGGTTCTTCTCTTCGTAGACGATCTCGAGCTCGCTCTGGAAAAGCCTGTAGACGGGATGTGCGAACCGCTCGGCCTCGACCTTGGCCCACGCCTCGGCGCGGTTGGAGGGCAGGTCGACGATGTAGACCGTCTCCTCGTTGGAGGTGAAGGCGTTCAAGCCCCGGAAGCCCATCGCGCGATAGACCTTGTCGACTTCGTTGGGGATCTCGTACTTGGACGCTTCCTTGTTCTCCGAGTCGATCTCCTTGTAGAGGCGCTCGCGTTCGGCCGGGTCCTTCGCCTTGAAGTGGTCCTCGTAGAGCTTGGTGATCCGGTCGAGGTGCGGCTTTTCCTTGGAGTAGTCGAGCGTGCCGAGCGCCGTGCTGCCCTTGAAGTTCATGTGCTCAAGATAATGGGCGAGCCCCTGCGCGTCGGCGGGGTCGTTCTTGCTGCCGGCCCGCACGGCGATCCAGGCGGCGATGCGGGGGGTCTCGTGATTAGGACTCAAATAGATTGTCAGTCCATTCGGAAGCCGATGGATGGTCGTCCCCATGGTGTCGGAAGGCAGCGGGAACTCGAGGATCTCCGGGACCTTGGGCATCCAGTCGGCCGGACGCGCCGGCTTTGGGGTTGCGAGAGCGGGCGCGACGGCAAGTGCAAGGAGCAGGGCGCTAATCTTTTTCATTGTTTTCCTCTTTGGGGACGGCTGACCAAGTATAGCGATTTTGAGGGTTCCAGAGGATCCAGCTCTCGACGCCCACGCGCTTGGCGGCCAGAATCTGGGCGCGCACCTTGTCGGGGCCGTAGCGGACTCCCAGCGAGAAGTCCTGGAAGTACGGTCTGAGCTGCCAGGACTGCGCGCCGAGCTTTTCGGAGGCGTCGCGCAGGCCGAGGTGGATCGTCTTGTAGGGGTCTTTATTTGGATTCGGAATGCCGTACTCGCCCTTGTGATAATGCGAGGGGTACATCATCGGCGAGACGAAGTCGACAAGGCCCGCCATCCGCTCCAGATGCTGGCCGATCCCCATGCCGTTGTCGACGGTCGTCGTCAGCCCGAAGACCGCGATTGAGAGCTTGACCCCCAGGGGCTTGAGCCGAGCGCGAGCGAGGATCAAGAACTCGACGAGGGCCGCCGCCGCGGTCTTGCGGCTGTGGTCGGCGCGCGAGTAGCGGCAAAGATTGGTGTCGCCGTCCGCGGGAAATCGGATGTAGTCGAACTGGATCTCGTCGAAGCCGGCGGCGGCGGCCTTTGATGCGATCTCGATGTCGTAGTCCCAGACCTCTTTGCGGTAGGGGTCGACCCAGGCCACGCCCTTGTAGTTGGTCCAGAGCTTGCCGTCGGGGCCGTGCACCGCGAGGTCGGGCCTGCGCCGCGCCAGCAGATCGTCCGCGAAAAGGACAATGCGCCCGACGCTGTAGAGCCCGGCGGCCTTGAACTCGCCGACGGCCTGCGGCAGGTCGGGGATCGCGTTGACGTAGGAGCCGACCTCGCGCGCCAACGGGACGCCCTTGACGAACATGCGGCCGTCGAACTCCTTGAGCGCGATGACGACGGCGTTGAGCTGCGCGGCCTTGAGGTCGGCGATCATGCGGCGGCGCATCTTGGGCGAGCCGGCCCCCCAGCCCGTCATGTGCACGCCGCGCAGCGCAATCCGCTGAGTCTGGGTCGAGGATGCGGCCTCGTAAGACGAGAGCGTCGCCGAGCTTCCGGTCACCGTCGCCGTTTGGGCGGACGCGAACGAGGAAAGGAAAACGAGCGGGAGAGCCGCAGACAAGGACATGCTCACTCGTGGGGGAGCAAGGCCAGATTGTACTCGAGGGAGATTTCTTTGTCGAGGAAAATGGGGACGTGGAGGATGTTGGTCTGGGACGCCTCGGAGAGAGCATCCTCGCGTCCCGCCCGAGTGCGGCTGGTGTACGGCGGGCTGGCCTCCTCGAGATAGTCGCCGCGGTAGCCCTTGGCGCTGACGACCACCCAGTAGCCTCCTTCGATGAGCTTGGGCAGGCGGACGCGGTAATGCCCTCCGGCGTCGGTCTTGGCTTTGAAGACCTCGCCGCTGGCGCGATTCTCGAAGTTCAGCCGGGCGCCCGCGGCCGGCCTCAGGGTCAGAAGATCATAAACGGAGCCGCTGACCGTCCACTCCGCGGGCGGGGGAGGCTCCTCCGGCGTGGGCGCGGGGGCCGGCCGCGGCGCGGGCGCGGGGGGAGGGACCGGGCGGGTGCGTTCGGTCGGGATTTCTTGCGGGGTGCGGCTCAATGGCGCAGTGACCACGGCCGCTGTTGACTGCGCAGGAGGGGAAGGCCGGTCCGTCTGCGCGGGCGGCGTCGGGATCAATCGCTTCAGCTTGACGGCCGCGAGACCTCCCGCGACGACCAAGAGGACCGCCCCGGCGACATAGAGCGGTTTCTTGCGCCGCCACTCGTCTTCTTTCTTGGCGGCCTGCAGGCTCTGCATCATCTCGTGGCGAGAGCGCGGCCGCAGGCAGACAGGGCATTGCGTGTTGCTCGGATCGAGCTCGGTATGGCATGCCGGGCAGGTGATGATCATCTCTGGCTATAAAATACCAGAATGGGGGAGCGTGGGCAAGGCGGCGATACTTGACTAAAATAGTCAAGTATGTTACACTCATGAGGGACGGGGCGAAAGACAAGTTTTCCGTCCCCCAATAGTTTAAAAATATACTGTTTTATATAGAGTAATTTACATCTGCCGGGGACGGAGACAGAGCAATCTATGGCCAAACAGAGCGACGAGCTGAGCGAGCTGACGACCAAAGAATACAAGTATGGGTTCGTCTCGGACATCGACGCCGACCAGATTCCCAAGGGCCTGGACGAGGACATCGTGCGGCTCATATCCCGCAAGAAGGAAGAGCCCGCCTTCATGCTCGAGTGGCGGCTCAAGGCCTTCCGCCACTGGCTGACGATGAGCGAGCCCGCCTGGGCCAACGTGCGTTTTCCCAAGATCGACTACCAAGACATCATCTA
Source organism: Elusimicrobiota bacterium (assembly GCA_016194705.1). GTDB lineage: Bacteria > Elusimicrobiota > Elusimicrobia > UBA1565 > UBA9628 > PALSA-1176. Next base: position 50,155 of record JACQAZ010000011.1, on the reverse strand, counting down.
CTACTCCGCGCCCAAGCCCAAGAAGCTTCTAGGCAGCATGGACGAGGTGGACCCCGAGGTCCGCAAGACTTTCGAGAAGCTCGGCATCCCGCTCGAGGAGCAGAAGATCCTCGCCGGCGTCGCCGTGGATGCGGTCCTTGACAGCGTGTCCGTCGCGACGACCTTCAAGAAGACCTTGGCCGAGGCGGGCGTCATCTTCTGCTCTTTCTCCGAGGCCGTGCGCGAGCATCCCGAGCTCGTCGAGAAATACCTCGGCTCGGTCGTGCCCTACACGGACAACTACTACGCGACATTGAATTCCGCCGTGTTCTCCGACGGCTCGTTCTGCTATGTCCCCAAGGGCGTGCGCTGCCCGATGGAGCTCTCGACTTATTTCCGGATCAACGCCAAAAACACCGGTCAGTTCGAACGGACCTTGATCGTCGCCGACGAGGGAGCCTACGTGAGCTACCTCGAGGGCTGCACGGCACCCATGCGCGACGAAAACCAGCTCCACGCGGCCGTCGTCGAGCTCGTCGCCCTCGACGACGCCCAGATCAAGTACTCCACCATCCAGAACTGGTATCCCGGCGACAAGAACGGCAAGGGCGGCATCTACAATTTCGTGACCAAGCGCGGAAAGTGCAAGGGCAAGAACTCGAAGATCTCCTGGACCCAGGTCGAGACGGGCTCGGCCATCACCTGGAAGTACCCGTCCTGCCTACTCATGGGGGAGAACTCGATCGGCGAGTTCTACTCGGTGGCTCTGACCAACAACTACCAGCAGGCCGACACCGGGACCAAGATGGTCCACATCGGCAAGAACACGAGGAGCACGATCATCTCGAAAGGCATCTCGGCGGGACACGGCCAGAACACCTATCGCGGCCAGGTCAAGATCACCAAGGGAGCCGTCGGAGCGCGCAACTATTCGCAGTGCGATTCGCTCTTGATGGGTGAGAAATGCGGCGCGCACACTTTCCCATATCTGGAAGTGAACAATACGAGCTCGCAGGTCGAGCACGAGGCCACGACCTCGAAGATCGGCGAGGACCAGCTTTTCTACTGCCGCCAGCGCGGGATCTCGACCGAGGACGCGGTCGGCATGATCGTCAACGGCTTCTGCAAGGAAGTCTTCAAGGAGCTGCCCATCGAGTTCGCAGTCGAGGCGCACAAGCTGCTCAGCATCAATCTGGAAGGCGCGGTCGGATAAGGAGAACGGACATGCTTGAGATCAAGAACCTGCACGCCAGCGTCGGCGACAAGCCGATCCTCAACGGAATCGATCTGAAGGTCAAGGCCGGCGAGGTGCACGCGATCATGGGCCCCAACGGCTCGGGCAAGAGCACGCTCGCGCACGTGCTTTCGGGCCGCGAGGGTTACGCTGTCACGCAGGGCTCGGTCCTTTATCAGGGGAAGGACCTGCTCGGCCTGACGCCTGAGATCAGGGCCCGCGAAGGAATCTTCCTCGCCTTTCAATACCCCGTCGAGATCCCGGGCGTGACCAACAAGTATTTCCTCAAGGCCGCCTACAACGCCCTGCGCAAGCACCGCGGCCAGCCGGAGATCTCGGCCGGGGATTTTCTCAAGCTCATCAAGGAAAAGGCCAAGCTCGTGCAGATGGACCCCGCCATGCTCAACCGCGCGGTCAACGCGGGCTTCTCGGGCGGCGAGAAAAAGCGCAATGAGATCCTGCAGCTCGCCGTGCTCGAGCCGAAGCTCGGCCTCTTGGACGAGACCGATTCGGGCCTCGACATCGACGCCCTCAAGATCGTGGCCCAGGGAGTCAACGCGATGCGCAGCGACCAGCGGGCATTCGTCGTGGTCACGCACTACCAGCGCCTGCTCGACTACATCGTCCCGGATTTCGTCCACGTTCTCTCCGGCGGCCGCATCGTGCGCTCGGGGGGCAAGGAACTGGCCCACCAGCTCGAGAAGGAGGGCTACGCCTTGCTCCAGCCGGAGGAGGTCGCGAAGTGACCGCGGTTCTCCAAGATCCCAAGGAGCGCTTCTTGGCCGAGTTCCTGGCAGTGCAGAAGGATTTGCCTGGCCAAGGCTTGTCCTGGGTGGAAAGCCGCCGCCGAAGGGCGCTCGACCGTTTCGAGGCGCAGGGCCTCCCGACCGATAAGACCGAGGATTGGCGCTTCACTCCCGTCGGGCTGCTCGTCGATAAGGCTTTTGAGCAGGCGGGAGCCGCCCCCAAGAATTTCGAGCCCGCGCGGTTCGCCCTGTGCGATTTCCCGGTCTATCGCCTCGTCTTCGTTAACGGGCGCTACGTCTCCAATCTCTCGCGTCCTCTGCCCAAAGGCACTTTGCTCTCGAGCGTCTCGTCGATCCTCAAGACCGAGCCCAAGCTCCTCGAGCCGTACCTCGGACGAGAAAGCTCGGGCCACGCCTTCAACAATCTGAACACCGCGCTCTTTCGCGACGGCGCCGTCCTGCATTTGTCCAGAGGAACCGTGCTCGACGAACCCGTCCATCTGCTCTTCGTCTCGACCGCGGGCAAAGAGGCCACGGCCAGCTACCTGCGGGTGCTCATCGTCACCGAGCGCGGTTCGAGCGCGAAGATCGTCGAGGAATACGCGGGAGAAGGCGAATACCTGACGAATTCCGTGACCGAAGTGCTTTCAGGCGAGGGCTCCCGCGTGGAGCTCATCAAGCTCCAGCGCGAGAGCGCGCAGGCCCGCCATGTCGCGGCCCTGAGGGTGCGCCAGGAGAAAGACAGCGTCTTCTCAGCCCACTCCATCGCGCTTGGCGCGCTTTTGTCGCGCAATGACGTCGACGCCCGGCTCGAGGCCGAGGGCGCCGACTGCACGCTCAACGGGCTCTACGTCCTCGACGGGGCCCAGCACTGCGACCACAACACCGTCATCGACCACGTCAAGCCTCACGGCACGAGCCGCGAGCTCTACAAGGGCGTGCTCGACGGCCGTTCCCGCGCCGTGTTCAACGGCACGATCGCCGTCGAAAAGGACGCCCAAAAGACCAGCGCTTTGGTCTACAACAAGAACCTCCTGCTCTCCGAGAACGGCCTGGTCAACACCAAGCCTGAATTCAAGATCAACGCCAACGACGTGCAGTGCCGCCACGGGGCCACGATCGGCCAGCTCTCGGGGGACGCGCTTTTCTATCTTCGTTCGCGGGGCTTGAGCCTCGCGGCGGCGCGCAGCCTTCTGGTCTACGCCTTCGCCAGCGAGATGGTCGACGCCTTGAGCATCCTGCCCCTGCGCGAGGCCCTGGCCGAGGTCCTGCATAAGAGATTGCCGGAGCTCAACTAATGGACGCCAAGAAGATCCGAGACGACTTCCCGATCCTCAAGCGGAAGATCCGCGGCAAGACCCTCGTTTATCTCGACAACGCGGCCACGACCCAGAAGCCGCGCCAGGTCATCCAAGCCTTGTCGGAGTTCTACGAGAACCACAACGCCAACATCCATCGCGGCGTGCACACCCTCTCCGACGAAGCCACCGCGCTGGTCGAGGAGACGCGCAGCAAGACCGCCGCCTTCATCGGCGCCCCGAAGCCCGAGACCGTGGTCTTCACGCGCAACGCGACCGAGGCGATCAACCTCGTCGCCCATTCCTGGGGCCGGAAGTTCCTCAAGGGCGGCGACGAGGTCCTTCTGACCGAGATGGAGCACCACTCCAACCTCGTCCCCTGGCAGATGCTCGCGCAGGAAAGGGGTATCCTGCTGCGCTTCATCCCCATGACGCCCGAGGGCACGCTTGATTTGAGCGCGGCGGCCGGACTCCTCGGCCCCAAGACCAAGCTCGTCTCCTTCACCGCGGCTTCCAACGCGCTAGGCACGCTGATCCCGGTCGAGAAGATCCTCGCCCTGGCCAAATCGGCCGGAGCCAAGACGCTCGTCGATGCCTCGCAGTGGGCGCCGCACCGGCCGCTCGACGTCGCGCGCTGGGACTGCGACTTCCTGGCTTTCTCGGCGCACAAGATGCTCGGCCCCACCGGCGTCGGAGTTCTCTACGGCAAGGAAGAGCTCCTCGAGCAGATGGACCCCTTCCTCGGCGGCGGCGACATGATCTCGCGGGTCTTCCTCGACCGCTTCACGCCGAACGCCCTTCCGTTCAAATTCGAAGCCGGCACGCCCAACATCGCCGACGAGGCCGCCTTTGCGGCTGCCCTGGATTACCTGACCAAGGTCGGATTGACGGCGGTGCGCGAGCACGAGGCGGCGCTCACCAAGAAGGCGATCGAGACGCTCTCGGCGCTGCCCGGGATCACGATCTACGGTCCCAAGGACCTCGCCCAGAGGGGAGGAGTCGTCTCGTTCAACGTCGACGGCCTCCACGCGCACGACATCGGCACCTCGCTCGATCTCGAGGGCATCGCGGTGAGGGCCGGCCACCATTGCTGCCAGCCGCTCATGAACAAGCTCAAGGTGCCGGGCACGGCGCGCGCCAGCTTCTATCTCTACAACACGCTCGAGGAGGTCGCGGCCTTGGGCCGCGCCCTCGAGAAGACGATCGCGTTCTTCACGAAGAAACCGGCGGCGGTGAGCTCACATGGCTGAGGGCGACCAGGAACTGCAGGACTTGTATCGGGAGGTCCTTCTGGACTACTTCAGAAGCGGGGCGCATAAGGGCACGCTCGACCCCGCGGACTTCAAGGCGCACGGAATCAACCCCGTCTGCGGCGACGAGATCGAGCTGACCATGAAGACCGGCAAAGAGGGGACGATCGCCGCGGTCCGTTTCTCCGGGCACGGCTGCGTCATCAGCCAGGCCTCCTCGGCGATGATGGCCGAGGCCTTGGAAGGCAAGTCCGTCTCGCAGGCCAGAGAGCTCGTGCACGCCTTCAAAGGCATGATGCTCTCGAAAGCCCCGCTCGAGTCCCTGCCCGAGGAGCTCGAGGCGCTCAAGTCGCTCGAGGGCGTGCGCAAGTTCCCGATGCGCGTCAAGTGCGCGACCTTGGCCTGGAACACTCTGGCCCAAGGCTTGGCCGCCGAGGGCAAGAAAAGCGAGTTTCAGGAGGTGGAGTGACATGGCCACCCAAACCTCGGAGGTTTCCTTCAAGCAGCTCGGCGCCGCGCTGGGCACCGTCTTCGACCCCGAGATCCGGATGAGCATCGTCGAGCTCGGCTTGGTCTACGGAGTCAAGGTCAAGGACCTCGAAGGCGGCAAGGCGGTTACCGTCACGATGAGCCTGACCTCGCCGGCCTGCCCGTACGGCCCGATGCTGCTGGCGACCGTGCACGGGGCCCTGGCCAAGGTGCCCGGCGTGCGCGACGTCGACGTCGATCTGACCTTCACTCCGACCTGGGACCCGCGCACGATGGCCAGCGAAGAGGCCAAGGACCAGCTGGGCATCTATTAGAGGTCAAAGACCATGAAGATCACGAGTTCGACGGAATACGCGACCCGGCTCATCGTCAACCTTGGCCGGACATTCGGCGCGGCGGCGGTCTCGACCGAGAAGCTCTCCGAATCCGAGAACGTCCCCGCCGACTATGTCAACCAACTGCTCCTGCGGCTCAAGCGCGCCGGTCTCGTGCAGAGCCATCGCGGGTCCGGCGGCGGCTATTCCCTGAGCCGCTCTCCCGAGAAGATCACGCTGGGCGAGGTCCTCAGGGCGGTCGAGGGCACAATTTTCGAGGACGTCTGCGGCAAGTACAACGACGGCCGCAAGGACTGCCACCATCAAGGCCATTGCGGCATCTCTCCGGTCTGGCAGAAGCTCGCCGCCCTCATCGAGCAGTATTTTGATAGCATCACCTTGGCACACTTGATGGAAGAGAAGGCGGGCTCCTGCGGTAAGGTCGAAGCGATGCTGGGCCGCATCCCCCAATAAAGGAGGGTGCCAGGCCTTCACCCTTTTCACCATTTTGTGAAAGAGTGAAAAGGGTGAAGGCCTGGCACCGGCAAATATGACTCTCAAAGAACGTGTAGAGAAGGTCATTGAGAAGATCCGCCCCTACATCCAGTCCGACGGAGGCGACATCACGCTCGTCGGCGTCCACGAGGACACCGGCGTCGTCGAGGTCTCCCTGCACGGCGCGTGCAACTCCTGCCCGAGCTCGACGGCGACACTCAAGGGAGGCGTCGAACGCATGGTCCGCCAGGAAGTCCCCGAGATCAAGGAAGTCGTCACGGTCTGACCGCAGGGTGAAGAAGGTCGACCTTCACACGCACTCGCGCTATTCGGACGGGACCAGCGCGCCCGAGGAGGTCGTCGCCCGCGCCAAGGCCGCCCGCGTCGAGCTGCTCTTCCTGACCGACCACGACACGGTCGCGGGCTTCCCCGAGGCCGCGGCGGCGGCCGCAGGCTCGGGCGTCGAGGTCCGCTGCGGCATCGAGATCAACAGCATCGAGGGGAGCACCCACATCCTCGGCTACGGCATCCGCTGGAAGGACTCCGGCCTGCTCGCGAGGCTCTCCGAGTTCCGCGAGCGCCGCGCCAAGCGCGTCAGGCTCATCATCGAGAAGCTCGCCAAGAAGGGGATCTCTCTGTCGTTCGACGACGTCGCCTCCGGCACGCGCGAGACCCTCGGCCGGCCGCACGTGGCCGACGCCCTGCGCCGGCAGGGCGTCGTCAAGAGCCGCCAAGAGGCCTTTGACCGCTTCCTGACTCCGGGCAAGCCGGGCTACGTGGAGTCGATGGACCCCACGGCCGAGGAGGCCATCACGCTCATCCGCGACGCGGGCGGATTCTGCAGCGTCGCGCACCCCGACACGGTCTGCGACAAGGCCCGTCTCGAGGATTGGGCAAAGAAAGGGCTCGAGGGCCTCGAGGTCTATTACAGCACGCACACGCCCTCCGACATCATCCGCTACGCGGGGCTGGCCGAGCGGTTCGGCCTGCTCGCGACAGGCGGCACAGACTACCACGGCCCCGGCTCCGGCCGAGACAAGGCGCTCGGGGTCTCGGTGCCCGACGAGGTCTTCGGAGCCTTCATGGAGCGTTTGGCCAAATGCGGCTGATCGCGCACCGCGGCGCCTCGGGCCACGCCCCGGAGAACACCGAGGCTGCCTTCAATCTCGCGCTGGAAATGGGCGCCAAGGCGGTCGAGCTCGACGTGCACCAGACCAGGGACGGCGAGCTCGTCGTCATCCACGACGAGAACCTCAAGAGGACGGGGCGGCGGCGCGGTGCGATCGCCAAGATGACCTTCAAGGAACTCTTGACCGCGGACGTGGGCTCCTGGTTCTCGCCGAAGTTCAAGGGCGAGGGCCTGCCGACGCTCGAGGAGGTGATCGATCTCTGCGAGGGGCGCGCCGAGGTGCACGTGGAGATCAAGCAGGGCTCGCGCCTTTATCCGGGCATCGAGGAGAAGGTCGTCGAGATGGTCCGGCGCCGCGAGGCCTGGCGGTGGACGGTGGTCTCGAGCTTCGACCACAGCGCCCTCTATGTCGTGCGCGCCATTGACAATCAGGTGCGCCTGGGCTATCTTTTGGGATGGACGCGCATGCCGACGGCCTATGAGGAGATGAAGGACTTGAAGGCGGAGAGCTTGAACTTGAGCGCGAGGCAGGTCAACGCGAAGATCGTCAAAGGCTGCCACGAGCGGGGGCATAAGGTGCTCGTCTACACCGTCAACGCGCAGAAGGACGCCGACCGCCTGGCGAGGATCGGCGTCGACGGGATCTTCTCGAATTTCCCGGAGCTGAGGGTCTCATGACGAGCCGAGAGCCGAGCGAGAAGGAGCTTTCCGCCGAGACCGACCGGCTTTTCGAGCACGGCCTCTCGGATCTGGGCTACACCGACCAGGACCTCGAGCGCTGCGCGCGGCTGACCTGGAAGATCAACTCCTTGAAGAAGAGCCAGCAGGCCGTGATCCCCGCCCACGTCTACCAGCGCGCCGAGATCATCCATGGAGTCGCGGACTTCATCGGCGATTCCTACAAGCTCTCGAAGCTCTGCTCCGAGACCAAGGCCCGGAAGATCGTGTTCTGCGGCGTGCGCTTCATGGCCGAGACCGCCAAGATTCTCAACCCCGAGAAAGAGGTGCTCCTGCCCGCGCTCGAGGCGGGCTGCTCGCTCTCCGAGAGCATCACGGCCGCCGACGTTCGCCAGGTCAAGGCCAAGCATCCGGGCGCGCCGGTCGTGACCTACATCAACACCTCGGCCGACGTGAAGGCGGAGTCAGACGTGATCGTGACCTCGGCCAACGCCCCGCAGATCATGAAGAAGCTCTACGCCAAGCACGACAAGATCGTCTTCCTGCCCGACGAGATGATGGGGGCCAACCTCGCGAAGGCGCTCGACAAGAAGCTCGGCAAGGAGCTCATCACCTGGAAGGGCCGCTGCATCGTGCACGACAATTTCGACGCGTCCAGCGTGGCTTTATATAGGAAGATGTACCCCGGCGTGAAGATCCTCGCGCATTCCGAGTGCAGCCCGGGCTTGGTCTCGGTCGTCGACATGATCGGCGGGACCGGCGACATGATGAAGTTCGTCGAGAAGTCCAAGGCCCCGTCCTACATGCTCGTCACTGAATGCGGGCTCGGCGACCTGGCGCGCACCAAATTCCCGGGGAAGGTTTTCGTCCCGATGTGCCGTCTGTGCCCCTACATGAAGGCCACGGGCCTCGAGCAGATCCTGCGCGTCATGGAGAAGCCCTCGCCCACCCACCGCATCGAATTGCCGGCCGACATCATCGCCAAGGCGCGCAAGCCCATCGAGAGGATGTTCGAGCTCTCCGAGGACACGGTCAAGCTATGAGCAAGGCCGCGGCCGAGGGCGTCGCTTGGACGGAGTGGGGCCCCGAGCCGTTCGCGCGCGCCGCCAAGGAGGGCAAGCCCGTCCTCCTTTTCGTCATCGACCCGCGCTCTACGCTCAACGAGCAGATCGAGAAGACGATCTCGGCCGGCTCCGTCGGGGATTTGGTCGTCAACCGTTTCGTGCCGGTCCGCGTGTCAAACCAGGAGAGGCCGGATATCCAGGGCTGCTACAATAGCGTCTTTTGGATGAGCTTGTTGTCCTCCGACGCCAGGAAAATGCCGGACCTGTGGTCCGAGTCCAAGACTTGGGCCGGGCCGGACGTCAAGGGGGGGTTGTCTTCGGCGCAGGCTCTTCCCTTCGCACCGTTGGAATGGCAAGAGCTTCTTCTCAAGGCGGCAGCTTCTTACCATCCCTCGACCGCCTCGAAGCACGAGGACGACGGCAAGCCGGTCTGGACCGGCGCGGTCGGAGAATTCAAAGCGCGGGAGCTGCGGCCGGACGGGCCCCAGCGTTCTCTCAAGGCGCTGAAGGCCAAGTCCAAGATCAGGCCGGACCCTTCTGAAGAGCTGTTCGTCTACGCCGCTCATGAATGGAAGGACGACGAGGCCAGGGCGCTGGCGATTCTCGGCGCCTCGCAATCATTCCGCGGGGCCGAAACTCTGCGTATTCTCGGTCTCGGCGGCTGCGCCGCGTATGCCGACCGTTGCTGGAAAGCGAACTCGCTCTCGATCGCCAAGGGCGAGCCGTTCAAAAAAGCGGGCGCCGAGGCGGTCGACCTCCTGGTCGCCGAGCTCTTCGACCAGAAGACGCGGGTCTTCAAGGCGTCCTCGACGGGAGAAGCGCCGGTCTTCCTGGCCGACGGCAACGCGCAGGCAGTCCTAGCTCTATTGAAGGCTTGGGCGCATCTCGGGAAGAAGCAATATTTCGACATTGCGGAAAACGTCCTGCAGCATCTCGAGAAGAAGATGTACGACCCGGTCCTTGGGATGGTCCACTGCCAACTGCCTGGGCGGCCGGTCGTCCACGGCCTGCTGGCCGACAACGCCTGGACCGCGCTGGCCTTCACCGAAGCCTACCTCATGACCGGCCGCAAGCCTTACCGCGAGTTCGCCGATCAATTGGGCCGATTCCTTTTCCAAGAACTCTGGGAGCGCGAGCGCGGCGGTTTCCTGACGCGCACGGTCAAGAAAGAAGACTTCGGGCCTCTGACCGAGCCGCGCCTCGACGCCAAGGAGAACGCGGTCGCCTTCGAGGCCGTCTGGCGGTTGAGCGAGATCAAGGGCAGCCACAATTACCGCAAGTGGGTCGATTGGGGGCTCAAGAGCCCGGCCCTGCCCGACGGCGATCCGGGACTGGCGCGCATACAGGACATGCTCGCCAAGGGCCGCATGGACCTCGAGGTCGTCGGCGTGCTCTCCGACCCGAAGACCGAGGCGCTCTTGGCCGCCGTCAACCGGCTCTACCTTCCGCGCAAGATCGTGTCCTTCGTCGATCCCAACGACCAGGACTACGTCATGGCGCATAAGCTCGAGGCGGTCTCCTACCCGCGCCTGTTCGCCTGCGGGGCCAACCTCAAGCGGATCGCCGACACAGACGACCCGGACAAGGTCCCGGAGATCGTCGCCGCCCTGCGCGCCTAGGACTTGCGCGCCCGCCGAACAGGGGTTAGAATAGGGGCATGACCAAGGTCGCCACGAAGAAAGCGTTCGCCGCCGCCATCTCCACCGATCCCGACTGGCGCAAGGCCCTGGAGGCCGTCGCGCTCAAGGCCAAGGCCCAGCTCGACGGGCCTTGCGACCTCGCGGCGATCTTCGTGACCGAACTCTATCCCGGCCTCGTCGCAGCCGAGATTCCCGGGCTGATCCGGAAATATTTGCCCTGCCCGGTGCTCTTGGGATGCAACACGAGCGGCGTGATCTCGGAGGGCCGCGAGGTCGAGGCCGAACCCGCGGTGAGCTTGCTCGCGATGCGCCTGCCCGGCGTCAAGGTGTCCCCCTTCGCGCTGACCTCCGCGGAGCTCGAGTCCTTCAATTCCCCGGCCCAGCTCATCGAATCGCTCGACATTTTCCCGACGGACAAGCCCAAGTTCCTCGTCTTGGCCGATCCGATGTCGTGCGACATCGAGGAGTTCGTCTCGGACTTCAACGAGGCCTATCCCAAGGCGCCCGTGATCGGCGGCCTCGCCTCGGGACCTGCCTTACGCAAGCCATCCTGGCTCTTGGTCGGCGGCGAGGCCTACACGAAAGGCGCCGTCGGCGTCGCGCTGTCGGGCGACGTCGACTTCGAGATCATCGTGGCGCAAGGCTGCCGTCCCGTGGGCAAGCCCTACACGATCACCAAGGCCGACGGACACGTCCTGCAGGAACTCGGGGGCCGTCCTCCGCTCGAGCTGCTGCGCGAGACTCTCTCGATGCTGCCCGCCGAGGACCAGGCCCTGGCGCGCCATTCGTTGTTCGCCGGCGTCGTCATGAACGAGGTCCGCGCGAAATTCAAGCGCGGGGATTTCGTCATCCGCAACATCATGGGCTACGAGGCCCAGTCCGGCGCCATCATGATCGGCGCCAACCTGCGCAAGGGTCAGACCCTGCAGTTCCAGCTGCGCGACGCCGAGACCTCCGACGAGGACTTGCGCGCCCACCTGGCCGACCTCAAGGACGCCAAGGGAGAGCCGCGCGGCGCGCTGCTGGTCTCCTGCTGCGGCCGGGGCCGCGGTCTATACGGCGCGCCCGACCACGACTCGGGGCTGGTGCAGTCGATGAAGGGGCCGCTGCCCTTGGCCGGGTTTTTTGCCAACGGCGAGCTCGGCCCCGTCGGCGGCAAGAACTACATCTACGGCTACACGACGAGCCTGGCCGTCATCCGGTGACGGCGGCTCGGCCGCCGGTTTCCGGCCGGGATTGTCAGTTTTTTCAGCCATATGGCTAGAAAAATTGACAATCCGCGGAAACCACCTTGGTGTTGCAATGAAGCGAGGACGGAGAAGGGGGAATCGTCATGGCACAGGCTTGCAATCTCGATGATCTGACGAAGAAGAAGTGCGTACCGTGCGAGGGGGGGATTCCCGCTCTCTCCGGCGCTCAGGCCCAAGACTTTTTGAAGGCGCTGCCGGGGTGGATGCTTGCGGAAGACGCGAAGAGCATCAGCAAGCAGTGGCTCATGAAGGACTTCGTGGCGGCCGTGGAGCTCATCGGTGACATCAGGAACGTCGCGGAGGCCGACGACCACCATCCCGACCTGCACCTGACGGGGTTTCGCAAGCTCTCGGTCGAGCTTTCGACCCACGCGATCGGAGGACTGTCGGAGAACGACTTCATATTGGCCGCGAAGATCGAGAAGCTCCCTAAGGAACTGAAGAAGGCCTAACGGGCCGCGAGGAGGCGGTCGATGGTGTCGGGCTCTGGCGTGACCGAGCGCTCGGTGAGATCAACGGTGAAGTCGTAGGACGATTCCGGCCCGAAGGCTCCCTGCGGGTGAAACGACACCAGAAATATCCCCTCGCCGACCCGCTCGACTTCCCACGCCCGCCCCGAGAGCGAGCCGAGCTTCTTCGAGACGAGCTCGCCGAAGCTGCGTCCGGACCCCTCGGGCTTGAAAGAGCGCACGAGCGCGACGGCTTCGTCGGTTCCCGGCGCCGAGGAGGCCGGCGCCGCGACGCGAGGCGCGCCGGCCTGAAGTTGCGGCATGGGGGCCGGCCTGCGCGGCGCCAGAGCCAAAGCGATGGCGGCCAGCACGGCGTAGGGCCAGAGGTTCTTGTGGTGCGGCCCGTACGCGACGGCCAGCTTGGGCGGCATGACGAGGGGCTCCTTCGTCATTTCGACCGGCGGGATGGGGAGGCAGAGCTCGGCCTCTTCGGTCCTCTGCTGGAGCTCGTTGAAGCCTTCGCGAAGCCGCCTCACCTGCGCCTGCAGACTCAGGAGCTCCATCTCCTGTCGTTCGGCGCGCGCGCGTTTGAGACACGGCGCTGTCAATCAGACGCAGGTGCTCGGCGAAAGCGGTTTCGCGCGGCAGTGGTGCGGGGGGAGACGCCTCGGCGGGAGCGATCCCCGGGACTTCTTGCAGCAAGTCCTGGTTCATGGTTCCCGCTCACATTATAGAGGAGGGGGCGGGAGAATTGTTGAAGAAATTGTTACGGAGTCGGCCCTAGCTCTGCTTGCGAAGCGCGGCGATCCGCGCGTCGAGCGGCGGGTGACTCGAATAGAGCATCGCCACCAAGCCGTGCCCCCGCCCGTTGATCTTGAAGGTCGACAAGGCGGGCGCTCGGTCGTCCTCGAGCTTGCTGTAGCGCTTGAGGGTCTCCAGCGCGTGGATCATATTCTCGCGCCCCGACGCCTTGGCCGAGTCGGCGTCGGCGGCGTACTCGCGCCGCCGCGAGAAGAAATAGATCAAGGGAGAGGCCAACAGCATCAGCACCGACTGCAGCAGCTGGACGATGATGTATTGGCCGTACCAGCCCAAGCCGCCGCCGCGGCGGTCGTCGCGCCCGCGCAGCGCGCTCTCGAGCGCGAAGGCCAGCACGCGGGCGAAGAACATCACGAAGGTGTTGACCACGCCCTGCAGGAGCGTCATCGTGACCATGTCGCCGTTGGCGATGTGGGCGACCTCATGGCCGAGCACGCCTTCGAGCGCGCCGCGGTCCATGCGCTCCAGGAGGCCGCTCGAGATCGCCAGCAGCGAACGGTCCTGGCTCGGGCCGGTCGCGAAGGCGTTGAGCTCGTCGCTGCCGTAGATTCCGATCTCGGGCAAGGTCCGTATGGCGTGCTTCGTGCACAGCGAGCGCACGAGGTCGACGATCTCGCGCTGGGTGGAGCCCCCCGGATTCTCGGGGTCGATGAGCTCGACGCCCATGGCCGTCTTGGCCGACCACCGCGACATCTGCAGGGAAATGAAGGAGCCCGCGAAGCCGAAGATGCCGCAGAAGATCAGCAGCGACTGGTAGTCGATGCCCCGCATCGACAGGTAGGGCTTGAGTCCCAGCAAATCGATGATAAAGGAGACGGCGATGATGACCAGCAGGTTGGTCAGGACGAACAGAATGACGCGCTTCATCGTTCCGAGCATGTGATTTCTCCCCGTTTGCAATTATTATATCATTTAGGATATTCGGCCGTAGGAGAGACCCCATGAACGCCCGCGTCCAAGTCCCCAAGCCCTACAACGAGTCGGTCCTCGAGTACCGCCCCGAAAGCCTTGAGCGCAAGAAGATCAAGGCCCGACTGGCCGAGCTCAAGGCCGACAAAGCGAACATTCCCTTATTTATCGGCTCGGAGGAAGTTCGCACGGGGAAGTATAAGGACTGCCGCAGCCCCTACGACCACGGCCAAGTCCTCGGCCGCTACCACGAAGGAGGCGCCGCCGAGGTCAAGAAGGCCATCGCCGCCGCGATGAAGGCCAAGCAGGATTGGTCCCGCATGCCCTTTCACGCGCGCGCCGCGATCTTCCTCAAGGCGGCCGACCTGCTGGCCCACGACTGGCGCTGGACCCTCAACGGCGCGACCATGCTCTGCCAAAGCAAGTCCGTCCATCAGGCCGAGATCGACTCCGCGGCCGAGCTCATCGATTTTTTGCGCTACAACGTCTTTTTCGCCGAGCAGATTTACTCCTCGCAGCCCAACAACTCGCGCGGCATGTGGAACATGGTCGAGATGAGGCCGTTGGAGGGCTTCGTCTTCGCGGTCACGCCCTTCAACTTCACGGCGATCGCCGGCAACCTGCCGACCGCCCCAGCCATCATGGGCAACACGGTGGTCTGGAAGCCCGCGTCCTCGACGGTCTACACGGCCTACCATCTCATGCGCCTCTTCAAGGCCGCGGGCCTGCCCGACGGGGTCATCAATATGGTGACGGGCCCCGCCAGCGTGGTGAGCCAGACCTTGTTCGAATCTCCGGATTTCGGCGGCGTCCATTTCACGGGCTCGACCGGCGTGTTCCACTGGATGTGGCAGACGGTCGGCGCCAACATCGCCAAGTACAAGACCTACCCGCGTCTGGTCGGCGAGACCGGCGGGAAGGACTTCGTGATGGTTCACCCCAGCGCCGACGCCACGGCGGTCGCCGTTGCGCTGGTACGCGGGGCCTTCGAGTTCCAGGGACAGAAGTGCTCGGCGGCGAGCCGCTCCTACATCCCCGACTCTCTCTGGCCCAAGGTCAAGAAGGCGATGGGCGACATGCTCGCGACCGTCAAGATGGGCTCGCCCGAGGACTTCGGCAATTTCTTCAACGCGGTCATCGACAAGCCGGCCTTCGACTCGATCTCGGGCTACATCTCTCGCGCCAGGCAGAACAAGTCCTGCAAGATAGTGGCCGGCGGGAGGTCCGACGACAGCAAGGGCTACTTCATTGAACCCACCGTCGTGCTCACCACCGACCCCAAGAGCGAGTCGATGGTCGAGGAGATCTTCGGCCCCGTCCTAACGGTCTATGCGTATCCCGAAAAGAAATTCAAGGAGACTCTCAAACTGGTCGACTCGTCCTCTGCTTATGCGTTGACGGGGTCGATCTTCTCGAACGACCGCAAGGCGATCTTGGAGGCCCAGGAGGCTCTGACCAACGCGGCCGGCAATTTCTACATCAACGACAAGCCGACCGGGGCCGTCGTAGGACAACAGCCGTTTGGAGGAGCCCGGGCCTCTGGCACCAACGACAAAGCGGGCTCCTACCTCAACATGCTGCGCTGGACCTCGGCGCGCACGATCAAGGAGACCTTCGACCCGCCTCGAGACTACAGGTATCCCTTCCTCGAGCCTGAGACGCAGTCCGCAGAGGAAAACGAGAGCCGGCGCAAGCACCCCAGCCAGGCGGCCGTCTAGTTCCGGCTAGGAGTCCTTGCGGCGGGAGTTCCCGCGGCCGAGAAAGGGACCCCGGCCCGACTTGATCAGGATGTAGATTCCGGCGCCCAGAGTCACGCAGGCCGCCACCAGCAGGACCAAGGCCAGGACTCCCCAGCTGTCGGCCCCCCAAAGACCGACCGTGTGGGCGTAGGCCTTGGTGGCTGCGGCGACACGATTCATGCTCTCAGGTCCCCTTCTTGGCGAACTTGAGCGAGGCGGAATTGATGCAGTAGCGCAGGCCCGTGGGCTTGGGGCCGTCGTCGAATAGGTGGCCCATGTGGGCGCCGCAGCGGCGGCAATGGACCTCGGTGCGGACCATGCCGTGGCTCTCGTCGGCCTGGGTCTCGAGGTTTTCCGGGCGCAGCGGCTGGAAGTAGCTCGGCCAGCCGCAGCCCGCGTCGAACTTCGAGCCGGAGTCAAACAACTCGGCGTCGCAGCAGGCGCAGCGGTAGACGCCGTCCTCCGTGTTGTCCCAATAGGCCCCCGTGAAGGGACGCTCGGTCCCTTTCTGGCGGGCGACCCGGTACTGTTCGGGAGTCAGCTGCTGTCTCCACTCCTCGTCCGTTTTCTCGATTCTGCCGCTCATCGGGCCTTCCTCTCGGCGAGCAGCACCGAGTTCGACAAGAGCATCGCGGTCGTGACGGGCCCGACCCCGCCTACGGTGGGCGTCAGCCACCCGGCCTTTTCCGCCGCGCCGGCCTCCACGTCGCCGCAAAGCGCGCCGTCCTCCTCGCTGACGCCGGCGTCGATGACGATCGCGCCCGGCTTGATCCAGGAGGCCCTGACGCTTTTGGGCTTGCCCATCGCGGCGACGACGACGTCCGCGCGTTTGACGAGCTCGGCCAGGTCCCGCGTCTTCGAGTGGCACAAGGTCACCGTCAGGTCGAGGCAAGACAAGAGATGGGCCGCGGGCTTGCCGACGATGTTCGAGCGCCCGAGCACGACGGCGTTCTTGCCTGAGAGAGGCGCCCTGGTCTCGCGCAGGAGTTCGGCGACCGCCAGCGCCGTGCAGGGGGCGACCAGGCGCCGGCGCTGTATCTCCGCGTACGCCTTGATCTCGAAGAGGCGGCCGAAGTTGAACGGGGTCACGCCCTCGACGTCGGACTCCGGGGGCAGCCGCGCCAACAGCCGCTCGACGTCGACGCCATCGTTGAGGGGCAGATCGAGGATGGCGCCCTCGAAGGGCTTGCCGTCCTTGAGCGCGGCCAGGATCTCGTCGGCGCTTTTCCAGTCGCGCGCGAGGGTCTCCCACCAGATGCCGACCTCCTCGCAGGCCTTTTTCTGCGATTGCCGGTAGGAGAGAGTCGCGCGGTCGGGCCGCGCGGAACTGACGATCGCCAGGGCCGGCTTGCGGCCGAGCTTTTTGGCCAGCGCCGCCGCGCGGGGCGCCAGTTCCTGGCGGATTTTGCGCGCCAGCGCGCTGCCGTCGAGCACCGCCGCGCTCACGGGCGCTCCATGCGGCGCACGAGACGCGAAAGCTTGTCCAGGAGCGGAGTCTCGACGCCCAGGCTTCTCCCGGCGCGCAGCAGCGGGCCCGCGATGGCTCCGATCTCAGTTCGGCGTCCCTCTTGAAGGTCCTGAAGCATGGAGTTGCGCTGCACGGGCGCGTTGAGGCAGGCCCGCACGACCAGAGTCTCCATGCGCGAGTAGAGCGGCTGCTTGCCGGCCTTGCGCGCGACCGCGACGGCTTCCATGAGCGTCTTGACCATGATCTCGCGCAGGGCGGGATCCTCGGCCAGGCGCGAATTGGTGACCGCGCACAGGGCTCCGAGCGGGTTGGTCGCGGCGTTAAAGCAAAGCTTGGTCCAGAGCATGCGCTCTTCCGAGCGCTTGAGGTGGACGTGCCAGCCGCCTTCCATCAGGAAGCGCTGCGCGGCCGCGAGGGACTCCCGGTTCCTTTGGTTGGCGGCCAAAAGGACGTCGTTGCCCCAGGTGTGGGTGACGTGGTAAGGCTCGGGTCGGTCTGCAGCGAAGTAGCACGAGCCCACCACCACGCGCCTGGCGCCGAAGGCGCGGCGCAGGACCCGCTCATGCCCGACGCCGTTCTGGAGCGCGACGACCGCCGTATCCGGCCCGATCCACCGGCGCGCCGCGCGCGCGGCGGCGGCCGTGTCGTAGGACTTCACGCAGAAGAAGGCCGCCTCGCACGCCGCGGCGCCCAGACGGCGGGCGCTGCGCAGCCTCCGCGGTACGGCGCGGCGCCGGCCGTCGGCCCCGGCGTAAGAGAGTCCCTGGCGGGTCAAGCGCGTCTCCTCGGCGGCCGTGCGTCCCAGGAGCATGACCGCCTTGCCCGCCGCGGCCCAGCGCGCGGCCAGCACGCCGCCGACGGCTCCGGGTCCGACCACGAGGATCATTTCGAGACTGTAGCAAAAGAGACGCCCCGCCGGAAATCCGGCGGGGCGTCTCTCACGGAGACTGCGGCGCCCGAAGGCACCGCGGTCAGTTAGGCATTGACCATCTTCGCGCGGGAGATGTCGCCCTTCTTGTCGAGGTAATAGAGGTAGCCCTTCTCCTTCTTGACGCCGACCTTCTGGACCTTCTCCGGCTTGCCGCCCTTCTTGCCGCCGCGGGCCATCTTGGCGCGGGAGACGTCGCCCTGCTTGTCGATGTAGTAAAGGAAACCCGTCGTGCGGTCAACGCCGACCTTCTGAACTTTCTCAGCCATGGTGATGTGATCCTCCGTGAGAGTCGAGGGAGCAAACGCACTTCCCTTCTGCGGAAAATATATAAAAGTCTCCGTCGGGAAAGCAAGGGTTTTCCGTCGACCGTCGGGAGGGGCTATTTCTGCGGCTTCTGGAACAAGGAAATCTGGGGCTCCTCGGGCTTCATGATGAGGCGCTCCTTGAGCCAGGCGTCGACCAGGACTTTCGAGAAGCGGTACTGGCGGCCGATGCGGGAGGCGGGGACTTTCTTCTGGCGGATCAGGCCGTAAATCTTCGAGCGGCCCATCCCTAGGTACTGCGCCAGGGTCTTGATGTCCATGACCTCAGGGACATCTCCGGTGAACGGCTTGCGCGCGGCCTTGCGTCTTCGTTTCATGGAAAAAGGGCTTCCGGAAAGGTATTTGGTTGTTATTTCTATCTTCTATCCTTGGTAGTGTATGTCATGTGTCATGTTTTGTCAAGATTTGGATTTTTCGGACCGGGTCAGGGCTTCGCGCAGGAAGGCGTCTCGCCGAAGACCTCGCGGAAAGCCGAGGCCTCGCTCTGGCCTCCTTCCTCGGCCGCGCGCGTGCCCTGGTCGACGAGTTCGTTGAACTTCTTCACGCAGTCATGGGGACAGCAGCCTTTGGCCGTCGAGGCTTCGCAGACGGGCGCCTGCTTCACGCAGTCGCCGAAGGCCCCGCCGCCGTCGGTGCAGGCCGCCAGGGCGTCGAGGCAGGCCTGCCAGTCGAGTTTGTAGGCGCGCTTCCTCCGGGGCTTTTTGACCTCGGCGGATGACCGCTTGACCGGCTCGGGCGGCGAGGCCGCCTCGAAAGCGTCGGGAGCGGGGCGCGCGGCCTGCGCCTCCTGCGCCTTGGCGCGCGCGCCGGCGCTGCAGGCCTGCTTGAGTCCGAGCCGGCACGCCGTCTTGTAGTCCTCGCGGGCGAATTTGACGTCGCCCTGGCGCTCGTAGGCCAGGCCGCGGTAGAAATAGGCTTCCTTGTAGCCGAGGTTGAGCTTGGCCGCCTTGTAGAAGTCGGTGACCGCGTCGGATGTTCTTCCCATGTCGAGTTCCAAGCGGCCCCGATTGTAGAAGATCGGCGCCGACTTATCGTCGAGCCTCACGGCGTCCGAAAAATCCTTCAGGGCCGGCTCGGGCGAGCCGGAGGACGCGTAGAGCGCGGCGCGGGCGGCCAAAAGCTTGGCCTTGGGCTTTTTCCCGTCGCCCTTCTTCCACAGGCGAAGCGCGTTGGTGTAGGCCTCCAACGCCGAGAGGGTGTCGTGCTTCTTCTCGGCCTTTTCGGCCTTCGCCGACCAGGAGGCGAAAGACTCGGCGCTTGAGCGGGAGACGGTCGACAGGAGCAGGGAGAGTCCTAGGGCCGGGAGCAGGGTCGCTTTCATGGTATATCATAGGAAGGATAACAGGGGCCCGCCGATCGCGTCAATACCGGGGCCGATATTTTGTTCTTGCCCCGAAGGGCCCTATTTGTTAATATATCCCTCTATGCAAATTTACGAGACCGTCCTCATTCTGAAGCCCGTCCTCTCCGACCCGGAAGTGACCGAGTTCGCGGACAAGACCAAACAGACCATCACCGGCGACGGCGGCGAGGTCGTCAGCCAGGAAGTGTGGGGCCGCCGCAAGCTCACGCACATGATCGGAAAGGCCCGCGAAGGCGTCTACGTCTACTTCAAGTACAAGGCCGCCGGCGGCCTCCTCAAGAAGCTGGGCCACAACTTCAGCATCTCAGACAACGTCATCCGCAACATGACCGTCGTCGCGCAGGACCGAAAGATGCGCGAGAAGAAGGCGAAGGCCAAGAAGGTCCCGGCCGCGCCCGCCCCCGCCGCCGCCGCATCGGCGGGGACTGGGCCGCAGGAGTAGGCCATGGCCGGCGTCCGACTCCCCGAGATCAATTTCGTCCTGCTGGCCGGCCGCGTCACGCGCGACGCGGAGATGTTCTTTACCCCGAGCGGCGTGGGCAAGTGCACCATCCGTATCGCGGTCAACCGCCGCGTCAAGGACGCCAAGAGCGGCGAGTGGAAGGACGACGTCTTCTACGTCGACGTCATCGCCTGGCGCGAACTCGCAGACCGCTCCAAGGACAAGGCCAAGAAGGGCGTCCCTCTGATCGTCGAGGGGCGCCTGACCTGCCGCGAGTACGAGGACAAGAAGAGCGGCCAGAAGCGCTCCGTCTTCGAGGTCATGGCCAACCGCATCCAGTACCTCAGCGCCGCCGCCGAAGGAGCGGCTTCGTCTTCCGGAGCTGGAACGAAGCCCGAGGCCGAAGCAGAATCAATCGAGGAGGTTCCGTTTTAAATGTCTTCCCCTGAAGCCCCCCATTCGCCCGAGACTCCCGCCGCCGCTCCGGCCGCGACAGTCGAAGCTCCCAAGCCCTCGGCCCCTTCCGGCGCTCCCGGCAGAAGGCCCGAGTTGGGCCGCCGGCGCGCGCCCTTCCCGGTACGCCGCAAGGTCTGCCGGTTCTGCGCCGAGAAGGTCCGCGACATCGATTACAAGCAGATTCAGGTGCTGCGCACCTTTGTTGCTGAGGGGGGAAAGATCCTCTCGAGCCGGGTGACCGGCAATTGCGCCCGGCACCAGCGGCAGTTGTCGCGCGCGATCAAGCGCGCCCGCAACCTCGCGCTGCTGCCTTACGTCGTGAAATAACCGAGAGGATTCCATGAAGGTGATTCTGCGCTCCGACGTCGACAAGCTGGGCCGTGCCGGCGAGGTCAAGGACGTCAAAAACGGATTCGGCCGCAACTATCTGCTTCCCAACAGGCTGGCCCTTCCGGCCACGCCGGCCAGCATCAAGAGCTGGGAGAAGGCCAGGGAGAAGCGCGCCAAGCTCGTCGAGGGACGGGTCTCCCAGAGCAAGGAGCTCGCCTCCAAGCTGGCTGGGGTGAGCCTCTCGTTCAGCCGGCCCGCCGGCGCGGAAGGCAAGCTTTTCGGCTCGGTCGGCAAGAGCGACATCGTCAAGAGCCTCAAGAGCTGCGGCTACACGGTGGACAAGTCCGCCGTCGCCTTGGACGCGTCCATCAAGCAGGTCGGCGATCACGAGGTCGAGCTTCGCCTGATGCCCGACGTCTCCGCCAAGATCAAGGTCACCGTCACGGCCCGGGAGTAGTCCCGGGGCCGCGGGCCAAATGGCCAACAATCCCGCGCAGCTTCCTCCACAGGCCCTGGAGGCCGAGAGCGCCGTGCTGGGCTCGATGCTCATCGAGCGCGACGCGGCCGAGAAGGCGATCGACTCCCTCGCGGAGAAGGATTTCTACCTCGACGCCAACCGCAAGATTTTCGCCGCCCTGAAGTCGATCTCCGAGCGCGGCGACGGCGTCGACGTCGTGACCGCCGCCGAGGAGCTCAAGCGCCGCAAGCTCCTCGACGAGGTGGGAGGGATGGCCGCGCTGACCGACCTCGTCCATAAGGTCGCGACCGCCGCCCACATCGACTACTACGCCCGGCTCGTCAAGGAGAAAT
Source organism: Elusimicrobiota bacterium (assembly GCA_016194705.1). Classification (GTDB taxonomy): domain Bacteria; phylum Elusimicrobiota; class Elusimicrobia; order UBA1565; family UBA9628; genus PALSA-1176. The sequence goes on along the minus strand of JACQAZ010000011.1, from coordinate 28,550 downwards.
CCGTCCTGCGCGAGCTGATCACGACCGCGACCGCCGTCGTGTCGGCCTGCTTCAACGAAGCCAAAGAACCCACCGAGATCCTCGATGAGGCGCAGGCCAGCATTCTCAGGGTCGCCGAGCGTCAGACGATGCATGGCGTCGTCGAGGCCAAGGACCTCGCGCACGAGGTCATCGAACAGATCGAGCTCGCCCACAGCCGCAAGCAGGCCGTCACCGGAGTCCCTTCGGGCTTGAAGGACTTCGACCGCCTCACGACGGGCTTCCAGAAATCCGACCTCATACTGATCGCGGCGCGCCCGAGTCAAGGGAAAACCGCCCTGGCTCTGAACATCGCATCCCACGTCGTGCTCTCGGACAATCCGCTTCCGGTGCTGGTCTTCTCCATGGAGATGAGCAAGCACGCCATCATGGAGCGGTTCATCGCCGCCGACGCCCGGGTCAACCTCCAGCAGGTCCGCACGGGCTTTTTTCCGCGCGACAAGTGGACCGACCTGACCAACGCCGCCGCTCGCTTCTCCGAGGCACCTCTCTACATCGTCGACCGCCCCGGACTGTCGGTGCTCACGGTGCGCTCGCTGGCCCGCCAGCTGACGGCCGAACTGCGGCGCAAGGGCAAGAGCCTGGGCTTGGTCGTTATCGACTACCTGCAGCTCATGCGCGGCTCCTCCTTCAGGTCAGAGTCGCGCCAGCAGGAGGTCTCGGACATATCGCGCGGCCTCAAGCATCTCGCCAGGGATTTGAACGTTCCCGTGATCGCTCTCTCCCAGTTGTCCCGCCGTCCGGAGGAAAAGGGACGCCCCGACGGCAGACCCCAGCTCTCGGACTTGCGCGACTCCGGGGCGCTCGAACAGGACGCGGACCTCGTGGCCTTCATCTTCCGCGAGGGCTACTACAAGCGCAACGACCCGACCCTCGAGAACAAGGCCGAGATCATCATCGCCAAGCAGCGCCAGGGCCCCACGGGAGTCGTCGAAGCCAAGTTCTACCACCAATTCACGCGCTTCGTTGACGCTGACCCGACGGGAGAGACCGAAGCCGGTCCTCCTCCCGCGGAGGTCGAAGAGACACAGACCACTTTTCCATGACCGACGTCCGCCGGCGATTCTTCAGGCCCACCTGGGCCGAGGTGGACCTCTCTCTTCTGCGCGACAATCTCAGGAAGTTCCGGCGGCGCATGCCGCGCGGCGTCAAGCTCCTCTTCGTCGTCAAGGCCAACGCCTACGGCCACGGAGCCTCCGCCTGCGCCAAGGCCGCTCAGGACGCCCGCCTGGCCGACTGGTTCGGCGTCTCTTCCGTCGAGGAAGGCGTCGCCCTGCGCGAGGCGGGCGTGCGCCTGCCGATCCTGGTGCTGGGCTCGCTCTATCCTTTCGAGAGCTTCCTGGCCGCGGCCGAGTTCGGGCTGACGCCGACGGTCGCCAGCCTCGAGTCGGCCCGGAGGCTGGCCACCGTGGCCGAGCGGCTGGGGCGCGAGGTCGACTGCCATCTCAAGATCGAGACGGGGATGGGGCGCATCGGCGTGCGGCCCCTGGCCGCCGCTGAAGTCGTGAAATTCCTGGCCACGCGCAAGCTCGTGCGCCTGCAGGGCGTCTACACCCACCTATCCTGCGCGGAGACCGACCCGGCGTTCACGCGGCGTCAACTGGGGCTTTTCCGGGAGGCCGTCAGGGCCGTCGGCTCCGCGTCTCTGCGCCACGCGGCCAATTCGGCCGGAGCGCTCAGGCACGCGCAGAGCCGCTTCGATATGGTCCGCCCCGGTATAGCGATCTACGGCAACTACCCGGGTTTCGAGCCCGTCATGAGCCTCAAGACCAAGGTCGTGTTCCTCAAGAACGTGCCCAAGGGGTCTTCGATCAGCTACGGTGCGACCTACCGCACGAAGCGTCCCTCGAGGATCGCGACGCTGCCGATCGGCTACGCCGACGGCTTCTCCCGCGGGCTCTCGAATCAAGGCTGGGCGCTTCTGCGAGGGCGCCGCTGCCCCATCGTAGGGACCGTCACGATGGACATGACCATGCTCGATGCCACCGCGGTGCCCAAGGCGAGCGTGGGCGACGACGCGGTGCTCATCGGCCGCCAGGGCAGCGAGCGAATCACGGCCTCCGAGATCGCCGAGCGGTTGGGCACGATCCCCTACGAGGTGACCTCGATGATCTCGACCCGCGTGCCCCGCGTCTACCTTCAATGAATCTCGTCGTGAAGGCCTTGGGCTGGCTGGGCTCCTGGCTTCTCGAGATCTTCCAGTCGGCGGGGGAATTCGCCTTCATGATCCGCTCGACGGCGATGTGGCTGAGCCGGGCTCCCGTCGAGTGGGACCAGGTGACCATCCAGATGATGCGCATCGGCGTCGAGTCCCTGCCCGTCTCTGCGATGACCTCCTTCTTCACCGGGATGGTGCTCGCGCTGCAGTCGGGAGCCTCGTCGAAACACTTCTTCAACGAGCCCCTCTTCGTCGGGACCGTGGTCAGCTTCGCGATGGTCATGGAGCTGGGGCCGGTCATGACCTCCTTGGTCGTCTCAGGCCGGGCGGGTGCTGCGATCGCCGCCGAGCTCGGGACGATGAAGGTCACAGAGCAGGTAGACGCACTCTACACTTTGGGCACTGATCCCAACCGCTACCTCGTGATCCCGCGCGTGCTGGCCTTCCTCTTCGTGCTGCCCTTTTTAGCCGTGGTCTCGGACTTCACCGGGATCGGCGGCGGCTACGTCGTGGCGTCCATCAAGCACCACATCCCGGCCAACGTCTACTGGCACGACATCATCGACAACATGGAGCTCAAGCACTTCTTCCACGGCTACTTGAAGAACTACGTCTTCGCCCTGGCCATCTCGTTTATCTGCTGCTATAAAGGCGTCACGACCCACGGCGGCGCCGAGGGCGTGGGCAAGGCCACGACCGCCGCCGTCGTGCTGAGCATGGTCTCGGTGCTCATCCTGGATTATTTCGTAACGGCGGTCCTGGTCGCCCTCGGAATAACATGATAGACGCGGTCGGGGTTAAGAAGCGCTACGGCAGCCGCCCCATCCTGCGCGGGGTCGACATCGTCGTCGAGAACGGCGAGACCTTGGTCATCATCGGCGGCTCGGGCTGCGGCAAGAGCACTTTCTTGAAGTGCGTCATCGGGCTCGTCCATCCGGACGAGGGCAGCATCATGGTCGACGGCATGGACATCACGAAACTCGCCCACGAGACCGACATCGCTCAGTACCGGCGGCGCTTCGGCTACCTTTTCCAGGAGGCGGCTCTCTTCGACTCGCTGACGGTTTGGGAGAACGTCACCTTCGGCCTGCGCTACCTGACCGACATCCCGACCCACAAGTTCCGGCAGGTCGCCCGCGACAAGCTCGCTCTCGTCGGCCTCAAGGACGTCGAGGACTTCAAGCCCTCCGAGCTCTCGGGAGGCATGAAGAAGAGAGTCGCGCTGGCCCGGGCCATCGCGGCCGAGCCGTCGTATATTTTGTATGATGAGCCCACGACGGGCCTCGACCCGATCATGTCGGACGTCATCAACGACCTGATCCTGGAGCTTCAAAAGCAGCTGAAGATCACTTCGATCGTCGTCACGCACGACATGAAATCGGCCTATAAGGTGGGCAGCCGGATCGCGATGCTGCACGAGGGCCGGGTGTTGGGAGTGGCGCACCCCGAGGTCATCCGGATCAGCACCAACCCCTACATCCGCCAGTTCGTCGACGGTCTGAGCCACGGGCCGATCAAGATGAGGCTCAAGGAGTTCGAAGCCGATCCGGTCGGCGCCAAGGTGAACGGGAAGGCCTGATGTTCTCCCTCGAGGCCAAGGTCGGCGCCTTCGTCGTGACGGGCTTGGCGCTCATGGGCATCGCCATCTTCCTCTTGGGCGACTACACTCTCGAGAAGCGCTACGTCCTCAACGCCACCTTCCACGACGTCGCCAACCTCAACAAGAACGCCCCGGTCAAGCTCTCGGGCGTGGAGATCGGCCAGGTCAAGGACATCGAGCTCAGGGACGGCTTGGCGAGGGTCGTGCTCGCGGTGCGCAAGGGGGTCGTCATCTATAAGGACGCCGATTTCACGATCGGCTCGACCGGGATCATCGGGTCCAAATACCTGCAGATCGACCAGGGCCATCCCTCATCGGGGGAGCTCCACAACAACGACACGGTGGTCGGCTCGGACCCCGTCTCGATCGAGAAGGCGCTGGCCAAGGCCCTCAACAGCATGCAGGCGATCATGAACACGCTCAACGAGGAGGGGCCGCGCGGCTCGTTGGCGGGGAACCTCAAGGAGACCGTCGCCAACCTGCGCGAGATGACGGCCAACCTCAACGACCTCATCGAAACGACCAAGCCCAACATGGAGAAGGCGATGGCGCGCACCGACGCCATCACCGACAAGCTCGACCAGCTCCTGACCAAGAGCAACCAGATGATGGCCGGCCTGGCCACCGACAAGGGGGCCGTCGGCGCGCTGCTGCACGACGAGAAGGTCAAGTCCGACGTGAAGGAGACCATCGCCTCGGTCAAGGAGGCGGCCTCGACGGCCAAGGACGTCTTCGGCCGCATCACCCAGTTCCGGGTCTTCTGGAACTACGACTGGCGCTACGAAGGGGCGATCAAAGGCTCGCACGCGGACGCGGGCCTAAAGATCTATCCCCGCGACAAACGGTACTACTATCTCGGCGGCTCGAATCTCATGAACGTTTCCGACGCGACCCGCCACGGCAACGACTACACTCAGGCAAACCGCGTCGACGGCTTGATGGGCTGGGAGTGGGGCCCGCTCGACGTGGCGGTAGGCTCGATCCGCTCGGCCGGCGGCGCGCGCGTGACCGTGACCCCCTTCTACAAGGACTCCATCGGCAAGCACTTCAGCTTGCTCGCGCAGGGCTACGATTTCGGGCGCAACCGGACGATCAACAGCCGCAAGTTCACCCACCCGGAGTGGGACTTCGGCGTGATGGCGCGCATCAACCGCTTCTTCGGGATCGGCGCGCGCGTCGAGGACGTCCAGGAGACCAAGCGCGGGCAGGCCTGGGCCAACGTCATGTTCGAGGACCAGGACATCGCCTATCTCTTCGGCATGGCGACCTTCGGGGCCGCCGGCACCAAGGGCAGGAGCAAGAAGTGAGCCGATTGAAGTCGATCCATCGGTGTCAGGAATGCGGCTACGGCGCCCCCAAGCCGATGGGCCAGTGCCCAGACTGCCGCGCCTGGAACTCGATGATCGAGGAGGTCGTCGAGGTCCGTCCCGCCGCGCTGGCGACCGCCGGAGGCGCTCGCGGAGCGAGGTCGCTGACCGATTTTAGCTCGGAGGTCACGGCCCTCAAGGAAGTGTCCTCTGAGACCGAGCCGCGCGTCGCCACCGGGCTCTCCGAGCTCGACCGCCTTTTGGGCGGGGGCGTCGTCGCGGGCCAGGTCGTTTTGCTCGCCGGGCCTCCCGGCATCGGCAAGTCGACCTTGATGCTGCAGGCCGCCGCGCGCCTTTCCAAGAGCCTCAAGGTGCTCTATGTCTCCGGCGAGGAATCCTTGAAGCAGGTCTCGGGCCGCGCAAAGAGGCTCGGGATCTCGGATGAGCCTCTCTATTTGCTCTCGGAGACCGACCTAGTCAAGACTCTGGCGGCGATCGAGAAGCTCAAGCCCGGCGTCATCGTGCTCGACTCGATCCAGACCGCCTACCACCCGGAGCTCTCCTCGGGTCCCGGCTCGGTGGCCCAGGTCCGCGAATGCGCCTCCGAGCTCCTGCGCCACGCCAAGGCCCACGACGCGGTGGTCTTCGTGCTGGGCCACGTCACCAAGGAAGGCTCCTTGGCGGGCCCCAAGGTCCTCGAGCACATCGTCGACACCGTCCTCTACTTCGACACGGAGCAGCACGACCTGCTGCGCGTCCTGCGCGCCCACAAGAACCGTTTCGGTCCCACGGAAGAGGCGGGCCTTTTCGAAATGTCCGAGGCGGGCCTCAAGGAGGTCAAGGACGCGGCTTCCTATTTCGTCGCGGAGCGCGCTCAGGGAGCGCGGCCCGGCTCCGCGGTCTCGGTCACGCTCGAAGGCTCGCGGCCGATGCTCGTCGAGGCTCAGGCCCTGGTCGTGTCGACGAAGTACCCGCTGCCCCGGCGCATGGCCACGGGCCTCGATCTCAACCGCGTGCTGGTTCTGCTCGCCGCCATGGAGAAGCACTTGAAGCTGCGCCTCGAGGACCGCGACGTGTTCGTGAGCCTGGCTGGCGGCGTTCGCCTCAAGGACCCCGCGCTCGATCTGGCCGCCTGCCTGGCCGTCTGCGGCTCGGCGCGTTCGATCGCCCTGCCGCCGGACTGGGTGATGGTCGGCGAGGTCGGGCTCTTGGGCGAGGTCAGCCGCGTCCCGTTTCTCGAGAGCCGCCTGCGTGCGGCCGCCAAGGCCGGGTTCAAAAAGGCCGTAGTCCCTTTGAAGTCCGCCAAGGAGCTCGGCCGCGTGGGCCTCGAGCTCGTCGGGGTCTCGGACATCGAGGAGGCGGCCGCCAAAGTTTTCGCCGGTCATTCATAGAAGTCATAGGTTCGTGCGCCGTACCATAGTCGTTTATCCTAGCCGCAGAAGGGGAATCATATGAGCATCTGGCTGTTTCGCGCGTTCGTCGTGCTGTGCTGTCCGGCCATCGTCTACTTCCAGATCACCCGGAGCGCCAAGGGCGCGCTCTTGGGCCTCGCCGTGGGCGTCGTCATCGTCGGCTTCGAGATGATGATCGAAGAGATCAGCCTGCTGACCATGATCTCGGGAGTCCTGGGGACCTCGGGAGGCATCATCGTCGCCAAGCTCGTCGACTACACGGTGTTCCAGATGGGCAACGATGCCCTCTACTTGGCCTGGGACAAGTACTCGGTCCTGCGCTACTTCGCCTTCGGGGTGCTCGGCATGATCATCGCGGTCCGCAAGTCCCCGGAGCTCGACGACCTCGACAAGGACATACTCAAGATGGGAAAGAGGCGGGGGGCGGACATGAAGGTGCTCGACACCTCGGCCATCATCGACGGCCGCGTCATCGACATCAGCGAGACCAAGTTCCTGTCCGGGACCTTGATCGTGCCGCGCTTCGTGCTGCAGGAGCTGCACCACCTCTCGGATTCCCCGGACTCCCTCAAGAGAGCCCGCGGGCGGCGCGGCCTCGACATACTCGCGAGGCTCCAGGAGAACCCCGACATCCCGGTCAAGATCCTCGACAAGGACCCCGTCGACGTGGCCGAGGTCGACGGCAAGGTCGTGCGCCTGGCCAAGGACCTCGGAGCCCGGGTCATCACGACGGATTTCAACCTCAACAAGATCGCGGCTCTCGAGGGCGTGACCTGCCTCAACGTCAACGACCTCGGCACGGCCTTGAAGCCCGTCGTGCTGCCCGGCGAGGCCATGGCGCTGTTCGTCATGAAGGAAGGCAAGGAGCGCGAGCAGGGCGTGGGCTACCTCGACGACGGCACGATGGTCGTCATCGAGGACGGCAAGCGCTATATCGGCAAGCGCATCGAGGTCGGCGTGACCTCGATCCTGCAGACCTCGGCGGGCCGCATGATCTTCGGCAAGTCCAAGGGCGAGAAGCCGGCATGAAGTCCGCGGCCATCATCGTCGCGGCGGGCTCGGGCTCGCGCATGGGCCGCCCCAAGCAGTTCCTGCCGCTGGCCGACAAGACGGTGGTCGAGTGGTCGCTCCAGACCTTCCTCGACATCCCCGAGATCGAGAGGATCGTACTCGTCATGACCGCGGAGAACGTCAAGGAGCACGGGGAGCGGCTGTCCTCGGACCGCGTCAAGGTCGTGGAGGGGGGAGCCACGCGCATGATGTCGGTGCGCAACGGCTTCAAGGAAGTCCCCGAGGACGCGGAGGTCGTGGCCGTGCACGACGGCGCCCGGCCTCTGGTCACGACCGCGATCGTCCGCGCGGTGCTCGAGGAGGCATACGAGTCCGGCGCGGCCCTGCCCGCCGTGCCCGTCAAGGACACCTTGAAAAAGGTCGCAAGCAAGGCGCTTTGGATCGCGGGAACTCCCGCGCGGTCCTCTTACTGGGCCGCGCAGACGCCTCAATGCTACCGGCGCGAGATTCTCGAGGAGGCCCTGGCGAATTTCCTCGACGAGGTCGATGCGACCGACGAGAGCCAGATCGTCGAGAAGTCCGGCCACAAGGTCAAGATCGTCGAGTCGAGCTACGAGAACTTCAAGATCACGACCCCGGAGGACCTCGTCATGGCCGAGGCTCTCTTGGAGGAGCGCCGCGGCGGACGGCGCCGCACCGCTGTGGGCTTCGGCTTCGACATCCACCGGCTCGTCGAGGGCCGCGAGCTGTGGCTGGCGGGCTTGAAGCTCGAGCACAAGAAAGGGCTGCTGGGCCACTCCGACGGCGACGCGGTGCTGCACGCCGTCGGCGACGCGATCCTGGGCGCCTTGGGCGCCGGCGAGATCGGCATCATGTTCCCGCCCGACAACCCCAAGATCAAGAACATACCGAGCAAGGACATCATGGCCGCCGTCATGGCCAAGCTCATCACGGCCGGCGGCGTCATCTCGCACGTCGACGTCACCTTGGTCGCCGAGGAGCCCAAGCTCAAGCCGCACTACGAGGCTTTCAAAGCCTCCATCGCGGGCCTGCTGAGCGTCCCAGGCGACAGGGTCAACTTGAAAGCCAAGAGCCACGAGGGCGTCGACTCGATCGGCCGCGGCGAGGCCATCGCCTGCTACGCGGTCGCGACTTTGCTGCTTCCGGCCTGAGGGCTACCGGGCGAAGCGGTAGTGACAGATCAGCGCGAGCGCGGTGAGCGCTACGCTCCCGAAATTCAGGAAGACCCCGACGCGCGCCGCTTTGCCGCCCTGTGCCGCGGCGGAGCCCCCGAGAATGTAGCCGCCGAACACCGCCAGGCACCACTGGACGAACACGGCCGCCAGGACCGCCAGCCCCTCCGTTCCCGTGCGCTGATGGCTCAGGTACCAGGCCGCAAGGCCCAAGACCACGCAGAGCAATCCCGAGAGGATCGCCAGGAAGCCCAACAGTCCGAGGGCGACCTTGACGGCGGGTTTCTGTTCCTCCACGAGGGCTCAGTGCGCCTTCCTCTTGACGCGGCACGTCTCCGGCAGTTCGGAATCGTGCTCCTTGAGGCACTTGTACAACGCGACGCCGGGCTTGGCTCCCGGGCAGGCCTTCGCGAACGCGCCGTCGCAGATTCCGTCTGCTTTGGTCGGGAGGACGGTGGACTTGGCCGCGGGCGACGAGGACATGGCGTCGCGGCAGGATTTCGCGAGCCGCGACTTATCGACGGCGCCCAGGCAGCCCATGGCTTCGAAGCCGGCCTTTCCAGGACAGCGGGAGGCCAGATCCTTCGCGCAAGGTCTTTTAAGAACCTCGTACATCGGCGTCGTCGCGGCGGTTTGGGGCTTGGCGTCCTTGGTGGACGCGGAAAGCGCAAGGGATGCGAGCAGGGGCAAGGACAACAGAGCCTTGGTCATGATTTCTCCGGGCGATGTGTTCATGCGATGTAGGAGATTATGCGAAATTTGCGCTCCTAAAATTCTTAACGAGTGTCTATGCGGCATCAGACGTTCCGATAGGTGCCCTCATTTCTCCGCAAGACTCTCAAGATGGTCACGAGCTTTTTGCCGTCCTCGATTGCATATAAGACTCGCCAGTCACCGACTCGAATCCGATGAAGGAAATCCCTGAGCTTCTTCACTCCAACGGGACGCGGATTCGCTTCTAGACCAATGACGTGCTCTTCGATCCGTGAGAGGTCCTTGCCGCTTATACGATCCAAGTCTCGTCGGGCAGTCCTGGCGATCTCAACCCTATACACGCTTCTTGGAGCGCTTCGCGAAATATTCTCTAGCAGGAGTCGCCCTATCCGCTACCTTGGAGTGCATAGCCCAGGCCTTCCGCGCGGAACGCAGATCCGCGAGGTCCTCTTTATAAAGTCGCTCTACAGCGTCACGCAGAAGATCCGCCATCGAGCATTGGCGCTCAACGGCAAGATGTTTCAGGTTGGCATGTAAATCTTGCGGTAGAAAAATGGTTGTTCGGATCACATTGCACCTCTAGTACAAGGATACCATATATGCATACATATGTCAATATCTGTCCGCATAACGCTCCTGCTCGGCCGCGCGCGCTATTAGGCCGTTCGGCGCGCGGCGGCCGAAGCGTTTGGTTCGGGCGTTTCCGTACCTATCAATTCTATTTAGCAAGCAGATTAAAGACCCCGTCCCATCCCGCCTCCGGCGGTGTTCTCGAAAAATCTTCGGCCGTCTTCAAATAGAAACCTGCAGGACCATCTTCCGGAAAAACCTGGAGGACCTTCTGGAAAGCAGGCACCGCCTCTCGAAATTTGCGGGCATTGAACAAATCCAGCCCGTTCGTCCATGAAGGAAGACCCTCCCGCCAACCCTCCGATAGCCGGTCCTTTCTGCCTAGAAGCTCAAAAACTTGAACGGGAATCCGCTCGCCCATCACACGAACCTTTCCGATTGAACGACCCACAACAATATCGCTGGCATTTTGAAAAACTGCTTCACTCACCAATACACGTGTCCCAAAAAATTTGTTTGCTCCCTCCAGGCGGGAAGCGAGATTAACTTCTCCTCCGAATGCAGTGTAGTGACGCCAGGAGCCATACTGGACCAAACCCGCCACTACCACTCCAGAGTTAATTCCAATCCGAACCCGAAGGGGTCTTGCCAATCCACCCTTTCGGCGGAGACCTTCAATAGCGTCGATACAGTCTAAAGCCGCAAGACATGCGTGAGTTTGGTGATTCGGAATGTCACGCGGAACATTCCACAAAGCCATCATCATGGGGCCTATGAAGTTATCAACGATGCCATGGTTGCGCCTTACGCTTTCTACGAAGCGGCCTAGGGCTGCGGCTTCAATCTTCAGGAAATCAACTGCATCAGCTGGTGTCATATCTTCAGGAGAGCGCACGAAATAAATATCAGAGAAAAAAACGGTAACTGGGTGCTTCTTGGGCGCGAGGTCACCGCTCCGTCCGCTGATGAGTAGATCGGCCACCTCATCTGGAACGAATCCGGTTAATAGGTCCTTGTCGTTCGCAATCTTAAATGGCCACACAGGTCCTCTCCCGTTGAAAAGAAAATTCTCCAGAGCCCGAACTTATGATTATACTGGTCAGCTTAACTACGGATTCCGTCGAAACACTGCATGGCGAATTTCCCTTGCACCGATTCCCAATTCACAAAAAATCTGCTAATACCGGAGGCTGCAAACACTGCCGGCCCGGTCGGCCTATCATGATTCCGCTGATTTCGAAAACGCGCTCGCCCCCTCAGGAAGTGTAAGTCCTCGAAAGATTTATTGCAAGAGCCAACGTATCGAGGCTATTCTGATATACGGCGGCGCGGTCCGTATATCACTTTCAGCCCTCCCCGCGCGCTATAAAGGAACCTGTATAATGAAATCATGCCCGTAGCGCAAACCATCGGCAGCACGCCGGTTCCGGTCAAGGTCTGGACCAAGGACGTCGACTCGGCCTCCTTAGACCAGCTCAAGAACATCGCGCGCCTGCCCTTCGTCTTCCATCACGTCGCCGCGATGGCCGACGTGCACTTAGGGATCGGAGCGACGGTCGGCTCGGTCGTCGCGACCAAGGGCGCGGTTGTTCCGGCCGCGGTCGGCGTCGACATCGGCTGCGGGATGGCCGCGATGAAGCTTCCTTTTATAGGGGCCGCCTTGGAGGGAAAGCTCCACGACCTGCGCCGGGCGATCGAACGCGTCGTGCCGGTCGGCTTCGAGAGCCACCGCGATCCAACGCCCGAGTCGCGGGGCTGGAAGCGCTGGGAGGATTTTCACCTCATACACCAAAAGGCCCAGGACTTGAAGAAAAAGGCGATGTGCCAGCTCGGCACCTTGGGCGGGGGAAACCATTTCATCGAGCTCTGCCTCGATGAGGGCGGCGCCGTCTGGCTGATGCTGCACTCGGGCTCGCGCAACCTCGGAAAATCATTGGCCGAGATCCACATCGACCAGGCCAAGAGCGTCGTCAAGAAACTCGCCGTCGCCTTGCCCGACCGCGACCTCGCCTACTTCGCCTCAGGCACTCCCGAGTTCTCGGCCTACATGCGCGACCTGCATTTCTGCCAGGACTACGCCGCGGCCAATCGCAAGACGATGCTATCTCGCATCCTCCGGGAGCTTGCGATCATACTCAACGACGGCCGCGAGATCGTCCCGGAGTCCGAGATCAACTGCCACCACAATTACGCGGTCATGGAGAAACATTTTGGGGAAGAAGTCCTCGTCACGCGCAAGGGAGCCGTGCGCGCGGGGAAAGGCGATATGGGCATCATTCCGGGCTCGATGGGCACGCGCTCCTACATCGTGCGGGGCAAGGGCAACCCGGAGTCCTTCGACTCGTGCTCGCACGGGGCGGGGCGGCGGATGTCGCGACACGAGGCCAAAAGACGCTTTTCGGTCGCCGACCTCCAGAAGCAGACCGCCGGCGTCGAGTGCCGCAAGGACGCCGGGGTGCTCGACGAGATTCCCTCGGCCTACAAGCCCATCGACGAGGTCATGGCCAACCAACGCGACCTCGTCGAGATCGTGGCGAGCTTGAAGCAGGTCCTCTGCGTGAAGGGCTAGCGCCGGGCGACGGACAGCGGGCCCGCGCGCCAGGCCCTGGCGGCTGAGAAGGCGCGGTTGCCGGCGGCGTCGACGGCGGAGGCGCGGAACTCGTAGAGCCGTCCCGGCTCGCCGAAGAAGCGAGCGTAAGGACCGGTCGGCGCGGGGGATAGATCGCGCCAGACCTTGTCTTCACGGACCTGGAAGCGGTAGCCGAGACGGTCGACCCCGCTTTGCTCGTCGACGGCGGACGCTTCGAGCAGGACGTCCGAGCTCAAGGAGACCGGCTCGGCGAGCGTGACCTTGGGCGGCGCGTGGTCGAGCTGCTTGAAGAAGTAGAGGAACAGGGCCGCCACGCGCCGGTAGGCCAGCGGCATGAGCACCGCGCCCTCTTCCTTGAGCGCGGCCTCGGTGAAGCCTCCGGCGCGGCGGGCGCCCTCATCCTTCTTGCCGTCGGCTCCCGCGTCTCCGGGGCCGTGGCCCGCGTCGAAGTCGTTGGTGATGTCGCCCGTCTTGGAGAAGAGTTCCAAGAGAGTGCCGAAGGACTCGACGTCGGTCCCCGCGGCGGGCGTCCATTCCTTGAAGTGATGCGCCATGTAGCTCTCGTACATGTCGGTGCCCTCGCCGACGTGGGTGAAGAGCAGCGCGTGGGCCGGAACGGTCAGGTCCTCCAAAAGATGGGCGACATGTCCGAGATACCAGTAGGCCTTGGCCTTGTCGCCCTTGCCGTAAAGCCCGAGCACGCCTTCGCCCCTCGCGCCCTTTTTCTCCCAGCCCGAGTCGTACTGGCCCTCGATGCCGTAGCCGCCCGACCAATACTTATGGGCGCGGTTGACCGAGCTGTCGTAGCCGTTCCAGCCCTTGTAATAGCCTTGCCGGCAGTCCCAGAAGTGGCGGGCCATCGGGAACAGGTCGTTCCAGGGGTTCTTGAAGCTCTTGTCCTCGTCGAATGAGCCGGCGACGACGTTGCCGTCGTCCTCGGCGGCGGGGTTGTCGCCGTCGGCGGAGCCGATGTAGCGTTCGAGCTCGCCGCCGCCGTAGCGAGCGGCGTAGACTTGGTAGGCCTTGAGCGTGATGTCCATGTGCGCGACCGGGTTGTGCAGGTCGCCTACGGGGGGCGGACCGGGGATCGAGGCGGGATCCGGGGGTGCCGCGTCGGGCGCGGTCTTGGCCCACCCCGCGCCGAAATAGGTCTCTTGAAGGCCCGTCGCGCGGAGCGGACAGGCCAGGAATAATCCGAGAAAAGCCTTCGAGATGGACGTGGGTTTCATGGAGCGCCTCCAAGGCCGATTATGCCATAGCCCCGACGAGATAGTCCAGAGGTCCTAGCTCCGGGCTGGGCCTTTCGGCCCGATTTCAATTGACGGCCGTCGGAGAGCTTGGTATGCTGGCTTCATGAACATCATGCTCTTGCTGCTGGCCCTTCTTCAACCCTCCGCCCGGGGAGGGGACTTCCTCGACAAAAACTCTCCGGAGCTCGACGGTTTGCGCGCGGCCGTGTTCCATGCGCCCGCGCGTCCGCCCTCCCAAGGCCCGTGGGTCCTGCGCGTGCTGACCTACAACGTCCACGGCATCTCTCCCACTTTGACCGCTCAGGACGAACAAATCCAGGCGCAGTCCCTGGGACGCTACCGCGAGATCGCGCGGCGCCTGCGCGAGGCGCGCGCGAGCGGCAGCGGCCCCCAGATCGTCGCCATACAAGAAGCCTGGCACGGGCTCTCCGCCCGGACCGCCACCGAGTCCGGCTATCCCTACGTCGTCAAAGGCGGCGGCGCCAAGTTCCCCAAGCTCGGCGGTTCAGGCATCTATATCTTGAGCGAGTTTCCGGTCGTCGCCTCCGAGACCATCGCTTACAAAGAATGCACGGGCTGGGACTGCGTGGCCACCAAGGGCGCCCTTCATGTGCGCGTCGTCGTGCCCGAGCTATCCCAGACGCTCGACGTCTACACGACGCACATGAACGCCGACGAGCCGCCCGCCAAGCCGGCGGACTCGCGCAAGGCGCGCATGGCCCAGATCAAGGACTTCGCGGCCTTCGTGCGGCGCACGCGCGATCCCGCGGTCCCCGCGGTCATGGCCGCCGACTTCAACTTCACTTATCCCGGCGAGGATTCGGCGCTCTTCGAGCGGCTCGTCGGCGCCTCAAATTCGGAGAAGTCCTGCGCGGCCTCCGGGGATTGCGCGGGCGACGACCCGCGCGCCGTTCTGAAGGATTCGGTGGACCACCAGTTCTACATCCCTGGGCGCCAAGGCTCGCTCAAGCCCACGCGCGTCGCTCAGACCTTCCGGGAACCTCACAACGGCAAGCCCCTCTCCGATCACTGGGGCCTCGAGGAGAGCTACATCCTTCTGCGCCACCGCGCGCCTTAAGGTCGGGGCTTGCGTTTCTTGCTGACTGCTTTCTTGTAGGCGTCGCGGTCGATGAGCGTCGAGGTGATCGCGGGCTTGTCGGGATCGTAGATCAAGCGCTCGGCGATGTCGGGCCCCGCCCATTCCCAGCAGTCCTTGCCGGCGCCGTAGCAGGTGTCCAGGCTGTCGTGCTGCTTGCGGCGCAGGTCGATCATGAGCTTCCAATTCTTCGCGGTCGAGACCTCGGGTTTGAAAGTCCAAACGATCTTGGCCAGCTTGCCGTTGAGGAAGGTCAGCTTGATCGCGGCCGCCATGCCGGCTTGCATCGGCTCGGCGGCGAAGCTCTTCTCGCCGACGAACACGGCCTCCTCGGCGGCCGGCGTGAGATACGCCATCTTCTCGCAGTGCTCGAGGCTGTCGCGCAAAGTGAAAAGGCCCGGCGCTTCGGCGGCCAACCCTGTTCCCAACAGAACGGCAAGGAGGACCCTCATGACGCTAGTTTAGCAGGAGACGGCCCTCGGGGCAACCCCGAGACAGAACGACAGGCCCATTTTCATCTGGGCCATTCGCCGCGCGCGACATGGGACGAAAGACACTCCCTGCCTAGGCCCGGAAAAAATTACGATGGTCCGTCGCCTAGTGATCCTCATCATTGCTTGACAGCGAGGTCTCTGAATGAAGACAGTGAAGCTCCTGGCCGCCGTCCTGGCGGTCCTGGCCGCAAATTCCCACGCCGTTCAGTTTGAAGCCGGCCGTCCCGCCGGCATCTCCCAGATCGGAGCGATCAAGACCGCTTCGACGCCCGAAGTCCTGGGCAAAGGCTTCGAGGGCCTGCCCTCCGCCTCGATGCCCGGACTCGCCGTGCCGGGCTCCTTGGAGGTCGTGCCAACCGGCATGATCCCGGGAACCGAGCTCGTCGGCCCCGAAGCGATCCTCCCCCATGGCGCGCCGGGCTTGATCCCGACCGCTCCCGAGATCGGACGCCTGCAGGTCGGCCGCGAAGGCGAAGCCGGCCTCGGCCAAGGCGAGCGGCTCGCCGCGAGCTTCTCCGGTCCCCAAGGCGGCCCGGGCTGGTCGCAGGGCGCGCGGATCTACGACGGCGGCAAGGAATTCGCTCCGGTCGACGGTTCCGGTTATTACGGCCCGTCATACAACGAGAGCGCCAAGATCACGGCGGCGCGCGGCTGGGCTTCCCAAAAGAGCCAGGCCTTCAGCGCGCTCAACTCGGAGTTCGACCGCAAGGGCGGCTACTTCCTCATGAGCACCAATCTCGCGGGCGGGGCTCTGGCCTCCTCGGGCTGGGATCGCTCTCAGCGGCCTGTCATCGTGCTCAGCCATGACCTGCTCAACCGCTTCAACGGCAAATGGCAGGACGAGTACCGCGGCGCGCCTTGGGAGTTCATCGCGTCCGTCATCGCTCGCGAGCAGGTCTTCTCGAGCGATTGGTACGCGAGCATACCGGCGTCCGCCGAAAAGCTCGCCGCCTCGGTCATGAACCTCGTCAAGGTCTTCGTCGACCTCACGAACGGGACCACGCGGTCCTGGGCGACCGACAAGGACTTCCGCCAGACCGCCAACGACGCGAAGAGCTACGTCGCCTGGGGCTGGTTCGAGCAGCTGGTGATCGCGGCGCGCGACGCCGCGGCCAACGTCGGCCGCAACGCCGGGCACTTCATCGACAGCAAGTTCATGGCTTGGGCCCGGGACTGGACGGCTCCGAAGGAAGCGAGCAATCCGGCCTTCCAGTACACGCTGTGGGAGCTCTACGACGGCAAGTTCTACCGTCCCAACGACCCCCGCAACGGACAGCCGATCCCGTCGAACGTGCCGCGCATCGACAAGGCCACTTACGACCGCGAGGCGTACAAGGTCTACGGCGCCGACGGCAAGGCAAACAACCAGGCCAACCAGCTGGATGCCCAGACGATCTTCGGCTGGATCATCTCGTGGCTCAAGGGCCGCTCCGAGATATAGGAACCAACGAGACAACTTAGGGAGACAGAATGAAAACTTATAGAAGGTTCTTGACGGCGGCGATGCTGTTGAGCATCGCCATCCCGCGGGCCTACGCCGCGCCGGTCACGGCGGAGCAGGCCTGCGCGGAACTCAAGGCGGCGGCGCAGGACGCGACTCTCGTCTGCGCGGCCGTTGAAGGGACGCTGACCTTGCCCGCTGGCGTTTGGACGAAGCTCAAGGCGGCCTACTTCCCGGAAGGCGTTTTCCGGGGCTACAAGGTCCAGCCGGCCGCTACGGACGGCGCCAACGGGATCATCAGCGGCGCGAAGATCGTGGTCTCGGGCGAGGCCGCTCCCATCAATAGGGAAAACACAGTCGCGGCCGTCGTCAACTTCGACAACGCGGGAGCGCATTCGGATGGAGTCCTCGCTCCTGCGATCATGACGATGGGGGGCCTCATCAAAGGCGCCAAGCTCCGGAAGGTCCAGTCCGGGCCTCCCGGCAGCCAGGGCGGGCCTCCGGGAAGCGGTCAGGAGCCCCAGCGCGGCGGACCTCCGGGATCGGGCGGACCCCAGACCGGGACTCCTCCCTCGACGCCGCCCTCGCGGCCGGCGCCGGTCTGGCGCCAGCGCTTCGCGCCTCCTCCTCCGAACTGGTGGAACACCGACTTCAACACCTACGAGTGGTGGCAGGCCCTGCCCAACGACTACGATCGGACCTTCACGCGGCGCATCTCCGATGACCGCTTCTACCTTTACAGCGGCTGGGCGCGCTGGTCGGACGTGTTCACCAACGGCTGGGTCCGCGAGACCGACACCGCGCGCATCAACTGGAAAGCCTCCGACAAGAACGTGAGGCCCCAGCAGCGCACGCTGACGAGCCAGGTCTACCGCGACCTCAAGGAGTGCTACTACCAAGACGTCTACCGGTACGACTGGGTCGACGGGGGGTTCTACGGCTCGCATTGGGAAGAGAACTTCGACCATTACGACGCGCGCTGCATACGGCTCCCGCGGGAGTACGGCAGGCCGCGGGTCGCAACGGTCTACGCGGCGTTCGACCTCAGCACGGTCGACGGGATCCTGCCTTGGGAGACCGGCGTCGAGGACGGGGTGACCATCTATTACGACGGCAGCAAGATCACCTACGACCTCGCGCAGAGGCTCTTCCAGTACAAGGTGGGCTTGGACGACCGCCAGGCCAACAGCGAGAGCTGGACGATCACGGCGGGAGCCAAGATCAGCCAGGCGCCCGAGGCCGACAAGGTCTCGGCGTATCTGCGCAGCAACGGCGGGAAGCTCGAGCTCGTCATCAACGACGAGCGCGCGAACTTCTACGACGGCGAGAGCCTGCAAGTCACGGCCGTGGTCAAGAAGGACGTGACCTACACCGGCAAGATTCTGTTCATCAAGACCACCAAGCACAACTACTCGACGCTGTTCAACGGGCCCATCGACGTGAAGGTGGCCAAGGCCAAGAGCCCGCAGCAGGTCGTCGATCTCAGCGCGGCCGCTTCGGGGGGCTCCAACCCGCCGACCACGACGGGGGTAAGGGCCTACATCGAGAGCTGGGGCTTCAAGCGCGTCGGCAGCAAGCTGAGCTCGGGGGCTTACATCAACCGCGGCGGGGGCAACTCGGTCAGCTTGCCCAACTGACGGTCCGTTCGAAAGGAAGACGGTCCCGCGCTCGGTAAGCGCGGGGCCGTTTCTTTTTAGCTATTGGAGAGCATGCGCTCGACGGGCCGGCTCAGCTGCTTGAGGATGAACTCGGGGGCCAGGCGGCTCATGAATTTCAGTTGGTTGGCTTGGCCCGGGCGGATCTCGAGCTGGTCTTTCTCCATGCCCTTGAGCGCGGCCGAGACCATGTCCTCGACGGACATGATCGAGACTCCCTTGAGGTCCTGCGGATCGCCGTGGCGCAGCAAATCGGTCTCGGTCGCAGGCGGCGCCAACTCGAAGACCTTGACCTTCGTTTTCTGGAGCTGCACGCGCAGAGATTGCGTGAAGGAATGGAGCGCGGCTTTCGTCGCGCAATAGACCGGCGAGATCGGCAGAGGCACGAACGCGAGGCCCGAGGAGACATTCACGATGGCGGCGGCGGGCTTGGTCTTCAAATGGGGCAGGAATTTCTTGACCATCCGGATCGTGCCGCTCAAGTTGATGTCGATCTCGCGCGTGATGTCCTCGACGCCCACCGCGTCGTCGTGCAGGTTGATGTCGCGCATGATCCCCGCGTTGTTGATCAGCACGTTGGTCTCGGGGGAATCGCGGGCGATCCGCTCGAAGAGCAGCTCGATGTCCTTGACGCTGCTGACGTCGCTGCGCACGGCGTCGGCGTCCGGGAGCTGCTGCAGGGCCTTGTCGAGCCTGGCCTGGTCGCGCCCCGTGATGACGATCTTGTTGCCGCGCGCGCTCAGCTGTCTGGCCAGCTCGAAGCCGATGCCGCTGGCGCCGCCGGTGATGAGGACCGTGTTGTTGGAAAGGTTCATGCAAAAAGTTTAGCGATAATGGCTCGGGTTGTCCAATCGAAATCCCTGCGGTGTTCCGCTAAGCCGGCACGAGTTCGAGTTTGACGCGAAGGTGGAGGGCCTTGAAGACCCGGAACATGCTGTTCCATTCCGGATTGCCCCTCCTGGAGAGCATCCGATGGAGGCTTTCACGCTTGACGGCCACCGATTTTGCCACCTGGGTTATACCATGCGCCTTGGCCACTTTTGCCAGAGCGGTGAGCACTAGCTCGGGATCGTTTTCCTCGAAGGCCACTTGGATGCAGGCATTGAGGTAAGCCGTCGCCCGATTCGGGTCCTTTCGGAACTCCCGAAGCTGTTCCTCTTCATCCGAAACATAAGGCAGATCTCTTTTCATCGGCGCCTCCGATAATCCGCGGCGAACTCGTGAGCTTGACGGATGTCCGACTGCTGCGATCCTTTGTCCCCGCCGCAAAGCAAGATGACGACCGCCCGGCCGTCTCGCAGATAGTAGATCCGGTAACCGGGTCCGAAGTCGATCTTGAGCTCCCAGACCCCTTCGCCGACGAATCGGGAATCTCCCCAGCGACCGGCCTGCATGCGGTCTTTATACGCGGAAACGCGAGCCGTCGTGGGGCCGTCCAAAGAGGCGAACCATTCGGAAAATGGCACCCGACCGTCTGCTGTGCGGTATCGCCTGAGCTCTAGTATTGTATTGGGCATAGTGTAACTTATAAGTTATATATTGTCAAGCGGTCCGGTTAGCCCACAATATATATACGATTGAACCCTCCAAATTGTTCCGTGTCTCGACGGGAGGGGGGGCGGTCCAGTCGGCGCGGGAATCCGTTAACGGGACCGGCGCGCCGGGCCGACGAAGAACGCCAGCAGCACGACGCCCGAGAGAAAGCCGCCGATGTGGGCCCACCAGGCGACGCCGCCGAGGCTGCCGGCGCCCGAGAGGGTCAGGCTCGCGGAGTAGACCTGAGACCAGAGCCAGAGGGCCAGGAAAACGGCGGCGGGGATCTCGACGACGCGGAAGAAGATGAAGATCGGGATCAAGGTCGCCACGCGCGCGAAGGGATAGAGGATGAAGAAGGCGCCCATGACGCCCGCGATCGCGCCGGAGGCGCCCAAAGTCGGGACGGGGGAGCCCCACGAGAACCAGAGCTGCGCGAACGCCGCGGCGAGACCGCAGGCGATGTAGAAGAAGAGGTATCTGAGGTGGCCGAGACGGTCCTCGATGTTGTCGCCGAAGATGTAGAGCACCCACATGTTCGAGATGATGTGCATCCAGCCGCCGTGCAGGAACATCGACGAGAAAAACGGCGTCAGGTAGCCGACGAGACCGGCTTTGGCGAGCAGTCCGGGCTTGGCGTAGCGCAGCGGGACCAGGCCGTAGCGCCAGATGAATCTCTCCAGGCCCGGGCCTTCGGCGAGCTCCCGGTAGAAGACCCAGGTGTTAGCCGCGATCAGGAGCCAATTGACGATCGGCGTCCTCCTGACCGGGACGTTGTCGCGTATGGGAATCATGCGGCTTATTATCCTAAAATAGCGCCATGGCTTTGGAGCTGTTCAATACGCTGACCCGGCGCAGGGAGCTCTTCGAACCTCTCGAGCCTAGGAAAGCCGGCCTCTACACCTGCGGCCCGACGGTCTACAACTACCAGCACGTGGGCAACTACCGGACCTACGTCTTCGAGGACGTGCTGGTGCGGACCCTCAAGTTCCTCGAGTACGAAGTCCGCCGCGTGATGAACATCACCGACGTCGGGCATCTCACGAGCCAGGCCGACGAGGGCGAGGACAAGATGGAGGTCGGCGCCGCGCGCGAGGGCAAGACCGCCTGGGACATCGCGAAATTCTACACCGAGGCCTTCCTGCGCGACTGCGCCGAGCTCAACATACTGCCGCCCGACATCCTGTGCAAGGCGACCGACCACATCGAGGAGCAGCAAGGGCTCATCCGCCGCCTCGAGACCGCCGGCTACATCTACATGATCTCCGACGGTCTCTACTTCGACACCTCGAAATTCAATGGCTACGGGCGGCTCATGGGGGCCGACCACATCGGGGGACTCAAGGCGGGCGCGCGCGTCGAGGCCAATCCGCAGAAGAAGAACCCGACCGACTTCGCGGTCTGGAAGTTCTCCCCGAAGGGCAAGAAGCGCCAGATGGAGTGGGACTCGCCGTGGGGCGCGGGCTTCCCGGGCTGGCACGTCGAGTGCTCGGCCATGGCGATGAAGTACCTCGGCGAGACCTTCGACATCCACTGCGGCGGCGTCGACCACATCCCGATCCACCACACCAACGAGATCGCGCAGAGCGAGGGCGCGACCAAGAAGGTCTTCGCGCGGCTCTGGATGCACGGCGAGTTCCTGCTCATGAACCAGGCCAAGATGGCCAAGTCCGAGGGCGGCTTCGTGAAGCTCTCCGACCTCAAGGAGAGGGGCTTCGAGCCGCTGGATTACCGCTACCACTGCTTCACCGCGCACTACCGCAAGCAGCTCGACTTCACATGGGAGTCCTTGGAGTCCTCCAAGACCGCGCGCCGGCGCCTGCGCGAGGCCGCGCTCGCCGTAAAAGACGAGCCGCTGCGTTTCGCCTGCGCCGACCACGAGAAAGCCTTCCGAGCGGCGCTCGAGGACGACCTCAACATGCCCGGCGCGCTGGCCGCGGTCTGGGACTGCGTGAAGAGCAATGTCCCGTCCGGCTCCAAGCGCGCGATCCTGCAGCGGGCCGAGAACCTCCTTGGACTGGGGCTCTTCAAGGCCGATGTCCCGTCGGAGCTTCCCCCCGAACTCCAGCAGCTCCTCGACCGCCGCGCCAAGGCCCGCGCCGACAAGAATTTCAAGGAGGCCGATGTCCTGCGCCGGGACCTGGAGATTAATGGGATTCTGGTCGAGGACACCAAGGCGGGACAGAAGTGGAGGAGAAGATGAGCGCCCTGCGCTGGCTCGGCGGCGTCCACGCCGTCGAGGAGACCCTGCGCGCCAAGCCGCAGGACGTGCGCGAGGTCTGGATCGAGCACGAGGCCAAGCATCCGGCGATCGCCGGGATCATCCGTTGGGCGCGGGAATCCGGCGTCAAGGTCCAGTTCATGGCGCGCAAGGAGCTCGATCGCGCGGTCAGCGGCGGCAGGCACCAAGGCGTGGCGGTCAAGATCGTCGGCCAAGCCGCCGAAGCCGCCGAGGGCTTCCCCGCGTATCTGGAGGCGCTCTCGGACGAGGAGAAAAAGGGCCTGGTGCTCGTCGCTCTCGACCAGATCCAGGACCCGCATAACCTCGGCGCGATCGCGCGCTCGGCCGTCAACCTCGGCGCCTCGGGCCTGATCGTCCCGGAGCGGCGCAGCTCGCCCGTCTCTGCGGTCGCCATCCAATCGTCGGCGGGCGCGATCCAAAAGATCAAGCTCTTTCGCGTGGTCAACCTCGCGCAGGCTCTCGAGCGCGCCAAAAAGGCCGGCTTCTGGGTCTACGGCGCAGACGCGTCGGGCTCGCCCTGCTGGCAGGCCGTGCTCAACACGCCGCTGATCCTGGTCGTCGGGTCCGAGGGCTACGGGATCAGGCAGCTCGTGCGTACGCTGTGCGACGAACTGCTCAGCATTCCGCAGTCGGCGGGCGGCGTCGAGAGCCTCAACGCCTCGTGCGCCGCGAGCGTGCTCCTCTACGAGATCGCGCGGCAGAAGGCCGCCTCGCCGCGGTGAAGACCTGCGAGCATCCGCCCGAAGTGGGGCGCTCCCCGGTCAAGGCCGCGACCGGGGCGTTCGTCATCACGGGGACCTTCTTCGTCATCGAGCTCTTCGGCGGCTGGTGGACCGGAAGCCTGGCGCTGATTGCCGACGCCACGCACGTCGGCGTCGACCTCATCGCGCTCGGGATGACGATGTTCGCCGCCGTGGCCAGCCGCCGGCCGCCCGATTCCAAGCGCACATTCGGCTACAAGCGCCTCGAGGTGCTCGCGGCCCTGGGCAACGGAGTCGCCTTGTGGGTCGCCACCGGCATCATCTTGCGCGAGGCCTACGGCCGCCTCCAGTTTCCGCTGCCGGTCGCCGCGCCCCAGATGCTGGCGGTGGCGTGCGCGGGTCTGGTCTGCAACGGGACCTCCGGGGCGATCCTTTACGCCTCCAGCCGCAAGAACATCAACATGCGCGGAGCCTTCCTGCACGTGGTCTCCGACACTTTGGGCAACGTGGGCTCGATGGCGGCGGCCGCCGTCATCATCAAGACCCGCTGGTATCAGGCCGACGCGGTGGCCAGCGTCGCCATCTGCGTGGGCATCGTGCTGACCTCGTTTTGGCTGCTGCGCGACTCGATCCACATCCTCCTCGAAGGGGCGCCCTCGCACCTCGACCTCGAGGAGATTCGCAGGGCGCTCGGGGAGCTCTCCGGGGTCAAGGAGGTGCACGACCTTCATCTGTGGTCGCTGACGCAGGGCAGCGAGTCGATGAGCGGGCATCTCGTGGTCGACGCGGGTCGCGACACGGCTGCGGTTCTCAATGAGGGCACCGAGCTGCTCAAGGAGAAGTTCGGGCTGTCCCACGTGACCTTGCAGATAGAAAAATGAGGATCGCGTCCCTCCTGGTCCTGCTGCTGCTGGCCCCGCCGTCCTGGGGCGCGCCGCGGCTGCTGGTCGTCGTCAGCGTCGACCAGATGCGCGCCGACTACCTCGAGCGCTTCGCCGCCGACTTCGCGGGAGGCTTCAAGCGGCTCAAGGAGCGGGGCGCGGTCTTCCTCGACGCCCGCCACGTCCACGTCCCGACGGAGACGGGGCCCGGCCACGCCGTGATCCTGACCGGGCGCTTTCCAAGCGAGACCGGGATCGTCGGCAACAACTGGTGGGACCGCGTGCTCGACAAGGACGTCTATTGCGCCTCCGACACGGCGCACGGCCTCGGGCCGGAGCATCTGCTCGCCTACACTCTGGGAGACTATATGAAGGCTCAGAATGCTGGATCCCGGGTCATCTCGATCTCGCTCAAGGACCGCGCCGCGATCCTGCTGGGCGGCAAGAAGGCCGACGCGGCGCTTTGGTACGACAAATTCAGCGGGGAATTCACGACCTCCTCGTACTACAGGCGTCCCGGCTGGCTCGACAAGTTCAATTCAAGGCTGAAGAACAAAGGCGGACTCCTGTTCGGGGAGGACGCCTTTCGGCTCAAGGAGCTCGTCTACGAGCCCAAGGCGGACCTCATGACCTTGGGGCTCGTCGAGGAAGCCCTGCGCCGCTTCAAGCTCGGGCGCCACGACTCGACAGATCTGCTCGCGGTCTCTTTCTCGGCGACCGATTACATCGGCCACCGCTACGGTCCCGACAGCGCCCAGCTCCACGACCAGCTCTTGAACCTGGACGCGGATCTTGAAGAACTCTTCGAAACCCTCGACGCCTTCGTAGGCGCCGGGCGTTGGGACCTCGCGCTGACCGCGGATCACGGCGTCACGGCCCGGCCCGAGGACCCTTCGGGAAAAGGCGTCACGCGCGTGCTCTTCACCGAGATGGGAGCGCGGCTCGAGCGGGCCCTGCAGTACCAGCTGCCGGCCAAGGAGCCGTGGGTCGTCAACGAATATCCCAACATCTACTTGAACCGCGCGCAGGCCGAGCGTATGGGGCGCGATTGGCCCCTGTTCCTGCGCGAGGCCGCGACGATCCTAGGAGCCGTCGAGGGCGTGGCCAAGATCTACGTCGGCGGAGAGTTCGGCGCGGGCGACCCTTACGCCGAGGCCTACCGCCGCAGCTGGATGCCGGGCCGCTCGGGGGACCTGCTCGTGCGCGCCAAGCCCGGCGTGCTGATGACCGACCGCCCGACGGGCGCCGACCACGGCGCGCCGTACGACGACGACACCCATGTCCCGATGATTTTTCTGGGCCCGGACTTCAAGCCGGGCCAATACAAGGACCGGGCCTGGGTCGCCGACCTCGCCCCGACCTTGGCGGCTCTGCTGGGTGTGGAGCTTCCGCCCGCGAAGGGCGCCCGCGTGCATGGCGAGATCCTCGCGAAGCCCTGAGGCCTTCGGCCTCATCCTCCTGGGCGGAGAGCTGGGAGACCGCCGCGCGGTCAAGGCCTTGGCCCGCCGCGCGCGCCCTCTCATCTGCGCCGACGGCGGCGCGCGCCACGCGGCAGCGCTGGGCCTCGAGCCCGACTTCGTCGTCGGCGACATGGACTCGCTGCCCAAGCCGCTGCCGCGCTGGCCCAAGGCGGTCT
Source organism: Elusimicrobiota bacterium (assembly GCA_016194705.1). GTDB lineage: Bacteria > Elusimicrobiota > Elusimicrobia > UBA1565 > UBA9628 > PALSA-1176. The sequence continues at coordinate 3,027 of JACQAZ010000011.1, read as the reverse complement.
TCTGGTGCGACTTCGACGAGGAACGCGGCGATTTCGACAAGGCTCTCGACTTCGCGCGGGATTTGGGGCTCTCGCGCGTCTATGTCGCGGGCGCTTTGGGCGGCGCTCTCGACCATGCCCTGGTCAATCTCGCGGTCATGGCCGCGCGCGGCGCCGAGCTCGAGATCGCGCTCGTCGACCGCGGCACGGCGAACCTGCTGGGGCCCGGGAGCTGCGCGCCAAGATTCGAGAAGGGGAGGCGCTTCTCGCTTCTGGCCTTGCCGCCCGCGGCCGTCGTCAGCCTCTCGGGAGCGGCCTATCCGTTGAGCCGCCATCGCCTCTTGCCGGGCAGCCGCGGCTTGGGCAACAAGTCGCTCGGAACGGTCCGCCTGCGCGTGCACTCCGGGCGGCTTTGGCTGATGTCGGACTAGGCCAGGCGGCGCAGCGCGTCCACGGCCGTCTCGAGCTCGAGGACCAAGGTCGAGAAGCCCGCGGGCGCTTCCCGCCGGCGCCTCTTGAAGACCTTGAGGAGCGACTCGTAATACCAGAGGATCGCCTGAGGTCTTGCGTTGAACTTCCTCCAGACCTTTTTCCCGAAATGCCGCACGTCGTGGACGATCGCGCGGGCGTTGTGGAGCTTGTCGGCCGCGCTGACCAGCAAAGCGGCCCGGCCGTGGCCGCCCTCGAGGTGCCCGATGTAGAGGGTCTTGCGCTCGAGCCATGGGGGCTTGGGCGTGGTGAACGAGTCGGAGCAGTCGCGCACGATGCCGGCGACCTTGGCGCCGAAGCGCTTCTTGAGGCCTTCGTGGGTCGCGCCGCAATCCTCGATCGTGTCGTGGAGAAGCGCCGCGATCGCCTCGTCTTCGGAGCCGCCGTAGTCGAGTACGATGGAAGCCACGGCCATCGGGTGGCTGAGGTAGGGGACCTTGCTGCCTTTGCGCACTTGGCCCGCGTGCGCCTTGCGCGCGAAGGTCAGGGCCTTAGAGAAGCGGCCGGTGAGTTGGGGCGATCGAAGTGCCATCTAAAATCTCGTCGAGAGCCCGACCCTCTGCGCCTCGCCGAGATCGCCTGCGGGCGTGAACGAGTAGTCGAGCTTGGCCTTGTAGATCTTGAGCCCGAAGCCGACGCCGAGGCCGCTGAGCGCCCCGTTGAGCGTGTTCGAGGCCGTGTTGGCCGCCGCGTAGCCGGCTCTGAGAGAGAAAGAAGAAAGCAGAGCGTACTCGGTGCCAAAGCCAAACGAGGTCTCTCGCGAGTACGGCCTGTGTTTGACGTCGGCGGCGATGAGCAAAGCACCCGAGAGCTTCGTGCTCGCGCCGAAGGCGAGGGTCAGCGGTAGTGAGTTGTCTTTGTCGCCGAGCTTGAGGCCCGGGCCGAGGTTGTCGATCGCCGCGCCGAAGGTCACGTCCTGCTTGCCCAGCGCCATCGTATGCATCGTCCCCACATCGAAGGCCGCGGTGTTGTCGGTCGCGTCCGCTAGCTGTGAGCGGATCACCTTCGCGGTGATCCCGAGAGAAGTGCGGGAATCGAAGAGCTGACGGCTGTAGGCGAGGTCGAGTGCCGTGTCCGAGGCACCGAAGGAGCTCGTCGGATTGCCGTTGGCGTCGCGGCCGGGGATCGTGTCGTTGGATATCCTCTGCAGGCCGAAGCCGAGCGTCCCGCTGTTCGACAAGGGATGGGCGTAGCCGAGAAAGTCGTAGTGCGTACCGCCGAAAAGCTCGGCGTGCATGAAGGCCGCCTCGCGCGCGCCGATGCGCGAGAGCCCCGCCGGGTTAGTGCCAAGAGCGCTCAAGTCGTCGGCCACGGCCGTGTAAGCCTCGCCCATCGCGACCGGGCGCGCGCCGGGGAGTATTTTAAGGAAGGCGGCGCCCTCGTCGGCCCGGACTGTGGTCGGCCACAGTAGGGCGAGACAGAGGATGATCTTCTTCATTTGATCACCGCGAACTTGCCTTTGGTCGAGATCTTGCCTACCCCGTGTTGGGACGCGGTCACAACGTAGAGGTAAACGCCCGAGCCCGCGCCCGAGGCGTCCCAGCCGTACTCGACGACGGGCCTGCCCGGGACTGTGGCCTGCTCCATGAGCTTGCCAGAGAGGTCGTAGATCTTGATCTCGATTGTGTCCGCCGGGCCGGCCTCGATGTGAAAGGTCGGTCTCTGGCCATGTCGGCTCGGATTGGGATAAACGTAGACCTCGCCGAAGGCGAGCGGTCCCGCGGCTGCGGGCGCCGCCGAGCCAGGGCCCAGGACCTGGTAGAGCGAGAAGTGCCGGGTCTGCGCAGAGATCACGCGGTTGATGGGATCGACGGTCGAATCAAGCGCCTCCCAGTCGCCGGCGGCCCTGTTCCAGAAGTGGACCTTGAGCTTCTCGGGGTTCATCGCGTAGGACTCGATCAGAGCCTCATCGTAGGGAAGAACTATCGTCACGGGGGCCAGGAACTGCGTTCCCTCGGGGCCGTATTCGACGGCCGAGGCGGCGCCCTTCAAGCCCTTGGCCTTCATCTGGGCCGACTTGGAGGCTTCTTCGGCCGAGCTTCGGATATTCGTCGAAGAAACGCTCACGACGAGGTCCGCTGACAGAGCCAGCGGCGGTATGACGACCGCGGCATGGTCGGCGCGCAAGACGAGGCCGCCGGTCTGCCCGCTGACGAGCGAGCTGGCTTTGGCCGGGGTCGAAGCCACAGAAGAGAGAGCTAGGGCGCTCGGGCCCGAGAGCGGCGGTGTCCCGAACTTGAGCACTCTGTCATCGTTGCGATCGGCGACATAGAGACTGCCCGAGAGATCGAAGGCCAGGCCCCAAGGATTATTGAACGTCGCGCTGCTGCCGTAGACCAAGGTGACGGTCCCACTGCGGTCGAGCTTGACGATGCGGTTGTTGCCCGTGTCGGCGATCACGAGGCACTCGCCTCCAGGGCTATTGATACCTGCATAACTAAAGTCCTAAACTCTGGGCATGAGACCCGCCGGAAGCCCAGAGCATCTCGAACAACGCCGTTTGCGCGCCATCTCGCTGCTTAAACGGGGCATGGCCCCCGTAGATGTCGCCCGGAAGCT
>JACQAZ010000006.1 GCA_016194705.1 Elusimicrobiota bacterium | reverse complement strand
CGTGGTCAAGAACCGCGCCAACGGCGCCAAGAATCCCAAGGCGCACGTGCGGCAACCCGTCGGCCTGGCGGAAGTGCTGGCCGCTCCCCTTGTGGCGCCTCCCCTGAGGCGCGAGGACCTCTGCCCGGTCTCCGATGGCGCTGCGGCCGTGATCTTCGCGCGCGAGGATCTCGCCAGGAAGAGGAGCGGCAAGCCCGTCTGGGTCGCGGGGGTCGGCCTCTGCGCGGACGGGCCGCTTGGCCAGAGAAACCTCTGGGAGTCCCGCGCTTTGCGCGAGGCCGGCGCGCGGGCCTACCGCATGGCGGGGATCGCCGACCCCGACCGGGAAATCGACGCCGCCGAGGTCTCGGAGCAATTCTCCTACCAAGAGCCGCTGTGGCTCAAGGAATTGGGCTTGAACCATCCGGAGCGCGTCAATCGTTCCGGGGGCTGCCTCTGCGCCCATGCCGTGATCGCCGCGGGGCTGGTGCGGATCATCGAGGCCGCGGCGCAAGTCCGCGCCGGGGCCGCGCGCCGGACCCTGGCCCACGGCCAGTACGGCCTGTGCGGCCAATCCCACTGCGTCTGGATACTGGGGGATTGATGGCCAAGAGGGTCGCGATCGTGGGCTCGGGGCAGACCGATCACGCGGGCAACCGCAGGGACGTCACCGGCTGCGAGCTGATCAACGAGGCGGTCAGGCGGGCGCTGGAGGACGCGCAGCTCAAGCTCTCGGACATAGACGGAGTCGTCATCGGCAACATGGACCACTTCGAGGGGATCAACGGGGCCGAGCTGTGGTCGATCGAGGGAAGCGGCGGGATCGGAAAACCCACCATCAAGCTCACGACCGGGGGCACCACCGGGAGCACCTTGGCCATCGGAGGCACTCACCTCGTGGCCTCGGGCTTCTTCGACCGGCTCTTGGTCATCGGCTGGGAGAAGAACTCGGAGTCCGATACGACCGGGGCGATTACCACCGCCTTCGATCCTATCTGGGATAGGCTGGTCTTCGCGGGGGCGATCTCGGGGCTGGCGGTGGAGGCTTCGGCCTACATGCACCGCTACGGCGTGACCGAGAAGGACGCCGCGCGCGCGGCCGTGCGCGACCGCCGGCACGCGGTGAACAACCCGCACGCGCATCTGCGCAAGGAGATCTCGGTCGACGACGTCCTGCGCTCGCCGATGTTCTCGGACCCGCTCAAGGCCTTGGACATCTGCCCGCGCACAGACGGTGCCTGCGCGGTCATCTATGCCTCGGAGGACGTGGCCGAGAAGATCTGCCCTCAGCCCGCCTGGATCCTGGCGACGGCCAACCGGCATCTGTACTCCATGGTCAGCGACGTGGACTTTTCCTCGCTCAAGTCCCTGGAGCTGGCCTCGCGCGAAGCCTACCGCAAGGCCGGCGTCCGGGAACCCTTGAAAGAAATCGGCGTGATGGAGCTCTACACCCCGTACTCCTTCGCCAACCTCTCCTGGATCGAGGCCTTGGGCCTGGCCAAACCGGGAGAAGGAGCGAAACTGATCTGGGACGGCGTGACCGACATGGGCGGCGAGCTGCCGATGAACCCCTCGGGCGGCGTCATCGCGACCAACCCGATCGGAGCGACGGGCCTGATCCGCGCGGCCGAGTGTTCGCTCCAAATCATGGGGCGGGCGGGCGCCCGGCAGGTGCCGGACGTCAAGCGCGCCTTGTCCACGGGTTTTGGGGGGTGTTTTTGGTCGGACGTCTTGATCTATGGAACTGAAAAGCCGGCCTAGGCGGCGCGACTTCATCACGATCTCGAGCGGCGAGTCGTTCTCGCCGTTCCATTACAGCGTCGGGCGCTTCGGCAGCCAATTTCTGACCGAGCTGCGCGATCACAAGCGCTTCATGGGGATGCGCTGCGCCGGCTGCGGGAGAGTCTACGTGCCGCCGCGGCCGGTCTGCGGGCCGTGCTTCAAGAAGATGGACGACTGGGTCGAGGTGGGTCCCAACGGGACCTTGATCGCCTTCACGATACTGCGCTTTGCCTTCATCGACCCGGAGACGGGGCAGAAGAAGCCCGTGCCCTACGGCTATGGGTTCATCCGGCTTGATGGAGCGGACACCCAGCTTCAGCACTTCCTTCCGGTGGGCGCGAAGCCCCCGAAAATCGGAATGAAAGTCAGGCCGGTCTTCGAGGAGATCCGCCACGGGAACCTGCGCGACATCCGGCATTTCGAGGAGATCGCATGAGCCTTTATTTCGACGAGTTCGCGGTCGGGCAGATCTATAAGAGCCCCAATCCCCGCTTGGTCTCGGAGGCGACGATCAACTCCTTCGCCGAGATCTCCGGGGACAAGAACCGCCTGCATGTCGACGAGGGCTTCGCCAAGAAGACTCCTTTCGGCGGGAGGATCGCCCACGGGCTTTTGGGGCTTTCCATCGCCAGCGGCCTTCTGCACGACATGGGCATCGTCCAGGAAAGCGTGCTTGCGTTCGTGGGGCTTTCTTGGCGCTTCAAGGGTCCCGCCCGCATCGGCGACAGCTTGAACACGACCATGACCGTGACCAAGACCCGCGCCCTGGGCAAGAAGGGCGGGCTCGTCGTCTTCGACGCCGCGCTGACCAACCAGAAGGGCGAGGTCCTGCAGGAAGGCGAGTGGTCTTTGATGGTCCGCAACAAGCCATGAACACCGTGCCCGAACTGCTCAGACTTCGGGCGCTGGAAAAGCCCGACGCCCCGTTCCTTTTCTTCAAAGAACGAACGTGGTCCCGGCGGGAGCTCGACGCCGCCTCGGACCAGGCCTGCGCCGAACTGGTCAAGGCGGGGCTTAAGCCGGGCGAGCGCGCAGCACTTCATTTACCCAACGGGCCCGAGTTCATCGTCAATTTTTTCTCCATTCTGAAGGCCCGGGCCGTGGTTGTGCCGGTCAACACCGCGCTCAAGGGACCCGAGGTCGAGCACATCATCAACGATTCCGGAGCGTCTCTGGTCATAGCTGCCTCCGGGGTCAAGAGGCGCAGCGCCTCCCCCATCCAAGCGCCGAGCGGCGCGGCCTCGATCATCTACACCTCGGGCACGACCGGCTTTCCCAAGGGCGCGGTGCTCACGCACGCGAACTATCTTTTCGATGCCCAGCGGCTGGCCGAGGCCGCCCGGAGGTGCTCATGGAGAAATTCACGCCCAAGGAATTCTTGGGACTCTTGTCCAAGCACCGCTGCACCGCGTTCAGCGCGGTGCCGTCCGTCTATTCGGTGCTCCTGAGCCTTCCCGCATCGGATCATTACGACCTGTCCTCGCTGAGATTCTGCATCTGCGGAGCGGCGCCGATGCCGGTGGAGGTGTTCGAGCGCTTCGAGGCGAGGTTCAGGGCGCATATCCTGGAGGGCTACGGGCTTTCGGAGGGGACTTGCGTCTCCTCCGTCAATCCTCCGCCGCCTGGGCCGCGCAAGATCGGTTCGATCGGGCTTCCAATCAAGGATCAGGAGATGCGGATCGTCGATGAAGAAGGACGCGAGCTCGGCCGCGGCCAGCCGGGAGAGATCGTCATCCGCGGAAAAAACGTGATGTCCGGCTATTGGAATAACCCTCAGGCCACGGCGGAGGCCTTGCGGGGTGGGTGGCTCCACACCGGCGACCTGGGCTACCGGGACGAGGAGGGCTACTTCTTCATCGCCGGGCGCAAGAAGGAGATGATCATCCGCGCAGGCGAGAACATCTATCCCAAGGAGATCGAGGAGGCG
>JACQAZ010000048.1 GCA_016194705.1 Elusimicrobiota bacterium | reverse complement strand
GTCTGCAACATCGGCCACTTCGACCTCGAGATCGACATCGCCTCGATGGCCAACGACAAGAAGATCAAAAAAACGACCATCAAGCCCCAAGTGGATCAGTTCGTCTGGCCGAGCGGCAAGGTCGTCACCGTGCTGGCCGAAGGGCGCTTGGTCAATCTCGGCTGCGCCACCGGCCATCCGAGCTTCGTCATGTCCTGCTCGTTCACCAACCAGATCATGGCGCAGATCGAGCTCTGGAGCAACCGCGGCAAGGGCAAGTACAAGAAGCAGGTCTACCTGCTGCCCAAGGAGCTCGACGAGAAGGTCGCCGCGCTGCACCTCTGCAAACTCGGCGCCAAGCTGACCAAGCTGACCAAGGACCAGGCCGACTACCTCGGCATCCCGCAGAACGGCCCGTTCAAGGCGGACAACTACCGGTATTAGTCAGGACGGCGGAGACAAAAGGCTCTCGCGAAAGCGGGAGCCTTTTTCTTTGCCTTCGCGTTTCGACGCAAAGAAATAGGCCGACCGCCCTGGTCGGCCTAACACGGAAAGAGCACCCTATTGATTTAACTCGGTTTTCACATTACAATTCGAGAGGCGGCCACAATTCTCCCGAGTTAGACAGGGGCCGTCTAATAAGAAGTTAGGCGGACATAAATGAGAACAAGCGAATGACAGCTAAAACCATCTACGGGATCATTTCTCTCGCAATCCTTTTCTGGCTGGTCTTTCAATGGGCTCGGGAGAAAAGGCACGCGTTTCGGAGAAGGCTGCTGGACATCGAGGCGGATTTGGTTTTGATAAAGGAATTCTTGTTAAAGAGCACCGCTCTTGCCGCCGAGAGGGAGACATTTGAAAAAGAATCTCCTGGCGAGAGAGATCGTTTGTATAGAAAACCCTTCTTCCCCAAAGAGAAAAAGCATTTTATTGAGGTAGTTCAGTTCCATGAGTGGGTGAATGACGGCGAGAAATTCCCCCTCAATAGCGCGTGGATGGCTCAGCAAGATGAGGAGTACGGAATCAAAGAGCAATACACCTGGGCGTTCAGACTCAAGAAAACAAAACTTGAACTAAAAGCGCTCTTCGATCGATATCCCTCAAAGGTCTTTGAGGCCTCCGCCCCGGACTACACTCTTCCTACGCCATCGCAATACATTGAATGGCTAGACTACACGGAATCCCCAGCGGAGTACTTGGATTGGAGCTCTAATGCTTGCAACCATGCCGCGTCGGCACACCGGATGCGTTAGGCGGAGATCTTCGCAACAGAATTTATGGCTGAGAGCGCGACACCGCGGATGTCCATGCCGGCATACCTTTTGGCGCTGACAATCCAGCTGGTCCCGATTTTTGCATTTCAATGGAAGCCTCAGCGGTTCGGGGAGGACTACCTGGGCCGGAGATTCTTTATGTTTCTTGCAGCCAGCGAAGGCGCATCAGTTCTTGCAGGCTCGGTTATTGGTTTTGCCCAGGTTGCCAGGCTTTCGCAGATTCCGAGGGCGTTGATCCCAATCCTCGGCCCTGCTGCCGTTGTCGTTGCGTTAAATTCCCAGCGAATGAGCGACGTCGGGATTTATATGATCTGCGTCTACATCATTTCCCAATCACCAGGGGCAATTCTCGGCGCATCCATCGAAGCATTCGTGCGCAATAAATTGGCCCTTGACAAATGATAGCAATCTGCTATCATTCAATAGGTGCGGATCATTGGCCGGGACTTAATCAAACAGTTCGAGGCGAGACATCCCGATGCGAAGAGCTCACTCAATTCTTGGGTTCAGGCTTGCGAAGGCAACGCCTTCAAGCATTTCATTGAGCTTAGAAAAGCCCTGGCAACAGCTGATCCGGTTCCACCTCATACCGTTTTCAATATTTCGGGCAACAAGTACCGTCTAATTGCGCTAGTTAACTACTGCGCTGCGGCAATTCAGGTGACGCACATAATGACGCATGAAGAGTATGATAAGGGGCGGTGGAGAAAACGACCATGACGATTGCTACGCTTGAGAAAAGGCTAAAGCCACTTGAGGCGCCTGCGGACAGCGATCTTCTTCGCTGGCTTTATGCACATCTTCCGCCTCAACCGATAAAGAATCGAAAAATGCATCGCAGCTATAGCGAAGCCATTCAAATCCTGATGGAGGAAATGAATAAGCTTTCCTCAGAAGATCGCGATGCAATAAATCAATACCTCAACTCCGTAGTTCCCTTCATCGAGTTGTACGAAAAGAAAGAGTTCCCAATCGACGCTGCAACGCCGGAGGAGGTCTTCGAATTCCTTCTGGATCAACACAACCTGAGCCAGTATGATGTGGCCAAGGAAGTTGGGGGTCAGCCAGTGGTCTCCGAAATTCTTCGTGGAAAGCGCCAACTCACCCGGGAGCACATTGAGCGACTAAGCAAGCGCTTCGGCGTGACTCCCGCCACTTTCTATTCTCACTCTATTCCCTCAACATCGGGTAGTGCGGCTGGCGGCGATATAAGGAATCCCTGTAGCCGCCGCACACCCCGGCGTTAGCACTCGCCGAGTTCCTCTCTTAGTCTGTTGCTCTAGAGCAACAGACCAAGGAAGGATATCGGAATACAGACTTCCAAAGACCGCCGCAGGACTAGTATATTCTCCAGCATGACTCGCGGGCAGGACGTCCTCGACACGCCGGAAATCCGCCGCCACACTGAGCGCCTCCTCGCGCTCAAAGAGAAGGAGCGCCAAGCACAGGCGAACCTCGCCTTCGTCATCGCCGACATCGGAGACGAGCTCATCGCGACCAAGAAAGCGCTCGATAAGACCTCCGACAAGACCGCGTGGCTGCGCTGGCTCTCGGACAACGTCAACTTCGCCCGGCACACCGCCAGCAACTATATGTCCGTCGCGCGGCTCCGGGGAAAATGGGCAAGCGCTTTCCCAAAATTCGCTCGCCTCGGCCCAACGGCCCTTTATCTCATCGCCTCTCTCCCCGACGACGCGCTCGCAAAGCTCGCCCAGGACCCGCGCCTGCCCTCGCCCAAGACCGGCGCGCTGACCCCGCTCGACCAATTGAGCTCAAGAGACCTCCAAAAAGCGCTCGAGATCCTGCTCGGCCGCCGCAAGGCTCCCAGGCTCCCGCAAGGCAGCCGCAACGCGCTCGCCCGCGCGGTGCTCGAGGACGGCCGCGCGCTGCTGGGCGAGATCGAGTCCGTCAACGCGGGCTCGGGCAAGCTCGACCCGGCCAACAAGCGCGAGATGCTGGACTTCATCGAGGAGCTGCGCGGGGCGACGCTGCACTGGAAAGCCTGGGTCACCCCCCAGAAAGGCCGGCGCGCCCTCTAAGGCTCCCGTCGGAGAGCGGAACTTTTTACCCCCCTCAATCGTATACACATCAGGGCCTTTGGGCCCTTGCCGCTCAAACGGAGGGAGGGTATAATGGACAAGATCATGGAGCAGATCGTCACCGCCTTGAAGCCGTTCTTCGACCGGATCGATGAGAGATTCACCCGGATCGACGCCCGATTCGAGCAAGTCGACGGCCGGTTCGACGACATCGAGAAGGACCTCGCCAACACCAAGACCGTGCTGGGCGACGTGGCCGGCAACGTGAGAGTCCTCATGCGCGAGATGGTCGAGGTCCAGAGCGTTCAAACGGCGACGCGGAAGTCGGTCGATGAGATCAACGCCAAGATCGACGACTTCACGGGCCGCTCGGCCCTTCACGCCGAGACCCTGCTCGAGCACGACAAGCGCCTGCGCCGGCTCGAAGAGCACCGCGCCTAAGCCGCGTGCAGACCTCGCCCGAGCGCCTCGAGGACGAGGGTCGACCGTGACGGCAAGGGACGCCTTGGCGTTCGTCCGCAGGCACGGCGTCGTGCTGGTCTCGGCGCAAGGCCCGGTCCCGAGCCTCGTCGAGGCCATCGCCCGGGAGCCCGTCAGGGGCAGTTGGTGGAGCCATCCCAAAGGGCGGCTGATCTTCGCTGTTCTTGGAGAGGTCACCGACTCTCCGGACATCCTGGTCTGCCGGCTCGTGGGCAACAAGGTGACTCTCGTGCACAAGCGGCTTTGGCCGGCCCTGGTCCGCGCGGCGAAGCGCTTCCCCGCGCGCCAACTCGCCCAAGTCCATCAAGAGCACACGCCGTCGGGCCGCCACATCAACCGCGTGATCGCGTTCCCGAAATGGGCGCCGGCGCAATGCGTCCGAAAGTCAAAACAAATGAGCGAAGACGCCGCCCTCGACGCCTTGGGCGCATGGGCAAGAAGCCCCGACCGGAAGCGGGAAAGGAGCCGATGATGACATTCAACCCCTATTTGACCTTCGACGGCCGCTGCGAGGACGCGCTCAGATTCTACGAGCGGTGCCTCGGCGGCAAGATCGTCATGATGATGACTTACGGCGAGTCCCCCATGGCCAAGCAGCTTCCTCCCGATTGGAGCAAGAAAATCATCCACGCCACCTTCGCCTTGGGCGGCCAAACGCTGGGCGCGGCCGACTCGTTCCCGGGTCGTCATCAGAAGCCGCAGGGCTTTTCGGTCGCGCTGAACATCGACGCGCCGGCGGAGGCCGACCGGGTCTTCAAGCTGCTTTCTGAGGAAGGCGAGGTCCAGATGCCCGTCCAGGAGACTTTCTGGGCGCTGCGCTTCGGGATGTTCACGGATCGCTTCGGCACGCCGTGGATGATCAACTGCGGCAAGCCGGGCTGATCCGGGACTCTCTCCGACGGAGAAGGGAACTTTTCACCCCCCTCATTCGTATACCCTTAAGGGCCCTTGGGCCCTTGCCGCCCAAACGCACGGAGGGTATAATGGAAATCGACATGGAGCAGATCGTCACCGCCTTGAGACCGTTCTTCGACCATATCGGCACGCAGTTCGACCAAATCAACGCCCGGTTCACGCAGATCGACGCCAGGTTCGATCGGATGGACCAGCGGTTCGACAAAATGGATCAACGGTTCGACGCCATGGACCAGCGGTTCGACTCATTGGAACACCGCATCGAGTCCCGTTTCGACGCCGTCGAAAAGGATCTCTATACCGTGAAGACGGTCTTGACCAAGGTCGTCGTGGATGTGGCTGCGCTCAGGGGCGAAATGATCCAAGTCAAGGAGACCCTGGCCCAAACCGCCACTAAGAAGGACGTCGCCGAGATCACGGCTCGAATGGATGATTTCACCGGCCGCTCGGCCCTGCGCGCCGAGACCTTGCTCGACCACGACAAGCGCCTCAGAACGCTCGAGAAGCGCCTCTCCAACTAAAGGACTACCAGGCCAGCTCGCGCTGATCCCGGAAGACCCTCCCGTTCGGACCAGGGGATTTTCCGACCTTGTCTGACCGAGGGGGTCTTGACTTCTCGAAGGAGGGGGCCCATACTAATGGAAGCGCAGCATAGGAGGCCTTATCTTCCTGCAACTGCAAAGCCGCCGATCGCACGCGTTCTGGGCCGCAAGCCATGGAACAACAGCACTTGGTCAAGCTCCTCGAAGAGCGGGTCTCCGTCGTCACCGATGGAGCCCGGGCCCTGCATGCCCGAGCCGAGGACTTCGCCTTCCGCGCCCAGCACGTCGCCAACGCCCTTAAGAACGGCTTCCCGGTCCGGGACCGCGCCTTCGGAGACGATCTCCAGGTCTTCAATAAGCACGTCAAGACCTTTGGCGGCGAGGCCCTGGACCTGCCCAACCTGCTCGCCCGCCTCGAACGCGCCGCGCACTACGAGGAGGAGACCGTGCGCTCGGCCCAGTCGCTGTTCAGGGCCGTTTCGACCCTGACCAAGGAGATGCGCAATCTCCAGGCGGCCATGGGCGTCGCCCATCAATACATTCGGAATACGACGTTCAAAGTCGAATCGACCTACATCTGTCTCGAGCTGGAGAAGATCACCCAGAAGACCGATCTCCTGCCCCAAAGCTGCAACAAGATTCTGCTCGCGATCGCGACGCCCACGAGGGTTCCCGGCTAGGCGCCGCCGGACGGGGCCGCGCTTCTTATTGTAGAATGCGGCTCGATGAAGACGCTCCCGCTGTTCCTGGGCCTGCTCTGCGCCCCGGCCTTCGCCGACCGCGGGATTCCGCTCTCCAACGCGACCCGCGTCCTGCTCCCCAACGGCCTGGCCCTCGAGGTCAAGGACGGCGGCCTCTGCGTCGTACGCGACGGACAATTCGCCGCCGTCCCGCGGCCCGAGGATAGGCCGGGCTACGATTGGCCGGTCACGGCCTTGACGCGGGCTTCCGCGACGGATGACAGGACGCGCGTCACGGTCAGGTTCACCGGCGAGTGCGGTTTGGAAGACGAGCAGACCTTCGCGCTCAACGACTTGTGGGCTCGCTCGGAGGACGCTCAGGGACTTTCTCTGCTGCGCTCCAAGAACCCCGCGGCCGCGGCCAAGGCCTTTTTGACCGCCCTGCGCTTCGATCCCGGCTTCGAGGAGGCCGCGGCGCATCTGGCGGCGGCCTACCTGGCCGCCGGCAAGACTCCCGATGCCCTCGACGCTCTTTCCGGCCTCATCGCCAAGGCCCCGGCCAAGACCTACCTCCTCGTTCTGACCGACCCCGACCTCGCCGCAATCCTCAAGGAGCCTCGCCTGGCCAATCTCGCGGCCTCCGTGCCGGGCACGGCCTCGCTCAAGCTCGAGGAGGTGCTCGCCGCGGGCCAGGATTTCACCTCGGGCCGGCGCGCCGCCTACGAGCCCGTGCGCGGCATCGCGGCCGCCGTCGTCTACGATCGCGCCTCGGTCGAGGTCAAGGAGAACGATTTCAGCTGGGTCTGGAGCAGCGACCTGGCCTTCGTCGACGCCAAGACCGGGTCGGTCTTGGCGCGTCTGCCCTTGGTCGACAAAACGATGACCGAGCCCACCGATTCCTACAACCGGCCGGTCCCGGTGCGCAAGTCCAAGGCGATCGAGGTCCAAAAGCGCGTGGCTCTGGCCAACCGCGCGCTCGCCGAACTCGGACTGCAGACGCCCGAGCAGGTCAAGCCGGTCCCCGATCCCAAGCGCGACTCCGGCCACGGCAACAACGGCTACGCCTTTCCCGGGACTCAGCTGGGCTTCTCAGGCGCCGACCTCGTGAAGGGAGAGACCAAGATCGCCCGGATCAAGGACGCCCAGCTGGTCTCTTGGTCCTCCTACCTTCCAGGGCCCGGCCTCGTCGTCGTGCAGTGGGGCCAGCACCCGAGTTCGAGCTGCCCGAGAAACGCCTACGACGGCATCGCGGTCCTACGCCCCTGAAGCGAGAAGGCCCAGAAGCCTTAGGCCGTACGTCCTATTGTTGGCGATCAATTCGCGCGATTGGCCGCGGTCATACCCGTTTGACGGCGGTCGCGGTATCCTAATATCATGATCACTCAAGCCACGTCCTCTCCCGTCAGGTCCATCGCGTCTTATCGCCGCAAGGCGCTGCACTCCGCGATCATCCAAGTGCTCACGCCCGCCCAGCTGACCATGGTCTCCGAGCTCGTCTGCGCCGAGGACCCCGATCACGCCGAGCCGGTGGTCGACGACATCCTGTACTGGATGCGCCTCAACATGCCGATGGCGGCGCGCCAGGTCGAGGACGTCCTCCACCCCTTCCCTTTCAACGACTAGCGGGAAATAGGCTAGAATCGGCTGGTGCACCTCGCGCTGGCCCTTCTAGCCTGGCTTAGCCCCGCCGCCGCCTCGGAGCTCTCCGCCGGCGACGCTTCGCGATTTTCGAAGCTCGCGCTGAAGTGCGTGCGCCAGGAGTATCCCAACAAGCCCGACCACGTCATGGCTGACGCCGCCGACGTCCGCAGCCCCAAGGCCATGCACCCGGCCTTCTACGGCTGCTTCGACTGGCACTCCTGCTTGCACGGCCATTGGCTGCTCGCGCGGCTGCTGAGGGAATTCCCCGGCCTGCCGGAGGCCGGCGAGATCCGCAAGGCGCTCGACGAGAACCTGACCGCGAAAAACGTCGCCGGCGAGATCGATTACCTCGGCCAGAAGGAGCGCAAGAGCTTCGAGCGCACCTACGGCTGGGCTTGGCTGCTCAAGCTCCAAGAAGAGCTGCTCGCAAGCGACGACGCCGACGCCCGGCGCTGGGCCAAAAACCTCGAGCCGCTGGCCCAGGCCCTGGCCGCCCGCTACGAGGACTTCCTGCCCAAGCAGACCTACGCGATCCGCACCGGCGTGCACCCCAACACGGCCTTCGGCATCGCGTTCGCCCTCGACTACGCGCGCGCAGCAAAGAACTCCAAGCTCGAGGATCTCCTGGTCGCGCGCGCCATGGACTACTACGCCGCCGACAAGGACTATCCGGCCTCCTGGGAGCCCGGAGGCGAGGATTTCTTCTCGCCGGCGCTCATGGAAGCCGACCTCATGCGGCGCGTGCTCTCGCCCGCGGAGTTTTCCGCCTGGTTCCACGCCTTCCTGCCCGAGCTTCCCAAAAGCCTCTCGGTCCCCGCGACGGTGAGCGACCGCTCGGATCCCAAGCTCGTGCACCTCGACGGGCTCAACCTCTCGCGGGCCTGGTGCCTGCGCGGCGTCTCGGCCGCCTTGCCCGCCGGTGATGCGGTCAGAAAGACCCTCGAGGAAGCCGCGGACCGCCACGCCGCCGACGCGCTCGCCAATGTCGCCAGCGGGCACTATGAAGGAGAGCATTGGCTCGCGAGCTTCGCAGTCTATCTCCTGACTGCCGCGCGCTACCCGCGCGCGGACGCCGATTTGGCGGCGACGGACGCGCAAATCGCCGAGGCTCGAGTTGAGTTCGCCAAGCGTCCCGCCGATTCCGCAGACAGAAAATGGGTCAAGATGAAGCTCGAGCACATGCTCAAGACCGACGTCCTCTTGCGGCGAAAATTCAACCTGCCTTTCGAAAAGAATTATTCGCGCGACGAGACCAAGTACTACATGAAGAGGTTCGACCGCCAGCTCCAGGCGCTCGATACGGCCGACGCGGCGGATCTCAAGCCTTTGCTAAAGCGCTACGGGTGGTTCAAGATCGGCGAGTGGGGCAACGACGCCGACACGGCGGCCTGGCTCGTCGTCCAGCACTCGGACGAGGACGTGCCCTTTCAGAAGGAAGTCCTCGGCAAGCTTGAGCGGCTCTATCACTCCGGCGAGACCGATCCCGCGAACTTCGCTTTGCTCTGGGACCGCGTGGCCGTCCACGAAGAACGGCCGCAAAGGTTCGCGACTCAAGGCGGCTGCGCAGCGCCCGGCCGCTGGGAGCCCGATCCCTTCGAGGACCCGCCGAGAATCGACGAGCGCCGCAAAGCCGTGAACCTGGGGCCCCTCAAAAAATACGAGTCCGAGAACGCAAAGGGCTGTCATTAAGGCGCCTTATTATTGCTAGAATGAGCCGACTCTGGGAGATAAGGAGGACGTCATCGCCAATGAAGAAAAAAACTTCGTTCGTCCTGTGTCTGGCCGCGCTCATCATGGCCGCTTGCGGAGAGGAAACCCGCAACGGCCAGCTCACCCTGTCGGGAGCAGCACCTGTGCGCCTCGTTGACGAGAGCGGCAAGACCGTCGAGTTCGTCGCCGGGGCCACCAAGGTCCAATTCGCCGCCGGCTCGTCGGGCAAGTTCACCGTCACGGTCAGCCAGGGCAAGGACAAGCAGGCCAAGTTCTCCGGCAAGGCCCCGACCCGCGACGGCTCGTGGAACTTCACGCTCAAAGGCAGGGACATCGGCCAGCCCGTCGACTTGGCGAGCCTGCGCAGCGTCGATTACTACGGCAGGACCTGGAGGTCTCTGCGGGACGGCGCCCCCTGCGGCATGGGCGGCCGCTGGCTGGTGGAGGAAGAGTACCAGAAGTGCAACGAGGACTGGCGCGTCAATTTCGCGGACGCCGGCTCGGCGCAGACCGTGGGCTCCTTCCACTCGCGGCTCGAGGACCAGGACTGCCTGCTCAGCTCGCGCGAGATCTATTGCCAGGGCGAGCGCCCGATGCCGGGGCCGCCCTTCCCGCGCCGGAACTTCAGCTCGGCCCACGACTCGATCAACAAGCTCGACGAGCTGAGCCAGACCGGCCTCAAGTTCGACTGACGACCGGGCCGGGAGCCTATATGCTCTTGGCGAAGCGAAGGCTGCGGTAGGAGAAGGTCACACGGTCGGCCGTGATCATGACGACCTTGACCTTGCCGACCATGTCGCCGACCTTGACCGCCAGTCCGTTGACGATCGCCGAGGGAATGCCCTCGAGGGCGATGATCGCCTCGACCGTCACGGTGTCCTGGATAGGCTTGGCGCGCGGCGTCCGGCGGCGCGCGACGGGCGCCGCCTCAGGGGCGTCGACGTTGGGAGGCGGAGCCTTGAGGATGGCCTCCTCGCTCGGAGAGAGCATCGGATCGCGCAGGCTCGACCAGGCCGCCACTGGCGCGGGCTCAGGCTGGGGCTTCGCGATCGGCGCGGGAGCGGGCTGCGGGGCCGGTTTAGGCGCGTCCGCGGCCTTGACGGGCGCGGCTTCCGGGGCGGGCTTGTCCTCCTCGTGGATGCGGACCTCGGGAGGGCGCGACGTCGGATTGACCAAGCCCCCGCGCAGGCGCGGGGCGACGAAGATCGGGGTCTCGCGCTGGCGGCGCACGGTCTGCTCCTGGTCGTGGGCGCGCTCGACCGTTCCGGTCAGCCAGACGTAAAGGGAGGCGCTGGGGACCGCCAATGCGGCGGCGACTAGCAGCCACGACATCAAGCCTTCGCGTCTCATTCTTCCTCCCGCGCTATGAGGAACTCGGCGCTAGGAGTATGAAGGAATCGCTTTACGGATTTGTTTCAGGCTTTCTTCGTCTGGGCCCGATAGAGGATCACGTGGACCTTCTCGAGCGTGACCAGGCCTTCCTTGACCATGAGGTCGAGCTTGGGCAGCAAGGTCTTGATCTTGGCCTCGGTGTCCACGATCTCCACGACGATCGGCAGGTCCTCGGAAAGCTCGAGGAGCTTGGCCGTGTGGATGTGGGCCTTGCAGCCGTAACCCAGAAAGCCCTTGAGCACGGTGGCCCCGGCCATTCCGAGCTCGCGCGCTTCGCCGACGATGGCCTCGTATATAAGGAGCGCCCTCCCACTGGTCGCGCTCGCCGATGAAGATGCGCAGCAGCTTCTGTTCGCCTTCGAGTCTCATCTGATGCCTCCCACGGCCGCTCCCAGGCGGAACAACAAGAAGCCCAAGGCCCCGCTGCCGAAGAAATTGGCGGCTGCCCGCGGCCACTGGCCGCCGCCGGCCAGCTTCGAGGTCTCCAAAATCAAGGTCGAGAAAGTCGTGTATGCCCCGCAGAAACCCGTCATCAGCAGGATCCGCTCGTCCGGGCCGAGTAGGAACCTGACCTCGGCCAGGCCGTCGAAGAGCCCGATCAAAAAGCACCCCGAAATGTTCACCAGAAGCGTCCCATACGGAAATCCGGTTCCCGCGATGCCGTAGACCCAAGTCGCCAGAAAGTAGCGCGCGAATCCCCCGGCCAACGACCCCGCCGCCAGCCCCATCCACTTCCCCATCTCGGCCTCCGCCATCATAATAAAAAAGACCCCTACCGGAACTCGGTAGGAGTCATCAGCCCCGCAAAGACCGGGACGGTTGCGGCGAACTCCATCGCCTTGCGACCGAGATATTATATCAGAGAACCCGAGTCAGGAAACCGGAGAGGATGCGATGGGTCATCCCCCACACCGGCGGATCGCTCGCGAGGTACGCGCCGACTCTGTGCGTCTCGCCGCGAAACTTCACCTCGGCCGCCCCGGCGGAGGCCTTCAATTTTTCGAGGCCGACCCACAGATGCCCGGCGACCTCGTCGCTGGGCCTCACGGCGACCCTCGCGGAGAGTCCGAAAACGAAGGGCCGCACGATCACGGGCGGCAGCGAAGGCGTGCGCGGGGCGAGGTCATCGAGTTCTCCGAGAAACTCCGCCCCCGACAGGTCGATGCCGGTCTCCTCGAGGGTCTCCCGCCTCGCGGTGTCCAGAAAGGAAGAATCTCCCGCGTCGCGGCTGCCGCCCGGCAGGGCCATCTGCCCCGACCACGGGTCGCGCGGATGCTCGGCGCGCCGGATCAGCAGCAGTTGGAAGTCCTTCGTCAAGACCAACGCCACCGCCGCGGTCGGCGCGGCCTCACGCCGCGCGGGCGGGGCGGCCAGCGCCGAGCGGATCCGTTCCCAGGGCATGGTCAGGGCGAGACGGCCGTCAGGACGCAGGACGCGCCCGTCGAGGCGCGCGCGGCCACCGCCGGCAGGCCGGCCACCGTGCAGGAGCACGAGCAGCCCGTGCCCGCGCACGAGACCCCCGCGGCCCCGTCGGACCGGCAGACCGCTCCCGCGGAGTTCCAGACGTCGGTCACCTTGACGACGGCCGCCTGCGCGTTGAGAGACGCCGTGACTCCCCCGACGACGCCGGCGCTCTGGTAGGCGGACTGCAGGAGCAGCCCGAGGATGAGTGAGCACAGGTAGCCCACGACCACGGCGACCACGAGCACCTGCATGAGCACGAGGCCCCCGCGGTTCATTGGTTGCCTCCCGCGGCCGCCTCGACGGCGATCGCGGCGTCGACCGCCTGGCTGGAATTCGTGAAGTCGACGCTGTAATGGACCTCGACCGTGTTGCGGCGGGCGGGGCGAGTGAAGTACGCGGGCTGGCCCGCCTCGTGGGACAGCTTGTTCGCGACGAGAAGCCAGCCCGGCCCGACGCCGCACTGCGGCGGCGGCTGCGGGCAGCTGAGGCCGGTGAGCCTGTAGAGCGAGCCGTCGACCACGCAAAAATAAAAGGTCCGGACCGGTGCGGAGGGGTCCAATGGGGCTCCCAGCGCCGTCGAATAGTTCGAGCATCCCGAAAGCGCGTCTCTGGACCCTCCTGCGGGGGGCCGGTCGATCTCGGTGGCTTGCGCGAGCTCGCTCGAGAGGCTCTTGAGCCCGATGAGCGCCTCGGCCTGCGCGCGCTGGCGGCCTTGCAGGGCGATCTGGGCCTGCAGGATCGGCGTGACCACGGAGAACAGGGCCAACAGCACGAGCGAGATCAAGCTGACGCAGATGAGGAGCTCCGCCAGCGAGAAACCGCCCGCGCGGGTCTTCACGGCTCGGTCCATGCGACGCTGAAGGTCGCCGTGGGGCGCAGGCCGTTGGGGGTGGCCGCGCTCGCCACGGTGTAGGAGATCGTGCCCGAGTACGGGGCCGCGGCGAGCTGGGGCAGCCAGAGCGCCGGGTCGAGCTCGTGGGGGCCCGCCTGAAGGGCGTAGCAATTGCAGCGGTCTCCCGGCAGTCCCCAACCGTTGGGCCCGGCGCCGCCGGGCCCGAGGGCGAGAGCGGTATCGGCGGTCACGAAGCCCTTGAGGGTCTCGGAGACCCGCTGGACGGCGAGCGCCGCGGCCGCGCGCCGCGGCCCCTTGGACGACGCGGCGCGGCCCGTCAGCGCGACGGAGAATGCGCCCATGGCCATGATGGCCACCAGCAAAGTGGCGATGAGGACCTCGGCCAAGGTGAAGCCTTTCACGGGCAGCTCGCGGCGTCCGTGGACAAGTTGCCGTCGTTGCTCACGAGGATGCGCTGGCATTGCGCGCCGTTGGGACTGCGGACGATGAGTCCGCGGCCGGGCGTCGAGATGTAGACGTCGCCGAGCGCGACCTCCAATTTCGCTCCCGGCGCGCTGGTCCCCACGCCCGCGTTGCCCATGGCGTTGGACGGCGGCACCAGGACCGTGTTCCCGGCGTTGCGGTTGAGGGTCGTGTCCATCGGCGCGGCCCCCGCGTTGCCCGTGGTCACGACCTGGTTGTAGATCCCCGCGGGAGAGGGGTAGGTCGTCGTCAAGGTCAGCGATTCCGACGCGAGGTCGGCGGCCTGCGCGCAGACCAAAGCGGCGGCGAGCAGCAGCCTCAGCTGGCCGCGGTTGAACTCGAGCTGGATTCGGATCGTGCGTTCGGGCATAAGAACACCTCCGTGGGGAATGGCCGGACATAGTGAGTATAGAGCCTTTACCGTGATTTTTCCATCCTGTGACAAAATAGGCATGGCGGATTTCGGGGCGCCTGTTATACTTAACTGCGAGGTACCCCTCCCATGAAAAAACTGCTATCCACCGTCGTCAGAGCCGCCCTTCTCGGCGCCTTGGTCAGCCAGTCGACCGGCGCGGCCGACGTGGCCTTCATGGCGGGATATGCCGCCCGTCCGGGCCTCTACCCCCCGCCCGCGCGCGTCGCCCCGCTGCCGGTCAAGCCCGCGCCGGCCAAAGCCGTCCGGACTCGCGGCGGGCTGCTGCGCCTGCTGCGCATCGACGCACTCCTGTTTACGCGGTGGCTCGACGGGTTCCTGGCGCCGGTCCCGGTCGTCAACGCCATCCCTGAAGCCGACCGGGACCGCTCGCTCCCGCTCGCGGCGCCCGTGGAACTCGTCGAGGCTCCCGTCGACCGAATGCTGATCGTGCGCGATCCCTCGTTCGAGGGGGTCGCCTTGGTCAGCGCGGCGCTCGACGAGATCTTCGCGCTCGACTACCACCCGCCGGTCTACCAGAAGCTCTGGGAGGGTCCCTGGCGCGAGGGCCGCGGCGTGCGCTTCCGGATCAATTTCTTCGACGTGTACGGTCTGACCGAGGGGACCGCCGACGGGTTCTGGGTCCGCTTGTCGCGCCAGCCCGCGCGCTTCGTGCCCTCGGGCGTGCCGGAGGGGCTGCGCCAGACCTACCCGATCTATTTCCATCACGACCTGGCCCGGGCCGAGATCGAGATCCAGAACACGGGCTCGGCCGCGATCTCGGGTCTCGAGGCCGCCGCGCGCCAGGAGACGATCACCGAAGACGGACAGCCGGGGACCTCCATCACACAGCCCGCAGCACTCGCGTTTCCTGGGACATTGGCTCCAGGGGAGACCGTCAAGTTCCCGTACTCTTTCCGGCTCGAGGGCCCGGGCACCGCGCGCGTGAACTTCGAGCAGACCCATCTCGTGGTCACGAGCGACGCCGGCGTGCTGGCCAACGACGCGAAGGCCGCCATCGTCGACCCGCCGAACCCGTAGTTCAGAAGCTCCCGCCGGCTCCGGCCCCGCCCGAGGAGCCGCCCTGGCCCGTGAAGCCCTTCTGTTCCGGCGCGGGCCCCGCGCCGCCCGCCGACGCCGCCGTCGCCGCGGCGACCAGCGACATCATGTCCGGGCCGTCGTTTCTGCCCACGATGAGGGGCTTGGCGGTCCAGCCTCCGCGCTGGCCGTCGGGACCCGCGTCGAGCCAGCGTCTGAGATAGATCGACAAGCACATGAGCGAGAGCCCCAGCACCGCCGGGTCCCACGCATGCCGCGCCAGGCCGAGGTACGGCTTGACGCTGACGACCCCGACCAGCGCCGCCATGAATCCGGCCGCGAGCATCGACCGATGGCGCCGCGGGACGGCCCAGCCCAAGGCCAGCGACGGCAAAAAAAAGATCATGAAGAAGCTCCACCAGTAGAAGTTGCCGCCGCCCCGGGCCGGGGTCCAGGAAATATCGAAGGCATGCTCGAGCTTGACGTTGAGGACCAGACAGCCCATCAAGAAGAGCGTCGCTTGAAGCGCCTGCCAGCCGAAACGGTCGTGTGCGGAGGTCGCGCGGCGCAGGAACGACGCGGCCAGCATGGCGGCGAAGAGCCCGCAAGCCAAGAGCCGCACGCCGTTCTCCGTCCAGCCTGTGAACCGGCCGAGCACCGCGATGGCCAGAGCCGCGGCCGCGCCGAAGGCCGCCCAGGCGTAGCCCGCGCGCGCGTAGAGCCAGGCGCAGGCCAGCGCCAGCGGCCCTGCGATGACCAGCGACTTGTGCTCGAGGTCCCAAGACGAGGACCCCAAGAATTGGAGCGCGAGCCCGGTCCAGAGGTTGATCAGAGCGCCGGCCATGAGCCCTTCCTCGACCCCGAAGCGATAGAGCCGCCAGCGCCGCGCGGCGAACTCCCCGACGAGGTAGAGGACCGGAGCGCTCAGCAGGTAGTAGGCCGCCAGGTCCAAGCGGCCGCTCCCGTCCCAGACCGAGCGGCCGAAAAACGACCAGGTGAAGAAGGTGTTGAAGGCCGCCCGAGCCGACAGGACGAAGCCGAAGAGGAGCAGCCTCACGGCCCAGCCCCCCTGAACCGGAAGCGGGCCCAGCGCCGCCTCGATCGGCGCCAGCTGTTCGGGGGCGATGAGGCCCGAACGCTTCCAGCCCCGCGCGGACTCGAGAGCGTGCAACTTCTCCTCCGTCTCCTCGCCCAGGATCCTCATGCGTCCTGCTCCAGACGGCGGCGAAAGTAGAAGATCACCGCGAGCATCGACACGGACGAGGCCAAGAAGTAGAAAGAGAGGCCCCCGATCGAACTCCACATCTTGTCGAAGAACTCGGTGACGATGATGTAGGACAGCCCGATGTAGCCGTAGACCGTCCCATAGAGGAAGTATTGGAAGCTGCGCCGCCTCAGACCGTAGGTGATGACGGCCGTCGTGAGCATCGCCAAGGCCGGCGTGTAGGCAGACATTATTTTTTTGTCGAAGAGCCCCCACAGCAAGGTCCAGAACAGCACGTGCAGGCCGACGTTGTAGTAGGTGTCGGCGAAGTGGTCCTTGATCCTCGCCCGGTTCTCGAGCCACCAGCCCGCCAGCACGACCGTGGTCCCGAAGCCCAGTCCGCGCGTGCGCAGGTCGAAAAACGGCAGGTCGAGATGCGAGAAGCGCAGTCCGAACCAGGAGCCCAAGGTCGTCAAGGCCATCGCCAGCACGAGGCGGTTGTCGAAACGGTAGGCGAGCCAGAAGAAAAGGCCGGAGGACAACAGGAGATAATAGTCCCAATGCTCGGCTAGGAGATGGTAATGCGTCTCGAGGTAGCCGAAGAGGATTCCCCAAAAGGCGCAGCTCATATAAAGGACGTAGTCGAAGGCGGGCGTCGGCGATTCGACTTTCTGAGAAGAGTACGGGGCCCCGCGCGAGAAGCAGTAGTAGAGGCCGGCCAGAACGGCGAAGGACAAGCCCCCGCTGATCGCGACGGGGCCGAGCTCGAGGACATACCTCTTGACCGTCCCGCCCACGCCGGCCACGATGAGCAAAGCCCCGAGATAAAGGAGGGCCCGAAGCTCGGCCGAGATCGAAAATATCCTATCGTTTTCTATTTCCAACAGGACCTTGGCCTGCTCGGGCCTCAAGAGGCCCTTGTCGCGCCAATCCGAGATGAAGTCCACGAGCCCAGTATAGCCCGGCGGCCGGGTTTTGTCGAGAGGACGGAAAAAGTAGAATAGGGCGTGAGCCGCGTCGGGAATCTTCTCGTCTGGTCGCTGATCCTCTCATTTGCCGCCTCGGCGGCCTACCTCGTCTGGCTCCCCGACGTCGCCCGGCTCAAGAAAACCAATCCGACGACGACGGCCTACATCGAACTGCGCCAGCGCCAGGCGCGCGCCAAGGGCAAGCCGCTGAGCGTCCGCTGGACCTGGGTCGCCTGGGACGACATCTCGGAGCACCTCAAGCACGCGGTGCTGACCGCCGAGGACGACACCTTCTACCGTCACAACGGCGTCGACTGGAAGGCCGTGCAGCTGGCGCTCGACAAGGACATCGCGGAACGCCGCTTGGCCTACGGCGCCAGCACGATCACCCAGCAGGTCGCGCGCAACCTCTACCTCTCGCCGTCGAAGAACCCGCTGCGCAAGATCAAGGAGGCCTTGATCGCCTTGCGGCTCGAGCGCGAGCTCGGCAAGCGGCGCATCTTCGAGCTCTACCTCAACATCGCGGAATGGGGCAAGGGGATCTTCGGCGCCGAGGCCGCCGCCCAAGCCTATTTCGGCAAGCACGCCTCCGAGCTCTCCGTCGACGAGGCCGTGGCCCTTGCCGTCGTGCTGCCGAGCCCCGCCCGGCACGACCCGGGCAAGGGCGGGCCGTATGTCGACCGCAACAGCCGGCGGGTCATGGCGCGCATGCGCGCCTCGGGCTATATGACCGACGAGGAGGAGACCGAATTCGAGGTGTATACCTCGACCGAGCTCTCCGCCGCGACCGAGGTCTCGAGCGGCACGCTCGCGGTCCCCGAGCTCTCGACCTCGACCGCGGCGCCTTGACGGCGGTCCCGGAAATCGGTCTAATGAGACCATGAAAACCGCTTTGATCGCCGTCGGCGTGCTCGTCGGGCTCTTCGTCATGCTGGGCCTCTGGTTCATGGGCGTGTACAACGGCCTCGTGACCAAGCAGGAGGCGGTCAACTCGGCCTGGGCCCAGGTCCAGACGCAGTACCAGCGCCGCCTCGACCTCGTGCCCAACCTCGTCGAGACCGTCAAGGGCGCGGCCAATTTCGAGAAGTCGACCTTGACCGCGGTCGTCGAGGCGCGCTCCAAGGTCGGCTCGTTTACCGTGGATAAGTCCGTGCTCAACGATCCGGCGCAGTTCAAGCGCTTCGCCGACGCGCAGGGCGAGCTCGGCCGCGCGCTGAGCCACCTGATGGCCGTCGTCGAGAACTACCCGAACATCAAGGCGACCGAAAACTTCCGCAGCCTGCAGGACCAGCTCGAGGGCACCGAGAACCGGATCGCGGTCGCCAGGCGCGACTTCAACGAGGCCGTCCAGGGCTATAACGTGGGCATCCGCCGCTTCCCCGCCTCGGTCATCGCCGGGGTCGCGGGCTTCAAGGAAAAGGCCTACTTCGCCGCCGAAGAGACGGCCCAGACGGCGCCCGCGGTGAAGTTCTAGACCGATGCGCCGGCTCAGGCTGGCTCTCCCCTTCCTTCTGCTGTGGCCCGGCGCCGCCTGGGCCGCCAAGGCGATCCCCCCCTCTCCGCGCTCTTACGTCCACAACGAGGGCGTGGTCTCGGCGGCCGCCGAAGAGCGCCTGAGCCGGACGCTGAGCTCGTTCGCGCAGCGCTCCCATCACCAGTTCGTCGTCGCCCTGTTCCAGAGCATGGACGGCGAGAGCCTAGAGGACTACTCCAACAAGGTCTTCCGCGCCTGGAAGGTCGGCGACGCCAAGGGCAACGACGGGCTCCTGCTCTGCCTCTACAAGACAGACCGCAAGTGGCGCGTCGAGGTCGGCTACGGCCTCGAGGGGACGATCACCGACCTTCAGGCGGGGCAGATCGCGCGCGAACAGGGGGTGCCGCATTTCAAGGGCGGGGATTTCGACGGCGGCGTCCAAGCGGTCGTCGACGGCCTCATCGCACGGCTCGAGAAAGGAGCGGCCCCCCCGCCGCCGTCCTCGGGTTCCGCGGAGGATTTCTCCGCGCTGGTCACGGTCGTCGTCGTGGTCTTCATTCTGCTCATGGTCGTCGTCCAGAACGTCATGGTCTCGACCATGGGCAAGCGAGCCCGCGACAGCGCGTGGTTCTTCATCGATTTCACGCAGGGCTCGAGTTCCGGGGGCTCGAGCGGGTGGTCCTCGGGCGGGAGCGATTTCGGCGGCGGGTTCTCGGGCGGCGGAGGCTCTTCGGGAGGAGGTGGTGCAAGTGGCGGCTGGTGAACATCCCCTGGCGTGGACGCGGTTAGTACGGCGCATGTTCCGTCATTTCCTGACGGACGACGAAAGAAAGCGCATCGCGGCGGAGATCGCGCTGCTCGAGGCCAAGACCGCGGGCGAGATCCACGTCCACGTGATCGGGCGCGCGGGCAAGGGCGACGCGCTCGAGCTGGCCAAGAGGACCTTCTTCAAGCTCGGTCTCGAGAAGACCGACGGCCGCAACGGCGTGCTGATCCTGATCTCGCACCTCGACCACCGCTTCGCGATCTATGGCGACGAGGGCATCCACGCCCGCGCGGGACAGAAGCTCTGGGACAAGGCCGCGAAGACGCTCACGGAGCATTTCGCGGCCCGCCGCTACCCGGAAGGCATCGAGGCCTGCGTGCGCGAGGTGGGCCAGGAGCTGGCGCGTCACTTCCCCAAGACAGACGGCCCGGGCAAGAACCAACTGTCCAACGAGGTCACCGAATCGTAGCCGCGGCTGTTAAAAGCTGGGAGCCGGCCCCCTCGCGGAGACCGGCTCCCTGCGAAGCGATCTGTTCCCTTCTTATTTGCCGCCGGAGAGGCTCGCGAAGAGCGTCTTCTTCCTCTTGATGAGCCGTTCTGGCGACTCGTCTTTCTTCGCCGTCACGTCGGCGTAGGCCGCATCGGCCTTGCAGTCCGAGACGATGGCTTCCGCGGTCTTGGCCGCGCCGCGGAACTTGGCCGAGGACGTCGCGGCCTTCAGCGCCGCCGAGAAATCGCCCTTGTCCTTGGCGTCATCCGACTCCTGATAGAACCGGTCGGCTTCTGCGTTGAGCACCAAGGCCTGCAGGTCCCAATAGGTCTGCTTGGCCTTGATCCGGTCCTCGACCGAGGCGTTCTTCCCGCAGGACGGCTCGTCGCCGTACGGCATGATCGTCAGGATCCCGGCGAGTTCGACGGGGACCTCAGCGACCTTCTTGCCGTTGTCCTTGGCGTAGGTCTTCGCGCGCTGGACCGCGGTCCAGGCGGCGTCGACGTCGAACACCGCGGTGTGTATGCTGTGACCGCCGCAGCCGGGGCCTCTGTGGCCGCCGCAGCCGGGGCCTCCCAAAATGGGCGGATTGAGATTGCCGCAGCCGGGCCCCTTGCACCAGGCCGAGCCGGACGCGGCGACGAAAATAAACGCCCAAAGGATCAGCTTCTTCATGGATTTTCCCCCCCAGATGAATCCGTGCATGCCATAAGGATATCAGGGCGGCCCCGAGCCATCAGGTGTCTTAGGACCGGGCCCGGTCTGGGCCTTAGGTCCTAGCCCCCAAAAAGGATGCGCCGCCGGGCATCGCCTACCCGACGGCGCAAAACGGTTTTTTGCTTATTTCATCAGGGCTTTACTTCGACCTCCGCCTCGGCCTCGAACTTCTGCATGGGTAAACGCTTGCCGAAGGCCTCGAGCGCGGCCTTCTCGTGACGGTCCAGGTAATTCGGGATCTCGAGCCTAGGCTCGGCATAGTTGACGACGACCTTGATCTTGTAGTGCCCGGGCTTCTCGGGCTTCCAGGGCTGGCCGTGCACGTGCCACAGCGGGACATGCGCCGAGTCGCCGTTGAGCGCGTTGAAGTCCGCGCCCGGCTCGAGCGCGACGAAATCATTGGATCGGAGCACCAAGAGCGCTCCCGTGCCGCGGCGGTTCTCGTCGACGGCCTGGTCGACGTCGCGCCCCGAGCCGTCCTTGACCGAGATGTCGTAGCTGGGGAAGCGGCTGTCGACGAATCCGTTGAGCGCCTTGACCGCGACGACGGTCCCCTCGCCGATGTTCTCGATCCGCAGGCTGACCTGGATCTCCTCGCCGACCTTGGGCTCGCCGACGATCTTGAGGCTCGCCGACAGGATTTTCGGCATGGGCAAAGCGTCGAGAGCCTCCTTGAGCCGCTCCGAGACCTCGAGCGCGTCGGAGCCGGACTGCGCGGCGGCCTGATTCTTGATCCACTTGCGGCCGCGGACGAGGTCCTCAGAGGCGATCCTTTTGATTTGCTCGACCGCGTCGCAGCGCACCGCGATGTCGTCGGCGTACAGCCGCTCGAGCTCTTTGTTCAAGCGCTCCTCAAGGGTGTACTTCCTGTAGGTCTTGGCTTGCTGGAACGCCGACTCGAGCGTCTGCGGAGCCGATTGCGCCGAGGCGCTTCCGGCGCAAGCCAGCATCACCGTCATCAGAACCAAGTTTTTCTTGCTCATGATCTCTTTTCCCCCGAAGGTGCCCCGGGCATCGCCTACCCGGAGCACCATCGGGAGAGCGCCGCCGGGCATCGCCTACCCGGCGGCGCTATATCGCCCTAGTCGATGATGCTGTCCCGCTGATCGCTCGTCAGGATCGGCTTCGAGTCGATGTCGTGGGTGTCGGGGTAGACCACGCCGGTCTTGTAGCCCCAAGAAGTCAGCCCGATGAGCCGCTTGTCGGCCGCCGGCTTCTTGCCCATGTCGCGCAGGGTCTGCGAGGCGTCGAGCAGGACGGTGTAGTACTCGGACTTGAGCGAGTTGAACTGGGAGACCATCTGCTCCCCGCTTCTGATCCGGATGCGGCCGCGCACGGCGCCGCCGAGGAACGGGATGCGCTTGACGATGAGCTCGTAGATCGCGTCGCCGCCGACCTCGAGATCGAAGTCCTCGTCCCGAAGCTTCCAAGTGTCCGAAAACGTCCCGGGAGTCCCCAGATAGGCCGACATCACCTTATTGAGGAACGCGGCCTGGCTCATCAGCGCATCGAGTTTGGCCTGCTTGTCGTTCTTGGCGCCGTCCTTGGCGAGCTTCTCGAGAGCCATCGTGACCTGGTCGAGGCCCCACTGCGCCTTGTCGCGCATCTTGTAGAGAGAGACCTTGGCCGCGTCGTCGGTCTCGCGAGCGATCCGCGCATTGTAATCGGCGATGATCGCCTTGAGCTGAGCCTGCGCGTCCCAGAGCCTCTCCACGGCCGCGGGCTCGGGATCGATGATCGGCCCGTCCTTGCCGTCTTGAAGGAAGGACAGGTCCGGCAGCACCGGCGTGCCGTTGAGGTTCTTGATCCCCGCGGCGACGCCGGCCGTGATCGCGTGGAAAGGTTCCATGACGGCCTCTCCCCCGCCGAAGGCGATCTTATGTCCGCCGCAGCCTGGGCCCTTGCCGCCGCCGTCGTCCATAAGCTTGAGACTGCCGCAGCCGGGACCGCCGTCGAAGTTGATCGGATAACGGCCGCCCCCCTCCGCGAAGGCGCCGGCCGCGAAGGCCAACTGAAGAGCGACGATGAGAAGGGAAAGATTCTGTCTCTTGGTCATTTGGCGGTTCTCCTGTTCTTGCGTCATGCCAAGAGTATATCGCGCAAGCCGCCGCGCCGCCTGAAGCGCTAGGGAAGCGGCGAGACAGGCTTTGGTCCGTGTTGGGGAGGGAGCAGGGACAGAGGCTTTGTTATCAGTCCGTGATAACTTAAAAAGTGCCGGAAAGAACCAGGCCCAGGACCGAGGCCAGGAGAAGCTTCACGATGGTGCCGTTCTGCATGCCACATCCTAATATAAGGAAGGCCTACGCCGCAACTGGGTCCTTTGGCCCAAACGCCGGGCCGCCCGCCCCGGGGCCGCGTGATATAATGGGGGCATGGATGCCAAGCTCATGCAATCCTACCTCCGAAGGACCTCGGTTCTGCGCGCACCGCGCGCGGCCCTCTCGACCTTCGGCGCCACCGACATCCAATACCACTTGATCTCGTCGGTCGAGGACCTGGCCAACAAGACCCGGCTGCGCGAAGGGCGCGTGGTCTCCGAGCGGCCGAAGATCCTGACCCCCGACGCCTTCAAGGAGCGCTTCTCGGGCTTCGGAGACGACGCGCCCGAGTTCGCGCGCTGGCTCTCGAGCTCCTACAAGGACCTCCTGCGCGCCTTGGAGTACAACTTCAAGAACCAGGGCTTCACGACCCGCGTCATCTCGCAGGCGCCCCCGGACATCGCCGACCGCATCATCAAGGACGCCGAGGAGCGCGACCTGCGCGACCGCGCGGTCATCCTCTGCCCCGACTCGGCCTGGTCCCTGGCGCTGATGAAATTCTCGCTGGATGAAGCCGCCCGCTCCTTCCCCACCAACGTGCGCGACCTCGACCGCCGAGGCCTCTTCGGCCCCCAAAAAGACCCCCCCTAAAAATTGCCCTAAAGGCCTATCTTTCCACTAGGCCTTTTGGCCCGAGTGTGCTAGCATACGCACATCGCCGGTCTCTGGGAGGCCGGCATCAAGGAGGAAGGTATGCTCAAAGCGAAGAAGCTGGTGGGGATGATCGCCGGGCTCTTGGCACTGGGACTGCTGTGCCTGGCCGCCGCGCGCGCCGAGAACGTGTCGTCCCAGCAAACCGGACCGGTCCGCCGGATCGTGGCCTTCAAGGACTCCGTGCCCGCCGCCGACCGGCTCGCGATCGCGGAAGCCTCGGGCGGACAGGTCGTGCGCACGCTCGAGCTCATCAACGCGGTCGTCGTCGAGATGCCGGCGGCGGACGTCCGCATCGCCGACTCCCGGCTCAAGAGCCGGCCCGAGGTGCTGCGCGTCGACGAGGACCCCAAGATCAACTGGCTCAAGGCCGTCTCGGCCCCCAGCCAGGACAACGTTTTTCCAGACATCCATGCGATCATCTCGCCCTTCAAGCCCGCGCGTCAGGCGCGCGTCCTCGCCGATCCCCTTCCGTGGGGCGTGCAGCGCGTCAACGCTCCCGGAGCCTGGGGCAAGACCAAGGGCCAGGGCGTCAAGCTCGTGGTCATCGACACCGGCATCGACTACGACCATCCCGACCTCAAGCCGGTCATCAAGGGCGGCTGGAACGCGATCACCAAGACAGCCGACTTCAAGGACGACCACGGCCACGGCACGCACGTCTCCGGGACGATCGCGGGCCAGGGCCAGGTCATCGGCGGCACCGCCATCTGGGGAGTCGCGCCCGGCGTGGATCTCTACGGCGTCAAGGTGCTCGACGCCAACGGCTCCGGCACCTTCGACGACGTCATCGCGGGCATGCAGTGGGCCGTCGAGAAGCACATGGACGTGGCCAGCATGTCGCTGGGCGCAAGCCAGGGCAACGCCTCGCTGGAGGCGGCCGTCAAGGCGATGAAGGACAACAACGTCGCGCTCATCGCGGCGGCCGGCAACTCCTATCACAGCCCGGGCGAGGACTCGGTCGGGTACCCGGCCCATTACGACGGCGCGATCGCGATCGCCGCCTCGGACTCGAGCGACCAGGTCGCCTCCTTCTCGAGCGGCGGCCCCGCGGTCGCCCTGATCGGACCGGGCGTGAGCGTCCTCTCGCTGGCTCCGGGCGGCGGCACGGCCACGATGTCGGGCACCTCGATGGCGACCCCGCACAACGCAGGCCTCGCCGCGCTGGCGGTGGCCTCGGGCGCGCACGGCTACGGCGCGGTGCGCGCCAAGCTGACCGCGGCGGCGACCAAGCTCAAGGATTCGGCCGGCGCCGAGCATCCGGCCGACCTGCAGGGCGCGGGCCTCGTCGACGCGGCCAAGCTCGTCAAGTAGCTCCGTTGCTTTAGGAAAGCTCCCCCGCCCTTCCGGGCGGGGGAGCTTTTTTATATAGTATCGCCATGAGCAAGTCGTTCGAGAGGCGGCTTTGGGGTGCGGCCATCGTGCTGACCGCGGCCTCGCTCTCTGTCTTCTCGGTCCGACGCGTGGTCAAGCCCACGGCGGAGGAGGCGCCGTCCTACCGGCAAAAGGGGCCGCCCGACTCTCCGGTCGTCATCGCCGAGTTCTCGGATTTCGAGTGCCCGGCGTGCCGCGCGGCCGAGCCGGGCCTCAAGAAC
This sequence comes from Elusimicrobiota bacterium, assembly GCA_016194705.1. Taxonomy (GTDB): domain Bacteria; phylum Elusimicrobiota; class Elusimicrobia; order UBA1565; family UBA9628; genus PALSA-1176. The sequence continues at coordinate 43,305 of JACQAZ010000048.1, read as the reverse complement.
CTGCTGGCCCTGTACGACGGCAAGGTGCATTTCCTCTTCAAGCATTTCCCCCTGACCCCGCGGCCGCACCCCTGGGCGCGCCAAGCCGCCATCATCGCGGAGTGCGCCGGCCGTCAGGGGAAGTTTTGGGAGACGCACGATCTGCTCTATGAGCACCAGCGGGAATGGGCCGACCTCGTCGAAAATCCCGGATCCTCGGGGCCTCCCAAAGACCCGGTCGATGCCCTGCTCCCTTACGCGAGGAAGGCCGGGGCCGAGGAGTCCGCCCTGCGCGCCTGCCTTAATGACCCGTCGGCGGCCGCCGCCGTCGACGCCGACAAGAAGGAGGGCCAGGACCGCTGGATCGGCTCGACGCCGACCTTCTTCATCAACCAGCGGCGGTTTCCGGGCTCGCAGACCTTCGCCAACGCCGGCACGATATGGATCGACAAAATCTTAAAAAACCGGAAATAACGGGGACCGACGCGCTGGGTCTGGCCGCGCGGCTGGTCATCGGCGCGGTGCTCGTCGCCTCCGGCACGATGAAATCCGCCTCTCCCTCCGAGGAGTTCGCGCTCATCATCTCGAATTACCAGCTCCAGTTCATCTCGCCGGACATGGCCATGGCGCTCTCGGTCTTCCTGCCCTGGATCGAGCTGCTCTTGGGCTACTCCCTGATCCTGGGCTACTTCACCCGGCAGGCCGCCGCCGCCGCGGGCGGCTTGTTCGCGTGCTTCATCGGAGCCCTGCTCTCGCTCAAGGCGCGCGACATCCAGCTGCCCAATTGCGGCTGCTTCGGGATCAGGGGCTTCCACCCCAGCCCGACCGCGACCCTGTGCATGGACGCCGTCCTCATGGCGGCGGCCTATCTGGCCTGGACGCGGGGCGAGACCCGGCCAAGCCTCGACAATTGGTCCCAGGGGGGCTATACTTAGCCCATGCCGCCGAAAAAGCGGATTCTCGCCATCGACGACGACGCCTCGATCTGCGACTTCTACTCGCAGGGCCTGGCGCTGCTCGGCTTCGACATCAGCTGCGCGTCCAACGCCAAGAAGGCGCGCGATTTCCTCAAGACCCAGAAGCCCGACCTCATCCTGATGGACATCATGATGCCCGACGTCGACGGCATCACTTTGACCCGGGAGTTCCGCGCCGACACCAAGACCGCCGACATCCCGATCCTCGTCGTCTCGGGCTTGGCCGACGCCGGAACTCTGAACGACGCGCTCCTGTTCGGCGCGGTCGACTACATGGTCAAGCCCATCGACCTCGACGCCCTCAAGGCGAAGATCGACCGCACCTTCGCCGCGCTCGAGCGCCGCCGCAAGCCGGCCTGAGCCTGGGCCCGAAGGCCCGGGTCCATTGTCCCGTGCCGCGTGGGTCCGATGTCCCTGGTCCGGACCCGCCGCAGGAGATACGCTGAAGGCATGCCGAACCCCAACGTCCCCGCGGCACCGCTGGTCCATCTCTCCAGCGACTTCATCCGGGCCAAGGAATACCTCGAGGCGATCGTCTCGTCGACCAGCGACGCGATCTGCACGACGGATGTCCGCGGCCGCGTGATCTATTTCAGCCCGGGGGCCTCGCAGATGACGTGCTACTCGAGCGCCGAGCTCGTGGGGCGCCCGGCGCATCAGCTCTACGCCGGAGGCCGCGCCGAGGCCGACCGCATGATGCGCCTGCTGCGCCGCCAGGGCAGCCTCAAGAACCACGAGACCGCCCTCAAAGGGAAGGACGGGCGCAAGGTCCACGTGAGCATGTCGGTGGCTCTTCTCAAGGATCGCGCCGGCCGCGTCATCGGGACCTTGGGGATATCGAAGGACATCAGTTCGCGCGTGGAGCTCGAGAGGAGACTGCGCGAGCTCTCGATCACCGACAATCTGACCGGGCTCTACAACCAGCGGCACTTCCACGAGCGCCTGGTCCAGGAGGTCAGCCGCGCGCGCCGTCAGCGCGGCAGGCTCTCGATGATCCTCATCGATCTCGACGGCTTCAAGGCGGTCAACGACACCCGCGGGCATCTCGAGGGCGACCGCATCCTGAGGGCGTTTGCGATGGTGCTCAACAAGAGCATCCGCCGCGAGGTCGACGCCGTGTTCCGCTACGGCGGCGACGAGTTCGTCATCCTTTTGCCCGGCCTGGGGCCTTCGCGCGCGCAGAGGGCCGCAGAGAGGATTCTGGCCGGCGCCCACACCAACGTCACCGAGGAGGACATCCGCTTCAGCTACGGCGTGGCCTCCCTGCCCGCCTCGGGCAGCGTCAAGGAGTTCATCGCCATGGCCGACAAGCGGATGTTCCGCATGAAGGCCGGCCACAACCGCCGGGCTTGACGGGCCGGTCCAGCTCGGCTATCCTCTCGTCGTGAGGTCCCCCGACGCCAGGCGCCGCTGGGCATGGGCGATCGCGCCCCCGGTCTTCGTCGCGGCCGCGACGGCGCTTTGCTTCCTGCCGGCGCTCAAGGGCGGCTTCCTGATCTGGGACGACCGGGCGACTTTGGTCGACAACGCGGAGTTCCTGTCCCACGGCTGGCGCGACCCGCACTGGATGCTGACCACAACGGTCATGACGGTCTACCAGCCGCTGACCTGGCTCAGCTACGGCGCCGACTACGGGCTGTGGGGGCTCGATGCTGCGCACTTTCATCTGACGAGCCTCCTGCTCCACGGCCTTTGCGCCGTCATCATGTACTTCCTGAGCCTGAGCCTGCTCCCGGGTCCCGAGGACCGCCAAAAAAGGCTCGCCGCGGCCTTTTCCGCATTAATATTCTCGCTGCACCCGCTGCGAGCCGAGGCCGTGGCCTGGATCACCGAGCGCCGCGAGGTCCTCGCCGACCTGTTCCTCCTGCTGGCTCTGCTAGCCTATCTCAAAAGACGGATCGCGGCTTCTTGCCTCGCCTACGGGCTCTGCCTCCTCTCCAAGAATTTCGCGATCGGGCTGCCCTTGATCCTCGTCGTACTCGACGCGCTCACCCTCGGACGTCTCCCTCCGGACCCGCGGCGCTGGGGCGACCCGCGCCACCGGGATGTCCTGCTCGAGAAGGCTCCCTTCGCTTTGCTCGCGATCGCGGCCACCGCGGCCGCTCTCGCCGCCCAAGGCGCCTCCGGCGGCTCGTTGTCCCTGGAACTCTACGGCCTCATTCCCCGGCTCTGCAAGGTCCTGTTCACGCCGGGGTTTTATCTCTGGAAAACGCTCGCGCCATTGGGCCTGGCGCCTTGGTATGAGCTGTCCCGGCTGACGCACCCGGGGCTTTATCTGTCCTGCGCCCTGATCACGATCGCCTTGTCGGCGGCCGCTTGGGGCTGGCGCCGCGAACGGCCCTGGATCTTGGCCTCCTGGCTGTGCTATCTCATCCTGCTGGCTCCCGTGCTCGGCTTCATCAAGACCGGCAACACCGCCGCCAACGACCGCTACACTTATCTCGCCTGCCTGCCTTGGGCGGTCCTCGCGGGAGCTTTTCTGCGAACCCGGCGAGATTGGAGCCTTCCGGCGGGGGCCATCATCCTCCTGCTCGGAGCCCTGACCTGGCGCCAGACGGGGTTCTGGCGCGATTCGGTGAGCTTATGGGAGCACTCGGTCGCGGTCGCCCCCGGCTCGTCGACGGCGCACGGCAATCTCGCCGCGGCCTACGAAGACGCTGGCCGCCCGGCGGACGCGGCCCGCGAGCGCGAGCTCTCGCGCCGCTCTCCCGCCGCGGAGTACCACGAACTCGGCGCGGCCTGCTACGCGCGCGGAGATTGGGCGGGCGCGGAGCGTTTTTTCTCCTGGGCGGCGGAGATCGACCCGGGGCTGGCCGCCACGCAGAACGACCTCGGCCTGGCGCTCTGCCGCCTGGACCGCTGCGACAGAGCCGTCGCGCACCTCGAGTTCGCGCTGCGTCTGGAGCCGGCGTTCGCCGAGGCGCGCACGAACTTGGCCGCGGCGCGGCGCATGTCGGGAAATCCCTGAGGGCGCCCCGGCGCCTCTCTTCCCTAAGCCCTCCAAAGCCGCTATAATGATTCCGCTTTCCACCCTCATGGCCAAGGTCCTCATCGTTGACGACGACTTCGAGATCGTCGAGCTGCTCACCGAGATCCTCAAGCGCGAGGGCCACCAGACCGACTCGGCCGGCGACCCCGCCGAGGGCATGCAGAAGGCCCGCGCGATGAAGCCGGACCTCGTGATCCTCGATTTCCACATGCCCGGCAACACGGGCGCGCATCTCTTCGAGTCCTTGCGCCGCAACCAGGCCAGCCGGCTGACGCCGATCCTTTTTATGAGCGGCGAGGCCTCTCCCGAAGAGATCCTGAGCCAGATCGCAGACCCCGAAGGCTCTCAGTTCCTCGCCAAGCCGGTGCACCTCGACGATTTCCGCAAGGCGGTCAAGGACCTGCTCGCTCTCGGAGCGAAGGCCCAAGAGAAGAAGTGACGATGGGCAAGCTCGTGCTCGTGCGCCACGGCCAGTCGCAGTGGAACCTCGAGAACCGCTTCACGGGCTGGGTCGACGTCTCGATCACCGAGCTCGGCGAGAAGGAAGCCCACCGCGCGGGCAAGGAGCTCAGAGGCATCAAGTTCGACTGCGCCTTCACATCCGTGCTCAAGCGCGCGCAGGAGACGCTCGACATCCTCTTAGACGAGCTCGGCCAAAAGGGGATTCCCGTCTTCAAGGACAAGGCCCTCAACGAGCGCCACTACGGCGACCTTCAGGGCCTCAACAAGGCCGAGACCGCCAAGAAGTACGGCGACGCTCAGGTGCACATCTGGAGGCGCTCCTTCGACGTCAAGCCCCCGGGCGGCGAGAGCCTCAAGGACACGGCCGAGCGGACCTTGCCCTATTTCAAGTCTCAAATATTGCCGAAGGCGCAGGCGGGCCAGAACGTGCTGGTCTCCGCGCATGGCAACTCGCTGCGCGCGATCGTGATGGATCTAGACCGGCTCTCTCCGGACGAGATCATGAAGGTCAACATCGACACGTGCCGGCCGATCATCTACGAGATCGACCGTGAAGGGTCGGTCGTCTCCAAGACGGCCTCGATCCCCGCCTGAGGGGGCGATGCCGCCCACCGCGGCCGACGACACAGCGGCGCTTTCCGAGATCATAGAGCACGTCGCCCACCTGCTGCCGGCGCAAGGTCCCATCAGCATCTTCATCCATCACAACACTTTGCACGCCTTCGAATCGCTGCCGTTCGAGGAGGCCGTCGTGCGGGCCGGAGAGAAGTTCGGCTGCGAGCCGTTCCTGCCGGAGGACGAGTACCGCGCCGAGTTCCTCCGCGGCCGAATCGCGGACGCCGACCTCGAGCTGGCCCTGCGCGAGGAACTTAGGGACCAAGCCGACCTGCCCGTCCTGGGGGACATCTCAAGGCTCGAACTGCGGCGGCGCATCGCGCGGCACGGCCTCCCGCAGGCGAGCGGTCCCGCCCTCTCTTGGCTGCTCAAGGAAACATCCGCGCTGCGCCGGTACCGCGGCGACCTCCCGCCCGACGCGCGCGAGGCATTGAGCGCGGCGGGCTCCGAGGACTCCGCGGCCGAGCTTGCCGGCGTGCTCGGGCTTTGGGAGGCCTGCCTGTCCGCGGCGCGCAGGTCGCCTCAATCGCCGGCGCAGGAGCCCGCTGGGCCTATGCCTCGCCTGCGCGACCTCATCCTAGAGTCGCGCGGCGTCGACCTCGACGCCTGGGTTCACCCGCTCCTCATCCGCCTGGTCGCCGCCTTCCTCGATCAAGGGCTGGCTCACTGGACGCTGCCCGGCAGGGAGCGCGGGCTCTACGACTGCTTCCTGGACCTCTATTCCCATCCCCTGGCGTCCTTGTGCGGCCGCTGGGCCGCGGGCCTGCCTCCCCTTCTGAAGGAAGAGCGGGACCTCAAGCTCTACCCCATGGCGTCGCTGCGCCGATCGCTCGAGGCGCTCGGGGTCCGGCCGGAGGAGCGCGAGTCCTATCTGGAGGCGACCATCCTGGCGCTGCGCGGGTGGGGCGGGATGGTCCGCCAGCTGGGCAAGCGGCCCGACCGCGTGCCGGCGCGCTCCCTGCCCGCCTCCTTGACCGAGTTCCTGGCCGTGCGCCTCCTGCTCCAGCGTGCCGCGCTCGCCTTCGCGGCCGGCTCGACGCCCGTCGCCGAGTTCGTCTCGAGCCTGCGCGCGGCCAGGCCGGGCGCGGCGGCGCCGTCTTTGGAAGAGCGCGCGTGGCCTTTGTTCCACACGGCGCAGCTCTGCGGGCTCCAAGCCGCTCAAGTGGCGGACCTGACCGCGGAGCAGGCCTGCGCTTGGGAGGCCGAGGTCCGGGAATTTTCGACCGTCGCGCGCCGGCGCGTGCTGCATGCGGCCTACGAGCGGCACCTGCGCGGGCGCTTGTGCGACGCCCTCGCCCAGCACGCCCCGGTCGAGAGTCCGGCCAAGCCCGCCTTCCAGGCCATCTTCTGCCTCGACGAGCGCGAGGAATCCTTCCGCAGGCATCTGGAGGAGGTAGAGCCCGAAGCGGAGACATTGAGCACGGCCGGCTTCTTCGGCGTCGCCATGTATTACCAAGGCGCCACCGACGCGCACCCGCGCCCGCTGTGCCCCATCGCGATCCGGCCGGCGCATTTCGTCGAGGAGGTCAAGGCGGACCCCGGCTCGACGGCCGTGCGCTGGCGGAGCACCCGGCGGCGCGGCGCGGGCCGGTTCGGCAAGGCCGTCCATTTCGGCAGCGCGACCTTGGCGGGCGGGGCGCTCGTCACGGCTCTCTTGGGCCCGCTCTCGATCATCCCGCTGGTCCTTCGAGTCCTGTTTCCGCGCTGGGCGCGCGCCTGGGAAGGCTCGCTGCTTCCCCTGGAGACCGCGCCCGTGACCCGCCTGAAGCTCGACCGAGCCCCCGACCCGCCGCCCATCGGGACCCACTCGGGCTATACGAAAGCCGAGATGGCGCAGGTCGTGGGCTCCGTGCTGCGCGGCCTCGGCGCGGCCGACCGCTTGGCGGAGCTTGTCGCCGTGCTCGGCCACGGCTCGGTCAGCCTCAACAACCCGCACGAGTCGGCCCACGACTGCGGCGCCTGCGGCGGCGGGCGCGGCGGCCCCAACGCCCGGGCCTTCGCGCAGATGGCCAACGACCCCGAGGTGCGCGCCCTGCTGGCGGGTGAGGGCCTGCGCATCCCCAAGGCGACCTGGTTTGTCGGCGCCCAGCGCAACACCTGCGACAACTCCGTCGACTTCTACGATCTCGACCTGCTGCCAAAGCGCCTCGAGACCCGGTTCGACGCCGCGGCCAAGGCGTTCGCGCGCGCGCGCAGGCACGAGGCGCATGAGCGCTGCCGCAGGTTCGAGTCCTTCCCGACCTCGGCCGGGACGGGCGCGGCGGTCAGCCACGTGGAGGCCCGCTCGCATGATCTCGCCCAGCCGCGGCCCGAATACGGGCACGCGACCAACGCCTTCTGCATCGTCGGCCGCAGGGAGCGCACGCGCGGCCTCTTCCTGGACCGCCGCGCCTTCCTCGTCTCCTACGACCCCCTCAAGGACGGCGGCGGGACTCTCGAGACAACGCTCTCGGCGGTGGTCCCGGTCGTGGCGGGAATCTCGCTCGAGTACTACTTCAGCCGGGTCGATCCGACGGGCTACGGCTGCGGCACGAAGCTGCCCCACAACATCGCCTGCCTCCTCGGCGTGATGGATGGGGCCCAAAGCGACCTGCGAACCGGGCTCCCTTGGCAGATGGTCGAGATCCACGAGCCCGTCCGGCTCTTCATGGTCGTCGAGTGCCTTCCCGACCGATTCGACCGCGTCCTCGCGGTTCAGCCTGATTTGCGGGGACTCTTAGAACGCCGCTGGCTTTTCGCGGCCTGCCTCGATCCCGATTCGGGCGCGCTTTGGCTTCGCGAGGCCGATGGGTACCGTCCGTGGCGCCCGGAAAAGGCGCTGGCCGCGGTGGCGGAGGGTTCGCTGGCCTGGTACGGCGGCAAACGCGGCCACCTTCCGATCGCAGAGGTCATGGGCGCAGCGAGCAAGGAGGGGCGCGCATGAGCCCCGACGAGGCGCTGAGGACCGCCGTCCTGGCCTGCTTCGCGGCACCCGCGCTCGCGCTCGCCGCCGTGGCGGCGCCCTCCTTCTTCCGCCGGCCGCTTCCCGAGGGCCGCGCTGGCGCGATCGTGCAGACCGGGATGCTGTCCTGCCTCGCAGCGCTCCTGGCCGCCGCCTTGCTTTGGGATCGGGCCGGCGGCGCTCCCGCCGTCCTGGCCCTGGGCGGCGGGTGGGTCACGGGCGGGGCGTTCGCATTCGACCTCGTCGTTGACGGCTGGTCGCTGGGGTTTGCGATCCTATCGGTCGCGATTTGCGGGGTCGTGTCGGCCTTTTCATTCCGGTACCTGCACCAGGAGCGGGGATTTCACAGGTATTTCATTCTCCTGGTGGCCTTCGTGCTGGGGCTTCTGCTTGTGTCGCTGGCCGGCAGCATCGAAGTCCTCTACGCCGGCTGGGAGGTCATGGGCCTGAGCTCGGCGCTGCTCGTGGCATTCTTCCACGAGCGCCCGGCCCCCGTGGAGAGCGGCTTTCGCGTGCTAGCCTTCTACCGCATCGGCGACGCCTGCATGCTCGCCGCCGCCGCCCTCCTGCATCACTGGTCCGGCAGCGGCAGCCTCGCCATGCTGTTCTCGCGCTCCGGCGCCGAGGCCGCGCTGACGCCGGGACACGCCGCGGCGATCGCCGTCCTATTGATCGCCGCCGCGGGGGCCAAGAGCGCGCTGCTTCCCTTCTCCACTTGGCTGCCGCGCGCCATGGAAGGGCCGACCCCCTCGAGCGCCGTTTACTACGGGGCGCTCTCAATCCACGCCGGCTGCTTTCTGCTTCTGAGGGCCTCGCCCCTCCTGAGCCAATCGCCCCTGGCCCGCGGGCTTGCCGCCTCCGCGGGAGCGGCCACCGCGATCTACGCGGCGCTCGTGACGAGGGCGCAGTCCGACGTGAAGTCGCGTCTTTGCTTCTCGTCGCTGACCCAGGTCGGGATCATCTTCGTCGAGATCGCTCTGGGATTGAAGGTGCTGGCTTTCCTTCACATGGTCGGCAACGCGTGCTACAGGCTTCTCCAATTCCTCAGCGCGCCGAACATACTCCACGACATCCACGAACTCGAGAACGACCTGGGCGGCAGCATCGCGCAGGCCGGCGCGCCCGCGGGGGCCTCGGCGCGATGGCTCTACCTCCTCGCGTTGGAGCGGGGCTTTCTGGACGGGATGATCGAGCGCTGCATCGTGCAGCCGGTCGCGCAGGCGGTCAGCCGGCTCGACCGGCTCGATCGAAGACTGTGCGGTTCTCTGCCCGGGCTTGCGCGTGAGGCCGCCGATGGGGATTGAAGCCCTCATTTGGGCCGCGGCGCTGGCGGTCCCTCCGTCGGCGGTGATCGCAGCCTACGCTTTCGGCATTAGGGGCAAGCGGTTCTACATACTGGGCGTGGGCTGCGCGTGCGTTCTGGTCGCTGCCGCCTTAGCCCCGCTGCCTCTTCGCCTGCTCGCCCAGCCGGCTTGGCTGGGGCATCCGTTGGGACCACTGCCTCTGGTGCTCGTGCCCTTCGCGGCCTTGCTCTGGCTTCTGACCGTCATGGTGACCCCGACGGGCCGCATGAACGAAGCCACGCTGGCGCGCACGGCGGCGGTCTGCCTGCTCTCAATGGGCAGCTTCTTGACCGCGTCTGCCTGGCTGCTGGTCCTCTTCTGGGCGGGAACGGTCGCGGTCTACGTGGCCGGGCACGCGGAGCCCGCCTACGAGCGGGCGCGCCGCGTTGCGGCCGTCTATATGGGCCTCTCGGTGATTCTCCTGGCGGCCGGCGTCGGCCTCACGTCTTGGGGAGTCGGCCCGGCGGCGGCTCGAATCGGAGCGGGACTCATTCTAGCCGCGGCGATGATCCGCCAGGGTATTTTCCCGTTCCACGCCTGGGTTCCCGAGATCTTCGAGCGCGGCCGCATCGGGCCGGCCGCGATGTTCGGCGCTCCGCAGCTGGGGACCTACGCCGCTTTGGTCCTGGCCGCCCCCCATGCCTCCCCGGCCCTTCTGCAGACGGTCTCCGTCTTAGCCCTCGTCACGGCCCTTTACGGCGCGCTGCTCGCGCTCTTCCAAAGGGACGCGCGCCGCGGCTGCGGCTACCTCTTCGTGAGCCAATCGGCCTTGGTCCTGGCGGGCCTGGACCTGCCGAGCCGGGAAGCCCTGGTGGGCTCCCTCATACTTTGGGTCTCCTCGGGATTAGCCCTAGCGGGGCTGGCCCGCTGCGTGCTGGTCCTCGAGGCGCGTCGCGGGCGGCAAAGCTTGGACCGTTTCCACGGAGGCTACGACCGGATGCGCGTCCTGGCCTCCTGCTTCATGATCCTGAGCCTGGCCGTCATGGGGTTTCCGGCCACGTTGGGCTTCGTAGGCGGAGAGATGCTGGTCCGCGGCGCAGTGGAGACTTTTCCCGCCCTGGGCCTCTCGGTCATCGCGGCGGGCGCCTTCACCGGCCTGGCGGTCATGCGGATGTACTTCTCGCTGTTCTGCGGTCGGCGCGACGCGGGCGCCCACTTGAGCCTGCTGCGCTCCGAGGGTTTCGGCTTCGGCCTGGCCGCGCTGCTCCTGCTGGGCCTGGGCCTGGCTCCGCGGGGGCTCGTGCGCGTGCTCGACCGGGCGGGTGCCGCGGCCATCGAGAGGCGGGGGGTCGGCAACGCGAGGCCTTAGCGACGCGCTCTAGGCCTACTTGTAAGTCCCGCTGAAATCCCTCTTCAACTCCTTTGGTCCCACGCCGAGCTTCACAGTGGAAGCCTCTTGAACGCCCTCATCCTCGGGCACCGAGGGCCCGTGTTGGGACCACCAATAAGCCGCCAGCCCGAGCAGGAAGAGATAGAAAAGCATCTTTCCCCCGGACATGGGTTTGACCTGCTTCTGAAGCGGGGACACGTCGAATTTAGGCAGAGGCGCGCCGCAAACACGGCACTGAGTGTTCTCGTCCAAGGCTTCGCCGCCGCAGGATCCGCAGTGTTTCATGGCTCTTAGGAAGCATTATCTCTGGTCCGTTCTGTCAGTCTTGCTGAAATCGGGGGGTACGCTCGTCGAGAAATCCGCCTGAGTGCCGGGCATTAATAGTTTAAGGTCATAATCCGCGCTTGTCAAGGCTCTTTTTTCCGCCTTCGCCGCGGACCCAGGGAACGGGAGTCCTAGGACCCAAAAAAGGGCCTAGGCCGGTTGGGAATGCCGAAGGCCCCTTGGACTCAGGACAAAACGAGGGGCCCATGGTACCCTTATGTCACCATGAGAAATTCAACGATTCCCGCTCTTGCCGCGCTGTTTTTCCTATCCTTCCCCGCGCGGGCGATTGACGTCAAGGCCGAGGTCAAGGCCGTGCCGCCTCTGCTGATCGTCAATCCCGGCGGAGCGATCCAGATCCTCGACTCGCGCGGCGGCGTCCGCGCGGAGGTCCCGGCGCTTTCCGCCGTCTCCGCTGAGGCGACTCCGGAGGCGATCGCGGCCGCGGCGCAAGCCGGCACCCTCGTCCTGACCGACGCTCCCTTGATCGCGCCGCTGCCGCTGCTCGGCGGGGCGCCCTCCGGCGAGCCCGGTACGGGCCGCGACGACGGCGTTGAAGCGGCTTTGGCTCAAGCGGTCGAACTCCAACTCCCCGGCGAGGTGGTCTATGACCGGGCCAAGGCGACTCACGCGCCCCGGGCCGTGGACGCGCCCGCCGATCCCGCGACCTCCCTGCAGACGGCTCGCGCGGCGTTCTACAAGATCACCGGAGGCTCGTACGACAGCAACGACGTGACGGCGGCCAAAATCTCGCTCGCCCAGCGCACCGCGTTCTTCAAGTCCCCCGAGTTCAAGAACTACGTCGCCGCCGAGAAGGCGGCCGGACGCACGGTCTTCTGGCTCAAGGACATCGACAAGACCCAGGCCTCGGGCGACATCTTCACCTTCTATTTCAAGTACCTCGCCGACAAAGGCCTGCTGACGCCGCAGCACAACGCGACCATGCGCGCTTTCTTGAACGGCATGGCTTTCAAGTCGACCATCAGAGACGCGAAGGTTCTCGCCGACCTCGCGGATGTCGGCTCCGAGCCGGCGGCCGTCAAGGCGGTGCTTGAGGCGGCGGCCGCCAAGGGCTCGATCAAGGCCCCCGCTCTTCCCTCCGACGAAGACGGCGCGAAGTCCTTCCTCAACGGCGTCAGCGTGAAGGGCCAGATCAAGGACCCCAAGCTCCTCGCCCAACTCGCCAAGGCCGACTCCAACGATTCCAAGGCCAACGCCTATACCGTGATCGACCTCTGGCGCAGCAAGGAAAAAGGCGGCGAAGGCATCGGCATGCTCGATTTTTGGTCGAGCATCTACTGGCGGACGCAGAAGGGACTGACCAAGTTCCAGAAACTGCGGCGCGTGGCGGGCTTCAAGAAATTCTACGCCTCCAAGATTTATCCCGGCATCTACGAGGACAACAAGGCCTTGGAGGAGGCGGGCGTCGAGGTGCTGGCGATCTCCAACGGCGACCAGGAGCTGGCCATCGCGGTCGCGCCTCTGCTGGGCATCAAGCGCCACAACGTCGTCGGCTCTTACCTTCAGTACGATCCGAAGACCGGCCTGTCCACGGGCGTCGACCACGCCTACGAGATCTTCGACAAGGAAGGCAACTGGAACCGCTGGCCCCAGCCGGGCAAGATCCTCAGCACGCACTTCCTGATCAACCGCGAGCGCCACCGCTATGGGCTCTCCGAGTTCGACGAGGACAAGATCGTCATCGCGGGCGCCGACGGCGACTCGGCGGCCTCCGACGGCGGCATGTGGGTCTATTTCACCGACAAGCCCTTCGGAAACTTCGTCGTGGACTCGCCGCACGAGCCCGGACGCCGGATGAAGTCGCTGATCATGGCGCAGACCTACGGCGGAACCAAAGGCCAGTACATCACCTTGATCCACGACCCGCGCTCCCCGGGAGATTGGGACGACGCGGCGGCCGAGAAGAAGGTCGACGACAAGACGCTCCAAGAGTACAACCGGCGCTTCGGCAAGCCATAGCCCTCGACAGCCTCCCGCCTTCGGAACCGCGCCCCCAATTGTGGTATCATACCGCTAGAATTCCACAAGGGAGGCTTTCATGATCCGCAAGAATTCCAGTTTCTTCCTCCTGGCCGCGCTAGCGGTCGCGACGTTTTCCGCCTGCAACTCCGCACAGGTCAAGAAGAGAGACGCCGACAAGGCCAGGGCCCACGGCAAAGGCGGCGCCGACGAAGCCGGCTACGTCCCCGGCACCGACGTGACCGAGGCGTCCTTGCGCGGCTCGGACTTCGTGACCGTCGAGGGCCTCGAGGCCGTGCGCTTTGATTACGACAGCGCCAATCTCAACGGCGACGCACTCACGACGCTCAAGAACAACGCCGAGTACATCAAGAGCAACAAGGAGAGCGACTTCCTCGTGGCCGGCTTCTGCGACGAGCGCGGCACCATCGAGTACAACCTCGCCCTGGGCCAGAAGCGGGCCAAGCAGGTCCGCGAGTACTACATGCGCCTGGGCGTCTCGGGCAAGAGGCTCGCGACGATCTCTTACGGCAAGGAGAACCAGCTCTGCTCCGAGTCCAGCGAAGAGTGCTGGGGGCAGAACCGCCGCGCCGAGACGCGCGCCCGCGCGCGCACCGCCTCGAACCGGCCCACCGACCAGACGCCTCAATGAAGAAGGGCGCGCTCCTCGTCGGAGCCTCTCTCTGGCTGTCCGGCTGCGTGGCCACGCAGAAGGACGTGCTCGACCTCGAGAACCAGACGGACAACCTCAAGGCCCAAATCACCGATCTCAAGCAGACCATCTCCTCCATGCAGGCCAACCAGGCCGACCTCTCCGTCCAGATGAAGCAGCTCCACGAGGACTTGAGCGCGTTCACCGAGACCAGCAAGGCCAATCAGGAGCTCATGAGCCGTCTCTCCTCCAAGCTCGACGACATGAGCGCGGGCGTCAAGAGCTCGGTGGCCGCGATCGGCACCACGCTGACCAACCAGCAGGCCAAGAGCCTCGAGGAACAGAAGGCCGAGCTGGCCAAGCAGGCCGAGGGCGGCAACCCGACCGACCTCTTCAACACCGCGGACGTCCGGCTCCAGACCAAGAGCTACGCGCTCGCGGCCAAGGGCTTCGCTCAGTACGTGGAAAAATTCCCGAAGGGAGCCCTCATCGACGTCGCGACCTTCAAGCTCGGCCAGGCCTATTTCGGCGAGCGCAAGTGGGAGTCGGCCGGCCGGCAGTTCGCGGTGGTCCTCGAGAAGTACCCCAAGAGCGAGATGACTGCCTCATCGCGTCTTCTCTACGCGATGTGCCTGGTCAACATGAAGAAGAGCCTCGCCGAGGCCCGCCAGTACCTCGAGTCGATCCCCAACGACTTTCCGACGAGCCCCGAGGCCAAGGCGGCGGCCAGAGAGCTCAAGAAGCTCGGCAAGAAGGGGACGTGAGCCGGGCGCTGGCTCTCGCCCTGCTGCTCGCGGCACCCTCGGCCCGGGCCGCCACCGACGTCTACATCAAGCTGGCGGGACAAGGCGGGGCGCCGCTGCTGCCCTTGGCCCTGCCGCCGTTCATCGCGGAGCAGGCCGACAAAGCCGACGACGCGCTGGCGGCGAAAAGCGTCTCGGAGGTCGTGCGCGCCGACCTCATGCTCTCGCGCTATTTCGCGATCCTGGAGGACGGCCCCCATTACGACGGCGCCAACCTGGCGGCGATCCTTCCCGATTGGAAGAAGAAGGGGGTCTCCTGGCTGCTGCTCGCCAAGGTCTCCTCGGCCTCGCCTCGGCTGACCATCTCGGCCAAGCTCATCGACGCCAACTCGGGAGAGGCGGTCTTCGAGCGCTTTTACAAGCAGGACGCGGCCTACCTGCGCGCGGCCTGCCACCGCCTCTCCGACGACCTCGTCAAGCAGCTCACCGGCAAGAACGGCATCGCCCACACCCAGATCGCGTTTGCCAACGACCAGACCGGCCACAAGGAGATTTACGCGATGGACTACGACGGCGCGAACCTGCGCCAGCTCACGCGCGACGCCTCCATCGATCTGCTGCCGCGCTTCTCGCCCGACCGCAAGCTCCTGGCCTTCACCACCTACAAGGAGGGCAATCCCGACCTCTTCGTCCTCGACCTCGAGCACGCCGCGCGCAAGCCGGTCTCCCAGGAGCAGGGCCTCAACGTCGCCGGAGGCTTCTCGCCCGACGGCACGCAGCTGCTGATGACCCTCTCGCGCCAGCGCAGCCCCAACCTCTACGTACGCTCGATGGCCGACGGCTCCGTGACCCAGCTGACCCAGCATTTCGGGGCCGACAGCTCGCCGACCTTCTCGCCCGACGCGGGGCAGGTGGCCTTCGTCAGCGACCGCTCCGGCAACCCGCAGATCTACGTGCTCGACATGACCACGCAGCGCGCCAAGCGCCTGACCAATCTCAACTGGTGCGACTCGCCGTCCTGGTCGCCGACCGGGGAATGGATCGCTTTCGCGGGGCGCGTCAACGTGCGGGACAAGCTCGACATCTACCTCGTCGACGTGACCGGCAACCAGATCCGTCAGCTCACGCGCCTCGAGGGCTCCAACGAGAACCCCTCGTGGTCGCCGGACGGGCGCTTTCTGGTGTTCACCTCGACGCGAAACGGCAAGAAGCCGGAGCTCTTCGTCATGGACAACGACGGCTCCGCGCCGCACCGCCTGGCCGAGATTCCCGGCGGCAGCGTCACGCCCAACTGGTCCTTCTGAGCGTGAAGCCGCGCCAACGCCTGGCCGCGGCGGTCGCGCTCGCCGCCGCCGCCGTCCTCCACGTCGCCGTCGCGCTCAAGACCCCGGTCGGGGCGATCATCGACGACGCGGTATACCTGCTCCTGGCGAAATCCCTTTGGCTCGGTTCATACGCCCTGCCCGACGGCACCGGCCTGCGCGCGACGAGCTTCTGGCCCGGGGCGCCGATCCTTCTCGCGCTCCCGGTCCGACTGTTCGAACCGCATTGGGCGCTGATGCGCGTCCCGGCTCTGCTCGTTTCCTGGGCCGCGCTCGGCCTGACTTGGAAGCTCTCCCGAAAATACCTGTCCCCGGGCTGGTCGGCGGCCTGCGTCCTGCTCGTCGCTCTGAACCCAATCTTCACGGCCAACGCGGGAAGCTCCGCTTCCGACATGCCGTTCCTCGCTCTGACCTTGGCCTGCTTCTGCGCTCTGCAAGACGGGAACGCTCGACGCAAGCCCGGCATCCTCGAGCTGCTCGCGGCCCTGGCCAGCCTGACGCGACCCGAAGGACTCCTGCTCGCCCTCGCGCTGGCTCTGGCGGTGGCCTGGCGCGAGGGCTGGCGCCGCGGCCTGATTTTTCTGGCCGCGGCGGCCGCTCCCGTCTCTCTCTGGCTATTCGGCAACCGCGAGCAGTCCGGCACCGCGAGCGATTACCTGCGTCAACTCGCCGAGCAGATGCCCGTTCTCTGGAGCCCTCGCGGCCAGCTCGAGCACGCGGGCCGCCTCTTCGACCTGTTCGCGGGCATTCCGGCGAACTCCTTTCATTGGCCCTTCACCGGCGCGACCGGCCTCTTGATCCTGATGGCCGCCGCCGTCGGCGCGAAGTCGCTGCTGCGGCGACGCGGCGACCCGCGAGTCCTGGCGATCGCCGCGTTCGGGATCGCGGCGATCTACCTCCACCTTGTTTGGTGGCAGCTGTTCGACCGCTACGCGCTGACGCTGCTGCCGCTGATCGCCATCCTCGCCCTCTGCGGCCTCGATTCGCTCGCGGCCGGGCAGGCCAGACGCGTCCTGCCCGCCGCAGCCGCGGTCATGATCGGCGCGCAAGCTCTCGGCGGCGCGATCTTGCTTTCGAGGCTGCCCTCGACGCACGATGAGCTTTGGCCTGAGACGATGTCATGGATCAGGCGCCAGACTTCTCCGACGGCGCGCCTGCAAAGTCTCTACGCCCCGCCCATCATGCTCTGGACCGGAAGGCCGGCGCTGACGCCTTTCGCCGACGTGAGCTTGCGCGACCATTGGCTCGCCAAATGCCTGAACAACGGCATCGAGTACCTCGTGCTCGAGCAGGACACTTCGCACTGGAGCGCCATGCCGCGCCCTTGGTACGAGGAGACTCAGCGCCTGAGCCAGTGGGCCGCCTCGGGTCCCTACGTGAAGGAGGACTTCCGAAGCGGGAGCGATGGAACGATCGTCTATCGGATCAAACACCCCGCCCCTGCCCGCTATCTGCGGGCCTGGGAGAAGATCCGTGAGGCCGCCGGTGCTCCTGCGAAGACCGCGCGCGCCAAGCTCCGCGAGGCCCTGCGACTCGATCCGGGACTGTCCTCGGCGAAGGCTGCTCTGGCCGAGCTGGACCGTTAGCGGGGCGGCTGTCCCCGATGCAGTTCTACTCCGAGCTAGGCGCTCGCGCGAGAAGGGATCGTCACCGTGAAGCGCGACCCGCGCCCGCGGCCGGCGCTGGCCGCGTCGATGCCGCCGCCGTGCTTCTGGAGGATGCGCAGGGCCGCAGAGAGCCCCAGGCCCGTGCCCTCGCCGCCTTTGGTCGTGTAGAACGGCTCGAAAACGCGCTCGAGCTCGACCTCCGACATGCCGCTGCCGTCGTCTTCGATGACCAGGCGCCAGACGGGAGCGACGGATGAGCCCCAGACCCGGTCCTGCTCGGCTTCCAGCACGATCCGTATTTCGCCGCCCTTGCTCGTGGCTTCGAGCGCGTTCTGCAGCAGCGCGGCGACGGCCTCTTGAAGCAGCGACTGGTCGCCCTTGACCGAGCGCGCCGTCTCGAGGCCAGAGGTCTTGAGGCGGACCTTGTGCTTGCGCATCTGCGGCTCGATGGACTTGATCGCATAGCGGATCGGATCCCTGAGGTCGATGTCCTCGAGGTCGACCTCCTCGATGCGTCCGAGGTCGAGCAGGTTCTTGAGGATCTGCTTGCAGTGCTCGACCTCGTCGCGTATCTCGCCGAGCTCCTTGAGCATCTCCTTGGACTTGGAATGGCGCGCCGAGAGAACCTCCGCGTTGACCATGATGGTGGTCAGCGGTCCCTTGATCTGGTGCGCGACCTCGCCGGCCACCTGCCCCAAGGTCGCCAGCCTCTCGACCTGGATCAGGCGGTCGCGGTAGCGGCGCTCCTGCGCGGCCTGGGCCGTCTGGGTGTCGCGCGAGAGGATCGCCATCAGGCAGGCCGAGATGATCAGGAACATGAACCTCAGCCAGAAGGCGGTGTCGTGCGGAAAGCCGTGGGCCGGGCTCCAGCCGGAGACCGCGTAGAGCAACGAGGTCACGACCGCGACCGCGAAGGCCTGGCGGAAATTGCGCGTGATCGCCGTGCCGAAGATGATCAGGAAGTAGATCAGATAGAGGTCGGATTGCGGCTGGGTCCAGCGCAGCAGCAAAGAGGCCAGGCCGGCGTCTCCGAGGAAGAGTCCCGCCTGGAACCACCAGCGTCCGAGGGTCTCGAGCGCGCACAGCTGGAGACCGGTCATCGAGGCGGCCGTCAGGGTCATAAGGAACAGCAGGCGCGGGACCCAATGCGCGAGCCCTCCCCCTTGGTAGAGGAAGATCAGCAGCAGGACGGCCGTGAACAGGCCTTGGAAAGCGAAGTAGACGCTGCGGCGCTCAGGCATTCTGCCGGACGAAGCGGTAGCCGAGCTTGGGCACGGTCTCGATCAGGCGGCCCGTAACGCCGAGCTTCTTGCGCAGGTTCTTGATGTGGGTGTCGAGGCTGCGCGTCGAGATGGGCAGCCCGTAGGAAGAGGAGTTCTCGATGAGGTAGGTCCGCGAGAGCGCGCGGCCCGGCTGCGACATCAGCAGATTCAGGATCTCGAACTCCTTAGGCTGGAGCTTGAGCGGCTTGCCTCCGAGGGTCACGATGTGGTTGTCGGGATCCAAACGCAGCGTCCCCGCGGCCCGCCGGCCGGGGGCGGGCTCGCGGCGGTAGCGCCGCTCGACCGCCTGGATGCGCGCCAGGAGCTCCATCGCCCCGAAGGGCTTGACGACGTAGTCGTCGGCCCCGAGGTTCAAGCCCAGGACCTTGTCGCCCTCGCTGGCCATGCCGGTCAGGAAGATCACGGGGATCGCGCGGGTGGCCGCGTTGTCCTTGAGCGACTTGAGGACCATGCGCCCGTCGCCGCCGGGGAGCTTGACGTCGAGCAGGATGATGTCCGGTTTGAACTTGAGCGCGGCCGAGAGCGCCAGGTCCGCGCGGCCGACCGACTCGACCATAAAGCCGCGGCCTAGTGAGACGGTCTTCTCGATGGCGGCCACGAGCTTGGGGTCGTCCTCCACGATGAGCAGCCGGGGCATGAGGGATTATAATGAATTCACATTTCGCACACAACCAATTCACACATAAATCAGGGGATTCCGTCTATACTATGGCGAAGGCGAGAAGGACCCACGGAGGGCGAATATGATTTCCCGGTTCAAAGGCGCGAAAGGCTTCACCCTCATCGAGTTGCTGGTGGTCGTGCTGATCATCGGCATCTTGGCCGCGATCGCAGTCCCCCAGTATTTCAAAGTCGTTGAGAAGGGGAAGTTCGCGGAATCCATGCAGTGGATCAACGGCGCCAAGGGCGCGCAGGAGCGCTACCTGGCCCGCAACGGCATCTACTACAGCGGCACGCTGGGCAGCCAGACGGCGCCGCCCTTCGACGTCGGCCTGGGCGCCATGACCAAGTTCTCGGTCGGCTCGATCCAGACGACCTCCACGCCGGCCTGGATCATCCTGATGACGCGCAACTCGCCGTGCCCGGCGGTCTACGGCTGCTACACTGTCTCTTACGCGGCGCCCCCGGGCACGCTGGGGTGCACCTCGACGGACTGTACGCAGGACCTGCTCCCGAACTAACTGGACCGATCAGGGAACGCCAGGGAAGACCCCCGGAAACGGGGGTCCTTTTCTTTGGCCTGCGTCGCGAAATTTGGTATAAAGGGTTTCCCCGATGGCGCACATTCTAGTCGTCGATGACGAGGATTCCATCCGAGCCCTGATCAAGGAGGTCCTCTCGAGCCAAGGCCACACCTTCGACGAGGCCGCCACGGGGACCGAGGCGCTCGAGCGACTGCGCAAGACCAAGTACGACGTGGTCATCCTGGACCGCAACATGCCCGTGATGGACGGCATACAGGCCCTGGCCGTCATGCGCGCCAGCCCCCAATTCAAGAACGTCAAGGTGCTGATGTGCACGTCGGCGAGCGTGACCAAGGAAGTCGACGAGGCTTTCGCGGCCGGGGCCAACGACTACATCCTCAAGCCGCTCAACCTTCAAGCCCTCATCAAGAAGGTCCAGAAAGCGCTGGGCTCCTAGGCCCGCGGCCGGCCCAAGGTCCCAGTCCCCCTTAGGCCGCATACCGTCCGAGATTTTCCCCGAAGTCCCATCCGAGACCCGCCGTTTCCTTCATAGAATCCTTCCATGAAACGAACCATCGCCGCCTTTCTGTCGTCCGCCCTCATCCTGCTGAGCCCGGGCCTGCTGCCCTACCAAGCCCTGGCCGCGGATTTCAACGCGCCCGCGGGCGGCGAACGCATCAGTCTGCGCCTGCCTGTCTCCCCCGTCCGCACGGGGACCGATCTGAAAGTCGGAGAGCTTCGGACCCGGACCGAGCTGCGCGTGGAGACCGACCTTCCCGCCGGCGCCGAGATCCCCACCGTCGCGCCCATTTTGCCCGAGGCGGCCCGCCTGGACATCGCCGCGGGACTTGCCGGCATGGACGTCACGTCCTCCCGGCCTCAAGCCAAGCCCGGTGAGGCTCTCGCCGTGCTCAACGCCGCCGCGCGCGGGGAGCGCACCACAGCCGCCCGCATCGCAGCGGCCGCCGCCGGCGTCACTCAGATCATCCAGAAGGGCGACGTCCCTCACGCCGAGGCGGGAGCCTCGAAGCAAACATCCGACGAAGTCCAGGACCTCCTGAGCGGCTCGCGCGTCGTCCCCGTCTCCGGAGTCGAGGCCGTCGCGCCTGAGTCCGAGTTCGGCGACGCCGGCTCGGGAGTCTCGTTCGGCAAGCCCGCGGGCTGGGACTCGATTCGCCCTGACGCCGAGCGCTACCAGGGCTCCGCGAACACCCCCGTTCCGCCCTCGAGAGGCTCCAACGACGGCGGCGGCTCCTCCAGCGACGGTGGCAAGAAAGTCCCCCTCGTGCCTCGCATCATTTCCGCCGTGACGGCCTTGGTCCCGGCGGTCTTGCTCGGCTGGCCTCTGCTGGCGGGCGGCTCGTTGGTCGCCGGCGCCTTGGTCATCCTGGCGAGCCTATCGGTCGCCGCTCTTCCTTTCATGAGCGACTCGACGCCGAAGCTCGTGCGCTCGGTGCCCGGCATCCTCATCGGCGCCTTGGGCCTGCGGACCTTGGCCGCCCTGGGCGGAGGCTTTGCCTGGCCCGTCGCCGTCATGGGGACCCTCGCCGCTTTGGGCGGCTGGGGCTTCGTGCGCTTCGCGCGCAAGGGCGGCGACGGCAAGGCCTACCGCGACGCCAACGAGACCATCGCCACTTTCTTCGGCGCCTTGGCCGCCGTGGCGGGCGCGGGCTTGGTCCTCGCGCACCCGGCCGGGTGGATCGCGGCGGGACTGACCTGGGTCTCCTACGCGGGCTCCGCCGTCCTTCTGATGCAGCTTCCCTCTTGGGTCGGCGCCGCCATCCGCGCCGTCTTCTACGGCGCGCTGAAGACCGTCAAGGACTCCATCATGGTCATGACGGCGATCTCGCGCGACACCTCGCTGTTCTCGCGCCTCAAGAGGTACACCGAGGCGGCCGTCGAGAAGGACTCCTGGAACGCGCTCTGGCTCGGATTGCTCGTCTGGCTGCCGGTCGTCGCGATCGAGGCGGCCCGCTACGCGCTCGGCGCCGCCGTCGGCCTGCTCCAAGCGGCAGGCCGCGCCCCGCTCAACCTGCTCTGGGGCGCCTCTCACGAGCTCGCCGCGCGACGTGCCCGCCGCGTCTTCGACGAAGTCTACAGAGACAACGGCGGCGCCGCGGGAAAAGACTCGTACGATAAGGCCATGGCCGCGAGCAAGAAGTCCCTCGACGGCGCGGTGATCGCCAAGTTCTTCGCGGGTTGGGCCGGCTTCGCCTATCACAACTCAAAAGGAAACTTCTTCAACCCCATCGAGGCGGATTTTTTGCCGCTCGCCAACTCCGAGAGCAAGGTGATCCCCGGCAGCGCGTTCGTCGGAGTCCTTGAGGGCTTCGAGAACGCGGCCAAGCCCTACGATGAGAAGAAGGACGACCCCGACTCCGCGGGACCCGCGAAGGACCAGACGCCCGCGGCTCCGGAGGTCACGAAGCCCGAGGTCAAGACGACCGCCCCCGGCAAGATCATGGCGGTCGCGATCGCTCTGGTCCCGGCCTACTTCCTCGGCCTGCCTCTGCTTGCGACGATCTCGGTCCTCGGCGCCCTGGCGGCCGCGGCGATCTTCAGCGTCGCCTTCATGCCGCTGACGCCCAAAGCCTCTTGGTACCCCAAACTGCTGCGCGTGGCGCCCGGCTCCTTTCTGTTCCTCGCGGGGGCCCTGACCGCGGCGGGCTCGGCCTACTTCGGCCTCTACGGCTTGCCCGTCGGCTGGCTCGCGGCCACGGGGCTTGTCTCGCTGCTCTCGGGCATCGGCCTGCGCAGCCTGATCTCCAAGCTCCGGAATCCGGCGACCAAATCCTGGAAGATCAACGACGGCTGGTACATCGGAGGCTTCGCCTCCGCGCTGTTTGTCACTGCGTCCTTAGGCGCGGCCCTGTTGAACCTCCACGGCGTCGTGTTTGCGAGCGCCAAAATCGCGGGCCTCGTCGCGAGCCCCGTCCTGCTCTACCACCTGCCGGAGTCCTTCTGGGCCGGCGTGGGCCTGGCCGTCAGCGGCGTGCTCAACGCCGTGCGCAAGGTCCATCAGGTCACGGGAGCCTGGCACCGAGAGACCAAGTTCGAGAGCAACCTCGGCGGCTGGTACAAGTATTGGGTCAACAAGTCGTTCTGGTACGCCCCGGCGTTCATCGTGCCGCTCGCGCTTCAAGGCATCGCGCACGTCGTCGAAGCGGCGGTCTCGCTGGGCCTGGGCTTGAGCCTCGGCGCCCTGCGCGCGCCGACGATGTGGCTCTGGGGCATGGCTCACAAGAAGAACCCGAACGGCCGGATCGCGAGGTTCCTCGCCGGCCTCAACAGGGCGTCCTACGAGCTCATGGAAGGCTCGAAGGAGAGCATCTTCGACAAGCGCACGGCCGAGCTCAAGAAGGCCATGGACGAAAAGGATTCCGTCACCTCAAGGCCGACGCTCAAGGCCGCGGGCTCCTTCGTGCTCCTGCGCCTCATGCAGGCCGCCTGGCTGATCCCGCTGCTGGCGATCGTCTCGTTCCCGCTGGGCTTCGTTCTGCCGGCGGCGTGGCTGGCGGCGGGCGGATGGTGGCTCGCCGGCTTGCGCGGCCTGGGGCTGATTCTGGGCCTCGCGTACGCCGGCGGAAGCCTCTTCGAGGGCGTGCGCAACGCCTGGGGCCAAAAGAAGCCTCCGGAAAAAGGGCAGGCCGACCCCGACGATCCGAAAGGCGTCGTCGGGTCTTTCAGGCTCTTCGGCTGGCGCTGGTAGCCTCGAGTACGCTAACATAGGCGGGATGCGCTACCTGATCCTCGGCAGCGGCATGCAGGGCCGCGCCTGCGCCTTCGACCTGCTCAAGAATCCGGCCACCGAAGAAGTGGTGCTTGCCGACGCCTTCGAGGCGAGCCTCGTCTTCGCGCGCCGTTTCCTGAGGTCGAAGAAGGTCAAGACAGTCAGGGCCGACGCCTCGGACCTGCCGCGGATCAAGAAGCTCGCGAAGGACGCCGACGTCATGGTCAGCGCAGTCCCCTACTTTTTCAATCTGGCCTTGGCGAAGACGGCGGTGGCCGCCAAGACCCACTTCGTCGACCTCGGCGGCAACACGACCATCGTCCTCAAGGAACTCGCGCTCCGCGACAGGGCCAAAAAGGCCGGCGTCACGATCCTGCCCGACGTGGGCCTGGGCCCCGGCATGACGACGACGATCGCCGTGCACGGCATGAGCCAACTCGACTCGACCGACGAGGTCCTCATCCGCGACGGAGGCCTGCCGCAAGAGCCCGTCCCGCCGATGAACTACATGCTGACCTTCTCGGAGCACGGCCTCATCAACGAGTACGTCGAGGACGCCGTCGCCTTGCGCGACTTCAAGCGAGTCGCCGTGCCGGGCCTCTCCGAGATCGAGACCCTCGAGGTCCCCGGCCTCGGGCGCATGGAGGCCGCGCACGCGGCCGGCGGACTTTCGACCTTGGCGCACACGTACGCGGGCAAGGTCAGAAATATGGACTGCAAGCTGATCCGTTATCCCGGCCATTGCGCGGTCATAAACGCGATGAACGCGATGGGGTTCTTTTCGCAGAAGAAGCGGCGCTTCGGCGCGGCCGAGCTTTCTCCGCGGGAGCTCTCGGCGGTCCTCTTCCGCGAGCACTTCGACCGTCCCGGCGACAAGGACATCGTCGTCGTGCACACGACGGTGCGCGGCCTGAAGGGCGGCCGCAAGGCCGAGGTCGTGTACGACATGCAGGTGCGCTACGACGAGAAAAATAAAATGACGGCCATGATGCAGACCACCGGCTTTCCGGCGGCGATCGTCGCGCAGATGCTCGCCGACAATACGATCTCCAAGCCCGGGGCCTATTCCGTCGAGACCGGCATCCCCCCCGAGGCCTTCTTCGCCGAGGTCAACAAACGCGGCTTCGGCCTGACCTGGCGCCTGCGCTATCTGGACAGCGCCGTTCCCGCCGCCGCCTGACCGTGCGGCTCCTGCTGCCGGCGCTGCTCACCGTCCTCGTCTTCTCGAGCTGCCGCCGGATCTCCGAGAAAGAAGCCGCCTCGCGCTTTGACAAGGCTCTCAAGGAATCCGCTCAGCGCATCGACGCGGGAGACGCCGACGGCGCCGTGCGAGTGCTCGAGGTAGCCGTCACTCCGGAGACGCCGCCTATGTCCGCCGAGGTGCTCCTGCTCAAAGCGGCGGAGATCGAGATGAAGCGCGGCCGCGGCCAGGCCGCGCTCGCCCTCTGCGACCGCGCCATCGCCTTCGAGGCAAAGACCGGCTCGCTGATCGGGCATGGGACGAAAGCCAACGTGCTCCTGTCCCTCAACCGAAAGCAGGAAGCCGGAGCCGAGATCCGCAAGTTCTTTTCGCGCGCCCAACTCACCGACCATGAACGCAAGGACATGGAAGCGAAATTGAAGACGCAAGGCCTCTAGCCCCCCCCGACCTACGGAACTTTTTCACCCCCTGAATCGTATATATATTCAGGGAGCGATTTGTGACTCCCGGGGGGCGACGCATGGCCGGGAGAGAATTTTAGAATCCCGACGAGGGTTTCGGGACAACGACGGGGTTCTATCGGGAATGGGAAGAGTTGGTGCGCCAGACACGGCTCTTGTCCCAAAACCCTCGTCGAGAAACAGAGAATCCGGCCGGACCCTGGCCATCCCTCACGGATGCCGACTGGGCCCGTCTAGAGGGCTTGTTCCCGCAACCACGCCGACCTCACCGCAAGAACTCGAGGCGCGGGGGACGCCCGGCGGCAAGCGACAGAGCCTGCTTTGCGGCCCTGCTGTGGTTGATCGGAACGGGCCGCCCTTTGCGCAGCCTCCCGGCGAAACTGGGCAGGCGCAGCACGGTCGCGCGCCGGATCGATGTCTGGGGACGCGACGGACGGCTAGAGCGCTGTTGGTGGCTCTATCTCGACGGACTGACCCAACGGGAGTTGGCGTCTTGGAAGGCAGCCGCGACACCGCATGCCCGCGCTGGATTTTGGCGGCGGCACCTCGACGCCTTGACGCGCATCATGACGCGCGAGTCCGTCGGGGCTAATTCTTCTTGATCTTGACGCTGACCATCTTGACCGGCGTGTTGGGCCGGTCGCCGCGGTCGCGCGGGGAATCGCCGATCTTCTTGACGACGTCGTGGCCGTCGATCACCTGGCCGAAGATCGCGTGGCGGTTGTCGAGGTGGGGCGTCGCGGCCAAGGTGATGAAGAACTGCGAGCCGCCCGTGTCGGGGCCCGCGTTGGCCATTGAGAGCATCCCCGCCTTTGAATGCTTGAGCTTGGGGTGGAACTCGTCAAGGATCGTGTAGCCCGGCCCCCCGCGGCCGGTGCCCGTCGGGTCGCCTCCCTGGATCATGAAGCCGGGGATGACGCGGTGGAAAATGACGCCGTCGTAGTAGCCCTTCTCCGCCAAGGTCACGAAGTTCTTGACCGTGTCGGGCGCTTCCTTGGCGAAGAGCTCGATGCTGATCTTGCCGAGCGTGGTCTCGATCTCGGCGGTGGGGTTGTCGGGCATAGTCTCTCCTTTATACGAGCTGCTTCATGCAGGCCTGGGTCCGTTCCCATATTATAGCGAGCCGGCGGGCCTTCGGGCTAGGCTCTATTTGCCGAAAGGACAGGCATCGAGGCCGTACTTCTTGGCGGCGCTCGCCAGCGCCGAGTGCACGTAAAGCCGGAACCGCTCGAGAGCGGAGGTCTTCATGCGGGAACTCAGCGCGGCCGAGGAATTCCCGATGGCCGCCAGCGACTGCGGGTCGCCCGTCCACGAGTCTGCGCGGCTCAACGCGACTTTCTCCTGCCGCGGAGTCTCGGCCGCCATTTGGGAGTCGCGCGCCCGGAAGTAGTTCAGGACGGCGGCGATCTCAAGGCGAAGTGCGCCGTTCGAGATCCGGCGCTCGAGTGTCTCATCGACGCGGCGCCGGTCGCCCTGGAGGAGCCGTCCCATCCCTTCGCTGATCTTGCGGTCATTCTGAGCCCGGACCGCCAGAGGGCCGCACGCCAGCAGGACGACCGCCGCGAAAAAAAGCTTCTTGGACATATCACCCTCCTTGGTAGCTGCATCCTTATTGTAGGCCCAATCCCGCTTGGCCCCCTGAGTCTAAAGCCCTAGAGACGCCGCGCAAGAGTGCCTAAGCCCCCTAGGGCTTTGGACCGGCCGATCGTCGGGACCTTGACGCCGCCGCGCCCGACCAAGTAGTATTACGGCATGCTCAAGCTTCTCCTTGCTCTCCCCCTCTGCGCGCCGCTGGCCGCCGCCGAGACGCCCTCCGATCAGGGCGACGATCCCGTCGCCAAGTCGGTCGTGCGCATCTTCACTACGGTGCGCAAGCCGGACTATCTCCAGCCCTGGCAGATGGCGCCGCAGGAGTCCCTCTCCGGCTCGGGCTGCGTGATCGAGGGCGGACGCATACTCACCAACGCGCACGTCGTGGCCGACCATGTCTTCGTCGAGGTCCGGAAAGCCGGCGACGCCAAGAAATACGCGGCCAAGGTCGAGTTCATCGCCAACGACAGCGAGTTGGCGCTTCTCAATGTGGAGGATCCGTCCTTCCATCACGGGACCAAGCCCCTGGCGTTGGGCGTCCTGCCGATGCGCCGCGAAAAGGTCTCGGTGTACGGCTTTCCGGACGGCGGCGACGACCTCTCGGTCACAGAGGGCATCGTCTCCCGCGTCGAGGTCACCGAATACTCGCACTCGGGCCGCAGCATGCTGACCATCCAGACCGACGCCGCTATCAACCCCGGCAACTCCGGCGGACCGATGATCAAGGACGGCAGGCTCGCGGGAATCTCATTCCAGATGCAGACCGAGGCGCAGAACATCGGGTACGCGGTGCCCGCTCCCGTCATCGAGCGCTTCCTGACCGACGTCAAAGACGGCCGCTACGACGGAGTGCCGGACCTCGGTGTGCGCTACGAGTCGGTGGAGAACGCCGCCAAGAGGGCCTACCTGGGTCTGGAGCCCGGGGCGACGGGAGTGCTCGTCTCGACGGTGGCCTACGGCTCGTCGGGCTGGGGGCTCCTGCGCAAGGGAGACGTCCTGACCGCCATCGACGGCTTGGCGATCTACGACGACGGAACCGTCCATTTCCGGAGGAACGAGCGCCTCCTCATGAACCACTTCATCGACCGCCACCAGGTCGGCGAGAAAGCCGTCCTCGGCGTGCTGCGGGGCGGCCGCGCCCTGACCGTCCCGGTGCCCCTCAAGGTCTTCGACAACCTGGTCGCGGGTCCATCTTACGGAAACCGTCCCAGCTATTTCGTATTCGCGGGGCTGGTCTTCACGCCTTTGTCCTGGAACTACCTCGCGACCTGGGACTACAACGAGGTCCCGACCGACCTCAAAGTCTACTTGGAGTTCGGCCTTCCGACGGCGGAGCGACGCAAGGCGATCGTCCTGGCCCACGTCCTTCCCGATGCCGTCAACGAAGGCTACCACGAGTACCGCAATCAGGTCATCGGATCCGTCAACGGCAGGCCCATCGGGAGCATGCGCGATCTCATCGAGGCCTTCCGGCATCCGCGCGGCGGCACTCACGTCGTGGAGACCGACCCGTCCGTCGACCAGTCGGGGTTCACCTTCGTGCTCGACGCTCAGCGCGCCGAGCGCGCCAACGAAGACATCATCAAGCGCTACAACCTGCCGGCCGACCGCTCCGCCGACCTGCGCTAAGCAGTGCTGTCGCGGACCTGCCCCGAACCCTCGACGATGAACTTTTCGCAGGTCAGGCCCTCGAGGGCGACGGGACCCCGGGCGTGCAGCTTCTGGGTCGAGATCCCCATCTCGGCGCCCAGGCCGAACTCGCCGCCGTCGGTGAAGCGCGTCGAGGCGTTGTGGTACACCGCGCCGGCGTCGACCTCTCTGAGGAAGCGCCGAGCGGCTTTACGGTCCCGGGCCACTATCGCCTCGGCCAGGCCCGAGCCGTGGCGGGCGATGTGGTCGACGGCCTCGTCGAGCGAGCGCACCGTCCTGATGGATAGGATGAGGTCGAGATACTCCGTGTCCCAATCCGCCGGGGCGGCGGGCTTGATGGCGCGCAGGATCTTTCGAGTCCGGGGACAGCCGCGCAGCTCGACGCCGGCCCTCTCATAGCGCGCCGCCATCCTCGGCAGAAACTCCCGCGCGATCTTTTCGTGCACGAGCAAAGTCTCCATCGCGTTGCAAACGCCCGGACGCTCGGCCTTGGCGTTAAAGCAGATCTCCACGGCCATCGCAAGGTCGGCCGAGGCGTCCACGTAGACATGGCAGAGCCCCTTGTCGTGGGACAGCACGGGGATGGCCGACTCGCGCCTGACCATGACGGTCAGCTCCGGGCCCCCACGCGGGATCACGAGGTCGATGAGGCCCTCGAGTGCGAGCAGGCGCTTGACCGCCGCCCGGTCCGGGTCGGCGACGAAGCCGACGGCGCCGGCGGGCAACCCAGACGCCTTGAGTCCGCGGGCCAGGGCCTTGGCGATCAGCGCGTTCGTCCGGATCGCTTCCCTGCCCCCGCGCAGGAGGGCCGCGTTCCCGGATTTGACGCACAGGGCCGCCGCGTCGGCCGTGACGCCCGGCCTCGACTCGTAGATGATCGCGATCACGCCCAAGGGCACGCGCATGCGGCGGATCGTGAGTCCGTTGGGCCGCTGCGCGAAATCGCGGACCTCGCCCACGGGGTCGGGGAGCTCCGCGACTTTTTCGAGGCCGCGGGCGATCTTCTCGAGGCGCCCGGCGTCGAGGGCCAAGCGGTCGACGAAGGCCGGGGCGGCCCCGGCGGCTCGGGCGGCCTTGACCTCGGAGGCGTTGACGCCGAGCACGGCTTGCTTGCTCTTGCGCAGCTCGCGCGCCATCGCGCGCAGGGCGGCGTTTTTCGCCGAGGTCGGAGCCAGGGCCAGCGCTCGGGACGCCTCCTTGGCGCGGCGGGCCAGCGCGGCGGTCGGGTCTATCTCGGGCATGCGCGCCGGCCGGCTAGTTGGGCATCAGGTCCTGGGTGCAGTCCGTCGAGGTGCACCCGACCGTGCCCGGAGGAGCGGCGTAAGAGACCGTGTAGCAGCCGTAAATCGCCGGGCACGGGGAGTTGCGCGTCAGCAGTATGATCCAGGACGGCGAGCCTGTGGTCTGGATCGAGCCGACCGAGAACTTGCGCATCGCACCCAGGCTCGAGTCGAACGGCGGCGAGGAATTGGTTCCCAAGGTGCCGCTGTAGTAGATTCCGTTCTTGGCGAGATACCGCTCCTGGGCTCCCTTGGCCCAGGTGACCCATTGCATGGACTCGGCGAACTTGCCCCTCTCGACGACTCTAAAGTACTGGGGAACGGCAATCGCCGCCAAGATGCCGATGATCAGCACGACCACCAGCAATTCGATTAGGGTGAATCCGCGTGTTGGCTTCGGTCGCATGGTGGCCGGCTCCCTCGATAGCTTAGGTGATTTTCCTAGGCATGACAAGGGTCTTTTCGTGGGTGAATTGTGAATTATCAGAGCACGGCCAGGTTGTCCCGATGCACGACCTCGTCGGCGGGCTTGTGCCCGAGGACCTGCTCGATCTGCGAGGTCTTGAGCCCCTTGATGCGGTCGAGATCCTGCGAGCCGTAATTGGTCAGGCCGCGCGCGAACTCGGCCCCGTCGGCCACAAGGCTCACGACGTCCCCCGAGGCGAAGGTCTTGGACAGCGACCGCACCCCCGAAGGCAGCAAGCTTTTCCCCCCGCTGACCAGCGCCTGGCGCGCGCCTGCGTCGACATGGATCGAGCCGCGCGGGTGCGAAGCGAAGGCCAGCCAGGCCTTGCGCTTGTCCATCGGCGCCGCCCTCGGAAGGAAACGAGTCCCGACCTCTTCTCCGGCAAGGACGCGGGCGAGAGTCCCGGGAACGAAACCGTTGGCGATCACCGCCGTGATCCCCGCGGTGGCGGCCATCCGGGCCGCGCGGACCTTCGACTCCATGCCGCCCGAACCCGTCGCCCCGGCGCGGCCCAGCTTGGCCTGAAAATGGCCCTCGCCGACCGATGGGATCAAGCGCGCGGCGGGGTCCAACCGGGGATCGGCGGTGTAGAGGCCGTCCTGATCGGTTAGCAGGACGAGGAGCTCTGCGTCGCACAGCCCCGCGACCAGAGCCGAGAGCACGTCGTTCTCCCCGAACTTGATCTCCTCGTCGGCGACGGTGTCGTTCTCGTTGATGACGGGAACGGCGCCCAAGCGCAGGAGGGCGAAGATCGTGTTGCGCGCGTTGAGGTAGCGATTGCGGTGGCGCACGTCTTCGCGGGTCAGCAGGATCTGCGCCACGGTCCGGCGCTGCCGGGCGAAAGACTCCTCCCAGGCGCGCATGAGCCTGCTCTGTCCCACGGCCGCGACGGCCTGCTTGAGTTGGACGGTGGCCGGACGGACTTTAAGCCCGAGCTTCTCCCGTCCGGCCAGGATCGCCCCGGACGAGACGACGATCGCCTCATGGGCGCCGGTCGAGAAGGCGGCGATCTCCCGCGCGAGGCGCCGCACCACCTCCAGGTCCAGGCGGTCCTTGCCCGCGGAGAGCACTCCCGAGCCCAATTTGACGACCACGCGGCGGGGTTTCACGAGACTATTCTACAAAAGCTCAGCGCACGGAGATCACGGCGTCGAAATCCCGCCCAACGCGCTCGGCCAGCCCCTGGTCGCCGGAACGGCGGACAAACGAGCCGTAGAACTCGAGGATCATCGCGTAGGCCTTGAGCAGGTAGACCTCCTGCGTCCACGGCCTGAGGCCCCAGCCGGGCACCTTCTCGGCCGAGGATTCGGCGAGGAAATGGCGCGCCTGCGCGGCGGACTCCTGCAGCGGCGGGAAGCCGTTGCCCAATCGCACGAGCACTCCGTGCGGAAAGCAGGCCGAGGAGACCTGCACGAGCGTGTCGCGCATCGTCGGCTCGCCTTCGAGCGGCCGATCGGGATTCTCCGCCATCCAGCGCGACAGGCTGCGCGAGAGTCCGCGCTCGTCCCGAGGCAGCTTCAGGTCGGGATGCCTCTTTGAGAGCCGTTCGATGTAGGACTTCTGGGAGAAAAGGACCGGCACCAAGAAGACCCTGTCCTGCGTCTTTCTCTCGACGAGGTCCATGTACAGGAGCGAGAAATTCGCCTCGTCGGAGGTCAGCAGGATCATGTCGCGGGGCCCGGAGCTGCGCAAAATGTCCTCGGCGTATGAACGCAAAGGGTCGCTGGCGCTCAAGTCCACGGACCCCAAGACGAGCGGGCAGAGAATCGCCGCCGCGGCGAGCGCCCAGCCCAGTTCCTTGCGCGAGCGCGACAACACCCAATCGGCCCCGATCCCGGCCAGGGCGAAGAGCCCGATGAGCGGCAGGAGGTAGAAGCGGACGACCATCGCGCGCAGGTAGTCCTGGTCGCCGAACCTGATCTCCTGGCTGCTGATCAGGACCACCGGCAGGAGGCTGCCCAGGACCCACAGCCACCAGAAGGCCAGCTCCTTGCGGTCGGTCTTCCAGAGGCGATGACAGCCCAGCACCGCGAGCAGGATGCCGGGCGGCAGCAGGTCGCGCCAGGCGAGCTGGAGGAACCAGCCGGCCTCGCGCAGGCAGCGCGCCGGCTCGAATTGGCGAACCTCAGGCAGTCCGGCCGCGAAGCTCGCGAACCCGCCCGTGTTTTTCCTTAGGAAGAGGTCCAGGACATCTCTTGCCGTTCGGACGTCGTCCGGATTGTAAAGGGGCGCACGCCCCCAACAGAGGCGCAGCCATAGCAGAGCGTAGGGGGCGGCGCAGGCCCCGGCCACAGATAAGGCAAACGGGGCCCAAAATTGCGGCTTAAGTCGCCGGTCCTTGAGCCGATATGCGATGGCGGGCAGGATGAAGATGTAAGAGGGATGATGGCTCAGGCCGAGCCCGACGCAGCAGCCGAGAAGGATCGGATTGCCCGAGAGACACAGCAGCGCCGCTCCCACGGCCAGCAGATCGTTGAGCGCCCTCACCTCGGCGACTTCGGAGTAATACCAATAAAGCGATGAGAGGCTCATAAGGGCCGTCGCGGTCAAGGCGGCGGCCGGGCCGCAGCGCCGGCGGCGCAAGACGAGAAAAAAAATAGCGGATGCCGCCGCGTGCACCACGCCCGAGAAAGCGTTGACGAGGCTCGCAGGGGAACCCAGAGGCAATCGAGAGAATGCGTGGCCCAGCGCCGTATACAACGGATAGCCGGGAGGCCGGGAGACACCCCAAGTCAGCGCGCTGAGCACGTGCTGCGGGCTGTCGCCGGCACCGAAGGTGCGCGCATGATGGCTCCAGTAGAGCAGCGCAAGCGAAGAACCGATCCCCGCGGCCCAGCGAAGGTCTCGGCCGTCGACTCCTTGCGGAGAACCGGTCTTCATCGGCCATCATTCTAATAAATACCGCGAGCATTGACAGGAATGGCCCGCCCTGCTATCCTTCCTCCGCGATGGGACTATTCACCGAAGAAAGCAAGCTGCCGGAGATTCCCTTCGGGGGCGCCAAGACGCTCGAGGACACCTACAAGTTCATCCACTCCCAGCTCGGCAAGACCGACAGCAACGCGCTGACCAATCAGCTGGCCGCCGTGGTCCTGGAGCATTCGATCCGCGAGGGCGCCAGCGACGTCCACTTCGAGCCCCAGGGAGACATCATCCTGGTCCGCTTCCGCATCGACGGCGAGCTCAAGGACCGCCTGACCTTCCCCAAGAAGGAGCTGCCGGTCACCGCGCACCTGCGCGTCGAGTCGGGCTTCTCGCCGCAGGCGGCCTCCGCCTACACGCCCGAAGACGGAGCCTTCGCACTGACCATCGACAAGCGGCCGGTGCGCTTCCGCGCCTCGTCCTTCCCGACCATCCACGGCGACAAGCTCGTCATCCGCCTGCTCGACATGGGGGCCAACACGCTGAACATGGAGGCCCTGGGCTTCACGCCCAACGACCTGAAGCTGCTCAAGGAAGCGATCTCCAGCCCCAGCGGCATCTTCTTCGTTTGCGGCGTCACGGGAGGCGGCAAGACCACGACGCTGTGCAGCGTGCTCAACTACCTCAACCGCCCCGAGATCAACATCATGACCTTGGAGGACCCCGTCGAATACCAGCTGGCCCGCACCACGCAGTCCAGCGTCAATCCGAAGGCCGGCTTCTCATTCGCCGACGGCCTGCGCTCCATCCTGCGCCAGGACCCCAACATCATCATGGTCGGCGAGGTGCGCGACTTGGAGACCGCCGAGATCGCCATGCGCGCGGCACTGACCGGCCACCTGATTTTCTCGACGATCCACACGATCTCCACGACGGGCGTCATCACGCGCCTCATCGACATGGGCATCCCGCCCTTTCTGATCACCGACGCCCTGATCGGGGCTCTGGCCTAGCGCCTGGTCCGAAAGGTCTGCACGACCTGCGCCGAAAGCGTCGAGGCCGACGCCGAAGCGGCCGACATGATCGTGCGCACGCTGCCGCCCGAGGACAGCAAGACGATCCTCAAGCTCATCATGACTCCAGGGGGCAAGTTCATGAAAGGGAAGGGCTGCGCGGAATGCAAGCAGACGGGCTACAAGGGCCGCACCGGCATCTTCGAAGTCCTCGTCCTGAACAAGGCCCTGCGTGAACTGATCACGGCGAAATCCACGCTGGCCGAACTCAGGCGCGCCGCCATAGCCAACGGCATGAAGACCTTGCTCATGGACGGCGTGTCGAAGGCTTGGGGCGGGGTGACGACGCTCGACGAGGTCCGGCGCGTGACGGCCGAGCTGTTCTAGCTCGCACACCGGTCAGTATCACCCAACCGCATCCGGCCTAGCCGCAAGGGGACCAAAAGGCCTATGCATGAGTAGGACCATCGGGGCTGGCACGGGAAGCTCAAGCAAGACATCCTGTGGTCATGGACGCCCCCCGCAGGCTGGCCGCGGCGATGCTCTTGCTGGCGTCATCCTCCTACGCGCAGACCCCGCCCGCGAGCGGCAAGTTCGAGGACATGCTCCGCAGAGTAGGCCTTCCCGCGGACGCCGCGACGACCGCCCCTCCGGCCGTCAACGGCGTTATTCTGCAGGACGCCGACCTGCCTCCGGAGGATCAGAAGACCAATTTTTCCTACGGCGAGATCAGCCAGCGCCTCGAGAAAACGATTCTCGGCCGCCGCAAGCGCAGGTCGCGGACCGGAGTGACGCCGGCCGACCGGGTGGACAAGGGAGAAATCAGATACATCGTGATCCATTCCTCCCTCGGCACGTATAAAGGGACGATAAGCCAACTTCAAACCCACCCGCAGGCCTCCCACTTCATCATCGCCCTCAATGGGGACGTCACGCGGATGGTCGACATCAAGAACATCGCCCTGCACGTCAAGAACAAGGAAATCAACGCGGCCTCAATCGGGATCGAGACCGAAAACTTCACCCGCAATCCCAAGCGGCGCGGCCAGCCCATCGACTGGAAATCGGCGGACTGGGACCCGGACCTCGCGTGGCGCCTTTATGCCTCGCTCGCCTGGCTCATACGCGCCGTCGCCAAGGAATGCGGCGTCGCGCGCGATGAGGCTCACATCATCGGACACCTCGACGCCGACGCGGGCATCCCCGACGGCCACACGGACCCCGGGCCCTACTTCTATGATCATGCCTACCCCGCTTTCGAGGCGCGCTTCCCGGGGGCCGGCGTCACGCCCCGCAAGTACCTGATGATGCTCGTCAACGACGACACGCCTCCGAAGCTCTACTTGGCCAAGACCGCGGCGGGAACCATCGTCGCCGCGCGCGAGGAAAACCGCACGGGCATCGCCAAACTCGCGCTCTACCGGCTCGGCGGCGGCGCCCCGAGCCCGGTGTCTTCCTGGGAGGCTGCGGAACACGAGCTGCCGCCGGCGTCAGCCAGCCTGCCGGTCCCCAGCGAGCCCGGGGCTTACCGCGTCGAGGCCTTCGATCTCGTCGGCAACTTCACTCGTTCGAAATTCAGCGTCTCCGCCCCGGACGCCGCCCCGACCAAGCTCAACGAAGAATAGTCCGGCGATCTTTTGGCCCCTCAGCAGCGGGACCTTCTTGCGGACCTCGAGGGAAAAAAGGGAGGATAACAAGGTGCCTCCCACGATTCTTGTCGTTGAAGACGACCTCGCCATCCAGGGTTTTTGCCGGACCGTGCTTGAACTCGCGGGCTTTACCGTCGCTTCCTGCGCCACCGCCCAAGAGGCCTGGGAAAGCTTTCAGCGGGAGAGGCCCGACCTCTTGATCCTCGACATCGGGCTTCCCGACGGGAACGGCCTTGATCTCGGCCGCAAGATGGGTCTGGGGACCGAAGGCGCCGCGCCCATCTTGTTCTTGACCGCGCGCGGAGACCTCGATACGAGGCTCGAGTGCTTCAAGCAGGGCGCCATCGACTACATCGCCAAGCCCTTCGCCGTGGAGGAGCTTCTGGCCCGGGTCAAGGTCCACCTGAAGGTCAAGAAATCGCACGACGACCTGGTCAAGAGCAACTTCGAGATCGAGCTTCGCCAGCGGGCGCGCCAGGACCTCACCGACATGCTCGTGCACGACCTCAAAACGCCGCTGACCTCGATCAAGGGAACCATCGAGCTCATCAAGGAACGAGGACTCATCAGCGACCTGGCCTACAAGAACCTGCTCGATCAGGCGGACCAGACCGCCGAGTCCATGCTTCTCATGCTCAACGACCTGCTCGACATCGGACAGGCCGAGGCCGTGGGGATCAAGGTCGAGCTCGTTTCCTTGGACGTGGAGGCGATGTTCACGCGGCTGGGAAGCCTATTCGCGGGACGAGCCGCCAGGGTGGGCGCGGCCCTCGACTTCAGAAGGGCTCCGGAGCTCAAGACACTCGACACGGACCAGAACCTCGTCTTCCGGATCATCGCCAACCTCATCCAGAACGCCCTCGGGGTCTCGCGCAAGGGAGACAAGGTTCTGGTGACGGCCGAGCGCGGCAGCGCCGCGGGCGCAGACGGCCGGTCCGCCCAGCCGGCGGCGCGCTTCATCGTGGCCGACCGCGGCCCCGGCGTCCCCAAGGCGAACAAGGAGCGCATCTTCGAGAAATACATGACCACATCGCGAAGGATCGCCTCGGCGGACTCCGGCTCCGGCGTGGGTCTGACCTTCTGCCGGCTCGCCGCCCAGGCGCTCAAGGGCAGCGTCCGGGTCGAAGACCGCAAGGGCGGGGGAAGCCTCTTCATCCTCGAAGTACCGATCCCCACGGGTGTTAGGACTACTCCGTAAGAAGTTTTAGCCCGCCCTTCGCCTGCTATAATCGGTGGGTGAACGACAAAACCCCGTTCCGCGGCAGGACCTCCCTCCTGGCGTACGCGGGGTTGGCCGTCTGGGCGCTCTGGTCCTTAAAAAAAGCATTCGTCGGGTTCGCGCTCGCTCCGGCCGCTTATGCCGAGGGCGGGGAGGTCCTTCGGCACGGGCTTCACCACTTTCCCGCCAATCCCTCCGGACGCCTTCCGATGGGGATGCTGATGGACGCTCTAGGCACAAGTTATGGACCGGAAATCGGCCTGCGGCTCCAGGAATCGGCCTTCGCGGCGATCGTCGCGCTGGTTTTTGCCCTGGGCTGTCTCCTGGGACCCGCCTGGGTGGGCCTCTTGTCGCTGGCCTCCTACGCGAACTGGTTCCGGTCGACCGAGCTCTACACGGCGACCCACGCCATCACGTTCCTCCTTGTCGCGTGCGCCCTCGTCTGGCGGGCGGCGCGCCCCTCCCTCGCGAGGTCTCTTTTCCTGGCCCTGGCCTTGGGCGCGAGCCTGTTGAGCCGGTCCACTTTGGCGCTCTTCCCCCCGCTCCTCGTCGTATACGAGCGCCTCAGCCGGCGTCAACGCCTCAAGGGGCCCTGGCGGCATTGGCTGCTCCTCCTGATCATTCCTTACCTTTTCATCGCGCCGTGGGCACGAATGAACTGGGCCCTCTTTCATCGCTTCATACCGTTCGAGAACGGTGGAGGCGATCTCATCTTGGTCACCGGAGCCATGGGGGTGGTGGAAGGCTCGGATGGCGACGTCCACACGCTGATCGATTTCGACCTTCACGACCCCCAGCAGTCGCTCCTCGGCTGGGCTGTCCGCGAGGCGGCACGCCATCCGCTGCGCTACGCCCGCGCCTACTGCGCCCGGCTGGTCTTCGTGTTGCGCCTGTTCCCATGGTGGCTCCTCTTGGCATTGACGGCGTTATGGCTCCATCGCGACCGCGAAGACTTTCGTCAGTTGGGCCTCATCGGTTCGTACCTCATAGGCATTCACTGCCTGCTTTCGATCGCGGACAGATATTTCGTCCCTCTCCAGCCGATCTTGGTTTGCCTGGCCGCGTCAATAGCGATTCGGGCCTCGCCCCGAGCAATCCCAGCCGTCGAACGGTGGAGCTACCGAGCCTCCGAGTGGTTGATCAAGGCCGGGCTTGCCGTGACCTTGGCGCTGGCGCTTTGGTCCGAGGTCTTGGCGCTGAGCTACACGGAAGGCGTCGGCGCGAGGTTATCCTCGAGTTCTGATGAGGTGGAAGAGGCCCTGCGCCGCCATCCCCGGGACCGATGGCTTCAATTCCATCGAGACAAGGCGCTCCTGAAATCCGAGACGGTCCAGGACTATTGCAAAGAGTGGGTCCCGGGAGCCAAGATCGGCGGTCCCCGAGAAATCCCCGCGGATCATTACTGCGAAGCCTGGAGGCAGCTGCGGCTAGGGCACCGGAGCCGAGCGCGTTCGGATCTGGAGTTCGTGATGGAACGCTGCCGACAATCGGCCTTCATCCGGAACAGCCGAGACCCCTACGAAAAGCAAATCGAGGCCAGGCTCAAGCGCGGCAGCTTGGGAATGTGCCTCCAGTCGTTGCGAGACTCCTATTACTATCTGCCTCCCCACGCTCATTCGGGACTAATCCAGGAATTATCCCGGATGTTCCCTCGGGAATCGGCGATTCTGCTGGAACTGGCTCGCAGCTCCGCCGAGACGGGCGACGGCGCCCTGGCCCTTGACTCTCTGGCGCGCGCCGAGGCCTTAGACATGGGCGTCAATGAGAAACGCTTCATGGCCATGCTGGCCGTGAGGCTTGGCGCCTATCCTCTCGCGCTGCGGGTCTTGAAGCCCCTCACGACGACTCAACCCCGGGACATGCGGCTCTGGCTGGCGCAGGCCCAAGCAGCCCTCGAGTCGGGCGACCGACCGACGGCTCTGGACTCCCTAAGACGAGCCTGGTCCCTGATCCCCGCCGGGGCCCGAGACCCGGACCTCTGGCTCGAACTCGCGAAGCTCGCCGTCGGACTCGACCAATCCCGCCTGGCGCTCGAGGCCATGGAGCGCGCGCAGGCCCTAGAGACGAGGCCCGAAGGCAAAAGACGCCTAGCCGAGCTCTGGCTTGCTCACGCCAAGTCCTCCCTCGCAGCGGGGGATCGACCACGATTCACCTTGGACCTCGAGCGGGCACGCGGCCTGACCGCGGACCAAGACACCCTGCAGAAGGTCGCGATGGCCTACCAGGAGGCCGGCGAGCCCGACCGAGGCCGCTCCATTCTCGTCGAGCTGGTTCGGAACCACCCTCAGGACGCCGGGCTCCTCAAGGACCTCGGGATCAGCCAGCACCTCTGTAGAGACTCCGACGCCGCAATCGCCAGCCTCGAGGCCGCGATCTCGCTTGATCCCAAGAAGGTGGAGGCCTATTTGAGCCTGGGCGCCGTGCTGGTTTCCCGCAGGCGCTCCGCCGAGGCGGTGGAGTTGTACGACCGAGCCTTGGCTCACGCTGGGAAGGGGGACGCTGCGCTGCGCAGGCAAATCCTACAGAGACGCCGTGAAGCCCTAGCCGCCCCGGGTCAATCCCAGATCAAGCGTTAATCCGCGGGTTAACGAGCATATCCTCTTCTAATTCCCAACGACGCGCAGCAGGTACTGCCCGTAGTCGTTCTTCCGCATCGGCTCGGCCAATTCCCGGAGCTGGGCTTTCCCGATGTAGCCCAGGTTGAAGGCGATCTCCTCGAGGCAGGCGACCTTGAGGGCCTGGCGCTCCTCGATGACCGAGATGAAGGTCGAGGCCTGCAGCAGCGCCTCGTGGGTTCCCGTGTCGAGCCAGGCGATGCCGCGGCCCATGCGTTCGACGTGAAGCCGCCCACGCCGCAGATAAGCCTTGTTGACGTCGGTGATCTCGAGCTCGCCGCGCGCCGAGGGCTTCAAGCCCGCGGCGATGTCGAGGACCTCATTGTCGTAGAAGTAGAGACCTGTCACGGCGTAGGAGGAACGCGGTCTGGCGGGCTTCTCGGCGAGGCTCTTGGCCTTGCCGCGGGCATCGAACTCGACGACGCCGTAGCGCTGCGGATCGCGCACCTGGTAGGCGAAAACCGTCGCGCCCTTGGCGCGCGCGGCCGCCGAGCGCAGGTACTCGGGCAGGCCGTGGCCGTAGAAAATGTTGTCGCCGAGGATCAGCGCCACGCGGTCTTTACCCACGAAGTCCCGGCCGATGATGAAGGCCTGGGCCAAGCCCTGGGGACGCGGCTGGACCTCGTAGGAGAGGCGCAGCCCGATGCGCGAGCCGTCGCCGAGCAGCCGCTCGAAGGAGGCTTGGTCCTCGGGCGTCGTGATGATCAGGATGTCGCGGATGCCCGCGAGCATCAAGGTCGACAAGGGATAGTAGATCATCGGCTTGTCGGAAATGGGCACGAGCTGCTTCGAGACGGCGCGCGTCACGGGATACAGCCGAGTCCCCGATCCTCCGGCCAGTATGATCCCTTTCATCGCTTGAAGCACCTGCGGCAGCGCGCCTCGTATTTGTCCTGCGTGCCGACCTCGATGAGCTTCTTCGAGACCGAGAGGCGCTGCGAGCGGTTGGCGGGGCTTCCGCACACGGCGCAGATCGCGAGGTTCTTGGTGACGAACTCCGCGACCGCCATAATGCGCGCGGTCACGGGAAACGGCACCCCGCGAAAATCCTGGTCGAGGCCGGCCACGACCACCCGGTGTCCCTGGTCGGCGAGCGCCTCGCAGACCTCGACGATCCCCTCGTCGAAGAACTGGACCTCGTCGATGCCGACGACCTGGGTGTCGGGCTCGATGATCGTCAGTATGTCCTTCGCACGGGCCGCCGACTGGCACGGGATCTTCGCCGAGTCGTGCGAGACGATGTGGTCCTTGGCGTAGCGCGTATCCAGGGCGGAGTTGAAGACCTGCACTTTCTGGCGCGCGATGGTGGCCAGGCGCAGGCGGCGGATGAGTTCCTGGGTCTTGCCCGAGAACATCGAGCCCACCACGGCCTCGATCCAGCCGCCGGCCTGGCCCCAATGAAGCGGGGCGGAGGGCCGGTTTCCGTTGGCCGCGCTCTTCCTCGTCATTTGGACGCGGCCAGTCGCGCCGAATACTGCTTCTCGTAGTACGCCTGATAGCCGCCCTGCTTCTTCAAAGGGCGCCACCAATCCTCGCGGCCGCGGTACCAATGGATCGTCTCCTTCATGGCCTGCTCGAAGCCGAACCTGTGCTTGAAGCCGAGCTTCTTGAGCTTGGCGCAGTCCAGGGCGTAGCGCCGGTCGTGGCCCGGGCGGTCGGGCACGGGCTTTACGAGATCCTTGGGCACCCCCATGAGGTCCCGCACCGTCTCGATGAGCTCGCGGTTGGTGAAGTGCTTGGTCCCGCCGATGTTGTAGACCTCGCCGACCTGCCCCTTCTCGAGCACGACCTCGATGGCGCGCGCGTGGTCGACGACGTAGAGCCAGTCCCGGATCTGGAGTCCGTCGCCGTAGAGCGGAAAGGGCTGCTCGTCGATCCAGTTCGTGATCATCAGCGGCACGGCCTTCTCGGGATACTGGAAGGGTCCGAAATTGTTGGAGGCCCGAGTGACGACGACGGGCGCCTTGTGCGTGACGAAATACGAGCGCACGAGGAGGTCCGCGGCCGCCTTCGAGGCGGCGTAGGGGCTGTTGGGCTCGAGCAGATCCCCTTCTTTGGAGAAGCCCTTGGGCACGCTGCCGTAGACCTCGTCGGTGCTCACGTGAACGAAGCGCCCGACGCGAGTCTTAAGCGCGGCATCCAGGAGGACCTGGGTGCCGATGACGTTGGTGCGCAGGAAGGCGGCGGCGTCGAGGATCGAGCGGTCCACGTGCGTCTCGGCGGCGAAATGCACGACGGCGTCCGCCCCGGAGATCGCCTTCTCGACCGCCTTGGGATCGGCGATGTCGCCCTTGATCCAACGATACCTCGGATCGGAAGCGACGTCGGCGAGGTTCTGCGGATTGCCGGCGTAGGTCTGCAGGTCGAGATTGACGACATGGACGCTCTTGCGGGCGGACAGGATGTGGCGGATGAAGTTGGAGCCGATGAAGCCGAGCCCGCCCGTGACCAGGAGCTTCATGCGCGGACGGGGTGCTTGCGCTTAAAGTAGCGGTTGACGAAGTAGTCCCAGGTGTCTTTCAAGCCGTTCTCGAAGTTCATGCAGGGCTTGTAGCCGAGATTCTTGCGCGCGGCCGAGATGTCGGCCCAGGTCTTGCGCACGTCGCCGGCGCGCCTCGGGAAGTGCCGGCGCTCGAGCTTGCGCCCCAAGATCCCCTCGATGACCCCGATGAGGTCGAGCAGCGAGTAAGTCTTGCCGTTGGCGATGTTGAAGGTCTCACCGACGCCCTTCTTCGTTTGGGCGGCCAGGAGATTTGCCTGGACGACGTTGTCGATGTGCGTGAAATCGCGCGACTGCCGCCCGTCCCAATGAAGCTCTAAGGGCGTTCCTTCGTACGCCTGCTCCATGAACTTCGGGATCACCGCCGAATAGAGCGACTCTGGGTCCTGGCGGGGCCCGAAGACGTTGAAGTAGCGCAGGGACACGGTCTCGAGGCCGAAGGTCTTGCAGAACAAGATCGCGTAGTGCTCTCCCATGAGCTTTTGAGCGGCGTACGGCGAGAGGGGCTGGGGTTTGTACTCCTCCTTCTGGGGGAAGCGCTTGGCGTCGCCGTAGACCGAACTCGAGGACGCGTAGACGAAGCGCTTGACCTTGGCCTCGCGGGAGGCGACGAGCATGTTGAGCGTGCCGGTCGCGTTGTTCTCATGGGTCTCCTGCGGGCGGTCCACCGACTTCGGCACCGAGCGGACGGCCGCCTGGTGGAGGACGAAATCGCAGCCGGCCACGGCCCTGCGGCAGTCGTCGAAGGACCGGACGTCGCCTCGCATGAACTCGACCCGCGACCGGAAGGACTCCATATGCTGGGGCTTTCCGGTGGAGAGGTTGTCGAGCACGCGGACCTTCTTTCCCAGGCTCGCAAGCTTCGCTGCGATGTGCGAGCCGATGAAGCCCGCTCCGCCGGTGACGAGCCAACGCTTTCCGCTCTCCGCCATATCGCGACATCTTAGCAATTTAGGCGCGAGGCGCCCTGACTCATTCTGACCTTCTTCGACATTAACGGAATTGACTGTCAGGAGTGTGTCAGTTAAACTGTCGTCATGGAGACAGAGCGCGAGGGCGGAAGGGAACTCCCTTCTCGGCGGGGGAGTTCCCTTGCGCCCTTGACCGGCTTGACAACTTGAGTTTCAAGGGCTACACTTGCACGAAAGCTCATTGATGCGGTATCATGGCTGCCGATCCAATAAATTGTTCCCTTACATTATAACGGCGGCAAGGGGGTATCGCATGAGAG
The DNA here is from genome assembly GCA_016194705.1 of Elusimicrobiota bacterium. Lineage (GTDB taxonomy): Bacteria > Elusimicrobiota > Elusimicrobia > UBA1565 > UBA9628 > PALSA-1176. The sequence continues at coordinate 107 of JACQAZ010000048.1, read as the reverse complement.
CATGGAAAGGCAGCAAAGGTTCGCGCGCTTCGGGCTTCACGCTCATCGAGCTGATGATCGTGGTTGCCATCATAGGTATCTTGGCGGCGATCGCCATACCGAAGTTC
>JACQAZ010000047.1 GCA_016194705.1 Elusimicrobiota bacterium | reverse complement strand
TCGGGGAACGGGATCTTCTTGCCCATCTTCTTGGTCAGGAACTCGTAGACTTCCCTGCACTCCGGCGTGCCCTGCTGGAACTCGATGCCGGCGTAGATGTCCTCGGTGTTCTCGCGGAAGATGACGATGTCGAGCTTCTCGGGCGCCTTCACGGGGCAGGGAACGCCTTTGAACCAGCGCACCGGGCGCACGCAGGCGTAGAGGTCGAGCGCCTGGCGGATGCCCACGTTGACCGAGCGGAAGCGCGGCGTGATCCACTCGGAGGCGCACTTGGGGCACTTGGCCGGGCGGTCGTTGAGCTCGGCGGCGCACTCGAGGCAGACGAACTTGAACTGGCCGGCCGGCGTGGTCAGAGGCCCCTTGATGCCGACGCGGAACTCCTTGAAGGCGTCGAGCGTCTCTTGAGGAAGGACGGTGTCCTTGTCGTAGTTCTTGAGCGCGGTCAGGCCCGCGAAGACCTCCATCCAGACGAGCTTCCGCTTTCCTTCATAAGCCTTCTCGACGGCGCCCTCGAGGACGACCTTGGTGGCCCGCCAGATGTCGGGGCCCGTGCCGTCGCCCGCAAAGTATGGGATGATCGGATTGTCGGGAACGACCAGCTTTTCGTTCTTCCACTCGATCTTCTTGCCGTCGGCGGGGACCTTCACTTTCTTGTCGGGGGCCATGGGGTTCTCCGTGGGGGCGCGAGTTCCAGTTGAAATTCCAGCAACTATACCAATTTTGCCGGGGTCCGTAAAGCGGACTTGACGCGCCGCGTTTTGAGGGGCACACTTCTCCCGATGACCAAGACCCGGTGGCTGTTGTCCTTGGCGCTGTTCCTCGGCTCGGCGGGATTTTTCCAGCCGGTCGATTACGAAAACACGAAGAGCCGCTGGATGCTGCTGCGCTCCGTGGTCGACGAAGGCCGTCTCAACATCGATTCTTATCACCGATACACCGTCGATAAATCGTTTTCAGACGGCCATTACTATTCCCTCAAAGGGATAGGGCTTCCGCTGGTTGCCGCACCATTTTATTGGATTCTGCGCCATTCGCTCTTTGTGGGTGAGGAACTGGTGTCTGCGGCGACGCTCCTGGCCGACCCCAGGCTCAGGTACCTCATCATCGTCGCCACGGTCAGCCTGCCGTTCGCGTTCCTGGGCGTCCTTTTGTTCGATTTCATGCTCCTAATGGCTATCCCGGCCAGGACTGCTTTGTGGGCGGTGCTCTCGTATGGTTTTGGCACCATCGCTCTCAACAATGCGACGATCTTCAGCGGCCACGAGACCTCCGCCTTTTTCGCCTTCGCCGCATTTTTCATCCTGTTTCGTCTGGGCCGCGGCTTCTGGAAATCACACCGCCTTTGGCCGATGGGGTTTCTGGCGGGTTTGTCCGCGGGGCTGGCGGTGCTGTGCGACTACACTGCCACCTTCATCGCGGTCCCGCTAACGGTCTACGCGCTGACACTGAGGATCTCGAACCGGGTCAAGGCCGGTTTCGTCGCAGGGGCGGGGTTTTGCTCTGCGTTGTTAGCGGCCTACAACCGCGCTTGCTTCGGTTCACCGTTCATTCTGAGCTACGCGCGTCCAGACCCCCACTTTTTTGTGGCCGATCCATACCATGGCATCAAGGCCTTCTCCTGGCCGGATCCGACGACGCCGTTTTTCTTGTTCGGCGGGGTCTCCAAGGGACTTTTCTTCATCTCGCCTGTCCTCCTCTACGCGCTGCCCGGATTGGCCCTGCTCGCGCGGCGACGGGAGCTGCGTCGGGAATTCTATGTGATCACGCTCTCGTTGGTCCTAGTTCTTGTCGAGTTGACTTGTATCCATGGCTGGGATGGGGGCGTTGGATTCGGACCGCGGTATGTTGTCCCCGTTCTTCCTTTATTGGCTTTGCCAGCGGCTCTATCGATCGAGGTCGGACCGCTATTCCTGTCGTTGCTGGCGCTTTCCGTTTTCCAGGTCGCCTGCGCCCAGCTGGGTTGGCCGCACGTTCAAACGGAGATCCAAAATCCGATCTTCGACATCATTCTCCCGCTCATGCGCCAGGGGGTGGTCGCTTACACATGGCTAGGCAAGACCGGCATTGTCAGTCACCTGGCTGGAGGCGTTCTCGAATACTGTCTGGCGGCCGTGCTCGCCGTCTTCGCCTTTCAAGGGTCGCCCATGGTTCGGCGGAAGGGCCTGACGCAGGTCTGGAAATTATTTCTCGGATCGTGGGCCCTTTATATCGTGATTTTGCTGTGCATCGTCCGCACGCGCAGCCCCACCATCCTTCATTGGCAACGCGCCCAGGCTATGCATGAATACGCGTCCGGAGTCATGTCTGCGGAGATGGAGAGAAAAGCGCGTCTCGAGGTCACCGGGGGCCGAATCAGCGAGACTTCCCCCGCGGTGACAAACACCGCTCAAGGAGTTTTCCCCGGACCCGATCAGTAGTCATCTGCGCCTGGTTTGATCTCAAGCTTTCCTAGCGCCGCTCATGAACCCTCTCGAACAGCAGCAAGCCGGCCTCGGCGCCCCAGTCGGGACGGCCGGGCCCCACGAAGCGGTAGCGGCGCGCAAGCAATTCCCGAACGCCGTCGCGGAAGGCCTCGCCGAGGCGTGAGGCGATCAGCGTAGAGCCCGGCTGGGTGCAGTAGACGATGAATTCGGGCGAGGAGGCTTCGAGGGCTGCCAGCTCCTGAGCGCCGGCTCCCGGCTCAGGGAACATGGTCAGAGGCAGGACCGTGATGTGGGCCGTCGCGGCCTGGCGCTGGGCATAGACATAGAGCTGCGGCTCGGAGCCGAAGACGTACATCGTCTCCTGCGGCCGCGAATGCTTCCTGATGTAGTCGGCGACCGGGAGGCTCTCGAAGAGCGGGTTCGGATAGAGCAGTTTTTTGGCGGCGACTTCCGGCGCGTCGAAGAAGTAAATCCGCGCGAAAACCAGGGCCGGATACAGGCTCAAGCCGACCAGCAGCGCGGGGCCCCAAGTCTTGCGATGCCCGACGAGGCGCTCGACGCCGAGCCCGCAAGCCAGCGCCAGCGGCGGCAGGGCCTGGAGGAAATAGTGAGGGAAAAAGAAGAGCCCCGTCATGAGTCCCGCCAGCGCCGTGCCCAGCCACAGCACGATCAGGAGCTCGTCGCGCCGCCGCCGGTCGGCCTTGACTCCCCAGAGCCCCGCGGTCGCCAGAACGGCGAAAGGCCAGCCTCCTTTAATAAGGAGGGGGGCCAGGACTCCCGCCAGCCAGCCGAGCTGGGACCTCCAGGCCCCGGTGGCGGCCGCGACCACGGCGTAGTCGAGGTTGCGGCGCAAGGCGTCCTGCCAAAAAGCTCCCAATCCCCCCCGCGCGGCGAAATACGAGACGAACATGAGCGGCGCGACGCAGGCCCCGGCGATGAAGCGCAAGAGAGCTCGCCGCTGCGACATGAAGCACAGAGCGCCGAACGCCGCGACGCTCCAGAGGCAGGTCGGCTTGGTCATCAGAGCGGCCCCCGCGGCGGCTCCCGCGGCCGCCGTCCAAGAGCGGCGCAGGCAGAAGGCGGCCGCGGTCATGAAGAAGGCCACGAAGAGCTCGGTGTTGGCGGCGAAGCCCAAACTTCCCGCGGGGTAGGCGCTCAAGGTCCCGAAGGCGGCAGGCGCGGCCAGGCGCGCGGCCCAGCTCCAGTCGGAGGGCGACGCCTTGAATAGCAGCGCCATCGTCGCCAGCGAGAACGCCAGCGCCAGCAGCCGGACCGACTCCGGACGGTCCGAGAAGGCGTAGCACAGGCGGTAGAGGAAGAAGATCAGCGGGGGCTTCGGACTGTGGGCGTCGCGGTAGGGCAGTCCTCCTTGCGCCAGCAGCCGCGCCTCATAGGAGTACTCCCCTTCGTCGATGATCAGAGGAAGCGCAAGCCCGTGGCGCTTGAGCGCGATGTGCCACAACGCCAGCGCCGTCAGGGCGGCGAAGACCCAGCGCGGCGCGCGCCTCACGCGCGCTCCTCGAAGGACGCTGGGTCTTTTAGAAACCGTCGCGCGTCCTCGGCGCCGAGCTCGAGGCTGGCGTCGATGTTGGAATGGTCGTTGAGGTCGAGCATCTTGTACGCGAGTATGCGCGAGGGGGCCAGACGGAAGATCCGAGGGGGTTCGCTCCTGGCGCGCAGCGAAGCCAGGCCCTGTCCGATGAGCGTGCGCATCGTCACGCGCGCTTGATGGTCGACGCCCGCGAAAAGACCCGGTGGGCGACGATCTTTCTCCTCGGGACGCACGACGTCGAGGACGAGCGCGTCGCCGCAGGGCCCGAGCGCCTCGAAGCTCATCGGCTCAGAGCAGGGCACTCCCCCGTCGAACGCCGTCAGCCGCTCGCCCCGGAATTCGAGGCGCACCGGCGGAAAGATCAGCGGGATCGAGCAGCTGGCCAGCAAGTGCGAGTGCAGCGGCCCGTCCCAGCCATCGCGTCCGCCCGGCGTGAAGACGCCGTAGAACGCCCGGTCCCGGCTGCGCCGCGCGCTCACCACCACGAGCCGGCAGCGCAGCGCGGATTTGGCGGCCGCGTCGTCGGCCGCGCAGGAGGCGCCCTCCCGAATGGTCACGTCGGAAAACAACGACGGCGGGAATAGACGCGGAGAGAAATGAAGCCCGGTCCCTTCATGCGCGCGCCAGCGGCGCACGGCCTCGTCGATGCGGCCCAGCGCGTAATAGGCTCCGGCCAGCGCGCCCGCCGAGAAGCCCAGCACCGAGTCGAACTCGAGCCCGGCACCGGCCAGGGCCGCCAGGGCCGCGGCCTGCCAGCTGCCCAGGGCGCCCCCGCCGGAGAGCACGAGCGCCAGCGGCCTTCGGAAGAAAGGTCGGCCGGCGATCATGGCGCGGGCAGGAGTTCGTCATACAAGCGTTCCTGCCGCCGTACCATGGCATCGATGTCGAATTCCTCGCCGATGGACTCTGCGGCCTTGCGTCCGATCCTTCGGCGCAGGTCCTCGTCCGCCAGCAGCCGCGCGACCCGTTCGCCGAGCAAAGTCACGTTGCCCTGCGGCACGACGAAGCCGTTGACGCCGTCCTCGAGCAGATCGAGCACGCCGTCGGTCGCGTAGCAGACGCACGGCAGGCCGCTCTTCATGGCCTCGACCAAGGCCCGCGGAAGGCCCTCCCACAAGGAAGTCAGCACGAAGACGTCGGCGACCGCCATTAGCTCGGGGATGTCCCGCCTCCACCCCGGAAGAGCGAAGCGGTTGCCGAGGCCCGTGGCGATGAGCAGATACTCCAGGCGCCGGCGCAGGGGGCCGTCTCCGATGTACAGGAAGGAGCAGTCTCTTCCCGCGGCGGCCACTTTCTCGGCGAGCGCCACGAAATCCCCTGGGTTCTTCTGGGGCTTGAGATTTCCCACTGAGAGCACCAGCGGCTTGTGCATGCCGAGTCCCAGAGAGGCCTTCTTCTGCCCTGGATTCTCGACGGAGGCGGGGAAATCGGAGAGCTTGATGCCGGAGCGGATGAGGCGGTAGCGGTCCGGACGCCCGAGGCGGTGCCGGCGCGCGTAATCTCGGTTGGCATTCGAGACGAAGATAAGCGCGTCGCTGAGCGCGCAGCAAAGCCTTTCGGCCCAAACGTAGAACGCCTTGATCCAGGGGGACTGATAGTCGTTGAACCCGAAGCCGTGATAGGTGTGGACGACGCAGGGCACTCCGGCCGCGGCGGCGGCCAGCCGTCCCAACACTCCCGCCTTCGAGCTGTGCGTGTGCACGACGTCGGGCCTCTCGCTATGGAACAGCGAAACGAGCTGCAGGAACGCCAGCAGGTCGAGCCCCGGATGGATGTGCCGGACCAAGGAACTCATGAAGAGGGCCCGCCAATGGGCCTCGGGCGGCATCGCGGCGACCTCGCCCTCCAGCGGCCCTCCGCGGCCGCAGACCAGCAGGACCTCGAAGCGCGACGCATCGAGGTGCCTGACCGTGTGCAGCGTGTTCTGCTGAGCCCCGCCGAGGTCGAGGCGGGTGATCACGTGGACGACCTTGATCTTCCTTGAGTCGTGGGCCATGGGCCGGTCTATTTTTTCGGCTTGAAGTGAGGGTTCTTGGGCTTACCCTTGCCGAAGCCCTGACCCTTGGGCGGAGGCGGCTTGTAGTGCAGGTTCTCGGCCTTGAGCCCCGGGAAATAGGTCGCGAGGATCGTCTTCCAGCCGCGCCCCAGGCTGGCCTGACCGATGGCCCCGGCCCGGCACATGCCCAGGCCATGGCCCGTCCCCGCCCCCCATAAGATGAAGCGGGCGGCCGAGCCGCCCTTGGCCAGGGGCTGAATGGTGAACAAAGTCGAGCGCAGGGAGCCGGGAGAGAGAAAATCCTCTATGGCCTTGGGCCCCTCGAAGGAGAGCGTCCCGCGCGAGCCCGTCACCTCGAGCGAGAGCGCGCGGCCGGTGGCGCTGCGCTTGGAGACGCGGATGTGCTTGATGGCGCCGATGTACTGCACCCTTTCAGCGCGGGCCTTGAGTTCGGAGGCGTCGATGATCCTCACCCAGCGCGACTCCGCCGGCGCCGTCAGGCTGCCGGCTTCGCAGAAGCGATCGCGCGGCGGGAATTCGTGCGTCCAGCGCTCCAGCTGGGCCGGCGTGTGGGGCGGCAGGCCGGCCAGGGGAGCGTCGTCCACCGAGAGGAGATTCTTGAGGGAGGGGTCCCCCGTCTCCAGCCCGCTTTCCGTGCGGCCGCCGCAGTTTTCGTGCTCCATGACGCGGGCCAGCCTGCCGTCGGCGGAGATGAGGACCAGCCCCGTCGTGTCCTTGACGGCCGAGCGGGTCTCGCGCGCCTCGTCGTTGATCCCCACGTAGCGCTGGCAGCGCGCGGAGTCGCAGAGGTCGGTGCGCTCGAGATTGGGCAGGGCCTGGGACTTGTACCACAGGACCATGGTGCGGCTTAAGACCGCCTGGGCCTTATAGGCCTCGGCCGGGCTCTTTTCCGGGAGCGCGGCCCCCACCGCGCCCGCGAGGTAGTCCTCGAGCTCGATTTCGTTGACGAGGCGGAAGCCGTTGGGCGTCGGGATGACCTCGAGGGCCCCCCTCAACTCGCGGTCGCCCGCGTCGAAGCCGAAATCGTTGAGAAAATGAGGGCTCTTGATGAGCACGCTGCCCTGCTTCGCGCCGGGAACGATCCGGAAGGGCTGCTTGGCCGTATGCTGGATGTTCCGCGCCGTGTCGCGAACCTCGACGACGTTGTTCTCGGGGCGGAAGGCGATCTCCCACTGGTCGTAGCCGCGGCCGTTCTCATTGACCGTCTCGTTTCCCGTTTTCAGCTGGAAATTGGAGTTGACCATGAAGTACATGCGGTCGGCGGTCTCGGGCTTTCCGTCGGGGCCGGAGTAGAGCCCGACGCGGATCGTGACGCTGGATTTGGGCAGCGAGGCGCCTTCCGCGTCGGGTGCGAGCATCGGGCGCGGCAGGCGCCGCAGGGGCAGAGAAGCGGTGGGATCTCCGGGGATGAAGCGGGCGAGCTTCTTGGAGTGCTGGAGCGCCTCGCCGTCGCCGGGATCGAGCGCGAGCAGGCGGTTGAAGAGGCGCCAGGCCGAGCGGTTCTCCCCGACCTTCTCGTCGAGCCGGGCCAGTTCGCGGATCGACTCCAGATTGACGGGATCGAGATCGATGCTCTGGCGCAGGTAGGCCAGCGCCGCGGGCTTGTCGCCGACGCTCAGCGCGGTCAGGCCCGTGACGTAGGAAGCCACCGGCAGGATATAGGGCCCCTGGACCAGGGCGCTGCGCAGCGGGATCATGCCGCCCTTGGGCTGGGAGTTGGCCAGAGCGGAGAGCCCGAGCCCGAGATTGGCCTCGGCCTGCATGGCCGTCGTCGAGGAGCGGTCCACGCCCTTGAGGAAGGAGTCCTTGGCCTCTCCCGGCCGGTCCTCGGCCAGGTACGACCATCCGCGCTGGTTCCAGACGAAGCCGTCGGCACCCTCGATCAGCGACGACTTGACCCACAGGGCCAGCGCCGCGTCGTTGTCCGCCTTGTCGCGCGACAAGACGGCCATGTTGCTGTCGGGATCGGGAAGCGAGACGCCGAGGGTCTCGAGGTAGCGGTAGCCCTTGATGGCGTCGTCGACCCGCCCCTCGAGGAAGGCCTTGAAGGCCGACTCGACGGTCTCCTGGATCTCCGCGCTCCAGAGCGTCCCCGCGGCCGACGCCCAGAGCAGGACCAAAGCCGCAGTCGCGCGCCTCATAGGCGGGGCTTTTTCTTGGCGTGCTTTTTCGATTTCTTCTTGGCCGCGCCCGCGGCCTTGCCCTTGGCCGCCGCGGCCTTTGCCGGCGGGACGTCGTCGTCGCTCATCATGTCTTTCGGGGCGGGCGGATAAAGCGGGATGTACTGGACCTTCTTGAGAGGCGTCGCCATCTCGACCTCGTCAAGCATCTGCAGCGCGACGTCGCGGCGGCCCGGGACGTTGTAGCGCATGGCCTGCTTGGATTTCCAGGCAAGCCCGCCGATGTTGCGTCCGTCGGCCTTGGCCTGGGCGAGCCGGGAGTTGACGCGCTCGAACCTGGCGATCACCTTCTCCGACTCCCGTTGATCGAGCGTCTTCTTGATGTCGTCGGACCCTTTGTTCGAGCCCCGCTGCGCGGGGTAATAGGTCTCACGGTAGAACTCGCGGGCCGAGCGTCCCAGTCCGACGGCGAAAGGCAGCGAGGCCCCCAAGATGCCCGCGATCACGAGGTTGCGCACCGTGACGTGCCGAAGCAGGAACTCGAGCATCTCCTCGCGACGCTCCTCAGGGGCTGAGCTCCTTGCTCGGGGCGGGGCCGGCGGGAGGGGTGCTCACCCGGATCACCACTTTGTTGGCGATCGTCGGCAAGGACTGGCCTTTCTGCGACATCTGCTCGACTTCCTGGACCAAGTACCAGGCTTCGATCTTGTGATCGGCGGCCCTGATGTGAGAATGGGCCAGCAGGGCGTGGTCGTGAAACGTCCGGAGCGACTTGCTCAGGCGATCGGCGATGCGCATGACCGACTGGGCGGGCCGCACCGAGGCCTCATCGAAGGAGGCCGCGCGCTCGATGCCGCCGAGGAGGTTGGGCAGGCCGCCGATCTCGTGGCTGAAGGTCCGCACCTCCCTGCGGAAATTCTGCAGGTCGTAGCCGAACATGGTATCCATCGACTTCAACTTGTTCTTCTCGCTGCTCGCGATGCGCTGGGCCCGGAACAGGAGGTCCTCGAGCTTGCCGTGCAGGGCGGAGATCCTATCGGCCGTGATCGAAGAGTCCCCTCCGCCTGCTTGAGGCCGCTGAGCTGTTCCATGGTGTCTTCTCCCCGCCTTGCCTGCCGGATCCAAAGGTGACTGTACCACTTTTCCAGGCCTCGGGGGAGTTTTCTCCCTGGGGGAGCGTTCACGGCTTGAGGAGGTCGTCGAGCAGCTCGGCGTCGGCGGGAGCCGGGCCGCCTTTCTTGGCGGGCCGCGCCGCGGGGAGAGGGCGCTTGGAGGCCGGGGCCGCCGCCGGCTCTTCGAGTTCGGGCTTCCCGCCGGCTCCCGGCACGAGGAGCTCGTCGAGGCTCGCGTCCTTCTTGGGGGAGCCCTTCGAGGGCTTGGCCTCATCCTGCATCAGATCGTCGAGCTCCTTGGTGACGTTGCGCGGACGCTCCTTGACCTTCCTCGCCGGCTTGGCCGCCTTGTCGGACGCGGCCCGCGAGGCCTGCTGTCCCGGGGCGGTCTCGATCGGCCCGCCGCGCGCGGCGGCGCCGCCGGTCTCGTCTTCGGAGGGCACCTTGAGGAGATCCTCGAGGATGCCTTGGTCTCCCGCGTCGCGCTTGGACTTAATTCTCGGGGATTTATTCTTGGAGGATTTGGGCTTCCTGCCCGTCTTCTCGCTTTCAGGAGTCAGCAGAGCGGCGGCCGGCTCGTTGTGAGCGAGCACCTTCTTGTCCGAAAGGCTCGCTTGAAATTCGTAGGTCTTGGCTCCGCGGGCGGACTTCGAGTAGAAGTTGACCTGGTAGACTTCGTCCCGGATCTTCTCGGCCATCCAAGGGCTCAAGCCGCCTTCCGCCGGGGCGCCGTTTTCGAGGACTTGGCTGACCGTCTGAAGGCCGCCGGGGACCGGCCAGGCTCTCACGAGCTCCACGGCCTCTTTCTTCTGCTGCTCGGCGAGCTCTTCCGGCGAGGGAGCCGTGGATTGCCCTGGATTTATCGGGGGAGGGACCGGAGTGCGGTCGCTTAGGCCGGCCCTCTTGCCCCAGTCCGACGGAACGAGGCCTTTCTTGACGGCGTAAGCCCCGGCCATCGCGGCGACCGCCACGACCGTGAGGATGAGCCTGGCCCCGCCTCCTCTCTTCGGCGGCTGGCTGAGGATCTCGGGCGTCAGCGAAGGCGGGGGCGCGGTCGCCGGCGAAAATTGGATCGGCGCCGCGAGGCCGGCGGGTGGCGCTGCGGCCGAGAGAGGACTGAAGGGCAGCGGCCCGGCGTCCGGAAGTCCGATGCCCGGCGTCGCGCCGAAGCCGGCGGCGGGGGCCGGGGAGGGAGCCAGCCCGCCGCCGATGTCGAGCGCCGGAGGCTCGGTCAAAGCCGGCAACGGCGAGCCCTCCGCCTTGGGCTCGGCCAATGGAGTGAGCTTTTCGCCCGCCGCGGGAGACAACCCTTCGGGAGAACCGAACGGGGAGAGCGTGGGCTTGGAGGCGAATGGCGGGGAGACCGGAAAGGGGACTGCCGACGGCGCGGCGAGCGCGCCGGAGGGCCTGTTCTTGAGCTCTTCGAGCTGGCTCTTGAGGTCCTGCAGCTCGCCTTCCTTCGCCTTGAGCTCGGCGCTGTCCGCCTGAAGCCGCGAGCTCTCCGATTGGAGGGCCTGGATCTGAGAGGTGAGCTCGGCGATGGTCTGGCTCTGCCGCTGTATGGTCGATTCGAGCTCGTGCTCGGCCGCGGCCGTCTTGTCGAGACTGGTCTGCAGGGTATTGAGGGTCGAGAGCCTCTCTTCGACGCCGCCGAGCTTCGAAGCGAGCTCCTGGGCTTGACGATTCTTCTCCTCCAATTCGCGGTGGAGGCTCAGGAGCTCGTTTTCGCGCAGGCGCAGGCTCTCCTGCAGCTGGTTGACCGTGCCGTCGAGCAGCGAGACCTTTTCCTGCAGGCTTCCGAGCTGGGCGAGATCCTTGAGCGTGGGCTCCGGGGGCAGGCCGGAAAGGTAGCCGGCCTGCGGCTTGCCGGCGACGGCGAGCTGGGAGGCCTTCAGGAGCGAGACGGAGAGCTCGGGCACCATGCTGGCGCGCTGCCAGTCGCCCATATTGGTCCCCTTGCGCCCTTCGGAGCAGACGAGGCTTTCCGCCGAGAAGCCCGGGAGTTGGGACAGGTCGTCGGGTTCGTAGGGGCCCTTGACCTGGTTGTTCTGGAACATCCAGTACTTCATGGCTTTCATTATAAAGGGAAGACCGAGAATTTCAATGACAGATTTGTTAAGAATTTCCGGCACGGTTTTGCGGGGATTGGTATATTTTGATATAATACGACCTCGGGCTATTAGCTCAACTGGTTAGAGCAGGACCCTCTTAAGGTCAAGGTTCCCGGTTCGAGTCCGGGATAGCCCACTCGATTTTTCCCCGGGCGGGTGGCGGAACTGGCAGACGCGCACGGCTTAGGACCGTGTGCCGCAAGGCGTGGGGGTTCGACTCCCCCCCCGCCCACGATTTCAGGGAGGACAGGATGGGGCTTTTTTCCACCGCCGAGAAGACGCGCTTCAAGAAGATCAAAGAGGAGAACTGTGTCGTGACCTTCTCGGTCGAGGTCCCCTTCTCGGAGCTAGCCGACCAGAGCCAGACCTTGCTCGTGCGCCTCCAGCAGCGCGCGAAGATTCCGGGCTTCCGGCCCGGAAAGGCGCCTCTCGACGTCGTCAAGAAGCAATTCGCCGGCCATGTCCGGGAGGAAGCTTTCGACGCGCTGATCCGCAAGCACGTGCCTGAGGCGATGAAGGACCTCAACATCCAGCCTGTCGCCGTACCCTCGGTCGAGGACGTTTCATACGAGGAAGGCAAGCCCATCAAGTTTCAGGTCCGCGCCGAGGTCATGCCGGCCTTCTCGCCGAAGGACTACTCGAAGATCAAGGTCACGCGAAAGAACTATCCCGTCAGCGAAGAGGATCTGAACAAGCGCATCGAGGAGCTTCGCGAGGCCAACGCTCGTCTCGACAAGGCCTCAGACGAGACCGTCGCCAAGAACCATTACGTCGTGATCAGCTACGAGGGCTTCCAAGGCGGCAAGCCTCTGCCCAAGGCCAAGGGCGAGAACGAACTCGTCGACATGTCCTCCGATCAGACCTTGGAGGGCCTGGCCGAGGGTCTCGTCGGCATGAAGCGCAATGATGTCAGGGAGGTCCCGGTCAAGATCCAAGGCAAGGACTCGACGCTCAAGGTCACCGTCACCGAGATCAAGACCAAGATCCTCCCCCCGCTCGACGCCGAGTTCGCCAAGGACCTGGGGTTCGAGAAGATCGAGGACCTCCAGGCCAAGCTCAAAGTGGTCATGGAGGACGAGAACAAGCACAAGACCGAGCGCGAGGTCTCCCAACAGATCGAGGAGGCCCTGATTTCGGCCAACAAGATCCCCCTGCCGCCCTCGGTCGTGCAGGCCCAGCTCGAGCACATGCTCGAGCGCCTGCGCAAGCAGCTGGGATTGAAGGAGTTCTCGGCCAAGCAGCTCGAGGACCTCAAGCCCAAGATGCTCCCGCGCGCCGAGGACGAGGTGCGCATCTCCTACCTTCTGCCCGCCATCGCCGAGCGCGAGAAGATCAAGGTCCTCGACGAGGATTTCAAGGCCGAGCTCGAGCGCAACCTCGCGGCGGCCGAGACCGAGGCCAAGAAGGCCGAGATCGGCGGCATGTTCGAGGAGCGCAAGGACTCCATCCTCGCGATGATCCGCGACCGCAGGACCCTCCAGTTCATCCGCGACAAGGCCGTCATCACCGACGCTTAGGGACTGTGGCCGGCCGCAGTTAAGAGCCCTCCGCAAGGAGGGCTTTTCTTTTTCTCGTCGAGAAAGGGAACTTTCTACCCCCCTCAATCGTATATATATTGATGCGGGATAGTTCAATGGTAGAATGCCCACCTGTCAAGTGGGAGATCCCGGTCCGAGTCCGGGTCCCGCAGTCCGTTCCCTTGACAACCCCCGCCGTTCAGGTTATCCTATGGTCACTTGACAGGTGGGCAGGAGGCTCAGAGGCGACTCGGGGCCTCTTCTTTTTTTGGCCTTCCTTGACTTTTACGGCTTGCGGGCCTAACCTATCGCCATGACGCTTCCGGCGATTCTGTGCGCGACGGGGATGCTTCTGCTAGGCTGGCAGACATTCCATTTTTATCCTCTCTTTCCAGCGCACATCGCCTCCCACTTCGCTCTGAGCGGGAAGCCCAACGCCGAGATGCCTAAGGCGGTATTCTTCGGCTTCATGTGGGGCATCTACCTGATCGTCTTCCTTTACTCCTTGTTCGCCACGAAGGTCTTCCCCGAACGCGACGCCAAGCGGCTTCCCGACTCGGACTACTGGCTCGCGCCCGAGCGGCGCGAGCAGACCGTAGGCGCCGTGCAAACCCATCTCGCCTGGGAAGGGGCGTTCACGATGGTCTTTCTTTATCTGATGCTCGAGTTCGTCGCCGACGCCAACCTCAGGACGGGGCGGCTCGACGTCCGCTCGTTCACTGCGATCCTCGTCGGGTTCATCGTCTTGGTTCTCGGCTCCCGCTGGAACTTCAAGCGCGGCTTCAAGCGGCCGTGACGCCCTTGTCCGACCGGCTCTGAAATTGGTCTAATGAGCCCTCGCCGGGAAGAAACCGGCGCATCGACGATCCCCGGAGGACCTCATGACCACCGCAACCGAAGCAAAGCCCATTCGACTCGGCGACATCGCGCCCGATTTCTCGGCGCAGTCGACCGAAGGAACGATCGACTTTCACAAGTGGGTCGGAGAGAGCTGGTGCGTGCTCTTCTCGCACCCCAAGGACTACACCCCGGTCTGCACGACCGAGCTCGGCGAGGCCGCCAAGAAGGGGGCCGAGTTCAAGAAGCGCGGCGTCAAGGTTCTGGCGGTCAGCGTCGACAGCCTCGACTCCCACAAGGGCTGGATCAACGACATCAACGAGACCCAGAAGACCAAGATCAACTACCCGATCATCGCCGACGAGAGCCGCTCGGTTGCCAACCTCTACGGCATGATCCATCCGCAGGCCTCGGACACCTTCACGGTGCGCACCGTGTTCGTGATCGACCCGAAGAAGAAGGTCCGGCTCACGATGACCTACCCCGCCGCCACCGGCCGCAATTTCGACGAGATTCTGCGCGTCGTCGACGCCCTCCAGCTGACCGACAGCCACAGCGTCGCGACGCCCGTCAACTGGAAGCAGGGCGGCGAGTGCGTGATCCTGCCCTCCATCAAGGACCCCGAGGAACTCAAGAAGAAGTTCCCGAAGGGCCACCGCGAGCTGCGGCCTTACCTGAGGATGACGCCCCAGCCCGACCGCTAGAGCCTCTTCAGAAGGAAGTAGCGGAACTTCTGCACCGTCTTCAAAGGCGTTCCGTGGGGGACGGCCTCATCTGCGAGCAGCGAGAAGCCGGGGCCGAATTCCTCGCGGACCATCGCCGCGTCGTGGCGGCGCACCGCAAGCCCGCTGCATTTTTCCGGACCGTCGAGGGCGAAGGTCGCGAGGATCAAAGCGCCGCCGGGATTGAGCGCCGCCTCGACCGCCGCGAGGTATTTCTTGCGGTCCGCCTCGTCGGTCAGGAAGTGGTAGACCGCGCGGTCGTGCCAGAGCTCATAGCGCCGCGTCGGGACGAAGGCCGTTGCGTCGGCCTCGATCCACTGCACGCGTCCCGCCAGGCTCCCGAGCCTCTCCTTCGATTTCGTGAGAGCTTCCGGGGAGATGTCGAGGATCGACACGTCCTCGAAGCCAGCGGCGAGAAGGCGGTCGACCAGGACGCAAGCCCCGCCGCCGACGTCGATGATCCCGCCCGCTTTCGGCACGCCCGTCTCGCGGATGAGCCTAAAGGACGGCTCGGGGACCTTCTGATACCAGCTGACATCCTCGGGCCCGCGGTCGCGGTAGACCTTGTCCCAGTGGCCTTTGCGGTCGATCATCGCAGTGCATGATAACAAATCGGCCCTTGCATTCGGCCGGCATCGGCGGTATATTTATCGGGTGAGAATTCGCGGCTTGGCCGTGCTGGCGGCCCTGGCGCTCGTCTCGAGCTGGCCCGCGGCGCGCGCCGACGACTCGCCGGCGCTGGGCGACGTCGGAGGGGCGCTCGACCAGGCGCGCGCCCGCGCCCCGCTGACTCCGGCCCCGGCCGCGGCCGCCCAATTGCCGGACGACCCCTGGAAGCGGGTCCGCCATCCCACGACGACGCCTCCGGAGGCCATCGGCGGCTACTCGGCGGGCTGCCTGCGCGGCGGCAAGGCCATCGAGCTCACCGGCCGCGGCTTCCAGGTCATGCGCCTCTCTCGCCGCCGCTACTTTGGCCATCCCGCCCTTCTCGACTACATCCGCGCTTTCGCCTCCTCCGAGCGGGCCGCGGGCCTGGGCAGCCTCCTCATCGGCGACATGGCCCAGCCGCGCGGAGGGCCCACTCTCAGCGGCCACGCCAGCCACCAGACCGGCCTCGACGTCGACATCTGGTTCCTGCAGACGGCGTCGGGCAAGGTCCTCACTCCCGAGGAGCGCGAGAAGCTCTCTTCTCCCTCGCTGGTGATCGGCGACTTCGACTCTTTGAGCCCCCATTGGAACCCGGCCGAGATGGACGTCCTGAAAATCGCCGCGTCCGACCCGAAGGTCGAGCGCATCTTCGTTAATCCGATGATCAAGAAGGAGATCTGCGCTCACCACGCGGGCGAGGCTTGGCTCGGGCGCCTGCGTCCCTGGTGGGGCCACAACGATCATTTCCACGTGCGGCTGGTCTGTCCGGCGGGGGAGGCTCACTGCAAGGCTCAGGGCTCGCCTCCGGCGGGCGACGGCTGCGGCGCGGATCTGGCCGAGTGGTTCACTCCCGAGAAGCGGGAGGAAGCCAAACGCATGAAGGAGCATCCCACCCCGCCGACGATGCCGACCCTGCCGCCTTTGTGCGCGCAGGTCCTTACCGAGTAGGCCGCTTCTTCCGCGCTCGTTTCTTGGGCTTGGGCGGCGGCGCGATCCTGACGGGCTCGAAGGAGCCTCTTTCCCATTTGAGCTCGGGGACGACGAAGCCCGAGGCGTCGCCCGAGGCCGTCACCTCGCGCAGGGTCGCCTTGGCCCGGCACGAGAGAAGCAATCCCGAGCCTTGCGCCGTCGCCGTGACGGCTCCGCCGACCAAAGCTTCCGTGAGCCGCGCGCGCGTCTTATCCGCGTCGGGCACCCCCGCGAGCAGCTCGTCGACGCTCATCGCCCACTTCTGGTCGGCCCTGGCGCGCGCGAGTTCGAGAACGGCCAAAGAGGCCAGGGTCTCTCGCGCGCGGCGCAGGCTCAGATGGACGAGAGGCTCGAAATTGGGCGCGGCGAGAAGGGCCGCCGCCCTCGAGGGATGCTCCTTGAGCCTTGGATCGAGTTCGAGGGCCTTGCGGATGTCGGCCTCGGCGTCTTCCTTGGGGCCGATCATCGCCGCGACCCAGGCGCGCTCGAGGTAGAGCCCGGCGTCGGAGGGATTGAGGTCGATCGCGACCGAGAACTCGGACAGGGCTCCGAGATAGTCTCCGGCGGAGAATTTGCTCGAGCCGAGCTTCGAGCGGACGATGACGAGCAGGCCCTTCTGATCGCCGGGGACCTTCTCGAGCGCCTCACCGCACTGAGTCAAAGCCTTGTCCCAGGCCTTCGCGCCCTCGGCGGCCACGCAGCGCGTCACATAAGGAAGGGGCATCGCGGGGTCCCGGCGCAGGGCCTGTTCGGCGTCGGGCAGTCCCGTCTCGAAGCTCCCGGCCATCACGCGGGCGTAGCCGCGCTGGGCCAGGAGCTCGGGGGTCTTTTCCGCCAGACCCAAGCCGACGAGTCGGTCGAGGGCGTCGGCCGAGGACTTGTAGTCGCCGTTCCGGAACCCCGCGGCGGCGGTCTTCCCCAATGACCGGATGAGCTCTTGCGTCCGGTGCCGCAGATAAAACAGAGGCGCGTAGGTCAGAACGACGACTCCCCAAAACACGACGGCCTCCCGCGAGCGCGGCCAGCCGCCGAGACCGACCAACGCGGCTCGCCGCTGTTCGGGCTCGGCGGAGCTTTGCGCGGCTTGAAGACGCTTGCGAAAATAATGGTCCCTGCACAGCGCGGCCACGACCGGAATCCACAGCAGGCCCACCAGGCGCCCTTCGTCGCCAAGCCGCGCGGGGTGAACGGCGAGTCCGTAGGCCACGAAGGCCACGACGGCCGCCGCCGGCGCCAGAAGGCCGAGGTAGACCCCTCTTCTCCAGCCCGGAAGCGGGTAGAGGACCTTGGCCTTGCAGTGGGGGCAGGCGAATTTGTCGAAGCCCAGGGTCGAGCGCCGCGGCGCTGACTCGAAGTCCTTGCCGCACTCGAGGCAGATCGCGGGCGTCGGTGCGAGCGCCATGCATCCAAGTAAAGCATTTTGCGCGGCGCCGGGGCCCCGTCTCCCGGGTTTTCCCCTAGGCCCTTGGGGGCATCGAGATTGGGCCATAAGACCATTGATCAATTCCACGGAATCTCATATAATGCTTATGTCGCGAAGGATTCGCCCGCTAGTCGTGGGTCCACGGACCCGGAGGCATATGCTACAGAAGAAGAAGAACAGCTTGGCCCTGCTGCTGCTGCTCGTGACCGGCGTTCTCGCCTACAGTTCCTTCCGCAGGCACCACAGCGGAGGCTCGGGGCTCTCGATCGCCACTTTGCCGCCGGACGAACTAAGGGACGCCGTCGCCAACCTTCCCAGCGAAGACAAGAAGACCGACGCCGGTTCCGACCTGAGCCTCGGCAACAGCGAGGACGCGCCCCTCAAGGACGCCGTGGCGCAGAGCCCCGCGTTCGAGGCCGGCCCCGGCTTCCAGCCGGGAGGGGCTCCTGGACCGCGCGGCGCGCATGACGGCGGGATCAACGGCGGAAACCCGAATCCCGGCTCGCAGCTCGGCGGCGGCAACGGCGGAGCGCCTCCGACCGTGTCCCCTTCCGGCCCGGCCGCGGCGCCTCAGCCTCCTCCGCCTCCTCCGCAGGACGACTAAACGGAATCGGACCGAATGTAGCCAAGCCGCTATTCGAGGAACCCGGCTCTTCATGGGGCCGGGTTCCTTTTTCTGACGCTTAACTCATGACGCCAAGGAATGAAATGCGAAAACTGACTCTCGCCGCCTGCCTCTGCCTGCTGGTCCCGAAGGCTCACGCCGCTTCCAAGTATTTCGACTGGATCACGCAGTACAAGCAGCCCAACATGCATCTCGGACAGCTGGCCCTCCATCCGTACTACCAATTGACAGAGATGTACGACTCCAACATCTATCTCGTGCCCCGCGACCAGCCCAACGGCGTGACGGTCGGCGGCGGACACCGTGAGTCCTGGGTCACGAAGAACGATCTGGGTTTGGAGGTCGAGCTCCCCTGGCGCCGGCTGCACAAGCTTAACCTGGGCTACGACGTCGTCTTCGAGAACTACACGACGCAGCCTTCCATCAACGACGCGATCAATCAGTCGGCTCATGCGGACTACGCCTACAGCGGCGCCTACGGCTTGACCTTCAAGGCCGGAGACAGGTTCATCAACACCAACGACCAGGCCTTCTCCGAGCTCATCAGCCGCAATAAGCGCTGGAGCAACCGCGGCTACACGAGCCTCGACTACAACCCCGAAGGGGGACGATTCGCGGGCGGAGTCGACGGTTTCCAGCAGAACGACAAGTACCTCAACGACGTCTTCGCCTCAGTGCTCAATCGCTACGAGCAGGAGGTCGGCTTCAACGTCGGCTACAAGGTCCAGCCCAAGACCAAGGCCTACGCCTCGTACCACCGCGGGGTCATCCACTACTCCGTGCCCACTCCCGTCGGTTCCTTCGACAAGAACAGCCGTTCCCATTCCATCGGCCTCGGCGTGACGGGCTCGCTGGCCCCGAAAGTGGAGGGCACGGTCGAAGGCGGCTACATGTATCGCGAGTACGACATCGCCGCCGTCAACGCCACCTCGCGCATCAAGCATCTGCCCACCGTGGCGACCTCGGTCACCTACGCTCCGGATCCCTACACGACCGTCAAGCTGGATTTGGCCCGCTACCCCGAGGAGACCATCGACCCCGCCAACCAGTTCTACATCGCCAACGACGCCGTCCTCGACGTCAGGCATCGCTTCCCGCGGAAGTTCAAAGCCGGCATCAAGCTGGCGTTCTCCGTGGACAAGTACGAGAACAACCAGGCCGGCGGTCCGCAGGCCATTCGCCGCGACGATCTCTACCAGACCGGAGCGTGGATCGAATACGACATCCAGCAGTGGGTGTATACCGGCATCGCGTATCTTTATCGCCAGCGCAATTCGACGAACACGGGCTTCTTCAACTTCGAGGACAACCAGGTCGCCTGGAACGCGACGCTCAAGTTCTAACCGGCTGCGGCGCGGCCGCGAGGAAGAAGGCGGTCAGAAAGCAGAGGCGATAGCTCCCCAAGGGCGCGCCTCCCGACAGCATCAAAGCGACGGCGGCCAGGGACGCCGCCGCGCCGGCGCGGCGCCAAGGGTCATCGCCTAAAGACAGCCAAAGGCGAGCCCCCGCGATGCCGGCTCCCGCGAGGATCACGCTCAGGCCCAAGGCGCCGCTCTGGAGAAGCCAGAGGGCGTACTGACTGCCCGCCGCGGACGCCGGCTCGGCGCCGGATGGCCCCCAGCCCAAGACCGGTGAGCGGCGGATCATGCGCATGGCCTCGGCCTGCGGCGGCCGGCCGGCGTGAATTCGCGGGCTGCCGAAGAGCATGGGCGCGCTCAAGCCCGCGGCGAAGAGGGCCGCGAAAAGAGCCAGGCTCAGCAGCAGGGCGCGGCCATCGCGCCGCCGCGCCGGCCCCAGGTAGGCTCGCGCGGCGAGAGCGGCCGCCCCGATCAGCAGTGCGCCCGCCCAGGCGGGACGGCTCCCCGACAGGAGGACGACGCAGGCCGCGGCCGCCCAGTGCGGCGGACGCCGTCTTGAACCCGCGAAGAAGACCTGGTGGCAGAGCGCCAAGACCGCGGCGTAGCCCAAGGCGTCCGGGTTCCCGAAGGGAGCGGCAAAGCTCGCCGGCCTCGCTCCGGTCCGGAACCACGAACCCGCCAGCAGGAGCAGGACTACATAAGGGAAGCATGCGAAGGCCAGCCCGACGGACTCGCGGATCCCCTCATCGAAATGGCGGATGAGGTAGACGGCGAATCCTCCGAGCATGAGATAGCGCGCGAGCTCGAAATAGTCTGCGGAGCGCAGGGTGACTCCGTTGAAAGCGCAGGAGTAGGCGGTTGAGACGATGTAGAGCGATTCCAGCAGCAGGAAGACGATCGCGGCGGCGCGGGACGGCTCGCGCGCTTCCCACGGGGAAGGCATGACCCTGAGGATGACCCCCCCGAGGAGAAAAACGCAGGCCGGGAAGAGTCCCTCCATCGCGTTCGCGCCGAGCCGCGCGGGAGCAAGCAGCGCGAGCCACACGATCGCGGCCATCGGGTTGGGCATGCGGATCGCGGCGGTTCCCGTCGACCTTCGGTTCACCGGGCGGGACTCCGCAGCGAGGGTGAGATGGCGGGGAAGCGGATTCTCTGGGCCCGCTCAAAAAGCGCGATGGCGTCCGCCGGGCGGCGCAGCCTCAGGAGGGACTGCGCCGCCAGACGCAGGGCGTCGCAATCGAAGGGACTCATTTCGGCGGCGGTCAGCGCGTAGCCCAGCGCCGCGCGCGCCGACGCCGCGTCGACTTCGCCGCCTGCGAGCCTCGGTGAGCCGAGCCGGCTTGCCCGCCTTTCCAGGTAGAGCGGCCTCGCTTCGAGCGCGTAAGCGCGGACGGGGTCCGCCTGCCAGGCCGCCGCCGCGGGCCTCGCGGCCTCCCGCGCCAGGAAGAGGAAGCACACGCCGGCCAGCACGGCGGCCGCTGGAGCCGGAGGCCGCGGCGGCGTCCGTTCCGAGGCCTTGTCCATCCAAGCCGGCGCCGAAAGGAGAAAGCCGACGATCCCGAAGAACACCGCCGCGTTTCCCGGAATTTGGAGGCTGAAGTCGACCAAGGAATGCGCCGAGAACGCGGCTCCGGCCGCCAGCGCGCCTGCGATGAGGCAGCGCATCTCTCGCGAGCGAGCCTGGCGCCACGACCGGGCCGCCGTCCGTGCGATGAAGAGCGCCGCGGCCGATGCCAGCCCCAGGCCGCAGAGTCCGCCCTCGAGAGCGATTTCGAGCCAATCGCTGTGCGCGTGCTCCACGATCCCCGTCAAGGCCAGGTCCTGATAGCTGGGGAAGACCGCGGCGAAACTTCCCAGCCCCGTGCCGAAGAGCGGCGAGTCGAGCCACCAGCGGCAGGCCCTTCCGTAGATGGAGAAACGCACTGCGATGGAATTCTCTATGATCGCGCCCGCGTTGGCCACGGCGTTGAGATTCCACAGACCCAGAAGGAACACGGCGGCCGCGCCCGCCACGGCCGCAGCCGCGCGCAGGCGCCGCGTGCGCGCGCGCGGCGCGAAATCCGCGCCGAGGAATAGGACCGCGCAGCCGGCCAGAGGAATGGCGGCGAAGGCCCCCCTCGACGCGCAGACGGCCAGCCCGAGCAGAACGAAGGCGATCCCCGCGCCGAGCGCAGAAAGAGATCGAAGAGTGCCGGGCAATGGGCCGTCGACTTGCCGGACCGGACGAATCTGGGAGAGCAAGATCCCCAAGCCCGCGGCGATGCTCATCAAGAGCAGATTGGCGGCGTGATCCCTGTCGTAGTAGGAGCCGAAGACGCTCGCCGTCGCCGCGTCACGGACCCAGTACAGCTTGTCGCTGCCCGTGACCGCTTCGAGCAGGCCGATGGCGGCCACCGCGATCCCTAATCCGAAAAGAAAGCGGGTGTACCTGCGCGCCGCCTGGTGGGTCGTGATGATGCGCGGCACGCTCCAGAGCAGAGCCGCATAGGAGCACCACAGCAGCACCGCTGCGCGGGTCGCATGGGGAGCCGCGGTGAACGGGCCGGGGGGCCGCGGGGCGTCGGGGGCGGCTGGCCATAAGCATTGGACCGCGCCCAAGGCGGCCATCGCCGCGGGCCAGAGCCAAAAGAAATCGGCCGGCGTCGAAACGGGGCGGCCTCCGCGCAGGAAGCAGGCCAAAGCGAGGAGGAAGGCCAAGGTCTGCAGGATCGCCCTCGACCAGGGCTCCACGCAGCCGAAGGCCAGGGGACCGAAGGCTGTCAGGGCCAGCAGGAGTCCCTCCGTCAGGCGGGAGGGAACATGGACCTTCATGTCCTCTTGTGTTTCGCAGGCTCCGGATCGGAATAATCGCGGTAGTACTGCTCGTAGTAGCGGCCGTCGGCGTAGGTCATGGTGGAGAGCCGAGCGGCGTTGATGACCCCGCCGAGGATCTTGAGTTCGCCCATGCGCAGGCGCGCGCAGGCGGTCTTCATCAGCGGCACGCGAGTGCGGCCGCCTCGGGCGACGAACACGGCGGATTTGACGTGGCGGCCCCAGAGCAGGACGTCGCTGACCGGGAACACGGGGGGGCAGTCGACGATGATGCGCCCGTAGTGCTTCTTGGCCCAGGCGAGGAACGGCTCGAGGTGCTCGCCGTGCAGCAGCTCCGCGGGATTGGGCGGCCGGGAGCCGCAGGTCACGATGCTCAGGTTCGGGATTTCCGTCTTTTGCACCAGCGCGGCCGGATCGGCCACGTTGCCGCAGAGGAACTCGGTCAGCCCGAGCTCGTTGGAGGCCAGCAGGTTCCGGTGCTGGCGGGGGCGGCGCAGGTCGCCGTCGACGAGGAGGACCTTGTCGCCGAGCTGCGCCAAAACGACGGCCAGGTTCGTGGCGACGAAGCTCTTGCCCTCCTCCTGGACGGAACTGGTGATCAGCACGAAGGGATCCTTGTCGGAGGCCCGGGCGAAGCCGAGCATCGTGCGCAGGTTCCGGAACGCTTCGCTCGTCAGCGAGATGTCGTGGGACAAGAAGGGGGCGTAGATCTTCGCCCCCTTCTTGTGCCGCGAGAACGGGATCAGCCCGAGGAATGAGAGGCCGAGCTTGTGCTCGACGTCGTCGTGCGTGCGGACCGTCTGGTCGAGGGCCTCGACCATGAGCGCTGCGAAGACGCCGAGCGCGAAGCCTCCCAGAAGGCCGAAGACCAGGGCGAGGACCTTGCGGGGCCGCACGGGCTTCTCGGGCATGCGGGGGAGGTCGACGATGCGCACGTTGTTGGCGCTGAGCTGGCCCGAGAGCTCGGTCTTGAGGCTTTGGACGATGTTTCCGACCTCGGTGTCGAGGACTTTGTGCATCGACTGGAGCCGGGAGCGCAGCGAGATGACGGCGGGATGGCTGTCGGTCATCTTGGTGCGCATCTCGGCGAGCTGGGCCTCCGCGTTGAAGATCTGCGCCTTGATGTCCTGGACGAGCCTGTTGTTGACGACCGAGGGCAGCGACTCGTTGACCTTTTGCGCCTCGGAGCCGTTCATGCGCATCTGCAGCGCGTCGAGCACGTCTTTCGACATGAAGAGCTTGTTGTTGAGGTTCTGCTCGACGAAATATTGAGCCAGGGCGGAGGAGAGCCTCATCGCCAGCGCCGGGTCCGTGCTCTCGACGTTGACGTTGCACAGCCGCGTGTGGGGCAGCGGCACGACGCTGACCTTGTCGCGCAAGTAGCGGATGCCGCGTTGAAAATCCTTGGTTTGTTCGAGCTTCATGCTCTCGTAGAGGCGATCGAGAGCGGACTCGCTGGTGATCAGCTTGTACTGGGTCTCGAAATACTCCTGGTCCTGCTCTTCGGAGGGGACCTGGGTGACGGGCCCGTTGTCGCGGCCGACGTGCTCGATGTTGAGCAAGGTCGAGGCCCGGAAGACCGGCGTGGAGAGAAAGGCGTAGCATGCGGCCGCCGTGAAGACTGTCCCCGCGAGAATGAGCACGATCCAGCGCCGCCGCATGACGATCTCGGCGTACTCGGAAAGATTGATCTCGATTTCCTGGTCGGTTTCGGGCATGAATTAGAAGAAGCTCTGAGGGACGTAGACGATGTCGTTGGGCTCGAGGACCATGTCCTTGTCCTTCTGGGCCTGCTGGGTGATGGCCTTGACGTCGATGTAATAGGTGACGTTCTGGCCGTTGACGTTGCGCAGGACCCGCGTGCGGTCCTGGGCCGCGACCGCCGTGAAGCCGCCCGCCGAGCTGATCGCTTCGACGACGGTGATCTTCGACTCGGTCGGGATCGCGATGGAGCCGGGCTTCTGGACCTCGCCCATGACGAAGATGAGCTTGTTGCCGTAATCCTCGATGAACAGCGAGACCTGCGGACTCTTGAGGTACGTGGCGAGCTTCTCCTCGATGGCCGTCTGAGCCTCGATGAGCGTCTTTCCGCCGACCTTGATGGGGCCGACGAGAGGAAGCGACACGGTCCCATTGGCGTTGACGCGGACCTTGCGGCTCATCTCCGCGTCCTGGTAGACCGTGACGCCGATCAGGTCGGCGGGCCCGATGTGGTAGTCGGTCTTGGCGCGGGCGACCTGCTGCATCGCCGCAGCGATCGCGGCGGCCTCCTCTTGGCTTGCCGCCTGCTGCTTCTCCGGCGAGGACGCCGCCGCTGGAGTGGAGCCGGGGGGCGCCTGCTCGGCCGGAGGGAAAGGGGCGCACGCCGCCGCAAAGGCGCAAAGAACAACGGCCAGCACCAAGTTTCGCCCCATTAAAGTTAAGTATTATAACATGAATGCGGCATGAATGAGGGGTCAGCGATGGGCAGTCGGCGTTCCTGGCGGGTCCTGTCTGCAGCGGCTCTGGTCGCCGCCGCCGCGTGCGCCGAACCGTCCAAGACTTCGTTTTCCGTCTCGGTCAGGTCGCCGCTGAGCCGCCGCGACGAGGTCATGGCGCGGCGGCTCGGCATCGGCGTCGTCGGCGCGGCCCCCGAAGGCTCGGCGGCCGAGCCCGCTTACGCGGGGAACCAAATGGCCGACTGGAGCCGCCTTCGGTTTATGGCGGCGCGGGCCTTGGCCGAGCGCCGGACCGGCGTCTTTTTCGTCCTGCCGGAGCTTCCCGCAGGCCGCGAGTTCGCCGACTATCCCGAGGAATGGCAGGCGCTGGCGCGCGTCGCGCGCGAGCTCGCCTTGGCGAGGCCGATATACGATGAAGGAGTCGACGAGCCGGTGCCGTTCCCCCTCTCGCCCGGAATCGAGGGCCGTGCCTGGCGCCGCGCGGGGAGGAGCTACGCGCTGCTCGTCAATTCGGGCCCGGCGCAGGTCCCCTTCGACGAGAACGCGCTGGACGGCTGGCGCGCTCTCTTCGAGGTCCGATCGGATCCTCGCGAACTGCTGTCGCGGTGCCCGAGCGGGCGTTGCCTGGCCCCCGGAGCGGTCCTGTGGGTGGAGAGCCGCTTGTTGATGCGGGCGGCCCGCGGCTGAGGCGGCGTGTACATACTCGGACATTCGGCGATCACGGCGTCGGCCGCGAATGCCGCCGACCGCGACATGGATCTGCGCGCGGCCGCAGCACTCTCGCTGGCTCCGGATCTGATCGACAAGCCGGTGCATCTCCTTTTCCCCGCGCTCGTCAACGGCAGCGGGCGCAGCTTCGCCCACAGCGCCCTGGGAGCCCTGGGAGCCCTGGCGGTTCTAGCACTTCTGTTGGCGCGGCGGCCGAGCCTGCGCCGTCCGCTGCTCCTGTGGGCCTGCTACCTCGGTCATTTCCTGCTCGACCGGATGTGGGAGCACGACAATCCGAAGATCGTTTTGTGGCCGCTTCTGGGGCCCTTTCCCACGCAGCTGCCGGGCGTCGGCCCAGGCGACGGAGCCGTCCTCGGCTACAATCTCGCCGGCGAGCTCATCGGCCTGGCGCTGATCCTGCGCTTGGCGCGGCTCCATCGCCTCTACGAACGCCCCCGCCTGGCCGCCTTCCTTCGGACGGGCCGCCTCTCATGAGCGCGCTCGCGCTGGCGGCTCTGCTCTGCTGCATTAGCCCCTCGCCGTCGAACGCCGCGGTGCGGGCGCTCTGGGCGGTCAACGACGGCGAGAAGATCGACCGGGACGACCTCTCCAACGCGGGCAAGGCGGCGAACTCCGCCTGGGACGGGCGCAAGATCAAGCTCTTCGGCGCGCGCAACGAGATCGTCTCCTTCCAGGTGATCGTCGAATCCGACGAGAAGGGCGTCTCGCGGCTCTGGGCCTCTCTGCCGGTCCTCGCGCTCCGAAACGGGACGGAGAAGATCGTCTACGGCGCGCCGGTCTCCGATCCGTCGCTCTACGCCGGCCGCCCGATCCAGGTCTTCTCCGAGAACTACATGCGCGTCTCCAGCGCGACCAACGCCCCGTGGATCTACCGGGCGGGCTCGCCGTCGGCGCCCAAGAATCCGACGGGCTGGAAGCCCGTGCAGCTCGTGCCAGAGAACGCCAGGCCCGGGACCGGCGGTTTTCCCCTGAGCGTCGCGCCGCGCGCCAACGCCGCGATCTGGCTCGACGTGTACCTCGGGCGCGGCCTGCCCGCCGGAGTCTACGAAGGCTCCGTCAGGATCGACGCGGATGGCGAGAAGACGGATTTGCCGGTCGAACTGGAGCTCTTCGATTTCGCTCTGCCGGACCGGAACACCATGGACGCGATGATCTTCTACGACGACTCCCAGGTCCTGCTCTACCACGGCCGGGACCGGGAGCGGCAATACCGGCGCTTCGCGCACCGACAGCGCGTCGAGCTCGTGGGCGGCGGCACCCAGGAGTCGGTCCGCAGAGCGCTCGACCGCTACCGCGGCGGCGACTTCAGCCGCGCCCAGGGCTACGCCGGGCCGGGGGAAGGCGTCGGCGACCGGATCGCGCCGGCCTCGTTCTACGGCCCCGGCGATTGCTGCATCGACCGCCTCAAGACGCGCGGTTTCGCCGACGCGTGGATGTCGTTCCTAGACAAAACGCTCCCCGGCGCGATCACCTTCCTTTACATGCCCGATGAGCCGCGGCCCGCGGATTTTCCGCTCATCCGCCGCATCGCCGACGACATCCACTCCGACCCGGGACCCGGCCGAGGACTCCCCATCCTCGCGACGACGGCCTACCGCAAAGAGCTCGAAGACGCCGTCGACATCTGGGTGTCTCCTCCAGGCGAGTTCGACGTCTCTCGGGCTCTGTCCGAGCGCGGCCGCGGGCGGCGCACCTGGGTCTACAACGGCGGCCGCCCGGCAGGCGGGTCGATCGTGATCGACGCGCCCGCCACGGAGGCGCGGGCGACGATCTGGGCCTGCTTCAAGCACGACATCAAGGTCTACTTCTATTGGAACGCGGTGCATTGGCGCCATAATGGAGAGAAGCCCGGCGAGAAGATCCAGGACGTCTGGGCCGAGCCCGTGACGTTCGACACGCGCCGCTCGACGGACAGCTCGGACGGGGGCTCGTTCGCCAACGGGGACGGAGTGCTGATGTATCCGGGCGAGGAGCGGCTGCACCCGGCCCAAGACCGGGGAGTCGCCGGCCCATGCTCGACGCTTCAGCTGGCCAACCTCCGCCGAGGGCTCCAGGATCACGCGTACCTGACCTTGGCGCGGGAGCGCGGGCTCTCCGCCCTCGTCGACGAGGTCCTGCGCGCGGTCGTACCGCGCGTGTTCTCGGACGCCGGGACGTCGCTGGGGTTTTCTCAGAATGGAAACGACTACGAGGCCGCCCGCTACCGGCTGGCCAAGGCCATCGCCGGCTTAAGGCCTGAGGGGACGCCCCAGTTGGCGGCGCCAGCGCCCCGTCGCCAGGTTGAACACCCCCGTCAATAGGCCGGCGCCGTAGCAGACGTGGTAGCAGAAGAAGGTCGCGGCGGTGCGCAGGTTTTCGGCCCAAGAATAGCGTCCGTCGGCGCAGGCGTAGAGCGCGATCAAGGCGTACGCCGCCAAGGGCAGGCCGCAGACGAGCCTCGCCGACGCGAGCAGGACGGCGAGATACAGGACGAAGGCCGCGGGCACGAAGCGCCGAATCGCCAGCGAGTGCGGGTGCAGCCGGGCGATGTAGACGTTCCACATGCCCGCGAAGTACGCCTGGCGGCACAGGCCAGAGAGCGCGGCCTGGTTCTTGTATTCGACCCGGATGGACGGGTCGAAGGCGATTTTATAGCCGGCGCGGCGCAGACGCGCGTTGAACTCGTAGTCCTGGCCCCGGGTGAGCCTCTCGTCGAAAGGGCCGAGCTCGTCGATGATCTCGCGTCTGAAGGTGCCGAAAGGGACGGTGTCGACGAAGCCGGGCTTCTCGCTCGTGCGAAACGCGCTTGCGCCAACCCCGAAGCGGTGCGAGGTCGCCCGCGCCACGGGACGAGCCCAGGGGCCGCTGCCGTTGGGCACGTTGACGACGCGTCCTCCCGCGTTGCCCGCGTTGGTCGACTCAAGGAGCTCGATGCAGCGGCGGACGTAGTCGGCCGGATACGACGAATGCGCGTCCAACCGCACGATGATGCGCCCGCTCGACGCCCTGATCCCCGCGTTGACCGCGCGGGGCGCGGTCTTGCCGGGATTGTCGAGCAGTTTCAAGCGAGGGTGTCTCCGGGCGTACTCGTGGATGATATCGCGCGTGCGGTCCGTGCTCATCCCGTCGACGACGATGACCTCGATGAGCTTCTGGGGGTAGTCCTGGGAGAAGACCGAGTCGAGGCAGGCGGCGATGTGACTTTCCTCGTTCCGGGCCGGGATGACGATGGAGACCTCCGCTCCTTTCATAGGGATTCGTAGAGCTGCGCGTGAAGCCGCACGACCGCCTTCTTGTCGAAGCGGGCCCGGGCGGTCTCCACGGACCGCCGGGAGAACTCCCGGCCGCGGCCCTCGTCATCCATGACCGACGCCAGGCGAGCGCAGTATTGCTCGTCTCCGCCCCGCACGAGATATCCTGTGACCCCGTCGACGACGATCTCGTCGTTGCCGGCGATGTCGGAACACACAGCCGGAACGCCGGAGGCCTGCGCCTCGATGAGTACCATGGGCAGGACCTCGGCGTGCTCTGAAGGGAATAGGAACGCCCCGGCCACGGCGAGATACTTGTAGACGTCGGTCTGATAGCCGAGCAATTCGACCCGGACTTCGCCGGCGTGCTTGCGCGCCAGCGCGTCGAGCCTGCCTCTCTCGGGACCGTCGCCGAGAATCACGGCGACGGGGCGCTCGCGCGCGGAGCGTCCGTAGCGCGCCGCGATCTCGATGAAGCGGTCCATCCTCTTCTCGGGAATCAGCCGGCCCGCGGTCAGGATCACGCGCTGAGCGGGAGCCAGAGACAGCTCGCGGCGCACGCTCCCGAGGTCGACGGCGGCCAGCCGCCGGGCGACGGCGTCGCAGTCGATGAAGTTCGGGATGCGGCAGATCCTCTCCGCCGGGATGCCGTCGGCGAGGAGCCCGTCGTACTTGGCCTTGCTGATCGCGACGAGGCGGTCGAAGCAGAGGTTCATGAGCTTCGCGCCGAGCGCGGAGGGCAGGCGGGTCGTCTCGCGGGAGTGATGCGTGAGGACCATCTTGGGCCGCAGCCCGCAAGTCTTGGCGGCCAGCGCCGCCAGCGCGCCCACGGTGAAGCCGTGAGCGTGAACGATATCTGGGCGAAGCTCCCGAAGGATCGAACGGAGATCGGCGACGCAAACGGGCGTCTTGAGGGGCGAGTAGCGCGTCAGCGGGAAGAACCTCACTGCGGAGTCGAGCCTCTCGCGAAGCGGGCCGTCGGTCGCGGTCAGCGCGGCCTCAAACCCCTGCTCGCCTGCAAGCGCGCCCGCAAGGCCGACGACGAGGGTCTCGGCGCCGCCCAGGTCGAGATTCTCCGTAACGAGAAGAATCTTCATCGCGCGCCGGCCTCCAGCGAGCTCCTCGATGAGGCCGGCGTACGCGCCGGCCGCGACGGGCAAGGTGAAAGGCCGAAGGGCGGATTCGGGGATGGCGGCCGGCGCCTCGGACATCGCCTCGGACAGCGCGCGCGCCAGCGCACGGGCGTCGCCGGGCGGCACGAGCCGCCCGAATTTTCCGTCTTGAAGGATTTCGCGCGGGCCCGCGGGACAGTCCGTCGAGACGACGCGCGCGCCCAGCGAGAGGGCCTCGATGAGCACGGTGGGCAGCGCTTCCCAAACGGAGGAGAGAGCGAAAACCGAGCAGCGCGCCAGGAAGCTGTAGGGATTCTTGACGAAGCCGGGCAGCTCGGCCGCTTGGGCGAGGCCGCGGGACGCGATGAGGCGCTCGAGCTCGGCGCGCTGCTCGCCTTCTCCGAGGATCAGCAGGCGGCAGTCCCGGTCCTTGCGCAGGAGGGCGAAAGCCGCGATGAGGGTCTGGAAATCCTTCTGCGGCGTCAGCCGGCCGATGCCGAGCACGACAGGCGGGCCGCCCGGCTCGAGCCAGCGATGCCCGGCCGGCCGGGTCGAGAGTTCCTTGATCTGCGGGACGACCACCGGGTTGAAGATCACGCGGACCAGGCGCTCGGGAACGCCGATGAAGCGGATCAGGTCCTCGGCGCTTCCGCGCGAAACCGCGATGACGCGATCGGCCCTCGGATACAGCCTCATGGCCGCGAAGAGCAGGAACGATTTTTTTCGGGTCGGGTTTTGGCGGAAGGCGGCCGAGAGCGTGGCGTGCTCGACGAGCACCAGGCGCGTCGGGGCCCAGGAGAGGGCCCGGGCGAGCACGGCTCCGATGTTGGCGTATTCGAGGTGCGAGAACAGGACGACGGGCCTTCGCTTGCGAAGGTACCGAACCAAGGGCAGGATGGCCGTCAGAAGGCGGCGCGCTCCAAGGTCGACGACGCTCACGCCCGGCGAGACGTCGGCAAGATAAGGACCCTCGGCCAGCGCCAGGACGAGGTCCACCTCGTAGCCGAGCCCGGCCAGCGCGTTGGCCAGATGGACCGCGATCTTCTCGGCGCCGCCGCCGCCGAGGTTCGGGAGGAAGACGGCGATCCTCAAGGGCCGCCTCATGCCGCCGCCTGGCGACGAAGCGGCCGCCGCAGCGACGCGAAGCGCGCCATCAAGCACGAGTAGAGAAGCCAGGTGGTCTTGTTGGTCTCCCAGGTCAGCGACATCGCGCAGATCCCCCAGATCGCGAAGAGCGTGAGCCAAAACAGCTTCTCGTCCCGCTCCAGAAACGAGCCCATGCGGGCCAAATAGAACCAGAAGGCCGTCATGGTGAGAAAACCGACCAATCCCCCCTCGACGAGCAGCGAGATGAAGGTGTTGTGGGCCACGAGCACTTCGCCGGCTCGCGGGGATACGGAAAATTTGAAGTTGTAGGTCCCGCAGCCGAAGAAGGGATGGTCGGCGAAATATTGGAATCCGGCTTTCCACAGCTGGATCCTGATCTGAAAGGTCTCCGCCCGGGAGCCTTCGGCCAGTCTCTGGAACACTCCCTCGGGAACGATCCGCGGCAGAAAGGCGGCCGCCGAGCCCACGCTCAGCATCAGCGCGACCGCCGTCTTGGTCCTGCGCAGGCTCAAAGTGATCGCGATCATCACCAAGCCCGCGCACAGCGCGATGATCCCGGCCCGCGAGCCGGAAAGGAAGACGCCCAGAACAGCGGCCGGGACGTACGCCCAATACAGCAGCCGCGCGGAGCGGCGCGCCCCCGTTCTGCCCGCGAGATAGATCGCCATCGCAATCGAGAGGTCCAGGACCGTCGCGATGAAATTCTCGTTAAGGCCGCCGCCTTGGAATCGATATTCTGATTCGGTAGCCATCATCCATTGCGCACCCGCGGCGTAAGCCGAGAACATGCCGGCCAAAGAGACGCAGCAGCCCAGGATGTACGCCCGGAACAGCCAGAACGCGCGGTCTTCTTCGCTGGCGAATTCCCAGACCATCCAGGCGAAGACGAGCAGCTCCAAGTTGGTCTTGCTCCCCCTGATCGCTTCGTCGGGCTGCAGGGCCCACAGGGCGGAGGTGAAGCTCAGCACGACGTAGAACGCCAGGATGCCGAACGCGGGCGACGGGGTCTTCAGCCGGCGCCGTAAGGCCGTGAAAACGGCCAAGACCAGCGACACGCAGCCGAGATCGAAAATGATCGTCTCGAGACCCTCGACGGCGGCCATCTCCTCGAAAGGGATGCAAAAGACCATCGCGCACAGAAACCCCAAGACGACCTTACGCATCGAAGGCCCTGGGAATAGCGACGATGACCTCTGGCGGCCGAGACCTGCCGCGGCTGACCGCGAGGTAGAATCCGACCGAGAGGGCGAACATGACGGCGTAGGAGACGCTCGAAGCGACGGCCGCCCCCAGCACCCCCATCCGAGGGATCAAGAGCAGGTCCAAGACGACGGTGACGACGAGCGCCAGGCCCGCCGTGATCGAATTGTAATGCGGGAAGCCCCGGCCGCCGACGTCGTTGTTCAGGATCCGCGCCGATCCGACGAGCACGACGCCCGGGAGCAGCGCCAAGAGCGGCGTGTAGGCGTCCAGGAAGGTCCTTGAGTAAATGATCAGGATGGCCAGTTTTCCGACGGCGACGAGGCCGGCCGCCCCGAGCGCCGAGACCGCCAGCGTGATCCAGAACACCCTTGGCGTGAAGCGGTTCATCGTCTCGTGGCTCGAGGCGGCGGCCTTCGGGAACATGATCGCGGCGGCCGAGATCGGGAATTGCCAAAGGAGTTCGGCCAAAGCGACGGAGGCGCTGTAGATGCCGGCGCCGGAAGGACCGACGAAGAAGTTGACCAAAAAGGAGTCGAGCCTGTAATTGAAGAAATCCAAGAGGTTCGCGATGAAGCCTTTGACGCCGAAATGCAGCGTAGGTCTCACCACGCCGGGATTCCACCGCGGCCGAAACCTGGCCCCCTCGCTGCGCAGCGTCAAGGCGGTCAGGAGCAGGACGACCGCCTGGGGAAGAAGGTACGCCAAGAGGGCCCCCGCCACGCCGAGCTCGAGCCAGGCGACGAAGACGGGCATCAGCGCCAGCACGAGCGCGGCCTGGACGAGGTTGAGGACGTTCCAAACGAAGATCAGACGCAGGCCCCTGAGGATCGCCTGGAGATAAAGGCTCAGGAGGTTGACCGGGAAGCTCAGCAGGCTCAGGAGCAGGCAATTGAGCGGGATGCCGGGCAACAGCACGCTCAGCTCGCCGCTGGACAGCAGGAGAAGCACGATCACCGCGCCGGCCGCCGAGCTCAGCAGCGCGAAGGCGACCGAGTTCGCCGAAAGCTGCGCGACCGAAAGCCGCTGCGAGCCGGTGAAGTAGACGTTGGCGTCTCCGATCCCGAGGTTCAGGGCCAACTGAAGCAGGTAAGGCGCCAAGAGCAGGATCGCGAGCTGGCCCTTGCCGCCCGGGCCGAGCCAGCGGGCGGTCATCGCGGTGGTGCCCAGAGCGATGAAAAGCTGGAGCACCCGTCCCGCCATGGTGGTCCCGACTTGCCGGGCGTAGACGCTGTCGGTTACGCGCTTGTGCCAATACCGCAGACTCCCCGATGTCGCCATGTCGCCGCGACATTTTACTTAATAAAGTCCGAGACTTTCAGGGGACTTGACAGACGGCGGTTTTAGAGGGAAACTCTGCTGGCGATGGAATGGCCCGAGCGCAAGAGATTCGCCTTCACGGTGTTCGACGACACGGACGCGGCGACGCTGGCCAACGCGTCTCCCGTCTACGACCACCTCCACCAGCTAGGGTTGAGGACGACCAAGTCGGTGTGGATGTTCGACGGCGAGCGGCGCGACGACAACAAGCGCATCATCGGGTCGACCTGCCAGGACCGGGAGTACCTGCGCTGGGTCTTGAAGCTGCAAAGCCAGGGGTTCGAGATCGCCCTGCACAGCGCGACTTGGAGCCGGTCGGAGCGCGGCAAAGTCATCGAGGCCTTGGACCGGTTCAAATCCCATTTCGGAGACTTTCCGAAGGCCCTCGCGCAGCACAACGACACGATCGCCGGCGAATCCATCTATTGGGGAGACAAGAGGGTCAGCGGCCTCCAGAGAATCCTCTACCGGCTCGCGATGCTTCTCAAGAGGGGAAGCAGAAACGATTACCAGGGTGAGCGCGCCGGAAGCCCCTATTTCTGGGGGGACATTTGCAAGGACCGGGTCAAGTACGTGCGCAATTTCATCTACCCCGGCATCAACACCTTGAAGGCCTGCCCCGCCATGCCCTACCACGATCCCGAGCGGCCCTATGTCAATTATTGGTTCGCCTCCTCCGAGAGCCCCGAGGTGCGCTCGTTCAACGCGCTGCTGTCCGAGGAAAACCAGGAGCGGCTCGAGCGTGAGGGCGGCGCCTGCGTCGTCTATACCCATTTCGGGAAGGGCTTCACCGTCGATGGGAAGCTCGACCCTGAATTTCGACGGTTGACGGCGCGATTGGCGAACCGGCCGGGCTGGTTCGTCCCGGTCTCCCGGCTGCTGGACTATCTTTTGGAACGCAACGGTCCCGCGGTCATCTCCAGCGCCGAACGCGCCGCGTTGGAAAGAGCGTGGCTGCGCCACAAGCTGAGAACCGGCAGATCGTAGCTAAAATTTCCTTTCTTGGTCGCGGGCCCGCAGCACCCGCTCCGATTCCCAACGGTTGACCAGCGACTTGAGGTCCGCCGACTCGGCCGTCGACAGCCGATCGCGCCTGCGCCAGGGGCCATCGAGACGCGTCTGCGCGTGACCCGTCGAAAAATTGTACGTGAAAAGATCCCGCTTGGAGATCCATGCGAGATAGAGAGGGCTCTCCAGGAGGCCTCCGATCATCAGCAAACGCCGGCTTGGAGACCCCGTGAACCGCGCCCGCGGCAGCCGGAGATCGGCGTCGACGGAATTGAGGATGATCGGGGCGACCTCGTCCTGGCCGATCGGCGTATTGTATTCTCCTCTTCCGTTGACCACGAAAAGAGGCGTGCGCCGCTGATGCTCGTCGACCGTCCAGGCGTGGCCGAAAACGCCGTTTTCATAGAAGGAGTCCGGGTGATCGCCCATGATCACGACGACTGAATTCTCCAGGACGCCTCGCGCCTTGAGGCCTTCGAACAGCCTCCGTATGTTCTTGTCGAGGTCGTGCAGGCCGTTGCAGTACTGCCTCAGCATGTTTTCCCGGTTTCCTGGGCGAAAGAAGGCCGTATCCGTGTGCGGATGTCCTTCCTTGACGAAAACCAAATCCATCGTCTTTTCGTAGTACGGGAAATGAAGCTCCTGATAGTTGATATACATGAAGAACGGCTTCTTCGGCGCGCCGTCGATCATGCCCAAAGCGTGCTCATTGACCTCAGCCGCGTTGAGCGTCCGCCCCAGCTTGTCGAGGGAGCTGAATTTCTCTATGGCCGTCAAAGTCTCCTTGCTCCAGTCATGGTCGGTCGAGTCGTAGTAGGCGTCGGTCCGGCTCAAGCCGACGATGCCGCGCGTATCTCCCCACGCCTCGTCTTGGGCCGACGCGCCGTAGATGCGATAGCCGTGGGCCTTGAATTCGTCGACGAGGGAACGGCTATGGTCGGCG
Organism: Elusimicrobiota bacterium; assembly: GCA_016194705.1. Classification (GTDB taxonomy): domain Bacteria; phylum Elusimicrobiota; class Elusimicrobia; order UBA1565; family UBA9628; genus PALSA-1176. Next base: position 69,061 of record JACQAZ010000047.1, on the reverse strand, counting down.
TAGTGCAGTGAGCCGAAAAAGAGCGTCTGAATGGCTCGCGAGGTGACCCCGTAGTTCGAGTAGCCGTAGGCGGTGAACGCATGGTCGCGCCTCAAGGCCGTCAAGAACGGCGCGACTTGTCTGCCGTCGAGGCTCATCTCGACCGCGTCGGCGCGCAAAGTTTCCACCACGATGAGGATGACGTTCTTGCCGTTGGTGCGGCGCACCGGCCGGATGCCCTCCCTCGCGGCGGCGGGGTCCACAGCCTCCAGATCGCCGAACAGCCCGTCCTGGTCGATCCCGTCCCCCGGCCGATCGACGGCGTACGGGGTCACCGCGGCGTCCCAATTGTCCGGGTCGGGAGGCAGAGTCAGCGGGCCGTAGCCGTCCCGGTCGAAATCCGTCAGTCCGCACAGCAGCCGATCGATGCACCAATAGGAGGTCTTGAGCCCTAAGCCGAAACGCAGGGTGACGAGCGGCGCGGTGAGGAAATGGTTCGCGACGAGCAGCGACCAGGCGAGGCAGGCGGGAACGAAGAAGCGGCGGTTCGGTCTCCAGGGTTCGATCGTCCGGCCGCGGTCCCGCGTCCATCGCAACAGCAGCCAGACCGCCGGGATCAAGACCAGGGCGGGCGCCAGAAGGATGACGAACTCCCAAGGGCTGACCCACCAACGCATGTTCGCGAGCTTCCCCTCCGTCAGGGCGACAAGCATCTTCAGATCGAACATGCTCGAGAAGTAGGTCAGGACTCTCCATTTCGCGGCGACCACGATCACCACCACGGTGACGGCGATCGGCATCATGAAGGCCTGCCGCTGCAATGGGTTCCAGTATTTCTTCGGCAGGAGGAAGAGAGTCACGACGGCCAACAGCGAACCGTAAAAAAAGACGTCGTAGAGCAGCGATTCCAAATTGAACCCGACGTATTGGGGAAAGGTCGTCAGCGCAAAACCGTTGTTGAATTTCCCGCCGCCGAAAAAACGCATTTTCCGCTGCATGACGACGGTTTCTGAGACCAGGGCGGTCAAGGCCAAAGCGAGGGTCGAAATTCCCAGCAGCCATTGTTCCGTGCGAGGGGGTCGTTTCATCGAGTCCCAGAGTATGCCTTCGAAATCGCATCGCGTCAAGACTCAGACGTCGGGGTGGCTTGACAGGCCGTCGTGAGGGAGGCATACTTCGCTAGCGAGCGGTGGAGGAGAAGAAAATCAACGGCACGGCGCTGGTTCTGACCGGGGAGGCCAACGACTTTCTAGCGCCCATCGCCTGCCAGGAGCTCGGGGAACTGGGCCTTCGCTCGGCCGTGGCCGGAATCGCGGGCTCCGGCAGGCTGCTGCGGCTCTCCCGCTGGTGCAGTTCGCGGGAATCGGTCGCCGCGTCGTCCGCCGAGCTGGCGAGTCCGGGAACTCGCGTCCTGGAGCGCATCGAGGACCTCGCGCGCCGCAGCGGGGCGGCGTATCTCTTCTGCGGCGACGTCGCCGGAAGCGTTTGCGCGGCCGCCCTGCGGGAGCGCCTTCCGCAACTCAAGGCTTTCCCCGTCCCCGATCCTTCGACCCTCGGCTTGATGAACGACAAATGGAGCTTCTACGAGTTCCTCGTCAAGCTCGGAATTCCGACCCCGCGGACCTGGCTCATCGAGACCGCAGAGCAGGTCCGCGCGCTTGCGTTGCCTCTCGTGCTCAAGCCGCTGAGGCTTTCGGCCGGCCTCGGGATCCATGTCGTGAAGGATGCCGCCGAGCTTTCCTTCCGGCTGGGAGCGGACGAACATCTGCGCCTGCCGATCATCGCTCAGGAGCTCATCGACGGGCAGGACGTGGACCTGAGCTTCCTCGCGCACGAAGGACGCCTCAACGCGTGGAGCGTCCAGACGCGCCGCGCGGACGGGACCATCGACTTCATCGCGGACGAGCGCGTCGTGGACATCGGCCGGATGATCGCGCGGGCGTCGCGCTACACCGGCATCGCCCACATCGACATGCGCTACGCGGGACCGCAGCGAGCGCAGGTCAAGGTCCTCGAATGCAATCCGCGCATTTGGGCCAGCCTGCCGCAAAACGCGGGACTCGGCGCCGACTTCATGGGGCGCTGGCTCGAGATCGCGTACGGCCGCGTTCCGCCTCCGCTGGCGCGGACCCCGACAGGCGAGTGCGCCAACGTCAGGGGCATCCTGAAAAAGGCCGCGCTCGGGAAGCGCCTTTCGGTCTGCGAGTCCGTCTTCCTGCGCCGGGCGTGCCGCGATCCCCTCCCGATCCTGGCCCGTGGAGCCCTGCGCATCCTCGGCTTGCGCCCGAGACCGGGCCTTTAGGCCCACCCCCGAGGGCCCAGAGGGCCCTCGGCGCGCGACAGGAATGCGGCCATAATTTAGTATGATCGTAGCATGCACCGCCGCCGCCGGGGGCCCGCGATGAACCGGGTCCGCAACCGCAGCCTCTGGCGCTGGATCATCCCCCCCATCGGGGACCTCGTCATCTTCTACCTCGGCCTGGCCACGACCCTGATGGTGCGCCAACCCAACGCGGCCACGGCGCTCACCGCGATGACCTTCCTTCCCCTTTTCGTCGCCTGGCTCATGGCGTCCTATACGGTGGGCCTCTACGAGCTTCGCCTTATGCGCGACGACGTGGCCCTGGTCAGGAACATCCTCATCTCCGGGGCGGCGTGCATGGTCATGGGCACCGTCTACTTCTACCTTTTGGGACAGCACACGAGCGTCACGCCGAAGACGGACCTCGTCGTGACCGTCGCGGTCTCCCATGCGCTGCTCTTCGCTTGGCGCCGGGTCTGGCTCTGGCTTCTTAATTTCGACATTATGGATCAGCGGGTCGTCTTCCTCGGCGCGCAGGAGCACCTGGCGGCACTCGCGAAGGGGCTGCCCCATCATGCCCCCGACTCGGGGCTCTCCGTGGTCTCATGGGATTCTCCGGTGATCGACGTCGTGGTCGCCGACGCCCCTTGGGTCGACCGGAACTGGGGCGCGGCGCGGGACATCCTCCTGGGCGCAATGGCCAGGGGCATCCCGATCGTAAGCCTCGAGGACTTCTACGAGTCGATCTTCGGCAAGGTCTCTCCCTATTATGCGGCCAACCCGTCGTGGGCCATCGAGCACATCCTGCCGAAATACGGGGATCTCTACATGACCGTCAAGCGGGCCATCGACTTCGTCGGCGCCGCGGCTCTGCTCGTGGTCTGCGCCCCCGTCCTGGCGGCGACGGCCGCAGTCATCGCGATCTTGGACGGCCGCCCCGTCTTCTTCAAGCAGGAGCGCGCCGGGCTGCTCGGCAAGCCCTTCATCCTCTGGAAGTTCCGCACGATGAGCCAGGGCGCGGACCGGAAGGGCCCCCTGCTCGCGGCCGACGCCTTGGATTCCCACATCACGGCCTTGGGAGCCTTCCTGCGCCGCTTCCGCTTCGACGAGCTGCCGCAGCTTTGGAACGTCCTCAAAGGCGACCTGTCCTTCGTCGGCCCGCGTCCCGAGTGGATCAAGGAAGTGGAAGTCCTCGAAAAGGTCGTCCAAAGCAACCACCTGAGGCACCTCGTCAAGCCCGGCGTGACGGGCTGGGCGCAGGTCAAGTTCCGCCAGACCAACACGGTGGCCGACACCGTCGAGAGGCTTCACTACGATCTCTACTACGTCAAGTACCTGTCCTTCGGATTGGATGTCAGCATCGTGCTCAAGACCATCAAGCGAGTGCTCATCAGCGACTCCTCCGTCGCCGCGCCCGCGATGGCGGTCATGCCGCTGCCCGCCGACGCGCGCTGGGTCATCGACCTGACAAGGCGCCTCGGGCGGCCGCGCGTTCCCGAACCCTCGCTCGGCTAGGCCTCGGGATCCCGGAAATCCCGCCGCAGCAGCGCTTCCAGGGCTTCCTCAATCGACGCGAGGCACTTCTCGAAGACCTCGTCCGGCAGGCCCATCGGATCCTCGACGTCCTGCCGCCCGAAACCGGCCTGTTCCCGCAGCAGCCGCGTCTTTCCGGTGAATTCCGGAAACTGATCGACGATGTGCTCGCGGTGAAGCTCCGTCATCGCGAGGACCAGATCGGCCCACCGCAGAGGCTCGCGAGCGACGAGCCGGGCGGTGTGATCGAAGGCGGGCACCCCCTTGGCGGCGAGCAGGCGATGGACGACCGCGGGCACCTCGTAGTACCCTTCGGCCGCGATGCCGCAGGAGCGCGTCTCGAGATCGAGGCCGCGGGCCTTGGCCAAGTGGCGCAGGAGCTGCTCGGCCATCGCGCTGCGGCAGATGTTGCCGGTGCAGACGAAGAGGATTTTCTTGACCTTGCTCACGCGAAGCCCTGGGGGTTGTCCTTCTGCCAGCGCCAATGGTCGCCGCACATCGCTGCGAGGTCCCGCGAGGCCGACCAGCCGAGCTTGACCTTCGCGAGCGTCGGGTCGGCCCAGATCGCAGCCGCGTCGCCGGCGCGGCGCGGGCAGATCTCGTAGGGAATAGGCCGTCCGACGGCCTTCGAGGCCGCGGCGATGACCTCGAGCACCGAGTAGCCGCGCCCGGCGCCGAGGTTGATCGCTTCGGCGCCTTTGAGCGCGTCGAGCCTCTCGAGGGCCGCGAGGTGGCCCAAGGCGAGGTCGACGACATGGATGTAGTCGCGCACGCCCGTTCCGTCGGGGGTCGGATAGTCTTTGCCCCAGACTCTCACTTTGGGCCGCCGGCCCACGGCGGTCTGCATGACGAAGGGCATCAGGTTGTTTGGAACGCCTTTGGGGTCCTCGCCGATGCGGCCGCTCTCATGCGCGCCGACGGGGTTGAAGTAGCGCAAGAGAGCGGTGCGCCAGCGCGGGTCGGTCTGGGAGAGCGCGAGGCACATGTCCTCGACGGCGAGCTTGGTCTCTCCGTAGGGGTTGACCGCCGCGCGAGGGTGGCTCTCGTCGACCGGGTTCTTCTTGACCTCGCCGTAGACCGTGCAGGAGGAGGAGAAGACCAGGCGCCGGCAGCCGGCGGCGGCCATCGCGGCCAGCAGGTTCTTGCTTCCTTCGATATTGTTGCGGCGGTAGAGCTCGGGCTTCTCGACGGATTCCCCGACGGCCTTTAGGCCCGCGAAGTGCAGGACCGCGTCGAAACCCTCCTTGAACAGCCGGTCCAGGCCGGGACGGTCTAGGAGGTCTATCTTCTCGAAGCGCAGGGGCTTGCCGGAGAGCTCGCGGACGCGCTCGACGGCCTTCTCGGATGAGTTGCAGAGGTTGTCGAAACCGGCGACCTCGTGACCTGCCCTGAGCAGTTCGAGGGCCGTGTGACTGCCTATGTAGCCCGCGGCGCCGGTGACGAGGATCTTCATCGTGCGGTGGTGATTATACCATGGTAAAATATCCTTTCCCCAATGAACTTCCGTCTGCCCCACTTGAGGCTCGCCGTTCTTGGCGCCTGCTTTTACGCCTTGGCGGCGAGCATCGCCTGGCGTTGGCAGGAGCGCCTCGTCGTCGTCCCCCAGGACGGCATGATCGTGCGCGCGCAGGAGGCCGGCGGGGAGCCGCTGCAAGGACGCTTCGCGAGCCAGAAGCTCGACAAGGACCCGAAAGGCTACTCCGCGCGCTACGGCTTTCGCAATTTCAACAACGACCAGCTCTCCGTCGACTTCAAGGTCGCCAAGGAGGTCTTCGACGGGTACGAGTCGCAGTGGGGCTACAAGCAAGAGGACGTCGACGAGATCAAGGCCTGGCACGAGGGGGCGCGCAAGGCCGCGCTCGCCGAGGCGATCAAGACGCATAAGAACCAGGTTCAGCTCAACCAAGCCCTGGCGGGACTCAAGGCCCAGTACGACAAGAAGCTGCATGATTACATGGGCGGCAAGGGTTTCCGTCTCATGGGCGGCGGCGTCGTCGAGGTCGACATGCCGGCCTTGGTCGGCAAGAGCGGCGCGCGCGTGGCCTCGCTGGCCCAGGCCTTCGACTCGATTGCCCAGTCGAAGGGCTACGAGTCGGGCGACATCATCGGCGCCGTCGTCGCGATGGTCCAGACCGCGGTCGGCTACAAGGTCCCGCCCAACATCGAGGGCGGCGTCCACACGGGCGGCCTTTGGCACCCGGTCAAGACTCTCGTGCTGGGCTGGGGCGACTGCGATACCAAGACCGGGCTTCTGGCCTCGGTCCTCTCGAATTGGCCCAAGATCCGGCTCGTCGGCGTCAGCCTGCCCGATCATTACGTCATGGGCGTCCTTCGTAACCCGCTCAAGGGAGACCTGTTCATCGAGTACCAAGGCACGCAGTACGTCCTCGTCGAGCCCGCGGGTCCAGCCTGGATGCCGCCGGGCATGCTCGCCGAGACCACCCAGAAGCTGCTGGGCTCGCAGGAAGGCTACAAGGTCGATCCCTTTTTCTGAAACTCTCGGGCCGCTCTGGACGACGCCCGCGCAAAACCATATAATCTCTCCATGATAGTCCCTACGATACTCGAACGCTGGACCCAGGGCTCGGCCATCGGCTACGACATCTTCTCGCGGCTCTTGAAGGAGAGGATCATCTTCGCGGGCGGCTACGAAGGCGTGGTGAGCACCGACTCGGCGAACCTCATTATCTCGCAGCTGCTCTACCTCGACGCCGAGGATCCCGACAAGGACATCAACCTCTACATCAACTCGCCGGGCGGCATGGTCACCGCGGGCCTTGCGATCTACGACACGATGCAGTACATCAAGTCGCCGATCTCGACGATGTGCTTCGGCATGGCGATGTCGTTTGGCGCCGTGCTGCTGGCCGCCGGGACCAGGGGCAAGCGCTACATGCTGCCGCATTCCAGGGTCATGATCCATCAGCCCCTCATCCGCGGCGATTTGGGCGGCCAGGCGACCGACATCATCATCGAGGCCGAGGAGATGCAGAAGACCAAGGACCGCTTGAGCGGGATTTTGGCCCTGCACACCGGCCAGACCAAGGACAAGCTGACCAAGGACATGGAGCGAAACTTCTACATGTCCGCCGAGGAGGCCAAGGCTTACGGGATCGTCGACGTCGTTCTTCCCGGGGCCAAACTGTGAGCGAGCCCAAGACGAGCGCGCGCCCGGGAAGGCTCCCCCTGCTCGCCGTGCGCGACGTCGTGGTCTTCCCGCACATGGTCCTGCCCCTCTCCGTGGGGCGCGCTAAATCGGTCGCGGCGCTGGAAGCGGCGATGAAGGATACCGCGAAACTCCTCGCGGTCGTCGCGCAGAAGGAGATCACCCTCGAGGATCCTCAGCCCGCCGACCTCTACACGACCGGCGTTCTGGCCGAGGTCGTGCAGTTCCTCAAGATGCCCGACGGCACGCTCAAGGTCTTCCTGCAGGGCCTCACGAGAGCCGTCGCCAAGGCTCCCGAGATTCCCGCGGGCAAGGCCTACTGGGAGGCTGACCTCGAGTATCCGCCGGAGACCTCCCAGGCCACCGCCGAGCTCAAGGCCCTTATGCGCCACTGCCTCGAGGTCTTCGACGAGCACTCCAAGCTCGCGCGCCGCTCGACCTCCGAGATCCTGCCCGCCCTGCAGCGCATGGAGGATCCCTCCCAGCTTTGCGACACGATCGCGGCCAACGGCCTCTCGAAGGCCGCCGACCGCCAGAACGTCTTGGAAGAGCTCGACGTCGCGAAGCGCCTCGAGAAGCTCATCGGCTTCCTCAAGACCGACATCGAGATCATGACGCTCGAGCGCAAGATCCACACGCGCGTCAAGTCCCAAATCGAGAAGACCCAGAAGGAGTACTACCTGACGGAGCAGATGAAAGCGATCCAAAAAGAGCTCCGCCAAAAAGACGACTTCGCGCAAGAGATCGAGGATTTGCGCAAGGCGATCAAGGACGCCAGGATGCCCAAGGCCGCCTTCGAGGCTTCGACCAAGGAGCTCTCTAGGCTCGAGAAGATGATGCCTTACTCTCCCGAGTCGACCGTCGCGCGGACCTACCTCGACTGGATGACCCATCTGCCGTGGTCGAAGCGCACCCGCGATAATCTCGATGTCCGGCGGGCCGAGGAGATTCTCGACGCCGACCACTACGACCTCAAGAAGATCAAGGAGCGCATACTCGAGTATCTGGCCGTCACGAAGCTGACCAAGGGCCTCAAGGGCCCGATCCTGTGCTTCGTCGGGCCTCCCGGCGTGGGCAAGACCTCGATGGGACGCTCGATCGCGCGCTCTTTGGGCCGCAAGTTCGTGCGCATGTCCTTGGGCGGCGTCCGGGACGAGGCCGAGATCAGGGGGCACCGGCGCACCTACATCGGTTCTTTGCCGGGCCGCATCATCCAATCCCTGCGCAAGGCGGGCTCCCGGAACCCTCTCTTTTTATTGGACGAGATCGACAAGATGGGCATGGACTGGCGCGGCGATCCGGCGGCTGCGATGCTCGAGGTCCTCGATCCCGAGCAGAACTTCACCTTCCTCGATCACTACCTCGACACGGAGTTCGACCTTTCGCAGGTCATGTTCATCTGCACGGCCAACACGCTCGAGGGCATCCCCGTGAGCCTTCAGGACCGCCTCGAGGTCTTGCGCTTCCCCGGCTACACCCACGCCGAGAAAAAGCTCATCGCTCGGACCTACCTCTTGCCCAAGCAGCTCAAGGCCCACGGCCTCAAAGCCGAGCTCGTCACGGTCGGCGACGACGCCATCGACCGCGCCATCGAGGAGTACACGCGCGAGGCCGGCGTGCGCAACCTCGACCGCGAGATGGCCAGCCTCGCGCGCAAGGCCGCCAAGCTCTTCGTGGCCGACGGCGAGCAAAAAGTCGCCGTCACGGCCGAGAACCTCCAGAAGTTCCTCGGCATACCGAAGTTCTTCAAGGAGCGCAACTCCTTCAACGGCCTCGGCGTCTCGACGGGCCTGGCCTGGACCGAGGTCGGCGGCGTGACGATGGCCATCGAGGTCGTCGCCATGCCCGGCAAGGGCGAGCTGAAACTCACCGGCAAGCTCGGCCAGGTCATGATGGAGTCCGCGCAGGCCGCGCTCTCGTACCTCAAGTCGATGGCCAAGGAGTTCGGCATCAACCTCGACCATTTCAAGGACGTCGACCTCCACGTCCACGTCCCCGAGGGCGCGACCCCCAAGGACGGGCCTTCGGCGGGCATCGCGATCGCGACCGCGATCGCCTCCTTGATGACCGGCCGCGCCGTCCTGCCCGGCATCGCGATGACCGGCGAGATCACCTTGCGCGGCCGCGTGCTGCCGATCGGCGGCCTCAAGGAAAAGGTGCTCGCGGCGCATCGCGAGGCGATCAAGACGGTCCTTTTCCCAGAGCAAAATCAGAAGGACCTCGAGGACATACCGCCCGAGATCCTCGCCGACGTCAAGATGATCCCCGTCAAGCATTTCTCGGACGTGCTCGAGCTGGCATTGGGGCCGGCCCCGGAGCCCGAGGCGAAAGTCTCGCCGCGGACTCCCGGCTGGACCGCCCCCGGGCCGCGTCCGTCGATCCCCCCCTCAGGAGGCCTCTCATGAGCAAGAACGCGATCATGCTGACCCCCGGACCCACCCCGCTGCCGCCGTCTGTCTCGCACGCGATGGCCAAGCCGATCCTGCACCACCGCACCAAGGAGTTCGGCGAGCTCTTCGACTTCACCTTGCGCGAGATGCAGTACGTCTACCGGACCAAGAGCACGGTGCTCATGATGACCTGCTCGGGCACCGGCTCCATGGAGTCGGCGGTCGTCAACCTGCTCTCGCCGGGCGACAAGGCGCTGGTGCACACGACCGGCGCCTTCGGCGACCGCTTCGTGAAGATTTTGAAGACTTACGGCTTATTCCCGATCATTGTCGCGGAAGAGTGGGGCCACGCGGCCGATCCGAAGAAATTGGCCAAGGCGCTCAAGGAAAACAAGGATGTCAGAGTCGTTTTCTTCCAACACACCGATACTTCGACCGGGATCGTGAATGATTTGAAGACGCTTGCGGACGAAGTCCGCAAGCACTCCGCCGCCATTATCGTCGTTGACTCAATCTCCGGTTTGGCGGCAGAACCGCTCGAAATGGACGCCTGGGGTTTGGACGTCGTTTTGACAGGTTCTCAAAAGGGTTTGATGAACGCCCCCGGCTTGGCCTTCGCCGCCGTTTCCGAGCGAACCTGGAAGCTCGTCGAGACCGCGTCCCTGCCGCGCTTCTACTACGACTGGCGCACGATGCTCAAATCAGTCAAGGACAAAGAGACGCCCTACACGCCCGGCGTCACGCTCGTCATGGGCCAGGCCGAGGCGCTGCGCCTGATCCGCCAGGAGGGCATCGAGAACGTCTGGAAGCGCACGGCCGAGCTCGCCAAATACACGCGCGCCTGGGCGGCGAGGGTCGACCTTCCATTGTTCGCCGCCGACCCGGCCAACATCCTCACCGCGCTCAAGCTCCCCGAGGGATTGGACGGCCAGGCGCTGATCCAAGAGATCCTGCGCGAGGAGAGCATCTCGATCGCGGGCGGCCAGCTCCACCTCAAGGGCAAGATCATCCGCATCGCGCACATGGGCTTCATCTCGAAGTCCGACCTCGACGCGGGCTTCGCCGCGCTCGAGAAGCGCCTGGCTCGCGTCAAAGCCTGATCCTTCCGGCCTTTTCTCCTATACACAGGGAACAATTCGGGGGGCTCAATCGTATGTATATTGAGCGCCGCCCGCGCGCTTGCGGGAACCGGGATGGGCTGTTATAATCAAAGCATGGGCGGCCGCAAGGGGAAACGAAAAGTGAAGCAATACCACTTGACCGCCGTCGTTTGGAAAGAAGGCCGCCGTTACGTCTCCAAGTGTCCCGAACTCGGCGTGGCGTCTTTCGGAGCCACTCCTGAGAGCGCCCAAGCGTCCTTGAAAGAAGCCGTGTCTCTGTTCATCTCGAACGCCAAGAGACTGCGGCTACTCAAAGACGTCGAGCCCTCGATGTCCTCCGGGACCCGCTTCACGACGCCGCTCGAAATTGCGCTCGCGTAATGCGGCTGCCGTCGCTGTCGTCTTCGCGGATCATCCGCGCTTTGCGCGCCGCCGGCTTCACCGAGGCTCCCGACCGCGGGAAGGGCAGCCACCGGGCGTTCGTGCGATCACGGCTTGGAGAGAGGACTCGTTTGGTCATCGTGCCCTACGGCCATGACATCCCGCGTGGAACGCTGCGGGCCATCCTCGAGCAGGCAGGGCTGACGAGGGACGAGTTCTTGCGGCTTCTCGACGGCTAGTCGGCGCTGTCGCCCGGCAGGAGATGCTGCGGCAGGTCCTTGAATGCCTGCGGCTGGCCCACCTTGAAGTCGAGGACCCAGGCGCGGTCGTAGACCTCGGCGCCCGGCCACTTGCCGGGCCCGGCGGTCCAGCCGAAGGCCTTGAGTATGTCCGGGATGATCTTGTGCTCCCAGCAGATCAGCACGGTCTTGCCGTCCAACTGCTTGTCCTCCATGATCTCGGCCGCGAGCAAAGCGGTGTCCTTCCTTCTATACGACTGGCGGATGTCGAGGGCCAGGTCGTCGGCCAGCGGCTGCACGGTCTGGATCGCGCGCACCGAGCCGTCGTCGTCCTTGGGAGCCATCGCGTAGATCGCCGCCGGAGTCAGCTTGGGGTCGCCCTTGAAATAGCCGACCAGCGCCTGGGCGCGCTGACGGCCGCGCTCGCTGAGCTCGCTGCCCTCCTCTGGCTTCTCGCCGTGACGGATGACGATCACGCGGGAGGGTGCCGCCAGCGCCGTCTGGGCGATGAGGCAGAGGGCGAACGCGAGCTTCATGATCCTCATTCTAGCATTCCGGTCTCAATAAATTCCCGGGACGAACCGCTTGGTCCTCGCCATTAAAGCCCGGTAGGGCTCGCCGAAGGCCTGACGCAGGAGCTTCTCCTCGGCGCGCGCGCGCAAGTCGCCTCCCAGCGCGAGCAAGGCGACGGCGGCGAGCTCGAAGCCCGTGGGCACCCACAGCGCCGTGCCGAGCGCGAGGAGGTCGATGCCGGCGTAGATGGGATGGCGCATGAGCCGGAACGGCCCTCCGGTGGCGAGCTCGTGGCCCGCTTCGAGCTTGGCTTCGAACCGCCAGGAGCGGAAGTAGCCGATCGCCCAGCACATTAGCGCCGAGCCGGTCAGGATCACGAGCGCCCCGAGGGGCCGCTGGAGAGCGAAGAGCTCGGGGACCTTCCGGCCGATCACGGCGTCGCCGAGGCCGAAATACATGACGCCGAAGCCGGCCATGTGGAAGCCCACGAGAGCTCTCGAATGAGGGGCGGTGCGGGCCTCCCCGGCCTTCACGGCGGGACCGCGATCGCTTTCGGTCCGGCCGCGCAGCGCGAGGCGCGCGAGGCCGAACGCTCCCCAGGCGAGCGCGTGCACGAAGTAGATCAGAAAGTCGCGGTGCATCGGCACGGCTAGATTCTACTATCTCTGGACCCGGCCGGAGTCAAAGGCATGGCTGTTCGTCGGCCGCGTCGCAGGCGAGCCGGTCCAGCTGGATCTCCTGCAGGAGGGCGTAGGCTGGGAATCCCTTGACCTGGGATTTGCGCTTGGCCTTCGCCTTGGATTTTTTGGCGCAGGCGGGGGAGCCGTGGGCCGAGTCCAGGGTGCGGATCCTCTGGCCGAATCCTTCCGCGTACCCGCTGACCACGATGAGGCGCTCCGGTTTCCTGCCTCGAGGAAGGCAAGCGGGGCAGGCGCGCATCGGGACGACCATGACGTCGGTCCTCAGGTTCGCGGCATGGTAGGCTTGGCGCGCCCAGGGGTCTTTCGCGGCGCCGCTTTTGTAGCGGGCGATGTATTCGGCGCGAGCCGACGCCGCGGCCTTGGCGCTGGAGAACACTCCGAGGAGCAGGTCCGCGTCGGTGTATTCGGATATCGTTCGGATCAGCGCCTTCATCGCTTATTGAAGCTGGGGGTAAGGCGACGCTGTGCCGCCGCGGCTACTGGAATACCTTAAACGCCGCGGGCGGCACAAGCGGATGTTGAGGCACCGCCACGGCAAGTGAGAAACTATTTTTCGTTGTCATGAAATAAGCTGGCCGCCGCCAATGAAGCCCCGATGATCAGGAATCCCGCCATTGAAAATGAGCGCAACCATTCCGTGTCGTGATGCGCAGAGCTTAAATCCCTAGAGGATTATTACAGGGAAGCCCCAGAAAGCCTGCAAACCGTTTCTTGGTAGAAATCGATGAAACGGTCCGTTAACAACCGCTAGGATACAAGCTCCCAGGAGCGCGATTAAGGCTTGCTTGGGCATTCCGCGAATCTTGATTTCCATGCTCGAGGTTCTTTATGTCCGTGCCCTCATTTCCACCTAACGACAAATAGACCGGTCGGCCTATCCTCCGTCGGTCGGCCTATCCTTTTTGCCTGGTATTACCGAGAAGTGTAGCCCCCCTAAAGAAAAATTGCAACAGGGTCCCAATTCGGATCGTTCTAGATAGGCCGACCGGGCTGGTCGGCCTATCCTGTTTGACCTCGAGCCCATTGGCGGGGCTTATCCTGGCGGGGATCGCGGTCAGAACGCCGCGTCGCGTCCCGTGCGGGTTGGGTGCTGCTCGCGGTTCTGGCGGTGGGCCTCGTCCTGGACCTTCGGCTTGAGATAGTTGAACAGGGACGCCGTCGAGGCCGCGCCCTCATTGAGGCCCTTGAGAAGGTAGTAGGTGAAGATGCCGTGGCCTTGCCCGTCGATTGTGCCCGTGATCTCGTCGCCTTTTGCGGCGGCCAGCAGCGCGACCGACGGCGGCAGAGCCCCCGCCTCGACTCTCGTCACGAGCGGCCGCGCTCCCTTGGCGAGCACGGAGCGGCCGCCCGCTCCCGAGAAGCAGGAATCGAGCACGACGATGACCTGGTTTGCCGTCAGCGAGCCGAGCGCCTTGTAGAGCTTGTTGAGCGGGTAGGCGGTCGACTGGAGGAAGGCGGCGTCGCCGTCCCAGGGGACGAGGAAAGCCTCGCCGCTCTTGGGGTCGGGAGCGCCGTGCCCCGAGTAGTAGAAGAAGATCGTCGAGGCCGGCCCCGCGTTCTTCGGCAGCCACTCCTCGAGGTAGCCTTGCAGGCTGCCGCGGGTGGCGGCACCCCCCTTGAGCATGACGATGTTGCGCTCCGGAATCCCGAGCGCGAGGAGATGCGCCTTGACGGCGTCGGCGTCGCGCTCGGCGAAGGGGGCGTCGGGCAGCTTGGAGTATTTCTCGATGCCGACCACCAGAGCGAAGTCCTTCGTTCTCGGAGCCCGGTGGTATCCCGGATGGTCAACGTCGGACAGGACGGCGCGCGCCGCGGAGGGCCCGGCCGCGGCCGGGGCGGTCGAGAGCGTGCGCGCCTCGGCCTGCTTGAGGATTTTCGTGATCGAGGAGAACTGCTTGACCTGCGCGAGCTCGAGCGGCGTCTTCCAGCCGGCCATGGCGGCGTCGGGAGTGCCCCGAATCGACGGGTCGGCGCCGCGCTCCAAGAGGAGCCGGACGATCGCCTCATGTCCCTCGTAGGCCGCCGCACCCAGCGCCGTGCCGCTGAAAGTGCTGCGCTGGCTCCCGTTGACGTCGGCGCCGCGCTCGAGCAGCAGGCGGACGACGTCTTCGTGCCCGGCGATCGCGGCCTGGGCCAAGGGGAGGCCGCCGTAGCACGGCCGATTCGGGTCGGCGCCGCGCTCGAGCAGAACCCGCGCGACCTCGAGATGGCCCTTCGAGGCCGCCGCTCCCAGCGGGCTGTAGTCGTTGCTCTTGAAGAAGTTCGGATCGCCGCCGTGGTCGAGAAGGTACGAGACGATCTCGAGATGGCCGTTGAGCGCGGCGCGCGCCATCGGGACGGCGTCCTGGGCGCCCGAGACCTCGTTGACGGCCGCCCCGCCCTCGACCTCGGCGCGCACCGCCGCGAGATCGCCGCGCTCGGCGGCCGTGTAGAGACGCGAGGCCGTGCAGCCGGCCGTGAGCGCGGCCAGCGTCAATAACAGCGCGGACGCGGTCGAGGTCTCCGGCATGGACCGCTATTGTAGTCGCGATGCCGACGGCGTGTCAATGCCTCGCACCCACTTCACCGCGCCCCGGGAAATCTGGTCTAATATACGCGTGGAAAAGCTCAAAGTGCTCGTGACCGACGCCATCGACCGCGAGGGCCTCAAGGCCCTCGAGGACGATCCCGGCATCGACCTGCGCTACGAGATGGCCCCCACGCCCGAGAAACTCGAGAAATTTCTCAAGGGCGTCGGCGCCTGGCTCGTGCGCTCGGAGACCAAGGTCACCAAGGACTGGATCGGCAAGGCTCCCGACCTGCGCCTCATCGGCCGCGCGGGCGTGGGCGTCGACAACATCGACATCGAGGCCGCCACCCTGCGCGGCATCGCGGTGGTCAACGCGCCGGCTGCCAACACGATCGCGGCCTGCGAGCACACCTTCGGCCTGATGATCTCGCTTTCAAGGAACATCCCCCAGGCCGACGCCGACGTCAAGGCCGGCCAATGGAAGCGCGCCAAATGGATGGGGGCCGAGCTTCAGGGCAAGACGCTGGGCGTGGCCGGCCTTGGGCGCATCGGCCGCGAGGTCGCCAAGCGCGCGATCGCCTTCGGCATGAAAGTCGTGGCCATGGATCCCTTCGTCTCGACCGAACAGGCCAAGGAGCTCGGCGTGACGCCGGTGGCGAGCTTGGAGGAGCTCGTCGAAGCGGCCGACTTCGTCACGCTGCATGTCCCCGGCTCGGAAAAAACGAAGCACCTGATCAATAAGGAAAGCTTGGACTGGTTCAAGAAGGGCGCGCGCCTCGTCAACTGCGCGCGCGGAGAGCTCATCGACGACGCCGCCTTGGCCGAGGCCGTCAAGTCGGGCCGCATCGCGGGCGCGGCCCTCGATGTCTTCTCGAAGGAGCCCCTGCCCGAGGACAGCCCGTTGCGCGGCATCCCCCAGATCATCTTGACGCCTCATCTGGGGGCTTCGACGACGGAAGCCCAGAGCAAGGTCGCCTCGGAACTCGCGGCCTCGGTGCTGGCCTTCCATGATAAAGGCATCGCCTTCAACGCGTTGAACCTGCCCGGGTTCGACGCCGACACCCTGAAAACTTTGGGGGCGTGGCTCGAGCTCTCCGAGACGCTCGGCCGTTTCCTCGGGCAGATGCTCGACTCGGGGCTGAAGGAGGTCTCCTGCGTCTTCGAAGGAGAGTTCAAGGGCTCCCAGCGCCGGCCGCTCTCGGTCGCGGCCCTCAAAGGGGTTCTGTCGACGATGCTCGCCCAGGGCGTCACCTATGTGAGCGCTCCCGCGCTCGCGGCCGACCGCGGCATCAAGACCTCCGACTCCGTGGACCCATCGATGCGCGGCGGCTACCGCCAGCTGCTGATCGTCAAAGCCCTGACCGACAAAGGAGAGATGTCCGTCGGCGGAGCTTTCATCGGAGCCGGCGAGCCGCGGATCGTGCGCTGCGGCGAGATGGGCATCGAGGTGCGGCCCGAGGGCAAGATGATCGTGCTGTCCAACAAGGACAAGCCCGGCATGATCGGCCGCGTCGGCGTGCTGCTCGGAGAGAGCAGGATCAACATCGCGGACATGCGCGTGGGGCGGCGCACGCCGAAGGGCGAGGCCGTCATGGTGCTCACCGTGGACGAAGAGGTCCCCCCCGCCGTTCGGGCCAAGCTCGAGAAGCTCGACGGCATCACGGGCGTGCGCTGGGTCAAGCTTTAGCGGCCCATGGGCGAGGCGGCCCTTGTCCTCGAGCGCGTCACCAAGACCTACGAATACTCCCATCTCGGCCGCACGACCTACACCCGCGGCGTCGAATCCTTAAGCCTTGAGGTCCGGCGCGGCGAGGCCTTCGGCCTCCTGGGTCTCAACGGCAGCGGCAAG
Source organism: Elusimicrobiota bacterium (assembly GCA_016194705.1). Taxonomy (GTDB): domain Bacteria; phylum Elusimicrobiota; class Elusimicrobia; order UBA1565; family UBA9628; genus PALSA-1176. The sequence goes on along the minus strand of JACQAZ010000047.1, from coordinate 52,399 downwards.
ACGACGACCTTCAAGCTCGCACTCGGTCTTCTGCGTCCCACGAGCGGGACGGTCTCCGTGCTCGGCGGCGCGGCCGAGGACCCGAAGTCTCTGTCGCGCGTCGGCTACCTGCCCGAACTGCCCTACTTCTATCCGTTTCTGACTCCCGTCGAGGCCCTGCGCTTCTACGGCCGGCTCTCGGGGATCTCGGAAACGGCGCTCGGGCCGGCCATCGAGGGCGTCCTTTCGGCTGTCGGCCTGGCGTCCTCGGCGGACCGCAAGCTCGGAACGCTCTCGAAAGGCACCGTCCAGCGCGTCGGCTTGGCCCAGGCCTTGCTGCACGATCCCGAGCTCGTCATCCTGGACGAGCCGGTCAGCGGCCTCGATCCTCTGGCGATCAAGGAGTTCCGCGACAGCCTGCGCAAGGTCTTGGAGAAGGGAAAGACGATCGTCATCTCGTCCCACAGCATCTCCGAGCTCGAGCGCCTGTGTGCGCGCGTCGGCATACTCAAAGACGGGAAGCTCGTGCGCACGCTCGAGGCCAAAGAATGGGAAAAAGGCGGGCTCGAGGACCTCTTCGTGGAGACCGTGCGATGAGGAAGGCCGCCATACTCGCCTGGAACTCCTGGCAGGAGAACCTGCGCGGGAGGTATTTCACGCTCGCCTTCTTCTTCGGGCTCGTCGTGCTCTACATGAGCGTCATCCTGGGCGTGCTCGCCGCCGACCAGGAGGTGCGCGTGCTCTTGGACTTCGGCCTGGGCTTCATCGAGCTCATGGGTCTGGCCGGCGCCCTGTACGGAGCCACGACGACCATACTGCGAGAGATGGAGACCAAGACGATCTACTTGATCCTTTCCCGTCCCGTGACGCGGGGTGAATATCTTGTCGGCCGCTTCGCCGGGACCATGCTGTCCGTGCTGGTCTCGATGCTCGCGATGGCCGCGATGCACCTCGCCCTGCTTTTCTTCAAGGGCTGGTCATGGCAGGCCTGGTACTTCTGGGCCTTTCTCGGCGCCTTTCTCAAGGTGTTCGTCACGGCGGCGCTGGCGACCTTCTTGGCGATCTTCTCGAGCTCGGTCCTGACCGCGCTGACCATCTCGGCGATCCTCTGGACGCTCGGGCATTTCGTCGGCGAGATCCGCTTCATGTCGGCCTGGGGCTCCTCGAAGGCGGCGAGCGTGCCGCTGACGGCCGCGGCCTACCTCATGCCCAACCTCGAACTGCTCAACGCCCGCGACCGCTTGTCCGCGCCGCCGCTCGGCCTCTGGCTCGGCTATTGCGCCGCCTACGCGGCGGTCTGGCTCGCTTTGGCCCGGCAGCTCCTGCGCCGCAAGGAGTTCTGAGTGCGCGAGCTCGGGCTGGCTTTGCTCCTCTGCGCCGGTCTCAACGCCGGAGTCTACAGCCTCCAGGGCGCGCCGTCGGTCTCGTCCGCGCTGCGTCTGCGCGAGGATGGCGCCGTCGAGACCGCGGCCCTCTTCGGCCTCGGCATGAGGCGGCTGGCCGCCGACCTCGGCCTGGTGCGCCTGCTGGTCTATTACGGCACCGACGAGGCGGGCGTAGACGAGAGGCACGGCGCGCCCGACATGTCCCAACCCCAGCTCTACGAAGGAGGCGGCCACTACCCCGAGCTGGGCCCCAGGGCGCGCCTGATCCTCGACATCGATCCGACCTTCAGCTACGCCGCCCTCTACGCCGCGGGCGCCTTGGCCTTCAACCTCAACCGGCCCGACGAGGCCTTGGAGCTCCTCAAATACGCTCTGGGCCGCGACCCGCGCAATCTCCAATACGCGGTGTACGTCGGCGCCATCGGCTTCCAGCGCCACGGCGACGCCGCGAATGTGGTGCGCGTGCTCGAGCCCGTTCTCGCCTTCCCGGACTGCCCTACGATGATCAAGAACGTCGCGGCCTTTCTGTACCTGCGCCTCGGCCGGAAGGAGAAGTCCGCGGCCCTCTACCGGGAGATCCTTGCGACCTCGCGCGACGAGAGCTACCGGCGCGTGGCGCGGCGCATGCTCGACGAGCTGGCCGCGAGACATTGAATTCCGCGCGCTCCTCTGCTATTCTAGCTGGGACATGTCATTGAAATGCCCCTCGTGCGGGAAGGACAACGCGGACGGCGCGCGCGCTTGCGCGTACTGTCCGGAGTCCTTCGATTACGAGGACGACGACGAGCGCCCCCGGCAGAAATTCAAGCGCATCGACCCCGGCTCCTGGCCGATCCACTATTGGCTGGTCGTCTTCGCGGGCGTCGGCTTCGCCATCTGGCGGATCCTCACCGGCGTGCTCCTTTTGGGAGAAGAGGGGGCCAGGAACCCCATCAAGAGGTTCATCAAGGGACGCACCGAGGTCAACCTCGACCCGGACAAGAACCTCATGGCCAAGGGCATGCAGGTGATCCTGGGAACGGCCCCTCCCGCGGGCCTGGCCGAGGCGAGGGAGATGCGGCGGGGCATCCGCGAGGACGACGCGGCCGGAAACCCCGGCGACTGGCGCCTCAACGGCACGGTCTTCGACCTCGTCACTTTGGGGCCCATCCCCGACTGCGCCATGGAGTTCAAAGGCAAGGGACGCCGCGTCGAGGCCAAGACCGACGAGAACGGCCACTACGCCGTGGCCGTCCCTCCGCTCGAGCGAGGGGGGTACAAGGTCATCCTCCGCCATCCGAGCTACGCCGGAAGCTATCTCAATCCGGGAGCGGAGCACGTGGCTCAGATGCCCGCGGAGGACCGAAAGGGGCTGGCGCAGGACCTTACTCATTCCGACGACGGCCAGTACGAGGTGCAGCCCGCCGAGGGGGCCGCGCTGACGACGGACTTCTACCTGGCTCCGAAGAGCCAGTAGCGTCTAGGCCAGCATCGCGGCGAGTTCCGCGGGCTTCTGGCCCGCGCTCTGCGCCACCGCCGGGCAGGTGACCTTGCCCTTGTAGACGTTGACCCCCTTCTGGAGGGCCTCGTCGCGGCGGACGGCCTCCTCGAGCCCCAGGCGCGCGATGTTGCGCGCGTACTTGAGGGTCACGTTGGTCAGGGCGTAGGTCGAGGTGTTCGAGACGGAGCCCGGGATGTTGGGCACCGCGTAATGGAGCACCCCGTGCTTGACGAGGACCGGCTTGTCGTGGCTCGTGACCTCCGCCGTCGCGACGCAGCCGCCCTGGTCGACGGCGACGTCGACGATCACCGAGCCCGGCTTCATCGTCTTGACCATGTCCTCGTTGACCAGCGAGGGCGCCTTCGCGCCCGGGATCAGTACCGCGCCGATCAGCAGGTCGGCGGACTTGACGGCCTTGGTGATGTTCTCCTCGTGGCTCATCAAGGTCGTCGCCGAGTTGCCGAAGACGTCGTCGAGATAAGCCAAGCGGGGCGCCGAGACGTCCAAAATGTTGACGCGCGCGCCCATGCCGACGGCGATCTTGGCCGCGTTGATCCCGACGACGCCGCCGCCGATGATCGTGACCACGCCCCGGTTGACGCCGGGCACGCCGCCCAGCAGGACGCCGCGCCCGCCGTAGTGCTTCTCGAGAAACTGCGCGCCGATCTGGACGCTCATCTTGCCGGCGACCTCGCTCATGGGCGTGAGCAGCGGGAGGCTGCCGTCCTTGAGCTGGATGGTCTCGTAAGCCACGGCCTTGATCCGCTTTTTTTGAAGGAACGAGGTGAGCCCGGGCGCCGCGGCCAGATGCAGGTAGGTGTAGAGAATCTGGTCCTCGCGGAAGAAGGCGTACTCCTCCTCCAGGGGCTCCTTGACCTTGACGATCATCTCGCAGTCGTCGAAGAGCTTTTTCTTGTCGGCGACGATGGAGGCGCCCGCCGCCTTGTACTCCTCGTCGGTGATTCCCGAGCCGAGCCCGGCCCCCTTCTCGATGAAGACCTTGTTGCCGTCGTTGGCCAGGGCCTTTGCGCCGCCGGGCACCAAGCCCACGCGGTGCTCCCTGTTCTTGATCTCTTTGGGGACTCCGATCTTCATGTTGTTTCTCTCCTTACGGCAGGCCGAAGAGCGAGGCGAACTCCTTGGGATCCGCGATCCCCTGCGGGACGCCGGCCTGCTCCTGCAGCAGCGATCCGCTCTTGTCGGTCACGTAGAAATGGGGCACGCCGCCTTGGGCCAGGGCTCCGTCCTCGTCGAGCACGGTGTCCGGGCCGAAGACCTTGGCGTAGGCCGCCAGCGCCTTGGGGCGGTCCATGCCCACGATGATGTCGGTGTGCACGCCGTGCTTTTTGAGGTAGGCGCGCAAGGCGATGATGCTGGGAGTGGCCGCGCGGCAGTAGCCGCACCAAGGGGCCACGTAAACCGTCAGGCACTTCGGGGTCGGGCACGAGGCCAGGGAGCGCGCGGCCGGCGACGGGCCCGCCCGATCCAGCCGGTTCCAGAAATCGGAGAACTCGCCTGAGGGCTTGGAGAACCGGCCCAGGATCAGCCCCGTCGCCAAGAGAAGTCCGCCGGCGCAGACGGCCTTGACCCAAGGGCGCCTGGTCCAACGGGGCATCCGCATAAGGACACTATATCAATTTGGCCCGCAGCCAGACCATGAGCGAGAGCGGGGTATGCCCGTAGGAGCGCGTCAGCGACAGGGGCAGCAGGTCCGCCGTGCCGAGGATTCCGGCCCCAAGCTTGGCGTGCTCCATGGCAAGGAAGTCGTAGAGATAACCCAGGCTCAGCGCGTTGACCGTGAACGGGAAGTGGTCCCGGAACTCGCCCGCCGTGAAGAGCTCGTCCTTGTCGACGCGCTCGACGCGGCCCATCAGCGTGTGCTTCTTCCGGAACTCGAGAGTCGCTTCCAACAGAAAGGCGTCGAGGTAGTTCCCGGGGCGGTTCATGTTGAGTCCCCAAGCGAAGGTCGTCTGCCAAGGCTCGCCGTCCCAGCGTCCGTTCCAGCTCGCCGACGCCGTCACGCGGTTCTGGTCGACCTCGGGCTCGAGCACCTCGGGGCTGTGCAGGTGAGCGAAGCTGGCCTGAAGCGCCAAATCGCGGTCCGGATTCCAAGATAATCGGGCGGCGGGCGAATCGAGATTGGGCTGCTCGAGGTCCCAACGGTATTGGTCCGGCTCGCGCCCGCGGAATCCTGAGACCTCGGCCTTCAAGTCCTTCCAGACATAGCCCAGAGTCGCCGCCCCTTCGCAGACGTGCGTCGAGTCGAGCCAGTGGTGCGAGATCGGGGCCGACGGGAACTCCTCTGCGGAGAAGCGGTGCATGAAGACCGGGGGACCGAGCGCCGGTTCTCCCGGCCAGCCGAAGTAGCCGAAGACCGAGTTCTCGTCGTTGAGATTGACGCTGTAAGAGACGGAGAGCTCCATGAAGAGGTCGTGAGGGTGCTGGCGGTCGACGAGCGGCTCGCGGCCGTTGGAGGTTTCCCCGGTCTGCAGCAGGAGGGGATAGCCGAACGAGCCCATCGCGGGATCGAGGGAGACCATGGTCCGCAGACCGAGCGTGCCGGGTCCGAGAGCTCTTTGGCCCATGGCCATCAGCATGCTCGTGCTGAAAAACTTCTCCCCTCCGCGATGGCCGCCCTGCCGATCGTAGACGAGGTTCGCCCAGCCGTGCAGCATGAGCATCCAATGATCCGTCATGACATGGAGGCCGTCGTGAGGGGTCGAGTCGGGCTGCCAGCTCGTCCCCGAAGCGGCGCGTGCCATCGGATACGGTCCTAGGGCGCCCTGCATCTCCATCTCCTGGGCGCATAAAGGAAGCCTGCAGCCCGAGATGAATGCGGCCAGAAGGATGGCGCGTTTCACCCGATAATTATTGTAAAATTGGCACCTTATGAACAGGATGCCGTGGGGCGCTCTTCTCCTCTTCTTGTCGTGCGCGGCCGCAGCTCAAACGGCCGAGGAGCTCGTCGCCAAGAACCTCGCCGCCAAGGGCGGCGTCGACAAGATCAAGGCGATCAAGACTTTGCGCGTGACCGGCCGCTACCAGAACGGCGGCTTCAAGGCGAAGTTCGGTCAAGAGGCCACCGCCGCGGGCAAGCTGCGCAACACCTTCACGATGCAGGGCATGACCGAGATCCGCGCGTACGACGGAGCGGTGGGCTGGAAGATCTCGCCGTTCGAGGGGCGCAAGGACCCCGAGCTCGTCGGCGAGGCCGAACTGCGCGACCTCGAGGAAGACTCGGATTTCTACGGCCATCTCGTCGACTACAAGCAAAAGGGCAGCCGCGTCGAGTACCTGGGCCACGACCAAGTTGACGGCGACGACGCCTACCGCCTGAAGCTGACCCTCAAAAACGGCGACATCATCTACTTCTTCCTCGATCCCGACACCTTCCTCGAGATCCGGACCGAGACCCAGCAGTTCATCCGCGGCGCGGTGCACGAGAGCGCGCAGAGCATCGGCTCCTACAAGAAGGTCGCGGGCGTCTACTTCCCGTTCTCGTTCGCCAGCGGCGGCAAGAGTGATCCGGAGCTGCTGGGCAAGTCAACCATCGAGACCGTCGAGGCCGACGCGGCGATCGAAGACTCCGACTTCAAGATGCCTCAGGCGCCGGAGAAGAAATGATCTTGGCCTCCCTTCTGCTGGGCGCCGTCCTCTCCAGCGCCGAGGCGCCGGTCAAGTTCGACGCGGGGACGATCTCGGGCCTGCCGGCGCGCAATATCGGCTCGGCCCAGATGAGCGGCCGGGTCTCGGCGGTCGCGGCGATCAAGGAGGGCGGCCGGCTGACGGTTTTCGCCGGAGCGGCCAGCGGCGGGGTCTGGAAGTCGGTCAATGGCGGGTCGATCTTCAAGCCCGTCTTCGACAACCAGCCGGTGCAGTCGATCGGCGCGCTGGCCATCGACCCGACCAATCCCAAGACGATCTGGGCCGGAACCGGCGAATCGTGGCTGCGCAACAGCGTGTCCGTCGGCGACGGAATCTACAAGTCCGTCGACGGGGGCGAGAACTGGGACAACGCCGGACTCAAAGACTCCGAGCACATCGCCAAGATCATCGTCGACCCGAAAGACGGGAACACCGTGTGGGCCTGCGCCACGGGCCATCTCTGGGACGACAGCGCCGAGCGCGGCGTCTACAAGACAGTCGAAGGCGGAAAGACCTGGAAGAAGGTCCTCGGCGGCGCGAACGGCTCGACGGGCTGCGCGATGCTGGCCATGAGCCCGAAGGAACCCAAGACCCTCTACGCCGCTCTTTGGGATTTCCGGCGTCAGGCCTGGACCTTCCGCTCCGGCGGCCCGGGCAGCGGCCTATTCAAGTCGACTGACGGAGGCGACACCTGGACTGAATTGGCCCAGGCCAACGCCAAGGGCCTGCCCGAGAAGCCCTACGGACGCATCGCTCTGGCGGTGGCGCCCGGAAAGCCCTCGACGGTCTACGCGATGATCGAGTCGAAGGCGAGCGCCTTGTTCCGGTCGGACGACGGAGGCCTCAACTGGCGCAAGCTCGACGCGAGCCAATACATGGTCTGGCGTCCCTTCTATTTCGGAAACCTCATCGTCGATCCCGCCGACGAGAACAAGGTCTTCAAGGTCGACATGCTCCTGCTGATGAGCGTGGACGGCGGGCGCAGCTTCAGCGCGGTTTCCGGCAACGCGCACGGCGATTTCCATGACGTCTGGATCGACGCGGAGAACTCGAACACCATCCTCGCCGGCGACGATGGCGGGCTTTGGCGCAGCCTCGACGGCGGCATGCGCTGGGAGCATTTCCTCAATCTTCCGATCTCGCAGTTCTACCACGTCAGCGCCGACGGCGAGGACCCTTACCGAGTCTACGGCGGCCTGCAGGACAACAGCTCCTGGGTCGGCGACTCGTCCTTTCCGGGCGGCGTCTCGAACTCGCGCTGGGAGAACATCTACGGCGGCGACGGCTTCTGGACCTGGGTGGACCCCTCGGATTCCAACTATCTTTACGCCGAGTACCAGGGCGGAGCCATCGGCCGCGTCAACCGCCGCACGCACGAGACGCGCGCCGTCACGCCGTACCCGCTGTACGGCGAGAAGAAGCTGAGGTTCAACTGGAACACCCCGATCGCGCTGAGCCCCAATGAGAAGGGCACGATCTACATCGGCGCCCAGTTCCTGTACCGCTCGCGCGACCACGGCCAGTCCTGGGAGCGCATTTCGCCCGATCTGAGCACGAAGGACCCGGAGAAGCAGAAGCAGGAAGAGTCGGGCGGCGTGACCATCGACAACTCGGCCGCCGAGATGAACACGAGCCTCTACGCGATCTCGGAGTCACCCAAGAAGCCCGGCTTGATCTGGGCCGGCACCGACGACGGAAAAGTATGGCGGACCGACGACGCGGGCAAGCGCTGGATCGACCTGACCGCGAACATCAAGGGCGTCGGCTCGGCCCCCTGGGTCACTTCGCTCAAGGCCGGCCGGTTCAAAGAGGGCGCGGCCTACGCCACCGTCGATCGCCACCGCTACGGCGACATGAAGCCGTACCTTTTCAAGACCTCCGATTTCGGCAAAACCTGGAGCCCCTTGGGCGTCCAGGAGAGCGGCGTGCGCGGCTGGGCGCACGTCATCACGGAGGATCCGGTCGATCCCGACCTCCTCTATCTTGGGACGGAGTTCGGCCTTTGGATCAGCGTCGACGCCGGGCGCCATTGGGCGCAATATCAAGGAGGCCATTTCCCGGCGGTGGCGGTCCACGACATCGTCGTGCACCCGCGCGAGTCGGACCTGATCCTCGCGACCCACGGCCGCGGCATCTGGATCATCGACGACGTCTCGCCCTGGCGCTCCCTGACTCCGCAGCTTCTGAGCCGGGACGCGGCCTTCCTGCCGATCCCCCCGGCCGTGCAGCGCATGGAGACCAGCGGCGGCTGGTCCGAGGGCGAGAACTCATTCAACGGTCCCAATCGCGGGGACGGGGCCGACATCCCGTACTATCAAAAGGGGCGCCACATCTTCGGCGACCTCAAGCTCGAGATCCTCGACGGAAAGGGCGTGCCGGTCGACACCGTGGCCAGCGCGAAGCATCGCGGCGTCAACCGCGCCTCCTGGTCGATGCACCTCAAGCCGCCGCGCGTGCCTCCCGCGGCGAGCGCGGCCGGAAGCGCGACCATCGGCCCGCGCGTCCTGCCGGGCGTCTACACCGTGCGCATGACCAAGGGCGACAAGGTCTATACGGCGCGGCTCAAGGTCGTCATGGACCCGCGCGCGAAGTACACCGTCGAGGACCGCAAGGCCCAATTCGCCTTGGTCGAGAAGCTGGCGAGCATGCTCAATCACATGAGTTGGGCCGTCGACGCCGTCGTCGCCCTGCGCGACCAGGCGAAGGTCCTCTCGGCCAAGCTCGGGCCCGGCGACGAGCTGGAGAAGCCCCTGGCCGGACTGGCCGCCGACCTCGACGCGATCCGCGCCAAGATCGTGGCGACCAAGGAAGGCGGCATGATCACGGGGGAGGAGCGCCTGCGCGAGTTCCTCGCGAACCTCTACGGGGACGTCAACGGCTACGACGGCCGCCCGACGGCTTCCCAGACGGCGCGCGCCGCGGCCCTCGGCCGCGAGCTCGACGACGTCGTGCGCGAGTTCGCGAGCCTCTCAGGCAAGACGCTGGGGCTCCTCAACGAGAAGCTGGCGGCGAGGAAGCTGGGCGCCCTGAAGGCCCTCTCCGAGTCCGACTGGAAGGCCGCCCAGTCCGATTAGCGGCCGAAGATCATCTTCAGCGCGATCAACAGCAGGGCCGAGCCGAAGACCTTGCGCAGGACCTCGTTGGAGAGCCCGACCGCGAGCTTGGCGCCGAGCAGGCCGCCGAAGACGAAGCCGAGGCAGATCAGGCCCGCGATCTTGACGTCGACGAAGCCCTGCTTGTAGTAGGTCCAGGCCGCGAGGATGCCGATCGGCGGGATCAGCAGCGCCAAGGTGGTCCCCTGGGCCTGCTGTTGGGAGAGCCCGAAGAGCAGGACGAGGCAGGGCACGATGACGACGCCGCCGCCGATGCCGATGAGGCCGCTGACGGCTCCGGAGAACAGGCCGAGCAGGATGTAGCCAAGCGCGATCGGCATGCCTGATTAAACGATATTGCCCCGCGATCTTCAAACCCTTGACAACCATCGTTTCCCCCTTGACAGCGCAAGGGGCCGGGGCTACACTGCGATTATGAGGAAGAAAAACGCCGTCAAGCCCAGGCGCATGCGCAAGCCGCCGCGCGGGCGAGACCTCAAGCCGCTCGAGCTCGCGCCGCTCTCAAGGCCCAGGCATCACCTCCCCGAGATCAGGTACCGGCGCGTTTGGCCTTAAGTCGCGTCCCGCCTGAGGTGGACCCAGAATTCGGCGAGCGCCGCGGCCATCGCTGCGCAGCCCAGAAAGGCTGTGAGGTGCGCCAATGAGTTGTAGCGCGCAAGCCACCCGACCGCGCGGGCCAATGCGATCCCGTCGTTCTTGACGCAGGCGGCGAAGGTCTCCACCTCGACTCCCCCCGCGGCGCCGAGATGGCCTCCGATGCTCAGCAGGCTCTGGCCCAGCCAGAACAGCGCGGCCTGAGCCGGCAGCGCCTTGGAGCGCAGCCAGTAATGGGCGAAAACCGCCAGTGGCGCTCCAGCCTGCAGGACCAGGGCTCCGATCGCGGCCGCGTTCTCGCTGCCCGAGAGGCCGAAGAGGACGTGCCCCGCCGTGTGGAAGAGATAGTCCAGCAGCTCCAGCGGCGATAGGACGAGCATGAGGCCGGCTCCCAAGAGATAAAGCGGCACGGATGCCCCGACGGCAGCGGCCAGCCCCAGCGGAGAGCGCAGCGCCTCGAACACGGGGACTTGAGGGCCCGAAGGCGCGGGCGCGACCGCCGCCTCCGGGGCCATCGTCGCGCGCAGCGGGGCGGAGGGACCGGTTCCCGTGAAGACCGGCGCCAACGTATGGACGGCGCCCGCGACGGCCACGGCCTCGAGGAGATCCAGGGGATCCTCGAGCCCGCTGAAGTACTCGATGCCCAGCGGTATGAAAGCGCAGGCCTGGGAGCCGTGGCTCTGCGTGAAAATCGGGCGAGAGACGAAAACGCGGCCCGGGGGGGTGACGTCCAGCATCAGCGAGAGCATCTTGGCCTCGCGCTGCGTCGGAGCTCCCCCGTTGCTGGACCCCGACCAATGGAGGGCCAGGCGCACGAGGGCGAGTTTGTCGTCCGCCTTGTCGCGGTTGTAGTCGCAAAATCGCCGCTGGGCGGCCAGGGCGCAGGTCAGCGCCGCGGCGGTCGAGGCGAAACTGATGAGGCAGGCGTCGGGCTCGGAGCGCAGGACGGCGCCGCCGTGCGACTTGGCCAGGCCATCGAGGAGGATCTCGGGCATCCCGGCCAGCGCGGGGCCGCTCGTCGTCTTGGCGGGCGAGGACTCGCCCGCGCTCGAGATTCCGGCGAGCAGCAATGCGGGCATATCACGCCTCTCCGATCGCGCGAGCGAAGTCGGCGACGCTTTGAAACCGGTCGTCGGCCTGGAACTCCAGGCAGCGGTCGACCGCGGCCACGAGCTCCCCCGGCGCGTCGGCGGCGAGCTCGACGAGCGGCCGGCGCTCCTTCTTCTCCTTCTGGAGGTAGAAATTCGGGCCGCGGTAGGGAAGCTCGCCGGTCAAGAGTTCGTAGGCCGTCACGCCGAGCGCGAAGATGTCGGAGCGCAGGTCGAACTTACCCATCTCCTGCTCGGGGGCCATGTAGGGGAAGGTTCCGGAGGTGTCGAGCTTGGTCTTGCGCGAGGCCGTGTCCTTGATGTGCCGCGCGATGCCGAAGTCCATGACCTTGGCGTAGCCCTGCTTGCTCAGCATGATGTTGGACGACTTGAGGTCCCGGTGCGTGACCTTCAGGGAGTGCGCGAAGCTCAGGGCGTCGCAGACGTACTTGAGGATGGGCTTGAGGTCTCCCGCCTTGAAGGGGCCCTTTTGATCGAGCCGTTCCTGCAGGGTCTGCCCGTCGACGAATTCGAAGATCAGGTAGATCTCGTTGTCTTCCTCGAGAATCTCGTAGATGTCGACGATGAAAGGGTGGTGCAGCGCGGCCGAGGTCTTGGCCTCGCGCAGGAAGGCGGACCTGTCGCTGCCCGAGAGGGCCAGGTCCGGACGCATCATCTTGACCGCGACGGGCCGCTCTAGCTTCCTATCCCAGCCCTCGTAGACGAGGCTCATCCCGCCGCTGCCGATGTGGCGCCGGATCTCGTACTTGTCGGCCAGCACCACTCCCGCGCGGCTTTTGTCGGGCGCGGTCGTCAGGCGCGGCCCGCGCGTCGCAACCGAGGGGAGCGTCTCGAGGAGCAGGGCCGGCAGCCCCAGCTTCTCGCGCGAGGAATTGACGGCGGAGATCCACTCGTCGCGCTCGGAGAGCCGCTCGGGCCTGCCCAGGGCAAAGCCCTTGTCGCGAAAATAGAGCACGAGCTTGGCCACCCCCTTGCCCGGCTCGCGCACGGCGAACTCGATGTGCGGCTCGACGGCCGTCGAGCCCGGGCGCAGCGCCTCGACGGCCGAAAGCGGGAACTCGTGGAGAATCCCCCCGACCGATTTCTCCGACATTTTGATCATGTCGTAATCCGCCTCGCAGAGGACCAGACGGCCGTCGGTGAGATAGGCATGGCAGAGCCGGCCGAGCAAAGAGACGTCGGGACGCACGAAGTGGTGCTCCGCGGACTCCTTGAGCAGGCGCTCGTTGGATTGCAGCGGAAAGCTCGGAGCTACCATGCGGTGGTCTGCACCTTGATGAGGCCGAGGAAGGCCTCAACGACCTTGGGATCGAAGCTTCGGCCCGCCGCGTCCTTGACCTCCTGAAAGGCCTTCGCGTAGAGGTCGTGGCCGCGCAGGCCGACCATGCGCAGTTCCTCGACGCCCTCGACGAGACTCAAGACGCGCGCGCCCAGCGGAATCTGCTCGCCGGCGAGCCGGTCCGGGAAGCCCTGGCCGTCGTAGCGCTCGTGGTGATGGAGGATCATCGGCAGGGCCCCGTCGATCATCCGGATGCCCTCCAGGAGCTTGACCGAGAGCGTCGGATGCAGCTCCTCGACGGGCTTGAGCACCCCCATCTCGGCGAGGGTCTCCGGGCTGTTGAAGGCGACGTAGCCGACGTCGTGCAGGAGGCCCGCGTAATAGAGCATGCGGTAGTCGAAGTCGTCCATATCGAGGCTTCGCCCGATCGCGCAAGCCAGGCGCGCCGAGCGCATCGAGTGGCCCTCCATTCCCGGCCGCGTGGTCTCGGCGGCCAGGCACAGGAGTTCCATGATGTGCGAGAAGAAGTTCTTCTGGTCCGCGATGGTCCTCGTGTTGGCCACGGCGGCCGAGGCGAAGGAGGCCAGGCTCGAGAGCAGCGCGACGTCGTCCGGGGTGTAGGAGCCGCGGCGCCTGTTGAGGACTTCGAGCACGCCCACGAGCTCGCCGCGGAATTCCATCGGCACCGCGATGACCGAGCGGGTGACGTAGCCCGAGGCCTTGTCGAACTCGGCGGCGAAGCGCGGGTCCTTGCGCGTGTCGTTGACGACCTCAGGCTTGCGCTGCTGGGCCACCCAGCCGCAGATGCCCGAGCCGATGGGAACGGTCAGCGCCTTGACGGCGCTGGCCTTGGCCCCGGTCGCGGACTTGAAGAAGAGCCTTTTCTTGTCGTCGGTCACGAGCAGCACCGCGCTGGCCTCGGAGTCGAGCAGCTGCTCGGCGGCCGCGCCGAGCTTTTGGAGCAGGAAGTCGAGGTCCATCGCGGAGTTGAGGCCCCCGGCCAGGCCGAAGAGCTCGAGCGCGGTCTTGAGGTCGAGGATGCCCGACGGCGGCTGGCCGTTGGCGCCCGTTGCCTTGCCCATTCCTAGTCCGAGCCTCCGAGGACCTCGCGGATCGTGGTGAGGCCCTGCTTGACCTTCTCGAAGCCGTCCTGGGCGATCAGGCGCATCCCGCGCTTCTGGCCCGCGGCGCGGATCATGTCGACCGCCGAGGTGTGCAGGCAGACCGCGCGGACGTCGTCGTCCATGACGAGCAGCTCGTGAAGCCCGACGCGTCCCTTGTAGCCGATGCCCTTGCACGCCGTGCAGCCTCCCTCCTTCGGCGGCCCGAAGATCTTGGTTCCGGCGGGCAGTTCGACTTTGTGCTCCTTGAAGAGCTTGACCTCTTCGGGGGTCGGCTCGTGCGCCTGCTTGCAATCGGCGCAGAGGCGCCGCGAGAGGCGCTGGGCGAGCACGGCCTTGACGGTGGTCGCCACGAGGAAGGCGGGAAGGCCCATCTCGGAGAGGCGCGAAATGGCGGAGGGCGCGTCGTTGGTGTGGATGGTCGAGAAGACCAGGTGGCCGGTCATCGCCGCTTCCATCGCGATGTGGGCGGTCTCCTCGTCGCGGATCTCGCCGACCATGATGACGTCGGGGTCGAAGCGCAAAAACGAGCGCAAGGCCATCGCGAAGTCGAACTTCTTGTCCTCGCCGAGCTTGAGGTCGGGGTTGACCGGGATCTGGACGATCCCGTCGAGGTTGTACTCGACCGGATTCTCGGCGGTCAGGATCTTGATCTGCGGCTTGTTGATGTAGTTCAAGGCCGCGTAAAGGGTCGTGGATTTGCCCGAGCCCGTCGGTCCGCAGACCAGGACCAAGCCGAAGTTTTTCTTGCCGCCGATGCCCTTCAGGAGGCCGAGGAAGCGCTCGAGGGTGTCGGTCAGGAAGCCCATCTTCCTGATGTCGACCTTGACCGAGGCGCGGTCAAGGATCCGCATGACGCAGGCCTCGCCGTAGACGGTCGGCAGCATCTCGACGCGAAACTCGATCGGGTTGCCTTTGTTCAAGACCTGGATGCGGCCTGATTGGGGTATCCTTCGCTCCGTTATATTCATCGAGTTGGTCATGATTTTGATCTTGGCCGCGATCGCCTGGCGGTAGGCCCAGGGGATCTTGTGGGGGCCTGGGACCAGCACGCCGTCGATGCGGTAGCGCACGAGGATCTTCGAGTCCTTGCCCGCGGGGTCCTCGAAGGGCTCGATGTGGATGTCGGAGGCCTTCATCGAGAGTGCTGCGAGTATGATCGCGTTGACCATCTTCTCGATGACCGGCGCGGAGGCGTCGACTTTGGCGATGTCGGCCTTGGCCTCCGCGGCCTTGACGAGCTCGAGGTTCTCGTCTTTCGGGATGCCCCAGTCTTCGATGGGAGGGGCCTCCTCCTCGATGGCCTTGATGAGAGCGCCTCCCCCCTTGCCCCACGCCGCGTCGAGCGTGGCGAGTATGTCCGAGGGCATCGCCAGATACGGCTTGATCTCGAGGCCCGTGCGCAGCTGGAGGTCTTCCACGATGAAGAGGTCGCGCGGGTCGCCCATCGCGAACGAGATCGTGTTCTCTTCCTTGGCGAAGGCCACGGCCAAGTGCTTGCGGGCGACCTTCTCGGGCAGGATCTTGACGACGTCGGCGTTGATGTCCATCTGGAGGATGTTGGCCTCCTCGACCTGCCAGTCCTCGGAGAGGGCCTTGAGCATCGCGGCCTTGGGCATGAGCTTCTTGTCGACCACGAGCTGCTGGAGCGATTTGTTCTCGGCTTGCGCCTCGGCCTCGGCCTTGGCGAGTTCCTCCTCGGGCACCGCCTTGCGCTCGGAGAGGATCTCCTTGACGGTCTTATGGCGCTGCAGTCCCTTGACCGCCATCAGACCTCAGCCTTCCATATATGATGGGCCACGCGGTGGAAGTTTACCCCCCCTCCCGGTTCTTGTCAAGTCGCGGCCGGTTCCAGGTTCCCCGGCCTCCAGCCTCCCGGGAAGCAACTCCCTGGAGATTGTCAACTTTTCCGGCCATATGTCCAGAAAAGTTGACAATTCTGACGGAGGTCAGAGGACAAAGGGGAGCAAGGCCCAAGTCCGACGTTCATACTGGTCGTATTCCGCGCCGAACCGGGAGTTCAGCAGCTCCTCCTCGAGGCGGATCTTTCTCGCGTAGGCCGCGATCGTGGCCGCGAGGATGAGCAAGCCGCGGACTTCGCCCAAGGTCACGGCGCTGCCGCAGACCGCCAGCAGGAAGCCCGTGTAGATCGGGTGGCGCACGAAGGCGTACGGCCCGCTGGCGATGAGGCGGTGACCCTCCTTGAGCTGCACTTCACCGCTCCAGAAGCGGCCGAGGTGGACGCGCGCCCAGACGCAGAGGAGCAGACCCGCCGTCGTGAGCCCCAGGCCGACCGCCTCGATGAAAAGAGCCTCGGGGATGATCCGCCGGCCCATAAATCCGACGCGGAGCTGGTCCGAGAAAAGGAACAAGAAGGCGCAGGCGAGGATGCCGAGATGCAGGGCGCGCGAGAGCAATGACTCGGTTTTCTCCGCCTTCTCGACGCTGCGGCCGGCGAGCCACCAGTAGAACAGCCACGCGGCCCATAGACCCATCGTCGCGCGCATCATCGCATCGATTGAAGCAGTTTTTAACGCAGCGACGACAGCGCGTCGCGCGCGCAGCGCGGAGAGGAAGCTCGCGTAATTCCAAGTCAGATCGCGCGCCGAGGTCATGTAGCCCGAATCCTTGTCGATCTGCTCGGAGAGCGAGCCGTCGGGGTTGGCGTGCGCGCGGACCACGCGCAGGTAGGAATCGCCTCCCTCCCTGAGCCCCGCGACGACGCGGTCGAAAAGAGGCTCCCCCGCTCTGACCGTCGTCGGGGCCTTCAACGGCGTATCTGCGACGATGTCTTGAAAGAAAGCGAGGCTCGCCGACTCGATCGTGAGGGCTCCGCGGCGCAGATACTCCGAGGCGGCTTTGTAATGGAGTTCGGCGAAGGCGTTGGTGCTCAGGACCCAGGGATTGCCGCCGAAGTAGCGGTCCTCGGGATAGCGGCCGATGGCGACTCCGGGGGCGTCGGCGCGCCGGTTGAGCGCGTATCCCGTCCTGAAGGACTGCTTCAGGGCCCAGGCGGTCGCCAGGATTCTGGGGTCGGTGACCGAGAACGCGGGGTCGCCGCCCGGCTCGCGATGGATCGCCGCGAGGATCACGGCGGAGTCCAGGCCGCTCGCTTTGTAGTCGAGGCCTCCATCCCGTCCGATCGCGCTGACGAGGTAGCCCTTGGAGGCGTCCCAGTGCCGGCCCAGCTCGGCGGCGATGAGCCCGGCCTGGCTCTCGTACCAGGCCGCAGCACGCGGATCGCCCAGCGCGCGGGCGAGGCCGGCGCCCTGGAGCAGGGCCTCGCGCTGGGCCACTGCGGTGTCGAAATGCCGCGCCTTGACCTCTTCCCAGACGTCGAAGCTCGTCTGGCTCCAATGATGGGAGACGTACTCGAGGTCGCCCTTGATGCCGGAGGCGAAATCGCCGTAGAGCTTCAACGCGAGGTCCTTGCGGCCCTCGGCCAGCAAGGAGCGCGCGAACGCGATCAAGGTGCTCGCCTCCTCGGCGGGGCCGTCGTCCTGGGGCCGTCCCCACGGACCCGTGAAGACGCTGCCGTCCATGTTGTGCTTTGGCTCGCCGAGCCCGCTCTGAGACGGCGCGGTCTGCGCGCGACGCGCGAAGTCGGCGTAGTCGCGCAGGAGCTTGAACCACGCCTGCTTTTGCGCGGGGGCCGTCGCGGCGCGATAGAGCGCGACGATCTCGTTCATGGTCAACGCCGCGTCCCGTTTCCAATTGAACCAGTAATCGGGATTCGAACGCGACGGAGAAGCCGCGACCGAGCCGGGCGCGGCCCCGGGCGGGGAGACGTTGGCCAGCATCCTTTGCAGAGCGATCCCGCGCTCGCGGCCGAGCCAGGAGTCGAGGTCCGAGCGCGGCGCCACCGCGGCCGCGGGCCGCGCCGCTCGGGCGCCGTCGAAGAGGGCGTTGAGAGTCTCGAGGGTGGGCCGCTGAGAGTCAGGGGCGCCTCGCAGGGCCGCGGCGGGGAGGCATAGAACGAGAGACAGGAAAAACGCCGCGCTCGGTCGACGCGCCATCCCGTCGATTATAGCCATTGGGCCCAGGCCTTGTCTAGGTCCAATGGCCCGTGACTAAGGAGGGCTTGCCGCGCCTTGGTTCTTCTGTTAGACTTCCCTCAGGGAACCGAGCCCGTGACCACGCTTGATACGATGCGATCCGCCGTCCTGGCCGCCGCGGCCTGCCTGAGCCTCGCGCCGCCATCTCTCGCCCAGGACCCCGAAAGGCCGGGCACAAGGCAGGTCTACCGCATGCGGCCCGCCGTCCATTTTTTCGGCGAGCAAAGCTGGCGGGAGTTCCGGGAACGACACGACAGGGAGGTCGAGCGGGAGAAGGCGCTGATCCAGCAATACAACGAGCAGGCCCTGCGAAGGCCGGTGCGCCCGTTCTACAATCCGCCGGAGCCGCCGAGCCGCCCTCCGGTCTACTCCGGGCCCAGGCATCCGCCGGAGATCCGCGAGTTCAAGGACGAATTTTCCGCCCTAGTCCGGGATTACGTGAGTAAGCATTCCCAGGGCGGCGAAGGCGCCTTCGTCATCGACGATTCCGCGACCGGCCGCCGCTACCAGCTCAAGCTGACCGACGTCCACGCCGACAGGATCCGCCGGCTATCCCCCGACGAGGTCTCCGGAGACGTCGACTTCGAGACCGCCGACGGCCCCAAGGGCGCCGTCGATCTCGACTTCTTTCTCGCCAAGTCGGAGGCGTGGGCCGTCGAGAAAGTCCTCATCCACAGCATCAACGGCAAGCCTCGCTATTCCTATGATCCGGCCAATCGCGTCGTGGCCGTCCCGAGGCCGGCCGCCGCCGCGCGCGTGATCCCCAAGCCGACTGCTCCCGCGCATCTTTCGGCGGAGGTCGCCTTCACTGAGCCCTCGGGCTCAAATGCTCTGCAGGCAGGCGCGTCGGGCCGGCTCGAGGTCAAGGTGAGCAACGCCGGCCCCGGTCCGGCCTACGCCGTGCGCCTGTCGCTGGACCCGCACGACGCCGCCGGCGTCGAGATCCCTGCCGAAGTCGAGGTCGGGGACCTGCCCGCCGGCCAATCGATCTCCAAGGAAGTGGCGTTGTCGGCCTCGGAGGACGCCGCCGCGGGCAAGCTGCGCATCAGGCTCGCGATCAACGAGGCCAACGGGTTCGACACCGAGCCCGCCGTAGTCGAGCTGCCGCTGCGCTCCTACCAGCCCCCCAAGCTTGAGGTCGCCGAGATCTCGGTGGGCGGCAGCGGGATCGTCATGGCCGGCGAACCGACGCAGGTGACGGTCCGCGTCCGGAACGCGGGAAAGGGCGCGGCGCGGGGCGTGGCCGCGGCGCTGGAACTGGGCAGCAAGGACTTGTTCATGTCGGGCGACGCCTCCGTCGGCTTGGGGGACATCGAGCCGGGGCGCTCCAAGAACGCGCCCTTCGAGTTTTTCGCCAACAAGCGCTTCAAGAGCGGCGAGACGCTTCCCGTCAGCCTGACGCTGTTGGAAGCCACGCGCAAGCGCGGGTTGGCGTCCTACCCGCTCAAACTCGTCCTGGGCCGCAGCGCGCCTTCGGTCACGGTGCTGGCGATGAAGGGCTCGCCGGCCCCGAAGGACTCCTCGCCCGAGCCGCAGGCGGAGGCCGAGAGCGTCGACACGCCCCCGGCGGCGCGCACGCCGCTTGATGCGGAAGCGTACGCGGTGGTCGTCGGCATCGAGAAATACCGAGACGTCCCCGCGGCCGACTTCGCCGCGCGCGACGCGGGGATCGTCTACGCCTACCTCACCCAGGCCATGGGCTTCGATCCCAAGAACGTGGTCCTCCTCCAGAACGAGCGGGCCACGCTGACCGACATG
Source organism: Elusimicrobiota bacterium (assembly GCA_016194705.1). GTDB lineage: Bacteria > Elusimicrobiota > Elusimicrobia > UBA1565 > UBA9628 > PALSA-1176. The sequence continues at coordinate 32,881 of JACQAZ010000047.1, read as the reverse complement.
GCGACCTACCTGGGCCCCTGGCTCAAGGACCGGGCCACGGCCAAGAGCAAAGTCTTCGTCTACTTCGCCGGGCACGGCACCCTCGACCCGAAATCGGGCCTGTCCTACCTGATCCCCTACGACGGCGATCCGGCCTACACGGACACCAAGGCCTTCCCTCTCCAGCGGTTTTACGACGCCTTGGCCCAATTGCCGACCGGCGACGTCACCGTCGCGCTCGACTCGTGCTTCTCGGGTTCGGGCGGCCGCTCGGTGATCGCCAAAGGGACGCGGCCGCTCGTGACCTCGGCGGCCGCCGCGAAGCTGGGAGACAACGTCGTTTTGCTCGCGGCCGCGGGCGGCGACCAGATCAGCACCGACGATCCCGACGCCCGGCACGGGCTGTTGACCTATTTCCTGCTCAGGGGACTGCGCGGCGAGGCCGACGCCGACGGCAACGGGCGCGTGACGACCAGCGAGCTCTTCGCCTACGTCAAGCCGGCCGTGGAGCGCGAAGCGCGCAAGCGGCACGTCGAGCAGAGTCCCGTGCTGAGCCCGCCGGTCGAGAAGCTCGGCGCTAGAGCCGAGCGGGTCTGGCTGAGGCGCAGATGAGAGCCGTATTGCTCTGGGCCGCCATGCTCGCGCCGCTCTGCGCGAGCGCCGGCGGGCGGGTCTACACGATGTCTCCGACCGCCTATTCGCAGCAGCTCAATTGGCAGAACTTCCAGTACCGCCACGACGCGGAGGTCGCTAATGAACGGGCGACGATCGAGCGCGCCAACCTCCAGGCCCTGAGCGTCATGCCGCTGCAGCCAGCCGTCTACTCCTCGGCCGAGTCCTCGTATCGGCAGCCTCCTCCGGTTTGGAGGGGCCCGCAGTACCCTCCCGAGATGCGCGAGTTCAAGGACGAGTTCCATCGCGTCGTCACCGAGTACGTCCGCGCCCATTCGCGCGGCGGGAAGGGCTCCTTCGAGGTGGAGGATAAGGGGACCGGGCGCCGGTACCAGCTGCGGCTCGTGAGCATCCACACCGAGAGGATCCGCAAGCTGGGACCGGACTCCACGGTGGGCTGCGCCGACTTCGAGACCGTCTCCGAGCCGACGCAGACCCTCGACCTCGACTTCTTCCTTTCCAACGATGACTGGTCCTGGGAGGTCAAGAAGGTGCTCGTCCATGGGATCAACGGCAGCCTGCGCTACGCCTACGATTCCGCCGACCGCATCGTGACCCCTCGCCCGGCCGCGCCTTCGCCGCGTCCCGTCCCGCGTCCGCAGGCGCCGGCCCGCCTCTCGGCCCAGGTCGCCGTCGAGGACCTCTCCGGAGACGGCGTCGTCGAGGCCGGCGAATCGGCGCGGCTCTCGGTGAAGCTGCGCAACGCCGGCCCGGGCCCTGCCTACGCTCTGCGTCTGGCCCTCGAGGCGCTCTCTGGCGCCGAGGCCCTTTCGCTGCCCGGCGCCGTCGAGCTCGGGAACCTGCCCGCGAACCAGTCCCTCGAGAAGGAAGTGCGGCTCGAGGTCTCCGAGAGCGCCGCCCCGCAGAAGGTGCGGCTGAGGCTTGCGATCCGCGAGGGCAACGGCTTCGACACGGAGCCTGCGGTCATCGAGTTCCAGACGCGCTTCTCCCGCCCCCCGATCCTCGAGGTCTCCGACATCTCGGTGGGAGGCACCGGGATCGTGACGGCGGGCGAAGCCACGCAGGTGAGCGTCCGTATCCGCAACCGCGGCTCGGGGACCGCCCGCGGCGTGGTCGCCGCGCTGGAGCTGGGAAGCAAGGACATATTCATGTCGGGCGAGCCCTCGGTGCCGCTCGACGCCATCGCGCCGGGCCGGTCCAAGGAAGCGGCTTTCGAGTTCTTCGCCAACCGGCGCTTCAAGACCGGAGACACGCTTCCGGTAGGCTTGACGCTGACGGAGGCCACGGGCAAGCGCGGCGTGGCCTCCTTCCCGCTCAAGCTGGTCCTTGGCCGCAGCGCGCCGTCGGTCACGGTCGTCGCGATGAAGGAGCCCTCTCGTCCCGAGGCCTCCGAGGAGCCTTCCGCCGAGTCCGAGAGCGTCGATGTCCCTCCGCGCACGCGCACGCCTCGCGATCCCGAGGCCTACGCGGTGGTCGTCGGCATCGAGAAATATCGCGACATCCCCGCCGCGGACTTCGCCGCGCGCGACGCGGGTGTGGTCTACGCGTACCTCACGCAGGCCATGGGCTTCGATCCCAAGAACGTGGTGCTGCTTCAGGACGGGCGGGCGACGCTGACCGACCTGGCCACCTACCTGGGTCCATGGCTCAAGGACCGGGCGACGGCCAAGAGCAAGGTCTTCGTCTATTTCGCGGGCCACGGGGCCCCCGATCCGCGCACGGGCCAGGCCTACCTCATCCCTTACGACGGAGATCCCGCCTACCCCGACACCAAAGCCTTCCCGCTGCAGAAGCTCTACGACGCGCTGGGACAGCTTCCGACCGACGACGTGGTTGTCGCACTTGACTCCTGCTTCTCGGGCGCGGGCGGCCGCTCGGTGCTCGCCAAGGGCACGCGCCCCCTGGTCACGGCGGACCAGGGGGCGCGGCTCTCGTCGAACGTCGTGCTGCTGGCGGCGGCCGGAAAGGATCAGATCAGCGCGGACGATCCCGACGCCCGCCACGGCCTGCTGACCTACTTCATGCTCAAGGGCCTGCGCGGCGAGGCCGCGGGCCCCGGCGGCCGCGTCACGACGCGCGAGCTCTTCACCTATCTCAAGCCCGCCGTCGAGCGCGAGGCCCGCAAACGGCACGTCGAGCAAACCCCCGTGCTCAGCCCCTCACTCGAGCGCCTGGGCAAGAGGGGCTCGCGGGTCTGGCTGACGACCAAGTAGTTGCGCTACTTGGCCGTCGCGAACTGCTCCTGCTGGCGCTTCTTCATCTGCTCGGGCGTGAGGTCTTCCTTGTGAGTGGCCAGGGCCCAGATGTGGCCGAAGGGGTCCTGGATCTGGCCGTAGCGGTCTCCCCAGAACATGTCGGTCAGCGGCATGTTGACCTTCCCGCCGGCCTTGACGGCCTGAGCGAAGGACGCGTCGACGTCCTCGACGTAGAGGTACACGGCCGAGGTGGCGCCCTTGAGCGTCTGCGGCGCGCGGCACGAATTGGGCATCTCGGGGAACTCGTCGCTCACGAAAATGATCGAGTCGCCGATCTTGATCTTCGCGTGCATGATCTTGCCGCCGGGGCCGGGCATGCGCATGAGCTCGCTCGCGCCGAAGGCTCTCTTGTAGAAGTCGAGGGCCGAGGCGGCGTTGTTCACGCAGAGTCCGGGCGTCACGGCGTGGAATCCGTCGGGGATGGGCTTGACCTGTTTGGGCATGATGCCTCCTGAATGGAATCTTTCTGTCCTGCTTCCCCGATGATGGCATATCCGCAATTTGCAGCGCAATGACCGCCCCCTCTTGACACTTTCGCGGCCCGGGGCTACACTCGGCGTATGGCCAACGATAAACTTCACCTCATCACCGCCGTCGTCCAGCACAAGGTCGGGGACGCCGTGATCTCGGCCGCGCTCAAGGCCGGGGCCACGGGCGCGACCTACTTTTTCGCCGAGGGCACCGGCGTGCGCCAAAGCGTCGGAGGCTCCGACATCGAGATCGCCAAGCGCGCCGTCTTCATCGTGACGGATCCGGGGAAGACCGACTCGGTGCTGGCCTCCGTGATCTCGACCGCGCATCTCGACCAGCCCGGACAGGGCTTCGCCTGCGTGCAGGAGGTCATCAAGGCGGTCGGCTTCGTCTCGCCGGCCGGCGCCAAGGGCTAGGCCCGCCCGGCGCAAATTGGTAGACTCGCCGCCGCATGCCTGAGGAAGGCGCCAGCGACGAGGAACTCATCGACCGGGTCCGTTCCGGCGACGATCGGGCTTATGCCGAGCTCATCCGCCGGAACCACGCCCGCATCTTCGGCCTGTGCGCCTCAATGCTGGGCGACCGGACCTCGGCCGAGGACGCCGCCCAGGAGATTTTCCTCAAAGCCTACCAGTCCTTGGGCAAATTCGGCGGCAAGTCGGCATTCTCCACCTGGCTCTACCGCGTCGCCTCCAACCACTGCCTGGACATATTGAGGAAGGCGTCCAGGCGCCGAGCCGAATCCCTCGACGCCGTCCTGGAGGAGGAAGGCGGCCGTCTCGAGCGGCTCCTGCGCGCCCCCGACGAGGAGCGCCGCGCCGAGGACGCCGACCTCGTGGAGCGCGTTCTCGCGACTTTGCCCCCGGACTACCGCCTGATCCTGACTTTGCGCGAGGTCCAGGGCCTGAGCTACGAGGAGATCATGGAGGCCATGGACTGCTCGCTCGACTCGGTCAAGGCGCGCCTGCGCCGGGCCCGAGAGAGTCTCGAGGATTCCCTGCGACACTTTTTGGGGCCGGACGACGTCTCATCATCGGGAGGCTGAAATGGACAGATCAGACTGGAAGGACAAACGCATCGCGGAGGCTCTCTTTCGAGCTCCCAAGACGCCGACGGACTTCGAGACCGAGGCCTTCGTCAGCCGCGTCATGGGGCGCATCGAGGAAGCGCGCTCCCCCGCCCTCCAGTGGCTGACGGGCCGCTGGACGGTGCCGGCCTTGGGACTCGGGATCGCCGCCGTCTTTCTTGCGACCTTCCTTTCGACTTCCCCCGCCGCGCTGACCTTCGAGGGCTGGCAGGCCGCTGACGAGACCCCCGGGGTCCTGGTCCTGACCGCCGAGGAGGAGCCATGAAGGCGCACTGGAAGGTGATCCTGCCTTCGCTGCTGTTGGGCATCCTGCTCGGAGCGGGCGCCGGGACCTGGGCTCAAAGGAAGGCCATCAGCCGTCTCTGGCACAAAGGCCCGGACACGGAGCGGACCCTCAAGCGCCTGACGAGGAAGCTCGAGCTCGACTCGGCGCAGCAGGACAAGGTGAGGGCCGCTTTGGAGGCGCGCCGGGTCAAGCTTTCGGCGCTGCGCGACAAGACGGCGGCCGACTTCCTCAAGATTCGCTCGACGATGAAGGCCGACGTCGAGAAGGCCCTGCGCCCCGACCAGCGCCAAATGTACGAAGCGATCATGGCGCGCGTCGAGGCGCGCCACAAGGACATTTTTGAGCATCAAATGCCGCCGCCTGGACGCAAGGAGGTCCCATGAAAAGACGCATCTCTTATCTCGCCTGCGCTGGAGTTTTCGCCGCCGCCGCGTGGCTGACTCCATCCGCGCTCGCCAAGGACGCGCCGGATAAGCCCGCCGCCGAGGATTCGGCGAAGGCAGACAAGCGCCTCGAAAAGCTCAAGAAAAAGCTCGACCTGACCGACGAACAGGCCTCCAAGCTCAAGGAAGCCTGGAAGGGCCGCAAGGAGGCGATGAAGCCCGCCCACGAGAAGCTCAAAAAAGCCATGGAGCAGCTGCGCGCCGAGGTCGACAAGAAGGCCTCCGACGCGGAGATCTCAGCGACCCTCGACCAGCTCAAGGCCGCGCGCGAGGAGCTGCGCGCCCAGATGGAAAAGATCAAGGCGTCCACGGAGTCCATCCTGACTCCGACCCAGCGCGCCAAGATGGCGCTCATGATGGGCAAAGAGCGCCACCGCATGTTCGGGTGGTTCCACCGCAAGAAGGACAAGGACGGCGGCCAAACGGGGGACGAGTAAGCCTACTCCCGTGTGCGCGCGAGGAGTTCCGTGACCTTGCGCTCGATCTCGTCGCGCACCTTGCGGAACTCGGGCAGGGGCAGTCCCTTCGGATCGGGCAGGTCCCAGTCGAGCTTGGCCTTGGCCGGGACCAAGGGGCAGGCGTCGCCGCAGCCCATCGTGATCACGTAGTCCCAGGCGTGCGCCGGGAGCTCGGCGAGGCCCTTGGAGGCGTGGACCGAGAGGTCCACGCCTTTCTCTTTCATCAGAGCGACCGCCGTCGCGTTGACCTTGCCCGATGGCCTCGAGCCCGCGCTCCAGGCCTCGAGGCCGAGCTTGCGGGCGAAGCCCTCGGCCATCTGGCTGCGGCAGGAGTTCTCGACGCAGACGAACAGCACCTTGGCTCCCATGGGAGCCAAGTCTATCAATTCCCGCCGCGCTCGCGCAGGAGGTCGTAGGCCGCCCCGCCCTCGTAGTAGCGCAAGAGTCCCGCTCGGCTGATCGCGGGCACGAGCTTGCCGTCCTCCTCGACGACGCGGTCGGCGAGTATGATCAGCAGCTGCTTGAAGCGCTTGTTAAAGGCGGTCTTGCCGATCCGGCGGGTGAGCCAATTCGTGCGGTCCGCGTCACGCTCGGCGTTGGCTGCCCAAAGCCGGCGCAGGTCCTTCATCGTGACGTAGTCGCCGCCCGGCGCGAAGTCGCGGAAGATGCGCTCGAACTCGCGCATGTCGACGTCGCCTCTCTTGGCGATCCCGGGAATATCGCGCATCGCGTAGATGCGCGTGTTGGTGGGGCCCTGGGCGTCCGGAAAATTAGGTATGTAATTGTCGAAGCGCCCCGGCTTGAAGCGGTCGCGCTCCTCGGGCGTCATATTTTTCTGCGTCTTGCCGGAGAAGAACAGGTGCCAGGAGACCGCCGTCGTGAACGAGCCGAAGGGCGAGAGCCCCTGCATGCGGATGTAGTGGTAGGTCCTGCGGAATTTGGCGACCGCCTCGCCGCCGGAGAAATAGCGGCCGTGCTTCTCGAGCGCGCTCTGGCCCGGGAGATCCTCGATGGGGATCTGAGGCTCGCCTTCCTTCAAGACTCCGTAGAGCTGGGCGCGCTGAAGGCCGACGCTCTGCCCGAATTTCTTTGCCCCCCTCCAGACCGCCCAGCCGCCGAAGACCGCGGCTCCGAGGACCGCCGCCGCCAGGGGCGCGGCGTGCATGAGCCGCAGGGCGAGCATGCCGCCCAGATCCATCGGCGCCAAGGCGCCCAGCCGGCTGACCCAGACGCTGCGGCCGGCCTGCTTCTCCGCCGCGAAAAGCGCGGCAAAATTCTTTTCCGCTCCGGCGGTCTCGAGCTTGGCCGACGCGGCGCGGCGCATCGCGGCGGAGACGAGCGTGGTGGCCAGCGGAACGAGCGCTAGGATGAGTGCGCTCGAAAGCTTGACGCCGGCCCCCGCGGCGGCTACCGCGGCGATGAGGCTCAAGCCCGTGTTGATGATGCTGTAAGTCATCAGCTTGGCGCCGGAGGCGCCCGAGCGCGAGGCAAGGCGCTCCTGCGCTGTCTCCGGGCTCTTCGGAGCCGGCGGAGCGCCGCGGCTCGAGCCCGAGCGCTCCTCGCGGGCCGCGCTCATCATGAGGACTTGCGGCCGGACCGGCTCGGAGTCCTTGAACTCTGCTGCGCCCGCCATGGCCATGGCCGGCTGCAGACCGAAATCGAAGAAGCCGCCGAAGCCCGAGAGCTGGTCGCCCGCCGCCTTGAGGCCGATGATCTCGGTGAAGCGTTCCCCGAGTTGGGCCAGGCGCTGGGTCCAGGGCGCGGTGGGCCGCCGAGCCGTCAGGTTCGGCAGAGAGGTTTCCGGCACGACGGCCGGGGCCGCGGCGACGGAGCCGATGTCGGTCTTGAGATTGACGGGATCGACGCCGACCGTCAGCGCCGGGATCGTCGCGAGGCGAGCCGCGGGCCCGGCGGCGGAGGGGGTCTCGACGGCGCTGAGCTTGACGTCTAGCGCCAAGGCTTGGTAGCAGGGCGCCCCGGGGGAGAGCCCGACGAGGCAAAGCGCCAAGGCGGCGGCGAGGGTGCGCCTGATCGTTCGCATGTCTGTTCATTAATAAGGGTAGCACGCGGGCGCAAATCGCGCCTGGGCCTAAGGCCCTGGGCCGGGACCTTCATTTGACCGGAGAGCGGCGGGTCCTTTGGACCGCTCCCTTGCGCCCGCGGGACGACGCTGGTATACTCTGGGCGCGATGGACGATCTCGCCGAGCGGATTCAGAGATTGGGCCGCGAAGCCCGGGCCGGCGTCGGGGCGGGGGACCTGGCTTGTCTGCGCAGGCTCAAGGCGTCGACCATGGCCGCGGAGGTCCTGGGCCGGCTCCTGCTCCACTTCTCCCTCGATCCCTGGAGCTGGCTGCTGGGCGCGCTCTGCCTCGCCTACCACTTCGCGGTCGAAGCGCAGCTCAACCATTCGATCATGCATGGAGCCTACGCGGGCATCCCCGGCGCGGGGCGCTTCACGCCGTCGCGGTACGAAAGCCTCGCTCTGCCGTTCCAGTCGCGCACCTGGGGCGAGGCGCACGCCGTCCACCACGCCAACCCCTCCCTGCTGGAGCTCGATCCCGACACGGTCCACCCCTTGTTCCGCGTCCATGCCGGCGCGCCGTGGAGGCCGTGGCATCTCCTCAATACTTTCCTCGGCGCCGTTCTGACCTTCGAGATCTGGGCCTGGGACTACGACGGCTTCCTCAAGCGCGCGGGACGCCGGCCGCGCCGGGACCGCGGCGAGCTGCGGAAATTCCTGCTCTTCATCGGCTACCAGTACGTCTTGTTCGCCTGTCTCGCCGGCCCGAGATGGAAGCAGGTCGCTCTGGGGACCTTGCTCGCCGCAAGCGTGCGCAACCTGATCTTCACGGGGCTTCAGACCGGCAGCAGCGTCGGCCGCGCGGTGTCGGCGGAGCGCGCGCGCAAGCGTGATACGACCGTCGCCGACTGGTACCGCTTTCAGATCGAGACGAGCAAGAACTTCGCGCTCAACGGGATCTGGCGCGTGCTCTGCGGCGGCCTCGACCGCCACATCGAGCACCACCTCTACCCGAACCTGCCGCCCGCGCGGCTCCACGCCCTCTCGCCCCGCGTCAAGGAGCTCTGCGAGCGCTCCGCGGTGCGCTACGAGGAGCACCCGTCCTTCTGGTCCAGCCTCTCCGACAGCCTGGCTCACCTGCGGGCTCTCTCGCTGCCTCGCTCGCCCAAAACAAACCACTTGTAATGTAACGGCCGTTATGCTAGTATAGCCGTTACTATGATAGTCCCCCGCTGGCTCCTCCTGACCCACCAGCTCCCTGACAAGCCCTCGAACATCCGCGTCAGGGTCTGGCGCAAGCTCCAGACCCTCGGCGCCGTCGCGATCAAGAACTCGATCTACGCCCTGCCCAACAGGCCCGAGACCCGCGAGGACTTCGACTGGCTGCGCAAGGACATAGTGCAGTCCGGCGGCGAGGCCAGCGTCTTCGCGGCGGACTCGATCGGCGAAAAGGACGAGCACGAGATCGTCAAGAGCTTCCAGGAGGCGCGCGCTAAGGATTACTCGGAGTTCGCCGAGAGCCTCTCGGAGTTCAACGAGAAGATCCGCTCCGCGCTCGAAGGGGGCCACGTCAAGGGAGAGGCCCTCGACAAGCTCGAGCGGCAGTGGTCGAACCACAAAACAGAATGGGAGCGCCTGAGCCGGATCGATTTCTTCCGCGCTCCCGGCCGGCCTTCGGCCTCGGCAGCCCTGGGGACCGGGCAGGGCCTGCTCAACCGCGCAAAGGCGGTCTCAGTGAAGCAGGCACCGACGCCGCCCGGCTCCGTGACGAGGCGCGAGCTGCAAGGCTCGGTGTGGGTGACCCGCCGTTCCCCGCACATCGACCGCCTGGCCTCGGCTTGGCTCGTGCGCCGCTTCGTCGATTCGGGAGCCGTCTTCAAGTTCGTGACGCCGCCCTACGCCGCGCGTGCCAAGGAGATCGCCTACGACATGACTGACGGCGAGTTCACCCATTTCGGCGATTGGTGCACCTTCGAGACCCTGATCCACAGGCTCGGCTTGAAGCACGCTCCCCTGCTTTGCCTCGCCGAGATCATCCACGACATCGATCTCAAGGACCGCAAGTTCTCGCGCCCGGAGGCCTCGGGCGTCGACCTGGCTGTACGCGGACTCTGCCGCCGGCACGCTCAGGACGCGCCCCGCCTCGAGGCCGGGATCGCGTTCTTCGACGGGGTCTACGCCGCGCTGTCCGCGGAGGCCAAGCCATGAGCCCCATCCGCGGCGGCCTGCGCGATCTCGTCCTCTACTTCCTCAAGCTCGGCACGATCGGCTTCGGCGGGCCGATTGCTCTGGTCGGCTACATGGAGCGCGACCTCGTCGAGGAGCGCGGCTGGATCGCGCCCGAGGACTTCAAGCTGAGCTTGGCCCTGGCTCAGCTCTCCCCCGGGCCGCTGGCGGCGCAGACGGCGATCGGGCTCGGCTACGTGCGGGGCGGCGTGCTCGGGGCCACGCTCATAGGGCTCGCTTTCGTCCTGCCCTCCTTCTTGATGGTCTTGGCGATCGGCGCCGCCTACGTCCAATTCGGAGGGCTGCGCTGGATGCAGGCCTTGTTCTATGGGATCGGCGCCGCCGTCATCGGCATCATCGTCCGCTCCGCATACAAGCTGACCAAATCGACTGTGGGCGCCAAGCGCTTGCTGTGGCTGATCTACGCGGCCATGGCGTTGGTCACGGTCGCGACAAGGCGGGAGATGGCCACGCTGTTCATCCTCTCCGGCGTCGTGGCGTTGCTGGTTTACGTGCCGCCCCGCGCGCTCATGGGACGGATGCATGCCGCCCTCCCATGGATCGGCTTGTTTGCGCCCCAAGGAGCGAGCCCCGTGCCGGGCGATACGCTTTGGCGGGTGTTCCTCTTCTTCGCCAAGGCCGGCGCCTTCGTCTTCGGCAGCGGTCTGACCGTCGTGCCGTTCCTGTATGGGGGCGTCGTGCAGGAGTATCATTGGCTGACCGAGAGCCAGTTCCTCGACGCGATCGCGGTCGCCATGATCACGCCGGGGCCCGTCGTCATCACCGTCGGTTTCATCGGCTACCTCGTAGCCGGCGTGGCGGGCGCGACGCTTGCCTCGCTCGGCGTGTTTCTGCCCGTCTACCTGTGCGTGATCCTTCTTTTTCCTTGGTTCAAGAAGTACGGAAGCAACCCGCAGCTCAAAGCCTTCGTCGACGGCGTCACCGCGGCGGCCGTCGGCGCGATGACGGGCGCCGTGCTCGTGTTGGCCAAGGGCGCGATCAATGACGTTCCGACCGCTTTGATCGCGGCGGCAGCACTCTTCGCGCTGGTCCGTTTCAAGACGCCGGAGCCGCTGCTCGTCGGCGCCGCCTGGCTGGCCGGACTCGTCTTATATAAAGGATAGGAGGTCTTCATGAAATCATCTCTAGCGTTGGCGCTCTTGCTCGGCGCGAGCCTCAACGCGGCGGCGCAGGAGGGGACGCTCGATACGGCAAAGATCGAGGCGTTGACGGGGCTCAAGGGCCAGCTCAACGAGAAGGAAGGTGTGTTCAAGGTGAGCTACCCCCGAAGCGACATTCAGGCGACCATCGCCGGCGTCAAGGCGACGCCGCCGCTGGGGCTGACGGCTTGGGCGGCCTTTACCAAGGCGGGCAAGCACGCGATGGTCATGGGCGACATGGTCCTGCTCGAGGATCAGGTCAATCCCGTCATGAGCGCCGCGCTCGACAACGGCCTCGAGGTCACCGCCCTTCATAACCACTTCTTCTGGGATTCGCCCAAGGTGATGTTCATGCACATCGGCGGGATGGGCGACGAGGAAAAGCTCGCCGCCGCCGTGGGCGCGGTCTTCGCGAAGCTCAAGGAGACCGGCGGAGGCAAGGGCGTCACGGTTCGCGCCGAGATCGACCCGGCCAAGACGAGCTTGGATCCCGCGAAGATCGAGTCGATCTTGAGCGCCAAGGGTGAGCTGGCCAAGGGAGTCTACAAAGTCGTCTTCGGCAAGAAAACCAAGATGGCGGGCCATGAGATCGGAAGCGCCATGGGCGTCAACACCTGGGCCGCGTTCGCGGGAAGCGACGCCGATGCCGTCGTCGACGGCGATTTCGCGATGTACGAGAGCGAGCTCCAAGGCGTGCTCAAGGCGCTGCGCAAGGCCGGCATTCTCGTCGTGGCCATACACAGCCACATGGCCGGGGAGACCCCCCGCGTGCTGTTCCTGCACTTCTGGGGACTCGGGACGACCGCCGAGCTCGCCAAGGGTCTGAAATCCGCTCTGGACGCTCAGGCGGCGCGATGAAATGGGTCACGCGCGAAGGCGCGCGCACCGATCGCGTGGCCTGCCCCTGGCTGATACGCAAGTTCATCGACAAGGACGCCGAGTTTTTGTTCGTCCCTCGCGACCAGGTGCTCGAGACGGCCAAGCGCCTTGGCGGCAAGTCCTTCGATACGCCGGGCTCGGATTACACGCACCGCGACGGCAAATGCACTTTCGAGACCCTCATCGAGGACTACAAGCTCAAGGATGAGGCTCTTTCGCGTCTTGCGATCATCGTTCATGGGGCCGACGTCTCCGGGGATGTCGGCTGCTGCCCCGAGTCGGCGGGCCTGCTCGCCATCGCCGACGGCTTCCACGAGACGACTCCGGACGACCGGCGCAAGCTCGAGCTCGAGTTCCCGGTCTACGACGCGCTTTATGCGTACTGCCGCCAAGGACGTCAAATCAGAGGAGGTCTTATGAAGAGGATGAAAAAGCGGTTCGGATTGGTCGTCGTGGCGTGGGCGGCGGGAGTTCTGGCCGCGGCCGGCGCATCGGCGCAGCCGGCGTTTGATGAGCTGATGCGCATGCCGTTCAAGGAAATGAAGGGACAGCTCGCGGCGCCGCCGAGGAGAGCGTCCATCGAGGCCGGCCCCGGCCGCGGAGCGACGGACCAGCGCGTCCCCCAGATGGGCGGCGATCCGGCCGTCGTCAATACGTCGAAGCTGAGCATGGCCGAGGGCGTGCGCCAGGCCGAGGCCAAGTACGGAGCGACGATCGAAGCCAAGTTCGAGCTCAAAGCGGATACGCTCAAGCTCAGCATCTATCCAATCGGAAAACCGGTCGCCGTCGACGCCGAGCGCAACGTGTTCGAGGAACTGGCCGGCAAGGCGGCCGTCGCGCCCTGGGCGCCGGTGTTCTCGGTGTTCACCGATCAGAAGCACTTGACCCGCTCGGCGCGCGATCTGACCTTGGTGCAGCTCAGCCGCATCACGCTGGCCGACGCCATCGCCCGGGCCTCGGATGAGGGGGCGGTGTACTGGGCCATCCCGACCATCCGGGCCGGCCGCGCCGGCTACGGCATGTACGCGCTAGACGACGGCCGGCCGCGCTACGAGTTCATCGACGGCGAGGGCGGCGACGAGCGCACCGCCGACCATCCGGCCGACCTCGGCTCCGGCCCCGGCGCCGGTGCGACCGACGCCCGCGTTCCCGAGCTCGGCGATGATCTGAGCGTCGCGCGCGGCTCCAAGCTCACCATGGCGCAGGCGCTGGCCAGGACCGAAGCGAAGTACGGACCGATGATCGAGGCTAAGTTCGAGCTTGACGACGCCAAGAAGCTTTCCTTGAGCCTCTATCCCGTCGGCAAGGGCGTCGACGTGGACGCCGAGCGCAACGTGTTCCAGGAGTTGGCCGGCGATCCCACGGCGGACGTGTTCGCCCCGACTCTGGCCGAGTTCAAGGTTCCCGATGCCGAGCACCTGACGCGCTCGGCTCGCGATCTCACCTTGGTGCAGACCAGCCCTCTCACGCTGCGCCAGGCCGTGGACATCGCGCAGGCAGCGCTGCCGAAAGGGTTCGTCTACTGGGCGATCCCCACCATCCGCGACACGCGCGCCGGCTACGGGGTCTACGTGCTCGGGAGCGACAATCGGCCGCACTACTTCTTCATCAGGTGATCGCAAGTTCGTCTCTTTACGCGCATCAACAAAAGGAGGACGGCATGAACAAGAGAATGGTCGTGTTGGCTGCGGCGTTCGCGGCGTCCGTCGGTCTGGGCGGGCTCGCCCACGCGCAGAAGGCGCACGACGAGAAAGCCGAGAAGCACGAGGAGCACGAGGAGCACGAGGACAGCGGAAAAGTGACCGGTGAGACGCTCGAGCGGATCGCGGTCAATCTCGACAAGGGCCTGGCGGCGTGCGAGCAGGCTGGAAAGCCCATCTCAGGCAAGTTCGAGATGGACGACGGCAAGCTGCAGCTCTCCGTCTACACCATGAAGGCCGGGAAGTTCTCCGAGGTCGTCGTGGACCACAAGACGGGGAAGATCGCCAAGACCGAGGCCATCAAAGGCGGCGAGGACCTGGCGGCCGCGAAGGCCCAGAGCGCGGCGATGGCCAAGGCGAAGATGTCGCTGCGCGCGGCCGTAAAGAAGGCGCTGGTGGCGAACAAGGACTTCTCGGCCATCAGCGTGACGCCGTCCCTCAAGGACGGCCACCCCGTCGCCGAGGTCACGATCGGCATGGAAGACGACCTCAAGACGGTCCCGGTCAAGCTGGACTAACAGATGCTCGAGGCCGAGGGGATCTCCAAGAGCTTCGGAGCCTTCAAGGCTCTGGAAGGAGCCGCGCTCGACGTGCGGCCTCGCGAGATCCTCGGCATCATCGGCCCCAACGGGGCCGGCAAGACGACCTTGCTTGAGTCTCTTGCCGGCCTCGTGCCGGTCGACGCGGGCGAGGTCCGCTCGCACGGCCGAGCGCTCGCGCCTCATCGGCGCAAGGAGGCCCTGTTCTACATGCCCGACGGCGCGCGGCCCTTCGGCGAGCAGACCGCAGGCGCGCTGATCGACCTCTTCGCGGACCTTTATCGCGCGGCGGACGGACGCAAGGAAGTCCTGATCGAGCGGCTCGGCCTCGCGTCATCTCTGCGCAAACGGGCCGAGGAGCTCTCGAAGGGGACGCTCAAGCGGCTCCTGTTGGCGATGGGACTGCTCACGCCGCAGCAGATCCTGCTGCTCGACGAGCCTTTCGACGGCTTGGACCCTCACCAGGTCCGGGCGGTCATGGCCCTGCTGCGCGAGACGCGCGAGGCGGGCCGATCTCTCGTGCTTTCGATCCATCAGCTCCCGGACGCCGAACGCGTCTGCGACCGTCTGCTGCTGCTGTGCGCGGGTAAGGTCGTCGGCTTCGGCACGCTCGATGAGCTGCGCGCCAAAGCCGGCTCGGCCGGAAGCCTCGAGGAGGTCTTCTTTGCGCTCACTTAAGGTCCTGCTCGGCAATGAGCTGCGGGCCCTGGCCGCCGCGCCGCCTTTCTGGCTGCTGCTTCTGTGCGTCTCGTTCTTGAGCGGCTACAGCTTCATCGCGGCGGCGCGCTTGTTCGGCGAGGCCAGCCGCTCGGCCTCTTCGTCTCCCGAATTGGCGCGCGGCCTCTCTCCTCTCGACGGCATCCTGGTGCCGACGCTCGGCGGCCTGTACCTGGCGACCACGCTCCTCTATCCGTTTCTGGCCATCCGCTTCATCTCCTCGGAAAAGGAAAGCGGCTCGCTCAAGCTGCTTCTTCAGCTTCCCGTGCCCCTCGAGGCGTCGCTGGCGGCCAAGGTCCTCGCCCTGTCGCTCGGCTGGCTCGCGGCCCTGGGTCTGCCGCTCTCGTCGTTCTTACTTTGGAACGCGAAAGGAGGTCATGTCGGCGGCGGCGAACTGGCGAACCTGCTGCTCGGGCATTCCCTGTACGCCTTCGCGATCACGGGCGTCGCGATGCTCTGCGCCGCGCTCGCCGATTCCACCGCGGCGGCCGCCCTGCTCTGCCTTGCCTTCGTGCTCGGCAACTGGGCCGTGGATTTTGCGGCCTCGACCGAGGCGGGCTGGGTCAGGCGGGCCGGGGCCTTCTCGATGACGAGCTGCCTGCATCAATTCGAGAAAGGCTTGTTCTCTTCGGCGCAGGGGAGCTTCCTTGTCATCACCGCTCTGGCTTGCCTCGCCGGAACCGCCGTCTGGCTCAAGACAGGCGACGCCTTCGCAGTAAAGACCAGAAGGTCGGCTCTCGTCCTGATGGCTGGCGCTTTGGCGGCTCTTCTGTCCCTGCGGCTTCCGTTCTATAGGGACGCCAGCGAAGACAAGCGGAATTCCTTCAGCGCGGGGGATGACGCGGCGCTCTCGCGTCTGCCGAGGCTCCTGCAGGTCACGGTCAATCTGAGTCCCGAGGACAGCCGTCTTTGGGACCTCGAGCGCAGCGTCCTCTCCAAGCTCAAGCGCGCCGTTCCCAAGATCTCCGTCAGGCTCCAAGACGCCTCCGCGACCGCCCTCGGCGGCGGGGACGACCGCTACGGCCTCATCGTGTTCGACTACGGCGGCAGGAGCGAGCAAACGCGCTCGACGAGCGAAGAGGAGATCCTGCCGATCATCTATTCGCTGGCGCGAGAAAAGGCCCCGAGCGCGAAGCCCTGGGACTATCCCGGCCATCCCCTTGTCGCCGACTTCTCCGGCGCGCGCGTTTGGTTCTACGGCGTGATCCCGATTCTGCTGGCGGCGGCCTGGCGGCTTTCAAGACGGCGGACAAATTAGGGAGGTCTCATGAAAAAAAGATTCGCAGCGGCCGTTCTGTCCATCGGAGCGTGCGCAATCGAGGCGCTCGCCGCCGGTCCCGTGACGATCGATTTCTCGAAGGACGCCGTCGGCAAGGAGCCCTCCGCGCTGGCCTGCCTGGTCGGTTTCTGGCAGGTGACCAAGGACGGCGGCAAGAACGTCTTGATGGTCAACGGCGGCCGCTGGTCGAGCGGGCAATCGGCGAGCAACCTCGGCGACAAGGCCCGCGCCCTCTACGGCGAGCGCTACGCGGAATTCTTGGACAACGTGAAGGCCTACGCCTACTTCCCCCTCTGCGTCGCGCGGTCCGTCGAGAATTTCAGCGAGGGCGAGGTCAGCTTCCGCTTCAAGCCCGTCTCCGGCCGCATCGACCAGGGAGCCGGGATCGTCTTCAACGTCAAGCCCAACGGAGACTACCTGATCCTGCGCGCCAACGCGCTCGAGAACAACCTCGTGCTGTTCGAGTACGTCCACGGCAGGCGCAGCTCGGTCGAGTGGATCCGCAACACGCCGACGCAAACGGGACAATGGCAGACACTCAAGCTCGTCGTCAAGGGCAAGAAGGTCCAGGGCATCCTCAACGGCAAGACTTACTTGGAGCACGAGCTGGCCGAGCCCGTCTCGGGCAAGGTCGGCGTCTGGTCCAAGGCCGACAGCGTCGTCTACTTCGATGACTTCAACGTGCGACCGAGCCGTTAGAGCCGCCCTGGCGTCGGCGTGCGCGCTGCTGCTGTTCAGCGCGGTCGCCGACGCCGAGTCCCTGGGAACGGAGAATCCTCCCGTCCAGACGCCCGTCGTCGCGCAGCCCAAGCGCCGCTTTAGCGCGGTCAAGATCAACGAACCCATCACGCTCGACGGCAGGCTCGACGAGCCGGTCTGGAGCCGCGCCCAGGCCGCGGACGCCTTCACCCAGCAGGAGCCCGACGTGGGTAAGCCGGCCACCGAGAGGACCGAGGTCAAGGTCCTCTACGACGAGAAGAACCTCTACATCGGCATCCGCGCCTACGATTCTCATCCCGAGCTGATCAACGCCCGCGAACTGCGGCGCGACGCGGATTTCACCAACGACGACAAGGTCGAGATCCTGCTCGACACCAACCACGACCTGCGCAGCGCCTACCGCTTCGCGGTCAACCCGCTGGGGACCCAGCAGGACGCCTTGGTCACCGACGAAGGGCGCGACATCAATATGGCCTGGAACGCCCGCTGGCGCTCGGAGGCCCGGATCGATGACAAGGGCTGGACCGCCGAGATCGCCATCCCTCTGACGTCCCTGCGCCTTCACGACGGAGCCCCGACCTGGGGCTTCAACGTCGCCCGGCGCGTGCGCCGAAAGAACGAGGAATCGCTCTGGACGGCGTGGCAGCGCGCCTTCGGGCTGGAGAAGGTCTCTCGGGCCGGAGAGCTCACCGGTCTCGAGCTGCTCAAGCGTCCGCCCGTCTTCGAGATCAAGCCCTACGTCACCGGCGGCTGGCGCCGCGGCGTGCCGCGCGTCGGGAGCGCGGGCTTTCTCGACGGGACTTTCGGGACCATGGGCATCGAGGTCGCGCGCATCGGCGTCACGCCGTCCTTGACCTCCGAGTTCACGGTCAATCCCGACTTCGGCCAGGTCGAGGCCGACCAGCAGGTCGTCAACCTCACGCGCTTCCCGGTGTTCTTCCCAGAGAAGCGCGATTTCTTCCTGGAGAACGCGGGCATCTTTCTGTTCGGCGACCAAGGCAACGACCAGCTCTTCTTCAGCCGGCGCATGGGGCTGACCAATGACGGCCAACCCGTGCCGCTCAACTTCGGCGGCAAGCTGACCGGCAAGGCGGGCCCCTTCGACGTCGGCTATCTGCAGGTCCAGTCGCGCCAGATCGGCGATCAGTCGGGCACGGCCGGCATCCCGCAGCAGGATTTCTCGGTGGCCCGCGTCAAATACGACGTCTACGAGCGCAGCTACGTCGGCGCGATGGCGGTCAACCGTCAAGGCGGACAGACCTCGGCTTACAATCGCGGCGGCGGATTCGACGCCCAGCTGAGCTTGACCGACTACTGGCAGCTCAAGGGCTTCGTCATGGGAACGGAGAACCCGTTTGTCAAGGACAGCGTGGGGTCCTCCTTCGGGGGCTCTTTCTTCGAGAACGACGACTACCGGCTCATCGGCGCGTTCGAGGAGGTCGGCAACCATTTCAATCCGGAGACCGGCTTCGTCGAGCGCACCGGCATCCGCGACTACTTCGGCCAGGCCGCGTACAAACCCCAGCCCAAGTGGCCGCATTTCGTCCAGCAGATGGAGTTCGAGACCCAGGAGGAATACATCCAGGACCGCGTCGGCAACCTGCAGACAAGCCAAACCGAGCTCTCATGGTCCACGGATTTCCGGGACTCCTCGGGCTTTTTATTTCGTCCGGTCGAGGCGGTCACCGACCTCATGCAGCAGGACTTCGAGATCCATCCCGGCATCGTCGTCCCGGCCGGACGCTACCACTTCAACCGCATGATCGCCTCGGTCCACAGCGACCGCGGCCGCCGCGTCGTGCTGAGCGCGCGCGAGAAATGGGGAGACTTCTACGGCGGCCGGCGCTACGAGACGAGCGCCAGCGCGACCTTCCGGCCCAACGAGCACCTGCTCTTGAGCCTGGAGGACTCGTACAACCGCGTCTATCTCCCCAGCGGCGACTTCGTCACGAACCTGCTCGACGTGCGCGCCAGCTACAACTTCACGCGCCGCTGGCTGACCGATGTCTTCGTGCAGGCCAACACCGACGCCCAACTGACCAGCGTCAACGCTCGATTGCGCTACCTCTACCGCCCCGACAGCGACGTGTTCCTGATCTACAACGTCGCCACGGGACGCGGGCTGGAGCGCCCCTCGAATCAGCTCCAGCTCAAGATCACCTACTACTACGGACTTTAAGCTCCTCGGCCGGGGGGCCGTTGTGGGGGACGACGATCACCGAGTAAAGCAGGCCGCAGAGCGCGCCGGCTCCCGCGCCGATCAGCGCGCCGAGGGGACCCGCGAGGCTTCCGGCGACGGCGCCCCCGCCGCCCCAGACCGCCATCTCGAGCGGCTTGCCTTCCTTCAGGCCGGACTTCACGCCGACGGCGGTGCGGCGATGTCGGGGATCTTCGGTCTGCGCATCAAGCTGGAAAGTGATCGGGGCGGGCCTCTTCGCGGGCGACGACGAGACGGAGACCTCCGAGGTGAGGGCAATGGCGGCGTAACTTGGACTGGGTAGGGCTGCGAGGAGCGAAGCGGCGATCTTGAGCATCGTTCGGTGTTCCCCCTGTTGCCGGAATTCAGGGGAGTAGACACCGCGCTCAGTAATTCGTTCCCGACCCTCTCTTACTTGATCCAGCCGAGCTGCTTCTGGAAGGACAAGGCGTCGTAGTAGTCGCCTTGATACTCGATTTTTCCGTTCTTGATCATGACGAAGGAGACTCCCTTGAACTCAAAGGGCTTGTTCGTCGCCGGAGTGTTCGCGTCCCAAGCGCCGGTGTTGGTGCCTTTGAAGCTCCATTCAAAGGCGATCCCTTCAGGGCCGATGATCGGGGCCTTTGCGTCCCGGCTCCAGGTCAGATTCGGGGCGGCCTTCATGAAGACCTCGATGACGTTCCGGCGCACCGCGTCGCGGCCCTTTTGCGGCGTGCCGACGGTCGTGTCGAAGTAGACGCCGTCGTCGGCGAAAAAGGCCGCCGCTTTGGCCGCGTCGTGGGCGTTCCAGGCGGCCATGTAGGAATCCACGAAAGTCACCGGAGAGAACGCTAAATTAGAGCCCCGAGTGGTCGCGCTCAATCCCAGTAAGATGGCGCTCAGCGCCCAAAGGCGTATTTTCATGTTCATCCTCATCGCTCGCGGAATCTTCGAAAAAGTCTGCTACCGGCTGCTCGCGGCAACCGGTAGCAGAGTGGGGGCCGCCTTGTCGAGAAAACGCTCCGGGCCTAGGACTCGAACCTAGAACCTTGCCGTTAACAGCGGCCTGCTCCACCATTGAGCTAGCCCGGAATGGTGAGACATTTTAGCAGATTCCCCGCGCGCGAGAAAAGTATGATGTCCGTGATGAGCATCCTGGCGCTGATTGTGGCCTGCTCGCCGGCATGGGCTGCTTCCGCCTCCTTCAAGAGCGGGCCGGACCGCGTCTCCTTGCTGGAGCTCTACTCATCGGAAGGGTGCTCGAGCTGTCCCCCGGCCGACGACTGGCTCTCCTCTTTGGCGAGCGCGAAGGGCCTCTGGATCGATTTTGTCCCCGTCGCCTTCCAGGTCGATTACTGGGACCGGCTCGGCTGGAAGGACCCCCTGGCGTCTCCCGAATTCACGCGGCGCCAAGAGCGCTACGCCAGGGCCTGGGGCGGCCGCGGCGTCTACACCCCCGGCGTGGTCCTCAACGGCAGGGAGCTGCGGGCATGGGGCGAGACGCCGCCCTCAAGGCTCAGGACTCAGGCCGGGACGCTCGAGGCCCGCGAGCTGAGCCCGGGCGCATACCAAGTGAGCTTCGAACCCTCCGTCGCGGCGCGAGGGGCGTGGGTCGCGCACGCGGCGCTGTTGGGCTTCGGCTTCGAGTCGCGAGTCCTCACGGGCGAGAACGAGGGAAAGAGCCTGCGTCACGACTTCGCCGCGCTAGATCTCCAGGAGGCCGCGCTCGGAGAGGGCGGCCGCGCTCGCCTGCGCCTGCGCAAGAAGCCCGGCGCGCCTGCCAAACGCTACGGCGCGGCTTTCTGGATCACGGCGGAAGATGATCCGACGCCCGTCCAGGCCGCCGGCGGCTTCCTGCCCTAGAGCCCGGGAAGCTTCAGGGTGCGGACGCCGTTGACGATCACCTCGGAGCCTTTGACCTCGAGAGACTTGACGACGTCGTCCGAGCTCTGGAAGCGGAAGCGCCTGAGTCGAAAATCCCGCAGATCGATCGCCGCGACTCCTTCGCCCCGCGTGCCGACCAGTAGGTAGGGTCCCGCCCTCTGAAGCAGGGTCGGCCAGGCGTACATGTCCTGCGGGTGGAAAAGGACGAAGTGCTCATCGGTCGCGGCGTCGTAAGCGACCACGCCGCCCTTGAAGTAAGCGGCATAGACGCGGACCCCGTCCATCAGCGAGGCCTCGAGGGAGTCCCGGAAGGCGGGCCGGCCCTCGTAGCGCCTGATTTTCATGCGCCCGTCGTTGAGGCTGCCGTTGTCGCGGGCCCAGAAATAATAGGCGTACTCCGGGTTTTTCTCCTGGCGGTCCGCGTCGTCCTTGCCCACGAACCCGTAGCGGTACTTCAAGGCGTTGAGAAAAATCCGCTCGGGGCGCCTGGCCAGATCGTCGAAGCGTCCCAGAGGCGCTTGCGGCGTCGTGCGGTGGGTCGCCTGGTGGAACACCGTCACGGTGAGGCCCGTCACCCCGCAGTCGCGCGGGTCGATGAGAAGCATGATCTCGTCATGGCTTCCCGTGCCGCCGTCCTCGTTGAGCAGGAAGATCTCCTCGTCGCCGCGATCGGCGAGGTCCACCGTGCCCACCGCCGTGATCCGCGTCAGCAGAGCCCCGAATTCCTCGGAGACCCGGCACGACTCCTTGGCCCCGCGGAGGATCGCCACCCCATGGGAGAGATGCCCGCTGTTTTCGATGACGACCGAGCCCGCGGCGAGACCCTTCTCCTTGAAGGCGATCTCGAAGCGCGGCGCCGAGGGATCGACGGACGCTATGGCCAGGCTCGCCGCGGCGCTCGGCGGGAGGTGGTGGTCCGGCGCCGACGCGCACGCGGCCAGGGCGGCGCAGCAGGCCAGCGCCGAGGCGCGCTTCATCCTATGATCGAGCGCAGCGCGCTCTCGAGGTCGGGGCGCTTGAAGGAGTAGCCCGTTTCGAGGAGGCGCTTAGGAAGGGCGCGTTGTCCTCCAAGGAGCATGCCGGCCATCTCGCCCAGGGCTAGGCGCAGCGCGAAGGCGGGCGCAGGGAGCAGGGCGGGGCGCCCCAAGGCCCGTCCCAGGGCCCGGCTGAAGTCTTTGTTGACGGCGGGGTTGGGGGCCGTGCCGTTGAGCGGACCCGATACCTCGCGGACGACGGCGTGCCTGATGAGCCCGACGAGGTCCTCGAGCGCGATCCAGGACATCCATTGGCCCCCATTGCCCAGCGGGCCGCCGAATCCGGTCTTGAAGATCGGCAGCATCTTGGAGAGCGCCCCTCCGCCTTGCGCCAGCACGATGCCCGTGCGCAGGACCACAGTCCGCACGCCAAGCGGCTCGGCGACGCGAGCCTCTTTTTCCCAGTCCTGGCAGAGCTTGGAAAGAAAATCGCTCCCCGGCTTGGAGGACTCGTCGAGAAGCTCGTCGCCCCGGTCGCCGTAGTAGCCGACCGCGGAGCTGCTCAAGAAAACCTTCGGCCGCTGCTTGGCCGCCGAGAGTGCCGCGACCAGCGCCCGCGTCGCGTTGAGCCGGCTCGAGATGAGGAGCTTCTTGCGCGGCTCGTTCCATCTCGCTTCGGCCACGCTCTCGCCGGAGAGGTTGACGACGGCATCGGCGCCTTCGAGCGCCTGCTGCCAGGAGCCGGTGCTCGCCCCATCCCAAACAACCGTCTTGGGGGCTCCGAGAGAAGGCCGTCGGGATAAAACCACGACCTCGTCCCCGGCGGCCGCCGACGCCGAGGCCAGGGCGCGGCCGATGAAGCCCGTTCCTCCGGCGATGACGATCTTCACGGCTCCATTATACTCATTTCTTCGACCGCGCTTGATTTCTTGCGCCATTCCAGCTATGCTCTTGCGATGGCATCTCCGGAATACGACTTGACCACGCTGCTTCAGGACGTCGTCGCGCGCGGTGGCTCCGACCTGCACCTCATTCACGGCATCCCTCCCATCGCCCGCATCTCGGGCGAGATCGGGGCCCTGCCCTATTCGGCGCTGGCCTCCGACGGCATCAAGCAGCTGCTCGAGCCGTACATGAACGACTACGGCAGGGACCTTCTCAAGAAGGACATGCGGCTGAACTTCTCCCATACGCTCAACGACGTGGGCCGGTTTCGCTTCGCGCTCTATCAGGCCCTGGGAACACTGGGTGCCACGATCCGCGTGATACCGACGAAGACCTATCCTCTCTCGGCGTTGGGGCTGCCGCCGGTGGTGGGGACTTTGGCCAACCGCCGCTCGGGCGTCATTTTCGTGACGGGAGCGACCGGCAGCGGCAAGAGCACGACGATGGCCGCCATGATCGAGTACATCAACCAGACCGGCAGGCCCGGGAAGGTCATCACCATCGAGGACCCCATCGAGACCATCTTCAAGCCCTGCCGGTCGGTCTTCGTCCAGCGCGAGGTCGGCGTCGATACCCCGACCTTCGACTCGGGGACCCTCGACGCCCTGCGCCAAGACCCGGACATCCTCTGCATCGGCGAGATGCGCGACGGCCCCTCGATCAAGGCCGCCTTGCTCGCCGCCGAGACCGGCCACCTCGTCCTCACGACGCTTCACACGCGCGACGCCTCCAAGACCGCCCAGCGCATCGTGACGGCGGTCTCGCAGCCGGATCAGGAAAGCCTGCGCGAACAGCTGGCGATGACGCTCGAGGCCGTCATCTCGCAGGATCTTCTGCCGCGGGCCGACGGGAAGGGCCTCGTCGTGGCGGTCGAGATATTGATTGCAAACACCGCCGTACGGCAACTCATACGCGAGAACAAGCTCGACGCCATCAACGACGCGATCCAGTCCGGCCTGTCGGTCGGGATGATCTCCCGGGACTCCTCGATCAAGAACCTCTTTCAGAAGAAGCTCATCACCCGGGAGGTGGCCGTCGAGCACATGCGCAACCCGGACCTGCTCGGCAAATAGTGGAACCGTCCCCCAAGCTCCCCGCCGGCGACGCCGCCGCCGCCGCGGTCTCCGGAGCGCTCAAGCTCGAAGGCTTTTTCCCGGAGTTCTCGGCCGAGCACCTGCAGAAGCTCTTCCCCCGCAGCGGCCTCTACGGCTATCCCCGCGAGTCCGCGGTCATGGAGCAAGGTGAGGAAGGCCGCGACCTGTTCGTCGTGTGCCGCGGCAGCGTGCGGGTCCAGCAGTCCTTCGGCAGCGCCGCCGCCTCGCTGGCGACCTTGGGCCCCGGCGAGCTGCTGGGCGAGATCGCGCTCCTCAAGGACGGCGCGCGCACCGCGACGGTCGTCGCGGCGGAGGACTGCCAGGTCTACCGGCTCGCCTTCGAGGACCTGCAGTACCTGCTCAAGAACAATCCGGCTTTGGGCGAGCATCTGCGCAATCTCGCGCGCCTGAGGCAGGCGTGAGTCCAAGCTGCGGGCTGCTGGCGGCACTGGCCGCGGTAGCATGGGCCCAGCCGAACAAGTCCCCGGAGGATTGCCCCGCGGGCTACGAGCGCGTCCCCACCACGACGGGGGTGGAGCCCTTCCACTGCAAGCCGCGCGGCATCCAGCCGCCTTTCATCGAGCTCAAGCCGAACTACAAGATGAAGCTGCGCTGCCCCAAGGGCTTCGAGGCGGTCGCGACGCCCGGCGAGACATCGCGCTATCGCTGCGCGCCGGCCAAGCCTCCCGACTCCGCCGATCCGATGCTGGCTCCCGTCCTCGGCGCCCCGAAGACCCCCGGCGCGAAGACGCAAGCCGCAGCGCCGCCGTCGTCCTTCGTCGCGCCGTCGGACTATCTGCGCTACACGGTCAAGGGCCACATGCAGTTCGAGTATCCCAGGGACTGGCACCTGGTCAACGGCTGGAGCGACGAGGTGCCCACGATCTACATCGAGTTCGACACGGGGCGTCAGGGCAGGCAGGTGACCATGGTCCTCTCGCGGATCACCAGGGCCCAGGCGGATTTCGAGGACGTCGAGTCCGCCATCGCCCGCGAGAAGGAATATCAAAACTCAGCGGAGACGGCCAAGGGCCGGGTGGGCTCCTTTCCCGCGCGGTTCACCGCCCTGGCCGACGCCAGCCGCACGGCCTACGTCCTCGTCGGGGACGACGATTACTTCACTCTGAGCTACGGCGCCCCTGACGACCTCTTCAAGACCTTCGAGCCCGTCTACAAGAGACTGCTGCGGTCCTTCAAGGTCGCCAAGCGCGCCCCAGGAGCCCAATGACATGGTGATCAAGGAACAAGACGCACACGTGCGGGTGCTGCGCCTGGCCAATCCCCCGGCCAACGTTCTCAACATGAGTCTGCTGCAGACGCTGCGGGGCGAGATCGATTCGGCGGCGCGAGACCCCGAGGTGCGCTGTCTCGTGCTGGCCTCGGCCTATCCGCGCTATTTCTCGACCGGTCTCGATCTCGAGGAGCTGCTCTCGATGCCGCCCGATCGGCGCGGCGAGCTCTTCGGCGCGCTCTTCGGGGTCTATCACGGGCTGCGGGGCCTGCCCAAGCCGGCGCTCGCCGCCATCGGGGGATCGGCGATCCTCGGCGGCTGGGTGCTGGCGATGGGCTGCGATTTCCGCCTCCTGACGGAAGCGACCGGACGCATCGCCCTCTCGGAAATCCGCCTCGGGCTCTCTCCCGGCGCGGAGCTCATCGCGCGGCTGCGCGATATCGCGTCGTCTCCCGTCTTGGTCAAGGAGATGGTCCTGCGCGGACGCACCCTGCGCGCCGACGAGGCGCTCAGCGGGGACTTCGTCGACCGGCTGGTCCCCGCCGACGCTCTCGCCGACGAGGCCATGAAGGAAGCGCGCCAGCTCTGCAAGCTGCCTCACGACGCCTACGCCGCGGTCAAGGGCGCCCTCTCTCGAGGCGGGGCCGCCGAGCAAGAGGCCTTGTGGCGCGAGACGATGGAAGAGTTTAAGCGGCTGCTCGGCGGTCCCGAGGCCCAGGAAGGCATCCACGCGATGCGCGAGAAGCGCCGGCCGCGCTTCGCCGGCGTCGAGGCCGGGGAGGAGTGATGTATTCCAAGGACCTGCTCAAGGACAAGGTCGCCGTCGTCACCGGCGGCGGCACGGGCATCGGCAAGGTCGTAGCGCTCGAGCTCGCCCGCCACGGAGCCCACGTCGTCTTGGCCGCGCGCCAGCTCGATCGCCTCTCGGACGCCGCCAAGGAGATCGAGGGGCTCGGGCGCAAGGCGCTGGCCGTGGCGACCGACATCGCTTCATTCGACCAGGTCAAGGCGCTCTTCGAGCGCGTCGACCAGGAATTCGGCCGCGTCGATTTGATGGTCAACAACGCGGCGGCCAACTTCATCAGGCCCAGCGAGACGCTGACTTCCGTGCGCTGGCGCAAGGTCATCGACATCGTGCTCCACGGGACCTTCCACTGCACGCTCGAGGCGGGAAAGAGGATGCTCAAGCAGGGCGGGGGCTCGGTGATCAACATGGTGACCGCCTACGCTTGGCGCGGGGCCCCCGGTCTGCTTCCCTCGGCCAGCGCCAAGGCCGGCGTCGTCGCCCTGACGCGCACCTTGGGGGTCGAATGGGCCGCGCGCGGAGTGCGCGTGAATGCGATCGCCCCGGGCTTCATAGACACGCCGCAGTCGCGCGAACGCCTTTGGCCCGAGGAATGGATCCGCGAGGAGCTTCTGTCCGAGGTCCCCGGCCGGAAGTTCGGCACGGAGCTCGACGTCGCCAACGCCGTTCTGTACTTGGCCTCCCCCCTGGCGTCCTACGTGACGGGCGAGGTCCTCGTCGTCGACGGCGGCGAGAGCCTGGGCAAGGGCGCGCTGCGCGTCATCGAGAAGGCCGGCGCGGTCCGCCGGGCGGCCAAGAAATAAGAAGACCCGCCCTCTCGGGCGGGTCTTCCTTTTATTAGCCTGCTTGAAGCCTCAGCTCCTGAGGGCTTCCTTCTCGTGGCCGTTGTGCTTGGAGCCGGCCTCTTTGAAGGCCTCCTTCGCGGCCCGCGCGGCGGCGACGATCTGCTCCTTCTTCTCGGTCACGGGCTCCTTGATCTTCGCGAGAAGGTCCGTGCCCTTCTCACGCCGCTCCTTGAGCCAATCGGCGATCTGCTCGCGCGTCTGCTTGCCCGACTTGGGCGCGAAAAGCACGCCCAGCGCCGCTCCGACCGCCGCTCCCGCCACGAACAAAAGAACTCCCCTTACTCCCCTCTCATCGCTGGCCATGAATCCCCCGTTGCGTCTCTTGAAATATGGTTCCGTCGGCGTGCCGACAAGCTATTATCTCAGGAACGCCCCGATAAGTCAAGACGGCTCAAGGAGCCGGCTGGGGCGGGCCGTCGGTCGAAGGCTTCTGCGCGCGGGCCTGCTCGGCCCAGCGCGCGGAGAGCTCGCGCTCGAGGGCGGCGTAGCGCGCGCTGAAGGCCTTCTCGCGCTCGCGCAGGATCTGGTCCATCTCGAGCCGGACCTCGGCCTTGACCTCGTCGCATTGCTTCTGAAGCTCGGCCTCGCGTTTGCGCAGTTCCGCGCCCATGATCTGAACCTTCTGCTCGTAGTCGGACTCGAGCGCGCGCCGCCTCTCGCCGAGCTCCTTCTCGCGCGCCGCCAGCCACGCGGCTTTCTGCTTTTCCATCTCGAGGGTCTGGTGCAGCCGCCAGTCCTCGACCGCCCGTCGCTGGGCTTCCTCGCCCTTGGCCGTCTGTTCGGAGTAATGCCTGTGCTGCTCTTCGAGCGAGCGCAGCCGGGACTCCACGGCCTCGGCCTCTTTCTGGGTCCAGAGGGAGCGCAGGGCTTGCTCCATTTCCTGATGTTTCCGCTCGCGCACAGCCTCGCGCTCGTCGTACTGTCGCTCGAGCGAGACGCGGTCCGCCTGCCAGGCTCTCGCCTTGCTCTGGAGCTCGTCGAGGGCCCTGTCGGCGCGGGACGAAGCCTGGGCGAGCTGCTCCTCGAGGTCTCGGCGTCGGACCCCGGAGGCCTCGTTTTCCTTGCGCGCCTGCGCGAGCTGGGCCGAGAGCTCGGCGCGCCCGCGCGCGAGCTCGCCGGCTGCGTTTTCCGCAGCCACCTGGAGTTCCTTTACATGTTCGTCGCGCAGAGCAGCGAGCTGGAGCTCGTGGCGCCGCCGCTGCTCGTCCTCGCGCCGCGCCCACTCCTGCCGAAGCTGCCGGTCGAGCTTGTCGTAATGGTCCTCGAGCGCGTTGCGGCGCGAAAGCAGCGCCGCCTCGGCTCGCCCCCCGGCCTGGGCGGCCTCCTCTTGGGTCTTGCCCAGTGCGGTCTCGAAATCGCGGCGCTGGGCCTCGAGCTGGGTCTGGTGGCGGCTCACGAGCTCCGCCTCGCGCGCGGCCCAGCGCGAGTCGAGGTTTTTTTCCTTGAGTGCGTGGTCGGCCATGAGCCCGGCCTTGAAATCGAGGAACTGCTCCTCGGCCGCTTTTTGAGCGCGCTCGCCCTCGGCCACCTTCGCCCCGAAGGAGGCCTCGAGGGCGCGCACCCGCTCCTCGTACTGCTTGTCGACGGACTGCTTGGCCGACTCCAGAGACCTGGCGTTATCGTCGATGACCTCGATGCGGCGGCGGTTGAGCTCATCGACCGCCAGGCGTTTCTCCTCGGCGAAGGCGTCGCGGCGCGCCGTCTCGCGCTCTTGCGAGGAAAACTCGAGCTCGGCGGTCTTGCGCGCGATCAGATCGTCCTGCTGCCGGATGCGTTCGGCGTCCTTGCGCGCGGCCTCCTCGAGGAGGTTCTCTTTGAGCCGCCGGTGTTCGCTCTCGAAGTCCTCTCGCCTCTTCTGCTCCTCGAGCGCGGCTTGGGCGCGCGCGTCGTCGGCCGCCTTGAGTTTGTCGTGCCAGAGGGTCTGCAGCCGGGCCGTCTCGGCGGCGACTTCCTCGCCGTACTTCTTCAGGAAGCGCTGCTCCTTCTCGATCCAGCCCTGCGATAGCGTTCGCTCGGCCTCGGCGTAGCGCGCCTCGGCCTCGGCGCAGCGCCGCTGGAAATCCCCATCGAGCTCGAGACGGCGGCGCTTGAGGCTCTCATCGATCTCGTGAGACCGGTCGGCCAGGGCCCTGGCCCGCTCCTCGAACTGCGAGGCCGCGGCCTTGTCGAGGTTGTCTCTCGCCTCCTTGGCGCGCTTCCAAAGGCCGTTCTCGACCTCGGACCAGACAGACTGCAGCTCCATCTCGCGCTTGGCGTAGCGCTCCTGCAGGGCCTGCTCCTTGAGCCGGTACTCGCGTATGTATTTCTCCTCGCGCTCCGAAAGCTTGAGGTCGAGGTCCTTGGCCGTCGCGGCCAGGTTCTGCTTCTGCTCCTCGGTCTCGCGGCGAAGGGCGGCGATCTCGCGGTCGCGGTCGGCGACTTCGAGCTCGCGGCTCTTGATGGAGGCGGCGATCTCGCGGTCGCGGGCCTCGCGCAGCGACTGGATCATGTCGACGTCGCGCCGGTAGCGCGACGAGAGCTCGGCCTTCTCGCGTTCGGCCTGCACGAGCTCGATCTCGCGGGCTTCGAGCTTCTTCTTGATCTGCTCCCATCCCGCTTCCTTCTCGCGCTGCCCCGCGGCGATGAGCTGCAGCTCCGCCTGCAGCCGGGAGAGGTGGTCCTCGAGCTGGCGCTGGTTCTCCTGGATCTGCGCGCGCTCCTCCGCGCGTACCGATATCCTCAGCGCGACCTTTTGGCGCTCCTCGTCGCAGGCGCGGCGCTTCTCGGACTCTTCCCAGGCTTTGCCCTGCTCGCGCCAACGCTCGAGCTGGGCGTTGAGGTCGGCCATCCGGGATTCGACGAGCTTGCGCCGCGACGCCTCGTCCTGGACCTCGGCCTTGAGGTTGGCGCTCTGCTCCTGGAGGCCGCGGATGGTCGAGAGCGCGCCGCGGATGGCCAGGCGCGCCGCGTCGAGGCTGTTGATCTCCTTGAGGGCTTCCTCGTCCCAGTCGGGCATTCGCGCAGAGTGTAAGCCTTTCCTATTGCGGATTTGTTATAGGGAATGGCCCGACCTTGACAGGATTGGAAATACCCGGTATCCTCTAGAGGCAAGACGCAGCAGCCTTGCGACGGTGCGGTTAAAACGATAAAATGGATCGAACAGGAGACCCATGAAATCAGAAACCACCGCCTCGAAGCTGGACGTCTCGAAACTCGCCGACGGCCTCATGAAGGTCAAGCTGGGCGCGGGGAAGGGCTTCTTCAAGGTCGGCATCGAGAAGAAGCACGGCGAGGCCAACTCCGTCTTCCTGGAGATCAACGGCTCGCGCAAGTTCGAGATCGGCAACGACTGCGACACCTGCCATTTCTGGTTCAAGTGCCTTCACGAGCCGCGCCTCTCGGCTCAAAAGAAGATCGCCAACCTCCCCAAGACCATCCAGCTGCCCCGGCCGGTCGACGAGAGCATGGTCCAGGAGCTCTCCCCGATGTTCGAGCTCATGGAGAAGGGCGAATACGAGGTCTTCGAGTCCGCGATACATCTCGCGGGCCCCTACGACAGCGAGGACGAGAATTCTTATTTCTTCAACACGGAATTCATGGAGCTCTGGGATATCCAGGACCCCAAGGAAGAGGGGCTGCTGTCCGGGTGGGAGCATTACGAATGCCAGCGGCCGCGCATCTTCCGCCATCCCGAGAACAACATCATGGAGAAGCAGTTCGACATGATCATCCCGCTGGTCCCGCGCGCGGCGCTCAAGGAAGAATACGTCAAGCTTTATCAGTCGATGATCGCCAACGGCGACCGGCCCCGGATCCTGCTCTTGGGCTTCTATCAAAGGGCCATCCCGGAGACCGTCAAGAGGGGGCAGTTCAAGAACCTCCATTCCTTCTTCGCGGGCTTCGTCCTCGACGGCCACCACAAGCTGGCCGCCTACCGCCGCGCGGGGGTGCCTGCGAAATTCCTGACCATCCTCTCGCAGAAGGCCAGCAAGTATTTCCTCCTCAAGGAGGAGGGCGCCAACCAGCGCCAGAAGTTCGACGAACGGCTCGCCTCGCTTGCGACCTAGCCGCCTCACCGGACTCGCGGCCGCGGCGTCGACGGTCGTGGTTGCCTCGCGCTTCTTTGCGACTCCCGCTCTGATCGACGCGGCGACGGGGCAGGCCTTCCCGGGGCGGCTCGAGTTTCCGCTCTCGCACCTGCTGCTGACTCCCTTCTCCTCGTTCGCCGACATCATCACCTGCAACTCCGCGCGTCAGGACATCGCGCTGACGGTCCTGGTGCTTGCGGGGTTCGGGCTGTTCCGCTTCTTCATCCTCGGCCACGGCGGCGAGGGTTGGTTCGATCGGCACGACATCCTCGTCGCCTTCGCCCTCTACATCCCCTTGGCGGCGGGCTACTTCGCCTGGGCCGTGCTCTGGCCGCACGCGCCGCCGCGGCTGGTGCCCGAGGATCCCGACGCGATGCCGGTCGACTTCCACTCGCACACGAGCCTTTCTTGGGACGGCCGCCGGTCCTTCACTCCTGAGCGCAACGCCGCTTGGCACGACGCCGCGGGCTTCGGCGCGAGCTTCATCACCGACCACAACGTCTTCGAGCCCGGGGCCTCGAACGGCGAGGAGGTCAGCCTGCACGACGCTCACGTCGTCGTCCTTGGGAATTCGGCGTTCGCCGACCGCCGGCGCTACACCGACGACGAGGAGGGCGTGCGGACCTTCCTTTCGCGGGCGAAGGCGGACACGGGAGGGCTCACCATCCTAAGCCTTCCCGAGTATTGGCGGCACTACTGGGGAGCTCCTCTGGAGCGGCTCGCGCAAGCCGGGGCCGACGGGCTCGAGATTTGGACCTCGTCGCCCAAGGCGATGGACTTCCCGCCGGCCAAGCGCCGCGAGGCCGTGGAGCTCTGCCGCCGGCGGGGCCTGTTCATGGCGGGCGCCACCGACAATCACGGCTACGGCTCCTGCGCGTGCGTGTGGAATATCGTCACGGTGCCAGCCTGGCGGCTCATGGACCGCCGCGCGCGGGAGCGCGCCGCGCTCGACGCCCTGCGCTCGGGCTCGGGAGCCGTGCGGGTCGCGGTCCGCCGGGGCGTAGAACCCGCGGCGGGAGACGCGATCGTCCTCGACGGTTTTCGCGCCGTCATGCTCATGGTCCGGCTTTGGACGCCGCCGCAATGTCTCTTCGCGCTGGCGTGGTTTTGGGGCCTGGCGTGGGCGCGGCCCTCCGCGGGCAGGCGCAGGAAATGATAAAATGAGGCTGAGCACGGAAGACGCGAAGCCATGATATCCCGTTGTCCCAGCTGTGCGGCGGAAGTCGACGAGGCGGCCACGCGCTGCCCCTCGTGCCATTGGGATTTCGAGCTGCGTCAAAGGGTCCCGCCCGGCGACGGGGCTGCGGGCGAGGAGAAGGCTCCGGCAAAACCCGCGAAGGAGATCAGGCCCGAGGCGAAGCCGGCCAAGGAAGCCAAGAAGCCCGGACCGGACGATGAGAACCCGTCGCCGGAACCCTCCCCGCCTCCCGGTTCCGGCTTGAAGCAGTTCTCGAAGGTGGCTCCTCCCCCGCCCCCCAAGCACGACGACGTCCCCCAGAAATCAGGCTTCTCGATCCCAGTGCTCTCCGACGTGAAGAAAGGCGACAGGGAGAACGATGGGCCTCCGATGACCGAAGTCCGGCGGCTGCCTTCCGCCAAGCCGCCGGAGGGCGCCGACAAGAACGACGCCGCCGAGCGCTTCAAGAAGCGGGGCAAGACTCTGCCCAAACCGAAGGAGCCGCCCAAGCCGGTCAAGGCCTTCACGGTCAACGCAAAGTTCGTCGCCGGCGCGGCCGCGGCGCTGCTGGTGACGATCGTCGCGATCTTCCTGAGCCGGCGCCCCGCGCCCCCTCTCGAGCCGCGAACGCAGACGGAGCCCGCCCCTGTCCTTGCCCCCGCTCGGCCCCAGGATTCCAAGCCCCCGCAGGGCGCCGAAAAAATTCTCAACGCCGTGCAGAACGCGGTCGCCGGCCCCGAGCCCGACCGGGACATCCGACAGATCCAGCGCGTCGGCATCGATCCGCTGCACCCGGAGGCGGGGCTCGTGAAGGTGGACGCCCGGACGCC
>JACQAZ010000041.1 GCA_016194705.1 Elusimicrobiota bacterium | reverse complement strand
AGCTTCCGGGCGACATCTACGGGGGCCATGCCCCGTTTAAGCAGCGAGATGGCGCGCAAACGGCGTTGTTCGAGATGCTCTGGGCTTCCGGCGGGTCTCATGCCCAGAGTTTAGGACTTTAGTTATGCAGGTATCAATAGCTTCAGCATGGACGCCTTCCATGCTCGAATCCATTCTGCGGAGTCGTTCGTCTTTAGGCTCGGTCCCAAAGAATTTGCTGATGATTGAATAACGATGGCTTGAGAACCAGACTGTTGAACCTTCGATGCAGCATGCCGAAGGAGGGCTGATTTTCCCTCGCCTTTGTAAGCGCGAGCGATGCAAATCCTGCGCAATGCAGAAGTAAAATCCTTGAGTTCTGGGCGATCAACTACGTAAGAAGCGAAAACGGCCTCATCCTCATCTTCCGCAGCGTCATTTCCAAAAAGGTCCGGGTCATTCAGTCTTATCGTCACGCTAACTCCCCCTTGATGCTATCATTGACGAACAGAATTAGCTTCATCTAGTAGAGCATAAATAATTCACAGAGGTATCGCCATCTCGCGGCGCGGGCACACCCAAAAATGCTATGATCTCACTGTATGGGTGGAGCAGCCATCGACGTAGTAGCTGGGTTGGCCACTTTAAAGAGCCTCGCTTCTGGTCTCGAGGGGGTCAATAAATTACTCGCGACCGTCAAGGATGCTACCCATCGCGAGCAACTGGTTCAACTCAGGGATGCTCTCCTCACGGCGAAGGAAGAGGCCCTGGCGGCGCGCGAGGGAATCCTCAATCTTAAGCTGCAGCTTGCCGAGCTCAGGGCCCAGGCCAAACATGAGCAATCCATGGTTTGGGATGGCACATTTTACTGGGCAGGTGAGGGAAGAAATTCCCCTGCCGATGGCCCCTACTGCCAACGATGTTTCGACGTCGATAAGCGGGCAGTGCGACTCAAAAACATTCGGAGCGACATGTTCATATGCACCGAATGCGACACAACGCACAGGGGCCCCAACTCGAAGGCCGAACCAGCAATATCGGTGCGGGTCGCAAGCCCCTTCGGCCGAAGACGCTAGCTCCTGCCCCCCTCATCTGTCAGGAACCTGAATCAGTACCCGGCACCGCCCATTTGACCGCCGTCAACCTCTCATCCCGGCCATTTTTGTATACTTGTCGGATATGGCAAACACCTCGGACGGCTACTTCCGCGGCAAGGACCTCTGGGCCGTGATCCTCGGCGGCTCCTCTGGCTTCGGCCTGGCGACCGCCAAGCGCCTGGCCAAGTCCGGCCTCAACATCCTCATCGGCCACAAAGACAAGGAAAGCACGGTCGAGACGGTGATCGCCCCCCACTTCGACGAGATCAAGGCCGCCGGCGTCAAGCTCGTGACCCACAACGTCAACCTCTTCGACGACGACGGCCGCGGCGAGGTCTTCGAATCGATCCAGCAGAACGCCGGCGCGGGCAAGGTCTTTCTCTTCATGCACTCGGTGGCCGCCGGCGCCTGCAAGCTCCTGATCGAGGAAAAAGGCCCCGACTTCAAAGGGCAGGCGATCAAGGCCCTGGCTGAACAGCTCAAGCTCGCGCCCGATCAGCTCAAGCAAGCCATCAACACGGCCTTTCACGACCGCGGCGCCGACGCGCTCTTCCCCTTGGCCGACTCCAAGATCCCCTACAAAGAGACCTTTCTCGAGCAAGAGGACTGCGAGAAGACGATCTACATGATGGGCTACGACTACATGCTCTGGGGCCGCGAGCTGCTCAAAGAAGGCCTGCTCGCCCCCGAGGCTCGCCTGGTCGCGATGACGAGCGAGGGCAACGAGGTCGCCTGGCGCGGGTACGGCGCCGTCTCCGCCGCGAAGACCGCCCTCGAGGCGTCCTGCCGCAGCATGGCCCTTGAGCTGGCGCCCTACGGCATGCGCTCGGTCATCGTGCAGGCCGGCATCACCGACACGCCGGCGGGCAACGGCATCCCCAACTTCGACTTGATGAAGGCGCAGGCGCGCGTGCGCAATCCGTTCCACCGCTTGACCACCCCCGACGACGTCGCCGAGGCCATCCACGGCCTCTGCCTGCCCGGCGGGCGCTGGATCAACGGCACCATCCTCCGCGTCGATGGCGGCGAAGCCATCAGCGGGAACTGATGCTCGGAATACTCGGACTCGGCTGGTATCTCCCTAAAACGGAGCTCGACAACGACTTCCTGCACAAGGAAGTCGGCCTCGAGAAGGACCAGGACTGGATCGAATCGCGCCTGGGCATCGAACGCCGCTACTCCGTCCTCTCCAAAGAATATATCCTCAAGACGAAAAACGCCGACCCCTCCCAGGCCATCACCCACGCGCGCGCCAACGGCGAGACGCCCGTCACGATGGGGCTGGCCGCCGCCCGGATGGCGATCAAGCAGGCCGGCATTAGGCCCGAGCAGATCGGCTGGGTCGTGGCCAACAGCGACACGCCCTTCGACTTCGTGCCCATGACGGCGTCTTTGATCGCCCGGGAGCTCGGCGTCGGCACCGGCCCGCACTGCGACATGAACAGCGCCTGCTCGTCTTTCGCGCGCCACATGAAGGGTCTCGCCGACACGCAGGCCGACAACCTGCCCGAGTTCATTCTTTGCGTCCAAAGCTCCTGTTATACGACGCGCACGGACTACCGCTCCAACTGCATCGACGGCTACATCATGGGCGACGGAGCGGCCGCGCAGCTTGTTTCCGCGAAACACGCCGGCTTGCTGACGGCCGAGCCGATGATCTTTGACAGCAAGCCCTCCGAGGCCTCCGAGATCGTCTCGGACGCCTGCGGCCACTTCACGCAGAACGGCGCGGCCGTGCGCAAATTCTCGATCCGCAAGACCTGCGAGATGTTCGAGGAGATCGCCGAGCGCAAGGGCCTCTACGCCGACAAGGTCTACACGATCACGCATCAGGCCAACGCCGTCATGCAGGAGTCGATCCTCGGGCACTTGAACCTGCCTCCCGAGCGGCATCTCAGCAACGTCCGCGAGCAGGGCAACATCGCGTCCGCCGGCTGCCCTTCGGTGCTCGCGCAGAACATCCACCGCCTGCACAAGGGCGACCAGATCGTCTACGCGGTCTTGGGCGCAGGCCTCGCTTGGGGCGGCGGCTACATGGAGGTGCAGTAGCCGCATGGCGCGCCTCGAGATCCTCGGGATGGGCTGGGCCCTGCCGAAGACAGAGATCACGAACTCTTTTCTCCATAAAGAGGTCGGCTTGGAGCGCGGCCAGGACTGGGTCGACTCGCGGCTGGGCATCGAGCGGCGCTTCTCGGTGCTCTCGAAAGAATACATCGTCAAGACGAAGAACGCCGATCCCTCTTTGGCGATGACGCACGCGCGCGCTCACGGCGAGACCCCCGTCACTTTGGGCGTCAAGGCGGCGCAGAAGGCCTTGAAGCAGGCCGGCGTCAAGCCCGAGAACGTCGGCTGGGTCATCGCCAACAACGACACGCCCTTCGAGACGATCCCGCCGACGGCCAGCTGGATCGCCAAGGAGCTCGGCGCCGGCCCGGGGCCGCACTGCGACGTCAACTCGGCCTGCTCCTCCTTCGCGCGCCACATGCAGGTCCTGGGCGACCTGCGCGAGGACGCCCTGCCCGAGTTCGTGCTGGCCGTGCAGAGCTCGGCCTACACCATCCGGACCGACTACTCGCCCAAATCGATCGACGGCTATATCTGGGGCGACGGCGCCGCAGCACAGGTCATCTCGACGCGCCATCAAGGACGCATCTCCGTCGAGCCGATGATCTTCGAGACCAAGGCCGAAGGGGCGGACGACATCAAGATCGACGCGATCGGGCATTTCCTTCAGAACGGCTCGCTGGTCCGGGAATTCTCGATCCGCCAGACCTGCGAGATGTTCGAGGAGATCGCCGCGCGCAAGGGCCTCTACGCCGAGAAGACCTGGACCGTCGCTCACCAGGCCAATTACGTCATGCAGAACTCGATCCTGGGCCACCTGCACCTGCCCGAGAGCAAGCACATCCGCAACGTGCGCGAGCAGGGCAACATCGCGGCCGCGGGAGCCCCGTCTGCGATCGCGCAGAAGCTCGACAAACTGCACAAGGGCGACCAGCTCGTCTACGCGGTGCTCGGCTCGGGCCTGGCCTGGGGCGGCGGCTACATGGAGGTGCAGTGAGACCGGCGTGCCTGCTCGCACTGGTCCGTTGCTCTAAAGCAACGGACCAAGGGAGGGACGCAGCGACAGGTCAATCGATATGAGCAAGGACATCGCGGTCGTCACCGGCGCGTCGGGCGGGATAGGGCGGGCGATCGCCAAGGCCATCCACGAGAAATCCGAGGGCGAGATGCGCCTGTGCCTGCACTACAACGGCAACGAGGCCAAGGCCAAGGAAGTCTCGGCCGAGATCCCCGAGTCGTTCGTCGTGAAGGCCGACCTTTCCTCCGCCGCGGGCCGCAAGACTTTGCTCGACGCCGCGCTCAAGGAAGGGACGCCCTACGTCCTCGTCAACAACGCGGGCGTCGACAAGCCGCACGAGCCGGCTCTGATGATCACCGAAGGCGCCTTCGACGCTCTCATCAACACGAACCTGCGCTCCTCGGTCTTCTTGATGAAGGACTTCGGCAACGAGATGACGCGCGCGGGCTCAGGCTGCATCGTGAATGTCTCCTCGGTCCTGGCCCGGAAGGCTTTGGTCGGTTCGGCTCTTTACCGGGCCAGCAAGGCCGCGCTCGAGGAGGTCACGCGCCAGTTCGCCTTCGAGCTCGGGCCCCGCGGCGTGCGCGTCAACTCGGTGGCCCCTGGTTTCATCGAGACGGCCATGACGGCCGGCATCGACGACGCGATGAAGGAAAAGATCCGCGCGCAGATCGCGCTCGGCGAGTTCGGCGTGCCTGAGGCGGTCGCCTCGGCGGTCTGCCAATTGATCGAGAACGACTACATCAACGGCGCCAACATCGCCGTCGACGGCGGGATGATCCTCTGATGAAAGCACGGTCGACTCTTGCCGGCAAGAGTCTTAATGCCTGGCACCAAGAGATCAGGGCCGCGCGGCCCGAGGACGCCGAGGCC
Source organism: Elusimicrobiota bacterium (assembly GCA_016194705.1). GTDB lineage: Bacteria > Elusimicrobiota > Elusimicrobia > UBA1565 > UBA9628 > PALSA-1176. Next base: position 204,691 of record JACQAZ010000041.1, on the reverse strand, counting down.
GTCGCCAAGATCTACGCTCCCGCGGTCGAAGACTCGATCATCTCCTTCGAGTTCGCGCCGCCGACGGTGGCCGAGGTCAAGCGCCGCATCGAGGAGACCCTGCTGCGCTTCCCGTGGCTCGTCTGGGAGAAAGAAGGAGAAATCCTCGGCTACGCCTACGCCTCCGAGCACCGCTCGCGGCGCGCCTATCAATGGTGCGTCGAAGTCTCGGTTTATGTCAGAGAAGACGCGCGGCGCCAAGGCGTGGCTAAATCGCTTTACGAGAAGCTCTTCGAGATTCTGCGCCGCCAGGGCTTCTACAACGCCTACGCGGGCATAGCACTCCCCAACGACGCGAGCGTCAGACTGCACGAGGGCCTCGGCTTCAAGAAGATCGGCGTCTACCGCGCCGTCGGCCACAAGCTCGGCGGCTGGCGCGACGTCGGCCGGTGGCACCTCGTGCTGCAGCCGCACAAGAACGATCCGCCTCCCCCTCTCAACTTCCCGGAGCTCAAATGAACGACCTGACTCGGGCCGAAATTCTGGCACGCGTTCCCCAGCGGCCGCCGATGCGCTTCATCGACGAGATCCTCGAGCTCGACAGCGAGCACATCATCACGCGCTACACCTGGAAAGACGAGGACTGCGACGGCCATTTCCCGGGCAACCCCGTCGTGCCCGGCGTGAAGCTCATCGAGATGGCCGCCCAAACCGGCAACGTCGCCTGGGGCATCTACCACATGGCCTCCCGGGTCACGCCCGAGGAGCTCAAGTACATGGTCGGCTTCTTCACTGAGATCGAAAGGGGCAAGTTCAAGAAGACCGTGCGGCCCAATGACCGCGTCGCCTGCCAGGCCTCCTTCGGCGGCGAGGGCTACTCGCGCGGCAACAAGATCGTCGCCGAGGTCGAGATCCAGTTCGACGGCGGCGCGCAGGACGGCGAGACGATCTTCACAGGCGTGACCTCGGGGCTTTGGGTCCCGAAGGATTCGACGGACCCGGGAGCTCTTAAATGAGAAAGAGAATCGTCGTGACCGGCTTGGGAGCGGTCGCGCCCAACGGAGTCGGCCTCCCCGCGTATCGCGAGGCCCTCAAGGCCGGAAAATCCGGCATCACCTGGCACGAGCAATTGAAGAAGCTCAATTTCGCCTCCCAGATCGGCGGCGCGCCGCCCATCGACGAGGACGACATACTCAAGGTCCTGCCGCAGGCCGACTACCACAAGCTCAACGAGCCGATGGTCTACGCCGCGCTCGCCGCGGTCGAGTGCGCGCGCATGTCGGGCGAGGACATCGATCTTCTGAAGGGCTACTCGGCCGGCCACGCCGACTGGGAGACCGGAGCCATCATCGGCTCCGGCATCGGCGGCATGGACACGATGTTCGAGGAGCTCGGCCCCGTCATGGCGGAAGCCGCCGAGCAGGAGGCGGCGCGCGGCACCTCGCCCATGGGCACCGACATCGTGCCCAAGGTCATGTCCTCTTCGGTCAGCGTCGCGGTCGGCAAGTTCCTCGGGACCGGCGGCCAGACCTTCTCGAACTCATCGGCCTGCAACACGGGCACCGAGGCCGTCTTCGAGGCCTGGAAGCACATGCAGATAGGCTTTGCCGAGTCGATGTACGCGGGCGGCGCCGAGGGCAGCCACTACGGCATCTGGGCCGGATTCGACGCCATGCGCGACGTGCTGTGCTCGAAGTTCAACGACATGCCCGAGAAGGGCTCCCAGCCCATGGGCGCCGGGGCCTGCGGGTTCGTGCCCTCGGGCGGCTCGGGCGTCATACGCCTCGAGACGCTGGAAAGAGCCCAGAAAAGAGGAGCCAAAATACTCTGCGAGCTCGTGACCGCGTACTGCAACTCGGGCGGACAGCGCGACGGCGGCACGATGACCTTCCCCAACGCGGACGGGGTCTACCGCTGCATCCGCCGGGTCTTGGATGATTCGCAGGTCGACCCGGCGAAGATTTCTTTGATCAACGGCCACCTGACCTCGACCACGGCCGACCCGCGCGAGGTCGCGTCCTGGATCAAGGCCTTGGGCCTGCCGCCGGAGAAGTTCCCTTTGATCCAATCGACCAAGTCGATGATCGGCCACTCTTTGGGCGCGGCCGGCGCGCTCGAGTCGGTCGCGGCCATCGACCAGCTCGTCAACAATTACGTGCATCCCTCGATCAACTCCGAGGACGTCCACCCGCAGATCCGCGTGATCGAGAAATCGATTCCGCACCAGCGCGTCGACCGCCAGCTCGACTACGTCATCAAGGCCTCCTTTGGCTTTGGCGACGTCAACGGCTGCCTGCTCTTCAAACGCTGGGAAGGAAAATGATAGAATCGGCTCTCTCAGGAGGATAGCGAGACCATGGCATTCAAGCGCAAAGAGACGGTCATCGAGGCGATCGACCTCAACACCATCACGCCGGAGGACGGGGAGAAGCGCATCACGGCGGGCGTCAAGAAGTACGCGACCAACGAGGCCAACTGGTCCAACGCCGACGCCAACACCCCTTATCTGGGCAGCATCATCGGCATGGGCATCGAGTCCTCGAACCTCGCCGACATCACGATGTCGATCGAGCGCCAGTTCCTGACTAAGCGCACCAAGCGCGTGCCCGTCAGCGCCGACGGCTCCGAGTTCAAGCTCGAGGAAGGCGAGCTCGGGAAACTCCGCATACTCGACGGCCAGGACGCCTTGGCCGCCACGCCCGGGCTCTCCATCAAGATGCTCATGGACCTCGGCCACATGCCCAAGAACAACGCGTATCTGACCAAAGTCGTCTCGTTCGCCTACATCACGACCGTCGGCGACGGCTACAAGCTCAGCGACGCCCTCAAGAAGATGGTCGGCAAGATCGAGAAGCTCGCAGGCTCCGAGCGCGACGAGGCCGTCGCCAACTTGAAGGCCATGACCGCCCAGGCCAAGACCTATCTCGACCAGCTCTCCGACGCCGCGAAGCTCGCGGCCTCCCGGCAGAAGACCTTCGCCGGCGACAAGGCGGGCTACGACTCGCTCTCGAAGGAGCTCGGCGTCGTGACCGACAAGCTCAAGGGGCTCTCCGCCTCGGGCGACGCCGCCCAGATCGCGTCTCTGCGCGCCGAGGAGGCCGAGATCCGCACGAGGCTCAAGATGTCGGCGGCCAAGCTGCGAGTCTCCGAGGAGGTCGCGCGCCAGGCCGGCTCGCGCTCCGCCGTCGAAGAGGCGAAGGTCGCCGAGATCAAGCGCATCCTGTCCGAGACGATCGCGGCCGCCGAGCGTTGCTAGAAAAGAGCGACCTCGCGGAGCTGCGGCGCCAGGAATTCTGGAGCCTCCTGCTCGCAGCGCCCGTCTATGCCTTCACGGTGGCCGTCTGCCGCTGGCGCTTCGGCTACCGCCTCGAGGACCTCAGCGCTTTCCGCGCCCGGCTCTGGGAAGAGCTCGGCGAGTTCGACGGGCCCCTGATCTGGGCCGCCAACCACCTGACCTTGATCGACTCGTTTTTGATCTTCTGGGCCGTCACGCCGTGGTCCAAGATCGGCCGCTCCAAGCGCATCCCCTGGTCGACGCCCGAGTACCGGAACTACTACCACCTGGGCGGCTGGCTGCAGAAGCGTTTGATCCGCGCGCTCATGTACCTCTGCCGCTGCATTCCCTTTCTTAGGGAAGGCGAGGACGAGGCGTCCGTGCGCTGGCGCGAGACCGTATTCCAGAAGTGCGTGCAGGTCTTAAAGGAAGGGGGCTCGGTCTTCGTCTACCCCGAGGCCGGCCGCTCGCGTAGCGGCTGGCTCGAGCCTCGGCGCCCGAAGGACTTTCTCGGGCGCCTGGCCCTCGAGGCTCCCAACGCGAAGTTCCTCTGCGTCTATCTGCGCGGCGAGGGCCAGATCGCCACGACGGTCTATCCCGCGCAGGGCGAGCGCCTGCGCATGACCGCCGAGCTGATCCCCGCGGTCCTGCCCGGCGAGACGGCCGCGCGCCAGATCAGCCAGCGCCTGTTCGACAAGCTCGGCGCGCTCCAGCAGGACTGGTTCTCGCGCAGCGCGCTCGCCAAGAATTGCGGCGGCAACGACGTCGTCGACTTGAAATCCCCGCTCGCGCGCGAGCATTTCGACGAGGAGTCGCGCGAGTTCGATCCCGAATGGACCGCGCGGCACCTGACCGCGGCTGAGTCCAAATATCTCGACGCCCAGCCTCCGGCCAAGCGCTTTTCGACCTTCTGGAAGTTCTTCGCGGCCAAGGAGGCCGCGCACAAGGCCCTGGCCCAGTCGGGCATCTGGACGCCGACGGGAGGCTTCTGGCTGCTCGAGGCCGACCTCTTCCGCCGCAAGGTCCTGCACCGGCCCACGGGCGCCCAGGTCTCGGTCGCGTTTACCGACGAGGACGAGGACAAGGTCCACTGCATCGCCGTGCTGCGCGGCGGCTACATCGGCGACGACGACTCTCCCGGCGACGTCCTTTGGGGAGTCGAGGAAGTCCCTCAAGGAAGAAGCCCCGGCGAATTCGCGCGCGAGCGCTGCCTCGAGTTCATCGCCAAATCCTCGGACGACATCTCATCGGCCGCGACGCTCGCCTTCACCGAAGAGGACGGCATACCCAAGGTCCTGCGCGGCGGCAAGACCTGCGACTGGGGCGTCTCGCTCTCGCACTCGGGGCGCTACGCGGCCTACAGCTTCATGGCGTCCTGAGGCCAAAGTGCTAGAATACCCGCCATGGCGCTGACGAAGCTGGGCTCGAGGACGACCAGCTACGGCTTCACGTACGACCCATCCTTGCTCGAGTCCTTCCCGAACAAAAGCCCCGGAAGGGTCCAATGGGTCTCGCTGGTCTGCGCGGAGTTCACCTCGCTGTGCCCCAAGACCGGCCAGCCGGACTTCGGCCGCGTCTTCGTCAACTACATCCCCGGCAAGGCGATGGTCGAGTCGAAATCCCTGAAGCTGTACCTTTTCAGCTTCAGGAACCACGGCGGCTTCCACGAGGACTGCGTCGAGACGATCCGCCGCGACCTGACGAAGCTTCTCAAACCGCGCTACATCGAGGTCGTCGGCGAGTTCACCCCGCGCGGCGGGATCAGCATCTGCCCCTTCTCGAGCGGCCACAACGGGGAGCGCCGCTTATCCGAGCTGGCGCGCCGGCGCCTCGAGTCGTACGCCCCCGGGAAGTACTCCCTCGCGCTCGGCCGTCCCTACTGATCAGCCCCGGAAGTAGGCCCAGAGCGCGTCGCCGTCGAAGGCCAGCTCGACGACCCGCCGGTCGAGCAGGAGGAAGGCCAGTTGCGAGGACAGCGGCGTGAAGGCCGCGGAGATGTCGCAGCGCAGAAACGCGGGGAAGGGCGCGCCGCCCGCGAGCCTCAGCGCCCATTGTCCGCCCGGACCCCTGACCTCGTCCTCGACGGGGCAGAGCTCCGCGAACGCGCTCAGGGCTTTCTCGAGCGCGGGCTCGCCGAGACCCGCCGGACGGAAAGCGCGCGCGGCCAGCGAAATCTCCGAGATCGCCGGCCGGCCGTTCTTGGCGCGGCGGCAGTCGGAGCCCGCGGCTCCTCCGCGGCCGGCCGCGCCCAAAAGCCTCAGGCTCTCCCAACGGCCCGCCTTGCAATCCCAAACGACGCGCAGGCGCGCGAAGCCCGGCGCGGCGGCTTTGGGGGCCGAAAGGCCGCGAACCCCGAAGATCTTCGCAGCGTTCGACGCGGGTCCATGGAACCGGATCGCGAGCCGCGAGAAGCCGGCCGGACCGCAAAGCCCCCCCTCCCAGCGCCCGGCGGGTTGGGCGGCGGCGAGCGTCTCGACGGCGGAGCGCAGGTCCTTGAGCCGCAGCTCGGGAAAACTGTCCGCGACGCCGCCGAGCCAATCGAGGCATTCCTTGGAGTTCATGACGCGGGGACCTCGTCGATTCCCTTGGGAGTCAGGAAGGCGACGCGCCGGACCTTGTCGACGAAGTCCTTGCCCTTGTGAAAGCCGGTATCCCCGAGCGCGAACTGCTTGCGGTGGGAGTCGCACTCGACGCGCTGCTCCTTGAGAAGGGCCGGCGGAAACCACTGGATCGCGTGGTGCAAGGCGCCGACCTCGCGCCAAAGGCCGAGCACGAAGCGGCGTCCGAACTCGGTGAAGGAGCCGTACAGGATCAGGGAGCGCAGGGCCTCCTCGACCTGAAGGACGCGGCGCGAGACGTTGACCATGACCTCGATGTGCTGGGCCTCGGGGTAGGTCTCGCGCGAGAGCGAGCGCGCGAGATAGCGCGCGACGTTCAGGAAGGCGTGCGCGCCGAGCAGCAGGCCGCGCAATCTTCGCGCGTCGTCGCGCCACGGCGAGTAGAAGACTTGACCCCCCTGGCCCGGCAGCAGCACCGGGTCGGCGATCAGGAGCTGGTTCATCTTCTGGTGGCAGAACTCGTGGATCAAAGTCTCGGCCTGCAGGAGAGGGTCCTCGGCGTGCGAGAGGCAGATCGCGCCGCGCAGGTTGACGTAGGAGGAGCTCACGCTGCCGTGGTTCATCGGGTTCTGCAGCGGGATCAGCGCGCGGAGCATGTCGGTGAGCTCGGCGTGCAGGCCGGGGTCGCGCTCGCGCATGTCGGCTAGCGCGGTCTTGAGCACGGAGGCGAAGCGCGCGAGCTCCTTGTCCGCGAGCTTGGCCAGGCCGTGCATGACGACGCCGTGCACCATGAGCCAGCCGCGCTGGTCGACGACGACGCCGGGCTCGACCTCGAGCATGCGAGCGGGCCCGGCCTTGCGCCCCGAGACGCTCAGGGCCCCGCGCGCGATCTTGAGGCGCGCGGGCTTGGCGAGCGCGAGATACTCGGGCCGCCCGTAAAAGTAGAAGCGCCCGTCGGGGTCCGGAAACGCGTCGAGCTCGAGAGTCTCGCCGCGCGAGAGCGCCAGCGACGCGGCGAAGCCCTGCAGAAGGCCGAGCTGCAGGTGCCAGTCGCGCTCGCCTGCCGGCTGCGAGAAGTGCTTGTCCCACAGAAAGAGCCAGTAGTCGAGGCAAGGGTGCGAGGCCAGCCGGTCGCGCTCGGGCCCCTCGGTCTCGAGGAAGTAGCGCAGGCCCGCGAGATAGCGCGCCTTCTGCACCGCGCGCGGCGCGCGCGTCTGGAGGGCGTCGGCGACGCCGCGCAGGGACGCGAGCACCCCTTCGACGCGCCGCCGCCCGACCCAGTTCCACTGGGCCGTCAGCCCCCCGCCGTAGATCCAAAGGCGCTCGTCGAGCTTCATGGCGTGCCGTGATTCTAACAAAACGGATTCCGGCGTGAAATGCTAAAATTCGCCATGCCCGGCCCCTATTGCGTCATGTTCGCCGGCCAGTCCATCCAGGAGAGCGGCATGTGCCGCGAGCTCTGGCGGATTCCGGCCGCGCGAAGGGTCCTCGAGCGCCTCAAGCCCTCTCTGGGCGCCGACCTCGAGAGCATCACGACCGAGATGCCCAACGGCGAGCTCGCCCTGACCTTCAACGCCCAGCGCGCGATCCACGCCCACCACCTCGGGAACTGGTTCGCCTACGGCGCGGCGCATCCCGGGCTCGAGCTTTCCGGCGCGATCGGGCACTCGATGGGCGTCGTCGCGGCGCTCGTCGCCGCCGAAGCCTTGAGCGTCGAGGATTCCGGGACCTTCATCCGCGCGCGAGCGCAGTCCTTCTCGGAGGTGTGCAAGACCTTCACAGAGCCGATGGGCCTCGCCGCGGTCTCGACCGACGACTTTCAGGACGTCGTCGACGAGCTGGCCGCCGTCGAAGGCGTCTCGGTCGCCCTGCACAACACGATCGGCCGCGGGACTTTGGGCGGCACGCTCAAGGCGCTCGAGGCGTTCTCGCGGCATGCCGACGAGGAAGGCTGGCCGGTCAAGGCCAAGATCCTCAAGGTCGAGGGGCCGTACCACACCAAGGCCTTCTCGCCGTGCAGGCCCGCCTTGGCCAAGGCCGCCGCGGCGCTCAAGATCGCCGCCCCGAAGGTCCCGGTCTACATGGGGACCTCCGGCGCGGCCGAGACCGACCCCGGGCGCATCCGGGAGCTCATCGTCGCGCAAGCCGACTCCTGCGAGCGGCACCTGCAGGCCGTGCGGGCCGCGTATGCGGGAGGCTGCCGCAATTTTCTCGAGGCCGGCTTCAAGCCCCAGCCGGTCACCTGGCTTTCCGATCAGCTGCGCGCCGACGACGGCGCTCTCCTGCCCGGCGTGAGCGCCCTGGCCGTCAAGACCGAGGACCTCGGGCGATAAGCGCGTCGCGCTCCTCGCACTTGCTGCAGGCGCCGCAATGCTCGAGGCCGCGCGGCTTGAGGCACGAGAAGGTCAGCTCCAAGGGCAGCCCCGGCGCGCGCGCCAACGCGGCGGCCTTCGAGAGCCTGCGGTAAGGCGCCACGATCCTTAAGTTCGCGCCGAGTGCGGCGTTGGCGGCGCCCGCCATCGACTTGAGAAAGCGCGCCTCGGCATCCCGAAAGGGATTGCCGCGCAGGACCGCGAGCGCCACGACCCCGATGCCGCGCCGCCGGCAGAAGACCGCGGCCTCGCTGAGCAGCAGCAGGTTGCGCCCCGGAAGATAGACGCTGTCCCATGAGCTGCCCGGGGCCGGCACGCCGCGGCCCGAGCGGCTCCAGTGCGAGCGCGGCAGGTCGCCCATCGGGATGTCGACCACCGAGAGGGGACGCAGGCGCGGCGAGCGCAGGGCGCGCAGCATGCGCTTGAGCCAATGCTGTTCGGCTTTCTCCCAGAGAAAGCCGGCGCGCGCGTAGAGCGGGTGCACCTCGAAGCCCTGCCCCAGCAGGTCGGCGAGCAGCGCGGAGCTGTCGGCCCCCCCGCTGGCCAGCACGCAGACTTTTTTTCGGACCACGAGGCCGATTATAGCTTATGGAAGACGCCGCCTCGACACCCTTGCTTGGTCCGTTGCTCTAAAGCAACGGCGCGTCGAATAGATGACTTTAATTGCGCCATTTGGGCCTCGTGTTGCATTAAAGCAACGGACCAAGGGAGGGACATCGTCGAGGGAGGGAACTTTTTCGCGCCTCAATCGTATGCAATATATGGCCTACAAGAACTCCCCGTCTTCCCCGGCTTCCCCGGCTTCCCCGGCTTCCCTGGCCGCCCTGCTCGCACGGCTGCGGCGAGAGCGCGGCATTTCGCTGCGTCAGCTCGCGGACGAGGCGGGCGTCAATCCCTCCGTCGCCAGTCGCGCCGAGCGCGGCGAGGACGCGAAGCTCTCGACCTGGGAGCGTCTCTTCGACGGCCTCGGCTATCGCCTGAGCTGGGCGGCCGACGAGCTCGCCGAGGAGATGCAGGACCTGCTCGGCGAGGAGGCCGAGCGGCGCAAGGAAAAATGCCGCCAAGGCTTGTGCGCCGGCAAGCGCCGGTTCTACTGAGGGCGGCTAGTACACCATCCTCAGCACGTGGCCGTCGAGCAGCAAGGTCAGCAGGTAGCCGAGGAAGATCCAGTTGGCGAACGAGATCGTCGGCGCCAGCGGGACGCTCGCGATCGCGTTGGTCTGGCACCACTGGGCCAGGACCTGCGCCTGGTCGGGCGTCAGGCCGTCGGCGTAGAAGGTCGAGAAATGCTCGTCGCGGAACTCCTCGTCGGCCTCGATGCGCTCGACGATCGCCGGGCCCAAGGTCATGTAGGGCTCGATCATGGAGGGGCTCACGCTCTTGTAGGACTCCGCGTCCCAGATCTTCACGAACACCAAGGAGAGCCCGAAGAAGAGTCCCATGACGGCCCAGACCCCGATGCCGGCGAGGTCGGCGGCGAGGCCCGCCGACGGCGCCAGCGCCGCCCAGTTCAACGTCATGTGCGGGATGAAGCTCTTGAGCCGGCTCCACGGCAAGAGGCTCGGCAGGGCGAAGAGGAGCGGCATGAGCAGGCTCGGTATGACGAACACCAGCGGCATGAAGACGAACCCCGCCTGCCCCGCCACGATCTTCATGGCCAGCTGGACGCCCAGGAAGATGCAGAAGCTGAAGATCGAGATGTGGCCGAAGATCTGGGACAGCATGACCCAGTCGATATGGGGATTGCGCGCGATCAGGACGCCGAAGACGACGAACATCAGGCCCAGGGCGCGGTACTTGCCGATGGTCTGGCAGAAGCGGCTCCAACTGAAGAACAGGATGAAGCAGAAGACGGTCTTGAGGAAATTCGAGCGCAGGACGTCGCCGAGGTAATAGGAGACCATCGACATCACGACCATCGAGGAGAGCCAGCTGCCGGCGTCGCGCAGCAGCTGGCGGGGGTTCTCCCGGTAGCCCTGCGCGGTCTTGACCAGCTCGGCCTTGACGACGGCGGCCGCCTCGGCGAATTTGCCGGCGAGGTAGGCGATCCCCTTGTGGACCCCGAGCTCGACGTAGAACTTCTTCTGCTCGTTGAAGCGCGTGCGCCAAAGGTACTCCGAGGCGGTCACGAAGAGGAAGGCCGCGGCGGGGACGAAGACGTTGATCAGGACCTCGAGGCAGCGCAGGCCGGAATGGAAGGAGCCCGGGATGCGCATGAGCGGAAAATAGAGCGCCAAGAGCGAGAACAGCTTGACGTCGCCCGCCGGCCAGATCCGCAGCCCCCACAGCGCGTACGCCGACGCCATCGAGACCGCGACGTACCCGCCCAGGGCGAGGAAATAGCCGGCCAGCAGATAGACCGGAAAGACTCCGAGGCGTCCCAGCGCGGTCTGGGCGGCCAGCAGGGCGTACCCGCCCAGGATGAACTTGAGCCAGAGCGTCAGATAGCGGTTGCGGATCTTCTGCTGTGTCCAATCCGCCCAGCCCATCTGGACCCAGGCCACGACGAAGACCGCCCAGGCGTAGAACTGGACGGCCTTGAGCAGCCAGGGGCCCGCGCCGCTCACAAAGCGCTCCGCAGGTAGAGCCGCGAGCCCTTGCGCACGGCGAAGCTCGGATGGGCGGTCCGGTTGCCCAGGCTCAGGCTCAGCGCGCGAGAGAGCGCCGCGGCGGGAGGGCGGCGCCGGAGCGTCCTCATGAGCTTGGGAGCCAAGCGCCGCGCGGCGCGGAAATCCTCGCGGAGGCGGTCGGCCTCGCCCAACGACGACCAGACCAAGCCCCGGTTCATGAAGGCGGACGCGAACGGCCGCAGCGCGATGGCGCGGTCGAGGTCGCGCAGGGCCTTGTTCCAATGGCCGCCGAGACGGTGAGCCTCGCCGCGCCAGGTCAGCGCCTCCGCGTCGACGGGATCGCGGGCCAGCGCGACGTCGAGATCCCGGAGCGCCGGCTTGATGCGGCCGCCCTGGAGGTTGCCCGCGCCGCGCCAGCAATGCGCCCAGAGGGCGGGCGAGGGCGCCGCCAGGGCGCGGTCGCAATCCCGCAGCGCGCCTCTCCAGTCGCCGCCCCAAAGCTTGGCCTCCGCGCGCCAGGCGACGATCGCTCCCGAGGAGGATTCAAGGGCGACGGCCGCGTCGAAATCCTCGAGCGCCGCGCGGAACTCGCCGAGCCACAGGCGGCTTTCCCCGCGCCGCACCAGAAGGTTCGGGTCTCCGGGCAGGGCGTCGACGGCGCGGTCGAAGATCGCGACGGCTTGGGCGTGGCGGCCCTCCCAGCGGTGGATCTCCGCGAGCCACGCCAGGGCCCAGCCGCAGCGCGGGTCGAGCCCGATCCCGCGCCGGATGTCGGCGGCGGCCGCCTTGAGCTCGCCGTCCCGGGCATGGGCGCGGGCGACTCCCCTGGCCGCGTGGAGCAGCCCCGAATCGGGACGCCGCATGAGCGCGGCGTCGAGCTGTTGGGCCTCGCGCAGATAGAGCGGCTTGTTGTCGGCACGGCCGTAGCCTAAGCTCAGCATCCAGACGCAGCGGGGGTCGAGCGCGACGGCCCGCTCGAGGTCGGCGAGGCCTTCCTCGGTGCGACCCAGGCGGCGCTTGATCTGGCTCAAGAACGCGTAGGCCATGGCGTTGCGCGGATTGCGCGCGGCCGCGGCGCTGAAGATGGCGAGCGCCCGCTCGTGGTTCCCGCCGCGCGCGAAGATCTCGCCGAGGTACATCAGGGAGGTCTGCTCGCCGGGATCCTGCTTTTGGACTTTCAGGAAGCTGCGGGCGGCCTCGAGCTCTCGGCCCGCGCGCAGCAAGGCGAGCCCTTGCACGACCCACCGCTTGTGGCGCCTCACGCAATATATTATTCTTAATTTTCCGGCAACGCAAGATGCCCACCATCCTCTCTCCCGAGATCTTGAGCCTCGTCGGAGTCCTCGGGGTCCGCTTCGATCTCGGCCGGCACTCCGCGCACATGCCCGCGCGCCGGGGCGTCATCTTCGGCAAGCGCTACCGGGGCCGGCTCGAGTCCCTCCGGGGCGACGACCCTGCGACGCGCGCCGCGCGCGGCCGCCTGCTGCGGCTCTTGGGCGAGCCTGAGAGCGCGGCGGACGAGCTCGCAGCCTCTTGCGGGGATCCCCGCGCTCCCGCCTGCGCCTTCGCCTTCCGGTGGGAGCTCGAGAGCTCGCGCGGCAAGGCCCCGGGCGCCGACCTCGGACGAGCCATCGCAATGGAGCCCGGCAACGGCTGGTGGCGTCTGTGGAACGCGGTGCGCCTCATGGACGGGGCGCCGACCCCCAAGGCCCTCGAGGAGGTCCAGGCCGCCTCCGAGCGGCTGCCGGGCCGCGCGCTGCCGCATCTTGTCGGCGGCCTGATCTGGTGGTATCAGCGCAACGACCCGGCCAAGGCCGTCGGCTTCCTCGACGCGGGGCTCGCGCTCGAGCCCGGCATCGAGTGGGCCTACCGCCTGCGCGCGATGTGCCGCCACGAGCGGGGAGACGCCGCCGGCTGCCTCAAGGACTGCCTGACCGCGATGCGCCTCAACGAACAGTCCACCACGTTGTTCATCCCGCTCGGGCTCTACCGCGGGCGCTCGGACTCGCGCCGCCACATCGAGGTCGCAGACAGCTACATCAAGAAAGACCCGCGCGCCTACTGGGCCTACTTGTATCGGGCGGAATACAAGCGCGGCCCGGACATCAACGAGAACTCGGGCGCGCTCGAGGACCTGCTGCGCGCGGCCTCGCTCGCGCCCAAATCCGCCGCGGCCTGGGCGTATCTCGCGCGCTGCCAGACGGCGATGGGCGACTTCAAGTCGGCCAACGCCGCCATCGAGAAAGCCGCCGCGCTCGACCCGCAGTGCGGCTGGATCAGGGCCTGGAAGGGCGAGCAGAGACGCCGCGTCGGCGACATCAAGACCGCCGCGAGCGAGCTCGACGCGGCCGTGCGCCTGTTTCCGGATTACGAGGTGGCCTACGCCTGGCGCGCGGGCGCGCGCCTCGCGCTGGGACGGCCCAAGCCCGCCGTCGAGGACCTCGACATCGCGATCGGCCTGCACCCCGTCAACGCCGCCTGGTGCTTCTTCGAGCGCATGAACGCCAAGCGCGCGCTGGGCTGGACCGCGGCGGCTCTCGATGACGCCGAGCGCGCCCACCGCCTCAATTCCAAGTATACATGGGAAAACGAGCCCAAGCGCTTCGACAGGGCGCTGGCCGAGCTCGACGCCGAGATCAAGAGGGCGCCGCGCGGCGCGCTCGCGCGGATCTGGCGCGGCGACATCCTGATCCGCCTGCGCGATTTTCGGGGTGCTGCGGACTGCCTGGATGCGGCGGTGCGCTGCGACACGAAGAGCGCGCGGGCCCGCATACTGCGCGGCCGCGCGCTCGGCGAGCTCGGCCGCTGGACGCAGGCGCTCAAGGATTTCAAGGCGGCGGTCCGCTTCGAGCCGGATTTCGCTTTCGGCCACGCTTGGCTCGGCCGGGCCAAGATGGTGCGCGGGGACTACAAAGGCGCCGTCGGCGATCTTTCGAAAGCGCTGAGCGTCGAACGCAGCTCGGCCTGGATCCTGAGCTGGCGCGGCGAGGCGTACTTTCGCCTCAAGCGCCATCAGGAGGCCGTCGACGATCTGAGCCAGGCCCTCGAGGTCCACTCGCGCTACGCCGACGCGCTCTTGTGGCGCGGCGCGTCGCTCCTGAGCCTGGGACGCCTCGAGCCCGCCGAGAGCGACCTGGGAAAGGCCCTCGAGATTCGTCCCGACGACGCCCAGGCGCGCTTCTACCGCGGCCTGGTCCATGTCGAGGCCGGCAGGTCCCTCGAGGCGCGCAAGGAGCTCGAGGAAGCCATGGCCTCGGGCGGCCTCTCGCCGGAGCAGCGCCGGCTCGGCTCGGCCCGGCTGCGGGAGCTCAAGAAAGCCAAGGGCAGCCCCGCCGAGGCCGTCGCCGCGGCCGAGGCCCTGCAGCGCGACGGCCGTCACGACGCGGCCGTCGAGGCTTACAGCGGCGCCTTGGCCGGCGCCCCGAACGATCACAGCCTTTACAAAAAGCGCGCCGAGGCCTACCGCTGCCAGGGCCGCTACGATCTCGCGCTCAAGGACCTATTGACCGTCGCGCGGCTGCGGCCGCGGGAGGCCGGGGCGCTGGCCAGCGTCGCCGAGATGCGCCGGCGCCTCTTCGATTTCCGCGGCGGCCGCCGCGACGCGCGCGCAGCACTCGCCCTCGACGCGCGCTGCGCCCCGGCGTGGGTCGTGCTCAGCGAGCTCGAGAGGGCCTTGGGCCGCTGCGACGAGGCGGTCCGCGCGGCGTCGAAAGCCGTCGACTGCGACGCAAGCTGGGGCTGGGCCTTGATCGTGCGCGCCAAGGCCAAGCGCCAGAAAGGCGAGTTCACCGCCGCAATCGCCGACACGCGCCTGGCCGAGAAGGCGCATGAGGACGCCTACGCCTGGGGCTGGCGCGGCGAGATCCTGCGCAAAGCCGGCAAGCCCAAGGAGGCCCTGGCCCTGCTCGACCGGGCCGTCGAGCGCCAGCCCTCCAACGCCTGGTTCCTCGCCTTGCGCGGGGAAACGCGCCGCGAGCTCGGCGAACTCGAGAAGGCCTTGGCCGACCTTGACCGCGCCGTCCAGCTCGACCCGCACGCCTCCTGCGACTACGATTTTCTCGGCGCCGAGCCCCCCGCGGTACGGCGCGACTCCAAGTTGGCCTGGGTCTACGCCTGGCGCGGCGGCATCCACCGCAAGGAGGGCCGCCTGCCCCAGGCCCGCGCCGACCTCGAGCGCGCGGCCTCGCTCGATCCCTCGGCCTTTTGGATCCTGGCCTGGAAAGGAGAACTTCTCATTCACCTGGGCCGGACCGCGGCCGGCCTCAAGGACCTCGACCGGGCGCTCTCGCTCTACCCGCGCTACGCGGCGGCGCGGGTCTGGAAGGGCCACGCCCTGCTCGCCGCGGGGCGCGCGCAAGCGGCCTCGGCGGAGTTCCGCAAGGCGCTGGCCGCCGACCCGCAGAACGTCTGGGCCCTGCTCGGCGAGGCGTCGTCCTTGGAGAAGCTCGGCCGCGCGCGCCAGGCCGGCGTCGTCGCCGAGCGCGCGCGCAGCCTGGCGCCCGGCCTTTTCGAAGCCGCGGCCGGCTAGCTCCGCCGCCTCGGCGCCGGCGCTCAACCGGCACTCCTCGTTGGTCCGTTGCTTTAAAGCAACATGAGCCCAAAATGGGGCATTGTGGAGCGGTTATTCGGCTCGGCGTTGCTTTAAAGCAACGGACCAAGAGCGAAGACCGCCATCCCGGACATACCGTGCTAGCGGGATTTCTTGCGCCGCACGGCGGCGTCGAGACTCATGGCCGCCGCGCGGTCGCGCGGGTCGAGCGCGACGGCTTTTTTTAGGTCGGCGATCGCCGCCTCATACCGCCCGGCAGTGAAGTTGGCGACACCGCGGTCGGTCAGAAGCCGGACATCCGTCGGGAACCTGCGCAGGCAATCGTCGAAGGACGCCGGATCGGCGCGGCCCCGGTCGCCCGCCTGATCGCCGCGGCGGCAGGCCTCGAGCGCGGAGGCTCGCGGCGAGCGGCCGGCGCGAACGGCCTGGTCATTCATGAGCTGCGTCAGAAGGTCCTTGCGCGCGCAGGGGACGGGGCCGGCGCCGCCGCGGTGGGTCCAGACCTCCGCGGCCAAGAAGCCCGCCGTCGAGACCGAAAGCGCGGCGAATATGACGACGATCGGGCCGCGGGCCAAGCGCAGGCCGCGTTCGGTGAGCGCGGGCAGACGCGGGCTCGCGCCCCCGAGGTCAGACCAGAGGACGGCCAGGCCGCAGCCCGCGAGCACGCACAGCAGCGGGATCGCGTCGAGGCGGTAGGACTCCTGCACTCCCACCAAGGCGTAGGCTCCCAACGACGCGGCAAGCCACGCGAGGACCTGGAGGACCCTCGTCTTTCTTCGTCTGGCCAAGCCGTATCCCGCGAGCAGGAGGGCCGGCCACAGCGGAGTCCAGAGCCAGAGCGATCTTTGCAGGCAGCCGGCGAGGTAGCTCAACGGCTGCCCGGCGATTCGGCTCACGGCGAGCTTGAGCAGAATGGGATAGGCCGATTCGAAGTCGGCGGATTCATGCAGCGCCGTGACGCCGGGATGCAGCGGCTCGGCGACTTCGAGCGCGTGCGCGATGTCGGAGGAGCGCAGCTCGCCGATGGCGGCCGCGAAGAAGTTGATCGAGCCGCGGTTCGAGTCGAACGGATAGAACGAGCCGAACAGCGCGGCGTTGCGGATCAGCCAAGGCGCCATGAACAACACGGTGAGGCCCGCGACGAGCGCCAGGCGCCGTCGCGGCGGCCTGCGCCAATACAGGCACAAGGGCGCCATGAGCAGCGGGAAGGCGACGTGGACGGCGCGGCAGAGCAGGCTCTGCGCGAGAGTCATCGCCAAGAGGACCGACGCCGCGGCCGTGGGCTCCTCGACCCACGCGGCCGCCGCGGCGCCCAGCGCCAACAACGCCAAAGAATAGAACGCGTGGATGTCGACGGCCGCGGCGGCGGCGACGTGGCCCGCGCTGAGCGCGAAGGCCAGCGCGCCGAGCAGCCCCGCCAACGGCGAGACCGCGGCCTGCCCCAACGCGAAGACCGCGGCGATCGCCAAAGTCGAGAGCGCCGCCTGAGCGAGCGCGACGTGCCCCGGCGAGAGCGACGGCGAGAGCGACGGCGAGACTGTCTCGACGAGCGCGACGAAGGCGGGATAAGCGGGGCCGCTCCAGCGGCGGGGCGCGAGGTCGGGCACCCCGCGCGAGAGCACGCAGCAGGCGTAGAGCGTCGCGCCCTGCTCGTAGTAGCCCTCGTCCTGCTGCACGAAAGACCGGCTGTAGGAGAACCGGATGGCGCCGCCGATGAGGGCGACTCCGCAGACCAGAAAGGCCGCGGCGCGGCCGCGATTCATCGTCAGAATCTAGCAAAACGCGGGCGGCCTCTGCGGGATTATTATGCTATCTTTTCGATCATGGCGTCGGTGCCGCTGCAGGAGCTGGAGCAGGTCATGGGCACGCGGCCGCCGTCGGAGTGGGTCCCCGCGCTCAAGCGGGCCGTCGAGGACCTGCGCCACGGCTCGGGGCCCGCGGGAGAGACCGACGCCCTGCTGCAGCGCGTGCTCGGCAAGGCGATCGGCCTGGCCCCTTCCGACAGCGAATTGCTCTGCCTGCGGGGCTCGCTCTTGGCGGGCCAGAGCCAGTTCGAGCCCGCGATGAAGGACTTCGACCGCGCCGTGCGGCTGGCTCCGAAATCCTCGCGGCCCTACGCCGACCGCGCCTACCTCCACTGCCGCATGGCCGATTGGGACAAGGCCCTGGCCGACCTCGACAGCGCGCGCCGCAGCTCGCCGGACAGCTCCCTTCTGGCTCTCGAGCGCGGACTCGTCCTGGTCTCGCTGGGCCGCGCGCGCGAGGCGCGCGGCGAGTTCCTCAAGGCCCGGGAGCTCGGCGCGCGCGATCCCGAGATCCCCTTCCAGATCGGACGCTGCGGGATCATCGAAGGGTCATATGAGGAAGCCCTCGGGCAGATCCGCGAAGCGATCTCGCAGTCAGGCGCTTCGCACCGCGCGCGCTTCTACGCGATGGCGGAGTCGCTGGCCATTGTTTTAAAATACGCCCAGACGAGGAACAAGACCTTGAAAACCGCGAAGAAGAAGGGCCAGGGCGTTCTTTGGCTGTTCGGGGTCGGCATCGACCGTCCCTACGAGATCACGCTCGACACGATCACGGAGCTCAAGAGCTGCGAAGTCGTCTTCACCCAGCCCGACACGCGCGAGGTCCGCGAGCTCCTCGAGGCCGTCTACCCGGGCCTGCGCTCGGTCGGCGACATCAGCCGCTCCTCGGCCACCAACGCCGAGCGCCAGGAGGTGGTCTGGCGCGCCGTCTCGGCCGAGCTCGGCAAAGGCAAAAAGGTCGGCTACGTCAGCTACGGCCATCCCTTCCTGTTCGGCGAGGGCCACGTCATGGCCGGCCGCTGCAAGGCGGCGGGCTACGAGTACCGCGTGTTCACCGCGGTCTCCTCGATCGACGGCATGCTCACCATGCTCCAGAAGGACCTCGAGTCCGTCGAAGGGGAGTTCCACGTGCTCAACGCCCAGTCCCTGCTCAAGACCGGGCGCATCGAGGCGAGCGCTCCCAACATCGTCATGGGAGTCAACTGGGTCATGGGAGGCGACGGCTTCAAGAAGTTCTGCGGCCTGCTTGAATCGGCCTACCCCAAGGACCATCCGGTGTTCTCGCTCAAATGCCCCGACGGCTCGCGGGAGGGCGCCAGGCAGCGCATCGAGGTCGGCAAGCTCCTGGCCAGCGAGCGCGAACTCGACCCGGCGGCCTCGCTCTACATTCCCAAGCTCAGGTCCCGGCCCGGAGGTCCCTTCGCTTGAGCGCGAAGCTCGCGGGGACCGCGGCCGGCGGCGAGGTCCAGGAGGCCGAGAGTCTCCTCGACCTTGATCCCGTCCGCGCGTTCCGCCATTTCCGCGACCTCTACCTCAAGGCCGACTTCGACGAGAAGCGCCTGCGCGCGCTCAAGTCCCCCTGGAAGGAGTTCTGGCTCTCCGCCTTGGCCTGGAACTCGGGGAGAGTCGAGGACTCCCTCAAGCTCATCGACAAGGCCAGCGGGTTCTCCGAGCGTCATTTCTGGATGCGCTACTACGCCGCCGAAATCCTCATGCGCCGCGTCGATTTGTACCGCCTCGCGCGCGGCGAGATCCAGGCCGTCATCAAAAAATGCCCCTGGCTTTGGGAAGCCCGCTGCCTGTGGACGGAGACCTTGCTGGCCTGCGGCGTCGACGATCCGCTCAAGGCCGTGCGCGGCGTTCGGGTTCCCGAGACGTCGAAGGCCTCCTTCCTGGCTTGGCGAGGCGCGCTGGCGCTCTGGTCGGGCTCGTATGACGCCGCACTCGCCGACCTCGACGTCTCGGCGGCGCTTCAGAATCCCGACGCGCTGTGCTGGCGCGGCGGCACGCGCGTCGCGCTCGGCAAGGTCCGCGAAGGCAAGGAGGACCTCGACAAGCTTCTCGCGATGGACCCGCACGACCCCGAGGCCTTGGTCTGGCGCGGCGAGGCCAATCGCCTGCTGGGGCGCCTGCCGGAGAGCCTCGCCGATCTCGACGCCGTGATCGCCCAGAGCGGCGACAAGCCCTGGGCGCACGTCAACCGCGCGCTCGTTCATCTGGCCAAGCGCGACTTGAAGTCGGCCCGCCTCGATTTCGCCCGGCTCTATCCCAGCGGCATGCAGAGCGCCGCGGCGGTCGTGCAGGCGTGCGCGGGCCTCGACGCCCGCGCGATGAAGGAGCTCCTCTCGAAGACGCTCAAGGCCGGGCGCGGCTGCCGCCGCTCGGACCCGCACCTCACCGTCTCCTGGACGAGGGCGGCCGGCGTCTCGGTCCCCGCGCGCCTGCCGCGCGGGGCGGGGCTGTACTATTGGCTGCGCTCGCTGAAGGTCCCCGTACCTCTCGAGGCCGACCTCGGACCGCCGATGCTGGACGAGGATGAAGCGCTCAAGGCCCTGTCATGAAGACCGCGCTTCAGAAGGGCCTGAGCCTGTTCAACGCGCGCCGCTACGCGGCGGCCTGCGCCCAGTTCGAGGAGGCGGCGCGCCTCGACCCCGGCTCCTCGCAAGCGGAGGTCTTCCTCGCCCACGCCCTGCAGTGCTCGGGCGAGCACCGCCGCGCCTTGAGCCTGCTGCGCGCGCTCGTCAAGCGCCGGCCCGACGACGGCGCGGCCCGCGCGGGCCTGGCCGACATGCTCTGCAGCCAAGGAAGGCTCGCCGAGTCGGCCGCGCAATACGAGAGAGCCGCGGTTTTGCTAGACGGCGAGCCGAAGGTTCTCGTGAGCCTGGCCAACCTCCAGCTGAGGCTCAACGAAAAGAGCAAGGCGCGGGAGAGCCTCGAGAAGGCCGTCGCTTTGGGCGCCGGGCCCGAGGCCTCGCTGCTGCTTGGAGAACTGCTCAAGTCCTCGGGAGACTCCAGGCAGGCCGACTCCCTGCTGCGCCAAGCCGCCGAGCGCTCCGCGCCCCGGGACCGCAGGGACGCGCTGATGGAAGGCTTGCGGCGCTTCCGCGCCAACGCCAAGCTCGGGCGCTGGGATGAGTCCTTCGCCGAGGCGGACAAGCTGCTCAAAGGCGGCCCCGCTCAGGACTGCATCGACGGCCTGATCGTGACCCCCGAGCCGAGCGAACTGCAGCAGACATTGGAAGGTCTGAAGGAATTTTCATCGGCGCATTCCAAGAGCCCGTGGCCCGCTTTTTTTCGGGCCTGCCTGCTCAGCAACATGGGCCGCGGCGACGAGGCCTTGCGCGAGATGTCCCGGTTCGACAAACTGCCGGCCCGCTACGCCTGGATGCGCTGCAAGCGCGGGGAACTCCTGATGGTCAACCGGCGCGACTATCCCGCGGCCCAGCGGGAATACGAAGCCGCCCTGCGCGGCGCGCCTGAGTTCTGGAGGGCGCGCGCGGCTTCGGCCGAGAACGCGCTCTGCCGCGGGGCGCCGGCCCGCGCGTTCAAGACTCTCGAGCTGCTCGTCAAGGCCATGCCGGCCCAGAACAAGCCCTGGGCCCAGGCCGCGCAAGGACGGCTGCTGCTGTGGTCGGGCCGGTACGCCGAGGCGCTCGCTTGTCTTGAGCCCGGCGTCCAATCGGGCGTCCCGCAGGCCCTGCGCCATCGCGGCGCCGCTCTCCTGCTCCTGGAAAAATGGGACCAGGCGCGGTCCGACCTCGATGAATCGCTGCGCCAGACCCCGTCGGATTCCGAGGCCCTGACTTGGCGCGGAGAGCTCAAGCGCCGCCGGGGCGACTTCAAAGGGGCGCTCGAAGACTTGGCGGCTGCGCGGCGCCAGGACTCCGCCAACCCGATCTGGTCCCTGGCCAACGGGGCTCTGGCCAAGGGCGCCATGGGAGACGCTCACGGGATGTGGACGGATTTTCAGAACATCCGGCGGGACGTGCTCGACGCGTTCGAGAAAGCCGCGAAGACCGAGGCTAAATCGCCCGCCCAGACCGACAAGGTCCGCGCCGTCTTGGAAGCCGGACTGCGGCTGGCGCGCGGAATGAGGGCCACGAACGAATATCTTTTCCCAGTCTGGATGAGGACAAGCCATGGAATTAAGCCTTAAGCAGAAGCGTCAGATCCTCGACGACGGCTACACGATCCTTCCCGGCGTCGTCGGGCAAGACAAGATCGACGAGGCCCTGCGCGAGATCAACCATCGCCTCGGCGCCGGCCGCCACCAAGGCATGGACGCCTACGCCGACGCGCGCGACTACTGGTCGGAGGACGTGGATGCGCCCGCGCTGCTCGCGTTGATCTTCGAGACGCCGTTGTGGGGCTTGGCCGAGTCGCTCATCGGAAAAGGGAAGCTCACGCGGCCCAACACGGCGCAGATCGCGCTGCGCTTCCCCGCGGTCAACAACTCCCACGGCGGGCCCGCGTTCCACGTCGACGGCTTCTACTCCTCGGACAACGCGCCCCACGGCAAGGGGATCGACCGCTTCACGATGCTGGCCGGCATACTTCTGAGCGACGCTCCCAAGAAATACATGGGCAACTTCACGGCCTGCCCGGGCTCCCACCGCCAGCTCGCTCAATACATCAAAAGCAAAGGCCACAAATCGCTCGCCTCGGGCATCGGCGACAAGATCGAGCTGCCCGACGGCGTCCAGATCACGGGCAAGGCGGGAGACGCGTTCCTGGCGCATTATCAGCTCGCGCATGACAAGGAGCAGAACCTCTCGCCGCACATCCGCTACATGGCCTACTTCCGGCTCTGGCACGCAGACGCCGCGTCGGCCCAAGTCGAGGGCCTGACCGACATCTGGCGCGAGTGGCCCGCGATACGGGCCTTGTCCCGCAAGACGGCCTCATGATGAGTCTCCCGGCATCCTTCCTGTTCGCCCTGGCGGCGCTGCCGGCATTTGTTCCCCGGCCGGCACAGGCGGACAGCAGAGCCCAGCGCTACTATTACGAGGAGATCTTCGAGCCGTTCTTCGTCCCCGACAAGGACCATCCCGGGACCTATCGCGCGGACCGCCGCGGCTCGGTGCCCTCCTCCTTCCTGGCGGCCAAGCCCAAGGACTCCTTTCGCGTCTTCGTGATCGGCGGCTCCATCGCCTCTCTTCTGAGCACCGACCCGGGAGGAGGCAACATCGGCCCGTCCTTCTCGGCGGCCCTGCCGTCGCTCAAGGTCGAGGTGCTCAACTGCGGCATGGCGGGCTACGACAGCTACCGCGAAGCCCTCGTCGAGCGGGAGATCCTCGAGTACGCGCCCGATCTGATCGTCCTGCTGGCCGGACACAACGAGGGCTTGGCCTCCCCTCCGGTGCCGGTCTGGCTCTTGAAGACCAAGGAGGCGCTCGCAAGTTTGAGCTCCTACCGGGCGCTGGCCAAGAAGCTCGCCCTCACGCAATGGCCGGACCGCGACAGCACCGCCGAGGGCTACCGCCGCCGGGACGAGACCTTCTCCAAGAACCTCGCGGCCAGCCTCGAGCATGCGAAGCTGCGGGGCGTGCCCGTCGCCGTCGTCGTGCCCCCGCGCGACTACCGCGAGCCTCTGGAGTCGGACCAGACCTTCTACGACCCCGCCTTCGTTGGCGGCTACGTTCAATTTCTCCGTGGAGACTACCGCTCCGCGCTCAAGGCCTGGAAGAAGTCCCTCGAGGCGCTGGAGAAAGACAAGGCCGGGCGCCTCGAAGCCAAAAGCTTCACCTTGGGCTTCATCGCGCGCAGCGAGGAGAAACTCGGGCTTTGGGAGGACGCCCGGCGGGACTTCATGGAGGCCGCCGCCGCCGACCGGGCCGCGATCTGCGGGCCGGCCTGCCAGGGCATCATACGCAAGGCCGCGGCCGAACAGGGAGCTCTGCTCGTCGAGGCCGACCGCATGTTCCAGGAGAAGACCTTCCCGCGCCTGCCCGGCCTGGAGACCTTCAACGACCGGATGCATTGGAAGTCCCGGTTCAACTGCCTCATGTCGGCCGAGATCATCGCGACGCTCAGGAAAGACCCGCGATTGGGGAGGCTCCCCTGGGACGACGCGAGCCTCAAAGCCCTGGCCGAGTCCTGCGCGAGCCCGGGGACACCCTCCACCGCGGAGGACGACGACCGCAAAAAGCTGGGCTACGTCCTCATGGCCTTGTCCTGGCCGCATTTCGAACACCTCTCGCCCGTGGCCGTCTTCTATCTTGAGGCGATCCGCCAAGACCGGCCCGATTGGCTCCTGGACGTCCCGGGCCTCATCGGGAAGACCGAAAATCCTCTTCTGAACTCCCTTTACGGGCTGGAGATGGAGACGCCCAAGACCTTGCTGCCCCGGCTCTATTGGCACGTCGGCGAGATGCGGCTGCTCGAGGGGAAGTTCGGCGAGGCCGCCGAGGATTTCTCGCAGGCCCTGCGCTTGGACCCCGCGTCGCCCTGGCCCCGGGTGAGCCTGGCCGCCGCCGAGGGGCTCTCGGGCCGCAAGGACCTCGCCCTGCGGGAACTCAAGGAGGCGGCCGCGCGTTCTCTCAACGACGCCCAGCGGGACCGGCTCCGCGAATCGGCCATCGCGCTGGCCTCGGGGCTGGGCCTGGGAGCGCCGCGGGAGCTGACCGCGACCGACGTCAAGTTCCTGACGGACGAGGCCGTGAAGGCGATCTCGGCAAGCGACCGGGGCGCGGCCCTGAGCGCGCTGGACCGGGCCGCGGCGCAGTCCCCGAGGCCTCCCGAGCTGAGGTACATCGCCCAGCTGTATCGAAGGCTCCATGCGGCCGAGAAATTTCTCAAGATGTCGGATTCGCTGCGCACGCTCTATCCGGACGACGCCGAGCTCTGGCTCGATCGCGCGGAGGCCGAGACCGAGACCGGCCGCAAGGAGGGAGCCCTGGCGTCTTTGGCCCGCGCGCGCGCGCTCAAGCCCGGCGCCGCCGAGCTGCGGCGCATCGAGCGCCTGGAAGAGACGCTCAAAGCCGGCCCTCCCCTCCAAGGCCGCGATTACTCGAGCTCGGACAAGCCCGCCGATTTTCAGCCGGACAAGGATTCGAAACCGGACGCCCACGACGTCCCCGACTCCGCCCCCGCCCCCGCGCCCGCCCCGCGGCCCTAGGGGTTCAGTCCCACATCCGCCGGCTCGGGACCCCGAGCGTCTTCTCCGCGATGACGGCCGCCACTCGCTTGCGCGGCAGGGGCAGCACAGTCAAGTCGCAATAGAGGGCGTCGAAGAGCTTCGTGAGCGTGGAGAGCTGCGGCTCGAGACGGCCCTTCTCGATCAGCGCGAGATTGCCCTGCGACACGCCCGCGCGCGCGGCGAGCTGACGCTGGGTCATGTGGAGGCAGACGCGCAGCGTGCGGACCCATTGGCCGGGTTCCAGGCGCAGCGACGGCGCGGGAACGGCGCCGCGGACCTGCAGGCGGTTGAGGGCCCGGCGCTGCGCGATCGGCACGCCGCTCAGCTTTGGCATCGCTCCTCCGGCTGCGGGTGATCGGGGCCTTGCAGACATCGGCCGACCCCTGTATCTATGAATCGATTAATCGATTCATAGATACACGAACTGAAAAAGGACAAACCGGGACCGGCTGCCCTAGGACCTGCCGCCGGCGGCCGGAGCAGAGGCCATGCCGCGCAGGCGCAGCGCCCCCGAATCCCCCGGCCGCGCCGCGAGCACGGCGTCGGCGTCCTTGAGGGCCGCCTCGCGCTTGCCGAGCAGGAAGTTGATCGCGGCGCGCTTGAGAAGCAGGCCGGCGTTCTTGGAGCGCGCGAGCATGAGGTCAAGATACCACAGCGCCCGGGTCCGCTCGCCCTGGGTGTAGAACGGGTTGGCGGTCGCCGTCGCCCAGTCCTGCTCGGGATAGCCGTCCTCGCCCGGCTTGCGGGCAGGTGCGGCCTCTCCGGGGGCGGGCTTGGGCAGGACGTCGATGAGGCGGGGGTAGAAATCGGCCAAAGTGCGGTAGCGGGCTCTGGCCTTCTCGTAATCGCGCAGGCGCTTGAGCATCGGGCGCAGGAACCGCAGCCCCATGTCTTCCTCGTGATGCAGGACGTGCTCGGCGCGCGCCTCGCCGAGCTCGAGCTCGACGAGGCGGATCATGACTGTGCGCACCATGTGCTCGCGGACGTGGTGCATCCAATTGCGGTACTCCTTGGTCACCTCTTTCTGCACGGGACGCTTGGCCTCGATGTCTTCGCCGTAGAGCTCGGTCACCACGTCGAGGACGCCGTGGGCCGCCTCGTGAAAGATCCGCGGCGGCAGCTCCTCGTGGTAGTAGGTCCCGGTCGCGCGCGCGACGTCGTCGCTCGGCCCGATGACGGACTCGATGTGGGCCGCGCCGTTCTCAAGGCGCGAGACGACGTTGGCGCCCGCGTGGCTGCCGATGAACGGGGTCAGATAAAAGATGTAGCGCCCTTCGAAAGGCAGCCCCGTGTAGCGCTCGAGCTTGCCGATGTAGTCGGCGCTCTCGATGGTCTTCTTGAAGCGCGTCACCTCGGGATCGAGGAGCCGGCTTTTTTTCTCGAAGAACTCCAGAAACCTCGACTCGCGGGCGAAGTCGCGCAGGGTGTCGACCCAGCGGTCCAAGGTCGCGCGGTCGCCCGTCCATTGGGTCAGGAAGTCGATCGAGAGCTCGGTGGCCGGCTTGAACTCGGGCAGCGGGGAGAGCCGCAGAAGGCCCTGGCCGCGCTGGCCGAAATCGAACCCCTTGATCCTGGGCTGGGCGTGCAGGCGCACGGCGGGATGGCCGCGGAACTTCGCGAACCAGCGCTCGGCCTCGGTCACGTACTTAATCGGAAGGCGCCTGAAATCCGTCGCGTACCGCGGCACCCCCGCCTTCGGGTCCGCGGACAGCAGCTCGACGACCGAGGCCAGCTCGAGCCTTGGATCGAGGCCGAATTCGAATCTTTCTCTTCGGACGGGAGGCACGGCTTACTATCCAAAAATTAGGGCCGGAAAGTCAAGAAACCGGGCCGCCTTGCGGCCGTCCGGACCATCTGTTATAATATTTCCGATGAGATACACGGCTTTGTTCTCGCTGGCGCTGCTGGCTTGGGCTCCCGTGAGCGCGCAGAACGCCGCCCCCGAGTCGAGAGGGTCCAACCAGCCGAAGGGCTCCGCGGCGGCCAAGAAATCCGCTCAATACTCGGGGCCTTTCGCGCTCGCCGACCAGGCGATCGATGACGCGGCGCAGAGCATCGCGGGGCTCAAGAAGTGCTTCGACGCGATCGCGGTCCTGCGGCGCGACGTGGCGAACAAGAAGAAGGACATCCAGGCGCGCTACGGCTCCATCCCGGAGTCCTACGCGAGCCTGATCGCCATGAAGGCCCATCGGGTGATCACGCAGCAGGAGCTCTGCCGGCAGCAGGGCCGCGACGACGCCTTCGTGAGGGCCTCCAACGCCTTGCGCGGCGTCGAGCCCAAGAGCATCTCCGGGTTCGAGGAGCGCAGGGAGCGGCTCGAAGACCTTCGGACCAAATTCAACGACGCTCTCTCGCGCGCGAACCAGTAGCTAGCGGGTGTCGAGGTCCGCGAGCCTCTTGGTCAGGTCGCTCCTCCCGCTCCAGTTTTCGGGCGCGAGTTCGACGGCTCTGCGCAGGTCCCTGCGCGCCTCCTGAAACCGGCGCTGCGCCGTCAAAAGCGAGGCTCGCGACGACAAGGCGGCGGCTGCGGTCTGCCAGTCCCCCCCTCCCTTGGAGACCCCCGACGCCACCGCGTGGTCATAATAACGCATCGCGCGCGCGGCGTCGCCCTGCTTCTCCGAGGCGACTCCCATATCCAGCAAGGCCTCGGAGTCGTCGGGAGAGATCTTGAGCGCCTCCTCGAAGGCGGCGGCGGCGGCGGCGGGACGCCCCGCGAGGAACTCGGCGACGCCGCGGTCCTTGGCCCGCCTGAGGTCGTCATCCGCCGGGGCGGGAGGCAAGGCCCGCGCGGGCTCCGCCGGCGCGCGCTTCTCTCGGAAAACGGCCGCCAAACGAGGATAAAACGCGCGCAAAGTCGGATACCGGCTCCTCTGCGCCTCATACTCCTTGAGCCGCTCGCAAAGAGCCTCGAGGTAGGGGAACCCCCGGCTTTCGTACGCGCTCAGATTCTGGAGGTAGGGGGCCTCCCCGAAATCCCGCGCCAGCAGCCTGAGAGTCACGGCATACACCAGGTGCTCTTGAATGCAGTCGAGCCATGAGCTTCCCGCCTGGTCGTTGCAGCCGGCGGGGACCGGGCCTCGCGGCACTTCCCCGGCCGAAGCCAGGGGGTTGGTGACCGTATGGATGAGCTCGTGGGCGACCGAGTTGCCGAATGCGTCGAAGAGGAACCTCAGGCCTCGCTCGTCCGAATCGACGCCCGCGCGCACGCGGATCTCGCGCGCAGGCCCGCCCGAGCGGACCGTGAAATTGGTCGCCTCGCCGGCAGAGAGCAGGGGAGCCAGCGGGAACTCATACTCAGCGTCGAGCGGCTGGCCCAAATACTCGGAAGCCGAGCGCAGGCTGAGCCCCCGGGCCGCCTCGCCCTCGGCGATCGCGGCGAAGTCCCGATAATCCCGCGCATGGGCCTTGAAGAAAGCCGGAAAGCCGGACTTCTCGCTGAAGTCCCGGAGCTCGCGAAAGAAGGCGTCGACCTCGGTCGCGCCGCCGGCCGTCCCGACGAGCTCCTCGGGCACAGCCGAGGCGACGGACAGCTGCGGGGTCTCCGACAAGAAGAACATGAGCTTGAGCGGAAGATTCCCCTGGGGATCCTTCCGGAACAGCGCGTCGGTCCGCGCGACGGCCCGCTCCTTCGAGAACGCGATGAAGCCGCGCCTGGCGCTTTGCTCGTACGGGAGCGGCCCGCTCGCAGCGGCCGCAGACCGGCCGATGAGGCGGAGCACCGAGAAAAGCTCGACGCGATAGTCGACCTTGAAGGCGACGCGCGGCCCCGCCGCTTCTTCGCGGACGGCCGGGGGCCTCTGGCGCAGCTTCGCCTCGAGCCGCTCGGGGAAGACCCGCATCAGGCGGGGGAAAAACGCCGCGAAATCGGGATAGCGGGCGGGTTCCCGTTCGAACTCCTCGAGCCGCTCGCAGAGCGCGTCGAGATAAGGGAAGCCGCGCGCCGCGTAGTCCCTTCGCATGCTATCGTAGACCCGGCGCCCCTTGACGCGCTCGAGCATGCGCAGCGTGAGAGCGAGATCGACGTGCTCCATCACGCAGCCGGTCCAGGAGTCGGCGCAGCCCGGCACGCCCAGGCTCGCGTAGGCGGAGAGCTCTCCCCTGGCGGCCAACACCAGCGGGTCGGTCACGGTATGAATCAACTCGTGGGTCACGTCGCTGGCGAAGCCGTCGAAGCTGAAATACGGCCCCGATTTGCCCGGAGACTCGGAGCGCAGACGGAGCTCCTCGGGCGGGCTTCCCGGGACCGCGAGATTGGCTCCGTAGCTTTCCGGCAGGATGGGCGCCAGGATGAAGCGGCAGCGGTGCTTGAAGCGCGCGCGCAGATAGGACTCGGCGGCTTCCGGCTTCAACAAGCTCGCGGCGGCTTCGCTCTCGGCCAGCCCGATGAGGCGGGAATATTCCCCTCGATGCGCCGCGTAGAATTCCGGGAAGCGCGAGCGGGCGGCGAAGTCGCGAAGCTCATCGAGAAAGGCCTGGGCCTGCGGGGAGTCGGGGGAGGCGAGTCCGTCCTTGTAGGTCCTCTTCAGCGGGGAGAGAGCCGGGGGATCAGAAAGCGTCAGCAGGATCTGCGCGAACATCTCCGGCGAGCCGCCCTTGACCATTCGCGCCATGCGCTCGACGGCCGCGTGATGGGCCAGCGGGGCGAAGCTCTTCCTGATGTCGGCCGCGTAGTCCTTAGCGCCGTCGGGCACGGGCGCGGCCGCGTCCGCGCCGCCCAGCAGCCAGACCGCCGAGAGCAGCTCGATGCGCGGGTCGACCTCGAAGGAGACCCCCCCGATTGGATCGCCCTCCTCCGGCTTGGGCTCGGGGATGGCCTCCAGCAGGCGCGGAAAAAATTCGGCCAAGGTGGGATACTTCTTCCGGGACCCCTCATAGTCTCGCAGGCGCTCGAGCATGCCCTTGAGATAAGGATACTTCGCCTCGCCCTGATCCAATCTCTCCCTCTCCGCCGCCCGCTCGCCGCGCTCGGCCGCGACGAGGCGGATCATGACCGCGCGGACCGCGTGCTCCTTGACGCATTGTTTCCAGTCGTCGTAGCAGGGCCAAGGCAGCTTCTTGTAGAGACCCGCCCTGCGATCGATCTCGCCCGCGCTTGCGTCGCTGAGGCCGTCGAGGATGCCGTGGGAGAGCTCGTGCCACGCCGAGGCGTCCATGTAGTCGGCCCAGTCCTGCGCGCCGCCGAAGGAGCCCGTGTCGAGGGTCTCGATGGTCTTGATCGCGATGCCGCCTTGAGGCAAGGCGACCACGCTGTTGACCTGGCTGCCCTTTTTGAGGAACGGCGACAAGACGATGGAATATTCGCCGACGAACGGCATCCCGGTGTAGCGCTCGATCTTTCCGATGTAGTCCTTTCTCGCGACCGCGGCCGCGAGCGCCGGGGAGAGCTCCTTGCACTCCGCTTCGAAGAACCCCTCGAAGGGAGCCCGGCTCGCGAAGTCGCGCAGCGAGGCGAGCCAACCACCGAGCCTCGGCGAACCGCCGGCCATCGTCGCGAACATGCTCGGGACCGACCGGCGCGGCGCCAGTTCCGGCGGCGCCCCGAGCTGGGCCACCAAGTCCGCCCGCTTCATGTAGCTGAAGGCCTTGGCGTCGAGAGAGGCGGTCGCGCGGACCGCGGCATGGCCGGAGAAGGCGGAGAAGGCCCGCCGCGCGGCCTGCGCGGACGGCGAGTCGCGACCCGCGAAGCCCTGGGGCTCGGGCTCTTGGCCCGCGAGGGACTCGACGACTCCCAGCAATTCCAGCCCGGGGTCGAGGCCGACCCTCACGGCCCGCCCCGCGCCGGCCGGCGGCGCGGCCGCGGCCAAGACGGCCAGGACGAGCGCGGCTTTGCTCATCGCGCCGCGGGCACCAGGATCGTGACCGCTTCGTCGGCCTTCGAGAGCACCGGCGCGAGCTTGGCTAGAGGCACGGTGTTGGGCGCGAACTCCCGGTCGCCCGATCCCGCCAAGACGGTGACCGGATGCGCCGCCGGGTAGGAGCCCGCCAGCCGCCGGCAGAGTTCGACGCGCCACTGCCCGCGCGCCGCGAAATTATATAGCACCAAAGGCAGCCGGCGGTCGACGCCTTCGAGGTCGTCGGAATTTCGCACCTGCAGGCCCCCGGCCGGGCCGCGCTCGGCGCCCGCAAGGCTCGGGATCGCGTCGGCGATCGAGACCGAGGGCGGCACGCGGACCGCGATGCCGCGGCGGCGGCACATGTTGGCGAGCCTGTAGGCCAGCCTCCCGTAGTAGAGAGGATGCCCGCGCGTGACGACCGCCACGCACCGGACCCTGTCGAAGCCGGGCATGACGTCGCGCGCGCACTTGATCGCGTCCTGGTCGGCCCGGCGGAAAACGATCGCCCGCATCGGGATGGGAAACAGGCCCAAGAAATCGGCCACGGCGGTGTCGGAGAGGTTGCTGTAGATCAGCTCGCAGCCGACGAGCTGCGCCAGGGCCTCGCGGGTCACCTGAAAGGGCTGGCGATAGCCCAGGCCGATGATCAGAAGCTCCTGTCCCTTGGGACGCGCGGGCCGGGGCGCGGCCTCCAGGCTGCGGGCGACCAAGGCGTAAAAGGAGGCCTTGGCCACGAGTTCCGCCGGGCGCGAGGCCGCGCCCGCGAAATGGCACCGGCTCTCGGCGAAGCGCCCCTGCCGGCAGCGCAGGTAGCCCAGCGAGAACTCCCGCTCCGCCTCCGACAAGGAGGAGGAGTCGATGGCTTCCTGCGCGGCGCCGTCCCGTCCGCAGACGATAAGACCGCGGATGAGCTCCTGCCGGAGCTTGGGGTCGGCCGGAGCGAGCGCGCAGGCCTTTTGGATGTCGCGCAGGCAGTCCGCGGGCCGGCCCTGCACGAAAGCCACGAGCGACCGCCGGCGGTAGAGGTCGGGGTCTTTCGGCCGCCGGCCGATGGCTCGAGAGAGCCGAGCGGCGGCGTCTTTGTACTGGGCCTGGTCGAGATGGATGCTCGCCGCGCGGACGTCGGCCTCGGGATCGCCCGGCAGCAGCGCCCTCATCCGGTCCAGGTCCTTGAGCGCGAGCCAGAAAAATCCGAGGCGATTGAGCACGTCGGCCCGCTCGGCGAGCACCCAAGGCCCCGGCTCGGCCGCCGCGGCGGCGTCGAGATCGGCGCGCGCTTCGTCGAGCTGGCCCCAACGCGCGAGCATGGTCCCGCGCAGGGCCCGCGCCCAGCCCGCGCCGCCTCGGGCAACGGCCTCGTCGAGCCAGCGCTGGGTCTTGGCGCGGTCGCCCTCGCGCGCGCAGAGCAGGGCCCTCATCGCCGGGCCCGCCGGCGAGGCCGGCTTGAGGCGCGAGAATGACTCCGCGTCGCGGCGGGCTTCCTCGTAGCGCCCCCCCTGGAACAAGAGCGCCGCGCGCGCGGCGTAGGACCAGGCGTCCTTGGGGTCCTTTGCTAGCGCCGCGTCGAGGTCGGCCTGCGCGGCGGCGTGGTCTCCGCGCAAAAGCGCCGCCTCCCCGCGCTCGGCCAAGGTCCGGGGGGCTCTGGAGGGTCCGCCTCGAGGCCCGGGCGCGACCCCGAGCCAGCAACTCATCCTGCGGCGTTCCGAGTCAGCGACCCCGGCCTTGGTTCGCACGCCACCATTTAACCATCTGCGCAAGCCCGTCTTCAAGGCTCGTCCGTGGAGCCCAGCCGAGGCGTTCGCGCGCCGCCGAGGTGTCGGCGGGGTGGCCGCCGGCCGAGCGGCGAGCCTTCGCGGGCTTGCGCCCGGAAATCAAGGCGGCGGCGAACGATTGCGGCGTGAGGCGCCCGGAGCCGATCTGAAAGCTCGCTCCGGCGACGCCGCGCGCGCAGGCCGCGAGCTCGTAGGCATGTGCTACGTCCTCGACGAAGACGAAGTCCTTCCACCCCTCCTCCGCCTTGGGGAAATCGCCGGGGTCCTGGCCCGGGCCGTAGACCGAGAAGAGCTCGAGAGTGACCACCGGCAGGGGATGCAGGCGCGCGACGGCTTCGCACAGGGCGGCGTCGGCGCCGCGGCCGTAGCGCTCGCGCACGGCGTGCGCCGTTCTAACCCAACGCTTCAATCCAGGCGCTTGAGCTCTGAGCGCGGCCGCCAAGCGCAGGGTGGCCGCCGCTTCTTTTTCGAAAGAAGGGCGGTCGCGGTCCTTGGCCAGATGGAAGACGAACTCGGCTCCGCTCTTGCGCGCGCACTCGGCCAACGACGCCGAATCGCCCAGGTCTCCGACATGACGGGCGACTCGGTCCCAGAGCGCGCCGAGGCGCCCTCCGTTCGACGTGCTCCTGACCAGCAAGTGGACCTCGGCCTGCGCCGCGGCCAGGCGCTTGACGAGGCACGACCCGATGAAGCCGGTGCCTCCGGTCACGAGGACCCTCTTGCGGGCCAGGCTCGCCGCCATACCGCTTCGATTGTATCAAAACCGCGGCAAGAGCGGCGCGTCCCGACCCGTTGTCGTCGACGGCTGATTCTGTTATAATCGATCGAAAATCACGGAGTTCCTCTGAAAATAGACTTTCGGGCCGCGGGTCTGGCGGGCATGCTCGCGGTTTGGCCCGGACCCGCGCAGGCTCAGCAAGCGCGCGCCATCAGCGTCGGCCGGGATCCCCGCATCGAACTGGCGGGCGTCGTTCAGTTCTTGAGCCCCGCCGCCAGCGACCCCCAAGGCTTCGTCCGCCGCGACCTGCCCTACCTGCGCGACCTCCCCTATTTCAAGGAAGTCCAGCGGCGCTTCGCCGCCCACCGCAAGCACGCCGCCTTGAGGTCCGGCTCCGCTTCGGCCCTGAAGGCCTTCCACTTCAGCGATCGGGAGCAGGTCCTGCTGAAGCTCTCGCCGCCGGACGGTCTCGAGGAACGCCTGGCGATGCCCTACGCGCTCCAGGACAGGGCGGGCGGGCGCGCAGGGCTGGAGTCCTGGCTGGCCGGCCTCCGGTTGTTCTCGGCGGACGCGCGCTTCGGGGAGTTCTTCGCATCCTCCGCGAAGCTCCTCGAGCCGGAGGTGTCGGCTTTTCGCGCCGCCGTCGAGCGCACCGATTATCTCGGAAAGATCGAGGCCTATGCCGGCCTCCG
This sequence comes from Elusimicrobiota bacterium, assembly GCA_016194705.1. GTDB lineage: Bacteria > Elusimicrobiota > Elusimicrobia > UBA1565 > UBA9628 > PALSA-1176. Next base: position 171,430 of record JACQAZ010000041.1, on the reverse strand, counting down.
GCTCTTCGGCCGCTATGGCGTCGTCTTGTCTCCATTCGACGCCCCCGGGGGGATGGCCAACAACGTCGCCGAACTCGACGACGGCTCCATGGAGATCACCTCCGTCATAGGTCCGGCGATCTCTTCCGGCTCCAGCGTCGATTTTTGGTCCTCTCGCGTGCCCGGCACCCTCTGGCATGAGTCCGGGCACGGCATCCTCGACATCCTCGGAGACCTCTTTGCGCAAGACATCGCCCTGAGCTCGGCGACCCTTTCCCGCCGATACGGCTGGGGCTGCTATGGGGAGTGGCGGCAGTGCGTCAAGGAGCACGTCGTCAGGGCGGTCATGATCCGGCTCATCGCGCGCGAGTTCGGAGACGACGACGCCGCCGAGCAGCTGCGCTTCGAAGACGAGACGAAGTACCCATACCTGAGGGCGATGCTCGAACGGCTTCAAGTCTACGAGAGCTCGCGCCAGCGCTACCCCACTCTGGCCGACTTCTACCCCGACCTGGTGGCCGTGTTCCCGACTGCCGCCCCGCCGCGCCGCCCGCTGACCTTTTCCTCGGCCGCGGCGAGCGGAACGGGGCCCGCGCCCAAGGAGGCGCGATTGCGTCAAGCCCTCGATCAAATCCTGGCCAAAGCCAAGGACCGGGAGCTGCTCAAAGCCGCGCGCGCTCTTCGCGGCCGATAGCGGGCGCGATCGGGGCGGGCACGAGCACGACGCCGCCGTCGAGGGCGGCGCCATCGATGCGGGCGGCCAGCGCGATCCTCTCCCGTCCGCCGACGGGGTAAAGCCTGACTTCCTGGTCCTTGGGGTAGCGTTCCCTCAGGAGCTCGAACAGCTTTTTCCAACGCGCCCGCGGCGCCGACTCGGCGTAAACGACCAGCGGCAGTCGGGTCGTGAGGACCTTCGAGTCCGCGAGAAGGGTCTCGAGTTCGTAGGCTTGTATGCCTTGATAACCGTAGTCGCCGCCGAGGAAGCTGACCGAGCGCGCAAACGCGCTGCCGATCGGCGAGATGGCGCCGATCACCTGGTAGGGGATCTTGGCCTTGCGGCTTTGAAGCTGGACTTGGCGGGCCAGTTCGCTCGAGAATTGGGGGTGTCCCCAAACCGCCAGCCCGACATCCCCCTTGATCTTGGCCGCCGCCACGACCTGCGCCGCCGACTTCGGGCGCTCGACCTTTCGGCAATAGTCCTTGAGCCACCCGAAGGTCTTCTGATCGGCCAAGTCGCAGTAAACGACGCGGCAGGCGCCGAGAACTTGGAGGGTCTCGAGGGTCGTCTCGGCCGGCGGATTGACGCCCAGCCCGCAAATCCTGATCATCCTTCCTTTATATCAAAATAGAAAGCCGAACTCCCGCAGCGACTTCATGATCGTCTCGGCGTACCAGCGATACACCGTCGCGGTGGGATGGATTTTCCCGTACTCCCAGACGGTGCCCGGCGGCAACTTCTTCCCGAGCTCAATGATCTTCATCCCCTCCGGCACGAAGCGCGGGTCCGCGCGGGCGCCTACGCTCAACAACAGCACGATCGGGACCCGGCGGCGGGCGCCGCGGCAGAACTCGAGGAACGGAAGATTGTTGACGGCGTCCTCCGCCGCCGGTGTCGCGTCGACGGGCTTCGAGAACCGGTTGACCGCGGCCACGACGGCGCGGTAGAACCTCCAATGACGCAGAAGAGCCGTCCCCCACCGGGTCGCGCGCCAAGGGAGCACCGCGAAGTTCTCCTCGTAAAGGCCCGGGTCTCGGTCGAAAAACCCCAGGACCGGCCGCCCGAAAAGGAATGCGCGGCGGCCCATGTTGAAATGCTGGACGATCAGGAGATCCGGATCGTACCTCCGGAGAATCTCCTTGCCCGCGCCGGCGATCTGACGCAGCGTATAGGCGCTGACGCCCGCGTTCCACACTTCATAGCGCCGCTTCCCGCGGGCGTTGAGCAGCCTTTCCAGCGCGGCCGGATAGGTCTCGGAGTCGTTGACGAGCGCCCCATAGGTGTTGGAGCTCCCCAGGCAGACGATCCGGAAAGTCCCTTTCGGCTTGGCGGCAGGGCGCTCATCGCCGCGAAAACCCAGGGAATTGACCGTCACCGTGCGGTACGGACGCGGCGCGGGATTCGGCGTCGGGCTGACGGCGCGGTCGTCCGTGTCGAAGACCACGCGGACGCCGGGCCGCAGTTCGTAAAGCCGGTCCGGATCCTCCGAGGGCCGGTGCGCCTCGAGGTCGGCGCTCTGATAGTACAGCAGCGGCCTCATCACCAGCGCGTCGACGGCGAACGCGCGGGTCAGGATCTCGGAGCCGGCGAGAAAGACCGCGCATCCGACCGCCGCCATAAAGACCATCGAAGGAATCTCGGCCCGCCTCGTCCCCGCCGCCCGTTTCACACCCGAGAGTGTGACCCCCAAACCGGCGCGCGTCAAGACCGAGGGATGTCATCAAGGGCCCAGCGCGCGCTGGGTCTTTTGCCTCATCCGCACTAGGTCTTTCTTTACTATCCGCGGCCGAGGCACAGAGGTATGATCTGGCGCGGTCATGGGTTCGGCCAGGAAGTTCATCGCGCTCGCCATCAGCGCCAACCTTGCCTGCGGCGCCGGCGTTTGCGCCGCCGCTCCCGCCGTGGCCGAGCAGATCCGCGCGCTCCCCTCCTCGAGCCTGCGCCTGCCGCTGACTTCCATCCCCGAGACCGGTGCGCGCCTCGAGTCGGTCCGCCTGCCCGAGATTCCGCCGACGGCCGCGCTCGAGGTCCCTTCCTTGCCCGTCGTCGAACCGCGGGCGGCCCCCGAGGCCGCGCCGTCCGCGCCCGACGCGGCGCTCCAAGCGAGGCTCCAACAGATCGGCGAGGGAGCCGAGGCGATCTCCGGGCCCGCGAACCCCGGCGCCTCCGACGCGCAGAGCGGCGCGGGCACGGAGCTCGAACACCGCATGACGAGCGACGGCCCGCCCGCCGCGATGCGCCTCTCCGAGGAGGAGCTGACCGTCCCTCAGCACAAGGAGGTCGTCAACCCGATCATCGCCTCGGCCTTCACCGCCCGCAAGGCGAGGCTCATCGCCCCGGGGACCAAGGACTATCCCGTCTACGATCCGCAAGGGACCTACGAGGCCTCCGGCACGAAAGTCTACGTGATCGAACTCACGAAGAAAGAGTTCCGCCTCAAGGCCAAGGCGCTGGCCGCCCGGGCCGGCGTCGACGCTCCGCTCGACCTCGTCGCGCACCCGGGCCGCTCCCGAAACCAGGTCTATTATTTCGCCCACAACTCCAAGATCGTCGCCAAGCTTCCCTATGCCGACAGGGCCCTGATCGCCGAGCACGAGCTCTACCACATTCGCAACCCCAAGAAGACCGAGCAGGATGCGCAGGAAGAAGCCCCCCTGCCCAAGGTGCCCCGCAGCATTTGGCAGGGCGCGGCCGTGGTCGCGGCCGACGCCAAGGAGTTCGTCACGAGCATACCGTCGATGATGCGCGGCGACGATGCGGTGCGCCCTTTCGTCGACAAGTACCGCGGCGCCATCCGAAAGGCTCGGGCCCTGCTGATCTTCGACGCCGTTCTCTTCATCGGCATCGGCTACTTCACGGGCCGCGTGATCGACGCCGCCGGCGGCGACGCGATCCCCAAAGCCCTGGTCCCCTACCTTTCCTTTTTGTTCCTGACGATGTTCTCGAGCTTCGTCTACTCGGCCGTCGAGCTCGGGCACACCCTGACGACGAGCCTGACGGGCATACGCCTCGTCAAGGACATCAGGACCCACCTCTTCAAGCATCTGGCCTCGCTCTCGATGGGGTTCCACCACACGGTCAAGCCCTCCGAGCTCTCGCCGCGGCTCTCCGAGGACGTGACCCAGCTCGAGGCCAAGAACGTGCACGTCCCCTTCACTTTGCCCTACCACCTCCTCTCCTTGCTGTTCAACTCGGCGGTCCTCCTCTCGACGGACTGGCGCATCGCGCTCATGGTCATGGCCTCCCTGCCGCTCTTCGCCGTGCTCACGACCAAGGTCTCGAACCTCTTCGAGCGCATCAACGAGCGCTACATGAACAAACGCGCCAAGATGATCGGCTACGCCGCCGACGCCTTCTCGATCATGGAGGCGGTCAAAATCTTCGGCATCGAGGACCGCGTCGCGGCCCATTTCGAGGAGTCGGCCGAAGAGCTCAAGGGCATCGGCGAGAAAAGCTCGAGGGTCGAGTCGTGGTACCACGTGCTGCTGAGCTCGCTGGGCGACTTTTCGACCAAGCTCTTGATCGTCGGGCTGTGCACCTGGACGCTGTTCCGCTACGGGCATCCCTCCGTGGGCACGATCCTCGCGCTCGAGTCCTACGCCCTGGGCTACGCGGGCTCCATCGAGGGCCTGAGCGAGGACCGGACCAAGTACAAGACCGCCGACGGCGGCACCCAGCGCGTGCTCGAGCTGCTCGCGATGAAGCCCGAGATCGCAGACTCGCCCGACGCAGCCGATCTCGGCGCGGTCAAGGGACGCATCGAGTTCAAGAATGTCGGCTTCAGCTACGACGGCAAGACCCCTCTGCTCGACGACCTGAGCTTCACTATTGAGCCCGGCCAGTCCGCGGCCTTCGTCGGCGGCACGGGCTCGGGCAAGAGCACCATCATCCGCCTCATGGCCCGCCTCTACGATCCTCAACGGGGCGGCGTCTTCGTCGACGGCCGCGACCTCAGGGACGTCAAGCGCGCAAGCCTCACGGGCGCGTTGGCCATCGTCCCCCAGGACGGGGGCCTCTTCCGGGGGAGCGTGCGCGCCAACTTGGTCGCGGTCCAGCCAGACGCCGGCGAGGAGCGCCTGCGCTCCGCCATCGAGGCCGCGCAGGCCCGCTTTATTCTGGATCGCAAGACCCACCCGCAGGGCCTCGACACGGACGTCAATTCGCTTTCCGGCGGCGAGCGCCAGCGCATCGCGATCGTGCGCGCCCTTCTGCGCGACCCGAGGATCCTGTTCCTCGACGAGGCCACCTCGGCCCTCGACAACAAGACCGAGCGCTCCGTCAAGAAGGCGCTCGAGAAGCTCATGAAGGGCCGCACGACGGTCATCGTGGCCCACCGCCTCACCACCGTGCAGAACGTCGACAAGATCTTCGTGCTCGACGGCGGGCGCATCGCGGAATCCGGCACGCACGCGGAGCTCTTGGCCCGCAAGGGCAAGTACTTCGAGATGTGGAACGCCGGCCTCAAGGACGCCGCGGCGCCCTAGGCCGGGGGGGCGACCGGCTTGACTGGCCGCGCCTGGAGGGGCACAATCTCCGGTATGGACGACGGCCGAGGACGCGAGCATTGGGTCCGGCGCGGGATAGAAGACTACAACGCCGGCCGCCACGCGCAGGCTCTGCGCTGCTTCCGGCGGGCCCTCTCCACGGGCGAATCGAGACCGGACATCCGGTGCTTCGAGGCCAACGCCCTGCGCTCGATGGGCCGGCGACGGGAGGCCATCGACGCCTTCCTCGCCGCGGTGAGGGACTCCCCCCGCTGCCTGCCCGCCTATTCGGGCCTGGCCCAGGTCATGCGACAGGGCGGCCGCTCGGCGCGCGCGGCGCGGACCTTGCGCGGAATCCTCGCGCTCGAACCCCGGACGCGGGCCGACCGCGGGCGCCTCGTCGAGGCGCTGAGGGACTGCGGGAAGGCCTTCGAGGCCGCCGGCCGCTTGGACCTCGCCGCGATCGCCCTGCGCAGAGCCGTCGGATTCGGGCTCGACGAGCCCGCGGCCCTGGCCGAATTCGCCGAATTCCTCGCGCGCGTGGGCCTCAATTCGGGCTCGTTGGCCCGGCTTGCGACCGCCGAGAAGACGCTGCGCCGGGCCCTGCGGGCCGAGCCCGGCCGCGGCGGGACCCGCGCGCTGCTGCTCGGGGTCCTGCGGCAGCGCGCTTCGCTTCAATCGGGCGCGGGCCGGCTGGGAGCGGCCGAAGATGCCTTGCGCCAGGCGCTGCGAGAGGAGCCCGGCCACGCCGCGACCATCCGGCAGCTCGGGGCCTTGAGGCGGCGGCGCGCCTCGCTCCAGCTGTCCGCGGGCCGGCTCGAGGAGGCGGAGAGCACGCTGCGCGCCGTCCTCGCCTGCGCGCCCGACGATGCCGACGCCCGCCGCCAGCTCGCGGAGACTCTGCGCGAGCGCGGGCTGGTCCTTTTGTCTCGGGACCGCCTGGAGGCGGCCGCGGCGGCGCTCGACGCGGCGCTGGCGCTGGCGGCCGGGGACCGGCGCTCGCGCCCCTTCATGGCCGGCGTCCTGCGGATTCTCGGCCAAGCCTATCGGTCCCGCGGCCAATGGGCGAAAGCGCAGGCGGCGCTGCATAGGGTCCTGAAGCTCGACCCGAACGACGGCTGGGCCCGCCTGCATTTGGGCGAGATATTGTACTCTTCGGGCCGCGCCAAGGCGGCAAAAGCGCTCCTGAGAAAAGCGGTCGCCGGGGACCGCGGCGCGCTCGACGGCCCGGACAAGTTCAAGGCGCTGGTCAAAATGGGGCTCTACGCCCAGGCCGCGCAAGCCGCCGAGGCCGCCATCGACGCGGGCCTGAGCGTCGCCGACCTCAGGGCCTTCTTGGATCCCTGGGAATGGGACCACCGGCACTCAGCCCACGACCGGCGCAGGGAGCTCAGGCAGCTGGCCCGCTCGATCGGAAGCCGGAGGCTCGGCCCTTGGCTCCAATATTTCCGCGCCCTCTTGAGCGGCCCGGACGGCGCCGCCCGCTTCGAGGCCGTGGCGCGCGCTCCCCGCCGGCGCTACGGCTGGATGCTCTACAAAGCGGCGTCGGCGACCCTGTTGGCCGGCAATTTCAAGCGCGCCGTGTCCTGGTCCAAGCTGGCGCTGCGCCAGAGGCCGCTGGACTGGCGCGCGCACGGCTTCTTGGCGGAGGCCTATCTCTGCCTGCAGAACCCGCGGGCGGCGCGCGCGCAGATGCGTCGCGCCCTGAGCGCGGCCTCCGCCGACGAAAAGGGACACGCCCTGACGTGGTCGGGCGCCGTCGATCTGTGGCTGGGCCGATACGCCGACGCTCTGAGGCATCTGGAGAAGGCCTGCGCTCTCGGCGCGCCCTTCGCGTACTGCTGCGGCGGCGACTCTCAAGCTCGGACGCCCGCGCAAGGCCGTGCGGCTCCTCGACGACGCCCTGCGGCGCTACCCGAGGGATTTCGAGGCTTACGTCTGGCGCGCCGAGGCCAAGCGGGAACTGGGCCGCTACGCCGAGGCCCTCGCGGACCTCGACGCCAACCCTCCCCATTCGATCTGGACCTTCATCAACCGCGCTCTGGTCAAGAAGGAACTCCGGGACGAGGCCGGAATGAGGGCCGATTTCGAAGCCGTTCCGGAATTCGTCATCCGGCATTTGAGAAGGAAGGCAGGATTGGCAGAGCGCGCGCCGCTGGGCGTTCCGGAGATGGCCGTCCTGCTGGAGGAAGGTTTGAGGTCGGCCCGCGGGTTCAGGCGGCACGAATACGATCAGGCCTTTTGGATCTCGAGCCCGCAAAAAAGTCCAGGCCGTCAATGGCGAAGCGAAATCTCATCCGCGAAGACGCCGCGCAGATGCACGAGCGCCAGCAGCGCCGAGGCCGTCCCAAAACTTGCGCCCCGATAGCCGCCTTCGCCCCAGCCCCCGTTCGGCGCTCGGATCTCCAAGAGCCGTGATGCGAGGAGATCGGCGCTGAACAGACAGCCTCGCTTGGGCTCGACGAGATCTTGCCGCATTTCGGTCAGGGCGACCGAGGCCCAGAGCAGTCCCGAGAGGGCCAGGGGTCCGGGCTTCCGGGACCGCGGAGTTCCCGCCTTCCCTCTTTCCTCTTGGTCGATGATGTCGTCGAAGTCCCGCTTCACCCGTCGGGGGCTCGAATGCCCGTACCGGTACAGCGCGATGTCGCGCAGGAGAGTACGGGCGATCGTTTCTTTCGGGTCCGGGACGAGCGCCGCGCAGGCGAGTGCGGCGGACCCCCTCCGGTTCTTCTCCAGCGCCTCGGCGAAGACTCTGAGTTGATCTTTGGACGCTCCGAGCTTGGTAAGCGACTTGAGGAATATCGTTTTCTGAAATCCCGTGCATCCCCGCTGCCGCGCGCCCTCGAGAAGCTCGCGCAGGCGCGGGCCGTAGCCCAGCAGCCCGGACTGGTCGTCGATCTTGGGTCTGACGTGAGCGGCTGCCAGGGCGTAGGCCAGGGCATAGGCGCCGGCGCCATCGAGCGAGGCGGGCGCGGCTTTGAGCGCCTTGGACCCGAAGATGAACTGGAGCCCGGTTTCGACCGCCGCCGCGTCGGCCTCGGTCGGGGGCTCGACCGCGGCCAATGCCTGGACCGCCAGCGCGGTGACGGCGACATCCCCCTCCCACGATCCATCCTTCGCCTGGAGGCGCAAAAGAACTTCGGCGCTTCGCAGGATGGCGTTGTCGAGGGCTCCGACCGTCTCCTGAGAATAAGGGCCTTCCCCTTGCCGCGGGTCTTGCTCCAACGCCGCGGCGGCCGGGAGGAGCGAGACCGAAAAGAGCAGAGCGGCGCTCGCCGTTCTAGTCATCGGAAGAAACCTCGTAAGAAATTCCAGCGCGCTTTTGCCCCGCCCCCCCTTCCACACCCCAGAGTATCGCCCTCAAAACGCCGCGCGTCAAGCCCTCGCGGCGAGCAATCCCACAGCCGTCATCGCACCTCCGCAGGATGGGCAGCCGACCACGGCGGGATGCTAGAATTTCTTGCGGGGCTTTCCTTTAATTGGAGCCTAGGCCGGTCTTTCCCCGATCCATTTCCTGGAGCAGGCTCTCCATATACTTCAGGTTTGAAGCGGACAAAAAATCCGTCAAGGAAAATGATCCTTCGCGATCGCCCCTCAGGACCTGGTCGCCGCCGGTCGAATCCCAACGCACGATCCGGACCGAGCCGAGCTTCCCAATATCCCTGGTCGCTCGCGGGAATTTCCCTCCCGTATGCTGGTATCGTTTGAAAATGTCGACTTGAACCAGCTGCGGGATATTCGCGTTCTTCGAGCGCCTCCGCCAAGATGCGGCATTGTTGTAGAGAACGAGATCTTGGACCCGATCAAAGCCGTGCTCCCTGAGCCAATCAACCGTCCGCGCCTGTTCTCCCGCATAGGTCTCATATTCCCGGGCCGCAACGGTGAACTTCTCCCTGATCGGGGGATGATTTACCACGCGGTCAAGGCGCAGCGTCCCGTCTTCACCAAGGAAGGGAGCCAGACGGACCGGCATCGTCTCCAAGGTCGCATTATCGTCCCTCGCCACGAGAGTCATCTGGGCGATCGACTCCGATTCCGGGCCGATCCGGTACAAAAGCTTCACGACATAAGAGGAAAAATAAGTCCTCTCCACGTTGATAGTGACCTTGCCGTCGGCTGTGTCCCCCTGCCAGGTCCATTCGCGGCCTTGCCGGCGTTCCTTGAAGCCCAAGGATTGGAAATACCGGCTTGGTTCTTGCGCGCACGAATCGCCGGCGCAGCCCCGGACCTCGGACATGACGCCGTTGTAGTCCGCGGCGAAATCAGAATTCGGATCGTGCGGGGACTGCTGTCCGAAGCATACGGCGCCGATGCACAAGACCAAGCCGCCTGCCCACCATCCAGCCATTCGTTTCATGTTTTTTTCTCCAAGGAAACGGCAACCAGAAACATCGGCCGCTCCGTACAGTTTAGCGGCCGCCTGGTTCTTGGGCATGAGACGAAAGGACCCCAAGGAAACACCCTTAGGCCTCCCGGGAAATAGGCCCGAAGGCCTATCAAGGAGGCCCCCGCTTCCGTGAGAGTCAAACGAAGCGTCGAGAGAGCGGCCCCGGCAGCCCAAGATGGTCCATTCAGGCGGCACGAATACGATCAGGCCTTTTGGATCCGGACTACTTGCTCCAAACCCTCTGGATCGAAGTCGTGTTCTTCCTGACGTCGAGGAACCGCGGCTTGCCGTCCTTGAATTCGAAATCGCCGATCAAGGGATTTTGGACCGAGAGCCAGTCCTTGGAAGCGCTGATCCCCGACGCACCGTCAAAAATGAAATAGGCTTGCTTGACGACCGTGCCGTCGTCCAAAGCCTGCTGGCGCCTTGGCATCTGATACTCGGTCCCGCGCTTGAGGTAGAACGCCTTGACCCTTTCGAAGCTGTCCGAAGTGTAAAAGGCCTTGGTCGAGGATTTCTTGCCGGCCTTGTCCGCGGCGGCCTGCGCCTTCTTGGTCAATTTCTTGTCCAAGGACGCGCCGGGATACTCGGCGAACGAGCCCGCCAGGAGCGGAGAGACTTGCAAAGTCACGATGGCCGCCATCAAGATGTTCATGGCCCAGTTATATTGCGTTCGACGATTCGAAGTCAACACCGCGCCGGCCCGCGAAGGGGTATAATTGACTCGCACCGTGGCCATCTCGAACATCGAATTCTCCAAGAAAGACGCGAAAGGCCTGTCCTCGAAAACACTTCGGGGGATCAACTCCGGGATGAAGCGCGACGGCGCTCTCATCTTCGAGAACCTATTCCCCCTTCCCCTGCTCAAGCGCATCCGGTCGGAGGTCATGCGGCGGCATGAAAACGGCCAATTGCGCGAGCATGGCCTGGTCCGCGACATCGGCGGCCGCTACGCCGCCGTCCTGCCTTTCGAGGGCCCCTTCCTGGAGCCGGCGTTCTACGCGAACCGCAGGCTGGGAGAGACGATCGCGGCCTTGCTGTGGCCTTCCCGCTGCATCGGCAGTCTCGAGGTCGTCGTCTCGCTGCCCGGGTCGAGCCGGCAGCATCAGCACATCGACGGACCCATCCGCTTCGACCGAGCCGCGGGCAAGAAGAAGAAATCCTTTCGAGGCGACCTCTCGGACCTCCCGCCCTACGCCGTCACGCTGTGCGTCCCGCTCTGCGACGTCGACGAGGACAACGGCCCCACCGTGATCTGGCCCGGCTCGCATCGCACCGCGCTGCGGGCCCGGCCACCGGGGGAGTCTGCCATCCTGCGCGACTTCCCCTGCGAGCGCATGGTCGGCGATTTCGGGCGCTCGTTCCTCTTCGATTTTCGGACCTTCCATTGCGGGGAGCCCAACTTCAGCCGCGAGCCGCGCCCCCTGCTGATGTTCGTGTTCACGCGCAGCTGGTTCCGGGACCCGAACCTGACCGACATTTATCCGAACGTGGTCATCACCAAGCGCGATCTCATGCGGATCCCCGAGCGGCATCGATCCTTGTTCATGCTGGCTCCCGCCGCCTGCCGCCCTTTATGGAGAAGCCTTAGTGGCGGCCATCGAGGAGGGGTCTCGAGCCGGGCGGGAGAATGGTGATCGCGTCGTCAGGAGCGACGCGGGTGAGATCGTCGGTGCATTTGTACGCCTGCTTCGGCTCCGGCCGCAGCATCGTCAGGACGCTGACGCGGTTGGCATAGGCCCATCCGGTCGAGCCCGTCCCCGTCGAGATCGTCACCTGCCGAGAGGGGGCGTATCCCATCTGGTCATAAACCTCGTAAGAAAATGAAGGCCGCTTTCCTCGCGTGCTCGATCCCACACCCCAGAGTTTTGTCCTAAAACCGCGGCGAGTCAAGCCCTCGATGGTCTTTTGTTGCAACCGGCATACCTGATTTAGTACCAACTAGACTATGAAATATTTGACCGCCGCGCTTGCCACCATTGCGCTAGCTGTTGGCGCGATGTACTTCATGAAGAATCGCTCACCCTCGCCGGTCCCGGTGTCCGCCAAGGCCAGCCAAGCCGCCGCACCGGCGGTTTCAACCGCCGCGCCCATCGGGGCGGCCGGCGCACCGGCCGCCCCGACGACGGGGGAGTTCCTCGCTGACGCCACGCGCCGCAACGACATCCACTCCTGTCCGCTCGGCGCTTTATTGACCGGCATATCCTACGGCGCCCACGACGTCTTCAAGACTTTACTGTGCCTGCCCGGCCAGTCCGTTCGCCAGGGAAAGTATGAGACCGGCGTGGAGGCCGAGACGCTCCACAACTACTCGTTCTCGGATAATGAGATTAACCTCTGCCCCCAGGGCAAGGCGGTCACAGGGCTCGAGTACGACGAATCGTCCCAGCACCCGGTCTCCGCCTTCTCCTGCGCGCCGGTCCTCAACCTCAACGGGGATGCCATCATCGATGCCGCCACGGCGCGCCAGGGTCTCTGGGCCTGCCCGCCGGGCTCCGCCTTGGTCGGGCTGCGCGTCTGGCAGCCGACCGAGCAGAAGGGGGGCGCGACATACCTGGGCGCGCCGCAGCGCGAGCTCTCCTGCCGGCACTTGGGTCCCCCAGTGCCGGTGCCGACGGTGGCCCAGCTGCCGGACCTCAAGCCGGGCATGGAGGCCTTGGGGAAATTCCGCGACGGCAAGATCGATCAGAACATCATCGACTGCTACAACAGCAACGGCGGGCAATCTGACCTCGGGGTCCCCTCGGACTTGGGCAGCGGTGTGGCGGTTCATCGTTGGGCCGATGGCGTCGTGCAGGAATTCGACGGCGGCAGCCAGGGCAAGACCATCTGCATGCACGAGGACGGCGCGTACGACGCGTATTTGGTGCGCGGCTCGATACGTCAAGTCTATTTCGCCCAGGGCCAAACGCCGGGACCCCTGAGCTGGCTTGGCTACCCGATCGCGAATGAGCAAACCGAGGAAGATTCCTTTGATAACCCCCAACCGGAGCAATGGTTCGAGGGAGGCAAGATAGGGATGGGCAACGTAGGGCCAGCCATGGTCCGCAGAGTCCTCGTCCCCATGCGTTATGACTCCCAAAGCAAGAAAGAAAAAGAACAGGCGATGCGGGCAAGAGAATGGAAGGAAAACCGCTCGCTCTACAAGGATAAATGATCGATGCACATTCTCGTCACAGCTCTGTCGATGTTGTTCGCGTTTGTACCCATCGCCTTCGCCGCGGAGTTGGAATCCTCGGATCAGAGCTTTGTTGTCACCGTTCCTGGAGATTGGTATATCGAGACGCCGGCGAATCCCAAAATCAAGCTCTTGGCGCATGGCGGTGACGCCGAGATCATGATGCGAGACCTCTCCCGTGCTTATTCAGACGCAGAGATGAAGAACATGCTCGCGAACGACATCATTAAGCTGAAGGCATCTGGATCCGAGATTCAAGGCCGAATCTCAATGCTGCAATGCGGAGTGGGCGGCCTATGGTTCATCCGGTTCTCGCATCAAGGGGAACCGTATTATTGGGGGTACTTCAACGTCGGCGACCGTTCCCTGGATTTTCGCGGTCGGAATCTCTCAAAGAAGGAATTCTGGGCGCTGGCAAGCCTAAAGAAAACTCATCGTCAGCTGGAGACTGAGCAGCGTGAATCCGAAGAATCGCTGAATGCCTCCGCGCCTCCCCTGGATCCCGCGCTCCATCCCGAGCCCGACGCCAAGGTCCTGTCGATGCTGGACAGCCACTTCATGATCCCCGCTCTCGCGGGCAAAGAGTTCAAGGTCGTTGGGAACAGGCTTTCGGCGATCGATTTGAGCTGCACCCAGATCGTCAAGCCGTGGCCGCTGCCTCGCAGTGGGCTGGCCGACGAGGTCACGTATTCTTGCGATAACCCTCATCGGGAACTCCCTTTCTCCACCAACTTGACCGACATGCTCAAGCAGTTCGGCAAGGCCACCGATCTTGGGGGTGGACGGACGCATTTTACTCTGCATAAGGTGGATTGCGTGACGACTCCCGAACAGAAGTGCGCGATCACCGTGGAGGCCGCTCGCCGTGTTGCCGTCGCACCGCAAAAGGCGCCCGAGGCCGCGGCCCCCGCGAATAAAACAGGGCAGGACGCTCCCCCTTGCTCCGAACTGCGAAGACTGAATTTGGCCCAATCCTGCCTCACCTCGCAGGGGGTCTTGGTCAAGCGCGTCCAGCGCCGGGGCGCACGAGGTTCGGTGCTCAACGGCGTCGAGGTCGGTGGTCTGTTCTGGCTCGACAACCTGCCGGCCGAGCCGCATGCGCACGCCGTCAAGACGTGCCGGGACATAGATCCCGGCCTGCGCCTGCCCACGAAGGAGGAATGCGAGACGCTGAATGATTCCCTTGACACGCCGGGGCTGGGACGATTGGATGGGAACCATGAATTTCTGGTCGTTATGCCCGACGTGCCGAAGGAGCGCTACTGGACTTCTTCCCTCGACGAATCCGACCCCCAGCTCAAGGCCTGGACGTACCGGGGCACCACTGCGAATATGGCATTCCAATCCATATCGAAGAAAGCGTTCATCGGTGTCCGCTGCGTCGGGGATGCAAACAAAATCTCTGGCGACAAATCCGCGGAGGACGCGTATGGCGACTGCGTCGTTCTAATGAGGGATGAGGTGCATTTCGAAGACCGCAAGGCTCGCGCGAGGTGCACGCTTCCGCATTGGAAAGCGTATGTCCAATGCGTGCGCGACCATCCCGATGTGTCGCGCGACCATCCCGATGAGTATGATGAAATGGACGACGATTGCATGATGGACGCGGCCCATCCCTTGGATGCGCCGGAGACCCTGAGCCTTTTCCTCACTTCTTGCCAGGAGAGCAACCTCACGGGCTGCCGCAGGGTCGGGCAGGTCTATGAGAAGCAAGGCAACATGGCCGAGGCGAGGCGCTACTATCAGAAGGCCTGTCGAGGAAACCGCTTGCCCGCGTGCAAGAAGCTCGGGAGGTTCTTGACGGATAAGGCGGCTCCCTAGCGAGAATCAGATACCCCACCGCCGCCGCCACGACCTTGCGCGCCGTGCGCGTCGTCCAGGCCGCCGTGCCCCGTGCGCCGACCAGCGCTAGCCCCTCACGGATTAGTGGAGACAGAACCTCGTAAGAAAATGAAGGCCGCTTTCCTCGCGTGCTCGATCCCACACCCCAGAGTTTTGTCCTAAAACCGCGGCGAGTCAAGCCCTCGACGAGGTATAATCGGTGGGTGAACCGTTCGATCCCCGTTCCGGGGATCGCCCCCACACCGTTCGGGCGAACGCCGCTCAGACACCGAGTTCAGCCGTCGCCCGGCGCCTGCTCCTTGCCCTCCCACTCGTCGAGGCCGGGATCCAACTGCCCGCCCTCGTCCATCGTCCTTCCAGGAGGCGCCCTCGATGGCTTGGTCTTCGGAAGCTCCGCCGGCAGCCTGAGATGGTTCAGCAACCGCGCCAGCTCGCCGCCATCGGCGATCACCGCCACAGCCGTTTGACCGAGTTCACCCAGCGGCATCGGGCGCGGACTCCGGCCTCGGTCTAGCTTAAGCGCGCGGCGGGGCGTAGAGCACGGCGCCGAGGTCGGCGTTGAGGAGCGGCTGCCGGAAAGTCCTGAGCTCGTGCCCGACGACCTCCTGCTCCTTGTCGCCCGAACCCGCGAGCAGATACACCGTGTGCTTGGGCGGATAGCGCTTCAAGAGAAGGGTGTGGAGCCTGCTCCTGTGCTCGGAGCCCGCGATGCAGTAGACGACCATGTGATAGCGGCTCTCCAACAGTTCCGGGTGGTCGTTGAGCCAGCACATGTCGAAGACGCGCGCTCCCATCGGCCCGACGGGTGCTCCCGCGACGGAAGAGCCCAGGGCCCATGAGATTTCGGTCAACGAGACGGCACCGAAGGAGTGGAAGGAGATGCCCTTCTCGCGGCAAGCCGTCACGAGGTCGTTGGCGATGCGCCGGTAGATGAAGGGATGGATCCGGGTCACGAAGCCCGTCGGCCTGCCCTTCTTGAAGCCCGCGATGATCCGCCGCACCCGCCCCATCGCCGGCTCGCCCGGCACGCGCGTGACCGCGCGGACCTCGGCTCGGAACAGGCCCAGAAATTCCGAGACCTGCGGGTCGCCGAGATTGTTGTAGAGAACCTCGCACGAGTTGAGCGCGTGGAGGATCTCGACCGTGATCTGATACGGGTGGTGCAGGCCGATGCCGCAGAGGTAGAACTGCGGGGCCTTCGCAGTCTTGGGGGCCGGGGCCCCCAGCACGCGCGCGACCAAGGCGTAGAAGCGCACGCGCTCGTTGAAGGAGCCCTCAGCGCCCTTCGCGGCCGAAAGGAAATGCTTCTCCGCTTTCTGATATCGGCCGCGGCGGCAGGCGACGTAGCCGCGCAGGTAGTCGTCGTAGGGCGGCGCGAGCGCGCCCTGGTTGATCTCAGAGAGAACCTCGGAAAATCTATTTTGCAGGGCCAGCACCTGCAGCAGCTCGAAACGGACCTGGCCGTTCTGAGAATCGAGCTTGGCGACGCGCTTCAAGTCCGCTTCGGCGTCCTTGAGTCGCCCCAGCACGAGGAAAAAACGCGCCCGCCGAGACATCAGGACCGGGTCGGCCGGGCTGCGTTCGACGGCCTTCTCCAACTCGGAGAGCGCCTCGGGGTAGAAGGCCTGGTCGAAATAGACGTTGGCGGCCTGGGCGTGCGGTTGAGCCGAGTCCGGCAGCAGCTCGGAGACCTTCTCGAGGTCCTTAAGCGCCTCTCGGAAAAAGCCGGCGCGGTTGTAGACGTCGGCGCGCTGAGAGTACACCCACGGTGTCGCTTCCATTTGGGCGGCTTTGTTGAGATCCTCCAGGCTCCCGTTGAAGTCCTGGAGGCCGCGGCGCAGGACGCCGCGGACCGCAAACAGAAAGCCGGAGGTCTGTGCGCCGGCCAGCAGCCGCACGCCTTTGGCCGGGTCCCCGTTCTGGCCTTCCAAGAGCGCGCGCAGGCCCAGGGCGCATTCCTTGGCGCGAGGATCGGACAGGACCGGAGCCAGATCGCTTTGCGCGCCCGCGGTGTCGCCCATGGTCAAACGGCCGACGGCGCGCAGGAGGCGCGCCCACGGCCAGGCTGGATCGAGCTCGACGGCCCGGTCGAGATCGGCGGCCGCCTCGGGGCCCATCCCCGCGAGCAGCCGCGCCTCGCCCCGCCAGGCCCAGCCGGGCGCGCTTTCCGGCTCGAGGGCGACGGCTTGGTCGAGGGCCGAGAGAGCGGGGCCGGACTGCCCCAGGAAGGCGAGAGCGCGGCCTTGAAGCCGCAGGACGGCCGCCTCGGGCCTGGCTTTCCGGCAGCAGGCGAGGATCTCACGCCAGGCCTTGTGCGCCCCCGGAGCCGCGCCGATGAGGCTCGTCAGATAGGACCTGGCCTCCCCCTGAGAGGCGAATAGGCGCTCGGCCCGCGCCAAGGCGGTCTCAGGCATTATAAAGGAGGGACATACAGCATGAGGCTTGCGTGGATCTCCGGGTAGCGTTTTTCCAGCTCGCCCAGCGCCAACACCGCGGGCGGGGCGTCGTATTTCGGCCCGAACATCCAGCAGCCGTGGCGGGCGGGATAGAAGCGCTCGAGGCTTTTGCGGAAGGCCGAGACGGCGGCGCGCCCCGAGAGACCCGAGTAGAAGCAGGCCAAGAGCGGCAGGGCCGTGTTCACCGACTTGGCCCGCTCGACGGCCGGGGCGTCGACGGCCTGGATCCCGCCGAAATCGTCGCCCAGGCCCTTGCCCGTGTAGGCGAGCAGGTGGTCGATCGAGGACACGGCGCCGAAGGTCTCGTGGGACACGCCCTTGCGGCGGCAGCGCTTGACCAACTCGACGGCCAGGCCCCCGAACACGAGGGGGTGCCCCCTTGTGACGAAGCCGACCTTGCGGCCCTTATCGAGCTCTTGAAAGATGCTGTCGGCCCAGCGCGGCTCGTCCTGCCAGGCTTGGTACGAGGCCGGGCGGATGTCGGCGCAGAGCTCGGCGAGCAGTTCGCGCACCTCGGGGCCGGCGACGTTGTTGAACAGCACGTCGCAGCGGCTGAGCGCGTGCAGGACCTCGAGCGAGGCCGTGTACGGCGGGAAGATGCCGAGCCCGCACAGGAAAAGCTTGGGCGTTTTCTCTTTGGGGGTTTTCATGTGATGCCTCTTTCGAAACGACGGGTCCGCGGCGCGCGAGGCGGCCCAGTAAAACCGAGCGCGCATGGAGAGCGGGTCTTCCTCCGGCAGGTCCTTCATGAGCTTCTTGAAATCCTTCTCTCCGCAGCCGGGCTTGCCGGCCTTGAAGTCGAGGCAGCCGCGGTAAAACACCGCCTCGAGCGCCCCGCGCTCCGAACCCGAGCCCAGCAGCGCGCGGATCTCGGCCGCCGCTTGGGAGCGCAGGCCCCGCTGCACGAGCAGGCGCAGACGCGAGAGGCGCAGGCTCTCCTCTTTGGGCGCCAAAGCAAGCGCGCGGTCCAGGTCCTCCTGGGCCAGGGGTAGACGGTCGGTCAAAGTGAAAAGCTCGGACCTCTTGGCCCGGAGCCAAGGATCGCCGGCGGCGAGCTTGATCGCCCGGCCGAGATCGCTTTCGGCCTCGGGGTAGTTGCGCCTCTGGAGATGGAATTGCGCCCTCCGGGCGTAGAGACCGGCCTGCGAGCCGGCCTCCTTCAGGGCCCGGTCCATGTCGGCCAGTGCCTCGACCACGAAGCCCATGTCGGAAAGCAGCCCGGCCCGCTCCTCGAATGCCGCGGCGTCGGACCTCAGACGGACGAGAGCGTCCAGCTCGCGCCGAGCCTCCTCAAGTTCTCCCTTCTCGCGCGCGGCCCGGGCGCGAGTCAGATGTCCGTCGCCGGACCGTCCCGCCTTCCGGCTTCGCGCCGGACCCAACGCCGTCAAGGCCTGGGCGCGCTGCTCGCGCGCCCAGGCGTAGTTCGGAAACAGCTTGAGCGACAGCTCGAGATCGGTCAAGGCTTCCGCGGGTCGGCGCGCCGCGAGTTTCGCGCCCCCGCGCCATGCGTAGCCGAGCTCGTAGTCTGGGGACAAGGCCAGCCCGCGGTCGAAATCGCGCAGCGCCGCCGAGGTTTCGCCGAGGCGGCGTCGGATCTCTCCCCGCCAGATACGGTACCAGCCGCAGTCCGGCTCGAGCGAGACGGCGCGATCGGCCGCCTCGAGAGCCGGCCCCTCGAGCCCGGAGCTCAACCGAGCGCGGGAGAGATAAGCCCAGGCCCAGGAACAATCGGGGCGCAGGGCGACGGCCGTCTCCAGGTCCTCGAGCGCGCCGCTCGAATCGTCGACCTCCGGCGAGCGGCGGCAGTCACCCCGGAAGGCGTGCATCCAATAGGTCTTCGGATGGCGGGCCAGATAGCGGTCGGCCCTCTCGGCCAAACGCTTGGGCGAGTAGCCGGGCATGGAGCCGAAGATGTTGGCGAAGTCTCCGAGGGCTTCGTCGAGCAGGATCGACGACTCGCAATCGGCGACGAAGCCGTCCAAGTCTTTGAGACCCAGCCGCGCGCGCGCGCGCAAGTGGTGCAGCCATCCCTGCCGGGGCTCGAGCCGGATGGCCTTGCCCAGGCCCGCCTCGGCCGCGCGCAATCCTCCCAGTCCCGTCAAGGCCATGGCCCGTCCGGCATGGGCGAGCGCGCACGCGGGACCCAGGGCCAGGGCCGCCTCGAAATCCTCCAGGGACTTCCGGCAAGCGGCCTGATCGCGCGCTTGGCGGCCCGGAAGGCGGCCCAGCCCCCTCCAGACCCGCCAGCAGGGCTCTCTCGGAGCCAGGGCCACGGCCCGGTCGATGCCTCCTGCAGGAGCGGGGTGCCGCCGCCCCGCCCCCCAATCGAGTTCCCAAAGCCAGGCGTGCGCCTCGGGCAAACGCGGGTCCCCCGCCGCGGCCCGCTCGAGCGCCCGCCTTGCCTCGCCGCCCAAGCCGAGGATCCTCTCGGCCCGCGCGCGCTTCGCTAGAAGACGGGGGGAGCGCGCCGCGCTCGGCGCCGAGCCGAGCGCCTTGCGGTAGGCCGCCTCGCGCATCAGGCCATGGCGCCGCAGGTCGTAGCGAGACGAGCGGCCCAGATGGGTCAGTCTTCCCAGACCTTCGACGACTTGCGAGCTCTCTTCTCGGTCGAAGACGGCCTGAAACGGATCAGGCCGCCCCGTCATTTCTTCCGGCTGGCGGGAGACTTGGCCGGCGCCGCGGGGTGGAGCTTGAGGTTCAGCCGCCGCCACCGTTCACGCAGGTCGGCGATCTTTTCCTCGCGAAAGTCGATCTCCTTGGCGAACGCCGTCGCGCCGAGCCTCGTGCTCACGGCGTCCATCTCGACCAAGCGTCCATGCGCCTGCGTCAGCAGAGTCTCGAGGCCCTTTGCATGGCCGGACCAGAGGGCATCGGCTCGCACCTCGGGGCTGGCGATGTGCAGCGGGTCGGTGGGGCCGACGCGGGCGTAGAAGTCGCAGCAGGAACGCTTGACGTCGTCGAGCGCCGGCTGGCAGCTCTTCTCGCCGCCGCCCATGAGAGCCCGGCAGGCGGCGTGGGCGCCGCAGAGCTCGGCGTTCTTTGCCGCCAGGGCCTTATGGTAGGCGATCAGGTCCGGGCACAGCGGCTTATACTGACTGTCCAGCGTCCCCTCGCAGTCTTGCTGCCCGTTCAAGAGGCTGACGATCTCGCGACATGACTGCAGGGCTTGAGGCGGGGCGCCGATCTTCGCGCCCTTCGCGCAGGTCTGTTCCGGATCGGTGAATTTCGACATGATCGCGCAGTACTCGGGAATCGAGCGCGCGGCGCCGGAGGGCATGGCCCTCGCTCCGCCGCGAGCCTGGTCGTCCGAGAGCGAGTCGACGCACGACTTGACCGCGTCCGGGCCATGGCCGGCCAAGCCCTTGAACATGCCCAAGGCGAGATAACCCCTGAAGCAGTAGTCGTAGGGTACGTCGTTGGCCGTGTAGTCGCCCTTGCCCCACGGCCGCAGAGGTTCGCAGCGCGACGGGCTCTTCGCGACGACCGCCTCGCAGCGGAAATACGCTTCCAGCCGCTCGGTCAGCCTGTCTCGAACGGCGTGACCCTTCGCGGCCTCCGTCAAACGGGGCAGCGCGGCCAGCTGCTGCACGATGCCGTCGATCGACTGGCATTGCTCGCACGGGGCGCCGCCTTTGGCCCCTCCCGCTTGGGCCGCCTTGGCCTCGACCTCCCTGACGGCCATTTCCGCCTGCGCCAAGTTGTGGTCGACGTCGTTGAAGGAGGTGTTCGTCGTCGGCATGGTGGGGCTGGGCGCCGCGGGGCCCGGGTCCGAGGCCCGCGCCGCCGACGAGACCGACAGGATCCAGATAACGAAGGCGCAACGCGCGCTATTCATGTTTCTCTCCCTCCGCCGTCTTTAATGACCCCGTGACGGCATCATCGTATCACATTTTCCCGGCCGATTGAAGACGCTAAAGACGCCGCCGACGGCCTGCGGCGCGCAGGTAGCAGGTTTGACTTCCAGACTCCGGCCCGGTATAATGGCACTCGATGCGGCTGGAAATCTGGAGCCTGCTCGCGGGATCGCTTCTGCTGCTGCTCGGCGCGCCCGTCGGCGCGGCGGAGGATCGGGGCGACCCCGCCGTCGACGCCGACCTCAACTTCTTCCTGATCCCGCTCTTCAAGAACGGGCCCGCCTCGGCGGAGGAATCCGCCCTGGGCCGCAATCTCTTCTTCGACCCCCGCCTCTCCGGCGACAATGCGATGAGCTGCGCGACCTGCCATAACCCGGCCCTGGCCTGGACCAACGGCCTCGACCGGGGCCGGGGACGCGGGGGCGTCAAGCTCCCGCGCAACGTGCCCTCTCTTCTCAACGCCCGGCACAGCCATTTCCTGTTCTGGGACGGGCGGGAGACCGAGCTCGACAAGCAGCCCCTGCAGCCGATCTCGAATCCCCTGGAGATGAACCAGAATCTCGGCGAGCTGGCGGGCAAACTCGAGAGGATTCCGGACTACGCGCGGCGATTCCGCTCGGTCTACGGCCCCCCCGGGATAACGACTGAGCGCATCGGCAAGGCCCTGGCCGCCTTCATGCGCACCGAAATCCACTCCGGGGAGGTGCCGCTCGACCGGTTCTACACGGACGAGCAGGCGCTGACTCCGGCGCAGCGGCGAGGCTTCAAGCTGTTCGTCAGCAAAGCGCGCTGCATCCTCTGCCACGTCGGACCCGACATGACGGATAATTTCTTCCACAACATCGGCGTCAAGTCCTCGACGGCGGCGCCCGATCTCGGCCGCTACGCGGTCGTCTCGGTCCCCGAGATGCGCGGGGCGTTCCGCACGGCGCCCCTGCGCAACGTCGCCCTCACCGCCCCGTACATGCACGACGGAAGCCTCAAGACGCTGCGCGACGTGGTAGACTTCTACGACCGAGGAGGCGATCAGAAGGACAACCTCGATCCCTTGATGCAGCCTCTTCAGCTGAGCGCGGCCGAGAAAGAGGATCTGCTGGCGTTTTTGACCGGGGCGCTGACCGCCGCCTCGCTGCCCGAGGCCGTCGTGCCCGTGCTGCCGCGGGAGGAGGACTCCGCCGTGGCCGCTTCGACCGCGGCGGCCGCGCCCAAACCGACCGCGGTCTCCTCGGCCGATGCCGCGCAGGGTCGCGGCGGGGCCGCCGCCGACCCTCCGGAGTCGTGCCGGAAGCGATTCTCGATGGACGGCCTGATGACGGCCGTAGCCCAAGGACGGATCAGCGCGGCGCAGGCCTCCCGGCTCGGGTCGGCCTTGAGCGAGGACGCCCAGTGGTATTACCTCGCGGCGTCGTTTGCGGGAGAGCCGCGTACGCGCTGCCGTCAGCTTCACGCGCTGCTGCGCATCATGCCGGGCGCCGCTCAGACTCCCGAAGGGGAGTGCCGGGAATGGTACAACGACCTGAGCGTGGGCCGCGCCCTCATCTTGAATTCCCCGGATTTCGGCGCTCGCTGCCGCGGCGCCGTCCCCGACATTTATCCGCGCTTCACGGCGGACGACGCCGCCGCGGTGTGCCGGATCTTCGCCAAGTATCGCGACGATCCCCCTCGCGCTTGCGCGGCGTTGCAGCCGCGGTGGCTGAACTCCGACCTGGTCAAGGCCTGCGAGTTCCAACTCTCCCATTTCGGCGAACGAGACGCTTCGCCCCCTTGGGTGTCAGCTCCGGACATGATCCTCAAACGCTTCGGGGCGTTCGCGGCCTTCCGCAAGGCTCACCGGGCCGGCGACCCGAGCCTCTGCGGGGACAACGTGTTCTGCCGACTGTTGATGCTCGACGGCACCGCGATCGCCCAATCCTACGCCGACAGGGTCCGCGACGCCGTCTGCGCCGCGGGGCTCGTCGGATCGCTGCCGTGAGACCGGCCTGGCTCCTGCTGGCGGCGGCCCTGCACGCGGCGGAGCCCTGCAAACCCGTCTTCTCGCTGGAGCGCCTCGCCGCCGCGCTCAACGGCGGCACGCTCTCAGCGGTCCAGTCGGGGCGTCTGCGCGGCCCTCAGATGGACGATCTCGTGCTCGGTCTTGCCTGCGCGGCCTACGCGGAGAGAGACCCCCGCCGGTGCGACGCCCTGCGCCCGCTGCGCGTCGAGATTCAATATCAGGAGAGCCAGAAAAAGGACCTCGACCGGCCGAGCACGCTGGATTTCCCCTGCCTTTCGACCTACTACGAGCTCGAGGAGATCCGCGCCGCTCAAACGGGCGACGCAGCGGCCTTGGCCGCCGCGTGCGAGGCCCATGAACGCATCGGTCACAACGACTTCAAGACGCGCGATCGGCGGCGCGCCTGCCTGGTCTTCGCGCGAGGAGCGGCCGATCCGGAGGGGACCTGCCGGAGCCTGGCCGCCTTCGAGACGCGTCCCGCCGTCTCGCGGATGTGCGTCCGGGAATTGCTGCGCGCGATGGGCCGCGAGGACTGCGGACGCATGACAGAGAAGGGCGACGCGGTCGGCCGGGAGCTGTGCCTGGCCGCGGCCGCTTGGCGCAAGGCCCGCGCCGGAGACGCCGGAGATTGCGACGCCGCCCCGCTGTGCCGCGCCCTGCGCAAAGAAGGCAGGCACGCCTGCCGCTCCTATGAGGAACGCTTGGGTCTCGGCCTGTGCGCAGGCTCCTAGGGCTTTGTCGCCGAGGCGCGCAGGCGTTTGCGAAGCGTCTCGATTTGGCCCAGGATGGCCCCCTCCCGGCCCTTCGCCAGACCTGCCGCCCGGTCCGCCTCCCGCAAAGCCTCCTCGCGGCGGTCGGCCGCCTCCAAGGCGGAGGCCAGGCTCACGAGCGCCTGCAGATCGTCCGGCCGCAGCTCGGCGGCTTTGCGAAAGTCGGCCACCGCCGCCTCCGCTTGGCCGCAGGCGTAGCGAGCCACCCCGCGGTCCGCGAACAGCTTGGGCTCGTCCGGGAACTTCTCCACGCAGCGGTCGAAGTACAAGGGGTCCAGACGGTCCCTATGCGCTTGGAAGAGCGGACCCAGACAAACTTCCTTGGCGTCCGCCTCCGCGGCGGCCCGCAAATCCTCCTCCGCCCCGGCGCGGTCCTTGAGCTTCGCGCGGGCCAAGCCGCGCAGGGCCAGCCACGGCCCCGTGGGGCCCGCCTGGGGCCGGTGCGCTTCCACCAAAGCGAGGCCCTCCCGAGGCTCCGCCCGCCCCGCGCTCAGCAGCATCCAGAGGGATCCCCAATCCTCCGGAGCCGCCGCCAGTACGCGCTTGAAATCCTCTCGGGCGGAGGCGTCGTCGCCCAGGTCAAGTTCGATCTGCGCCTTCTGACGGTAGGCGTCCGCGCGCGCGGCGGCCGGCGCTTTCCCTGAAACCTTGACCAACGACCGCGCCCAGCGCAGCGCTTCCCGCGGCCGCCCGCGTCCCGACTCGATCTGCGCGAGGGTCCGCAGCGCCTGAGAATCATCGGGAGAGAGCGCCAGCGCCTGCTCCAGGCTCTTCGCGGCCCCGTCCGCGTCGCCCAACTCGCGCGAGATGCGCGCCCTTTGCGTGTACAGGCCGGCGCGCTCCGCAGGCGAGGACTTCTCCGCGGCCGCGAGCGCGCGCTCGCAGGCGGCCAGCGCCTGCTGCGGCCGATGGGCGTCCATCGCGAGCTGGACCAGCATCTCCAGCGCTTGCAGGCGCTCCGGCGGCGGCGCCGCCAGCGCTCCCGCCGACGGCACGGGCGGCTCCTGCTGTCCCTGCGGTTCGCCCTGGCGCTTGCCGGGGACCAGATCGAGCGCTCGATTGAGGCTGGCCTCGGCCGCGGCCTCGTCGCCCAGCTCGCGCTCGATCTCCGCCTGCTGCTCGATGACTCGGGCGCGCTCGTCGAGGGGCGCCTTCTCCATCGCCTTGAGCGCCCGGCCGCAGAACATCAGCGCGTCCGAAAGGCTCCGCTTTCTTCCGGCCTCGTCCTTGGCCTGGCGCCGGGCCAGCGCCGCGCGCAGGTTCAACTCGATCGAGACCCTGAGCGCGGCCGGATCCTCGGGGACCAGCGCCAGCGCCCGCTCGAGGCTCTGCCGCGCGGCGGCCTCGTCGCCCAGCTCGAGCTCGATCTGAGCCCTTTGCTCGTAGACCGAGGCGTGCTCCCAAGGGAGCCGATTGTAGCGGCCGGCGAGTTCCCATGTGACCGGAGTCTTGGCCTCCGAGGCCTTGAGCAGCCGGTCCGAGAATGCGAGCGCCTCCCGAGGACGCCCCTCGGCGAGCCTGAGGCGGGCGAAGACCTCGAGCGCCTGAAGGTGCTCCGGGACCACCTCGAGAGCCGCCTTGAGGCTGGCCTCGGCGCCCGCCGTGTCCTCCAGCGAGATGAGGGCCCGCGCGACGGCGGCGTGCGCGTCGGCGGGCGAGGCGTCGTCTCCCTGCCCCTCGCCGACTCCCAGCCGCGCGGCCGTCGTCAGGACGACGAGCGAGCGCGGGTCCAGGTCCCTGGCGTGCCGGATGCTCTGCCGAGCCATCTCGGCGTCGCCGAGCTCGAGCCAGACCTCGGTGAGCATGGTGTAGGCGGCTACGTGCTGCCACGCGGGCGCCTTCGGCACGGCGTCCATGAGCCGACCCGCCAGTCCCTCCGCTTCCACCAGACGCTGCTGACCCCGCCGGATCTCGATGAGCTGGCGCAGCGCCTCGAGGTCCTCGGGGTCGGCCTGCAGCGCGGGCATCAGCGCGGCTTCGCTCCGGGCGGGTCTATCCGCGCTCGGGATGCCGGAGGCGGCCGCCGTCTCCTGCGGGCGAGCGCGCTTGATTTCGACGAGCGCCTCCAAGGCGTCCAGATCGTCGTGATTGACGCCCAGGGCGCGCCTCAAGCACGCGATCGCCTCGGGATAGTCCGCGAGCTCGAGCCAAATGCGCGCGCACAGACGATCAGCGGCGGGACGCAGCCAGCGCGGCGCCGCATCGGCCGCCTTCGACGCGCGCGCGGCGTAGCCCGCCGCCGCCAGGGGCCGCCCGCGCTCGGCACGGACCATGACCTGCAGGGCTTCGAGATCCCGGTCCGCGAGCGACAGCGCCCGCTCCAAGCTCGCCCGCGCCCCGGCCGCGTCGTCCATGTCCAGCCGGATCTCCGCCGACAGACGATGCGCGGCCGCCCGCCGCCGCGCCGTGGCGCCGCTGCGGGCCGCGAGTTCGGCGTAGGGCAGCGCCTCGGCCGGCCGGTCGCGCAGAGCCTCGGCCAGCGCGAAGGCGGCTTCGGCGTCGTCGGGCTCGAGCTCCAGCGCGCGCTTGAGGGCTTTCTCGACGCCGACGCTGTCGCCGGACTGGGCGCGCAGCCGGGCGGCGCCCCGGAGAAATTCAGCGCGCCGCGAGCGGGGAAGATCCGGGGCGGCCGCGCAGCGCTCGGCGTCGCGCAGCAAGGCCGTGAGGTCGCCCTTGCCGGTGCGGGAAACGAGCCGGCCCCTTTCGCGCACGGCGGCGCATTCCTTGAGGCTAGGAACCTCCGGCTCGCCCCCCGCCGCGCCCGCCGCCCGGGCCGGCAGGACCAGCCCGAAAGCGAGAAGCGCGAACGGCAGCCCCATCAATGACCCGCGATGTGGAGGGGGGCGTCCGGAGCGTCGGGGGTGCTCTTGATCCTCTCGATGAAGCCGCGGCCGATGAGCCTCTCGATCGAGCCCTCGTAGGCGGGCCGCAGGGCCTGGTCGAAGCCGCGCTTGCCGGCGTCCGTCAGGACGACCGGGCGCACGCCCTTGCCCGTCATGGCGCGCTTGGCCGTGGCGTTGAGCTCGATGGTCTTGGCCCGTTCGACGCGCCAGGCCGCCCTCGAGGCCTCCTTTATAATAGCGCGATAGGCCTCGGGCAGGCTCTCGAAGAATTTCTCATTGATGTAGGTCACGCTGACCAGGTAGGTGGAGCCCGCCAGGTTCATGTACTTGAAGTCCTGCTGCAAGGCAGTCCTCGCGAAATTCTGCCACGTGATCACCACGCCGTCGAGGGAGCCGCCGCTCGCGAGGCCATGGATGCTCCCCAGATCGTGACCGATCCCCACGGGCACGGCGCCGAGGCTCTTGAGCCACGCCTCGTTGACCGCGTCCCCGTAGACCCCGATCTTGAGCCCTTTCATGTCCTCCGGCCGCCGGATCTCCCGGCCGGCGCTGGCGACCAAGCTCGGGCCGCCGCTGTAGGTGAACGAGAGCCCGACCATGTGGTGCGCGCGGAACCCCTCCAGGAGCTCCTCGCCCACGGGGCCTTCGAGGACGGCTTCCATGTGGCGGTCTCCCCGCATGAGATAGGGAGCCTCGAAGGCGTAGAGCCGGGGGTCAAGTCCGCCCACGACGTCGACGAACGAATGACCCATCTCGGCCTCCCCTTTCTCCACCTGGGCCGCGATCTCGGGCGCCGAGGAAGAGCCGTTGTGCGTCTCGTCGTTGACCGCCGTCATGATGTCGACCGAGATCTCCCCGCGGCTGCGCGTCTCGACTTCGTTCTTGAAGTCCTTCGCCGCGATCTCGAAATAGTCCGGGTTCTGGTGACCCACGAACCAGCGGATCTTGTATTTCGCGGCCTGCGCCGGCTGCGAAAAACCGGGCAGAAGAAGGACTCCAAAACTCGCGACGAGCGCCAGGGCCGATGATCTCATGATCCCTCCCAAAACTCAAATATATTAATTACTGTAACAGGAAACCTCGGATTTGTCAATATGCGTTTCTACCGGGTCAATCCCGGACGCGCGCGCAGACGTCGCTCTCGATGCGCCGCGCCTCGCTCAGCGCACCTCCCATCAGGGACCGGCAAAGCCCATGGTCGCCGCAGACGGCGGCGTCGCCGGCCGCGCGGGCCTCGTGGTAGAGCCTGAGCTCGCCGCATCGCCTTTCGGCGAAGGAATGTCTCGGGTCCTCGGCTTTCGGGCAAGAGGCGTCCGACGATCCTCCGAGCAGGCCGAACTCGCGCTCGCAGACCGGCGTCAGGCGGGGATCAAGGTAGCGCGGCGCCAATCTCGCGCAGAGCGCCGCCGGCCGGTCGATGTCCTCCGAGATCGCGCCGCAGACGGTCCGCACGTCGTCCGGCCCGAAATCCCGGTAGGACCAGGCCAGGTTCTTGAGGCACCAAGCGCGCAAAGCCGCGCCGCGCAAGGCGCCGCCGGCGCGCACGAGGGTGAGCTCGTGGTGCCAGTCGCGGCACATATAATCCGCGGATTGCTGGATGCCGGAGGAATCCGTGACGATGCCGGACAGCGGAGCGCAGGCCTCGTCGCCCTTGCCCGCCAGGGCGCGATAGACGTAGGCGCGCACGACGTCGTCGATGTCCTCCGGAGTGAGCCGGCCGGCGCCGTAGGAGCCTGAACCGACGCCCCGGAAGTCCCGGGTCAGCGTCGCCAGGGAGCAGCGCTCTCCTCGGCGGCGGCCCGCCGCCGCCGGGGGCGCCGCGGGCGCCGCGGGCTCGGGCCGGTCTGACCGCGGCGAGAGCGGAGTCGGCTGTCTCGAGTCCAGGGCGGAGACCGGTGCCGCCGGCTGGGCCGAGTCCGGAGGCAGCGTGGGGCGCTCGATCGGCGGGAGGCTGCTCGTCAGGGCCTCGAGGAAGGCCGCCAGGTCCCGCTTCTCTTGATCGCTCAGGTTGAGCGGGTTCAGCGCGTCGTACTCGACGATGTGGCGGTCTCCCCCGCGGTCGTAAAAATCGACGACCTCCTTGAGCGTGTTGAACCGCCCGTCGTGCATGTAGGGAGCGGTCAGCGCGACGTTGCGCAGGCTTGGCGTCAGGAACGCCCCGAAGCTCTGCGTCGTGCGCAGCACGGTCCAGCGGCCGGGATCCTCGGGCCCCTCGCCGGGCTTCAGGCCGGGATTTATGGAAATGCTCGTCGGAGAAGAGCGGCCCCTTGTGGCAATTGAGGCAGTGCGCCTTGTCGGAAAAGAGCAGCAAGCCGCGGCGGGCGGACGGCGGCAGGGCCGTCGGATCGCGGCGGCCCCGGTCGAAAGGAGAGTCCGCGGCGGTCTCCAAGGACTCCACGAAGGCGGTCAGCGCCTCGGCAAGCCCCGACGCGTCGGCGTCTCGCCCGTAGGCTTGGCGGAACGCGTCGCGGTATTCGGGGACCGCCCGCAAGCGGCCGAGAATCTCCGGCAGCTCCGCTCCCATCTCGCCGTGGTCCTGGATCGGGAGGAGGACTTGTTCCGAGAGCCGCGCCACCCGGCCGTCGCGGAAGAACAGAGTCCTCCCGCGCAGGTCCAGGACGGTCGGCGTGTTGCGCAGCAAGGTCTTTCCGCCGCGGCCGCGCGCCCGCGCCAGGCCGTCGGTCCAGGCCTTCTCCGGGACGTGACAGGTCGAGCAGCTCATTTTCCGATCGGAGGAGAGCCGAGGGTCGAAGAAGAGGCGCTTTCCGAGCTCGACTTCGGCTGGCGACCGGGGCCGGTGCTTGTCCAGCCGCAGGATGGCCGAGCCGTCGATGCGAGCGTAGGCTTGCCGCACTTCGGCGTCTGCCGGCGCATCCGGGTCGTGCGCGGCGCACGGGACGGCGGCGAGCAGGAGGGCGAGCAGGGGCTTCATGGCCGCCTCCGATTATAGATGATCCGGGCTGTGGAGACGAGTGCCCCCTGCTTCCACGCGCCTAAGGCGTCGCCGCCGAACCACGGGGCGCCGGCGCGGCCGGCGCGGGACGACCGAAGAAAGTGCGCAGCTTCCCCGAGCGGCTCAGCGCGTCGACGCACGAAAAATAATCCGCGAAGAGGCCCTCCTCGTTGTAGAAGTTGACGGCCGCGTGCATCATCCAGATCGGCCCGACGTGCGTGTCGCCGGGCCCGCAGCCGTCCACATCGACGACGGCGCCGTCCTTGACCTGCACGCAGCCGCCGTCGTCGTGGAAATGCCCGTGAGCCGACGGGGAATGGAACAGCTCGTAGCGGCCTTCCTCGGCCCGCCGCCGGTGGATGTAGCCGACCTGGATCAGCATGTAGGCGCTGGTCTGGCGGCTGCGCGCGTAGGTCAGGAACTGAGGCTTGTCCGCCTCCACCGCGGCGCTCAAGACCAGAACCGGGTGGTACATGTGGATTCCCATGCCCGCGCTGTACTTGGAATCGAGAACGTAGCCGTCGGAGACCGCGGTGTTGATGTCCGCGTAGCGGTGGGCGGCGCCCAGCGCGAGTGCCAGCAGATCGAGGTCGTGGGCGTCGAACTGTTTGAGGTCGTATTTGGCGGGAGGAAGCAGGCGCCCCTTCTCCCAGCGCGGAAAAAAGTCACGCGTCAGCTCGGGGCAGGGCTTCTCCCGCACATCGGGCTGGGCCGAAGCGTAGAGCCTCTCGGGCTGCGGCGGAGCGTACTGGGAGCGCAGCGGCTGAGGAGCGACGTCATCGGGCTTTTGGGCCGCGGAGCCAACGGCGGCCGGCAAGGTCAAAAGGGCCGCAAGAAGGAGAGCACGGTTCATGAGCCCGCCCTTGAAGCGCATGGCGCGAAGAGTTGTTTTTATCTTGAGGATATCGCAGTTTACCAGGGCGGATTGCCGTTGTCAAGGACCCGAAAACGTCTCATTGACAAATCCCGAATTGAGACCTATACTTAGTTCAAGGTACAAATATGAAAATCACGATTCCTCGGATTCTCTGCGTCCTGCTGTTGGCCTCCTCGCGCGGCTTGGCCGCGCCGACGGAAGGTGGTCCGTCGGCGGACTTCCTTGCGGCGGCCGGCGACTATGTCGACTCGCTCAAGGCCGTCGACGGCGCATTGGACCGGGGAGACCGCAAGGCCCTGGGGGACCGCGCCGGCGCCCTGCGGACCGCCGTGCGCCGGCTGCGGGACGCCTCGACGGCGCCGCTGGAAGCCCAGCGGGCGTCCGCGCCCTGCCTGAGGAGGGTCGAGGCCTTCGCCTGGAGCCTCGGGGAGCTGGCGCAGTCGCCGACCGCGCCGGCCGACGAGCTGCGCGCGCGCTTCGAGCAGGTCGAGGCCGCCGGCGACGAGTGCGATCTCGTGACGCTCGGCGCGCGAGTGGCCTCGCGCGGCGATCTTGATTGGGCCCTGGCCCGGGCCGATGCGAAGCTCAAGACTTTGGAGACATCCTCTCGGCGCGCGGCCGGCTGCGAGAAGACGTTCTCGGTCGAGGGCCTCGTCCGGGACCTCTCGGGCGGGCGCTTCAGCCCCGTCGAGATGGAGGCGATGAACGAGACCCTCGGACCCAAGGTCGTTCACTATTATCAGCACAAGGCCTTCGAGGTCGGCGATCCGGCGGTTTGCGACGGGCTCGGCGGCGTCGAGCAGCTCTTCATCAAGCAGACCGAGGTTCAGGCCCGCTGCGGGGGGTGGCAGTGCCGTCAGTGGTACAACGACAAAGAGTTTACGATGGCCCTGACCAAGCGCGGGCCCGACTTGGAGGAGGTCTGCCGCCGCACTTTGCCCCAGGAATATTCCTGGCTGCCCAAGGCGGAGGCGGAGTCGGCGTGCGCGATCATCGCGCGCAACATCGACGATCCGAAGAAACTCTGTTCCGAGCTCTCCCCGCGCTACCTGGGTCCCGGCAAGATCGAGTCGTGCGTCAGCGAATTCGACCGCTACCGCGTCTACACCGACCAAAGGGCCTGCGGCTACATGGAGGGCTGGCCGGGCTCCTGGCTCGAGCGCTGCAAGGATCTCGCGGCCTACACGCGGGCCTCCCACGCGAAGGACCCGGCGCTCTGCGGCGACCGGGAGTTGTGCTGGGTCTACATGGGCGCCTGGCGCGGCCGCTACGCGGGGAAATACGTGACCGAGATTCGCGACAGCTACTGCGGCCTCGAGCGCCGCAACGCGTCGCTCGAGCGCAAGGTCGTCGGCTCCCTCCTTGATAAGGCCTCGGCGTACGCGGCTCGGGGAGGGGACGCGACGGGCTCCCCCGCCGATGACAGGATCCGCGCGGAGAAATTGTCGCGGCTCAAGGACCGCTACGCCCGGTTCCAGGACTACCAGACCTCGGCGCCGCCCGCCGAGGCGACTTCACCGACGCCGGAGGCGAAGCTCTGAGCTTGCCTCTCGCCTGCCTCGCGCTGGCCGCGCTGTCGGCGAGCGCGGGCGCCTCGGGCGTGGGCGGCGTGGCCGTCGACACGGCCGCGGTCGCGGCGTATCGAAACGTCCACACCGGTTTCTTCGATCTCGAGCTCAACGACGCCCCCTCGCCCGCTCTCGTCGAACTGGGCCGCCGGCTCTTCTTCGACAAGCGGCTCTCGCGCGACCGCTCGCTGTCCTGCTCCGTCTGCCACCGCCCGGACAAGGCCTGGAGCGACGGACTGCCGCGGGCAAGAGGGCGCGGCGGCGCCGAGCTGGATCGCAACGCCCCGTCCCTGCTCAACTTCAACCGCAACATCTCCCGCAATTTCTTTTGGGACGGCCGGGCGCAAACGATGGAGGACGCCCTGCTGACCGCGATCCAGTCGCCGCGCGAGATGAACCAGAGCCTGCCTGACCTGATCTCGGCGCTGCGGCGCGACGCCGTCTACGCGCGGCGATTCGGCGAGATCTGGGGTCCCGAAGGGCTCAATCCCGGCAACGCGGCCAAGGCCATCACGGCCTTCGTCCGGGCCGAGGCCAGGACGGGTCCGAGCCCCTTCGACCGCTTCCGCGACGATCCCTCCGCGCTTTCGAGTTCCCAGCAGGAAGGCCTCAAGCTCTTCGTCGGCAAGGCCGGCTGCCTCGCCTGCCACGCCGGCCCCTTCTTCTCCGCCGACAATTACCACAACAACGGCCTCAAGCCCGCGGCGGGCCTCGACGACCCCGGAAGGTACGCCATCGAGCAGGACCCGGTCTACTGGCGCGCCTTCAAGACCCCCCCCTTGCGCAACGTTGCCGTGACCGCGCCCTACATGCACGACGGCAGGTTCAAGACGCTGCGCGAGGTGGTCGATTTTTACGACCGCGGCGGAGACGATCCCGACGGCGACAGCAGGATCAAGCCTCTGCGCCTGACGGCGAAGGAAAAGACGGAGCTCACCGACTTTCTCGCCGCGCTGACCGGCCCGCAGAAACCCGTCGCGGCGCCCGCTCCCGAATCCTATCCTTGACGGGGGGGCCGCTCGGCCAGCCGGCCCGCGAGCTCCCAGGCGAGTCCCGATAGGCTTCCCGCGCCGAGCAAGACTCCCGGCGGGACCTCGAGCCCGAGCTCCTCGCCGGCCTGACGGCTGACCTCGAAGGCGACGATCGAGTCCAAGCCCAGCCCGTTCAAGGACGCCTCGGCGCCGATGCCGGCGGGGTCAAGACGCAGCGCCTTGGCCAGCAATCCGCGCAGGTAGGTTTCCATGAACGCCGGACGCTCGCCCGCCTCGCGCGCGAGCAAGGCGCTCCTGAGGGCGCCCCCCCGCGGGCTCTCGCCGGCGCGCTGCGTCCGCGGATCGTACGCCGCCGCCACGATCTGAGCGGGCCCGCGGGAAAACAGCAGCCGCTCGAGAATCCGCAGGCCTTGCTCCGGCTCCAGCGACGGCGCGCCGGGCGTCTCGACCTTCTTGGCCGCCATGCCGGTGCGAGCCCAGCCTCCCCAATCGATGCTCAGCGCCGGCAGGCCGAGGGCCCGGCGGTGATGGGCCAGAGCGTCCAGGAAGGCGTTGGCGGCGGCGTAATTGCCTTGACCGACGCCGCCCAGGACGGCCTTGACAGACGAGAACAGGACGAAGAAATCCAAGGGGCGGCCCAGAGTCAGCGCGTGAAGGTTCCAGGCCCCGTACCCCTTCGGCGCCATGACCGACTCGAAGCGCCCGCGATCGAGGCTCGTCAACATTCCGTCGTCGAGCGCGCCCGCGGCGTGGATGACGCCGCGAAGCCTGGGCATCGACCGCTCGATTGAGGCCAGGGCCCGGGCCAGCGCGGCGGCTTGGCCGGCGTCGGCCTGCACGGCCGCGACCTCGGCGCCGTCCTTGCGCAGCGCCGCCAGGACACCCGCGGCCTCCGGCGTCGGAGCGCGGCGGCCCAGCAGGGCCAAATGCCGGGCTCCCCTTGCGACGAGCCGCCGGGCGACGAGCAGACCCAGGCCGCCCAAGCCTCCCGTGATGAGATAGGTCCCCTCCGCGCTGAGCGCGGCCTGGGCGCCGCCTCCACCAACCGGCTCGCAGAGCTCCAGACGCGGCTCGTAGCGCGCGCCGCCGCGCAAGACGACCTCGCCGCCGCCGCCCGCCAGGAGCTCCGCGCACAGGCCGCGCGCGTCCTGCGCGCCTGCGACGTCGACCAAGCCGCAGCGCAGCTCGGGATGCTCAAGCCGGACGACGCGCCCGAGCCCCCAGAGCGGGGCTTGAGCGGCGGCGACGGATCGCGCGGCTCCCGCGCTTTGGCTGCCCCTCGTGACCAGCCACAGGCGCGGCGCGACCTTGAACCCCGCGTGGACCAAGGACTGGACCGCTGTCAGCGCGCTGTGGACTCCGAACTCCTGCGCCTTCCTGAGCGAGGCCAAAGTGGTTTTCTCGGCGGGCGCCGCGTCGAGGCTCAGGAGGTGCGCGACGGCCAGCGGCTCACCGGCGCCCCCGCTGAAGGCCTTCTTGAGAACCCGGGCGTAGTCGCGCGGCCCGCGCAGGCCGGCGCCGCGGACCAGAAGGCAGGTCTGGCCGCGCCGCTCGAGGAGCGTTTTTAGTTTTTCACCCATGCCGCCGCGATCGGCGAGGATGAGCCAGCGCCCGGGCCGCGCCGCGGCCGGCGGCGGGCCGGCGGCAGGCCGCTGCACCCAGCGCGGCTCGTAAAGCGCGTCGGCGGTGTCGCCGCCCGCCCTCCAGCGCGGCGAGAGCGCGGCCTCGGCGTAGGGAAGCGGGAACTTCTCCCTGCGCCACGCGCGCCTGGCCGCCGGGGCGCGCCTGCCCGAAGCCGCCGGCGCCTCTTCCAGGACGGCGTGAGCGATGGTCCCGGAGATGCCGAACGAACTGACCGCGGCGCGGCGCTTGTCGGAGCCTTTCGGCCAGGGCAGAAGGCGGCCCGGGACCACGAGGCGGGTGCCGTCCAACTTGATGCGGTTGTCGAGCCTCGTGAAGGCGGCCAACGGGGGGACCGCTTCGTTTTGGAGGCAGAGCACGGCCTTGATGAGCCCGGCGATCCCCGCGGCGGATTCCAAGTGGCCGATATTGGTCTTGCCGGAGCCGATCGCGCAGGGGCGTCCGTGCGGGCTCCCCCGGCCGTAGACCGCCGCCAAGGCCTGCATCTCGACGGGATCGCCAACGGCGGTGCCCGTCGCATGGGCCTCGACGCAATCGATCTCGGAGGGCGAGAGCCCGGCGTCCTTGAGCGCGGCGCGGATCAGGTCTTCCTGCGCGCCGGCGTTGGGCGCCGTGTAGCCGGGTCCGCGGCCGCCGTGATTGACGGCGGAGCCCCGAATGAGGGCGTGGATGCGGTCCCCATCCTTCAGTGCGTCTGAAAGACGCTTGAGGACCACGACGCCGCAGCCCTCGCCGCGGACGAAGCCGTCGGCCCCCTCGCCGAAGGACCTGCAGCGCCCTTCCGGAGACATCGCCCCGGCCTTGGAGAAGGCGATCGTGAAGGCGGGATGCAGGATCAGGTTGACCCCGCCTGCCAGGGCCATGTCGGATTCACCGCGGCGCAGGCTCTGGCAGGCCAGATGCACCGCGACCAGCGAGGAAGAGCAGGCCGCGTCGAGCGAGACGCTCGGCCCGCGCAGGTCCATGAAATAGGAGAGGCGCCCCGCGACGGAGTAGAGCAGGTTCCCCGTCAGGTCGTAGCCGCCGACCCCTTCGGGAGTTCCGAAGCCGTAGAAGGCGTGGTCGTAATGGGTCACGCCCATGAAAACGCCCGTCCGGCCGCCCGCCGCGCCGTCGAGGGTCTGGCCGGCGTCCTCGAAGGCTTCCCAGGCGACCTCGAGAGCCAGCCTCTGCTGGGGATCCATGCGCTGGGCCTCGCGCGGCGAGATGCCGAAGAAGGCGGCGTCGAAGCCGTCGACCTGGTCCAGGAAAGCGCCCCAACGCGTGACCATCTTGCCCGCGGCCGCCGGATCCGGGTCGTAGAAAGCGTCGATATCCCAGCGGTCGGCGGGGACTTCCTTGATGGCCTGGCGCCCTTCCTTGAGCAAGTCCCAGAACGCCGCGACATCCTCGGCTCCCGGGAAACGGCCCGCCATCCCAATGATCGCCACCGGCTCCCGGCCCAGCCTCTCGATGAGAATGGCGCGCTGCTTGGGCGAGAGCTCGGCGATGAGCCTTGAGATCTCGTCCATGTCAGTCCGCCAGCCGCCGGACGCCGCGCAGGAGCTTGAGCACGGCCGCTTCGTCTTCCGCCTCGGGGCCCAGCTCTTTGAGCCGCGCCCGCCGCACTTTCCCGGCCGCCGTCTTGGGAAGCTCGTCGACCCAGACGAACTCGAACGGGATCTTCCAGCCCTCGAGCCTCCCGCGCAGGAATTCCACGAGCTCGCCGGCGGCCGGCCTTTGGTCCCCGGCGGGCACCAGGAAGGCGCGCGCCGCCTCTCCGGTCAGCCCCGCGGGATCGGCCGCGCCGACGCACGCGCAGTCCGCCACCGCGGGATGCGTCCGCAAGACCCCCTCGATCTCCGCCGGGAACACCTTCAATCCCCCGACGTTGATCACATCCTCGATGCGGCCCTTCAAGAAGAGGCGGCCGTCGTCGCCCAGCGTCCCGAGATCGTTGGAGGCGTACCAGCCGTCGACGACGGCCTCCCGCGTCCGCGAGGGATCGCCCCAATATCCCCTCATCACGCCCCCGCCCCGCACAAGGACCCGGCCGACCTCCCCCGGCCGGGCATCTCGCCCGCCCGAGTCGACGATCCTGAGCTCGACGCCGGGGATCGGCCTGCCGACCGAGATCGGCCCGGACGGCGACGCGCTGAGGTCCTCGTAGGCGATCGACGAGGTGGTCTCCGTCAGGCCGTAGGAATTGAAGAGGCGGGTCTTGGGAAGCAGCCGCGACAGGCGCTCTCTCAGCGAGTCGGGCAAGGGAGCCGTCGCGGTCTCGATGTAGCGCAGGCGGTCCCGGTGATCGCCCAGCCTGTCGCCCAGACGCGAGAAGAGCAGGGCGAACCCAGCGGGGACGCAGCACAGCCCGGAGGCCTCGCCGCGGCCGAGGGCACCGACGACCTCCTCGCAGTCGGCGAACCCGTCGATGAGTATCACGGTCGCGCCGCAAAGCAAGGTCGCGCGCAGCCTCCCCAGCCCGAACCCGTGGCTCAAGGGCAACGGCAGCGCCAGCCGGTCCTCCTCCGTGCAGCCGACGGCGTTGTTGCGGCCTTGCGCGAAGGCCCGTATGTTCGCGTGCGTCTGCATGACGCCCTTCGGGGCACCCGTCGTTCCTCCCGTAAACAGAATGTCGGCCGTGTCGTCGAGGCTCACGGAGACCGGCTCGGGATCGCCCGCCGCGGCGCGCGAGAGGCCCTCGTACGCGAGGAAAGTCAGGCGCGGCCTCGTGCTGGCCGCGACGGCGTCCAAGGTGAGCGCCCCGGCCTTCGGGTCGACGGGGACCGCGACGGCCCCCGTCGCGTGGCAGGCGAGGTAGGCGCAGACGAACGCCGGCGAGGCGCCGCTCGCCGCGAGGATGACCCGATCGCCGCGGACGACGCCTCGGCTCTTCAAGAAGGCGGCCTGCGCGCGGACGCGGACCGCCAGTTCGCCGTACGAGACCCGCTCGCGGCCGCAGATCAAGGCGTCCCGGCCGGGCCGCCGGGCCGCCGTCTCGAAGACGCTGGCGGCCAGCGGCGCCGGAGCATTCGCTTTCATGGGAGACTCGCCGTAGGATACCAATTCTGCGGACGCGGCGGAAGGCGGGTTGCGGCCCTCCCGGGAGATGTCCTATCCTTGCGTCATGGCCGGGGAAGACGCCTTCGACGCGCGGGCCTACACGCGCGAGATGCGAAAGCTCTGGAGCGCGGCCGCGCCGCATTTCGAGGCGGTCAGTTCCGGTTACTTCGGCCCCGCCACCCATCCCTTCTTCGCCTTCGCGGGCCTCTCACCCGGGCAGCGCGTCCTCGACGTCGCCTGCGGTCCCGGCACCTCCGCGCGGCTCGCCTTCGAGAGCGTCCGGCCGCGAGGCGAAGTCCTCGGGGTCGACATCTCGCTCGCGATGCTCGTGCTCGCGCGCCGCGGGGCCGGCGGCCCGCGTTTCGCGGCGATGGACGCCGAGGCTCTCGCGCTGCCGGACGCCTCGTTCGACGCCGTCCTCTGCCACCTCGGCCTCATGCTCTTCGCCCGGCCGCGGGCGGCCCTCTCGGAGATGGCGCGCGTCCTGCGCCCGGGCGGGACTTTGGCCTGCCTCGTGCTGGGAAGCGCCGGCCGCATGGCCTTCACGAGCCTGCTGACGACGATCCTGCCGCGCCACGCTCCCGAGATGAGGCCAGGCCGCGGTCCGGGCCTCGCCGACTTCGCAAACCCGCGGCGGCTGGAGGGAGCGCTCAAAGCGGCGGGGCTTCGCGAAGTCTCATCGCGGCGCCTGCGCGGGACTTTCGCCGTCGCCTCGAAGGACCGCTACTGGGACATCGCCCTCAAAGCCTTCGGCCGCATCGGCCCCGTCCTCAAGCGGCTTTCCCCCGGCGTTCGAGGCCAAGTCAAGGACGAGCTCTTCGCCCGGCTCTCGGCTTACGAGCAGGGCGGGCGCCTCGCGCTGCCCTACGAGTTCGTGATGGCGCGCGGGGTCAAGCCGGGCGCGGCTTGACGATTCCAGGTCCGTCGTGTATCCTATCGGCATGCCCTCGCGGCCGGTGGAGCGCTACACGGGGTTGTTCGTCGTTTCGCTGATCTTGGGCGCGGGCATCCCCCTGCGGCGCGAGACGCAGCGCCGGATCACGGGGCTGGCCCCGGCCTCCGCGGCGCGGGCCGAGGCGCTGCCCTTCAGTCTGGTCGAGGCGTCGCGGGCGGCCGGCCTGCTCAACGTTCACGAGAAGCTCAGCGTGCATGCCTCCCTGGCCAACGTCGCGCCCTACCTCGCCGGGCTTGCCGGAGCCAGCGTGGCCGTGGCGGACTTCGACGGCGACGGCTATCAGGACATCTACGTGACCAACGCGGCCGTGGGCTCCAAGAACCGCCTCTACCGCAACAACCACGACGGCACCTTCACCGACGTCGCCCAGCGCGCCGGCGTGGCCGACGTCAACCAGCGCGACGGCTCCCTGCGCGCGCTTTTCTTCGACTACGACAACGACGGCCGGCCCGACCTGCTGATCACGACGACCTGGTGCCCGAGGCTCTTCCACAACAACGGCGACGGGACCTTCACGGAGGCCGCCGGCAAGGCCGGGCTCGACCACTGCGGCTACGCCCACGCCGCCAACGTCCTCGACTACGACGGGGACGGCTGGCTCGACGTCCTCATCGGCGGCTTCTATCCGGAGGCGGACCTCAACCGGCCCTCGACGACGCGCTTCATGCCGACGCGGATGACCTACGCGGCCCGCGGCGGCCCCGCCGTCCTCTACCGCAACAACCGCGACGGCACCTTCTCGCGCGCCCCGGGCAACGGCGGCATCTCGAGCATCGGCTGGACCCACGCGGTCGGAGTCTACGATCTGCGCGGGACGGGCCGCCCCGACCTGTATCTCGCCACCGACTTCAACTCCGACCAGCTCTACTACAACGAAGGCGGGCGCTTCCGCGACGCCTCGGTCGAGCTGGGCCGCAAATACAGCCACTTCGCGATGAGCGCCGAGATCGCCGACCTGCGCGGCGGCGGCCGGCCCGCGCTTTACGTCACCGACATCTACGAGCCCGGCCACTGCGAAGGCTTCAACGCGCTGTGGGAGAAGGACGAGGTCGGGCGCTGGCGCGAGATCGGCAGGAGCGCGGGGGTCTCGCGCTGCGGCTGGTCCTGGGGCATCAAGTTCGTCGACCTGGCCAACGAGGGCCGCCTCGACATCGTCGTGTCCAACGGGATGATCTCGGGGGATCCGAGGAAGAACTTCTGGTACAACAGAGAGCTCATCGACGCCAGCATGTGGCGCCTGCAGGGGGACGCCGCCCTCTGGCCGGAGTTCGGCGACGCGAGCTTCGCGGGCTACCAGCACAAGTGCGTCTTCCGCCAGGCCGAGGACGGCCGCTTCGAGGACATCAGCGCGCTGACGGCCATCGGCCGCGACGTCTCCGACGGGCGCGGGCTCGCCGTCATCGACTACCTCAACGAGGGGAGCCCGAGCCTCGTGATGGCCGCCGTCGGCCAGCCGCTGCGCTTCTACCGCAACGAGCAGAGGAACCGCAACGATTGGATCGGCTTCTCGCTGGTGGGCACGCGCAGCGCCCGCGACGCCTTCGGCGCGCTCGTGACCGTGGAGCTCAGGGGCGGGCACAAGCTCTCGCGGGAGCTCGAGCCGGGCAACGGATTCGAGAGCGAGAGCGACAAGAGGCTTCTCTTCGGCCTCGGGGAGCGCGCCGCGCTCAAGTCGGTCTCCATCCGCTGGCCCAGCGGGACCAAGCAGGTCCTCGCCAGCCTGGCCCTGCGCCGCTATCACACGGTGACCGAGCCCAGATGAGGCGGCCGCCGCGGGAGCTCATCTATCCGGGCTGGGCCGACCCGCGCTGGCTGCAGCTCTGCTTCCTGTTCTCATACGTCGTCTACGCCCTGTCCTCGCCGTGCTTTTCCCGAAGCCCGGCTCAGTTCGCGGCCGGAGCGGCCGCCTGCCTCGGCGTCGACGCGGCGCTGATCTTCTTCTATCGCGGGCTTCTGCTGGTCCCCTTCAGCGGGCTGATCTCCGCGTGCGGGCTCCTGCTTCTGTGCGACTCTCCCGACGTCTGGCCGTACGCGGCCATCGGCGCGCTCTCGATGCTCTCGAAGCACTTCATCCGCGTCGGCGGGAGGCACATCTTCAATCCCACGGCCTTCGGGCTCGTCTTCGGCCTGTTCTTCTTCAGCGGCGAGATGAACGTGGTGGCGGGGCGCTGGGGCGGCTCGCCGGCGGGGATGGCCGCCGTCGCGTGCCTGGGGGCCCTGACCGTCTGGCGCGCCAACAGGCTCGATCTGGCCGCGGCCTATGTCCTTACCTTCGCCGTCGGCGTGCTCGCACGCAGCGCCTTGACCGGCGCCAATCCCATGAGCGTCGCGGGCCCGATGACGGGAGCGGCGTTCCAACTCTTCACCTTCTTCATGATCACCGATCCCATGACGACCCCCGAGACGCGCGCGGGGCGCCTGGTCTTCGGCGTCGCCCTGGGCGTCCTGGAGAGCGCACTGCGGCTTGCGCAGATTTCCTACGCGCCCTTCTTCGCGCTGTTCGTCCTGGACGGTTTCGTGCCCTTCTTCCGCGAGGCCTTCCGGCCGCCCGAGCCCGAACGCGTCTGGCGGCCCGTGAGCCGGGCGCTCTAGCCCCGCGAGGGCTTCTTCTTGGAGGAAGGCTGCGCCGAGGCGGATTTCGGCTGAGGGGCCCAAAGGGTCCGATAGGACCCGGTCTGCTCGTCGATCTCGATGGCGCGGTCGACGGGCACCTCGCGCAGCGTCGTCTTGTCCTTGCGGCCGTTGGGCCAGGCGACGACGATGCGGTCGATCTTTGCGTTGGCGCCGAGTCCGAAGTGCAGGGTCAGCGAGTTCACCGACAGGGACCCTCCCGACTGAAGGATCTTCGCCTGCGTGAGCGGGCCGGCGGTCATGGTCACGACGGCGCCGATCGCGGAGCCGTTGGTCCCGGGCCCGGGCTTAAATGAGACCTGGAGCCAATGGTTTGCGCCGGCGCAGGTGTTGTGCCAGAGACGGCTCTGGAAGAGGTCGCCCGGCAGGGGACCGCCGTTGTTGATGACCATGTCGACGCAGCCGTCGTGATCGTAATCGCCGAAGCCGACCCCGTGGCCCTTCCCCCAGAGCCCGAGCATGGCAAACGGCGTCATGTTCGTGAAGGTGCCGTCGCCGTTGTTCTGATAGAACAGATAGGGCTCGATCTGCTGGAAGTGCGAGCCTCCGCAGGAGAGGACGATGTCCTCGTGGCCGTCGTTGTTCCAGTCGGCGTGGGCGTAGCCCATGGCGCCCAGCGGCATGAAGCGCGTCGTCTCGCCCTTGTCGGTGAAGGTCCCGTCGCCGTTGTTGCGGAAGATCGTCGAGGCGGCCTTCCACTCGCGGTCCTGGAACCCGGTCTCCGAGATCATGTTGCTGCACACGCAGGTCGGGCCGATGCTCCACATCTCATCCGAGGTCACGACGTAGGAGCCGACCAAGAGATCGAGCTTGCCGTCGTTGTCGTAGTCCAGCAGCGAGGCGTACCAGCCCACGTGCCCCTCCCCGGAGCCGAGGCCCGCCTTCTCGGTGGCGTCCTCGAAGGTGCCGTTGCCGCGGTTGCGGTAGAAGCGGCGCCAGCCCCAGCCCTGCACGAAGAGGTCCGGGTAGCCGGTACCGTGGAGGTCTCCCGCGGCGCAGCCGACGCCGCCCAAGTTGTCGGGCCGGTCCTTCCCGCCGCCCGGGGTCCGGATGCCGGCCGCCTCGGTCGAATCCTCGAAGGTGCCGTCGCCGCGGTTGCGGTAGAGCTTGCTTTGACCGTAAAAATCGTTGACCAGAAGGTCGACGTTGCCGTCGAGGTCGTAGTCGAGCCAGCACACCGAGAGGCCGCTTTTCTTCCATGTCAGGCCGGAGGAGCGAGTGATGTCCTCGAAGGTCATGCCGCCCTTGTTCTTGAGGACCGTATTGGGGCCCTTGCCGTCGAAATTGCAGCATTGCCGCACGAGATCGGGCTTGCCGTCATTGTCGATGTCCGCGGCGTTGGTGATGATCTGGTTGCAGGGCGTCCGCCCGCCCAGCTTCTCGTCCGTGAGAGGCTCGAAGGCCCGACCCTGGACGTTCTTGTAGACGTGCCAGGGGAAGTACTTGCGCTCGAGCACGAGATCCTCCCAGCCGCTGCCGTCGAGATCGACGAAGCCCGCCGCGCCGGTGCCGCCCCACTGGTCCTTGTCCAGACCCATCCGCGCCGTGGCGTCCTCGAACGGCAGCTCCCATTTCCGCTTCGGGAAGAGCTTCTTGACGAGCTTCAGATCGAAGAGGTCGGATTTGCGGTTGAAGACGTCCTGCCCGTACGCTCCGACCGCGCTGACCATCGCCTGCCAGCGCGTGTCGAGCGAGGCGTCCTCGAGCTGCCGGTACGCGCGCTCGGCGTACGGCAGCGACTGCTTGTACTTGCCGAGGCGAAAGAGCGCCTGCGCCATGGCGAAGTTCACCTCGCCGTTCTGACCGGATTCCCTCCCCGCCGGCGACCCGGGCCCGAAAAAAGTGACGACCTTGGCGAACTCGCCCAGGAAGAGCAGCTCCTGGGCGTAGTTGCCGAGCGCCCTTTCCCGGTCCTTGCCGGTCATGCGGGAGAGGCGGGACTCCAGCTTGCCCTGGATCTCGCGGCGGTGGTTGTAATAGTCGGCGGCCTTGGAGAAATAGATCGTCGGCATGGGGTTGTGGCGCACGCTCTTGGTCCACTTGTTGTTCGGGTCGCCGCCGGCCAGCAGCCCGTCCATCTGCTGCTCGAGCGAGACCTCGAAGCGGTCGGGAACCTCCGCCGTCCGATAGGGGACGATGTCGACCGAGTTCTTCTCGAGGGCGAGCCGGTCGGCGTCGCAGCGGCCCGGCAGCGACGCGGCGTCGACGGGCGTCATCTGCCAGGGCACGGGCGAGTAGCGAGGCGGCGATTTATGGCGGGCGGCCGCGGCGGCATTGGAGGCGAGCAGGACACACACGAAGAGCGCGAGGATGGACGGCGTTCCGCGGCGGTTCATCGCTTCAATAGTTTAACAGGTATCCCGTGGTTTGTCCACCAGGCATCTGATTTTTCACGTCGACGGGATATGCCGTCCTAAATTTTCCCCAACACCCCCGAAAAATTTGATAGGTTTTGAGCAGTCGCCAACCACTCGACCAGGAGCGCCCATGTCCAAGAAAGACCCGGCCGCGACCGTACCGCCCAATCCGACCGCCCATCCCAGTCACCACAGCCTCATCCCCTACCTCGTCGTCCGAGATGCGGCGCGCGCCATTAACTTCTACAAGAAAGCCTTCGGCGCCATAGAGTCCTTGCGGCTGGACGCGCCGGACGGCAAGGTCATGCATGCCGACCTTAAGATCGGCATTTGCCACGTCATGCTCGCCGAGGAAAATTCCAAGACGGGGACTCGCAGTCCCGTAAGCTTCGGCTGCCCCGTCATGCTGTACCTCTACGTCGAGGACGTCGACCGCGCGGTCGACCGCGCTCTCAAGGCGGGGGCGAAACTTTCCCAACCCGTCAAGGACCAATACTACGGCGACCGCGCCGGCTCCGTGGAGGACGGCTTCGGCTACGTTTGGTTCCTTGCCACGCATAAGGAGGACGTTCCCAAGGAAGAGATGCAGAGGCGCGCGGCGAAGCTGCGCCAGTAGGGCCGCAAGGGTCTCCGGCCCCGGGATGCAGAAGCGGTGACGCGATGATGAAAGCGCCGTTGGTCTTGATGGCGTTGATGAGCCCATTTCTGGCGGCCGCCGCGCCCGCTCCGACACCAGGCTCCTCTTCCGGCCCCGCGTCGAGTCCGGCGCCGGCCGCCGCAGACCCGTTCCTGCAGGACGTCGACAAAGGACTCGACGAGGTCGAGGCGCTGCTCATCCGACTCGAGAAGTCGAGCGCCGCCGTCTTGGGCCCAGGGCACGAGACCCCGGCCGACTTCATGGACGAATGCCGCGCCTCGTTCTCTCTTGACAAGACGCTCAAGGACCTCTCTTCCGGGGCGTACTCCTCCGACGACGCCGCGGCGATCAGCACGGGGA
The DNA here is from genome assembly GCA_016194705.1 of Elusimicrobiota bacterium. Classification (GTDB taxonomy): domain Bacteria; phylum Elusimicrobiota; class Elusimicrobia; order UBA1565; family UBA9628; genus PALSA-1176. The sequence goes on along the minus strand of JACQAZ010000041.1, from coordinate 126,913 downwards.
TCTACATCGCCTCTTACGAGTACGTCCGGTTCAAGGCCTACGCCGCCGGAAACCCCGACCTCTGCGCGGCTCTGCGCCCGTTACGCTACAATTTGGAAGAACATGGGCCAGATGGTCGGAGGAGACGAGTGGTGCCGGCACCAATACGACGAGATGGTCTTCGTCCGCGAGTTCAACGCCGCCTCCCCGCGGTTCGCGCAGGCCTGCGCGAACTACCGCAAGGACGCCGGCGAAGATCCCGCCCCCAGCGCCGCTCAAATCGCGCAAGACTGCCGGACCATGGCGGAACACATGGCGGACCCGGTTGTCCTATGCCGCGATTGGATGCCGAAATCCCTGACACGGATGGCGGGGCTGCCGATGTGCCGCTGCACTTTCGGCGCTATCGCCGGCCAGATCGAATTATGCGCGCCGGTCGCGGCGAGCAAGGAAGGCCGGATCATGATCGATCTTGAGGCGTACTCGTCTTTCCATGCAGCCTACCGCGCCAAGAAACCCGCGCTCTGCGGCGACTCGCTGCTGTGCAAGCAGATGATGGGCGTCGACGTTTCGGGGGAGTTCCTCGCACCAGCAAGTCAGCGGGTCTGCCAGGTCCTGAGGGACAAGGTGAAACCCGCCTTCGACCGGATCGAGGCGTCGCTCTCGAAGCTCGCGGCTTCCCTCGGCAGCGCGGCCGACGCGCGGCTTTCCCTGGAGGTCGACAGGCGCATGGAGCGCATCGCGACGCTGCGTGATCGGCTCGCGCTCGCTCAAGCCTCGAGCGGAAAGGCCGCTCCGGCGCGCCGGGCCGCACCGAAGCCGAATTAGCGCTCTGGTAAGGCATGCACCCTCCTCTCGTCCGACGGGAAAGGCCGCTGAGCCTGCTCCGGCCGTCGCTGCTGGCGGCCATCCTGTGCGTGTGGCCTGCGCCGGGAGCGCGGGCCGCCGCGAGCGCTGACAGCGCCGACGCGCTCCTGGGAATTCTCTCCTCCGTAAAAACCCCCGACGCCCGTCTGATGGGATTGGCCGAGCTTGACAGCGCCTGCCTCGCCTACGCATCCGGCCAATCCGGACTCTGCGGGCGGCTCAAGGCCTTTCCGATCCGGCTCGAGTACGGCAAGGCGGAGAAGAAATCTCTTGCGAGGCCCCAAGCCTACGACTTCCTCTGCCTTTCGGATTATTACGACCTTTCCTTCAGCCGGGCCAAATCCGCCGGGGACGGTCCCGGGATGCGGGAGGCCTGCCGCGGGCACGAGGAGATGGGCCACGCGAACTTCCGCGCGGGAACCGTCGATGAGGCCTGCGCGGTCATGTCGGAGCCGTCGACGGACCCCGAGACGGCCTGCCGCATGCTCGAGCCGTACTTCGCGCGCCGCTCGTCTTTCGAGCTATGCCCGAAGGAGATGCGGCTCTTAGCCGGCGACGCGGACCTGTGCAAGGACCTGGGAGGCGAGCCCACGGCGCAGGAGGTCTGCGAGGCCAACGCCGCGTTTCGGACCGCCTCCCTCCTGCGGGAGCCGGCCCGGTGCGGCGACTCGGCCCTTTGCCGCGCGGCGATGGGCGCCGGGCCCCAAGCCTGCGCCCCGTACGCGCAAAAAGCGCGGATGCTCGCCTGCCGGCTCGAAGGCCGCGGCCGCTGCGGAGGCCCGGCGGCCCTCGACGCCGCGCTCGTGCGCCAAGTCGACGAGCGCATCCTCGCGGCTCAAGCCTTCGTCGGCCGCCTCTCCGCGGGCAAGCCCTGCGAGTCCTCCCTCTCTTTCGAAGCCCTGCTCCAGGATTACAAGAACGGGTTCAACGGCGCTCTCGCCGACGAGTTGTCCGCGGCCGTCGAGCCGGACCTGGAGCGCTATTCCCTCTGCCGCGCCTACGCGCAGGGCGGCGCGCAGTCCTGCGGCGAGCTCAAGGCGCTGCGCGGCTTCATCACGCGCGAGGAGGGCGTTCCCGCGATCACCCTCGAGCTCCTGTGCGAGACGCTCTACTACGAGGCGGCCATCGCCAAGGCCATGGTCACGCGCAGCTCGCAGACGGCGAGCCTCTGCGTCACCCGGAACGTGATCGGAGACCGCGACTTCAAGCTGGACTCTCTCGAGCGCTCGTGCGCGATCGTCGCCGGGTTTTCGGGCAGCACGACCACGACCTGCGGGGCGCTCTCGCCCTTTTTCGACAACGCGTCCATCGCCAAGACCTGCCCGAAGATGCTGCGGTTCGTGACGGGAGACGAAACGGTCTGCCCTGAGCTGCCGGACGCGATGGTCCACGAGCGCTGCCTGGGCTACGCGGCCTTCGCCAAGGCCGTGCGCGGCCGCGACCCGGCGCTCTGCGGAGCGTCGCGCTACTGCGCCGTTCTGATGGGCGGGGGTGCGAGGACCTGCCAGGGCTACGAGGGCGAGCTCCGCCGCAACGCCTGCGCGTTCTTCTCGCGCGCCGACCTGCCCGGCAAAGTCTCCGCGGTCCTGCGCGACGCGCGGGGCAAGCTCGGCCGGGCCCGGGATTCGGAGGGGTCGGCGGAGGGCTTCATGAGCGCCGACTTCGCGCGGCGCGAGGAAATCCTCTCGGCGCTCGAGAAGAGCATCGAGCGCCTCGCGGGCCGCGCCCGCTGATCAGCGCCGGCCCCCGGAGGCGGCGTCCGGGGGCAAGCCGCAGACCGCGGCCTTGAGCCTCTCGGCGCGCGGGCCCAGGCTGCGGGCCTTGTCGCCCATGAAGGCGTAGCAGAGCTCGTGGTCGCCGCAGAGTTTGATGTCCTTAGACCAGAAGGCGTTGTTGAAGGCGACCAGGCCGAGGCAGCGCCCCATCCAGTCGCTCGGGCTGCCTTCGAGATAGCGGCACAGGGCGGGGTCGCCCTTGCGCGGGAAGAGCCTCTTGAAGATGTTCACGCAGGAGTCCTGCTTGAGATCGCTCAGGTAGACGGGCACGAGCTTCGAGCACGCGACCTCGGGCTCGGACTTGTGCTGGGCCATGATGCGGCAGGCGGCCGCGGCGTTTTCCTCGCTCATGGCCTCGTAGGAGGAGCGCAGGGAGAGCTTGCAGTCCTCGGTGAACCTCGGGCTGTTGGTGATCAGGTCGCGCGCCAGCATGTCCTCGTGGAATTTTTCGCGGCACACCTTGTCGGAGGGCAGGGCGTTGCCTGCGTAGAGCTTCGTGAACGGCTTGAGGCGGTCGCAGCCCTCCGCGTTCTCGGCGAGGATCGTCTTGTACTCGTAGTAGAAGAGAAGGTGGTAGGGGACGTTCTTCTCGATTCGCTCCACCTCGTCCCTCGCGTAGGACCGGGTCTCAAAATCCTTTACGAAGTCCTCGACGGAGAAGGAGGCGGCGCACGAGGCGGCGAGCTTCCCGCCGGAGACCGCCGCCGGGTCCGCGGCGGCCCGCGCCGGGCAGCCTTCGGCGGCGGCCGTGAGCCTGCGCGAGGCCTTCTCGAGGTCCGCCGCGGCGGCGGAGGTCTCGGCCAGATGGGCGAGCTCCCAAGCCTTCTTCTCGACCTCCGAGAAGCATCCCGCCGTCGGCCGCCCGTCCGGCCCAGGCTCTTGCGGCAGGCGCTGCGCCGCGCCCGCGTACTCGAAGACCGCCGTCGCGTTGGCGTAAACGCCGGTCAGATCGCGCTTCTTCAAGTCGAACTCGATCCGGCGCAGCCGCTCCCGGCTCCAGTCCCGGGCTTGCGCCAAGCTCTGCGGCCCCTCCTCCAGCGGAAGCACGGGCAAAGTCACCGGCCTCTGCGGGGCGGTCAGCGCGTTGAGAAAGGCGACGAGGTCGTCCTTCTCCTTGGGCGTGAGGCTCAGGGGCTTGATCTGAGGATCCCGGTTCTCGGCGAAGTCGCCGCCGCGGTCGTAGAACTCGACGACATCGCGCAGGGTCTTGAGGCTGCCGTCGTGCATGTAGGGCGCCGTGAGCGAGACGTTGCGCAGGGGAGGAGTGCGGAACGACCTCCAGAATTCCCTCTGCGGGACGACGCCGTAGCGGCCCGGGTCGACGACGCCCGGCGTCGGGTTGAGCCCGACGTTGTGGAAGAAGTCGTCCGAGAAGAAAATGCCCGTGTGGCACAGCTGGCAGCGCGCCTTGCCGACGAAGAGCTTGAGCCCTCCGCGCTCGGACTCGGTCAGGGCGCCGCGGTCCCGGCCGAACTCGTCGAATCTCGTCGGGCCGGGCCTGATCTCCGCCTTGACGAACGCGACGATGGCCGCCGCGATATTTTCGCGCGTGATCCCCGCCATCCCGTAGACCGAGGAGAACCGCTCGACGTAGCCGGGGATGCGGTTGAGCTCCACGATCAGCTGCTTGGGATCACGGCTCATCTCGAGCCGGCTCTCCAAAGCGGTCAGGACCGAGTCCTCCATGGTCTTCGCCTTCCCGTCCCAGGCGAAGGGCTTGGCGATGTTGCGAAAGACGTTGAAAAGAGACGGCGTGTTCCGGGAGAGCTCCTGGTGATTGAGTCCCCGCGCGCGGGGCAGCCCGTCGGCCCAGGCCAAGGCGGGGTTGTGGCAGGTCGCGCAGCTCATGGCTTTGTTGCCCGACAGCCTCGGATCGAAGAAGAGCTCGCGGCCCAGCTCGACCTCCGCCGTGGCGGGCCGGCTCAAGTCGGTATTGAGGTCGATGAAGGCGCTGTTGAGGGTGATGTAGGCTCTGACGGCCTGCGAATCCACGGCGACCTCGGGGGGTCCCGCCGCCGCCGAAGCGCAGATGAGGGCGCACACCGCCAGCGCGAGCCCCGCCGTCGAGGATAAGTGCCTCATTCGCTCAGTCCAAGTCCGATTGTAGCCTTTCGACGCGGCGCGCGCAACGCCCTCACGGGGAGCTCCGGCCGACCTTCCTAAAGAGGTCCTGGCGCAGGCGGCCCAGCGGCGGCGGCAGCGCCGAGCGCTCCCGCATCCGGTCGAGCAGGCGCAGAGCCTTTTTTCTTTGCCCGTCCGTGCGGAAGGGATCACTCGCCGCGGCGGCCGGACCCGAAGCGGGGAAGACCTCCAGAAGCCGTCCGTAGAAATCGGCCAGGGACGGGTAGAGGTCGCGCCGACTTTCGTACTCGCGCAGGCGCTCCAGCAGAAGCTTCATGTAGGGGTAATTCTCCTCGGGCTCGTCCTTGAGCAGCCGCAGCGCGGCCCCGTCGCCGAGCTCGGGCGCCGCCATGCGGATGAACACGGCGCGCACGATGTTCTCCTTGACGCATTGGGGCCAGTCCCCGAAGCAGGTCCAAGGCAGCTTATCGTAGACGCCGCGGCGACGGTCGATCTCTCCGCGGTTGAGGTCGGCCAGAAGGTCCAGGACTCCGTGCTCCAATTGGTGCCAGAGCGTGACGGGGAGCCTCTCGCGGAAAAAATAGTCGCGATCCCGGCGCTTGTCGTCGAGACCCATGAAGGTCCTCAGCTCGTAGGTCCCGTCGTCGAGGAGGCTGACGCTGTTGCGCATCCTCTCGTTTTCGAGGAACGGCGAGGCCGTCACGGTGTAGCGGCCGTCGAAGGAGAGCCCCGTGTAGCTTTCCACGAGCCGGACGGGCCCGGCGGCAACGATCGCGTCGCGCAGCGGTTTGAGCTCGGGCTCCGCCGCGGCCTGGAGCTCGGCGAAGCGCTCATCGAACCGGCTCGCGCGCGCGAAGTCCCGCAGCTGGGCAAGCCAGGCCTCGAGAGCGGGCTTGCCTCCGGCCGCGCTCTCGGCCTGCGCCGAGAGGGGATAGCCGGTGGTCGGCTCGAACAATGGCGAGAGCCTGTCGACCAGCTCGCAGCGAGCCACGAAATCGAACCGCCGGGCGTCGAGGCGCGCTTGAGCGGAGACCGCGGGGTGGCCGCGGTACCTCGAGAAGATGCGCTCGGCGGCCAGGTCGTAAGTCCTTTTCCTGCGCTCGAATCCCGGGGGCTGGGCGCCCGGGGCCAGGAGCTCGACCACGCCCACGAGCTCCAGCTTCGGGTCGAGCTTGACCTCCAGCGTGCCGGCTCCCGCCGGAACGAGCAGGAACGCCAAAATGGCGAGGGCGCTCACGGCACGTAAATGGCGCAAGGAAGGTCGCCTCCGAGCGCTTCGCTGAGGTCGCGGATGGGCACTGCTTTCGCTTGGAACTCCCGCGGACCCGAATTGGCCATGGCGTAGCCCATCGTCCCCGCCGGGTAGCGTCCCGCCAAGACGGCGCTGAGCGCCTCGAGCCCGCCTCTTTCCTTCGGAGCGTAAGCGACCATAGGTAGGCCGCGGTCGCTTTCCCCGGCGGCGAAGCAGCCCACCACCTGCATCCCCGGCCGGCCGGCCGCAATCCCCGCGGCGGCGGGCAGCTCGTCGAACCCGGAGACCCCGTCCCAGACGCGGCACGGGACGCCCCGCCGCCGCGCCTCTTCGAGGATCAAGCCCCCCAGAAGCCCGAAGACGAGCGGATGGCCCCTGGTCACCAGCGCCGCGCGGCGCCGCCCAGCGCATTCCTTTAATAGGGCCTGAGTGCCGCGACGGGCCTCCGCCTCGGTCCCCCTGAAGACCAGGAACTTGATGGGGACGCCGAAGAGCCCCAGGAACCTCAGGACGAGATCGTCGGCCGCGTTGCAGACCACGGCCAAAACATCCTGCCCGGCCAAAGTCCTCACGCCGCCGACGCTCATCTGCAGGACTTTCCTGTAGCCCAAGCCGACCATGGCCAGCTCGGGGCCTCGCGGCCGGGGAGGCGCGCCCTCCGTCAGGGCCATCACCGCGCAGCGAAACAGGCGCGCGAGATCCGCGAGCCCCAAGTCCTCGCCGGCCAGCGCCGCCGCGCGCTCGAACCCAGCGCGGGCCGCGGCATGCTTCTTGCGCCGGCAGGCGAAGCACGCGCGCCAAAACGCCTTCGCCGCGGGGGAGAGCCCTGCGCGCGACAGGAGGCTCTCGACTTCGCTCGAGGAGGCTCCCCGCAGCAGGAGGACCTGCAGCCAAAACTCAAGGAAGGGCGTCCGAGCGCCGGAGCGGCGGAAGGCCTCCTCGCCGTCCCTTTCGGCTCCCGCCGCGTCCCCGAGGAACAGCCGGACCCTTGAGCGCGACTTGTAGAGCTCGGGATCCGCGGGCTCGTCGGAGATCGCGCGCCCGAAGAACGCCTCGGCTTCGGGGAATTCATTGCGGTCATGATGCTGGAAAGCCCGAGAATAGTTCGAAGAGGGCGCGTGCCCTTGCTCAGGCATGCTCGAGGCCGGGCAGCATCACCACGGCGTTTCTCAGGGTCCGCGCGGGCAAGCGGCCCAGGGAGACCCGCCGCGGCTCGCGCTCGCCGGACAAGTACACGTCGACCGGATGCTCGGGCGGGAAAGACTCGAGCAGGCCGTCGGCCAGCCGCTTCCAATCGGACGGCGAGCCGTTGTCGGAAAAAACGACGAGGGGCAGACGGTTGCGCGGGGAGACGGGAGCGCCGAGGATCGCTTTGAGGGAATAGGCCCTCATCCCCTCGAAGCTGCGCCGGTCCCAACCGAGGCAGACGCCCGAGCGCGCCAGCACGGAGGATATCGGCGAAAGCGAGCCGAAGAACCGGCAGGGCACCTCTTCGCGGCGGGACAACTCGGCTACTTTGAAGGCCAGCGGGCTGGTATGGCAGGCATGGCCCCAGACCGCCAAGCCGGTCAGCCCGCCCCTTCGCGCGGCGCACACCACTTCGCGCGCGTCCTTGGGTTTGCGCAATCGCCCTACCATGCGCCCCAGCCAGGAGTACGATTTTTTGTCGGCGAGGTCCGAGAAGACGACGCGGCAGGCGCCCAGCTCGCGCAGCGCCTCGAGCGTCGCGTCCGTCGGAGGATTGATTCCCAGGCCGCAGATCGAGATGGCGGGACCCTGGCCCGGAGGTCTGTTCGCCCTCACCGTGAAAGTATACAATTATCGCGTGCCTCGCTCAAAAACGGCGGGTCTGGACTCGGATAGAGGGGCCGCGGCGGCTTTGTCCTTCCTATTTTTCGCGGTCTACTGGCACGGTCGTTGCCCCACGTTCGGACCGGGCGAAAGCCCGCTTCTCGTTCTCGGCTCTCTCGTCAAGGACCTCGCGTCCAGCGCCGGTCATCCGCTGTACATCGCTTTGGGCCGGGCCGCCGCGTCGCTCCCCATCGGCGCCCCGGCCGGCAACGTCAACGGGCTCTCCGGATTCCTGCACGCGGCGGCATGCGGGCTCTTCTACCTGACGCTCAGGAAGCAGGGACTGCGCCGGCCGGCGTGCGTTTTCGCGGCTCTGCTGATGGGCTTCTCAGAGATCTTCTGGTACTATTCCGAGGTCGCGGCCGCGTGGGCTTTGAGCGACGCGCTCGCGCTGCTGGCCGCCGTGCTCGCGCTCTCCTGGAGCAAGTCGGCCGGCCCCGCGCGGCTCGCCATCCTGGCGGCGGTGTTGGGCCTGGGGCTCGGGCAGCACTGGGAACGGCTCGGCTGCGGACCCCTCGCCTCCCACGGCTCTTGGTCGCTGAGCGCGCCGTCGTGGGCCTTGCTCGCCTGCGAGGCGCTGCTGGCCGGCCTCGGAGCGGTGAGCCTTTGGAAAGACTCGCCCCGGACGCTGGCGTTCTGGGCGTCATGGATCGTCTTCGGCGCTTTGGGGTCCCTGGCGGCCGGCCTGGGCCGCGAGGGCCCGCCTTTGACCCCGGCGGAGACTTTGCTTCCCGGCATCGGATTCTTCGCGCTCGCCGCTTTCGGGGCCGGCCGGATCCTCGAGCGCGCGCGCCCGGCCCATTGCGCGCTGCTGATCGCGGCGGCTTGCGCGCTCCCGCTGCTGCGGCCGATCGATCTCTCGCGTCACAACCCTCTCATGGAATACGCCCGCGGCCTTGCGCGCGGCACGACTGAGGGCGACATTTTGGTCCTGGCGCAGCAAGGCCCCTTCTACGCGCTCGAATATTTGGACAGGGTCGAAGGCACGGTCCGGGGCCGAATCCTGCTGTCCCCCGAACTGCTCGCCAGCGCCGCCTGCCGCGGGGCGCTGGAAGCCCGGCATCCCGGCCTCAAACTTCCACCGGGACCCCTGGACTGGCGCGGGCTCGTGGAGGCGAACCCCGCTCGGACGGTGTACGGCGAGGCTCCCTTCATCGCGCCGATACTGGCGCAGCTGCCTTGGAGCGTGCCGTCGGGCCTCATGGTCCGCGCCAGCGCGCGCTCCGTCCCGAGGTCGGAGGTCGCGCGCAGCGCCGCGGCGGCTTCAACCTGGGAGTCTCTGGGCTCGATTCGGCGCTGGGACCGCTACTTCTTCACCGAGGAAGCCGGCCTCGCCTCAGCGTACCGCGGCATCCTCGGCTGGTACCTAAGCTTCTTGGGCGCCGGCGATGAGCCCGCCGCCTCGCGCCTCAAGGCCCATCTGCGCGATCTCTGAGCGCGGTCCCCTCGAATACCGCCGGAGCCAGTCTTCTTGCGTCCTCGAAGCAGCGGACGGCCGCCCGCGCGCGGCCCGAGTGCTCGAGGCAGACCCCGGAGCCGATCAGGGCCCAGACGTAGGACGGATCGCGCCTCAAGGCCGCCGCGAAGGACTTCCTCGCCTGGCCGCACCGCCCGAGCGAGCACAGAGCCCTGCCCCGCCAATCAAGCCATTCGGGCTCCGACGGAAGGCTCTTCATGGCTTCATCGAGATCGCGCAGCGCTCCTCGGGCGTCGCCGCGGGCCAGCGCCAACTCGGCGCGCCAGGCCCGGGCCCAAAAGCAGCCGGGGTCCAAAGCGAGCGCCCGGTCGAAATCGCGACGCGCCTGCCTCCAACCCCGCTCGCGGCGCCGAGCGGCGCCCCGCCAGGCGTAGACCCACGCCAAGGCGGGATCGCGGGGCGCGCCGCCGCCCTCCGAGCCGAGAATGTCGTAGGCGCAGGAGCAGCGTCCGTCCATGCGCACCGCCGCCTTGACGTCTTCGAGGCAGCCGTCGAGGTCGCCGAGGTCGCGGCGCGCTTCCCCCCTGAGGGCCAGGGCCCAAGCGCAGGCGCCATCGAGCGCGGCGGCCCGCCGCAGGGCCTTGAGCGCCTCCCGCGGACGCCCGAGCTTGCGCAGAATCTCGCCGCGCCACGCGTGGGCCTTGGCGTCCGCCGGCGCGAGCTCGGCGGCCTTGTCCGCGTCGGCCAAGGCCCCCGCGAGATCTCCCGCTCGGCGCAGCGCCTTGGCGCGAACGGCGTAGGCCCACGGGGAGGCTCCCGGCGCGGCAACGGCCGCCGTCGCCGCCGCCACGGCCTCGTCGAGGCGCCCCAACCCGCGCAAGGCCTCGCTCTCCAGCACGCGCGAGGAGCAGCCGCGCGCGCCCAGCCTGCGGGCGTGCCTCGCATCGGCCAGGGCCCCCGCGAAATCGCCCGCGGTGCGGCGCGCGACGCCGCGGCTGAGCACCGGCTGGGGCTTGCCGGGAAGCAGGCGGACCACCCGGTCGAGATCGTCCGCGGCGAGCGCGTAGCGCCCGCAGCAGCGCAGCGCCTCGCTGCGCTGGCTCAAGGCCGCTCTGTGGTCGGGGTCGACGCGCAGGATCTCGCCGCAGACCAAGGCCGCTTCCTCATGCGCGCCTTCCCGGCTCAAGTCCCGGGCGCGCTCGAGGACGCTCCCCAAGTCGGCGCGGACCCGGCCCCCGCGGCGCAGGCGCGCCCAGGCCCGAGCGCGGGCGCAGAGCAGGCGCCAGTCGCGCGGATCGAGCTCGCGCGCCCGGGTGTAGTCCTGGGCCGCCGCGCGCCATCGGCCGAGTCCCTCCTGGGCCCGGGCCTTCGCCTCCCAGATCCAGGCCGACTTGGGCTCCAGCGCGGCGGACCTCGAGAGATCCGCGAGAGCTCCCGCGCGGTTGCCGCGCCGCGCCCGCGCCTCTCCCCTCCAGGCGAAAGCGCAGGCGCCGCGCGGATCGTGAGCGACTGCTTGATCGAGGTCGCGCAAAGCGCGGCGGGCGCGGCCCAGGCCGTCCCAGGCGCGGCCCCGCCAGGCCAAAGCCGAGGCGTGGTCGGGCTTGAGCTCGAGGGCTCGCGTCAGGTCGCGGCAGGCCCCCGCGAGGTCCCCGGCCCTGAGCTTGGCCTCCCCTCTCCAGGCCCAGGCGTTCGCGTCGTCCGGCCTTAGGCTCAAGTGGGCGTCGAGCTCGGCGATGGCCCGCGGCAACTCGCGCGGATCGGGGCACCAGCCGTACTTCGGATCGAGCCTCCGGGCCGCTTCGAGATCGTTCATCGCTTCCTCGATGCGTCCCAAAGCGCGCCACGCCAGCGAGCGTTCGTTGAAGGTCCAGGCGTAGCTCGGATCGAGCGCGGCCGCCAAGTCGAAATCCTTGATCGCCTCCAGCGCGAACCCGAGGCTGCGCTTGGCGCCGCCGCGCCAGGCATACCCGAATTCGTAGTCCGGGTCCAAGGCCAGGCCGCGGTCGAAATCCTTGAGTGACGCGCGCTCCTGACCCAGGCGCCGGCGCACCTCGCCGCGCCAGACATGGAACCAGCCGCAGCCGGGGTCCAGCAACGCCGCCCGGTCGACGGCCTCGAGCGCCCCGTCTCTGGCTCCGGCGGCCATGCGCGCGCGGCTCAAGTAGGCCCAGGCCCAGCCGCTCGAGGGACTCAGCGCCACGGCTCTCTCCAAGTCCTCGAGCGCGCCGCTGAAGTCGTTGATCTCGGGAGAGCGCCGGCAATCGGCCCGCAAGGCGTACATCCAGTAGGCCTGCGGGCTCGCCCGCAGAAACCTGTCGGCCCCGCGCAGCACGGGCGCGAGCGACCGGCTGCGCACCGCTCCGGCCGCGAAGCGGAAATAAGCGGCGCCCTCGTCGAGGACGACGGCCTTCTCGCAGTCGGAGACAAACCCGGCCAGAGACCCGCCCCGGCGGCGGACGTCGCTGCGAAACTGGTAGAGCCAGCCTTCCCGCGGCTCGAGACTCAGCGCGCGGTCGAGGTGGCGCAGGGCCCGCGCGCCGTCGCCGAGGTCCTCGCAAGCCAGAGCCGCGACCGCGTGAGCCAGGGCCAGCCCCGGGTCGAGCTTGGCGGCGGCGCTCGCGTCGGCCAGCGCGCAGCGCGCGGCGGCGGCGGCGTCCGGGCGGCACGCGACGCGGCCGATGCCGCCGTCCTGAAGACGATAGGACGAGCGCGGAGCGACGCAGAGCCGGCCCACCGCGCGCCACACACGCCACCAAGCGTTGCGCGGCTCGAGAGCGGCGGCGCGGTCGATTCCCTCGAAGCTCACGCGGTCGCTCCGGGTCAGGAAGAGCTCCCAGCGTCCCGCGTGCGCCTGGGCGCAACGGGGATCATTCGCAAGCGCCAAATCGTAGCACTCCGCGGCCTCATCGGACCGCCCCAGCAGGCGCAGCAGCCGCGCCCTTCGCGCAGGACCGCCGCCCGAGGGGGTCCGATCCAGCAGGCCGGAAAGGCGCGCGGAGTTCATGACCGCGTGGCGCCGGAAGCCGTACTCGGAGGAACGCCCGCAGCTGATGAGAGATTCGAAGGCTTCGATGACGGCCCAGGAACCAGACCGGTCCTCGGCCGTCACGCGTCCCCCTTGCGGCCCGTCTCAATGGTCAGCGCCGCCTTGAGGTCCTCGCGGGCCCCGGCGAGATCGCCAAGGCCCGCGGCCGCTTTGGCCCGGACCACGAGCGCCTCCGACTGGCGCGGGTTGACGGCCAGGGCCGCCTCCGCGTCGCTGCGAGCGGCGGCGAGGTCGCCGGTCTGCAGGCGCATCTTCGCGCGCAGGATCCTGATCCGGTCGCCGACCCAGCCGCGGGCGACCGAGGCGTCGAATTCGTCGACGAGAGCGCGCAGCGCTACTTTCGAGCCGGAGGCTCTCCCCGAACCGTCTTCGTTGAGCCGCACGGCCCGGTCGAGGTCCGCGGCACCCTCGGCGAGCCGGCCGAGATGCCGACGAGCCTCCCCCCGGAGAGCGTAGATCCACGGGCATTCGAGTCCGGAGGCGATGGCGTTCGAGAGAGCCTTCTCCGCCGCCGGACAATCGCCGGCCTTGAGCGCCCGTTCCCCGGTCCTGAAGCTCCGCCAGGCCGCGGAGGCGGCCGAAGGACGCGCCATGCTCCCGCTCGGACCGGGGTCGAGCGAGAGCGCGCCGAGGACCGCGAGGTCCTTCAGCAGACGGAAAACCTGCCCGTCGATGATGTCGAGCGGCAAGGTCGAGGCGCCGTAAAGGGCTTCCTTAATAATGGCGACGCTGCGCCGGCCGTCGATGAGGTCGAGGATCCTCATGTACGACGAGGGCAGCACCCGGCGCGGGTCGGCCGCCGTCGGGGCGGAGCCTCGAGCGCGGCGCAGATCGAGGCGCGAGATCGGTCGAAGGACGCCGTCGCGCGAAGACGGCAGGAAGGTCAGGGACCTCTTGCGGAGCATCGTCCAGCGCGGCACCAGCGCGTTTGGGATCTTCTGGAGGCCCACCATCTTTTGCGCCCGCCGGACCTTGGCCTGCCGCCCGGGCCCCTTGAGAAAACCGGTCTCGACGATCGCCAGGATCTGCCGGGTCCAACGCTGGAGCTCGAGCTTGGTCCCCTCCCACTGCCAGGAGTGCTCCGCTCCGCTCGAGCCGAACAAAAGGCTTTGCGAGGTGTAGGCCCTCTCGAAATGGTAGGTCACTCCGGCCGCGACGGCGACAAACGACATCTTGTCGCTGAGGTCCAGCGGGGCGCTCTTGCCGAGAGCGCCCTTGGCCTGGCTCCACCAGCGCTGGGCGTGGGGGTCGTGGTGATACCAATATCGGACCAACGCCAGAAAGGAGCCGCCGACCTCCTTGCAGAAGCGGTCGTAGTCGCTCCAGAGCGCGCGCAGCAGAGCCGGATCGGATTGGCGCCACGCCGTGTTGATCGCATAGGCCGCGCGGTGGCCCGAGAGATGGGCCATCATGACCCCGGAGGAGAGCAGCGGATCGATGAAGAAGGCCGCGTCGCCGGCCGCGAGCCAGCCGTTCCCGCAGGCCGACGCGCTCTCGAAGGACCAGTCGCCGGCGGTGAAGAAATCGCGCTCCGGGTCCGCGGGATCGACGCCGCGCATGAGCTCGGCGTCCTTGAGCAAAGGCCAGATCTCGGGGCAGGCCTTGAGGGCCTTGAAGAACCGCTCGCGAAAGTCCTGGGTTTTGTCGCGGCGGACGAAGTCCGCCTTGGAGACCAGGCCGACCGAGACCGTGTCCTTCGAGAGCGGGATGTACCAGAACCAGCCCTCGGGCGTCGAGCAGACGAAGATCTTGGTCTTGTCCGGATGGCCCGCGTACTCGAACTTCCACTTGGCGCCCTTGAAGTAGGCGTAGGCCGCGACGTTCTTCAAGGCCTCGTCGTAGACCCGGGTGCGTCGGACCTTGGACAGGAAGCCCTTCTGCCCGCTGCAGTCGGCGAGCATCCGGCAGCGCAGGGTCCGGCGGCGCCCCGCTGCGTCCTCGACGACCACGCCGCGCACGCGGCCGCCGCGCTCGACGGGCGAAACCGCCCTCCAGCCGAGCCACGCCTCCACGCCGACCGACTTGGCGTGCTCCAGCAGGATCTCGTCGTAGCGCGAGCGCAGGACCTGCCAAGAGAACTCGGTGTCCAGCGCGCGGCCGTACTTCTTGACCATCTCGAGATTGAGGTTGTTGAAATCCGCGTCCCACGGCTTGCGGTCGCGGCCCCAGACGAAAACGACGCCGATCTTGCGCGGAAATCCCCCGGCGTTGATCTTCTCGAAGACTCCCATCTCCTTGAGGACCGGGATCAGGCCGGGCAGAAGCGACTCGCCGATGTGGTGCCTCGGGAAGAGCGCTTTCTCTATGACGAGAACGTGCGCTTTCGGATTGTATTTTTTCACCAAGGTCGAGACGGTGCTGCCCGCCGGGCCCGCGCCGATCACGACGAGGTCGTAGTCCCGGCGCTCAGCCATGGAGGCCCTCCGCCGCGCGCGCGCGCAGCCACAAGGCGGGCCGGCAGCCGGGGTCCAAGGTCTCGTCGAGCGCGCGGCTGGCCTCCTCGACGGCTCCTTGCGCGTCGCCGGTGCTGAGCCGCAGCCACCCGCGGAAGAGGAAGGCCTGGATGTCTCTGCCGCCCTTGCTCTCGCTCTCGGCCAAGGCGAGCGCCGCCGCGAGCTCGCCGCGCTCGAGAGCCGCGGCGCACCGCCGGCTCAAGCTGCGGCGGCAATAGCCGAGCATCGTGTCCGTTGAAAAATGGGCCGCGGGATCATTGAGTCCTGCGAGCGTCTCGACCGCGCCGGCGTCGATGCGCCGCGAGCCGACGCGGCGGGCCAACAGCGCGACGGGATTGCGCGAGTTGAGCTTGAGCGCGCGGGAGAGACACCGCGCCTCCTCGCGCGCGCGGCCAAGGCGGCCCTCGGCCCAGCCGAGCAGGGCCCAGGCTTCGTCGGAATCGGACCGTCCGTCGCGGACCCAACGCGCGAGCGTATCGCGCACGGCCCCCCAATCGCCCAGCCTCGCCTTGGCCTTCCAGAGCCGAGCCGAGACCCAATGGTCCTGCGGATGCAGCTCGAGGGCCGCCTCGAAGCTCGCGGCCGCGGCTTTGACGCGCCCGAGCGAGAAGAGGGCCTCGCCGCGCCACGCCAAGGCCGGCGCGCAATGGCCCTGCAGTTTGAGCGAGCGCTCGAGGGCGGCCAGCGCGGGCCGTGGCTTAGCTAAAGCGAGCAGGCAGAAGCCGCGGCCCGCCTACGCCCAGCTGAGATGTCTTGAGAGCTTCAAGGCTCGATCGAAATCCGCGAGCGCGCGAGCGTGGTCGCCCAATCTCCTATGCGTCTCGCCCCGCCACAGAAGGGCCCAAGCGTCGTTGGGCGAGAGCCGCAGGGCCCCGTCGAGGTCCCGCAGCGCGTTGCGGTAGTTCTGGAGAAGCAGCTCGGTCTGGCCTCGCCAGGCGAGCGCCCAGGAGGCTCTGGGAGCTCGCGCGATGTAAGAGTCGAGATCGCGCAGCGAGCGCAGGCACGCGGGGTTCGGATGGCTCATGCTGATCCTGTGCTCGACCCAGACGCCGTTGCGGTCGATGGCGGCCGCCGCCTTGAGGGCCTCGGCGGCCTCGCGCCAGCGCCCCAGCTCGATCGAAGCGCGGGCCAGGGGGTAGAGCGTCGTTGGATAGTAAGGGTTGAGGCGGCGGGCCCGGCGCAGCAGCGGCAACGCCTCTCTCCAGCGGCCGAGCTCGGCGTACGAGACGCCCAGCCACGAGTAGCCGCGGTCGTACTCAGGCAAAAGGGGGATCGAGCGCTCCAGGTCCTTGAGGGCCTGCGGCGTTTTTTTGAGGACGAACATCGCGCGCCCGCGCCAGGAGAGGGCGAAGCCCGAGCGGGGAGCCAGGCGCAGGGCCTTGTCGAGATCCCGGACCAGAGAACGATCCCGCAGATCGGCTTTGGCCCTGGCCATGAAGAGCAAAGGGAGCTCGCTGCCCGGATCGAGGCGCGCCGCCTTGACGAAATCCTCGACCGAGCCCGAGAAATCGGCCTGGTACCAGCGGCAGATGCCCCGCAGCACCAGCGGCCAGCTCCAACGCGGCTCGAGCGCGGCGGCCCGCTCGAAGCAGCCGATCGCGCGCGTGTAGCGCCGATGCATCTCGTGGGCCATGCCGCAGAAGAGATGGGCCCACACGCAGCCGGGCGCGAGGCGCGCCGCGCGCTCGAAATCCTTGAGCGCCGCCGCGCTGAACCTCAGCGAGCCCCAATAGCGCTCGCTCTTGCGCAGGCCGCTCAAGATGAGCCCGACATGGCGTCCAGGCCGGCGGTCCGACGTCGGCGGAGCTCCGCCGGGACCGAGGCTGAACTCCCGGCCGATCTTCAGGAGCTGCGCGAAATCCTTCAGGTCGTTCTGGCGGTAGAACAGCAAGGCGTGGGCGATGTAGCCCCGCCACACGCAGGCGGCCGGATGCCCGGAGTCCGCGGCGAAGACGCGAAACAGCGTCTCAGACGGGCGTCGCAAGACGTCCTCCCAGCAGATCCTCCATACGGGAGCGCTGCTCGGGATTGAAGAGATACGGGAACTCCCGCAAAGCCTTGCGATAGTCGGCGACGACCTCGTCTCCGCGTCCGGCGCCCTCGTTGACGGCGGCCCGCACCACGTAGGCGCGTCCGAGGTTCGGCGCGATCTCGATGCAGCGCGAGACCGCCGCGCGCGCGCCCGGGAGGTCGCGCAGGGACAGTTTCGCCTGGGCCAGCAGGAGGTAGGCCTCCGGATATTTCCCGTCGAGCAGGAGCGCCCGCTCGAGCGATTTGAGGGCCGCGCGCGGCCGGCCGCGCTGAAGCTCGAATTTGGCTCGCAGATAGTAAGCCCACGGCGTCTTGGGCTTGCTCTTGAGCACTCCCTCGAGGCAGGCGAAGGCCTGCCCCGCGCGCCCCTGCGCGGCCAGGGCCTCGGCGAGCCAGCCGTGCGCGACCCAGAAGCGCGGCTCGTAGCGCAGCGCGACCCGCAGCGAGCGGGCGGCCGCCTCCGCCTGCCCCGATTCGAGCAGGGCCTTGCCTCGCCAGCCGTGTCCGAGGAAATGGTGCGGGTCGAGCGTCAGGGCGTCCTCGAATGCGAGCAAGGCCGCGGACCAATCGCGCTTCTGCAGGAGCAGCTGCCCGCGCCAGACGCGCAAAGACGCCACGCGCGGCTGCGCCTTGATGGCGACGGCGAGCTGGGCGAGGCCTTTGGCGGTCTCCTCGGCGGAGGGCTCGGCGCCGGTCTTGAAGACCCAGCTGTAGCGATGGTCGAGCAGGAAGGCCTGGTCCAGATCGAAGGCCGAGCCCACGAAGTCCCCGAGACCTCGGCGGACCAGCGAGCGCTCATGATAGGTCAGGCTGTAGTAGGGATCCATCGCGATCGCCCGGTCGAGATCGGCCAACGCCTCGTTCAGGCGGTTGAGCTTGCGGTACAACGAGCCGCGCCAGACGAACGAGCGGTGATAGAAGGGCTGCAGCCGGATCGCGGCGTCGAAATCCTTGAGCGCGCCCGCGGCGTCGCCGTTGATGCGCCGCGCGTTGGCCCTCCAGGCGTAGGCCCAGCCGGCGTGCGGAGCCAGAGCGATCGCGCGGCTGAGCTGCCGCACGCCCTCGACGGCGCCTCCCTGAGTGTAGCAGGCCGCGCGGCCGAAGAAGGCGTGGGTCCAGGAGAGGCGCGGGTTGGCCTTGACGAGCTTGGCGACGAAGCCGTAATCCTCGGCGGGGAAATGGGAGAAATGCGATTGCGTCGCCTCGCGGCGGTAATACGCGCCCACGGTCTCGGGATGGTCGAAACAGAAGCCGAGAATGCGCCGGATGTAGGCGGGTGATTCGACGCGCAGCGTCCTGTGGATCTGCAAAGTGATGAAGCCGAGCACCGGGCTGACGTCGTAGGCCCGACGGAAGCAAAGCGCCAGCTCCCGCGGGCCGGCCGCCGTCCGGCAGCCCAAAAGGTAAGCCGCGGAGCACACGGGATTGGCGCGCGCCGCCGCCGCGTAGGCCGAGGCCGCCGCCCTGGGGCGTCCGAGCTCTTCGAGAGTCAGGCCGAGCATGAGCCGACCCAGCGCGCTTGCGGGCTTGAGCTCGAGCAGGCGGCGAAGATCGCGGCTCGCACCTGCCGCGTCGTCCCTGAGCAGCCTGCAGGCGCCGCGGTACAAGTAGGCGCAGGCCAGCCGCCCGTCGAGCGCGATCGCGCGGGTCAGGCTCGCCTCGGCCTCGGGGCGCGTCAGATCGAGTTCTCCGAGGAAGGCGTGCGCGGCCGCGCATCGCGCGTCCAAGTCCAGAGCCCTTTTGAGGTCCTCGCAGGCTCCGGCCGCGTCCCCGAGCAGTCGCCGGATGCGTCCCCGCGCGGCCAATGCCGCGGCGGTCTCGCCTCTTGCGAGCTCTTCCTCCGCCGCGGCCAACGCGCTCAGCAGTTCCGCGTGATAGAGCTTGCGAAAATATTCCAGCTCGTATTCCGGCGCGTGGGGCGTTGCGAAGCGCCGGCTCAGCTCCTCGAGCTTCTCCCAGTGCCCCAACGGCTCCAAAGCCTCCGTGGCCTTCATGCCGGAGGCGCTCCGAGGAGCTCGACGAGGCGCGGGTAGAAATCCGAGAGCGTCCGATAGCGCTGCCTCCCCCCTTCGTACTCGAGCTCGAGCCGGCGGGCCATCGCCGCGACGTACTTCTGCTCGACGGTGACGGCGGGCTTGCGCTCGGCGCGCCCCATCGCCGCGGCGTCGAGGCGCCTGGAGACCGCCTTGGCGATCATGCCCATCGCGCAACGCTTGAGGTCCGGGCAGCCTGGGATGGGATTGGTCCGCCCGCGCGGGAACAAGCCCTCTCCCAAGCGAGCGAAATCGATCTCGAGGGAGACGAAGACGAGCTCTTCCCATTCCACGGTGGGCTCGAAGAGCGGACTTCCCGCCTTCTCGCCCAGAGGGCGCTGCAGGACGTAGACGGAGAACGGGCCTTTGGCGTCCGCGGATTTAGGGTAGGGCACGATGTAGTTGCTGTATTGGCCGCCGGGATCGTAGAGCGTCGAAAGAAAGACGATCTGGCGCAGGGCCCGAGGCTCCCCTGTGTAAGCGGCGACCGCGCCCTCGGCGTCGACCGGCAGGCGCCTCTTGCGGTCGTCATCGGACCACGTCCTGTAAAGGCCTTGGTGAGACGAGAAGAAAGCGGGAAACCGGCAGCGCTCCGAGAAACCCTTGAGGGCGGAGAGCAGCCCCTTGAGAGCCTCGCGGCCGCCGAAGGCCCCCTCCAGTGGCCAAGGGCCTTCACCGCCGAACAAAGGCTCGGAGGAAACGAACAGCGCGACGGTCCCCAAGGGATCGTCTCCGGGACGCGTGAGCTTCGCGTAGAGGGAGACGGCGGGGTCGTTCCGGCAGGCCGAGAAGGAGCGGTCGACTTCCGCGGCGTAGGCGGCGGGCCTGCCGGCGGGCGCGCGCCCGGCCAGCCGCTGCACGACGCCGAGGAGCTCGATGCGCGCGTCGAACTCCGCCTTGGGCGGAGCGGCGACGGCGAGCGAGGCCGCGACGAGCGCGAAAATCATCATCGGCTCATTCTAGCATTGTGGCCGCGAAGCCCCTCATGAGAGCAGCTCCGCGACGCGCTTTCGTTGCTCCGGATTGAACAGGTACGGAAAACGCTCGTGGACCGTGCGGTAGTCCCGGAGCACGCCCTCATGGCTGCCCTGCCGCTCCCGGATCCGGGCCCTCAGCAAGTACGCCCGCCCCATGTTCGGCGAAATGGTCAGGGCCTTCTCCACCGCCGCCAGCGCGCCAGAAAGATCCGACAGCTCGAGCCGGGCCTGCGCCTCGAGATAATAGCCGTCGGCGTGGCGTCCCTCGTAGCCAAGAGCCTCCGAGACCTCGCGCAGCGCGCGCCGCGGCCGCCCCTGCGCCAGGTGGATCTGGGCGCGCTGGTGGTGGACCCACCAGGTCTTGGGCTTGGCGCGCAGGACCCCGTCGAGGAGCTTGAAGGCGCGCCGCCCCGCTCCCGCCCGGAATTCCGCCTCGGCGAGCCAACCCCGGAAAATCCACGCCTCGGGCTCGAGTTCGACGGCCCGGGCGAGATGCGCCCGCGCGGCCTTGGGCTGGCCGCTGTCGACGAGGCCCCGGCCGTGCCAGCCGTGAGCCAGGGCGTGGTGAGGGTCGAGGTGGACGGCCTGCTCGAAATCCATGAAGGCCCGGGAAAATTCCCGCCTTTGCAGGCGCAGCTGACCGCGCCAGACGAGCAAGGACGGGACATGCGGATGCCGGGCGACGGCCCGGTCGAGCTCGGCGAGGCCGCCTTCGAACTCGCGCGGGCCGGGCTCGCGTCCCGCGGTGAAGACCCAAGAATAGCGGAAGTCCAGGCGGAAGGCGCGGTCGAGGTCGAGCGCGGCGCCCACAAAATCGCCGACGGCGCGGCGCGCCAGCGAGCGTTCGTGCGCGGCGAAGGGATACTGCTCGTCGACGGCGACCGCGCGGTCTAGGTCTTCGAGAGCCTCGCTCGCGCGGCCCAGGTTGCGCAGCAGAGAGCCGCGCCACGCGTAGGCCCGGTGGTAGTACGGCTGCAGGCGCACGCAGGCGCAGAAATCTCGCAGCGCCCTCTCCGGACGCCGGGCCTTGATCTCGGCCAGCGCGCGCCAGGCCAGCATCCAGCCCATCTGCGGCGCGGCGCGCGCGGCTTGGCGCAGGGCGCGCAGGCCCAGCCGCGCGCGCGCGGCGTCGGGAGGGCAGCGCAGCACGCCGCGTCCGACCAAAGCCGCGGCCCAGGACGCGCGGGGCAGCATCGCGCGCAGGCGCGAGGAGTCCTCGTACTCCTGAAACTGATAGGGCGAGTAGTGGATGTCTTCCTGCCGGTAATACCAGCCGGCGCGCTCGGGCTCTTTAAAGGCGAAGCGGCGCAGCCCGGCCAGGTAGGAATCCCAGCTCGCGCCGGGCCTGTACTTCGATAAAGTGATCAAAGCGTAGGTCGGATCGGCGTCCAGGGCGCTCTCGCAAGCCCTCGCGGCCCGGCGGCCGGTTTCGGCGCGGCTCCGGAGAAGATACGCCGCCGAACAGCCGGGGTTCCTGCGCGACGCCTCCGCGTAAGCCTTCGCCGCGGACGCCCGCGCGCGCAGTTTCTCTTCGGCAAGGCCCAAGAGAAGCCAGCCCAACGCGCCGCGGGGCTCGAGCTTGAGCAGTCTGGCAAGGTCCTCCTTGGCCCCCGCGGGGTCGCAGGCGAGCAGCCGCGCCGCGGCCCTGTAGAGGAAGCTCCAGGGGAGCCCTCCGTCGAGAGCGATCGCCCGGCTCAAACTGCGCTGAGAATCGGGGCCCGGAAGGTCCAGCTCTGCGAGCCAGGCGTGCGCCTGCGCGTAATCCGGCGCGAGATCGAGAGCGCGGTTGAGGTCCCGCGCGGCGCCGCCCTTGTCTGCGAGGATGCGTCTGAGCCTTCCGCGCGCCGCCAACGCCGGCGCGCTCTGCCGCTGCTCGAGCTCGCGCTCGAGGGCCTGATACGCCGTCATGAGCTCGGCGTGGTAGACCTTGCGGAAGAATTCGAGTTCATACTCCGGGATGAACGGGGTGCCCAAGCGGGCGCACAGGGACTCGAGCTTCTCCCCTTGCCCGAGCCGGTCCAAAACCCGCAGCGCGGCGTGAGTCCTCATCTCTTGAGCAGGACCTCCACGCGCCGCAGCTGCTCTTCGTTGAAGAGATAGGGGAACTTCTCGTACACCGTGCGGTAGTCGCTGAGCACGCCGTCGTGGCGCCCCAGAGCCTCCAAGATCCGCGCCCGCAGGAGATAGGCGCGGCCCAGGTTCGGCGAGATCGTCAGGGCCTTCTCCACGGCCTGCAAGGCGCCCGAAAGATCCGACAGGGCGAGCCGGACCCTTGCCTCGAGGTAATAGCCGTCGACGTGACGGCCCTCCAGCTCGAGGGCGGCGCGGACGTCGGCTAAGGCCTGGCGCGGCCGTCCCATCTCGAGGCGGTAGCCCGCGCGCTGATCGTACGCCCACCAGGTCTTGGGCCTGGCCTTGAGGACGGCGTCGATCCTCTTCAGCGCGCTGCGCCGCGTCCGCGCCCGGAACTCCGCCTCCGCAAGCCAGCCCTGGAAGATCCACGCCTCGGGCTCGAGCTCGACGGCCCTCGCCAAATAGGCCCGCGCGGCGCCGGGTTGGCCGCTTTCGACGAGGCCCCGGCCGTGCCAGCCGTGGGCCAAGGCGTGGTGAGGGTCCAAATGCACGGCCCGCTCGAAATCGACGAACGCGCGCGAGAACTCGCGCCGCTGCAGGCGCAGTTGTCCGCGCCAGACGAGCAGCGACGGGACGTGCCGATGCAGCGCGACGGCCCGGTCGAGCTCGGCGAGCCCATCGGCCAATTCCGCGGCCGACGACTCCCGTCCCACGGCGTAGACCCAGGAATAGCGGAAATCCAGCCGGAAGGCGCGGTCAAGATCCAGGGCCGCGCCCACGAAATCGCCGAGGGCGCGGCGCGCCAGCGAGCGCTCGTGGACCGAGAACGGATAGCTTTCGTCGGCCGCCACGGCGCGGTCAAGGTCGGAGAGTCCCTCGCGCGCGCGGCCCAGGCGCCGCAAGAGCGCGCCGCGCCAGCCGTGGGCCCGGTAATAGAACGGCTGCAGCCTGAGGCAGGCGTTGAGATCCTGGAGGGCAGGGCCGGGAGAGCGGCGCACGAGCGCCAGCGCCCTCCAAGCGTAGGGCCAGCCTTTGTCCGGGGCCAAAGCCACGGCGCGGTCGAGCCACCGCCGCGCGGCGCGGTCCCGCCCGGGAGCCGGAGGACAGCGCGAGATCGCCCGGCCCAGAAGGGCCGCGGCCCAGGCGCTTCGCGGACGGCGGGCCTCGAGCCGCCGCGCCCGCTCGACCGTCTTGAAATGGTACGGCGAGAACCTCGTGTCGTCCGTGGTGAAGCGCACGCAGACCGCCCGCTCGGGCTCTTTGAAGGCGAAGCGCCGAAGTCCCGCCAGGTAGGCCTCCCAGCTCGAGCCCCCCTCGTATTGGAAGAGGGCCAGGTGCGCGTAATCGGGATCGGCGTCGAAGGCCTTCTCGCAGGCCCGGGCCGACCGCGAGCGATCGGCCTCAGCCCGGCTCCACAGCAGGTACGCGGCCGAACACGTCGGCGCGGCGCGCGCCGCCGCGGCGTACGCCTTGACCGCCAAGGTCCTTCGCCCCAGCTTTTCCTCGGCCGCTCCCAAGAGCAGGCGGCCAAGCCCGGTCCCCGGCTCGAGCGCGATGAGGCGCTCGAGGTCTTCGCGCGCCGCTCGCGCCTCGCCCCTCAAGAGACGGCCGGCCCCGCGATACAAATAGGCCCAGAAAAGATCCGGCGCAAGGACGATCGCGCGGCTGAGAGTCCGCTCGGACTCCGGGCTACCTAGACCCAGCTCGCCCAGCCACGCGTGCGCCGCGGCGTTGTCCGGCTCGAGGTCCAAGGCGCGCTTGAGGTCCCGCGCGGCGCCGCTCCGGTCGCCGAGCACGCGCCTCAGCCGCCCGCGCTCGGAGAGCCGGCGCGGGCTCTCCGCAAGCTCCAGCTCGCGCTGCGCGGCCTTGAGGGCCTCGGAGAGCTCCGCGTGCTGGAGCTTGCGGAAAAAATCCAGGTCGTACTCGGGCACGAAAGGCCAGCCGAAGCGGGAGCTCGGCGACTCGAGCTTCTCCCACCAACTCGGGCGTTCGAAGCGCGCGGCGAGATGGCGCCCCTTCATGCGGCCCCCAGGGGCACCGGGGGACGGCGCCGCGCCGTCCTCGCCAAGGCCTCGCGGAACTCGGGGCGATGGGGCTCGAGCGACACGGCCGCCCGCGCGTCGCTGGCCGCCCGCCGCCAATCCTTGAGTCCGGCGTAGGAGAGGGCTCTCCAGTGGTAGAGCCACGAGTACTCGACCAAGGAGTCGCCGACGGCGCGGCTCAAGTCCGCCGCGGCAGCCTTGTGCCGGCCTTCGAGCTGGTTGAGGCGTCCGCGCCATGCGTAGGCGCGCCCGTAGGATGGGTCGAGCCGCAGAGCGCGGTCGAGGTCGGCCGCCGCTCGCTCGAGGCTGCCGCGCCGCAGCTGGGCCTCGCCGCGCCAGGCGTAGGCCCAGGCGCGGCACGGGCTCGACGGGGACCGCAGAGCCGCGTCCAGATCGGCCAGTCCCCCAAGGAGGTCTCCGGCCTGGACCTTCGACTCTCCGAGCCACGCCAGCCCCCAAGCGGAACGCGGCGCCCTCGCGCAGAACGCGCGCAGGGTCTCGAGCGATTCAAAGTGTTCCGGACGCAAGGGGTAGGTCTCGGCGGTCCAGCTGCCGAGCCAATTGTGCCGGTGGTTGACGCGCACGGCTTCGTTGAGATCCTTGATCGCCTCCGCGCAGCGGCCCAAACGCCTGAGGACCTGGCTTCTCTGGCTGAAAGCCTTCTCGAAGTAGGGGCAGCGCGAGACGGCCTCGTCGAGGGACGCCAAGGCGCGCTCGTGGAGGCCCAAGGACTGCAGGACCTTGCCCAGCCAAAGATAGGTGCGGTCGTACTCCGGCTCGAGCCGCTTGGCCGCGAGCAGGTCCTCGACGGCGCCCTTGGCGTTTCCGAGCTTGCGCCGCGCGTCGCCGCGCCAGGCGCGCATCCAGCCCGCTCCAGCGTCGAGACGAACGGCCTCGTCGAGGTCTTTGATCCCGTCGGGGCCCGGCTCCTTCTGGAAGCGGACGCGCGAACGCAGGGCGTAGACCCAGGCGTTCGCCGGTTCGAGCCGGGCGGCGCGGTCGAGGTCCCGCAGCGCCGGGCCGAACTCGATGTCGACTCGGCCCCACTCGCTGCGCAGAAGATACGCCCAGGCCCAGTCGGGCCTGAGCTTGACGAGCCGGTCGAAGCTCCCTTTCGCCGCCGCGAACTCGCAGCGCCGCAGCTGAGCCAGGCCGAGCCAGACCCAGGCCGGCCAGTGCTCCGGATGTTCGGCCGCCAGAGCCTCGAGCTCGGCGCACCCCGCGCGCGCTGCGTAGCGCTCGATGAAGCCGTCGAACAGAGACTCTCCGCCGGGCTTCGCTCCGAAGAGCAGGATCACCGCGCGCAGGACGCGCAGCGAAGGCTCCCGCTCGAGCCTCTTGGCGGCGAGCGGCCACTTCCCGGCGCCGATGGCCGCCTCGACGGATTCTCTCTGCGCCTCGCCGCTCCAGGCCAGTGCCTCCGAGACCGCCGGCCAGAACGAGCGCGGCAGGCGCGCGCCGCAGCCGATCTCGCGGGTCTGGGAAGGGCTGGGGATGAAGGCGTGGCGATGCACCAGGGTCGTCTTGGCGAAGCCCAGCAGCAGCGAGGCGGCGGGGCCTTCGATCATCCGCGCGCCTCCAGCAAAGTCGGATCGAGCCGCGCCGCGCGGCGGAAATCGGCGAGCTGGCCCTTGTAATCGCGCAAGCCCTGTTTGACCAAGGCGCGCGTGACGTAGACCAGCACCAAGCCCGGCTTGAGAGACAGGGCCGCGTCGGCGTCGGCCAGAGCTCCCTTGAGCTCGCCCAAGAGGCGCCGGCTCTCCGCGCGCCAGGCCAGAGCCTCGGCGTAATCGGGGCAGATCGCCAAGGCGCGGTCGAGATCGCGCAGCGACTCGAGGGTGCGTCCCTGCTTCTGCCGGCACTCTCCGCGTCCGGCGAAGGCCCAGGCCGCGCGGTGATCGAGACGGATGGCCCGCGTGAAATCGTCGGCCGCCGGAGCCAGCCGCCCGAGCAGACGCCGCGCCTCGCCCCGCCAGCCGAAGGCCTGGGCGTAGCCGCCGTCGAGCCGGATCGCGCGATCGAGACAGCTCAGCGCCTCGTCCGCGCGGCTCAGGGCCAGCAGGGCCTTGCCCCGCCAGGCCCAGGGCCAGGCCAGCCGCGGCGAGAGCCGCAGCGCCTGGGAAAAATCATTGAGCGCCTCCTCGAGACGGCCCCAATGCTCGTAGGTCCAGCCGCGCCAGGCGAAGGCCCACGCCAGCCGCGGCGTCTTCGCGATGGCTTCGTCGAGCTCGGCGATCCCCTTCTGGAAGATCCCCGCTTCTTGGTCCGGATTATAGACCCAAGCGTAGCGCGGGCCGAAGGCATGGGCCTTGTTGAGGTCGTCGAGCGCCCGCGGGACGCTTCCGAGGCCGCGGTGGGCGAGCATCCTTTGGTTGTGCGCCCAGGATTTCTGATCGGCCGTGTATTCGAAGTCGTAGTGATAGATGGGGTCGAAAGCCAGCGAACGCGTCAGCGAACGGACGGCATCCTTATGTCTCCCCAAAGCCACGAGGACCCCGCCGCGCCAGGCGTGGCCGCGCAGGTAGCGTGCGTCGAGCGCGAGTCCGCGGTCGAGCGACTTGAGCGCGCGCCGGAACTCGCCCTGATGGCGCAGGGCCTCGCCGAGCCAGCAGTTGAGCCAGCCCCATTCGGGAGCCAAGGAGACCGCCTTCTCCATGTCGCGCACGCCGTCGTAGAGCTTCTGGCGGTTGGTCAGCTTCACGCGCGAGCGCATGGCCCACAGCGCGGCGGAACGGGGCTCGCAGGCAACGGCGCGGTCGAGATCGCGGATCGCGTCCTCGTAGCGCATGAGGCTGCGCAGTGAGAAGGCGTGGAACACATGCGCCCAAGCGCAGCGCGGGGCGAGGCGCAGCACGCGTTCCGCGGCCGCGATGAGCTCGGGGAACTCTTCGGCCGAGAGGGTCGTCAAATCTCGGTAGGCCGGCAGATGCGAATGGTCGAGTCCCGAGATCGCGCGGAAATCCGAGAGAGCCCCGGCGTCGTCGCGCACGAGCAGCTTGAGGCCGGCGCGATAGAGGTAGGCCTGGGCGCATTGCGCGTCGAGCCGCACGGCCTCGTCGAAGAGGCGGATCGCGCCCTTGAAATCCTTCCGGTCGACCCGCTTGCGGCCGCGCGCCATCGCGGCCATGACGGCGACCTTCGCGCGGTAGCCCTTCATGCTCCCTTCCCCGCCAGCGCCGGCTTGCTCGGGACGGCGGAGAGCACGCCTTGGATCGAGAGCTCGGTCAGGAAGGACCTCGCGGGTCCCTCGAGCCACCACGCCGGCACTCCGAGCTTCGCGGCTCTCTCGAAAACCTCGCCCGCGGTCCTCGCCCCGTCGATGAGACCGAGCAGCTGGAGGTGGTAGCGCGTGACGACCAGGCGGGGGTTCAAGGCGTCGTTGAGCCCAATCTTCGGGTCGCGCTTGACGAAGCGCACGCGCTTGGCGGGCTGAAGGCGCGCGCCGCCGGGAGCCGGGAAATAGACGACCTCCTCGACGAAAGGGAACAGGAGCCGAGGGCGGTCCGAATCGGCGTAGGCTCGAGCCGCGCTCTCTTCGAGCGCCCCGCTCTCCCCCAAGACCGAGACATAGAACGGCAGGTCCTTCGGGCGCAGGGCGCGCTCGGAGGCCAGCCCCGCCGCGGTGAACGCCCGCTCGTAGAAGCGGGTCAGGCCGGCCGAGACGGTCACGAAGGCCAGGTGGTCCGACATCTCGACGGGCAGCCAGGCCTTCTGCAGTTCCTTGGCGCGGCCCCACCATTTCTCGGCGCGGCGATCGTTGCCGTACCAGAACAGCGCCAGTGCGAGGAACTGCTCGGCCGACTCGCGGCAGAACAGGTCGTAGTCGCGCCAGAGGCCCGCGCGCTGGGGCGCGCTCGAACGGCTCCACTGGGTCAGCAAGGTGTAGGCCGCGCGGTGGGCCCCGAGATGCGCGAGCGTGACGCCGGATGAAAGGATCGGGTCGACGAAGACCGCGGCGTCGCCCGCCGCGAGCCAGCCGGGGCCCGAGGCCGACACGTTGAGGTACGACCAGTCGTTCACGGTGAAGAAGCTCTGGCCGCTGCCGTCGAAGTCCTCGATGCGGCGCGCCCGCGCGAGCAGCGGCGCGACCTCGGCGCAGCGCGCGAGCTCCTTCTGGAACAGATCCTCGGGAGTCAGGCCCGTGCTCTTGAGATGCGCCTGGCTCGTGACCAGACCCACCGAGACGATGTCCTTGGCGATCGGGATGTACCAGAACCAGCCGCAGCCGGTCGAACAGATGAAGATCTTGGTCTTGTCCGGGTGCCCGTTGTAGCTGTATTTCCAAGGCGCGCCTTGGAAATAGGCGTAGGCCGCGACGTTCTTGAGCTCGGGGTTGTACTCCCGGACCTTCTTGAAGCGCGAGAGAAATCCGCTCTGGCCGCTGCAGTCGGCGAGGAACTCGCAGGAGAGAACGCGCTCGCCGGCGGCCCCGCGCGCGCGCAAGCCCACGACTCGCCCGGCCTTCTCGATGGGCTCGAGGGCGGCGGTCCCGCGGAGGACCTCGACGCCGTTCTCCTGCGCGTGGCGCAGCAGGATCTCGTCGTAGAGCGAGCGCCGCACCTGCCAGGCGTATTCGATCTTCTCGGGGATGCCGCCGCGGCGCTCGATCATCTCCTTGACGTTGACGTCGTTGAAGTCGTTCTCCCAGACCTCGCGCCCGCGGCCCCAGACGTAGTTGGCGCCGATTTTGCGCGGGAAGCCGGCCGAGTCGATCTTCTCGAAGACGCCCATTTCCTTCAATATCGGGACGATCCCCGGCAGCAGCGATTCTCCGATATGATGACGCGGGCCCGGACATTTCTCCAATATTAGGACGCGCCGCTTGGGCTCGTGCTTCTTGACCAAGGTCGCCAAGGTACACCCGGCGGGACCGGCGCCTACGACGACGAGGTCCCAGCGCTTGCTCACGCGGGCGCTCCCGCCCTGTCGCGCTCAAACGCGCGCGCCCGGGCCTCGGGCGTCAGGCGTTGGCCTTCGCGCAGCACGGGGTTCCAGGTCCGCGCGAGGTCCAGAGGCGCGACGCGGCGAAAATCGCGTTCCGCGGCTTGGCGCCGGCCGAGCTTGAAGAGCGCCTCGCCTCGCCACGCGAAGGCGAGTTGGTAGCGCGGGTCGAGGCGGATCGCGCGGTTGAAGTCCTCGAGAGAGTCTACGAAACGGCCCAAAAGCAGGCGAATTCGCCCGCGCCAGACCCAGGCGAGCACGAATCTCGGGTCCAGGCGCAACGCGGCGTCCAAGCTCTTCAAGGCCTCGGCGTAGCGTCCCAGCTTGCGCAGCGACTCCGCCAGCCACGCCTTGGCCGAGGCCGACTTGGGGTCCAGGGCTGCCGCGCGGCGCAGGTCGGAGAGCGACTCCTCCTCGCGCCCCGTGGTGGCCAAAGTCCGGCCGCGCAGTGCGCGAGCCCAGGAGGCGCGCGGGTTCTCGCGTACGAGGCGGTCGAACTCGGCCAGCGCCGCGTCGTGCCGTCCCGTCTCGCAAAGGATCTCGCCGCGCTCGACGCGCGCCCACAAGCTCGAGGATTCGTCGCTGAGTATGCGCTCGAGATCGCGCAGGGCTCCTTCCATGTCCTCGAGGTCGTGGCGCAGCTCCGCGCGCCAGGGGTAGACGAAGCGCGCCGCCTCGCCCTGCGCCGCCGCGTCGAGGTCGGCGAGAGCCTCGCGCAATCCGTCCTGGCTCTTGAGCCGGCGCGATTCGAGAGCGCGCGCCACGCCGCGCCAGGCCGAGGGCCAGGGCGACTTCGGGGCCAGCCCGCCGGCGCGCGCGAGCAGAGATTGCGCGTCCTTGAAGCGGGCCAGGATGGTCTCGACGATGCCGCTCAGAAGCCAGGCCTCCGCGCTTCGCGGCGCCGCCGTCCTGATCCGTGAGAGCGCGCGCCGCGCCTCCCGATAAAGCTTGGGATCGGCGCACAGCATCAGGCTCTCCCCGTACTGCATGTCCTGGCGCGGGTCCCGCTCCCGCAGGCGGAAATCGGGGACGCGCGTCGCCTTGACGCCCGCCTCGCGGGCCAGCGCGGCGAAGGCCTCGGAAAACCGCCCGGCGGCGGCGAGCTCAGCGGGGGCCGGCACCGCGCCGTATGGCGAGGGGCGCGGTACCGCGCGAACGTCTTCCTCATCGCGCGGCATAGTCCTCCTGGGCCCGAAGACCGGCTAACGCCGCGCCGAGCAGCTCGTCGGCGGCGTGGAAGGCGCGCACGGCGGGGTCGGCGTCGCGTCCGGTCGCGGCGGCGTGGAAATAGGTCTCGCGCGCGCAGCTGTAGTGGCCGGCCCGCTCCAGGCGCGCGTGGATGAACTCGCGCGCGGCGCGGTGCCAGCCGTCGCGCGCCTTCCAATCGACGCCGGCGCGCGCGTCTCCGACGGCCCAACGGTCGAGCTCCTTGTACGACCGCGCGAAGAGGCCGTCGCACGGGTAGTAGCGGCCGTCGGCGCCGAGGACGAGGTCGTCGTATTGGTGCTCGAGCGGCGATTCGGGAAACGAATCCGCGTGCGAAAGGCGCAAGGCGCCCGGCGTGGCGGCCCGCAGGGTCTTGTAGTAGCGCGCGAAGCCCTCCAAGGCCTTGGCCAGGACCTCGAGGTCCCCGTCCGACCACGGCTCGAGCACGTTGAGGTGGAACGCGACGTCCCTGAAGCCCTGCTCGCGCAGGGACTCGACGTTGCTCAGCAGCGAGCCCGCCGTGTCTCGGCAGACGACCATGTTGGCGCGCAGAGCCGACTTGTCGCACGACTCCAAAGCCTTGAGCGCTTCGGCCAAAGAAGAACCCTGGCCCGCGACGAGCTTGCGATGCCGGTCGTGCGAGTCCGCGCGGCCGTCGAGGCTGACGGTCACCCCGACATCGAGACGCGCGAGCTCCGACATTTTTTCCGGACACGCCAGGGTCCCGTTGGTGACGACCGAGAGCGGAGCTTGGGGCGACTTCGCGCGGATCGCCTCGCAGAGGGCCTTGAGCCGGGGGTAATGCACGAAGGGCTCGCCGCCGAGTATGGTGAAGCGCGCCGCGCCGCCGAAACGCTCGAGATGGTCGGCGACGGCCTTGGACGCGGCGTCCGCGTCGAGGACGGTCGCCGCGCCGCGGTTGAGGTCGAGGAAGCAGTAGTCGCAGGTCATGTTGCAGCGGTCCGACAGGAAGATCAGGAGGTTCATGCCGGCCCTCGAACTGTGCCCGGGCACAGTTCGCTCTCTGGATCCGATTTGAGCGCCGTGAAATCCGCCTCGCCGAAACGCGCCGCGTACTCCCGCTCGACTCCCAGGCAACGGGACTTGAGCGCGCACGAAGCGCAGGCCGCGACCAGAGCGCGCTGCCTGTCCTTCATCGCGAGGATGTCCTCGGTAAAGCCCTCGGGATGCGTCTGAGCCGACTCGCCTCCGGCCGCGTGCGACCAGTCGATCATGCGGTCCGTCAGCTCGGGCAGGACGCAGGGAACGAAATTGGCCAACAGCACGCTGCCGCGCTTGCCGGCCGCCTCGAGCAGCGTGAAGCTTCGCCGGATCAGAGGCGCGGCCTCCTCGTAGCGGACCGACTCGGCGTCCGCGTTGAGCTCCATCATGCCGCGCAGGTGCGGGAAATAAACGATGACGTCGTCGATGCCCTCGCGCAGGCAGAACCTCTCGAGGAAATCGGGCAGGACCGCGAGGTTCTTGCGGATGATGACGAAATTGATCCCCAGCGGAAAGCCGGCCGCGCGGACGTTCTTGATCCCCTTGAGCACGCGCTCGAAAGCGCCCGGGATCGCGACGATGTCGTCATGAATCTCGGCGCCCGCGGCGTGGATCGAAAATCTCAGGTGAGTCGCCCCCGCCGCCCTGAGGGACTCGGCGTAGCCGGCGTCCGAGAAGCGGATGCCGTTGGTGACGACCGTGATCTGGGCGAAGCCGAGCTTGCGGGCCAAGGCGAGTATGTTCGGGAGGTCGTCGCGCAGAGTCACCTCGCCGCCGTGCAGGTTGAGCCGGCGGGCGCCGGTCTTGGCGGCCTTGTAGAGGCTGCCGGCGGCCTGCTCGTAGGAAAGGTCGAGTCGAAGGAGCTCGGGCGTCAAGGGCGGGTTGTAGCAAAAAGGGCACTTCGCGCTGCACGCGTAGTTCAAGAAGAGCTCGTGGACCTGATCCGCGGTCTTCATCGCGCCGCGACCTCCGCGATCGCCTTGAACTCCGCGTCGCCGAAGAGCTCGAGGTAATTCTCCTCGACGCCGAGGCAGCGCCCTCGGTGCGTGCAGGAGGAACAGGCCGGGATCTGCCGCTTGCCGCTGTTGGTCACCTCGTGGATGAGGCCCGCGCTGCCGTCGGGGAGCGTGACGCGGTCGCTCGAAGTGTTGCCCTCGCCGCAGTCCGCCGGATCCATGGTCCAATCGAGCATGTGCTCCTCGAGCTCGGGCAGCACGCAGGGAGGGAAGTGGATCAAGGCCGGAGGCCGCCGTCCCGCGGCTTTGAGCCGCTTGAAGGCTTCGCGGACGAAGGGCGCGGCCTGCCCCATCGAGAGCTTGAGCAGCTCCTTGTTCTGGGGCAAGGCGCCGAATCCCTGATAGCGCAGGAAATAGACGATGACGTCCTCGATGCCGAGCTCTTCCGCGAAGAAGGAGAGCGTTTCGGGCAGGGACTCGTAGTTGACCCGGTTGAGCACGTAGTTGA
This sequence comes from Elusimicrobiota bacterium, assembly GCA_016194705.1. Lineage (GTDB taxonomy): Bacteria > Elusimicrobiota > Elusimicrobia > UBA1565 > UBA9628 > PALSA-1176. Next base: position 94,422 of record JACQAZ010000041.1, on the reverse strand, counting down.
TCCCGAGCCGGACCCCGAGCGGCTTGAGGACGGCGACGGCCCTCTTGATCTTCTCGAGCGCGCCGGGCACGGCGACGAGGCGGTCGTGCAGCTCGGGCGTGTGGCCGTGGATCGAGAAGCGGAACGCGTCGGCGCCGAGCGCGACGAGCTTGCGGGCGTAGCCCTCGTCGGCCACGCGGATGCCGTTGGTCGTTATCTGGATCGACGAGAAGCCGATGCGCTTGGCCAGGCCCAGGATCTTCGGCAGGTCCTCGCGGATGGTGACCTCGCCGCCGATGAACTTGATCGCGCGGTAGCCCTGCGCGTAGCCCGCGTACATGCGGCGGGCCAGCTCGCCGAACTCGAGCCCGCGCTCGAGCTCCGGCGAGGCGTCGGGCGGGTTGAAGCAGAACGGGCACTTGGCGTTGCAGGCGTAGTTGACGAAGAACTCGAGCGACCCCGAGCGGGGAACTCCGTCGAGCTCCCGGAGCGCCTCCTCGGCCTGCGCGTAGCCGGGGCACAGCGCCAGGGCGCGCAGCAGGCCCGCGCGAGCGCGCGCCTTGGAGCCCGCGGCCAGCGCCGCCTGGGCCCTGAGCAGGCGCAGGCGCGCCGAGTACGGGTCGAGGCGGACCGCGCGCGAGGCGGCGGCATAGGCCGCCGCGGGCTTGGCGCGTGAAAGCGCGGCTTGCGCCGCCGCCGCGTGGGCTCGCGCATAGTTCCGGTCCAGGACCACGGCGCGGGCCGCGTCGCGCGCGGCCTCGTCGGGCGAGCCGAGCTTGAGCAGGGCTTCGGAGCGCCAAGCGTAGGCCCAGGCCATCTTCGGGCCGCGCTGGAGCGCCGCGTTCAAGGTCTCGAGCGCCTCCTGAACTCGGCCGGCCTCGAGCAGGACGTGTCCCCTCCAGGCCGTAAACCACGCCTGACCCGGCCGGACGCGGACGGCCTCGTCGAGCTCGCGCAGCGCGCGGCGCAGGCCCTCCGCGTCGGGGCGCTCCCAGCCCGTCTCGGAATTGAGGCGCGCGGCGTTGTGCAGGCTCGCGAGCGCGCCGTCGAAGTCTCCCAGGCGCCGGCAGGCCCGCGAACGGTCGAGCCAAGCGCGCGCGGTCGGCCGGCGAGCGAGCGCGCGGTCGAGGTCGGAGAGCGCGGCGCCCGCGTCCCCGCGCTGGAGCAGCGCGGTCCCGCGCCAGGCGTAGGCGTTGTCGTAGCGCGGGTCGAGGCGCGCGGCCTCGCCGAGGTCGCGGATCGCCTCCTCCAGGCGTCCGGCCTTGCGCTTGGCCTCGCCAAGCCAGGCGAGGATCCAGCCCGAGCGCTCCAAGGCGACGGCTTTTTCAAGGTCGGCCAAGCCCTCGGGCCGCCCGCGCGCCAGGCGCTGCTGGCCGCGGTACGCGTAAACGGCGGCGCACTCCGGGCGCTGCGCGAAGCTCGGGTCCGCGATGAGTCCCGCCTCGGGCGTCTGCGGCGCCGTTCCGAGGCCGAAGACCCAGCCGGCCTGAGCGTCCTTGCGGAACGCGAGGTCGACGTCGCGCGCGGCTCCCGGCAGGAGGCCCTCGCGCCGGCAGCGGTAGCGCAGCAGGTAAAGCCAGGGATGGTCTCGTCCTTGGCGCTTGATCAAGCCCCCAATGAGGGCGCAGGCGCCCTTGGCGTCGCCGCGCCTGCGGGTCTCCTCCGCCGCGGCCAGGAGCGACCAAGGAAATCCCGAGCCTTCGTCGAGCGCGCGCAGGAAATCCTCCCGGCTGCCGCGCGAGTCGCCGACGGCGTGCCGGGCCTTGCCGCGCCAGGCGTAGACGACGCGCGCGTTGGGATCGAGCAGGATGGCGCAGTCGAGAGCCTTCAGCGCGTCCTCGGGGCGGCCGACCTCGAGCAGGCACTGGCCGCGCCAGGCGTCGAGCCAGGAATACTCGACCCGCTTGACGGCCGCGGCGCGCTCGAAATCAGCGAGGGCTCCAGGCCAGTCCCGGGAAAGCGCCTTCGCTCGTCCCCTCCAGATCCAGGCCCGGCCGTACTGCGGGTCCAGTTCCACGGCCGTATCCAGAGAGGTCCTCGCCTCAGCGACGCGTCCGAGGCGGATCAGGCATTCGCCGCGCCAGGAGTGGGCCCACGCGAAATCCCGCTTCAAGGCGAGCGCCCCGTCGAGATCGCGCAGGCCCGCCTCGAGCCGCCCGACCTGCGCCCGCGTCTCGCCGCGCCAGGCGAGCGCGCGGGCGTCGCGCGGATGCACCTTGATATGCGCGTCGAGCTCGGCGAGCGCCGAATGCGCCGCCGCGTCGTCGGGGGCGCCCTCGACGCGCCAGTTGCCCAGCCAATCGTTGCGATGATTGAGGGCCGCCGCTTTGTCGAGCGCGCGCAGGGCGCCCGCCGCGTCTCCCACGGCGCGCAAGGCGCGGATCAGCGGGCGGTAGGCCTTCTCGAAATCCGGGCACAGCGCGATGCCGCGCCGGAGCGAGGCCAGCGCCGCGCGCGGCCGGCCCCGCGCCAGGAGGAGCTTGGCGCGCCAGCCGTAGGCTTGGTCGTAGAGCGGGTCGAGTCTCACGCCCTTGCTGAATTCCTCTTCGGCTCGAGCCAAGCGCCCCAATCGCCTGAGGCTCTCCGCCCGCCAGGCGCGCATCCAACCCTCGCGCGGCGCGAGAACGACCGCGCGGTCCATGAGCTTGAGGTCCCGGGCATCCGTCCGACTTTGGAACAGCACGCGCGCCTTGAAGGCGACCGCCCAGGCCAGGTTCGGCTGGCGCGACAGGGCGAGGTCGTAGTCGGCCAAGGCACCCGAGTAGTCGAGCAACGAGCGCTTGGCCTCGCCGCGCAGCAGGTAGCCCCACGCCCAGTCGGGCTTGAGGCGAACGGCGCCCTCGAAGCATTCCCGCGCTTTCTCGAACGAGCCGGGCCGCCAGAGGCGCAGATAGTTGAGCCCGAGGCCGACCCAGGCCCAGAGCTCCTTCGGATTTCGGCGAACGGCTTCTCGCAGGCCCGCGAAGCCCGGCGAGTCTTCCGACAGCTCGGCCGTGGCCACGCCGCAAAGCCTCTCGAGGTCGCGGGCCGCCGCGCCGTCGATGGGCTCCGGCGGACCGGGCGGCAGCCAATCCTGCGGCGGAAGGTAGGCCCGGCCGATCTTGAGGATGGCCGCGCGGCTGCCCGTGTGGGCGAGGTGGTGGATGAGATTCGCCTTGACGAGGCCGCGCAGGAGGGTGGAGAGACGGCCTCGTCCCTTGAGAGTCAGCTGATCCGGCATCGGATCACCGCCTCGCGCAGGTAGTCCTTCATCCTCGCGTCGCTCCGCGCGGCGAGCGCGACCTTATCCATGAAGGCGCGCGCCATCTCGGTGCGCCAGCGGTAAGGGTCATTGCCCTCGTTGACCATCGGATTGCGGTAGTACTCGGAGGTGCAGTTCTTGCAGGTGTCGCTGTCCTTGTCGAACGAGCAATGCCGCCAACGCTCGGCCACGCCGTCGACCGCCCCGCCGACCGCGGACCTCTTGCGTCCCTCCCAATCGACGAAGGCGAACGGATAGAACGAATACTTGCCGTCGGGGTAGCATTCCATCGAAGAGTGGAAGGGACACATGTCCTCGAGAAGAATGCCTTCCTTCAGCATGAGGGGAACCAGAGAGCACACGACGAAACGGAACCGGCCTTCTTGCGCCTCGGCCCACGCCCAATCGAGGACTTTCTGCATCATCGGACGGAAGAGATGCTTCTTGTTGACCCACTCGAAGCCGTGGATGACCTCGACCTCGACGTTCTCGAAGCCCAGCCCGACGAGGGTCTGGAAATTGGAGAGCATCTTCTCGACATTGTCGGGATGCACGCATTGGATCGCCATCGCGCGCCGTTTGCCGATCGTGTCGAACACGAGGGGGAGATTCGGGAGCATGCGCTTCCAGGAGCCCTTGCCGGCGGTGTCGACGCGGCGCTTGTCGTGGGTCTCCTCGTCTCCGTCCATGCTGACGGAGAGGAAGAACCTCTGCTCGGCCAAGAATTCGAGCCACCCCACTTTAAGCGGCAGGGCGGCGCTCGTGCAGATCGAGAGGTCGAGGTCCTTGCCGGCCTTGACGGCCTCGGACCGCGCGAAGAGCGCGACCTCGCGGACCAGCTCGAATTTCAAGAACGGCTCGCCGCCGTAGATCAGCAGCTTCTTGACCTGGCCCGGCGAGGAAAGCATGAAGCGCACGAGGCTCTGGACGACCGCCCATGGCACGACCTCGCCCGAGTCCTTGTCGATGAAGCAGTACTCGCAGCGCAGGGGGCAGGCGGTGTTGATGGCGATCTTGAACCGCCTGATCTCCTTGTTGGTGGTCAGGCCGGCGTCGAGAGAGGCCTCATACGACTCGAGCATTGACATAGATATCCTGGAAAACGGGGTGCGACTCCAACTCCGCGACGAGCTCGAGCAGGCCGTCGGCGAAGACCTCGGCGACCTTGTGGAAGTTGGCCATCATGGGCTCGGGGTCCTTGCCGGCTTCCTTAGCGTAGAAATAGACACCCATCGGGCAGAACGTCTCGTCCTTGCCCCAGCCTCTTTGTTCTATGAAGTCGATCGCCTCGGCGTAATGGCCCTCCCTCTTGGCCCAATCCATGCCGGTGTCGGCGTTTCCGACGTGCTGGGCTTCTGCCTTCCCGATGGGAAGCGCCAGCGGCTTGTCGCAGGCGTAGAACTGGCCCTCGGGGCCGAGCACGACGTTGTGGCAGTCGTGCCACCACTTGAGCCCCGCCTTGTTCTTGCCGGCGTTCTCCATGATCGAGTAGAGGATCTGGATCTGGAACGGACGCAGATTCTTCTCGAGGATCAGCTTGTAGTAGCGCGTGAGGCCCTTGAGCTGGGCGCGCATGACGGAGAGCTTGCGCTCGGGCCAGACGTCGTAGAGCTCGGGGTTGAAGGTGATCCGCCAGAAGCCCATCTTGTAGAAGTAATCGACGTTGCTCAAGAACTCGTCGATCGTGTCGTGCGTGAACACGAGGCTCACGCCGAGATTGTCCTTGGGCAGGCCCTTGATCCGGCCCATCACATCGTCGAACACCGAGCGCTCCTTGTTCTTGAAGTAGACCCGATGCTTGTCGTTGGCGGCCTTGCGGCCGTCGAGGCTGATCGTCGTGTGGACCTCCTGCGAGTCGAGGAAAACCAGCCGCTCGGGCGACATCAGCGTGCCGTTGGTGAAGGTCTGCAGCACGAGGCCCGGCCCGCCGCGCGCGCGCGCGTAGCGCGCGATGTCTTGGAACAGGGGCCAATTGAGAAACGGCTCGCCCCCGAGAAACGTGATCTTCTTGCTCGGTCCCTCGACTTTCTCGAGGAAATAGTCGACGGAGCGCTTGAGCGCCGCGAGGCTGAGGTGGACCGGGGGACCTTGGTTTACCGAGACATAGCAATAGCTGCAGGCCAAGTTGCAGCTATTGGATAGGTAAACGGCAAGGTGATCCGGGCCCATGGGCTCAGCCTCATCTCAGTTCTAGCAGCGAGGGCAGCACCAGCCTCCGCGGCAATGCGACCCGTGGGACCCGTGCGAGCCGTGCGAGCCGTGGGACCCGTGCGAACCGTGGGACCCATGCGAGCCGTGGGACCCATGCGAGCCGTGGGATCCGTGCGAACCGTGGGACCCGTGCGAACCGTGGGACCCGTGCGACCCGTGGGAACCGTGGGACCCGTGCGAGCCGTGGGACCCGTGCGAACCGTGGCTCGTGTGCGAGCCCGTGCCGCCCGAGTTGTGCAGGTAGTTCGAGTGCTGGGCGGGCGCCGGCGTGGACTTGAGCAGGGCCGCGCCGATGATGCCCAGCGCCGCCGCCGTCTTGACCACGTTCTCCTTGGTGATCTTGCCTTCCTCGCTGCTCAGGAACACCGAGGCGTCCTTCTTCATCTGCGGAAGGAGCGTGGGCTTCTTTTTCTTGCCCTTGTCCTTCGAGCTCTTCTTGGCCATTCTCATTTCCTCCTAACGGTTCTTGTATTCCAGCCACGACTCGAGCACCGTCCTCGAGGCCGGGTCCTGCAGACGCTCGAACAGCACGTCGAAAATCCCCATCATCTTCTCGCACCAGCCATTGGACGGCATCTGCCCCCAGAGGCTGCCCTGGGTCTCGTAGTTGTAGACCGGAAGCACGCTGCAGTACGGGTTGTAGGCGCACTGCGAGCACTGCGGCTGGCTCGCGAGATTCGAGGCGAAGAGCGAGGCCCGCACCGTCGGATGGTCGAGCAGGTCCGGCAGCGACGAGGTCGAAACGTCGCCGATCCTGAAGAAGGGATCTCCCTCGTTGGCCAGCAGGCGCGCGTCCTCGCCCGTGTAGACGCTCCCGTCGTGGTTGTAGGCCAGGCGGCAGACCGCGTCGGCGTTCGGAAACCGCCAATGCCCACCCTCGAGTATGCGGATCAGGAAGATGAGCGCCATCTTCTCGTAGGCCTTGACCCCCTTCCTATTGAGCGCGATGAGGTAGTCGAGCGACTTGGCGTAGAACTCGACGAACTCGGCCGAGGTGATGCCGATCTGCGGCCAGGACTTGCGCGCGAAGCCCACGGGGTCGAGCGGCCCGAGCTGGACTCGCTCGATGCCCAGTTCCACGAGCTGGTCGACGATCTCACGGTGGAAGGGGAGCGAGGCGCGCGTGACCGTGCAGATCGCGTTGGGAGCGTCCAGCTTGAGCCCGGCCTTGCGGCGGTCCTGGATTTTTTTGAGGTTCGCGACGACCTGGGCGTGCGTGTTGCCGCCGAGATAGACGCGGTTCTTGTTGTGCACGCCTGAAGGTCCGTCGAGCGAGGTGCAGAACGAGACGCCGTTTTGGGCTGCGAACTCGATGTGCTGGTCTTCGAGCAGGCTGAAGTTGGAGATGAGGCCGAAGTTGAGTATGCGCTTGGCCTGCGCGTTCTTCTTGCGCGCGTAGCCGACGATGAACTTGATGACGGGCCAATTGAGCAGGGGCTCGCCGCCCTGGAACTCGATCATCAGCGTCGGATTGCGGCTCTCGAAGATGAGGTCGACGGTCTTCTTGGCCGTCTCGACGCTCATGTCCTTGTCGACGCGCGTCGGATCGACGACGCTCGCGTGGCAATAGAGGCACTTGAAGTTGCAGCGCAAGGTGACGACAACGGTGTGCACGCTGGGTCCCTTCCATTCCAGCAGGTTCTTGGCGGCCGAGAGCTCGGCCATGTTCTGGAAGTCGAGCTGATGGCGGAAGAACTCCTTCGAGACGAGCTCCTTGGCCAAGGGGTCGTCGTCTGCGATCTTCCCCGCCAGGTACCGTCCATAATCCTTCTGCGACAAGACCGCGTGCTCGCCCGTCTCGTTGGTCATGAGCACATGCGAGCCCAGGCGCCGCGCGTTATGGAACGCCACGCGCTCCGCCTTTGGTTCGAGCGTGCCGACCGGCTGCGTGAGCCGGCTCTCAACCATTGAGCCCCTCCGGCGCGGGAGGAAGCACGGTGCCCTGCGGCGCGATCTTCTTCGGCATCGTGCGCTCGATCTCCCCCTGCGCCTCGCGCATCAGCGTCTGGACTTCCGCCTTGAACTCGCTTGTCTGCTCCTCTGGAGCGGCTTTGGGCGGCTCCTCGCCGCCGCGGGCGGCGAACATGGCCTGCGTCACGATGAGGCTCGCGATCTTCGAGTTGAAGCGGCCGACGATGAAGCGGTACTCATGGTTGAGGAGTTCATTGAGGAACTCGCCCCCGAGCCTCTCCAAATCGTCCTTCGCGACGGTCTTGCGCTTGGCCTTCAAGACCAAGTCGTGAGTCGACTTCGACTCGCCGACGTAGACCTCGGCGCGCGAGTCGAAGATGTGCGCGGCGATCTGCAGCCCCTCCTTCGAGTAGAGCTTCTTCGCGATCGAGAACGAAACGCTGCGCTCTTGGACGTCGGTGTCGAGTGGCATCACGCCGCTGCCTCCTGATGGGCCGCGCCGGCGGGGATGGGATCGTTCTCCTCCCAGCGGCACTGGTCGCGCTCGAGCCAGGAATCGAAGATCTTGCGGTTCTTGGGCTCGCGCATCTTGCGAAAGATCACGTCGAAAATGCCCATATGCGCGACGCACCAGGGGGAAGACGGCATCTGCCCGACGACGCTCCTCTGCATCTCGTAGTGGAAGACCGGCTCGGCGCCGCAGTAGGGCTTGTAGGCGCACTGCGAGCACATCGGCTGGTTGTCCAGCGTCGAGGCCGAGACCAGGGCCTTGGTCGTCGGATGGTCGACGACGTCGGCCCACGAGTCCTTGGCCGTGTCGCCGACGCGGAAGATCGGGTCTCCCTGGTGGTCGACCATGCGGCCCTCGTCGCTGACGAAGATCTCGCCGTTGAAATTATAGGCGAGGCAGCCGAGCACCGCGCCGGCCGGCGAGCGCAGGTCCATAAATCCGGGATCCACTCCCTTGAGTATTTTTGTAAGGCAGATCAGCGCCATGCGCTCCATGATGGAGGCCTTGCCGGACCTGTTGAGCTCGAGCACGTAGTCGAGCATCGCCTCGTAAAACTTGACGAACTGATCGGCCCCGTAGCCGATCTCCCCCCAGACGCGCTTGGCGTAGCCGATCGGGGACAGCGCCCGCACGAAAATCTGCTCCATGTTGAGCTTGACGTAGAGGTCGACGATCTCTTTGGGGTAGTCGAAGGAGAAGCGCGTCGTGGTCATGAGCGCGCCGGGCAGGTAGTATTTTCGCTGCTCGTCCTCGAGGCACTTCCTCTGGAGCTTCTCGAGCCAGGCGACGACCTTCTGCTGCGCTTCCCCGCCGCCGAGATACGGGCGGTTCTTGTTATGCAGCTCGGACGGGCCGTCGAGCGAGGTGCAGAACGAGACGTGATGGTCGAAGAGGAACTCCATGCGCTCGTCGGTCATCAAGGTGAAGTTGCTGACCAAGGCCATGATGAGCTTGCGCTTGGTGGCTTTCGCCTTGGCCTGCGCGTATTGGATGACGAACTTGACCACGGGCCAGTTGAGCAGGGGCTCGCCGCCCTGGAATTCGATGCAGATCGTCGGGTTGGGCGTCGAGAAGATGAAGTCGACGGTCTTCTTGGCGGTCGCCAGGTCCATGTCGGTGTCGGTCCTTGAAGGGTCGACGACGCTCGAGTGGCAGTAGAGGCACTTCTGGTTGCAGCGCAGGGTCACGACCATCATGTGCAGGCTCGGCCCCGAGATCCATTGGAAGGCGTTCTTGCGGACATAGCTCGTGGCCAGGGCGCCGAAGTCCATGTGGTGGCGCAGGAAGCCGCGGCTCTGCAAAGTCTTCCAGAGCGGATCTTCCTCGCTGAGTTTGCCCGCCATGAAGCGCTTGAACTGCGCGCTCTCGAGGATCGCGTGCTGGCCCCAATCGTTGGTCAGCAGGTACCAACCCCCCATATTTCGGAAATTAAAAGCGGAGAGAGGCTCCGCGTCGATGCGGGACTTCTCCGGCAGGGAGGTCAGGCGGCTCAAGCCTTCCCCCCCTCTCGCAGCTTAGCCTCCTGCTTCTCTTCCCAGGAGGCCTTGATGTTCTTGGGGTCGGGAACGGCCTTCTTCTGGTTCATCGCCTTGATCTCGTCCTCCACCTCGGCGATGAGCTTCTCGATCTCGGCGCGCTGGTCCTTGGTCAACTGCTCGTCGGCGGGCGCCGCCGGAGCTGCGGCGGCGGGCTCGAGCCGGCCGTTGGCGAGCAGGACGGCCTGCTCGGCGATGTACTCGCGGATGGGCTGGTTGTTCTTGGAGATCGCCCAGCGCACCTTTTGGGTGGCGAGCTCGCGCGTGAAGCACTCCTTCAGAGCCTTGAGGCCCGCCGCGGTCGCCGGCTCCTTGAGAGTCAGGGACACCGTGATCGTCTTGACCCTGTCGCCTTCGAGCGACACGAAGGCGCGGTCGGTCATCAAATACGCCGCTCCGAGAATGGGCTCGAGGCCTTCTTTGGGGACGCTCAAGTCGACGACGACGCAGGACGGGGAGGAAGCGGATTTGGGCGCGGACTTTTTCTTAGGCACAGGAATCCTTGTCGTGCTCGTCATGAAAATGTACGGGCACCCTTTATTTAGGGTGTATGTTACCTTAATTACTCAGAAGTTTAACATCAAAAGGCCGTTTAGTCAATGGGGAGTTGATTCGAAAAATAAAGACAAATACTTGCTTTTTCGCCGCGCAGCGGGCCAAACGCGGATTAGGACATCCAGGCGCGAAGGGCCTCGGCCGACTCGGTGCGGGCCAGCCGGGCGAACAGGATGTCGAGAATCGCCATGTGCAAGGAACAGCGCTCGCTCGACGGGTGGCGCCCCCAAAGGGTGCCTTGGGCCGCGAGGCTCTCGGACGGAGGGATCGCGCAGAAGGCGCGGTAGGCGCATTGCGAGCACATCGGCTGGTTCTCCGAGAGGCTTGCCGCGAGCACGGCGCGCACGGCCGGACTTTTCGCTAAGTCCTCGTAGCGCGTCGAGCCGACCTGGCCGAGCTTGAGGAGGTCCTTTCCATCCCCGGCCATGACCAAGGCCAGCTCGCTCGAATAGATGCCGCCGTCGGGAGCGTAGCAGAGTTCCGAGAGGAGATCGTGCCCCGGCAGCAGCCAGCGCCGGCCGCTCAAGAGGCCCAGCGCGCGCTCCTCGCGGATCTCGAGACGGCCTTGAAGTTGAAGCATGCGGTCGATCGCCGCAGCGTAGAATTCCAGGAAAGCGCCGGTGTCCGACGGCGGCGTCGCCAGCAGGACGGACTCGACGCCGGCCTCGGCTAAACAGTCGACCCAGGCCGCGGCTTGATTTGCCGGCGCTTGGACCAGGGCGGTCGCCCGGCGCACTCCCATCGGGACAAGCCCCTTCTTGGGTTTTCCCGACAACCACATTTCGGTTCTCAAATCGACTTTGTGAGCGGCGAGAAATTCGGCCTGCTCGACCGACGGAGCTGACTGTCCCATCCAGGTGAAGGCAACGGGCCGCTTATGCCATTCGCCCTTGCGACGAGCGTACTGGACTATGAACCAGACCAGGCCCCAGGTCTGTTTCGTCAACTCCGCGCACAACCTGAGGTTCACGCAGGGACCGGGCACGGTGAAGACGAAGTCCACGACCTTCCGTGCGGTGCCTAGATCCATAACATCTCTGCTGCCGTATTTCTCTAATCGAATGACATGGACCGAAGTGCCCGGCCACGCCAGCAATCCGCGCTCCGCGGAGCATTGCGCCGCGTCGTCGAAATCGAAGGCGTCGCGCAATAGGCCGGCGTGGCCGAGCTTCTCGCGCAGGGGAGAGTCCGGCTTGAGACCCTTGAGAAAATCGCGATATTCGCTGGGGCTCAAGAAGACGAATCGACCCGCGTCATCGACGGCGAGGACGTAGTCGCCGATGCGCCGAAATTGGTGCGGTCCTACGCTGCGCTTATGCGCAGCGGGGCACCGCGCAATCTCGGACAGCCGGCTCATCTGATAAGGTTCCTCGCGGCGGCAAGAAGCTCCTCGGTGTCGCGGTTCCGATCGATGCGAACTTGGGGCTCGAGCTGCTCAAGCGGATCGGGCGGCGTCGCGGGGAAGCCTTTCTCCAGGAACTGGGCCGCGGTGGCCTGCGAGAGCTCCGGCGCGAAGCGGATGAGCTCCTGACGGTACAGGCAGGTGAGGGCCTCGTTGAGGAACTCGCCGGCGAGAACCTTCAGCTCAGACTCCTTGATCTTGCCGACCGGCTTGAGCTCGACGATGAAGTGATCCTTTCCCTCGTCGAGAAAGACCTCGGCTCGATCTCCGACGGACAGCGCGCTCAACCGCAGGCTCTCCTTCGTGTAGGGCGGCTTCGAGAGCTTGTACCGGATCACGCCTTCTCGCCTCTAGTGTCTTCCCAATTGCGAGTGATCCCCAAAGGGTCCTTGGGGCTCTGGTCGGCCTCCGCCTCGGCCAGCAGCCGCGCGATATCCTCTTTCTGCTCGGGCAACAAACTCCCCTGGCGCGAAGCGGGCCTGCCGCCTGACGCCTGACATAGTGCCAGCGCTCGCTTGAGCACCTCGGCGCGCATGCCGCGATTGTTGCGCGCGATCGCCCAGCGAAGGAGCTGGCCTTCGTAGGCCTCGCGGAAAGCGGCGGAGACCTTGTGGGTAGAAGTCTTCGGCGATTTCGGCGTCAGCGCGACGGACCAATCCTTGCCCTTGCGCGAGACCAAGGCGTACGCGAGATCGGTCGCGAGATAAGCCGCGCCCAGGAACGCGAGCTCGTCGGCCTTGCGGACCGTGACGCGGACCTCAGACTTTGACGGGGCCATCGGCCGAAACGACGGGGTGGTAGGGATCGCCACTAAGCTCGACGGGGCGCGGGAAGGTGATCGGCACGATGTCGGGCGCGGCCATATGCTTCTGGTAGCTGCGGTGCACGCCGACGCACTGCTCGCGGTAAATGCACTTGGTGCGGCAGCCCTCGAGGTAGGTGACCTTGAAGCCGGCCAAGGTGTTCCAGACGAAAGGCCACAGCCTTGTCGGCACGGTGCATAGCGCGAAGTGGTACATGCGCGCTTCCTTGAACTTCAGGATCTTCTCGTAGTTGCGGTCGATATGCGCGGCGCACTCGCTTTGCGTGAATTTGAGCCGGTCCCGATACTGCTCCGCAAAGCCCTCGATCTCCTCGAAGAGAAAGACCACGCGGTCGACCCACGGGACTTCGGCCAATAAAAAATCCAAAAGGCCGTCGAGGTAGCGCGCCTGGATCTTGGTCATGATGATCCGGATCTCGACGAGCTGGCCGGGCTTCCTGTATTTCTTGAGATGCTTAAGGCCCAGGACGGTCTGCTCGAAGCTCTTGGGCGTCCTCGAGATGCTTTCATGAGTTCTCGCATCATACCCGAACATCGGCACGGCGATCTCGAAGGGCAGCTGGGCGATGCCGCAGGTCCGGCGCGCGAAGTCCTCGTAGGCGAACATGCGGCCGTTGGAGAGCAGGCGGATCAGGTTGCGCGGGAACTCGGTGCGGATCAAGGCGAGGACCTTGAGAAATTCTGGATGGATCGTCGGCTCGCCGCCGGTCAAGTTGAAATAATCGCGGACCTCGTCGAACTTGACGAAGGTGCGCAGGCCGCGCTTGTAGTCGTCGAGCTTTTTCTTGAGGTCCTCATAGCCGTAGCGCTCGGTCGTGTGCCGGAATCCGTCGACCGGATTCGAGCAGAACACGCAGGCGATGTTGCACTGCGGCCACAGGGGGAAATCAGGCATGGGCTTTGACGACGGGGGTCAGCTCTTCGTCTCCATATTGGCGCAGGTATTCCTTCCAGAGCCCCTCGCAGCTATCGTAAAGGGAACAGCCCTCGCAGCGCTCGGTCTTGGAGCGCCCGGCGACTCGTCGGGAAGGGCCCACATCTTCGTTCTGGAAATCGGGCGCCCAGTGGCGCGTGCGGAACAGCTCGACCTCGCGGATCTCGGAGATCTGGTCGAGGTAGTCGCTGAAATGGCACAAGGGGACGTAGCGCACGCACCAATCCCTGGTCCCCCAGGCCCGGCCGATGTCGAGCGTCTTGCGCATGTAGGGCGCGGCCTCGGAAATCTTCGGAACGAGGCCGTGGAAATTAGTGTAGGCCCCGCCGTAGGTCGGGTCGACGAAAATGAACTCGGCGTGGTGGATGTTGAGCTTGATGAAGAGCCGGCCGATGTCGGGCATGTGCTTCATGTTCTGCTTGACGACCGTGCAGTTGGCAAATATCCGCTCGAAGCCGAGCGCGCGGACGTTCTCGATGCCTTTGACAAGTTCGTCGAAGGCGCCCGAGGCGTAGGTCAGCTCGTCGTGGAGCTTGGCGTTGTGGCCGTGGATGGAGAAGATGAGGTCCGAGACTCCCGCCTCGACGGTCTGCTTGGCGAACTCCGGGTAGGAGAGCATGCGCCCGTTGGTCACGACGACGACGTCCTTGAAGCCGAGCTTCTTGGCGGCCCTGACGATCGGAATGAAGTCTCCGCGCACCGTGGTCTCGCCGCCGATGAGCTCGAGGTAATCGACGCCCTTGGAGCGGGCCTGGACCATCTCCGCGACGATCTGCGAGGTCGACTTGTCGGGCAGGTCGCGCTTGTTGAGGTCGATGCAGAAATGGCAGTGGCTGTTGCACGAGAAGCCCGTGAACAGAACGAGCTTCTGTATCTTCCCCGAGCCCGGATGGGGAACGTGCTCGGCTACGCCGGCACCGCGGCCTTTTTCATGGACCACAAGTATTTCCCCTTGGTGAACTTGCGCTCGACGAGCCCCATCTTGATCAAGGTCTCGGCGGCGTTGATGACCGCGTTCTCGTCCTTACAGTCCTTGCACAGAGGCAAGTCCTCGGCGATGTCCAAGAAAGCCTTGGTGGTCAGCGGCGACTTGATCTTGAGCACCTCGAGCACGCATTGCTCGTTGTCGGTCAGGATCGCCTTGCCTTCGTGAAACCGGCCCACGCCAACCTCCTGGCGCGCGTGAGCGTCGTAGCGCTCGGGGACCTCCAGGATGGGTTTGATCTCGTCGGTGCCGAAGACCCGGGAATAGCTCGCGTCCCAGCCGATGCAGCGGTCGTTGTAGACGCACTTCTTGCAGTCGTCGGTCTTGAGGGTGTGGGCCTGCGCGGTCATGTCGAGGTCGCGCTTCTCGCCGCGCGGGTTGACGACCATGGTGTTGAAGGCGGACCAGCCGAGCATCTGCTGCTCGTAGCCGGGCAGCACGCACGGCGTGAAGTGCAGCAGCAGCGGCGGTTTTGGGTAATTGATCTTCGTGAAAACCTCGTAGGCTTTCTTGATGTAGGGCGCCATGTCGGTGATCCGCGCGCCGATCTTCTCGCCCTTGACCGCGTTCAAGGTCATGTTGCCTTCGTAGAGCGGGGCGATGATCACGAAGTTCGAGAGCTGGAGCTTCAAGAGGAACAGCTCGTAAAACTCGACGAGGTGCTTGTAGTTCCAGTCGTTGAGCACGATGTTGACGCCGATGCCGACATGGAGCTTCTGGAGGTTCTCGATCGACTTGAGGCATTTGTCGAAGGCGCCGGGGATGCCGACCAATTTGTCGTGCAGCTCCGCGTTGTGGCCGTGGATCGAATATTTGACGAAGGTCAGCCCGGCCTGGGCCAAGGTCTCGACGTAATCGAAATCCGCGATGCGCACGCCGTTGGTCTGTATCCGCACGTAGGTGTAGCCGATCTTCTTCGCGAGCGCGATGAACTTGGGCAGATCGCGGCGGATCGTGGGCTCGCCGCCAGTGAACCCGAGGCGTCGGTAGCCGTTCTTGTAGGCGAGGTACATGTGCTCGACGACCTTGTCGAAGGGCAGGTCGTTGGGCTCCTTGCGCCACTCGAAGTCCTGCGAGCAGAACAGGCACTTGGCGTTGCAGTTGTAATTGAGGAGGATGTCGAAGCACTTGGGCTCGTCGAAGGACTCGCGGTCGGTGGGCTCGGCGACCTTCTCGATCTTCATGAGCTCCGACTCGATGCGCAGGGTGCTCATGCGCAGGCCTCCTTCGCGTACGATTTGAGCCCGTCGAGGAAGAGGTCGACCTCTTCGGCGGTATTGTAAGCGAAAAAGGAGAGCCGGACCGTCCCGTCGAGCTTGAGGCTCTGGTGAAGCAGGTGCGCGCAGTGCTCGCCGGCGCGCAGCGCGACGAAGCGGTCGCCGAGCTCGTGATTGAGAAAAAGGTTGAAGTCCGCGACGGAGAACTCCTTATGGACGGGGTAGAAAGAGACGAGCGAGCCTTCGGAGAGATCGTCGCGCCTGCCGAGGACCTTGACCTCGGGGATGCGCGCGAGGCCCTCGGCCGCTCTCCTCACCAATGAAGAGACGTGCTCCCTCAACGGGGCCTCCGGGATCGCGCGCAGGAAGCGGATCGCCTCGGTCAGGCCCGGGAAGGCCGCGAAGTTGGCGACCCCCGCCTCAAAGCGCATCGGGGCGTCGAGATAGGTCACCTCGGGCATGCCCTTGCCGTCCCACCTGACCGATTTGACCGTGCCGCCGCCGACTTTGTAATGTCGCAGGCTGTTGAGCTCGACTTCCCTGCCGTAGAGCACGCCGAGCCCGAACGGGCCCCCGATCTTGTGCGCCGAGAAGGCGACGAAATCCGCGTTGAGCGTCCGGACGTCCTCGCGGTGCGACGAGACAAACTGCGCGTCGTCGACGAATAGGCGCGCGCCTCGTCCGTGGGCCAGCTTTCTGATCTCGGCCAATCCTTGAGTCCCTCCCGCGACGTTGGAGGCGTGCGTGATCGCGACCAGCGCAGTCTTGTCGCCGACGAGCTTGACCATGTCGTCGGGCTCGATCCTCCCGTCTCGACTGCGGCAAAATTTCAACTCGATCTCGCCGCGCCGGGCGGCCTCGTAAAACGGCAGGAAGACGGCGTTGTGCTCGAGGTCGGTCAGCACGACCTCGCGGCGCTCGTCGTACGGGAAGGCGCGCGCCACGAGATTGACGGCCTCGGTGGTCCCCGAGGTGAACACGATCTCGTTGGGCGACTCGGCGTTGAGGAAATCCGCCGCGGCTTGCCGGGCCCGGATCAGCTCGGCCTCGACGGCCTGCGCGAGCAGATGCGTCGAGCGCTTGCCGCCGCAGGCGCCGAGGGTCTCATAAAACCGCGAGACGGCCTCGGCGACGCCGCGCGATTTGAGCGCGGTGCAGGCGCTGTCCAGGTAGACGAGCTTCTTGCCGTTGAACTCCCGCTCGAGGGCGGGGAACTCGCGCCTGATCTTGTCGACGGCGAAGGCCGGCTTGGCCGTCGAGATCGTCACGCGTGGACCCCTTCGAATTCCCTGATCGGCCTCACTTCCGTCAGCTCGCCGTAGATCTCCTGGTAGTCGCGCCGCGGCCCGGGGCAGAGGTCGTGCATGACGCAAGCCCGGCAGTCGTCGACCTGGCGTTTCTCGGCGAGATGGACTCCCTTCTTCGCGTCGCGCATCTTGCGGTAATCGGCGTGATGCTCCTTGTAGTCGACGACGAAGCAGACCGGGATGTGGTCGACGTCGAACTCGACGCCGAGCTCGGCGCAGGCCTTGAAGGCGGCGTTCAAGTAGGGGGCCGCGTCCTGGAATTTGGGCATGACCTGCCGGCTGCCCTTGGCCCGGCCCATCCCTTTGCAATAAGAAAACTGGATCCACGAGAAGGCGCCGAGCTTCTCGCGCGCAAAATGCACGAAGTCCTCGGCGTGGCGGAAGTTGTTTTCGTGCACGATGTAGTTGAGGCGCACCTTGGCGCCCATTTTGAGCAGCAAGTGGATGCCGTCGATCCGGCGTTGGAAGCCCGCCACGCCCGTGACCTCCTCGTCGAGCTCCGGCGTGTGGGCCGAGAAGTTGACGTTGAAGAAATCGACGAGCTTGACGATCAGCGCCAGGCGCTTGGGGTTGTAGCGCGTGAGGATGGTCCCGTTGGTCTGGAACTCGACGATCTTGCCCTTCTTGCGGCAGTGCAGGAGAATCTGCAGCAGCTCGGCGGGGTCCTTGACCATGGGGTCGCCGCCGGAAATCTGGACGTGGCCCGTCTTGTCGCGGTCGATCTGGTCTAGGAGATAGGCGAGCTCGAAGCTGCCGCTGCGTCCCTCGGCGGAGCAGAACACGCATTTGATGTTGCAAACTCCGTTGATGGGCAGGTGAAGCGCCATGAAAGGTTACTATACCACATACGTCACAAGCTGGGGCAGCCGTTGCTGGGGCAGCTCTCGCAGAGCATTTCCCCGAGCGGGTTTTGGCCGTGGATGATGATGATATACTTCGCGAAAAAACCGCTGACCGTCGTGGCGAACATGCCGTTGGCGCAGGTGTTCACGCCCGAAGTGAACGCTACCAGCGTCAACGGAGGCGCGTCCCTCGACAGCATGATGCCGTTGACGTCGAGCCGAGCCTGCGCCTGCTGGCCCACCGTGGGGTCGCGCCCGATGGCCACGTTGGACTCCGCGCCGGCGTTGGGCTGCAGATAGGTGCCGCTGAAGGCGTAGTCTGTCCCGCCGTCGAGGATGAGTCCCGTCACCCACGAGGTCTGCAGCTGCTGATAGGCCCCGCTGGGAGCGGCCGTGCCGGCGCACCAGGCGCCGGCGCCGCAGCCGGGGTAGGTGTTGGCGGTCCGGTAGATCCCGTACGCCGTCGGCGCCGGGTTGTACCAAGTGAAGCCGTCCGCCGTGTTGCGCCCGTCGTTCAAGTCGGCCAAGCCGACCCACCGGGAACTCGCCGCGGCGCCGGAGGCCGCGTTCTGATAGCCGACGCCGACGCTGCCGTTGTTGTTGAGCCAGAGGCTCGCCCCCGCGCGGACCGTGTTGTCGACGTCCATCCCCAGGCCGATCGAGGTCGTGGTCCAGTCGGCTCCGGCGGAATTGCGGTAGGCCCGGACCCCGAGCATCGAGCTGTTGGCCGAAGTAAATCCGAAGCTGGCGATCGACGTCTCGTTTCCCGCCACCCCGCCGAGAGCTCCCGCGTTGGTCGCGAAGAAGGTGCTCGGCGCGGTCCCCGTCGGCGGGGTCCCCACGGTCAGCGTGGCGGTCGGCGCCGTCGTCGTCCCGGTTCCGACGCCGACCTTGCCGCCGTCGCGCGCCAAATAGGTGTCCGACGTCGTGATCATCTGCGTGTAGACCCCCGACGGGGCGGGGTAATACGTCGTCAGGGAGACGCTCTCGGAGGCCAGCTCGCCGGCCATGACGCTGAGCAGCGCCGCGGCCAGAGCCGCGCGGAACACCGCGGGCGAGACGCTGACTTCCACGCTGACGTTGAGCTCAGCCATAAATCACGGTCCGCGTCATAGGCTCGGGCAGCCGTTCGCGGGGCAGGCCTCGCAAAGCATTTCCCCCCCCGGATCCTGGCCGTTGTTGATGAGGTAATACTTCGCGAAAACCCCGCTGACCAAAGTGGCGAAGTAGCCCGGGGCGGCGAGCGAGCAGTTTTGAATTCCGCCGCCAAACGAGACCAAGGTCAAAGCGGGCGCGTCCCGCGTCAGTATGATGCCGTTGACGTCGAGCCGAGCGTGCGCCTGCTGTCCCGCCACGGGGTTGAGCCCGATGGCCACGTTCGACTCCGCGCCGGCATTGGGCTGCAGATAGGTGCCGCTGTAAGCGTACGCCGTCCCGCCGTCGAGGATGAGTCCCGTCACCCACGAGGTCTGCAGCTGCTGATAGGCCCCGTTCGGAGCGGCCGTGCCGGCGCACCAGGCGCCGGCCGCGCAGCCGGGGTAGGTGTTGGCGGTCCGGTAGATCCCGTACGCCGTCGGCGCCGGGTTGTACCAAGTGAAGCCGTCGGCCGTGCTGCGCCCGTCGTTCAAGTCGGCCAAGCCGACCCACCGGGAACTCGCCGCGGCGCCGGAGGCCGCGTTCTGGTAGCCGACGCCGACGCTGCCGTTGTTGTTGAGCCAGAGGCTGGCCCCCGCGCGGACCGTGTTGTCGACGTCCATCCCCAGGCCGATGGACGTCGTCTGCCAATTGGCCCCGGCCGCGGTGCGGTAGGCCCGGACCCCGAGCATCGAGCTGTTGCCCGAAGTAAATCCCAAGCTGGCGATCGACGTCTCGTTTCCCGCCGCCCCGCCGAGAGCTCCCGCGTTGGTCGCGAAGATGGTGCTCGGCGCCGTCCCGGTCGGCGGCGTTCCCACGGTCATCGTCGCGTTCAGCGCGTTCGTGCCGGTTCCGACGCCGACCTTGCCGCCGTCGCGCGCCAGGAAGGTGTTCGACGTCGTGATCATCTGCGTGTAGACGCCGGAGGGGGCGGGGTAGTACGTCGTCAGGGACACGCTCTCGGAGGCCAGTTCAGCGGCCAGGCCGCTGAGCAACGCGACCGTCAAGGCCCCGCGAAACATCGCCGGCGTCACGCAGAAGTGTAGCCGAAATTTGATATCAGCCATGGTCCACCTCTCAATTCGAAGTATAACAGGGGTTTCCGCTTCTGTCAATGCGCTTTTTACCGTGCTTTATCCAAGTCGTAACAGGCCTAAGACCCCGTCCGCCTCCCGCAGCGCGCCCAGTTGGGAGCCGGGCGACAGGGCCCCCGGCCGAAGGGCGTCCCAAAGGATGGCTAGGGCCTCGGGAAAGTCCAGGTCGCGGGACAGGGCGTCCCGGAAGCGCTTCTTGTAGCCGGCCAGGCCGGTCGCGTTGGGCGCCAGGCCGCCTCGTCCGGAGAGCCGCAGGGCGGCGGCGCCCAGGGCCGTCCGCTCCCCGCGCGCCGCCTCCAGCGCGTCCCACGAGAACGCCGGGGCGCGGCGGTAATGGGTCTTCAAGCAGAGCAGGCGCAGATCGAGGGAGTCGAAGCCCTTCGCGAGCGCCTCCTCGACCGCGGGGAGTCCCGCGCCGCCGATCTCCGCGGGTTTGATCCAGACTCGCGCGGCCGCAGGCGCCGAGAATCCGTAAAACAGATCGGTCGGCGCGCCCACGGGGGCTTGCTCGATGTCGAGGCCGAGGTAGGCCAAGGCCCGCACGGCGGCGTCCCCGAGAATCTCCGCCCGGAATGCGGACAGCGTCCCCTCTTCCCCGACGGCGGCCGCATGCCAGCGGCAGACGGGCGGCGCGGCGGGCAGGAAATCCTCGAGGCGTCCGGTCAGGGAATTATGCAGGCTCAGTCGCACCGCGGCATCATACAAAATGCGCGGCTAGGACTCGACGGGCAGGACGTCGGGCCTTTCAACCGCGCTGAAGCGCTCCCAGGCGGCTTTCACCGAGGGCCCGAAGATCAGGATGATCCCGCCGCCGGCCAGGACCCATTGCAGAAAGTTGGCCCAGACAGCGCCCGTGTAGTAGAAGCTCGTGGCCATGCCTTGAAGGCAGTTGAGCGACATCGTGATGATCACGCCGTGGGCCTGGCGCTTCTCGTCGCCCGTCGAAAAGCGTTTATCAAGGAAGAGCCGCAGACCCCCGCGCGCCAAAGTGTGCGAGACCGAGGCGGCCACGATCTTCGAGAACGGCAGGCCGAAATGCGCCAAGGGATTGATCAGCCCGGCCATGGCCGAGATGCCGATGAGAGCGTCCATTCCCATGGCCGCGGCGTTGCCCGCAAAGCCGTTGCCCAGGCCGAAGGCGACGCCCGCCCGCAGGCGCGCCAGATACCGGCCGAAGAGACCGAACACGAAGGCGACGGCGGGGACCGCCCAACGGAAGCCGAGCGCGGCTGTCAGAGCCACGCAGCCCATGCCCGCGGTCAGCAGGCCGTTGCGCAGATCGTCCCACGTCAAGAAGCGCCGCGGCAGGTTCAAGGTCATGTAGAGCTCGCGCGAGGCGGCGCGGACGGCCTTCTCGTCGAGAACTTCGCTGGAGAGCGAGCGCAGGTACTCGCCGTTGACCTTGAGGAACTCGCCCTCGCTGCGGAAAGTCCGGCCATGCAGGCGCGCGAAGACGCGCACGGGAAAGCCCCAGCCGCGTGAGTTCAAGTCCAGCTCGAGCTCGCGAGCCAACGCCTCGAGCTCGCCATCCGCGCGCCGCGCGTCGACGAGGATCAGGCTCAGGTCCGAGCTGCGCGGATCGTTGACGCCGAAATCCTTGATCGAGGTCTTGTCGATCGCGACGCCCTCGGCTCCGGGATAGAGAGCCGCCGGCGCGCGGCGGTCCGCCGTCAAGGGCAGGCAATGCATCAGAGCCGGGTGCAAAGCGCGCTGGCGGCTGCGCGGCCCCGAGACGCGGCTTCCCAGGACGACGAGCCCGACACGCCGGCGCGCGGCCTCGGCTTTGAGGACGGCGAGGCGCTCGCGGTCGAGCCCTAGAAGGTGGTTGAGCCGCCCGGAGGCGGCGCGGGCCGCGCAGCTCGGGTAGGAGCCCGAACGGCAAAGCCCGACGAGCTCCTCATAGGAGTAGGAACGCAGTTCCATCGAGAAATTCTAAGGGATTCCCGCACAGTCCGCCTGGGTCCGAAGACCTAGGACAGGCCGCTTTGTTGGCGGGGCTTCCGTGGGACCATGGACCTGCCTTGGTCCTATAATCTAGAATAGGGTCATGTCGGAATTCCGCTATCCTGACAGCCCCGTCTTTTACCGCACGCTCGACCGGCCGCTGCCGAAGATCGTCAAGGGCGAGGGCTGCTGGCTCATCGACGAGCGCGGCAAGAAGTACCTCGACGCCTCGAGCGGAGCGTTCGCCGCGACGATCGGCCACGGCGTCAAGGAGATCGGAGAAGCCGTGGCCGAGCAGATGTCCCGCGTGGCCTACGTCAACGGGACGGCGTTTACGAGCGAGCCCGCCGAGGCGCTCGCCGCGGAGCTGGCCGCGCTTTCGCCCAAAGGGCTCGACAAGGCGTATTTCCTCTCGAGCGGCTCCGAGGCCGTCGAGGCCGCGCTCAAGCTCGCGCGGCAGTACTGGGTCGAGAGCGGGTCGCCCTCCAAGCACAAGATCATCGCCCGGACCCCGGGCTACCACGGCAACACTTTGCTCGCCCTCTCGGCTTCGGCGCGCGCGCATTACAAGAAGCTCTACGGACCCTGGCTCGTCGATTGCCCGATGATCCCGGCGCCCTACGCCTACCGCTGCGGCTGCGGCGGGGCGCAAGGCTGTCCCGCGTGCTCCGGAAACGCCCTTGAGCAGACGATCCGGGAGCAGGGCGCCAACACGATCGCGGCCTTCATCGCCGAGCCGGTCGGCGGCTCGTCCACGGGCGCGTCGGTCCCGCGGCCCGATTACTACAAGAACATCCGCCGCATCTGCGACGAGCACGGGATCCTCTTCGTCGCCGACGAGGTCCTCTGCGGGGCCGGCCGCACGGGGAAGTGGCTGGCCATGGAGCACTTCGGCGGAGTCGTCCCCGACATCATCACGATGGGCAAAGGCATCTCGGGCGGCTATGTCCCGCTTTCGGCCGTCATCACCTCGCGCAAGATACTCGATCCCATCGCGAAGGGCTCGGGGGGCTTGAAGCACGCGCAGACTTTTTCCCATGTGCCGTCGATCTGCGCCGCGGGCCTGGCCGCCTTGCGCTACATCGACAAGAACAAGCTCGTAGCAGCCGCCGCGAAGACGGGGCTCACGCTCCAGAAAAAGCTCGCGGCGCTAGCCGATCTCCCGGGCGTCGGGGACATCCGCGGCATCGGCATGCTGGCCGCCGTCGAGTTCGTCGCCAACAAGAAGACCAAGCGGGCCTTCCCGCGCGCGCTCAAGATGGCCGAGGCCTTTACGGACAACGCTCGGGGAGCAGGCCTCGTCGTCTGGCCCAACACGGGCCACGCCGACGGCGAAAACGGCGACCTCGCGATGATCGCCCCGCCGTTCGTCATCAGCGAGGCCGAGATCGACGAGCTCATCGAACGGTTCAAGAACGCTTTGACCGTCACTCTAGAACAGATCGCCGCAAAGGGAGGACGCAAATGACCACCACCGCGCAGGCCTTGCAGTTCAAGATCACCTACTCGGCCATCAACGCCGACATGAACGAGTTCCACAAGCAGTTCGACGCGGCCTTGAAATGGGCCCGGTCCGAGGCCGGCAAGGACCACCCCTTGTACATCGACGACAAGCCGGTCAAATCCTTGTCGCAGCCCATCGTCGACCTCTCTCCCATCGACACCTCCGTCGTGCTGGGCCGGTTCGCAGCCGCCTCCGCCGAACACGTCGACCTCGCGGTGCGCGCGGCGCGCCGGGCGCAGAAGGCCTGGGGCAGGACGCACTGGCAGGAGCGCATCAAGCTCATGCGCAAGGCCGCAGGAGAAATCCGGCGGCGCAAGTTCGAGATCGGCGCGGTCATGAGCCTCGAGGTGGGAAAAAGCCGCATGGAGGCCATGGGCGACGCGGAGGAATCGGCCGATCTCATCGACTACTACTGCGCGGTCATGGAGGAGAACAACGGCTACGTCAAGCCGCTGGGCAAGCTCATGCCCAACGAGAAGACAGCGTCGGTCCTGCGGCCTTTCGGGGTTTTTGTTTGCGTGGCTCCTTTCAATTTTCCGATGGCGCTTTCCACGGGGATGAGCTCGGCCGCGCTGATCGCGGGCAACTGTGTCGTCTACAAGCCCGCCCAGGACACGCCCTGGACCGGGCTCATGCTCTACGAGTGCTACAAGGCCGCCGGGCTGCCTTCGGGCGCGTTCAATTTCGTGACGGGCCTGGGCTCGGTCATCGGCGATTCGCTCTGGAAAAATCCCGGCGTCGACGGGATCGTCTTCACAGGCTCCAAGGAAGTCGGCATGCGCATGGTCAAGGAGTTCTCCAAGGACTGGCCCAAGCCCGCGCTCATGGAGCTCGGCGGAAAGAATCCCGCGATCGTCTGCGAGACCGCCGACCTCGACATGGCTGCGGAAGGCATCATGAGGTCCGCCTTCGGCCTGCAGGGCCAGAAGTGCTCCGCGTGCTCGCGCGTCTACGTCCACAAGAAGGTGGCCAAGCCCTTCCTCGAGAAGCTGCTCGCCAAGACCAAGGCCATCGTCTCCGGCGATCCTAGTTCAAAGGATGTCTTCTTTGGACCTGTCATAAACGGCAAAGCGGTGAAGACCTACGAGGAAGGCGTCGCCCTGGCCAAGAAGGACGGCAAGATCCTGATCGGCGGCGGACGCATGACCGCGGGCTCCTTCGCCAAGGGCCACTTCGTCGAGCCCACGATCGCGGAGCTCCCGCTCGATTCCGACCTATTCCGCAAGGAGCTCTTCGTGCCCTTCCTCTCCGTGGGCGTCGTCGAAAGCCTCGACCAGGCCATCGCCGAGTCCAACAAGGCCGAGTACGGCCTGACCGCCGGCATCTTCACCAAGAAGAAGGAAGAGATCGAGAAATTTTTCGACGAGATCGAGTCGGGAGTCTGCTACGCCAACCGCAAGACGGGTGCTACGACCGGCGCCTGGCCGGGGGTGCAGGCCTTCTGCGGCTGGAAGGGCTCCGGCTCGACGGGCAAGGGCGGCTGCGGCCCCTACTACGTGTCCCAATTCATGCGCGAGCAGAGCCGCACGGTCATGGAGTAGGGATGGCGACTAAGACGGCCATCAAGCCAACGAAGACCGCCAAGCCCGACTATCCGAGGATCGCGGTCCCTCCTCCCGGCCCGAAGGCCCAGAAGATCATCGCCCTCGACAAGGAATACACCTCGCCTTCCTATATAAAGGAATACGGGCTGGTCATGGCGGGCGGCAAGGGCGCCATGGTCGAGGACGTCGACGGCAACCGCTACATCGACTGGATGGCCGGGATCGCGGTGTCGGCCACCGGCTACAATCACCCTGCCGTCGTCAAGGCCGTACAGGAACAAGCCGGTAAATTCCTCCATATCTGCGGCACCGACTTCTATTACGAGCCGATGGCCAAGCTCTGCCAGAAGCTCGCCCAGCTCGCCCCCGGCGGCGCGAAGGAGAAATGGCGCGTGTTTCTCTCTAATTCCGGCGCGGAGGCCGTCGAGGGCGCGGTCAAGCTCGCGCGCTGCCACACCGGACGAAGCCGCCTCATCGCCTTCGATGGCGCCTTCCACGGCCGGACCTACGCAGCGCTCACTTTGACGCAGAGCAAGGTCAAATACAAGGAAGGCTTCGGACCGTTTCTCCCCGATGTCTATCATCTTCCGTATGACTACCCCTACGCAGGCATCGACGGCATCGCCGCCGCGCAGCGCCTCTTCGAGCGCGAGGTCTCCCCCAGAGAAATTGCGGCGGTCTTCATCGAACCCTTCCAGGGCGAGGGCGGCTACGTGATGCCGCGGCCCGAGTTCCTCAAGGCTTGGCGCAAGATCTGCGACGACAACGGCATTCTGCTAATTTTCGACGAGATTCAAACGGGAGTCGGGCGCACGGGCAAGATGTGGGCCGCCGACTACTTCGGCGTCACGCCCGACGTTCTCTTGACCGCCAAGGGTCTTGGCTCGGGGCTCCCTATCGGAGCCATACTCGCCAAGGAGCGCGTGATGACCTGGAAGCAGGGCACGCACGGCACGACCTTCGGCGGCAATCCCGTCGGCTGCGCCGCGGCGCTGGCGACGCTGGCGCTCGTCGAGGGCGAGCTCTGCGAGAACGCGCGCAAGATGGGCGAGCGCCTGATCGCGGGCCTGCGAAAGCTCTCGCAAAAATTCGCCTGCATCGGCGACGTGCGCGGCGTGGGCTTGATGATCGGCGTCGAGTTCGTCAAGGACAGAGCGACCAAGGAGCCGGCCGGCGAGCTGACCCACGAGCTCGAGCTCAGAGCCTTCTCGAAGGGCCTGCTCCTGCTGTCCTGCGGCAAGTCGGTCATCCGCGTAGCACCCCCTCTCGTGCTCAACGCCTACGACGTCGACACGGGACTCTCCATACTCGAAGAGTGCCTCCGCGAGCTGACGGCCTGAAGACGCCGCGCTGGGTCCCGGGAGCCGTCGTGCTCCTTCTCACGGCCGTTGTTTTTTGGCCCGCGGTGGGCCACGACTTCATCCTGATCGACGACGACCGCTACGTCACCGCCAACGCCTGGGTGCGCTCCGGCCTGAACTTTAGGAGCGCCGGCTGGGCGCTCACGACCTTGTTCTGCGAGTTTTGGCACCCCTTGACCTGGCTCTCGCTGATGCTCGACTCGCAGGTCTACGGGACTCAGGCCTGGGGCTACCACCTGACCAACGTGCTTCTGCACGCCCTCAATTCGGGCCTCTTGTTCGTCGTCCTGACCCGCTTCAAGCTCGCCCCTTGGCCCGCCGCGTTGGCCGCGATCCTCTTCGCCGTCCATCCCCTGCGCGTCGAGCCCGTCGCCTGGATCGCCGAGCGCAAAGGCCTGCTCAACGCGCTGTTCTTCCTCGGCTCCGTCTTCTCGTACTTGGCCTACGCGGAGAAGCCCGCGGCATCCAAGATGGCCGCGGTGTCCGGGCTCTTCGCGCTCTCGCTGGCGGCCAAGCCGGCCTCGGCGTCCCTCCCCCTGCTGCTGCTCGCGCTGGACTCCTGGCCGCTCGGGCGCTGGAAGAAGGGCCTCGCCCCTCTGGCCGCCGAAAAATGGCCGCTTTGGGGGCTCGCGGCCGGCGCGGCCCTCCTGACTTTCGTCGCCCAGCAAGGCAACCTGCGCGCGATGTCGCGGGTCCCTTTGGGCCTGAGGCTCCTGGATTCGGTCACCGCGTACGGCTCGTGTCTCGCCAAAACGCTTTGGCCGGCGAAGCTGACTTTATTTTACCCGACGCTCGGCCTCGACCCCGTTCCCGGCTCGGCGGCGTGGCGCGCGGCGCGCGCGGCCTTGCTGCTGGCCGCGCTCTCCGCGGCCGCGTGGCGCGCGAGGCGGCGGCTTCCCGAGCTCTGGGCCGGCTGGCTCTGGTACCTCGTCGCGCCCCTGCCCGTGCTGGGAGTCGTGCGCAACACCTTCACCGAGCTTTCGGACCGCTACTCGTATCTCCCCCACATCGGGCTGGCCTTCGCCGCGGCCGCCGCGGCCTCGCGCCTCAAGGGCCCGGCGCGGCGCTGGACCGCCGCGGCGGCCTGCGCGCTGGCGCTGCTTTGGACGGGGCTGACGCGCGCTCAACTCGCGCATTGGACGAGCTCCTGGGCTCTGTGCACCTATTCCGTCGAGGCGGTCCCCAATTGCGGCTGGACGCGCAACGCGCTGGGGACCTTCCTTCTGCAAAAGGGAGAGAGTCAAGCGGCCCTGGACCGGTTCGACGAGGCCGTGCGGCTGCGGCCGGGCTATGCCCAGGCGCGCAACAATCTCGGGATCGCCCTCTCGGAGGCGGGACGCGCCGCCGAGGCGCTCGAGCAGCTGAGGTCCGCGCTCCGTCTTGAGCCCGACCTGATCGTGGACTACAACATCGGCGTGGTTCTGGCGAAGACCGGAAAGCTCGCAGAGGCGCAGGAGGAGGCCCAGAGGAGCCTCTCGGCGCCCGAAAACTTCCGCTCTCACGCCCAGAGCCTCTACGCCGACATCCTCTGCCGCCGGGGCCGCTGCGCGGAGGCGCTCGAGCACTACCGCGAGGCCCTGCGGCTGCGCCCCGACAACGCCGAGGCCACCGGCAACGAAGGCGCCGCGCTCGCCCTGCTCGGCCGGAGCTCCGAGGGGGTCGCGGGATTGCGCCGCGCCCTCCTCCTCAAACCCGATCTCAAAGCCGCCCAGGCCAACCTCCGTCGTCTGCAAGGGGCCCCCGCGCTACGCCCGGACGAGGTCGAGTGGGCCGAACCGATGATCCTGATGACGGCGCTCTAGCCCATGCCCCGCCCCGAACGCCGCGATCCCGCGGCCCGAGCCGATGAGCTCATGAACGCGGCCTCCGCCGCGTCGCAGCGGCTGGTCGACGGATTGGCGTCTTGCGGCCTTCTCGCCGCGCCCGCCGACGAGCCCGCGCGGCTCAAGATCCGCGAACAAGCGCGCCGCCTCTTTCTCTTCATTCTCCTCTCGGTCCTGCTCGAGCAGCGCTCCGGCGGCGACCCGTTCGACCGGCTCGTCGCCGAACGGCTCAAGGCGCGCTTCTCCGGCGAACTGCTCGCGAGCCGCAAGGCGTTGAAGTCGATCTCGCGCAAGGCGCTGCCGCGCTCGGACGCCGACGAGCTCGGCGCCAAGCTGGAGGCGGCCGGCAAGCTGGACCCTTTCGCGCCGTACTACGGCTCGTTCGACGCGATGCGCAAGGACCCCGCCCAAGGGCCTTTCGCCGTCCTCGCGCGGCGGCTGGCCGAGGAGCAATTCGAGAGCGCCTCGCGATCCGCGGCTTATGAGAAGATATTCTCGCTCGCCGCGGCGCTCTCCGACGAGCTCGTCTCCGGGCTCTAAGTAGGCCCAACGGCCCCCGGATTTCGGCCGCTGGGCCCATCACAAAGACGAGATCCCCCGCTACAATATCCGCATGAGCTTCCGGCTCATCCTTTTCTGCGCCGCCACCTGGGCCGCGCCCGTCGCCAAGGACGTCCCGGCGCCCGATCCGGGCGGCAAGATCGTCCCGATCGTCTCGGCGCCGCTGGTGCCGACGGCTGGGACTTTGGCGGCGGCAAATCTCGTCCCGACCGCGGAGATTCCAAGCGTTCCCCCGACCTTGCCAGCTGCGGAAGCGGCGGTGCCTCGAGGAGCCCAGCCGATCGCACCCAACGCTGCGGCCGTCGAGGCTGCCGCGAGCCGTGACGAGGGCGCGCTCCCCGAGCCGCCGGCAAAATCCGAGTCCCCGGAGCCCGCCCCGGAAACGAGGGCCGCGCAAGCCGCCGAGAGGTTCGACAAGGCCCAGAGGTTCCGCTACGCCTTCACTCCGTCGCAGCGCACGCCCGCGCCGGCCCTGCGACTCAACGCGGCCTCGCGCAATCCCAACGTCCTCGAATATTTGCGCAGCAAGAGCTTCAAGGACCATTTGAAGGAAGCGCGCCGGCTGGCCGTCGAGACCGCCGGCGGCGCCGCGGACTACGCGATCTGGGCGCGCTTGCGCGACGTTCCCAAGGGCGAGAAGATCAACGGCCACACGACGGGACATCCGATCAAGAAGCAGAACATCCGGATGACGATGGGCCCCGAGCCCGAGAGCTACGACGACACCGACGTCCAGTCCACCTTTTTCCACGAGCACGGGCACGCCGTGCTGAACCTCTTCCTCCACGCGCAGAAATCCGCCGGCCAAGCCGCCTTGGACCGGGCGTATGAATTAAAGGTGAAGAAAGCCCTCGACACCGGCGAGGGCAAGGAGGCGATCCGGCAGGCCAAGCTCTACCATTCCTTCGCCGATCCTTCTCGGGAGACTTTCGCCGACGTCTTCCGCATCCTCGTCATGCGCGCCCCGGGCGCGCACCACCGCCCGCGCGACTTCTCGAAGATGGAGGAGGACCTCGGAAGTTTCGGCGGCGAGAAGCACCTCGAGCTCAATCCGTTCCGGGCGCATCTCTGGAACAAGTGGCTCAAAGGGCGGCTCGGCGACGCCGCGTACCGCGCGCGCGTCCTGCAGGTGCTCGCGCGCGTCTGCCTCGACGTGCCCGAAAAGCATTTCCTCGCGGCACTTTCCGGCGGAGCGCAGACCGAGGGCGGCGTCGAGATGAACCAGGACTTCATCGACGCGTTCGACCGGGCCATGTCGGCCTCGCCCTCGATTTAGCTAGAATACCGGCGTGAAGGACAAGCGGGCGACGATGAAAGAAACCGTGGCCTCGCTCGTCAAGGACGGCGACACCGTCGTCATCGAGGGCTTCACCCACCTCATCTGCTTCGCCGCCGGCCATGAGATCATCCGCCAAGGAAGAAAAGGCCTCACCCTGGCGCGCCTGACCCCCGACCTGATCTACGACCAGATGATCGCGGCCGGCTGCGCCAAAAAGCTCGTGTTCTCCTGGGCCGGCAATCCCGGCATCGGCTCGCTGCACGCCTTCCGCCGCGCGGTCGAGTCCAAGCCCCCGACGCTCGAGCTCGAGGAGTATTCGCACTTCGGCATGGTCGCGCGGCTCTGCGCGGGTTCGGCCAATCTCCCCTTCTGGCCGCTGCGCAACTACGGCGGGACCGACATACCGAAGGCGAACAAACTGATCAAGCAGGTCGATTGCCCCTTCACCGGGGAGAAGCTCGCCGCCGTGCCGGCCCTGCGTCCCGATGTCACGATCGTGCACGCTCAGCGCGCGGATCAAAGCGGAAACACTCAAATCTGGGGCCTCATGGGCGTCCAGAAGGAGGCGGCCTTCGCCTCGAAGAAAGTCATCGTCGTCGTCGAGGAGATCGTCGAGGAGTCGGTCATCCGCTCCGATCCCAACCGCACTTTGATCCCCGGGCTCCAAGTCGACGCCGTGGTCTGCGAACCCTGGGGCGCGCACCCGTCCTACGCGCAGGGCTATTACGACCGCGACAACGATTTCTACGCCGCTTGGGACAAGATCGCCCGCGATGAGGCCTCTCTGAAGAAGTACCTCGACGAGTTCGTCTTCGGCGTCCGGGACCGTGCGGGCTACATGAAGAGGAACCCCGGCCTCGCCGAGCGCCTCAAGGCCAAGGACCTCGTCTGTGCCGGCGTCAACTACGGGTACTAAGCGGCTGCCGGCGGCTTGACTTCCCGGAGCGGACGATCTATCATTCCCGAATGAGAGTCCTCCTGCTCGTGCTTGCGCTGTCGTGCGGCTCCCTGATAAGCGCTGAGGAAGGCGTCCCCTCCGCGCCGGCGGCGGTGGTCTCGCAGGCGTCTCCCCAGCTCGTCTCGCAGATCGGCGCGAGCGCCGAGCTCCGGCGCCTCTACCACGGCTTCACGCCCGAGGAGCGCGCCGAGTTCAACCGCGTCTTCGACCTCTACCAGCGGCACGTCGCGCGCCGGCTAAGCCAGGGCTGGGTCTTTCACGACGACCCCGCGGTCAACGGTTCGATCTCTGCGCTCAAGCTCCCCGACGAAATCGTCGCCCTCTCGCTCTACGACCTCCAGAACAAGCAGCTCCCCGGCGACATGCAGCGCCTCGAAGCCATCATGAACAAGCAGAACCGGAACCAATACGACGACAAGATCGCGCGCCAACTGGCGGGGCGCATCGAGGACATGCGGCGCGACGAGAAGCGCGTCTGGGGCCGCTGCGGCGACTGGGCCGACGAGATCGACGCGCGCCTCTGGGAGGAGCCGTGGAGCCGGCTCGACGTCGGGCACACCGAGATGATCACGAACCGGATCCTGCACACCGTCGCCGGCGCCGCCGCCGAGCACGCCTCGGTTCGCGTCTGCGGGAAGACCTCCGGGCTGTGCGCCGTCCTCGATCCCTGGCGCACCGGCAAGGCCGCCGTGCAGGGACCCGAGGAGTGGCGCGACGGCGGCAAGCTCAAGATGTGCCTCAGCGACGCGAAGGGCGAGCACTCGCAGTATTGTGCCTCCCGCTGAGCGGTGCCAGGGTTGTAGACTCTTGCCGGCAACAGTTCCTCCGGCAGTCCTTCTCGACGGCACGCCCTCAATTTCCTAGAATCTTCTCGTGCCCCAGACCGCCGAGACCGCCTTCACGCTCAACGAGCTCATGTGCGTGCTCGCCGCCCGCGAGATCAAGGACGGCGACGTCGTCTTCGTCGGCATCGGGCTGCCCAACCTCGCCTGCAACCTCGCGCGCGCGACTCATGCCCCGAACATGACTCTGATTTATGAGTCCGGGGCCGTGGGCGCCATCCCCGAGCGCGTGCCCCCCTCGATCGGCGATCCGGCCTTGGTCACGGGCTCTCTGATGGTCTGCTCCATGCAGGACATTTTCCAGTGCTTTCTGCAGAACGGGAAGATCCAGGTCGGCTTTTTGGGCGGCGCGCAAGTCGACAAGTTCGGCAACATCAACACGACCGTCGTAGGCCCGTACGAGAACCCCAAAGTGCGCCTTCCCGGCTCGGGCGGCGCCTCCGAGATCGCTTTGCACGCGGCGCGGGTCCTGATCGTCACGAAACTCGACCGCCGCGCCTTCCCGGAGAAGGTCGACTTCATCACCAGCACGGGCAAGCGCGTCAAGAAGGTCATCACGAACATGGGCATCATGGAACCGGACGCGAAGACCGGCGAGCTCGTATTGACCGCGCTTTATCCGGGCGTCACGAAGGAGCAGGCCCAGGAGAACCTGGGCTGGAAGCTCACGAGCCGCGACCCTCTCGGCGCGGTCGATCTTCCGCACGACGACGAGATCAAGCTGCTGCGCGAGAAACTCGATCCGAAGCGCCTGCACATCAAGTAAGGAGTCACAGCCATGGCCAGCACCGTCGACACGAAGCAGATCATCTACTCGATGATCGACGTCGGGCGCATCCACCCGCCCAAGAAGCAGGTCCTCAAAGGGATCCACATCTCATTTTACTACGGCGCCAAGATCGGCGTGCTCGGCGACAACGGCTCGGGCAAATCGACCCTCCTTCGCATCATGGCGGGAAAGGACACGGACTACACCGGCCAGATCACTCAGAGCAAGGGCTACACCGTCGGCCTGCTCGAGCAGGAGCCCCAACTCGACAAGACCAAGACCGTCATGCAGATCGTCGAGGAGGGCGTCGTCGAGACCAAGAAGCTCCTCGACGATTTCAACGCGATCAACGACCAGCTCGCCGATCCCAGCCTCACGCCCGAGAACATGGAAAAGCTGATGGAGAAGCAGGGCAAGCTCCAGGAGAAGATCGACCTCGCCGACGCCTGGAACCTCGACAACAAGCTCGAGCTCGCGATGGACGCCCTGCGCTGCCCGCCCTCGGACCAGATCGTCGGCACGCTCTCGGGCGGAGAGAAGCGCCGCGTGGCGCTCTGCCGGCTCATGCTGCAGGAGCCCGACATCCTGTTGCTGGACGAACCCACCAATCACCTTGACGCCGAATCTGTCGACTGGCTCGAGCAGCATTTGAAGCAGTACAAGGGCACGATCATCGCAGTGACCCACGACCGGTACTTCCTCGACAACGTGGCCGGCTGGATCCTCGAGCTCGACCGCGGCGAGGGCATCCCCTACAAGGGAAACTACGCGGCCTGGCTCGAGCAGAAGCAGGCGCGGCTCGCGCAGGAGAGCAAGACCGAGTCGCAGTACCAGAAGTCGCTGGCCAAGGAGCTCGAATGGGTGCGCATGGGCGCCAAGGGGCGCCAAGCCAAGAGCAAGGCGCGCCTTTCGGCCTACGAGAAGATGCTCGAGGACGAGGGCAAGGGCAAGGGCAAGGGCAAGTCAAGCGAGACCCTCGAAATCTATATTCCTCCCGGGCCGCGCCTGGGCGACGTCGTGATCGAGGCCAACGGCATAACGAAGTCCTACGGCGACAAGCTGCTCTACGAGAACCTCTCGTTCAAGCTCCCGCCCAACGGCATCGTCGGCATCATCGGCCCCAACGGCGCCGGCAAGACGACGCTCTTCAGGCTCATCACGGGCCAAGAGAAGCCCGACGCCGGCTCCTTCAAGGTCGGCGAGACCGTCAAGCTCGGCTACGTCAATCAGGACCGCGACAGCCTCGACGGCGAGGCCAACGTCTGGCAGGCGATCTCCGACGGCCTCGATGTCGTCCAACTCGGGAAGAAGGAGACCAATTCGCGCCAATACGTCGCGCGCTTCAACTTCGCGGGCTCGGACCAGCAGAAGCTCGTCAAGAACCTCTCGGGCGGCGAGCGCAACCGCGTGCACATGGCGCGCATGCTCAAGGAGTGCGGCAACGTCCTGCTGCTCGACGAGCCGACCAACGACCTCGACGTGCACACCCTGCGCGCGCTCGAGGAAGGCATCTCGAACTTCCCCGGTTGCGCGGTGATCATCTCGCACGACCGCTGGTTCTTGGACCGCCTGGCGACCCACATCCTCGCCTTCGAGGGCGAGAGCCAGGTCCGCTGGTTCGAGGGGAACTTCACGGCCTACGAAGAGGACCGCAAGAAGCGCGTGGGCGACGTCGCGCCCAAGCGCATCCACTACAAGAAGCTCACGCGCAGCTGAGCATGCGCGCCGTCGACGGTCTCCTGGTCAGCGGCTATCCCGCGATGCTGCTCGCCATGCTGGGGGCTTGGGCGGCCGCGTTAGCGGCCAACGCCAAGGAATTCCGGCCTCACGCGCGCTCGGCCGCCTTGCTCTTCGCCGGCGCGCTCCTGATCCGGCTGTTCCTGGTCCCGGCCGCCCACCAGGTCTACTTCGACGAGTTCGAGCATTTCAACATCGCGGAGAACCTCGCCCGGCTGGGACGCTTCGCCGAGTCGCTGGCCGGAGGCAGGCCGGACTTGGACGTGCTCGAGGTCCCGACCTGGCCCGGCCTCTACCATGTCCTGCTCGCCCTGTGCCTGCGGGTCCGGCCCTCCGGCGAGACGGCGCCCTTCATCCTCAACGCGGTGCTCTCGAGCCTGTCGGTCGCCGCCCTGTACGCCGCCTCGATGCTCCTGCTCGGGGACGCCCTGGCGGCCCTGCTCGCGGCTCTGGTCTGGGCCGTCTCGCCGCTGCACCTTCAGTTCTCGGTCAGCGGGGATCTCACGGCCTGCTCCTTGCTCTGGATCGCGGTCTCGTTCGCGGCGCTCGGCGTCCACTTGCGGCGCTCCTCGCGCGACTCGTATCTGCTGCTGCTCGCGAGCCTCGCCTTGGCCGCCAATGCGCGCTTCGAGAACATGCTTCTCGCTCCCGTCTTCGCGGCGGCCCTGACGCGGTCGGGGCGCAAATGGCGGCCCAACGACGGCCTCGCTCGCCTGGCGGAGGCGGCCTTCGCCGCTTTGCTCGCAGCACCACTGCTCTTGGCCGCGCGCAACAGGCACAACGGCCTGGCCGGCTTCGACGCGTCGCTGGCCGCCACCGTGGGTTCGCTCTGGAGCAACGCGGCGGGCAACGCCTGGTTCCTGCTGCGCACGCCGGAGGCCGGTCCTTGGCTCCTGTGCGCGGGAGCGCTTGCCTGGCGATCGCGCAGGCGACCCGGCCCGGCGGGGCTGGCCTTGGCGCTGGCGGGGGCGGCGTACTTCGTAGCCTACTCGGCCTTCTTCCGCGGCGAGTTCGGCTTCCGCAGCGAGGGGCGCTAGAGCGCCGCGCGCCGGCCCGCGGTGAGCCCGTTCTTGATCCTCCAGCAGGGCGACGCGCTGACCGACTCACTCGACGCGGGAGGCAAGCGGCCGCTCGTGCTGTTCAAGGACGCGTGGTGGTTCCAGCGCGAGGACGACACGCGGCGCCTGACGGCGGCGTTGGAGCGCCGCTACGCCCTCGAGCCGCTCCAGGAGACGCGCATCGACGGCCGGACTTACGGCTTCTACCGCCTCTCGCGGCGCTAGGCGAGCGCGTCGAGCAGGCCGGCGACGAAGGCGGCGTGGTCCCAGGCGTCGATGTAGATCGACAAGCCCAGGCGCACGGCGACCAGGCGCTTCGACGGGATGATCGTCAAAGTCTGCCCCTCGTGGCCCAATGCAAAGAAGGCATCCCCAGGGATTCGATAGGCGGCCTCCGTCTCGCCGCCGAGCTCTTTCTGGAGCTTGAGCCACCAGTGGGCGCCGTACCGGCCGTCCGGCGACTGCGGCGTCGGCGTGACGCCCGATTTGACCCAGCCCTCGGGCAGCAGGCGCGAGCCCCTAAAGACCCCGTCGTCGAGGTAGAACAGGCCGAAGCGCGCCCAATCGCGCGCGGTCGCGAACATGAATGAAGAACCTACGAAGGTACCCCCGGCATCAGTCTCGATGAGCGCGCTGTCCATGCCCAGCGGACCGAAAAGCGCCCGGCGCGGGAAGCCCGGGTAGGCGTCCTCGCCGACGGCCTCGCGGACGAGCCTTGAGATGATGTTCGTCGTTCCGCTGGCGTATTGCCACCGCGCGCCGGGACGATGCCCCAGCGGCCGGCCCGCGGTGTAAGCGCAGGCGTCCAGGCTGTTCCAGAGCATCTGGTTGACGTCGGAGAGCGGGTCGCCGTAATTCTCCGAAAAGTGAAGGCCGCTGCGCATGCGCAGGAGATCTTCGAGCGTGATGTCCGCGCGCGGGTCTCCTTCCCAATGCGGGAACAGGTTCTTCCGATCGAGAGAGAGCTTCCCTTCGCCGACCAGCACGCCGACCAGGGCGTGCATGACCGCCTTGGTCATCGACCAGCCGGGCAGCCGGGAATCTTTCGAGAACCCCGGGGCGTAGCGCTCGGCCAGCAGCCGCCCGTCCTGGAGGACAAGCACAGCGCGCGTGCGGCGCAGGCGCTGGGAGTTGGGCTCCGTGAAGCAGTCCTCGACAAGACGACTCAGAGCCGGCGGCTCGTTCTCGGGCCCGGGCCACGCATCCTCGCCGCCGGGCGGCTCGGGAATCCCGCTTGGACGCCGGCCGTCGTCGACCAGGACCGCGCCGAGCCCGGGCACGAACGCGGCGGTCTTCGACCTTGCGCCGAGCCAGGAGGCCGTGACCGTTTGAGACGCGCGGTCGACGCGCGCGCGGAACAGGCGCAGGACTCGGTAGGCGTCGGCCGAGACCTCCGGCGCGCCCTCGGGATCGATCTCGCGGCCGCAGACGAACCAGGAGGAGCACAGGATCTTGGCCTTGTAGGCGCAGCCCACCGCCGCGATGCGCCACAGATAGGCCAGGCCGACGGCGCCCGCCGCCGAAAGGAGGAAGAAGAGTTTCACGACCCACAGTGTAGCAAGTGAGGTATAATCAACGCCATGAAGGCCGCAAGCCGCGCGGCCGCGGCCGCCGCCGTCGCGCTCCTGGCCATCGGAGCCTGCGAACTCGGCTTGCGCGGCCGCCTCGGCGGCGATCCGGGCCGCAGGGAGCGCCTTTTCCTCGACGAGACGCGCTATCTCCACGAAGAGAGCCGCGCGCCGTTTTTCCGCGGGACCGTCAAAGGCGGCTCCGAGTTCTGGACCACGGCGCGGCCGCGGGCCAACCCCCAGGAGTTCCCGGCCGCCAAGGAGAAAGGCGAGCTGCGCGTGGTCGTCGCGGGCGAGTCGGTCGCCCAGCGCCTGGGCTCCGGGGACCTCGAGCGGGCCTTCTCGAATTTCTTCCCCGAGCGGCGCGCGCGCGTCGTCAACTGCGGGATGGGCACCTACGACGCCTACCGCACCATGCTGTCGGTCTCCGAGTCCAAGCCCTACGCCCCCGATCTCTTCGTCGTGCTGGCGGGCAACAACGACGGAGCCAGGCCGGAGACGCTCTCCTATCCGGCGTACCGAGTCAATCTCTTCCTGCGTTCGTTCTGGCTCTGGAGGCTTCCGCAGGACTGGCTCGCCGCGAGGTTCCGGCGGGCCGACCCTCGCGCCGTGGAGTCGCGCTTCGAGGAGCGCCTGCGCGAGACCGTGCGCGCGGCCAAGCGCATGTCGGTCCCCATCGTGCTGTGCACCTTGCCGGTCAATCTGCGGGACTACCCGCCGCTGACGGAACGCGCGATGCGGCATTTTATCAGAGAAGAATTCGCGCAAGCCGTCGAGCTCGACTACCGCGACCGCTGCCCCCCGTCGCGCAACGAGCTGATCCGCCGCGTCGCGGCCGAGGAGGGCGCGGCCCTGGCCGATCTGGAGAAGGTCTTCGCGCGCCTGGAGCGCGGGACTTGCCCGGGCTGGGACATGTTCGAGGACGGCGTGCACTTCCGCACGCGCATGTATCCCATCGTGACCCGGACCATCGCCGCGGCCGCTCGGATCGGACCGCGCTCGGCCTCGGATTTCCACGCCGTCGAGCTCGCGATCAAGCCCTGGCCGCCGTTGGACTTTTCCTGGAAGCCCGGCCCCGAGCTCGACGCAGTCCTGCTTGCCGGGATCGCCGATGCGCTTCAGGCCGGTTTGCAGGAGCCGCCGATCCTGCTCGAGCGCGCGGTGGCCAAGTTCATGCTCGTCGAGCGCGTCGCGCCGGGGATGCTCTCCAGGCGCCTCAGCGACAGAGACGCGATCGCTCGCGATCTGGCGGCGAATCCGTCCACTCGGTCCCTCTCGGCCGAAGTGTCTCACGGCTGGGGCTCGATCGAGCGCCATTCGGCCGCCGCACTCAAGCGGCTCAATGCGCCGCGCGTCCCAAAGCGGAGGCCGGAGCGTCGATAAGGCGTCGGGGGCCGTGGACCACCCCCCGAACATTGTCCATTTTTTCAGCCATATGGCTGAAAAAACTGACAATCCCAGCCGGACTCATCCCCGACCCGAGCGCGCGAAGGGTCGGAGGCGCTCAGCCCGCGCTGAGGACTTCGCGGGCGATGATGAGGTGCTGGACTTCGGTCGTGCCCTCGTAGATCTCTGTGATCCGGGCATCGCGGTAGTAGCGTTCGACGGGGAACTCTCTGACGAAGCCGTTGCCCCCGTGGATCTGCAGGGCGTCGAAGCAGACCTTGTTGCACATCTGCGACGAGAAGAGCTTGGCCATCGAGGCTTCCTTGGTGCACTTGACGCCCTTGCTCATCAAGGCTGCGGCTCGATAAGTCAGAAGTCTGGCCGCGTCGATGTTCATCGCCATCTGCGCGATCTTGGCCTGGGTCAGCTGGAAGTCCGCGATCGCCTTGCCGAACTGCTGGCGCTGCTTGGCGTAGGAGACGGCTTCTTCGAAAGCGGCCTGGGCGATGCCGATGGCCTGGGCGGCGATCGAGATGCGCCCGTTGTCGAGCTGGGTCAGCGCGATCTTGAAGCCCTCGTTGGGCTTGCCGAGCAACGCGGCCTTGGGCACCTTGCAGTTCTGGAAGATCAGCTCGCGAGTGTCGGACGCCCTGATGCCGAGCTTCATCTCCTTCTTGCCGACGGTAAAGCCGGGGAGTCCCTTGTCGACGAGAAGAGCGCTGATCCCTTTGTTCTTGAGCTCGGGCGCCGTCGAGACGAAGACGAGGAAGAAATCCGCGAAGCCCGCGTTGGTGACCCAGGCCTTCGTGCCGTTGAGCAGGAAATGGTCGCCCATATCCTGCGCGCGGCACTTGAGGCTGCCCGCGTCGGTCCCCGAGCCCTGCTCGGAGAGGCTGTAGGCGCCGATCAATTCGCCCTTGGCGGCCTTATGAAGGTACTTGTCCTTTTGCTCCTTCGTGCCGAACTTGATGATTCCCGAGCAGACCAAAGAGTTGTGCACGGTGACGCCCACTTGAAACGCCGCGTTGCCGCGCGCGAGTTCCTCCATCGCGATCGCGTAGGTCACGTAGTCGAGACCGAGGCCGCCGTATTCCTCGGGGAACATCACGCCCAAAAAGCCCAGCTCGGCCGCCTCGCGGTAGAGCTCGACCGGGATCTTCTCCTCCTCGTCGAATTTCTGCGCCGTGGGCTTGAGCTTCTTCTCGGCGAACTCGCGCGCGGAATCGCGCACGGTCTTCTGGATCTCATTGAGCCCCGTTTCAGGCGCCGCCGTAGTCATAAAACCCCCGTCCGGATTTGCGTCCGAGCTTGCCCTCTGCGACCATCTGCTTGAGCAGAGGGGCCGGCCGGTACTTCTCGGTCCCGAAGCCCTCGTGCAGGACCTCCATGATCGCCAGGCACACGTCGAGTCCGATGAAGTCGGCCAAGGTCAGCGGACCCATCGGGTGGTTCATGCCGAGCTTCATGACGGTGTCGATGTCTTCCTTGGTGGCCAGGCCCTCGCTCAGCGCGAAGACGGCCTCGTTGAGCATCGGCATCAGGATTCGGTTGGCGATGAAGCCGGGGAAATCCTGCGAGCAGGCCGGCACCTTGCCGAGCTTCAAGGTGAGGTCGCGCACGGCATTGTAGGTCTCCTCGGACGTCGACGGAGAACGGATGATCTCGACGAGCTTCATGATCGGCACGGGGTTCATGAAGTGCATGCCGATGACCTTGTCGGGGCGCTTGGTCGCCGCGGCCAAGGTCTTGATCGGGATGGACGACGTGTTTGAAGCGAGGACCGCATCGGGAGGGCACGCGCCGTCGAGTTTGGCGAACAGGCTCTTCTTCAGGTCCGCGTTCTCCGGGACCGCCTCGACGACGAGCTGGACTGCGCCCAGGGCCTCCGGCGCCAACGCGGTCTTGATCCGGGAAAGCGCCGCGGCCTTGTCGGCCGCCTTGATCGCTCCCTTGGCGGCTTGGCGGTCCATGTTCTTGGCGATCGACGCGAGGGCCTTGTCGGCCAGCTCCTGAGTCGCCTCCATCAAAGTGACGCCGAGGCCCGAGAGGGCGAAGGCGTGGGCGATCCCCGAGCCCATGGTGCCTCCCCCCACGACCCCGATTTCTTTGATTTCCATCGTCCAATTATACAGAATAGGAGCTATGGCCGCACGCGACCTCGGCACCTTCATCCGCGCCCTGCCCAAGGCGGAGCTCCACCTTCACATCGAGGGCACGCTCGAGCCCGAGCTCATGTTCGAGATCGGGCGGCGCAACAAGGTCAAGCTGCGCTTCAAGAACGCGGACGAGGTGCGCAAGGCCTACGCCTTCAGCGGCCTTCAATCCTTCCTCGACATCTACTACGAAAGCGCGGGCGTCCTCAAAGTCGAGCGGGATTTCTATGACCTGGCATGGGCTTATCTGGAACGGGCTTCGCAACAGAACGTCCGTCACGCGGAGATCTTCTTCGACCCGCAGACCCACACGGCGCGCGGCGTGGATTTCCAAACTGTCATTGAAGGACTCCATGCTGCATGCCGCGACGCCCGGTCCAAGCTCGGCGTCACGACGAAACTCATCCTCTGCTTTCTGAGGCACCTGAGCCCCGAGGAGGCCATGAAGACCTTGGAGGAGGCGCTGCCGTTCCAGGAGCATTTCGAGGCCGTGGGCCTGGACTCCTCCGAAAAGAACCGGCCTCCCGGACTTTTCACGAAGGTCTACGCGAAGGCCCGCGCCGCTGGTTTGAAAGCCGTCGCGCACGCCGGGGAGGAGGGCCCGGCCGACTATATCCGCCAGGCCCTCGACTTGCTCAAGGTCTCCCGGATCGACCACGGCGTGCGCTGCGCCGAGGACGCCGAGCTCGTCAAGCGCCTGGCCGCCGAGCAGATTCCTCTGACGATGTGCCCGCTGTCCAACGTCAAGCTGCGCGTCTTCAAATCGCTAAAGGACCACAACATCAAGTCCCTGCTGGCGCAAGGACTCCGCGTCACGGTCAACTCCGACGACCCGGCCTACTTCGGCGGCTACGCGCTGGACAACTACGTCGAGACGCAGAAAGCCCTGAAGCTCGGCGAAGAGGAGTTGGCCCAGTTGGCCAAAAACTCGTTCGAGGCGAGCTTCCTGTCCGCCCCCGAAAAAGCAGGATTCGCGCGCGAAATCGACGGACTCTCGAGGAGCTGACATGGCCGACGCCAAATGCCCGAAATGCGGCGGTCCGCTGGAAGGGTTCGTCTGCCGGTTCTGCGGGGCGCCGTCTTCCTTGGTCTGCGACGTCGCCTCCGAGACAAAGGCCCTCGAAGAGTACCATCGTCACCTGGCGGAGGCCGACGCGCCCGCGCGCGAGAGACTGCTTTTGAGCGGCTTCCTCCCGTCGTGCGAGCCCGTGCTCATCGACGCGGGGGTGCGGTTGCTGCCCTTCATCCACGGGGCGGGGTACGGCGCGGCTCAGACGTCGTGCCAACGGCTCGACGCCATCATCACCAAACTCAAACTCATGCCCCAAGACGACGATATCCGCCGCGCTCTCGGGGTCTTCGACGAGCACCTGAAAAAGTTCAAGGCCGACGACGCGCGCAGCGTGGCCGTGGGCTTTTCGTTGATCGGGGCGCTGATCGCGGCCATCGTGCTCTTCTGGGCCCTCTCCTCGCCCTCATGCGGGTGAGCCTTCTGCTCACCGTCCTGCTGCCGTCCGTTCTGCGCGCCGGCGCGCCGGAGCTCGTGATCCAAACGGGACACTCCCTTCCGGTGGTCGCGGTCGCGCTTTCGCGCGACTCCAGGTGGCTTGCCACCGGCAGCCGCGACGGCACGGCGATACTCTGGGAAGCCGGGACCGGCCACAAGCTGCGCGAGCTCAAGGCCGAGCCGCTCGGCGTGACCGCGGTGGCCTTCAGCCCCGACGGCAAGACCCTCCTCACGGGCGGCGCGGGCACGGCCAAGCTCTGGGAGACCGCGACGGGCCGGCTCGCGCGCAAGTTCGGCGTGCCCGGCGAATTCCTAACCGCCGTCGATTTCACGCCCGACGGCGGCTCGGTGCTCACGGCCGGCGACGACGGCGCGGTCAAGCTTTGGGACGCGGCTTCGGGCCGCAAGATCAGAACATTCGGCCCCGCGACCTCGCGAGTCTCGGCCACGGCGCTCTCGCGCGACGGAAGACGGCTGGCCTACGCCGCGGGAGGCGAACAGATCTGGGTCTGGGCTCTAGACACCGGACAGCTCGTGCAGGAACTCGCGGGTCCAGGTCCGTGGACCTCGCTGGCCTTCAGCCCCGACGGTCGGTCATTGGCGAGCGGGAGCCAGGATTCGGTGCGCCTCTGGGAAGTCGCCAGCGGCCGGGACACGCTCTCCTTCAAGGGCAACGCAGGCCGCGCGGTGGCCTTCGTCCCAGGCGGCCGCGGGCTCGCCAGCTGCGGAGGGACCAACACGGCGCGGTTCTGGGAGTCCGGCTCCGGAAAGCCCTCCGGCTCGCTGATCGGGCATCTCGATTCGGTCAACGCCATGGCGCTCAGCGCCGACGGGCGGCTCGCCGTCACCGGGAGCGAGGACCACACGGCCCGCCTGTGGGACATCGCTTCCGGCCGCTCGCTGCGCAGCTTCGGGGGCGCCGGCCTGCCGGTGCTCTACGCCGCTGTCGTGTCCAACGGCAGGCGCCTGGTGACCGTCGACCCGCAGAAGGCCGAGCTCTGGGACATCGAAGCGGGCCGCCCGGTCAGCCGCTCGACCGGAGACTGGGAGACCGCCGCGCATTTCGCGGTCAGCCGCGACGGCCGGTGGCTGGCCTCGATCCGCGATCGGGAGGAGGTCGAGCTGCGCGGCCTCGAGGGCGACGCGGACGCGGGCAAGGGTTGGAGCCTGATCAAGGCCCACGCCCTGGCCTTGGACCCGGGAGGGCGCTTTCTCGTGACGGCGCGCGAGGAGAGCCTGCAGGCCTGGGAGATCCCGGCCGCTTCCGAGAAGACTTTGCTCGGCGGCCGCACCGAG
This sequence comes from Elusimicrobiota bacterium, assembly GCA_016194705.1. GTDB lineage: Bacteria > Elusimicrobiota > Elusimicrobia > UBA1565 > UBA9628 > PALSA-1176. The sequence goes on along the minus strand of JACQAZ010000041.1, from coordinate 51,451 downwards.
CGCGCGGGCTGGCTCGGCGTGGGGTTGGAGGGGCGCCGTCTCGTGACGAGGGGCCCGGACGGCGCCGTCGAGCTCTGGGACCTCGAGGGCGGACGGCGCATCGCGCGCTTCAAGTTCGAGGGCGCCTCCATGCCGGACCTCGTGCTCAGCCGCGACGGCCGCTACCTCGCGGCCGGAGCCGCCTCGTCCCGAGGGCGCGGCGGCTCCGGGCGCTACGTCCTCTCGATCCGCGCCATGAGCGACGGCGAGGAGATGAAGGGCTGGCAGACCGAGCAGGCCATCACGCCGCTGGCCTTCGGCCCGGGCGGAGACAGCCTTCTCGTGCTGGCGGGCGCTTCAGCCTGGGAATGGGACCTCCTGACCGGACGCAAGAAGAACGCCTTCTCGATCCCCGAAGGCGCCTCGCTCGATTGGCCCGAAGCCGTCGACCCCGGCTGGCGCTACGCGCTCGCGCGGCGCGAGGAGGGCTTGAGCGTGGTGTCTCTGGCCACGGGAAAAGAACTGGGCCTCCTGCGTCTGAGCGAGAAGGGCTGGCTCCTGACGACGCCCGACGGCCGCATCGACGCGGCTCCCGAAGCCGCGCGCTGGACCGACGGCCTCAAGTCGCTGCCCTTCTCGAAGGTCGCGGGCCCGAGCGTGGTGCCGGGCCTGCTGGGCAAGCTCCTGCTGGGGGAGCCGCCGTGAGGGCCCTGGTCCTCATTCTCGCGCTGACCCCCGCCCGGGCCCAGGAGGAGGCGTCCTTCCGCAAGGCCTTCTACCGCGAGTGCGTCTCGGCGCTGGGCCAGCTCGATTCGACCAAGGAGCACCTGAGCTTCGTTCTGAAGCACGGCATCGACCTCCAGATCAGCACCTCGACGGCCAAGATTCCGGCCCAGGCCGTCGGCCTCTACCGCGACGCCGACAAGAAGATGTACATCAACGAGGACATCCTCGACAAGGGCCGCCGCGAGCTCTACTACCGCTCTGTCGAGGACGCCGAGGTCCCCAAAATCCTGGCTTGGAAGCTGCTGCCGACCTTGGGCCACGAGATCCGCCACGCGATCACCCACGAGAAGATCCGCCGCCAGCTCGGCTTCTCCTTCGACATGCCGAGCCTCGAGGACGAGATGATCAGCTTCGTCGACACCGTGCGCGTGCTCGAGGAGGCCATCCAAAAAAATCCCGATTTCTGGCTCGGCCGGCTGTCGCTGCGGATCGACGGCTCCGACAGCGCGCTGCTCGGCGCCTGGAAGAAAAATCCGACCGCGCTCAAGCAGCTCGTCGAGCCGCTCTATCCTATCACCCCGTCGGTGCTCGACCTCACGCACGCCGAGTTCCTGGCCCGCGTCGATGCCTCAGTCAAGGAGCGGCGCGAGACGCGCGCGATGGTCGTCAAGGCTCAGAAGCTGATCACCGAGCTCAAGGATCCCGCCGCGCGCGCCCGCGAGCAGCGCCTTCTCGATGACTCGGAGGCGGATCAGACCTCGCGCGTCGATCTCGAACGCTTCGAGCGACTGCGCGGCGTCATGGGCGACCCGGCCAATTACGCCAAGCTCAAGAAGTTCTTCAAGTCCCAGATCCAGGCCTTGATCCGTAAGACCGCCCCAGTGCCGCAATGAGCAAGGCCGCCAGGCACGCGTGGCGCGCGACGACGAAAAAGGCGCAGGCCTCGTACCAAGTCTTGGCCTGGCCGGCGAGCAGGTATTGCAGGACCGCGAAGAGCGCTCCGAGGTTGGCGAGCTCGAAGCCGTAGGACCAAAGCCGAGGAGCGTCCTCGAGGGCGAAGAAGGGCAGCAGCCACAGCGCGTACTGCGGCGAGAAAAACTTCGCGCTCAGCAGCAGCGCCAGCGTCGCGGCGTAGCATTGAGAGACCGCGCTGCGTCCCCTGCCGCGCCAGAGCGTCCAGCCGAGCAGGAGCAGGAACAGCGCCGTCGAAGCCTTCCCCGCGGCCGCGCCCTGGGGCCACGAAAAAATGAAGCGCAGGACGGACCAGATCGTGTCGGGATTGGGCAGGCGGTTGGCCGCGAAATTGAATCTAAAGCAGAACGACCAGCCGTCGTAGTTGATCAAGGCGAAGGGCAGGTTCAGGGCGACGGCCGTCACCGCGAAGCCGAGGAGCAGACGCGCGCAGAGCCGGGCCTCCTTCCTCCACGCCGCGAGCGCGGGCAGAAGGTAGAGGCCGGGGTAGAGCTTGAAGCAGAACCCCAGGCCGAGCGCGATCCCGGCGGCCAGCGCCTGCCTGCGCTTGAGGCAGAGCAGGCCCACGATCGCGCAGAGGACCGCGAAGGCGTCCCAGTTGTAGACCAGCAGGAGCAAGAACGACGGCGCGAGGCACCAGCGGCGAATGACCTTGGCCGGCGCCGCCTCCTCGGCGAGCAGCCCCGCGCACAGCGCGCCCGCCCCCGTCAACGCCGCCGCGGCCAGCACATAGTAGCCCTGGACGTTCCCCCCCAGCCAGCCCAGAAAACGCATGAGCAGTCCGGTCAGCACCGGATACTCGACGGCGCGCTCGATGTACGGTCAGCCCGGCGCCAGAGCCAAGGGGAAGAGATGAAGGACGTCGCTGTAGCCGACCGTCCACGACAGGACGCCCGCGTGGAAGGCCGCCGAGAAGGCTCCGGCTGCCGCGGCGGCGAAGAGGACCCGGTTCCGGCTCATTCGAGGATGAGCATCTCGACGGGACGCGTCGCGATTGCGAGCCTCAGCCCAGCCCGCCCGAGCGCGGCCTCGAGCTCGCCGGCGTGCTTGGACCTGAAGCGCAGGTCGAAGTCATAGGTCCCCGCGACGCCCGTCTCGTCGACGACCGGCTTGTCGAGCAGGAACTCTTCGAGCGTGCCCGCGAGGCTCGCCAGAGTCTGCGCCTTCGCGTTGAGGCTCGTCATCTCGCCCGAGGCGTCGAGCGGGCCCCGCCAAGCCTCGGGAGGCTCGCTGGGCGCGGCGGCCGGCAGCCCCAGCGGACCGGGGCCGCGCGAGAGCACGAAGACGGGCCTGGATCGCGTCTCGCGGCGGGCCTTGAGCCCGAGGCCGCTGAGGAGCGCCGACTGGAGCGCCGGCCGGGCGTCCCGCAGGCTGCCGGGGAAGTCGGCCTCCAGATCAAAGCGCCGCATGGCGCGCTTTCCGGCGTCGATGCGGTACGACGACAGCGCGTAGACGTCGCTGAGCAGGGCGATCAGCGGGAAGCCGATCCGGCGGTAAGGCTTCTGTCCTGGGGCGGACGCGTCGAAGCGCCGGGCCGTTCCGGGCGAGACCTTGAAAGAGAGAAGCGCGGCTCCCGGCGGGCGGACCTCGAGGAGGCGCATCGAGATGTCGGCCGCGCGCAGAACCGCGCGCTCGTCCGCCGTGAAGCCCTCGTATTGGTAGGGAAGGTACTCGAGCGGGTGCGCGGCGCGCAGCAGGACCTCCCCGGCCGGCGCCGGCTTGGCCGGGCCGAGCGGAAAGAGGTGCTGGACGTTGAGCAGCACGAGGCGTGCCGAGGGGTCGCGGGGCTTGTTGCTAGAGATCGTGACCGTCGTGTCGACGGCGACGGGACCATGGTCCGCGACGACCTCCCGCGTGAAATCGTTGGGAAAGCGCTGGCTCAAGGGCCGCGCGAAGTTGGAGCCGGTCTGGACCAGAAGCGCGGCCAAACCGCAGGCCTTGAGGGTCCTCGAGTCCCAACGCAGGCGAGAAAGCCCGCAGGCCGCGGCCAGGCAGACAAAGACCGTGACCTGGCGCGCGTGCCGGGCGTGGACGGCGAATCTCCCGAGGCCGTTGGAGCCCAGCACGAGCAGAAGGTAGATCCCGGCGGCCGCGCCGAGCCAGAGCCGGCCGCGTTCCGGGCGCTCCCCCGGCCCGGGCCGCAACGCGGCGGCGGCGCCCGCCGCCCAGAGCAGCAGCAGCCCGTGCTCGGCGTGCCAGAAATACGCCCACGGCAGCCGATAGCCCTCGGCTGTGGCGCCCTGCATGTCGGCGGCCGAGAATGCGAAGAGAGTGGCGAACAGAGAGCGCTGGGCTTGCGCGGCGCTCACCAGCTGGAAGATCAGGGGCAGGACGGCCAGTCCCAAGCCGGCGGCCAGCGCTCGCCTTGCGGCCCGCGTCCGCGAGGCGGACCTCCAGACGGCGTGGATCGCCAGCACGGCCAGGACCAGCGGCCAGTAGCCGTTGTAGGTCATGAACGCCAGGGAGGCGATGAAGCCGCAGAGCGCCGACCAGGCCGCTGTCGGGCTCTCCTTGAGCCCGAGCCAGAGGGCCAGCAGGGCGAAAGCCAGAGCGGTGTCGTATGGAAGCAGATGGCGCGCATAATAAAACATGCTGGCCGAACAGGCCATGAGCCCGGCCGCGGCCAGCGCCTCGCCGCGGCCGGAGCCGGCGCGCAGGGCGATCGCGTAGGTCAAGGCGATGCAGGCCGTCGAGGCGAGCGTAAAGTAGAGCGCCGCAATCCAAAGGCTCGCGGCGGTCTCGACGCCGAAGACGCGGAACAGCGCGAACTGAAGGCAGGCCGGAGGGTAGGCGACCAGCGCGAAGAGCGGGTGCTCGCCGCCGACGGCAAACAGCGTGTTCTCGCCGCTGCCCATCACGCTCGCCAGGCCGCCGCGACCCGAAGAAATGAAATTGGCCAATTTCCAGCCCATCAGGTAGCGCCATTCGTCGGGCCAGTAGAACTGGCCGCCGCGCAGGGCGAGGACCGCCCTGAGAAGCCACGAGATCGCCAAGACGCCCGCGATCGGGCCATGCCCCTGGAGTCGCCGGATCATCGCGCTCGCATCCTAACATTATTGCGAGCGGGTCCGTCGGGCCGGGTCTGGCTACGGCTTGGGCAGGGAGCCGAGAAGACCCACGGGGAAGCCGATCGCGCCGGCGGCGTTCTCGACCAAGGACTTGATCGGGCCGCCCTGCGACAGCAGCCCCGTGGCCGACGACAGCAGGCCGGCGGGCGCCTGGCGCATGGCGTCCTGGGCGACGGCGAGCATCGCGGGATCTCCCGCGTACTTCTTGAGGATTTGACCGAAGCTCGGGGCGGCGGCCAAGCCGCGCAGGAACTTGGCGGCGTCGTGATCGCGCCCGTACTGCAGATCGAGGCCGTGCAGGACCGGATCTCGCGCCCAGTCCTGCCCCAAACGCGCCCACGAGGGGTACTTGCGGTCGTATTCGCGGTTGAGCGCGGCCATCCGGCCCTCGAAGCCGCGGCATTGCTCCGTGAAGCCGGCCTCGGGCCCCGCCGGCGCGGCCGCCGGGAGCTCGCGCGCTCGCGGCTCCGCGGCGGGAGACGCCGCGGGGATCGGCGCGGCCGCCTCGTCCTGTCCGCCCTCGAAATCGATCCAGACCATGTCGATGCCCGACGCGCCCTTGCGCGCCGCGCGGGGCGCACTCGGCGCCGGCGCCTCGCGCCTGAGGTCGAAGCCCGAGCCGCTGACCATCGTCGTCCGGGTCTGGCCGGAGAACCAAAGCCAGGCCACGGCAAGCACCGGCGCGCAGGACAGCGCGATCCAGGCGGCCGGCAGGCCGGCACGGTCCTCGCTGGAGCTCTCGACGCTCGGGAAGCGTGCTGTTCTCCATTGCATGATGTCAGTGTACACCCTCGACGCCCAAACCTCATTTCGAAAGGGCAAAAAAACGGTTTAATGGCGCATAAAATCGGGTAAACCGAGCGGGGCCCCCGTTGGTTCCAGGTCCTTGGTCCCCCCCACCCTAGGTCCTAGGACACTGCCGCCGCCGGACGGCATCAGCTACCCTCAGAAGATGAGGCCTCTCGGGCCGCTCATTGCGCTCGCGGCGTGGGCGCTCTCGGCCTCCGGCCCCGCGACGGCGGGCACCATCGGCGATTGCCCGGGCGGCTGTCCAGCGCGGGAGTCGCTGTCCGCGCTGGCCGAGAGCGCGCCAGGCCGCTACGGCGGAATTTACGAGAACTCCCGCTCCAGCTCGGAGTCCCCTGAAACCCCTGAGGAGGGCCCGAACGTCCGCAAACCTGCGGAGCTTCCCACGCTCCGGCCCGCCGTGGCGGGGTCGCGAGTCGTCCCGGCCGCCGAAAAGGAAAGCAAAGAGCACGGCGGCTTCATGGGCTTCCTGGACAAGCACAAGTGGCAGATCGGGGGCGCCGCGGCGGGCGCCTTGCTCACTTTCTTCATGCCCGCCGGCCTCTTGGGCCTCCTGGCCGGCCTCGTGCTGAGCATCGCGATCAGCTTTCTCGGCCCGAAGCTCTTCTCCAGCAAGAAGCAGCCCTAAATCGAGCTTGTGCGCCGCCTCCGATCTCGCTAAAATAGCCTCATGGCCCGAAAAGTCAAGGCCGACCCATCGCGCCAGCCGTTCTCCTATCCTTTAAGACGCCAGTTCGTCGAGCCCGATTGGAAGCGCCTGCCGGGATATAAGGACGTCTCGCAGAAGGACTGGGAGAGCGCGCTTTGGCAGCGCCAGCACTCGGTCAAGAACGTCAAAGAGCTCAAGGAGGTCCTCGGCTCCTTTCTGACCGACGACCTCTCCGAGGAGATCCTGCGCGACCAGAAAGAGCGCGCGACGATGTCGATCCTGCTGCCCCCGCAGATGATCAACACGATGAACGCCGATGACCTGAGGCACGACCCGGTCCGGCGCTACATGCTGCCGATCATCTCCGACCGCCACGCCGAGTGGCCCAACCACCCGAAGGCGACGCGCGACTCTTTGCACGAGAGCGAGATGTGGGCGACCGAAGGCCTCACCCACCGCTATCCGACCAAGGTCCTGGCCGAAATGATCGCCACCTGCCCGCAGTATTGCGGCCACTGCACGCGCATGGATTTGGTCGGGAACTCCGTGCCGCAGGTCCAGAAGCATAAGTTCGAGCACCAGCCCAAGGAGCGCTACGAGGCGATGCTCGACTACCTCAAGAAGACGCCCTCGGTCCGCGACGTGGTCGTCTCGGGCGGCGACGTCGCCAATGTCCCGATCGCCCAGCTCGAGGCTTTCGTCTGCGCGCTGATGGATTTGCCCAACATCAAGGACATCCGGCTCGCCACGAAGGGATTGCAGGGCCTGCCCCAGCACTTCCTGCAAGACGATGTGCTCAAGGCCTTGGACCGGATCGCCAAGAAGGCGTGGGAGCGCGGCGTCGACATCGCGGTCCACACGCACGTCAACCACGCCAACCAGGTGACCCCCTTGGTCGCCAAAGCCGTCAAGAAGCTGCTCGAGATGGGCTTTCGCGACGTGCGCAACCAGGGCGTCCTGCTGCGCGGCGTCAACACGACGGCCAACGATCTTCTCGAGCTTTGCTTTACCTTGCTCGACTTCGGCAAGATCATGCCCTACTACTTCTACCAATGCGACATGATCCCCAACTCCGAGCACTGGCGGCTCTCGATCCATGAGGCGCGCCAGCTCCAGCACGACATCATGGGCTACCTCCCGGGCTTCGCGACGCCGCGCGTCACGGTCGACGTGCCGTACGTGGGCAAGCGCTGGGTGCACCAGCTCGCCGACTACGACAAGGTCAAGGGCGTCTCGTACTGGACCAAGAACTACCGTACCGGCATCGAGGCCGACGACGCCGAGGCCCTGACGCGCCGCTACGAGTACTACGACCCGGTCTACACCTTGCCCCCCGAGGGCCAGGAGTACTGGCGCAAGCAGCTCCCCAAGACCGCGGCCCATGCCTAGGGCGGCCTGATGGCCTTCAAGCTCACGCCGTACGAGATCCCCGGCCTCTTGATCGTCGAGGGGCAATGCTTCCCCGACGAGCGCGGCTTCTTCATGGAGAGCTACAAGGCCAAGGACCTTCCCGGCACGCCGATCCCGCCGCTCGTGCAGGACAATCTCTCGCGCTCGAAGAAGGGCGTGATCCGCGGCCTGCACTATCAGAGAAAGCCCTCGCCCATCGGCAAGCTCGTGCGGTGCTTGAGGGGAAGGATCTTCGACGTCGCCGTCGACATCCGCAAGGGCTCGCCGACCTACGCCAAATGGGCGTCCATCGAGCTGACCGACGAGGGAAACCGGATGTTCTGGATCCCGGTCGGCTTCGCCCACGGCTTCCAGACCTTGAGCGACGAGGCCGACGTCATGTACAAGCAGAACGGCTACTGGGCTCCGGCCGACGACTGCGGCATCGTCTGGAACGATCCAGACATCGCCGTCAAGTGGCCGCTGCCCGACGCGTTGGTCTCGCCCAAGGACGGCAAGCTCCCCGCGCTCGCCGCGACCGACAGCACGTTTGTTTGGAAGGCTCCCGCCAACTAGACCGCGCGCGCCCGATCTCCCTCCGAAAAACATTGTCTATTTTTCCAGCCATATGGCTAGAAAAATAGACAATCCCAGCAGGGGAACAGACTAGCGCGGGCTATCGGACTTGAAGATCCAGACCGAGGCGTTGCTGTAGACCAACGAGGCTCGAGGAATCTTCGGGAATCTCTTCAACAAGGGGATGTCGCGCGCGTTGATCCAGACGAAATACGGCCCCTTGGCCGGCTCGGCGCTCAAAGAGAACTCCCTGATCTTCCGGCGCGCCTCCATGAGCGGACCGTCGTCCTCTCCGGCGTGCGGGAAGCAGCCGGCCCATTCCATGGCGTCCATCGGGCGCTCGTCGACGAGCTGTTCGAGGCGCTGGCGCTTGTACTCGGGAGCGAACAGCGCGTCCTGCTCCATCTTTAAGGGCCAGCGCGCGGCCAGGAACCGCTCGGGGTCTGCGTCGACGGTCTTGAGCAAGGACGCGACGAGCCGCTCATACTCCTCGTTCGTATAGAGCACGGTCGGCATGACGCCCGTCGGCGGCACGAGCACCTTGGCTTGGGTGTATATAGGAAGCGAGGAGGCCGTCATCATCGAGAGCGTCGCGAAGACGGACTCGTCGCCCGCGTGCTCGCGCGTCCACCGGAAGGCCGCGTCGACGTCGCGGTTCTGGCCGAGGATCCGGTAAGTCTGTTCGGCCGCGGTCTTCTCGTTGACGAGGAAGACGAAGGAAAAGAGCAGCGCCGCCCAGAGCCCCGCCTGGGCGGTCCACCACCGGCGCGACGACAGGACCTCCGAGAGCTTGAGCATCAGCATCGCGGTCCCCATGAAGCTGCCCAAGATGATGTAATGCAGCGGGACGAAATGCAGGCCCGTGACGACTTGCGAATTGCGGCAGGCGAAGCCCCCGAGCTGGGCGCAGGCCATCAAGAGCCAGCAAAGCCGTCTGGGCCACTCCCGCTCGCGGCTCTGCCAGCGCCAGGCCAGAGCGGCCGCGGCCAGATGCACGATCGTGATCTTGAAGAAATGGTGATTGTATTGAAGGCCGAGCATTTCGAGGGTCTGGCGGCGCCTTTCCGGATCGTGCAGGCTCGACATGAGCAGAAGCCACGCGCCGGAGAGCGCCGCGCCGACGACGGCGGCGACGGCGAGGTTCTTGCGCGCGGCCTCCGGCGCCTTGGCGGCCCAGAGCGCGGCCGCGAAAAAGCACAAGGTCGCCATCGCGAAGAGATGCTCGAACGGATGGACCATCGCGAGAGCCGCGAACAGGCCGCCGATGAGGACGGCCGACCTCGGCGCGAAGTCCTTGCGGCAGCCCAGCCGCCACGCCATGACGAAGACCGAGGACATCAGCAGATAGGAGAGAAAGGGCGCGGGCAGGCGGTAGAAGTTAGGCCGGATGCCGTGGTCCTGGATAAAGATCGTCGTGAGCCGGCTGAGATTGACCGCAGGATGGAGGTTGATGTCGAGCAGCCAGATGTAAAGATCCGGGAAGAACACCGAGAACAAGGCCAGCGGGATCGCGACCTCCCGGCGGCCGCACCACCAGCGAAACACCGTATAAAAAAATAAAAACCATAACGCCCCGAGGATGGACTCCGCTAGAAGCCAGGTGAGTGTGATGTCCCCGCCGCAGAGCAGGCCGGGCGCTGCGACGAGATATTGGGCGATGAAGTCGTGGGTCCAACTCGAGAACTCCTTGTGGCCCGCCCAGTACGGCGAGTAGGGCACGCCGTGGAGCAGGATCTGGTGGACGGGTGCGGCGTAGGTCGATTCGTCGTGGTAGCGGCTGCCGGCCATCTGGGGGAGCAAGAAGGCGAAGCGGCCGTTGCTCGGCAGTTGGTCCCAGACGGCGGGCTGGTCTCGGCGCAGCTGGCGGCGCAGGTGGACGGCGTAGAGGGGCCTCAGCCAGAGGCTCAAGAAGACGGCGGCGGCGAGAGACAGAGAGAGACGGCGGTTCGACGCGTCGCCGGGGGGCGTCATCGCGCGGTATTATAGCTCTTTGACGGAGGATTTCCCTCGACGGAGACGGCGTTTCACGGCTTCCATGTAAAGCGCCCATATCGGGGCGTTTTGGCGGGAAGGATCGGCAATTCCTCCCAACCGTCTTTGGTTTGGATCATGACATTGGGGCCGCCCTTGCTCGGGTCCGGAAACGATCGAGTCACGAAGCCGTCGGGCGACCAGGTGGGATCGTCGCCGTGCCCCGCCTTGCGTTTGTTTTTTCCATCCCTGCCGACGACCCAGACATTCCAGGTCCCCTCGATGAGCGCGTCTCTACGGGGATCGGCCTTCCCGGTGAATCGGCTCAGATGATCCATCTCCACTCCCTCCCAGTGAGCGATCCACTTGCCGTCCGGGGACCAGGCGGGGACCTTTTGCTCGAGGGGCAATTGGAGCGTCTCGTCCATATCGGAAGAGAGCGGTGAGACGAGCCTGGCGCCGCTGCCGTCGAGATTGCTCAGCCAGATCCGAAAATGGCCGCTGCGATTCGAGACAAAGGCCACCTTGTTTCCATCCGGGGAGACCGCGGGCATCAAGTTGCCGAACTTTTTCTGCTCCCGATCGCTGAACAGCGGCCGGAATTGCCGGGTCTCGGTATCCATGATGTTCAGTCGGCTGCTTCCGGCGGGATTCTTTCCCGGCTTTAATTCCATCCACACGATGCGTTTGGAGTCCGGCAGCCAGGAGGGGACCAAGTTCATCCCGGAGGTGACCAGCATTCGCGGATCCTTGCCGTCCGGGCCGGAGAGCCAAAGTTCGTTTCCGTTTCCGCTCTCCTGCACATACACGATCTTCTTCCCGTCGGGCGACCACGCGGGCATCGAGCAGTCATGCGCGCCGTCCGTGATTCTCCGCCGGGAAGAGCCGTCCGCCTTCAGCCTGTAGAGTTGGAGTTTGCTCGTTTCATCGGCGTAGCTGACTATGATCTCCCGCGACGGGCGGGCGGCACCGACCGCGCACAGCAAGAGTCCCGCGATCAAAGCCGGCTTCAGGGAGAGGGGCGGGCGGCGGTTTTTCATCGGAAGAATTTTGGCCTAGCGGGTGGCTGAACGGCGGCGGCTATTGGAACTCCTCATGGCCGCCCTCCGTTCAAGCCGAAGTTATGCGTTCTCACAGGTGCATTCTGATTTAAATTTTTTTGAATCCAGGATTCTTCCGGATGTGTGCGATTAGCTCTCCGAGGCCGAAAATAACAATCCACCCGATTAGGTAGCCCTTTGTTATCCAAGAGAGATACTGCATGCAGCTAATGGGATTCTGCCCCATGACACCGATGGCCCAAATGACGGCCAAAATATACGGGCAAGGGAACCATCCAGCCAACGACGGAGTGAGAAATAATGCAAGAAGGCCCGCTCTCCCAATGCGTGCACCGAGGCTTGGCCGGCCAGAGCTGCCTTCGGGTCCGTTTGAACGGTGGAAAAAACGAAAGGCAAACCAAACGCTGAGAGCACCCGCGAGTACAACCGCGAGTATGATTGACCAATAAACAAATCCTGCAACCTCAGGATCGCGCATTCCTATCTCGTTTCAAGATACGCATAACGAATGGCTGAACGGCGGCGGCTACTGGAATTTCTTACTGGCCGCCGGCCGTTCAAGCCGATGTTGAGGGTACGGCATGATCTCCCGTCATTCATTCTCTTGGTCCGAATCCGGTTTAATGTTGCGGTACGTCCTCATAATCCCATTTGATGCGACCGCCTCTTACGGTGCCCGCTCTTGGACGATCCTCGTTAGCGATATAATGGGATTCCCTCGGACAGCAGACGTGACATGGTCTGGCCGTGGGTTTGGGGACTGGGTATCTCATTGAAAGGTCGATTGGAAGAAGCAGGGTGTCTGCGCAAGCTGACAGAACCGTGTCGATCGCAGCAAATGGAACAACGACTAGAGTCATCGGAGATAATCCACCGAGTTCAACTCCGGTTTTCGTCACATCGGCCATGCAATTAGTGCCAGAGTATGCCTCGCCCCAGCGGCCATCTAGCTTTGTGTGTACAGTTCCGCATGCGCATAGCATTGAGAGCGACGCAATCATTGCGAACGCGGTCTGGATTCGGTGCGCTTGCGTTGTAATAACCTCCCACACGATTCGTCCTTCTCGCCAACGTTGGCGATCAGCCGCCGATCCTGGCCGCGCAGCCTGCGAAGTGCGGTCGGCTGAATGCGATGTTATATTGCAGCGTAGCTCCTGAAGCCGTCTGGCCGTGCTCACTTTAGGCACCCAGAAAATTGAAAATCGATTTTCAATTTTTCAGCCCCCCGTGCCGACCCGAAACGCAAACTTCTCCGCAACGCAGATCTGAAACGCGCCGGTTCCGTTAACCATTCTTAGTCGGTCTCGCATGGTCTTCAAAGTCCGCAATATAACTTATGAGTATACGGGTCAGTATCGTATGTGCCTCGAAAATTCGCCAGAGGAAGAATATCCTTCAAACATCGACACTTGTTGGGTCGGCACATGATATTAATATCAGCAAAGGCCGACCAGCCCGGTCCGTATATCAATATTCCGCCTTGACCCTTTTCCCCTACTTTGGTCTACTGATCCCGCATGGCGCGCCTCACCGACTACAACAAATTCCTCTCCGCCGGCTACACTTGGCGGGAGCTCGGCTTCGGCTTCCTGCGCCTCAAGGTCTTCTCGCGACTGTGGTCGGCGCTCTGCCACACCCTCAACGAGCGCGGCTGCGGCGTCGTCATCGACTGGACGGCGACCGTCCAGGGCGGACGGTTCATCACGGTGGGCGAGGGCACCTGGGTCCAGCGCCACGCCTGGCTCAACGCCCCCGTCATCGAGCTGCCAAAGCCTCCGGACGGCCCCACCCTCAAGGTCGGCAAGCGCGTCCAGATCGGCCCGCGCACGACGCTCTCGGCGGTGCGCGAGGTCGTCGTCGAGGACGATGTCCTCTTCGGGATGGGCGTCTACGTCTCCGACCATGTCCACGCCTTCGGCGACCCCACGAAGCCGGTCAAGGACCAGGGCCTTGCGCCCGCCGGGAAGGTGCGCATCGGCCGCGGGGCCTGGATCGGCGCCAACGCGGTGATCGTGGCCAATGGAGTGGATCTCGAGATCGGGGAAGGCGCCGTGATCGGCGCGAACTCGGTGGTGACCAAGTCCGTTCCCGCCCACGCCGTGGTCGCGGGCTCGCCCGCGCGCGTGATCAGCGAGCCCTGACGCGGTAGACGGCCTCGAAGGCGTGCTCGAAGAGCACGGTCGTGGCTTGGTAGAGCCTTTTCCAAGACGCGCGGACGGGATAATTCTCCCCCGAATTGAGCGCGCCGTCGTAGATGTTGGCCTCTCTCTTATGCTGCTTCAAGTAAAGGAAGCCGACCTGGATGTCGTCGGCCAGCTGGAAATAGCGGTCGATCTGCGCGCGCCCCATCTCCATGAAGGAGTAGACATTGACGAGGACGTCGATCGAATTGGCCGGGACGCTCTGGAGCTGATGGGGCAAGGCGAAGACCAGGCGCGGGCCGCCGGGCTTGCCGAGACCGGCAAGCGCCTCGGACGACTCGGGATAGAGGGCCGCCGCGGTCTTGGCGTGCAGGGCCGTAAGATAGTACTGAGAGAGCAGAAGCGACTCGGGCAGGTCGACGATGAGAAAGGAGGCGTTGGGCATCACGCGCAGCACGAGGTCGGCCAAGCGCCCGTAGCCGGCCCCGATCTCGCAGAACACCACGCGGTCCTCGCGCTTGAAGCCTGCGTGCTCGACGATCCGGTAGAGCTCGTCGACCGACTGCAGCAGATCGAGGCTCAGCGGGCGGCCGCCGTAGTCGACGACGGTCCCCCCTCCGAACGAGGGCTCCTCGAGCTCGTCGAGCACGCCCCACGCGTCGCGTCCCTTGAGGAGCTGATAGTAGAGGTGGTGGACGGCCGGGAACATCCACGGGTTATTGGGTTCATACGTCGAGAGGAACCGGCCGAAGGTCGACTTGAAATCCTCGAGCCCTTTGCCGCGAAGGACCAGCCGGTAAAAGGCCGAGATGATCGACCACTGGCGCGAAGGGCGGAAAGCCGAATCGGCGGCCATGAAGTCGCGCCTGGTTTTCTCATAACGCCGGCGCCAGTCCCCCTGGAGCGCGGGCTTCAAGCGCAAATTGGACGCCAAAGTCCCGAGGATGAGCCCAGCGCGCAAAGTGACGACCTTCACGGGACGCCAGAGGGCGCCCTTCCAATCGCTCTTCGAGAGTCCCGACGGCGCGGGCTCGACATTGTGAGAGCGCATCGCGAGGTGATTCTATCATTTGCGACGCCCTTGACACGCGGGCGTTGATGGGTTATCCTGAGGCCGTAAGTTCCGTCAAGGAGCCATGGCCATGCCGGAGATGCTCGAGATTCTCAATAAGGCCGTCGCGATGGGCGTCAGCGACGTCCTGATCATCCCGGGAGAGCCGCCCTTGATCCGCGTCGACGGCCGCCTCCAAAAACTCGACGGCATGGCGGTCCTGCCGCCGGCCGAGACCAAGCGCCTGATCTACACGATCCTCAACCAGCGCCAGGCCTCGATCTTCGAGAAGGCCGGCGAGGTCGACATGCCTTACAGTCTTCCGAACCAGGCGCGCTTCCGCGTCAACGTCTACCTCCAGCACCAGGGCATCGCCTGCGCCCTGCGGCCGCTCGCCGCGACGATCCCGACGCCCGAGGAGATCGGGCTCACATCCCCGATCATCAAGCTGACCGACGTCCCGCGCGGGCTGGTCATCATCGCGGGGCCCACGGGCTCGGGCAAGTCGACGACGATGGCCTCCTTGATCCAGTACATGAACGAGAAGCAGCGCAAGCACATCATCACCATCGAGGACCCCATCGAGTTCGTCTTCAAGGACAAGAGCTGCGTCATCGACCAGCGCGAGGTCGGAACGCACACGGGCTCGTTCGCCAACGCCCTGCGCTCGGCGGTCCGCGAGAACCCGGACGTCATCATGGTCGGCGAGATGCGGGACCTGGAAACCATCGAGCTCGCGATGCGCGCCGCCGAGACCGGCCACCTCTGCTTCTCGACCCTGCACACGCGCGACGCCCCCTCGACGATCGACCGCGTCGTGTCCGAATTCCCTTCGGTTCAGCAGAACAAGGTCAAGATGCAGCTCTCGACCACGCTCGTCGGCGTCATCAGTCAGGTCCTGGTGCCCAAGAAGGGCGGCGGCCGCATTTGCGCTCGCGAGATCATGGTCATGAACTCGTCCTTGGGCACGATGATCCGCGAGGGCAAGCTCCACCAGATCCCGGGAGCCCTTCAGGCCGCCAAGAATTCCGGGATGTGCTCGCTCGACCAGGCCCTGGCCGACCTCATCCTCTCGAACACGATCGAGGTCGACACGGCTTGGGAGTGGGCCTCGGACATCAAGACCCTGGAAAACCTGATCTCGAGCCTCGGGACGATCCAGCTCAGGTAGCCGCTACTCGGCGGGCCGCAGCGTGTTGGGGTCGACCCTCGGCGTCAAGAAAGGATTGACCGTCAGGTAGTACCAACCCCCCTTGAAAGGAAGGACGATCTTGGGCGGCTTGCTCGCGTGGGGGTTGAAGGCCGAGAGCTCGTTGAACTCATCCCCATATTTCCCGAAATTATTCCAGATGCTCTTCGCGTTATGCTTGTTTCCGTAAAGGCCGAAGGGATTGAGCACCGAGTCGGTCTCGAAGCGGTCCGCGACCAAGCCGAGGTAGACGCCGTCGGCGGCGGTGATCTTGCCGCCTTTGAGCTCGACGGCGCGCGCGGCTTGAGTCGAAGCGAGGAGAACGAAGGCCAGAAGAAGCTTCTTCATCATAGAGCCCTCCTTTTTCCATGATCAGTTTAGGGCCGGCGGCGCATCCGCGCCAGGGACGCGGGTGCCCAAAATCGGCAAATTCTGGGCAAAAGGATTTCAGCCCAAGCGCGCGATCTCGCCGCGCAAAGCGAAGAGGACCGCCAAGAGCGCGGCCAGCGAGCCCGCGATCAGCGCGGAGAACGGCAGCAGCGATTCGGCGTGGATCAGCAAAGGGAATGCCAAGGTCGCGCCCATGATGCGGCCGCACTGCATCAAGGTCAGCCCCATGGAGTAGTAGAAGCCCGCGTTCTTATGGCCCGGGGTCAGGCGCATGAGCGTGTACTGGGCCACGGCGCCCAGCATCAGCTCCCCGGTCGTAATGAACAGCATGCCCGTGAAGACCCACAGCTGTGAGGCCATGCCCCACGAGGCGATCAAGATGCCGGCCGCGGTCAAGACCATCCCCCCCGCGATCGACGAGAGAGAGCGCTCGAAGAAGCGCGAGGCGCGCACGGACAGCGCGGCGCAGAGGATCGTGTTGAGGATCATCATCGAGGCGAAGCGACGCAGGCCCTCTCCGGGGTGCAGGATTTCGAGCCGGCCCGCGCCTCCCTCGAGGAACAGCTCGTAGAAGAACATCCAGCCGAGCAGGACCGCGGCCAGGCCGAAGAAGGCCGTTTTCGAGGTCGGCGCGCCGTCGGCCCGGCCGAAGCTCCTTTCGGCCGAGCCCGCGGGATCGCGCGGCAGGATGCGGCGTCCCAAGATAAACGCCCCCAATGAAGTCGCCGAGTCGAAGAGCATCAGAGGCATGACGCCCAGGCGCGAAGCGGCCGAGGCGATCGAATAGCTGAAGACCTGAGCCAGGTTGTGAGCCATTCGGAGCCAGCCCAGGGCCTCTTTCTGGTGGCCCGGCTCGACCTGGCCCATGAGCAAGGTGCGCTGGGCGACGTTGAGCAAGGCCTCGGCGAGCTGGGCCGTGATGCCGAACGCGAGGATCAGGGCGATCGAATTTTGAAACGGAAGAGAGCCCAGCCCGAGCGCCGACATCAGCAAGGCGCAGAGCACGAGCGTGCGCGACGGGAAGCGGTCGGAGAGCGCTCCGCCCGCCAAGGTGCCCGCGAGTATGGTGGCCTTCAAGGTCGAGAGGACGAAGGCGCCCTGGGCGGTCGTGACGCCGCGCTTGACGAGGAGGATCGGCACGAGGCTCAGGCCGATCGAGCCGACGCGGTTGGCGAAGGTGGTCAGCAGGACGGGACGGCTTTGCGCCAGGGCCGGAGACCCGAGGGCTTGGCCCAGGAAGAGCCTAATCTTTCTTATTGAAGTCGAGAGCGAAGATCAGAGGCTTGTCGGTCCAAGTGCCGATGAGCCTGCGCCTGTAGGCGAAGCCGATGTAGAGCCCGGGCGCGGCCATGCGGATCTCGTCGCGGATGCCGTGGACGACGAGATCCGAGACTTTGCTGTAGTCCAGGATGATCGACTCCTTCCCGTCGAGGCGGCTCTTGTCGAAATAGACCTCGGCCTTGATCGCGGGCTTGCCGAGGATCTTGTTGACGAGCTCGCCATGCTTCTCGTCGATACGGTGGAAGATCTTTCCCTGCCAGAACATCGCCAGAAACTTCTCCGAGCCCGCGCCGAAGCCCGAGCCCGCGGAGAGCGTCGCCCGTCCTTTGGAGTCGCCGTCCGGGATCGGACCCGCGGGCAGGGTCTTGTAGAGCGTCTCGATCTGCTCTCGGGTCATCGCCATGAGGTCCTTTTGGGTCAGCTCCGGCTTCGGGGCCGGGGCCGGGACCGCCGCGGGCGCGTCGCCCGCGATCTTGTCGATGTCGCGGAGCAGCTGCTTGGGGTCGGGCAGCTGGTCCACGCTCGGCGGAATGTTGGCCCACGCGTGACTCGAATAAGCCAGCATCAAAAGCGCTAAGAGGCGATTCATTTACTTGCCCTCCCGCTCGCGGTTGAGCTCGGCCTCGGCCGAGCCTTGGTAGAACTGCAGCATCCGCTCCCGGCTGATCGCCGGCACGCGTCCGCCGGGCAGGCCGTCCTCCCAGACGACGCGGTCGGCGAAGAGCTCGATGAGCTGCTCGGCTCGGCGCTTGGCCGCCAGGCGGCCCAAGAGCCGGGTGAACGCGTTGCCCCGGTCTTCCTGCTTGTCGCGCCACTCGTTGGCGTCGCGCAGGCGCGAGAGGTCATAGGCGGTCACGTAGCCGCGCAGAGCCCCGAAGTCTCGGAAGATGCGGTCGAATTCCGCCATGTTGAGGTCGCCGGCCTTCAGGCCGGTCGCCTTGGCGTCCTGGGGCTGGACGTAGACTCGGGAGTTCGAGTAGCCGTGGGCGGCGATGATGTTGGGGACGTAGAGGTCGAAGAAGCCCGGCTTGTAGCGGGCCTTCTCCTGCGCGGTCATGTTCCTCTGCGTGCGGCGCGCCATGCCCATATGCGAGAAGGCCGCAGTCACGAAGGCTTTCCAAGCGGAAAGCCCGCTGCCGCGCAGCGCCTTGTAGCTGTCGCGGAAGGTCGCCACCGGCGACTTCTTGTCGCCGAGCAGGAACCAGTAGCGCTTCTGGATGGAGGTCTCGCCCGGCAAGGTCGCCGGATCGATGTGCGGCGCGTCCTTCCTCAGGCGCGCCTTGATCTCAGCCCCCTGCAGACGGACCGCCGCCGCGGCGGCGCCCGCCTTCTTGAGCGTTGCGACGGCGGTCACCACGGCGGCCAGCGCCAATATTCCGGCGATGACGGGCGACGTCGCGGCGACGACCCAGGCCAGCGCCACGACTGCGGTCGTGAGCGTCACGGCGGCCGCCCGGTTGGTCAGCGCCGCGTGCGATGCCTTGGAAGCGGCCGCGTCGATTTGAGCGATGGTTTTGGCTTCGGTCATGTCCGACCGCGCGGCATCGAGCCCCTCCAGAGACAAAGAGTTCCCGACCATGGCCGCGAGCACGCCGAGGGCAACCAGAGGAGCGGCGTGGATTCCGGCCACTAGCGCCGCAATCGCCGTCGCGCCCGCGACGATCCACCCTCGGAACGCGACGCTGCCCAACTTCTGCCGCGCGTCCTGGGAGTCCTGCGCCAGGGCCTTGGGAAGCCAGCCCGGCTCGGGGTAGGCCATGTAGGGGTTCTTCATCGCTTCGATCTCGAGGGCCTTGAGGCCCGGGATCACGCGAGCGACGATGTTGCCCCAGTTGTTGGTCTCCATGTAGTCGATGCCGCCGTCGTAAGTCTTGTCGTTGTACAAGGAAGACAGGAGCGGGTCGTTCTTGAGGCGGCCCGGCGCCGAGAGCACGAACACCTTGAACTGTTTGTCGCCCAACGCGAAGCCGATGGGCTTCCACTCGGCGAGTATGCCGATCTGGAAGTCGACGTCCTTGACGTTCTTGTAGGCCCCGCGCAGCTTGGCCGCGGCCGCCTTATTGCCGCCGGTCAGCTCCTCGAAGGTCCTCGGCGGTCTCTGGCCGAGGCGCATGGTGAACTTGACGAAGGTGCTGGCCTCGAGGCGCTCGCGCGTGCGGATGATGTCGATGGCGCCGAGGTCGATCTTGTGGCCGTCCTTGGCCCCGTCCTGAGCGGTCAGGTTGCGCAGGTCATCGGGGATGTTGTTGATCGTGAGCTCGCCGACCTTCTCGCGGCCCATCGTCAGCCCCCAATCTTCCAGCGAATGGCTCCGCAGCGCGGTTTGGGTGTTCTTGCCGACTCGGTCGCGCAGCTTGACGGAGTCGATGACGTGGATCTCGTAGGTGCCGTCCGCGTTGGGCTGCAGGTGCTGGACCGCGATCATGTCGCGCACCAGCTGGTGCAGGCGGTACACGTCTACGAACTCCTCGGTGAAGTTGTAGCGCTTGCCGTAGTGCGTGGTCTTGGTCCCGGGGATGCCGAAGAGCAGCTCCAGCCTTATGAAAGGATCGGTGAACTTGGCCAAGAACGGATGGCGGTCGGTCCAGCGCATGTAGGCCAGCTTGAAGCGCTTGCCGAAGAAACCGTACCAGTCGGCCCACATGATCTCCTGGCCGGTCTTGCTGCCGGCGAAGAGCCACTGCGTCCAGGGGACCGTGTGGTTGCGCGCGTTGACCCCGGTGATGCGCAGGCGGGCTTTCTGGAAGAGCTCCTCGTCGGAAAGCTGGATCCCTTTCGCCCGGAACTGCGAGTTGATCGCGTCGGCCACGAGGTTGTGCTCGTGAGCCCAGATGACGTTGTGCAGCGCGAGGTCGACGGACATGTTGTTGTTGAAGCCGGTCTGCGGCACTCCCGGCTTGGCCGAATCGTCCGGGAGATATCCGTCGGCGCCGATCTTCAGATGGCCGCCCTCGAAGGAGCGGACCTTATCTTGCGTCTCCTTCGAGCTTCCATAAAGCGAGGACTTGTCCCACGGCGAGGTCTCCGCGTTGCGGTGAATGGCGGGCCCTTTATAGTCGGCGGGAACCGACGAATCAGTCTTGGTCCGGTTGATGATGACGGTGCCGCCCTCGGGCTTGAGCGGATGGCCCTTGGGGACCGTGAAGGAGATCGGGCGATCGGAGAGCGGCTCCTGCTCGTGGTTGAACCAATCGTGCAATTGGTCCTGAATCTGCTGGAACCACAAGTTGGCGGGTATCTCCTTGATGATGGGTTTTCCCTGGGCGTCGTGATCGCGCTGCATGAGCTTCTCCGAGATCACGAAGGGGTTGGGCTCCATCTTCGCCCAATCCGGGTTGGGCGGGCCGTCGGGCTTGCGCAGATGGTTGAAGCGCGAGCCGGCCTTGGCCATCGCGGGATCCTTGGGGTCGAAATAGCTTCCGTCCGCCGTGCGGTATTTCTTCTGCTCTTCCGTGGCGGGGCCGTAAGTCGTCTTGTCGGTCGAAGGCTCGGAGTTGGCGTCCCACAGGTGCAAGCGCAGGTACTGCTCGTTGAAATAGAGGTAGATCGCGGCGAGCGTGGACGGCATCTTGTCCCAACGCTGATTGATGGCGCGGTCCCAGACCCACCAGGTGCCCGCCATGACGTGCATGGCCGCCTTATGAAGGCGGCCGACGTCGTCCGGCTTGGGACGCGAAGGCGCGGGGGTTCCGTCCTTGGAAGCCCCGGAGCCGGCCCGGCTCGATTTCCCGAAGAGCTTCGCGAAGGGACAGCCTCCGGCCGAGCAGTCTTGGTCCTTGCCGGTCACGGCCAGGATGGCGTTGGGATCGCCCGGATCGTACTCGGGATGGTCGGCCGTCGTGTAGGTCCGGGTCAGCGCGGCTTGCTGCGCCGCCGGATCGACCGATCCTTCGGGTGCGACGACCTCAACCAGCTTCTCCGTCCCTCCCAGGATCGTCGGAGCGTCGCCCTTCGAGGCCGGGCCCGTCGGAGAGACCATGGTCGCTCCCGGCTCGGCGCCGGGGACGACGGCGCCCAGTTCCGGAACGACCGTGCCAGGCAGAGCCGTCCCCGGCAGCTCTCCCGCGGTCGGAACGCCCGGAACCTTCAGCTCGGGGCCGGTGAGTCCGGCCTCGGGAGCGGCCTTGGGGATGATCCGGATCTGTCCTCCCGGAGTCTCGTTGAAATTGGCCGCGGCGACGGCCTGATAGGGAACAAGGCCGGGCGCGCAGAGGATGATGGCGGCCGTAAGACCGCAAGCCAAGGCTTTCTTCAAACAGGAAAAGAGTCGAGGCATCGTCATTGTTTTCGTGACCTCTCAGGCGAAGGGTTTGTCACCGATGCACCAGATTAGCATGCCTCCCGGGAAATTGCTTGAGGCTTTGGACCCAATCGCCGCTCGTTTAATGACCTAGGCGCCCTAGGACTTCGGGGACCGGCCCGAAACCGCCAATCTTGCCAGAAACGAGAAGGGCTGTTATACTCACGGCATGTCCGCCTTGCCGTCTCGATATTGGCTGCCGGGCCTTCTTTTTTTGGCCGGCTCCGGGCGCGCGCAGGCGCAAAGCCCCTGCTTCTACCGCGAGGCGGGCGGCGGACCCAAGCCCATCGCCTGCCCGGAAAGCGCTCAGTTTCCCGACAAGCTCGGCCCGCCGCCGCATGGCCTGGTCTGGCGCGGGATCGGTCCCCATCAATATCAGCCCGAGCGCCTGCTGCGCAGAAAGGGCGGCAGGCTCGTCGAGGAAGACCCCGAGGCGGACATCTACAAGATCGGGCCCTTCGAAATTGGCCCCACCGGCGAGCGCGTCCCGCTCGGCTTCGAGGCACCCAAGCCTCCCCCGTTCGCGGTCGCGCTGTTCGCCGCGAAGACGGCCCTCGAAGAGGGCCGCTCGCAGGAAGCCATCATCGCGGCCACGCGCTCGCTGGAGCTCCACCCGACGCCCCCGGCCTACTTCATTCGAGCCATGGCTTACAACTCGCTCGACTCTTTCTCGGAGGCCTTGCAGGACGCCGACGCCGGTCTTTCTCTGGCGCCCGGAGATCCAAACCTTTCCCAGGCCCGGGCTTACGCCGCCCAGCACCTCGAAAAGCGCAAGACGGCGGAACCTCCCGTCAAACCCCCGGAGGCCGAGCCGCAGCCGGACCTGACAAGGACGGCCCCACGCGCTGTCCCGGGTCGAGGCATACCCGCCGGGACCATGCTCGTGACGGTGGTCGCCGCGATCGTCGCCGGATTGGGAGGCGGGTTTTGGCTCGCCCTGCGCTGGGCGACGCCGCAGAAGCGGCCGGTCCGCTTCACGGTCCCCGACCTGTCCCAGCCGGGACTGACCATCAAAGCCCCCGCCGCCGCGCCCGCCCCGGCGGCCGCCCCGGGCCGGCTCAAGGGCCGCTTCGAGCTCAGGAGCAAGATCGGGGTCGGAGGCATGGGGATCGTCTTCGACGGCTTCGACCATTCTCTGGGCCGGCGCGTGGCGATCAAGCAGATGCGCTCCGAGCTCAAGGATTTCCCCGACGAGCGCGCCGCCTTCCTGGGCGAGGCGCGCATCATCTCGCACCTGACCCACCCATACATCGTCGGCTTCCACGACGTCGTGGAGGAGAACGGCGAGATCTACCTCGTCTTCGACTTCGTCGACGGCAAGCCCCTCTCTCAAATCCTCTGGGATCGCAAGCGCCTGCCCCTCTCCGAATGCCAGCAGATATTCACCTACGTCTGCGAGGCGATCTCCTGCGCCCACAAGAACCACGTCCTGCACCGGGATCTCAAGCCGGGCAACATCATGGTCGACAAGGACGGCTACGCGAAGGTCATGGACTTCGGCATCGCGCGCGAGGCCAAGGAGACCATCACACGACTGACCAAGGCCGACACGGCGGGCACTCCCTGGTACATGGCCCCCGAGCAGCACCTCGGCCAGTGCGCCAAGGCCTCGGACATCTACGCGCTGGGAGTCTGTCTCTACGAGGCGATGACCGGCAAGCTCCCGTTCCCCGGGCCCGATTTCCTCGTGCAGAAGGAGCGCATGAAGTACACGCCCCCGCAGTTCCTCGCGCCGGAGCTTCCCAAGGAGACCGAACTCCTCTTCGCGGCGACTTTCGCGCCCGACCCGAAGAAGCGCGTCGCCGACGCCGACGAGCTCCTCGAGTCGCTCAAGAGCCTCAAACCCTTCTAGCGCCCGGCGGCCGTCTCGCGCTTCATCCGCAGGATCAGGCGGATGCCGGCGAGGTTGACGCGCTGCCTCATGAGCTCGCGGATCGCGCCCAAAAGGTCCATGTCCTCTTCCGAGTAGAGCCGGTGCTTGCCGTGCGTGCGCTTGGGAGCCACGAGGCCGTGGCTCTCGATCCAGCGCAAGGTGTAGATCGGCAAGCCGGACAGACGCGAGGCCGCCCCGATGCCGTAGATCGGCGTCGAGCGGGTGCGTTTGAGCGGCTTGAGTATCCTCACCATAAAAAAATGAGCACCCCCCTCGGCAAAGGGTAGGTGCCCTCCAAACGGCCGGCCGCGGCTAGGCTTCCAGGCTCCAGCGCGCGCGCAGCTTCCAGGCCTTGCGCTCCTTGGGCGCGGGGCCGGACGCCGGCAGGGGAGCGGCCATCATGGCCTTCGCGTCCCCCAGAGGGTTCCAGCTGTTGAGCCGCTTCAGGAACAGCCAGGGCATCTTCTCGTTCATTTCGGCGCGACCTCCCTGCGATCTGTCCCGGTCACGCGAGGCAGGCGGCTCATGTTCGCCTGCTTCGCGCGCCGGGGTACGAACTTTATCAGATAATCTATTTTTTATCAATAGATAAATTCTCATATTTTCTGATATATATCGTAGGCGTGGAAAAGCCCCTCGAGCCCGAAGGCCCGAGGGGCTTTTATCCTCCCGCGGCTACTGGCCGCCGAGGAACTTTTTCTTCAAGATCTCCCTGATGCGCTTGGCGCAGTCGGTCACGTCCTTGAGCCACCAGCCCCTCCCCTTCGGGAACAGGTCGATGACGAGCTGGGCCTCCGGCCCGAGGCCGAGGCCGTGGATCTCGATGTCCTTGGCGGCCAGCACCATCTGCCGGTAGCGCTCGCGGTCGAAGTTGTTGTCGGGGTCGCCGTCGTTGATGACCATCATGAGCTTGTCGCCTCTGCCCATGCGGATGCGCTGGATCGCCTCCTTGACGGCGAGGTCGGATTGGGTGCTCCCTCCGTTCTTCAAGAGGGCCTTGACCACGGCTATCTTGGTCGCTTGGGTCGTACGCTCATTATATGACTTGACCACCTGGGGCTTGTCGTCGAAGCGGACGATCTCGTAGACGACTCCCGGCAGCTTGTCGAGAGCCTCCATCATCATGACCGCGGCGAGCACCGAGTGCTCCTTCTTGTCGCCGCTCATGCTGCCGCTGACGTCGATCATCAGCGAGACGCGGTAGAGCGTCTTGTTGGCGATCATGCTCTCCTCGAACACGTCGCGCTTGCCGCCCGGAATCTCGGAGATCGCCTCCTCGTCGAGATCGCCCGACTTGCGGTCGTGCACGAAGCGCCGCCGAATCTTGCGGCGCAGGACCTGCTGGAACTGCGCCTTCATGACCGGGACCAGGTGCCGGACCTTGCTGAAGTAGTCCTTGTACTTTCCCTCGTCGGTGGAGTCGGTCTCTTCTCGGGAATCCGGCTTGGAAAGCCGTTCTCTCTGAGCCTGCTTGTGCTCGGCGCTCTCGTTCTTGTCGCCGTTCTGGTCGCCGTCGCCTTCCTGGGGCTCGCCCTGCTGTTCCTGCCCCTCCTGCTTCTCGCCGTCCTGCTTCTGGCCCATCTTCTTGCGCATGCGCTCGAGATCCTTCTTGGCGGCCTCCTTCTCCTTGTCGCTCATCTTCTCGGGCTTGTCGACCATCTTGCTGGCGTGCTTGTCGCGGAATTCCTTCTCCTTCTTCTCCATCTCCTCCTTGACCTTCTTGGAGACGGGCTTCTGCTGCTTCTTCTGCTGCGGCTTGCCCGGCTTGCCTTGCTTCTGGCTCGATGAGCTCGACTGGCTGTCGCTGTCCTGGTCCTGCTGATCTTGATTCTGCTGATCTTGCTCGTCGCCCTCGCCGTCCTGTCCCTGCTGCTTTTGCTGCTGGTCCTGGTAGGACTCATCCACGAGCTCCTTGTAGATGGGCCAGACCTCGTCGCGGATAATCTTGAAGCTCTTGCGCGCGTCCGAGGTCGAGTAGGCGCGGCGTATCGGGTCCGCCGCTTTGGCCAAGGCGTCCTTGACGCGGTCGTCGGTCACGCGCGGGTCGGGCGCCCCCGTCCACCATTCGTAGATGAGCGCGTAGTTGAACTGAAGGTGCAGAGGGATCTCCTCGGTCCAGCGCTTCTGCTCGGCCGGGAGGTTCTTGATCTCGTAGTCCTTGGCCATCGCGGCGTCGAGCCAGTCGCGCGCGCCGGGGTGCCGCTTGGTGCCCTGGATGTTGACGCGCGGGTCCTCGATGGCCCACCAAAGCGCCTGGAAGGCCATGTTCTTGATGAGCTCGGGCTCTTCGAAGATCAACTCGGGGCGGCTAAAGAGGACGTGCCAGATCTCGTGCGCCGTCTTGCCCAACGAGACGTTTTGGTCGGGGTCGTTGACGTCCTCAGGAAGATATTGAATTTCTTCGAGACCCAATATGGTGCGCCAGCGCGGCGGAGTGTTCTGCTCGGTCTCGCCGTGCTTCTTGAGGACGTAGAACGGCGTGAAGCGCATCGGCGTGTAGCCGGTCAAGAGGCGAACGAGCTGCTCGAGCACTTTGGCCCAGCCCTGATTTTCGCCTTGAGGCGCCGCCGAGGCCTGGGGACCGCTCGGCGTGTTGAACGTCATCGGCAGCAGCAAGGAGCGGTCGAGACCCGCTGCCGCGGCCTCTACGGCGGCGGCCAGGGCACGATGGGCGAAGTTGCCGCCGCCGCTCTGGATCTGGGGGTCGAAGTCGAAGACGCCCTGGTCGGGGCTCGACGGGGCTTCGGTCTTCGGCGCTTCGGGGGCGTCAGTTACTTTTTTTTTTGGCCCGGGTTGACCGCGCCCGCAAGATCATGGGCGGCCAGCGCCTTCTGGATCGCCTCGATGATCGAGGGGTCCTGGACTATCGAAGACGGATTGTACGTCGTCTTAAAAGCTTCGATGGGGTCGTCGTGCGGGAAGGCCACGAGCTTGGCCACGATCTGAAGAAGCGTGCGGGGGGCGACCGGCAGGGGCAGAAGGTCGGGATAGACCTTCCGGAGGTCGTTGGCGATGTCGACGAGCCGCTTGGCGACCTCCTGCTTGACGGCCGGATAGAAGATCTTGAGCAGAGCCGCTTCCTCGGCGCGCGGCAGGTAGTTGACCTCGAGCGTCACGCCGAACCGGGATGACAGCTCGCCTGAGGGCGGCTCTCCTTTATAAGGCGGCTTGACGGGGTTCATCGTGCCCACGACGAAGTGGGTCTTCTTGTCGCCCGAGATGTCGCGGCCGTTCATGTGGTACTTGAGGTTCTGCAGGATGTTGTTGAGCGCCGCGATGCCCTCGAGCGGCTTGTGCATCTCGTCCAAGAGCAGGATGCCTCCCTCCGCGTCGCTGAGCCACTGCAGGACGGTCTCGAAGGTCTTGCCGGTCTTGTTCTTGCCTTCCTCGCCGAAAGTCCGCGCGAACAGGAGGTCTTGGTTCTTGGTGTACTCGGTGAACGAGACCATGTAGAGCTTGCGGCCGATGAGCTTGGAAAGCTTGTCGGCCATCCAGGTCTTGCCGCCGCCGGTCTCGCCGATGTAGAGCACGTGCTGGCCCAGAGTGAAGCCTTTCAAAGTCTGGTAGATCGCCCACTTGTTGGTCGGAAGGTTAACGGCCTTCCAGTCCTCCTCGCTGAGCGCCAGTCCTTGCTTTTGTTCCTGCGCCTGGGGCTTGCGCCTCAGGACGAGATCCCAGAACTTTTGCCAGGCCGTGCGCTGGGCGGCGGCCTCGGGCTTGCGCGTCTGCACGGGGAAGGAGAAATCCCCGATGCTCAGCACGCCGTCCTTGATCGTCATCGGATTCTCTTCCGACCACGAGCGGACCTTGCTCTCGTTGGACTCGGCGTCGCGCGTGGAGTCGCCGAAGTCGATCGAGAATATCTTCTCGCCGGCCGCGACGAGCGCGTGGCGGCCGTTGAGGCTCAAGTCCAAGGTGACGTTGCGGCCCAAGATCGCCTTCTTGAGTCCTTCGATCTCGAAAAGGCGGAAGCGCCGGCCGGCGACGTCCCACTCGATGACGCCCTGGTCGGTCACGGCGAAGAGGGTGTCGCGGCCTTGAGTCGCCTGCACGGTTTTGACGTCAAAGGGCAAGGTTCCCAGGTCGGTCACGGCGGCGCCCGAGCCGCCGAGCGTGTTGCGCCACACGCGGCTGCCCTGCCCCGTCTTCTCGATGTAGAACTCGCCCGACTGCCTGAGCGTCGGGACGACTCCCTTGTCCGCGTAGACCTCCTCGGGGCCGCCCTCGAAGAGTGCGACCTTGCCCTTGGTCCAAAAGAGGTGGCCCTTGTCCGTCTTGACCTCGATGCCGTCCTCGGAGGAGCGCAGCGCGGAGAAATCGTGGATTCCGAGAGAGGTGACCTTGTCGTCGAGCAGGACGACGGCCTTGTTGGTGTCCAGGTCCCATTTCTGGAGATGCCCTCCGGCGACCACGTAGAGCTTGTCGGAGTGCGGGCTGGACACGAACTTCTCGATGGCGCCCATCGGAGCCGCGATGACTGTCGTCTCGTCCTTGTAGGGATTGTAGAGGTTGAGCTTGCCCTCGGCGTCGGTCCAGGCCACGCGGCCGCCGACCATGCGGGCCTCCTTGAGCCCGTTCTTGACCTCCATGTAGAGGCGCTTGCCGTAGCTCAGGGCCTCGTTGTCCGGCGTGATGTCCTTGAAGGTATTGGCGGCGGTCTCAGGCTTGATGGTCTCGTTGACCGAGAGGGCGCTCTCGTCGCCGATGTCCTTGAGGCCGGTGCCGTCGAAGCGGTACTTGAGGTCCGGCGCGGAGGGTGCGGCCGACTCCTGCCAGCCCGGCTTGAGGCGGGGCAGCGGCAAGGCCGGCGCGCTTTCCAAGTAGTTGCCGGACACCGCGGCCGCCGGAGAGGCTACTCCCGAATTGGCGGCGCCCGCGTAGACCTGGTCCTGCTTCTCCTTAATATCGACCGGCCCGGAAGCGGCCCCGCCGGAAGGAGGGGCGGCCGACTTCTCGAGCGCGCCGGCGGATTCGAGCGCCGAGTTCGGGGCGGACTGCGCGGCGGCCTCGGCCTGTATGCGCTGCAGCAAAGTCTCGGGGACGGTGATGACGCCGGCGGCCTCCAGGATCGAGGGGACCATCCGCGGCTCGCGGACCGGGCCTTCGTTGACGATCGGCACGGCTGGTATGCCCGTATCTCCGAGACCGGCGCGCGCGTTGATCGCGTTCGGAAGAGCCGGCAGGACCTTGACGTAGCCGGGGGCGGCGGAGAGCTTCAGATTGGTCTCGGCGGCCGCGGCGATGGCGATGGAGCCGGGAGCGCCCGCGAGGATGACGAGGCAGAGGAGGACCGCAGAAACGCGCTTGAAGAAGGCGCAGAACCGTGTGTCGCTCATGTTGTCTATCTCCTTAGAAACGCCTTTGCGATTTTTATGTTAACGCTTATTGATCTAGATCAATAGGACCAATGGTCCCAGGGACCCACGAACATTTGGCCCAGAGGACCCATACCGAACGGTCTAGGGGTCATTAGGACCAAAGTCCCTCGGGGCTGGGCCGCCCGGTCCTCGCGCGCGGCGGGAGGGAGGGCTATCCTATTGGGGATGACAACGCTTTGGCCTCTGCTGCTGGCCCTTCGCCTCGCTCTGCCCGCGGCCGCGGTCGATGTCGCCGAACCCGTGCGCCAGCTCATACTGCCCGGGCGGGCGACTAGGACCTGCGGCGCCTCTTGCGGCCTCGTTCTGCCTGCAGGAACGGCTCTGCCCCAAACCGCGATACCGCAAAGCATCCCCGCGTTGGCTGGGGAGCCGGTCAGCCTTGCCAGCGACGGGACGCGGATCGCGCCCCAGCTCGTCACTCCCGCCTCCATGGCCCACGAGGCCGAGATGTCGGCCGTCTCGGGAGCGCTGCGCCGCTCGGTCGAGCTGGCCCTGCCCTCCCTCAAAGACAGCGTGGGCCTGGGCGAATGGAAAGGCCCCGGCACGACCTTGGATCGGCCCTGCTGCGGCGACGCCGCGCCGAAACTGGGCCTGCTCCTGCGAAACATGGGCTACGGCGTCCATGTGGTCGAGGCCGAGATGCACTACTATCTCCTCAACGCCTTGGCCGGCGGGCAGCTCATCGTGGATCCCACGATCAGGCAGTTCTTCGGCGGAGCCCGGGCGCCGCCCGAGATTCCGACCGTCTTTGTCGGTTCGGTCGCAGAGCTCCACCGTCTCTTCGAGGAGCACGCCTCGGCAAAGAGGACGAGCCACGATATGCAGCGGATATACTTCCGCGACGCCGAAATCCGCAACGCGCGGCTGCTCGAACTTCAGCGAGCCCTCGGCCAGGAGCCCGCCCGCGTCGACATGGGACCCCTGGCGCGCTTCCTCGAAAGACTCAGCAGGGAATAAAAAAGAATGCCCCGGCATCGCTGCCGGGGCATTACTCTTCGGCGTTAACTACTTGGTCGCGGCGGGAGCAGCGGCGTCGGCTTTCTTCTCGGCCTTCGCTTCCTTCTTGGCCTTGCCGGCCTTCTTGGCGGCCTTCTTGCCCTTCTTGTCGGCCTTCTTCTCGGACTTCGCGGCGGCCGGCTTGTCACCCGCGGCGGGAGCCGGGGTCTGAGCGACGGCGGAGAGGCTGAGACCGCAGATCATCGCGGCGAGCAGCATGAGCTTCTTGGACATTTTCGATTCCTCCATCATGATGTTGGAGCCTATCGGCCCCACTAGCGCTTTCCTACACTAATATTACGGACGACCCAGCAAAAAGTTCGAAAAGGACTCCTCGAAGCCTGCCCCCGGCTCGGCCCTGAGGCTCGGCAGGCCTTCCAGGCCGAAATCGAGTTCCAGGCTGTGCAGGAGCAGGCGCTCGACCCCGCCCACGGGCCTCTGGCGGCCGTAGACCCGGTCTCCGAGCACGGGATGGTCGATGGAGTATAGATGGACGCGGATCTGATGCCGGCGGCCGGTGACCGGCTCGACATCCAGCAGGGAGCCTTTCGGCAGCGACCGCAAGGCGCGATATCGGGTGACCGACGGCTTGCCGCCGGGGCCGACGCCCATGCGCCCCGAGCCGAATTCCTTGATCGGGCTGCGAATGACCCCCTCGTCGGAAAGCTCGCCGGCCACGCCCGCGAGGTATTTCTTGCGCACCTGACGGGCCTCGAAGCGGGCGCACAGCTCGCGGTGGGTCTTGGCGTCCTTGGCGAAGACGACGAGGCCGCCGGCCTCGCGGTCCAGACGATGGACGACGAAAACCTTGGACCCGAGCCTCTGTCCGACCTCGACATTGAGCGGTTCCCCGATCTCGCCCCGCCCCGGGATCGTGGGCTGGCCGCAGGGCTTGTCGACGGCGATGACCGACCGATTCTCAAACACGATCTCCAGGGGTCGCACTAGGCGTGCTTGAAGTCGTCCTTGCCTTGGAGCCGCCGGTGCGCGAGGTAGGCCGACAAGCCGCCGAAGAAGATCGCGGCGGCGGCCCAACCGATGGGACCCGCCGCGGCGGCCGCGACGGCGTACGCCATCAGCCCGACGCCGGCGGCGGCCACCGCGATGCCGCCCGCGCGGATGAGCTTGAGATCATGGTGCTCGAGCCCGGGCGGGGGCGGGACCGATTCCGCGGGCGCGGTCGAGGCCTTCGCCTTGGACGACAAGGCCAGCCCCGAGGCGGAGCCCTCGGAGGTCAAGGACGGCCTCGTCGGGACTCGGCCGCCCTGAAACGCGGCTCCGGCCTGCGCGGACCGCTTCTCGAGGCCGCCTTCGGCCGACGCGTCGTAGGAGGCGGCGCGTAAAAGGTCCATGGCTCCGCCCCGGGCCCAAACGGCCGGCGCCGAAAGAATGAAAGCGGCGAGCAAGGTCTTATTCATGGTCTTATTCCTCTTATAGAAATCGTACCAAAGGGCCGACCCGCGGCCTTGGGGCCTTCGGTCCGTGGGAAACGGACAGTAGACCCGCCGCCCCACGGGTCCTAGGACCCAGGCCAAATTGTCTATACTAGTGCGCGATGAAGACGGAGCGCGCCGCCGCCTGGAAGACCGAGGCCGTCGCGGGCGTCACGACCTTCTTCACGATGGCTTACATCGTCGTCGTCAACCCCGCGATCCTCGCCACCCCGGGAACCGGGATGCCGTTCTCGGGAGTGCTGAGCGCCACCGTCCTGCTCTGCTTCGTCATGACCTTGGCGATGGGCCTCTACGCCGACCTCCCCTTCGCGGTCGCCCCCGGCATGGGGCTCAACGCCTTCTTCACCTTCTCGATCATTTTGGGACGCGGCGTGCCGTGGCCGCAGGCCCTGGGCATCGTGTTCTGGGCGGGAGTCCTCTTCTTGCTGGTCTCCGTGACGCCGCTGCGCGTGCGCATAGCCCTCGCCATTCCGCGCAACCTGCGCATCGCGGCCGCCGCCGGCATCGGCATGTTCCTGACCTTCATCGGGCTCAAGAACGCGGGCTTTGTCGCCGCCGACCCGGTGACCTTGGTCAAACTCGGGACCATCGACCGCAAAGCCGTGCTGAGCCTGGCGGGCTTGGGCTTGACCGTTTGGCTCATGCGCCGCAAGAGCCCGTTCGCTTTCCTGGCCGGAATCTACGCCGTGACCTTGGCGGCCTGGGGCGCCGGCTGGCTCTCGCTGCCGTCCCCCTCTTCAGCGCGCCCGATTTCTCGTCGGTCTTCCTCAAGCTCGACATCCGGGGCTCGCTCAAGCTCTCTTTGGCTCCGGCGATGATCGCGATCCTCTTCACCGACCTCTTCGACTCGATCTCGACCTTCATCGGCGTCTCGCACGCCTCCGGGCTCCTGGACAAGGACGGCGAGCCGCGCAATCTTAAGGAAGGCCTGATCGTCGACGCCTTGGCGACATTGGGAGCGGGGTTGGCGGGCACCTCGTCGGGGACCGCCTACATAGAGAGCTCCGCCGGCATCGAGATGGGCGGCCGCACGGGATTGACCTCGGTCTTCACGGCGCTCTGCTTTTTGCCGTGCTTCTTCCTAGGGCCGCTGGCGGGGATGGTCCCGCCCTACGCGACGGCACCCGTGCTGATCCTCGTCGGCTGCTTCATGTTCCGCAGCGTCACGGGACTGGAACTCTCGAAGCTCGAGGACGCCTTGCCCGCCTTCCTGACCGTCGTGCTGATTCCTCTCACTTTCTCGATCACGCAGGGAATCTTGTGGGGCTTCGTCGCGCACGCCGCGCTCTACCTGATCGCGGGGCGAAGCCGCGAGCTTTCGCCCATGATGGTGGCCTTAGCGGCCGTCAGCGCCGGCCTGATCGCGCTGGAGCACGGAAAGTGGTGACTTCGAAATTCTAGCCCGCTTTTTTCGCCCGCTTAACGGTCCAAACGGTGAACTTGCCGGTCATGGTGTAGGCCATCCCCTCCGCGACCTTCTCGCTGGGGACCAACGGCAGCTTGAAGACGACGCTCTTGCCGTCCGGCCCGAACTCCGGAGCCAGCTGGGCCGAGGTGCCGGGTCCCAAGTCATGCAGCCATTTCACCCAGACCTTTCCCTCGTACTCGACAGACTCAGCGTGGGCCATCTCCGCCCATTCCCCGCCGATGAGGTAGCGAACGAAGAGGGCGTCCTTCTCGACCGAGATCTTGGCGGGGAACTCCCCGGAGAGCTGGTCGTTGGCGGCGGTCCAGTCTCCGACGAGGCTCCGCGCGCGCGGCGTCGGCGGCCTCTTCGCGCCGTGGACCAGAAAGTCCTTGCCGCCGGGCGGCGTCAGATCGAGAGGCGGGTCGAGGGCGACGCGCTTCTCGAGAACGGCGATCTCCTTGGCGATAGAGGCGACGGCTTTCTTGTCGGGGCTGATGAGGCGGTAGAAGCGCAGGAAGGCCAGGGCGTCGAGGTCATCGCCGAGGATCGCAGCGAGGCGTCCGGCGGGCAGGTACGCCTCGGGGCAGTAGTGGCAATACCATATGGCGTCGTCATACAGGTCGAGGGCGGCCCTTCGCTCCCCGGGTCCCTTCGCCTGCGCCTCGCGAGCCTTGCGCAGGCGCTCGGCCGAGACGGCCTCGTCGTGGGGCCAGTCGGAATCCTTGGTATAGCCGACGTCGCGCATGGCGGCTTCCCTTCGTTGAGGGTCCGGCTGGCCTTCAAAGAGCTCGATAAGATCAAGCTGGGAGGAAGTCACGTTTTGAGCCGCCGCGTCCCGGTGGGCGCTACCCAAAAGGACGAGCAGCGTCGCGGCCGCAAGCATCGGGGCTAGCTGTTGCCCGGCGCGGGCGGCGGAGGATTGAGGTGCTTCATGATCTCGGAGCGCAGCTCGACGATCACGCGGACGTAGTTGTCGGAGTGGTTGTAGGCGAAGATGGAGTAGTAGTTCTTCGCGGGCTTCTCGAGGCTCCCGCCGGGCTGCCAGCCCGCGAGCTTGAGGTAGTTGGCGACGCTCCCCAGAACGTCGGGCCACTGATCGAACGCGATGTGCCCGTCGCCGTCGTAGTCGACCGCGAAGCGGTTGAAGCTCGAGGGCATGAATTGGAAGAAGCCGAAGGCCCCGGCGTAGGAGCCCTTGACGGCGTGCACGACGACGCGGTCGCGGTAGCAGAGCTTGATCCACTCGGCGAGCTCCTTGGCCGCCCAATCGGAGCGCGAGGGGACCTTGAGAGTGATCGTGTACAGCGCCGAGAAGACCATGTAGGTCCCGGTCTTGGTCCCGTAGAAGGTCTCAACGCCCAGGAGGCCCGTCAGTATTCCGGGGTCCACACCGTAGCTCTGCTCGACCTGAGAGAGAAGCTGCTGGTTGGTCCGGTAGAACACGACTCCCGCCTGGATGCGGTCTTCCGTCAGGAAGTACTTCCGATATTTTTCATACGTCGTCTCCTCGGCGTGGCCTCCGGGCTTGAATTTGCCCGGGATGTCGGGATAGAGCGTGACCGCGGGATCGTCGAAGGAGGCCTTGACGAAAGACTCCGGCACGCCGGAGCCCTTGAGGTGGGCGAGCACCATCCGGTAGGCGTCCTCCTTGGTCGGCGTCCCCGTGTTTTTCTTGACGACCGGAGAGGTCTTGATGTCGGCTTGGATGCCTTCGTTGAGCAAGCCAAGCTGCCGGAAGAACGCGGCGTCGCCCATGACGGACTGGGCGCGCGCTTGGACGGCGCAGAAGAGCAGCAGGAAGGCGGCGATGGTCCTAGTCATGTTGTCCTCTGAGATGCGATTGTAGCACTGTAGCGTGCGCTTTGGAAAGCGGCATGGGCCCTTAGGCCTATATCCCCTTGGGACCGGAGACCTTTCAGCGCGCCAGCGCCGCGAGCGTCAGAAGCCAGCGGCACTCGCGTTCGAGGTCTTTGAGCGACTCGTAGCCCATCTCGCGCACGGGCTTCTGCTCGAGCAGGATGGTCGTCCCGCGATTGCGGATCGCGCGGCGCGAGGCGTCGGCGAGGTCGTAGAGCAGCTGGCGGAAGTTGACGATCGCGCTGTAGGACTTCTTGGCGCCCAGGCAGGAGAAGTCGAAGTCCTGGGCGTCGATGCGCAGGCGCTCCGCGGGGTCCTTCAAGACGAGATCGAGGAAGAAGACGAGCTCGGCGGTCTCGACGGTCGTCTGGACCTCCTTTTTCGCCTTGCCCAGGCTCGTGGGCAGGCCCGTCATCATCGTGATGCCCATGCCGATGGCCTTCTGGGTGAGGTCGGGTCCCTCGGTCGTCTTGATCGTGCGCGTCGTGATCTCCTTGTACCCCGCCGCGGCGAGCACCGCGAGCCTCTCGGGCTTGAATGGAGCCAAGAGATGGACCTTCGAAACCGGCGCCGGCTCCTCGATGAGGCCGCGCGGGACCGCCACGGCGCCCAGGCCTGCTTTCTCAAGCGCCGCGACGAGCTCGCGGGCGCCCGCCTCGGGGAGGTCGTCCTCGACGATGCCCCAGCACCGCCGCGCCGCGGGCACGAGGTCCTGCTCCGGGACTTTCTTGACGCCGGCCAAAGCTCGGGCGATCTCCACCGGCCTAAATTCCTCAGGCTTGGAGAGAAGAACGGCGTACCGCAGAGGGGCGTCGCTCATCTTAGGAGTGTATCCCATGCACGCGTCCGCGTCAACGGGCGCCATGCAGAAGTCATGTTCAGAGAGGCGCGGTCGCTTGACGACTGTACTCGATTACAGTCGTCTTCATCCGGCCCGGGTCGGATAGCCGGCCGACTGTGGTTGACCACAGTCGGACACACGATGAACTGTGTCCGGACACAGTCGATGGCCCCGAGGACGTTATCCCGGGCTGATAATTCTTGGGGCGTCACTGATCATCGGGCAAAACGGACCAAAG
This sequence comes from Elusimicrobiota bacterium, assembly GCA_016194705.1. Taxonomy (GTDB): domain Bacteria; phylum Elusimicrobiota; class Elusimicrobia; order UBA1565; family UBA9628; genus PALSA-1176. The sequence continues at coordinate 15,856 of JACQAZ010000041.1, read as the reverse complement.
ACCGGCCGCGGGTTCCCCGGCGGCGCAGGAGAGATTCCCCCGCGCGGGCTAAACTTGAGCAGCGCCGATGAGGCGCGGGAGGCGGCACGATGATCCGCGCGACGATGATCCTGACGACGATCTTGGCCCTTAGCGTCCGGCATGGCCTGGCGCAGTCCGTCCCGCCTCCGCCATCCCCGAAGCCCTTCGCGGAGCTGCTGCGCGCCCTGGAACCCATGCGCTATGACGCCGGGCACGCCGCCCTCAAGAACATGGCCGACGGCGCGGCGGAGGCGTCCGGCGAGCTCCAAGCCGCGCGCTACCTCGCCTATGCCTTGGTCCGCTACGAGACCGAGCACCGGACCGTCGAAAAGCTGCTCGAAGGACTCGACCCGGATCGAAGGCTCTACGGGATCTACATCTTCCTGGCCCCCGCCGAGCAGGTCGACGTCCCCGCCTCGTCCTCGCGCCAGCCCAAGAAAGAGATCGGCAAGGCCGTCGCCTTGACTCTCGACCGCGTGCCCGGTTTCCTCAGCGACGGCGGCTCTTTCGACGGCAGCCTTAAGGAAGAGGAGAAAGGCTTCGAGCACGAGACCTCGGTCTGGTCCGGCGCCACCGGGCACCGCTTCGACCACGCCGGCTTCGGTCTGCAGCATGAGACGATCTACCGCGAGGGTCCGTGGGAGGCGGGCGTCGAGGCCCGCTATCTGCGCGGATTTGATCAGCACGGTGTCCCCGCCGTGGAATACGGCGGCGAGCTGCACCTCAAGCGCGACATCGCGCCTGGGAGGCCGGATTACCTCCACGCCGAACAGGAATGGATCCGCGACGAGTTCGTCGGTCTCGAGCAGAAGATCGAGGCGCGCGCAGGCTACGGCTACCGTTTCTTCAAGGACGAGCTGCACGAGCTCGAGGCCGCCGTCGGGATGGGCTGGGTGCGCGAAGACGCCAAAGGGTCTCACGAGAACTTCCCCTCCCCCGCCGTCGAACTCGAGTACGTCCTCAAGCCTCTCCCCGGCCTGAGGCTCTCGCAAAAGATAAGCGTCGACGCGAACCTCTACAACCCGAGGGACTGGGACATCAGGGGCTTCACGGAGGCGGCCTACGAGCTCAGCGAGCGCGTGACCCTCAAGCTGGTCTATGCCCTGAAGATACGGACCGAGCCCACCGAGGGGTTTGACCGCGACCAGCACCGGATCATGCTGGGCTTCGAGCTCAAGTACTGAGCGGGCTGAGCGGCCTTGACGCGCCGCCGCGCGGGAGCTATTCTTGCTGAAGGATGGAGCCCGCTCCCGAGGACCCCGAGCCTCAGCCCGACGCCGACAAGTGCCCTGAGTGCGGCGGCTGGATCGGCGAGACCTCGCCCGGCGAGGGGGTCTGTCTCTCCTGCGGGGCCAAGCTCGAGACCGAGGAGGCGCGAAAGCGCCGACTCGACCCCTCCCCGCCGGCTCCCGCAACCGTCCTGAGCTGCCCCAAATGCGGCAGCTCCAACGAGGCCGGCGACGATTCCCTGTTCTGCGACCAGTGCGGGGCCTCGCTCGAGGGGGCGCCGGCGCTCTCCGCGAGTCCTGGGCAGCCGTCCGGCGAACGCCCGAGCGACGGGAAGTGCCCCGATTGCGGCGGTCCGGTCGTCGAGGTGACGCGTGACCACGCGGTCTGCCGCCGGTGCGGCGCGCGGCTCGTCACGCCCGGGGTCCGCTCGCGCCGCCGTTGGGGGTTCATGTTGATGGTGTTGTGCGCCGCCCTCTGGTTCTTGTTCCTGATGGTTCGCCGCAGCCCCTACTAGCGGGGAGCGGAAAACAGCTTGGCGACCTCGGGATGGCCCGCCGCCTCGGCCAGTTGGGCCGCGGTTTTCCCGTCCTGGGCCGCGGCCTTCGCGTCGGCGCCGCGGCTCAGCAGAAGCTTGACAGCATCGGCCCGGCCCTTGGCCGCCGCGATCATCAGCGCGGTCCAGCCGTTGTTCTCCTTGGCCTCGAGATTGGCCCCGCGGTCGACCAGGAGCTTCGCCGAATCCGCGTGCCCGCCGGCGCAGGCGTACATCAGGGCGGTGACGCCGTCGGCGGTCCTGGCCTCGACATTGGTCCTCTTGCTCTGGAGCAAGGCCGCAAGGACTTCGGTCTGGCCCGCCTGCGCCGCGGCCATCAGAACGCTGAGGCCCTGAGCCGAGCGCGCCTCCAGGTGCGCCTCGCGCGCGACCAGCGCCTTGACGACGCCGGTGCGGCCGTTGGCCACCGCGTACATGAGCGCGGTCTGGCCGTTTTGGTCGCGCGTCTCGATCCAGGAGCCCTTGGCGAGCAGAGACTCGGCGACCGCTTCCTGTCCTTGGGCCGCGGCGAGCATCAAGGCCGTCTGCCCCTTTGAGTTTGGAATGTCGGCCGAGGCTCCCTTCTCGAGGAGAAGCTTGACCGCGTCCGCTTTGCCGCGCGCGGCGGCCAGCATGAGCGCGGTCCAGCCGTGAGACTCCGCGGCGTCGGGCTTGGCCTTGGCCGCGAGCAGGGCCTCGACGGCTTTGAGCCGCCCGCCCGCGGCGGCGTACATGAGCGCAGTCTGTCCCGCGTCGTCGTTGGCGTCGAGCTTGGCCCCTTTGGCGAGCAGAAGGGCGAGCGCCTCGGCCTGGCCGGACGCCGCGGCCGCCATCAGCGCGGTCTGGCCCTTGGCGTTGACCGGCTCGGGCACGGCCTTGGAGGGCGCCGGCGCGGCCCCCGGCCGCTCGACGAGCGGCACGCCCATGAGCGCCGCCCCGCCGCGCTTGGCGCGCGCCTCGAGCTGGGCGCCGAAGTCCATGAGCACGCGCATGGTCTCGAGGCGCCCGTTCTCGGCGGCGGCGATCAGCGCGGTCTGTCCGAACGAGTTGACCTCTTCGGCGCTGGCGCCCTTGGAGAGCAGCGCTTTGACCCGGTCGGTCTGCCCGAGTGCTGCGGCCTTGAGCAGCTCGGGCTCATTGCGGCTGGACAGCCGCAGGGCTTCGGGCTTCGGCGTCACCGGGCCTTCCCTTTGCGAGCCGCCGGGCCCCGCGGCCTTGAGAGCGCGCGCCACGCCGTCCTGGCCTTTGAGGGCGACGACCTTCAGGACGTCCTCGCCCTTCTTGTTGACAGCGCGCAGGTCGGCTCCTTTCGAGAGCAGCGCGAGCGCGGTCTCGGCGTGGCCGTCCTGTCCCGCGATCATCAGCGGCGTGAAGCCGTCGCCGTCCTTGGCGTCGACCTTGGCGCCGTGGGCGAGGAGCTCGAGCGCGGTGGTCGTGTGGCCGTCGGCCGAGGTGATCATGAGAGGAGTCCAGCCGCGCTCCTCCTTGGCCTCGATGTTCGCGCCGGCCTTGACCAAAGCTTGGACCGCGGCGGTCTGGCCTGCGGCGGCCGCGGCCAAGAGCGGCGTGCGCTTGCGCGCGTCAACGGTCTCGAGCTTGGCGCCTTTCTTCAACAGAAGCTTGACGATCTCAGTCTTTCCCTCCTCCGAGGCAACGAAGAGCGCCGTCCGGGAGTGAAGATCCTGCGAGTCAACCTCGGCCCCACGCTCCAAAAGATCGTTGACGACCTCGCCGCGGCCGGCTTCTGCGGCCGCGATCAAAGCCGTTCGCCCAGCAGCGTCCCTGCCGCCGAGGGTCGCCCCTGCGTCGAGCAGATGCTTGAGCGCCGACGCGTCGCCCCGAGCCGCGGCCTCGACCAAAAGTCCTTGGAGCGAGGATTTGGGGCTGGCCTTCGGATGGAAGCGGAAGGAACCCGGCCCTACGACCCGATGGACGACGATCGTTAGACACACGACGCCAAGGATCGCCGCGACGATCCAATTCCTTTTCATTCTCCGGCTCACATGTTACCAAAATGACGATTATGGTAGACTGGCGCCGTGGCGGCCCTGTTCAAGGTGAAAGCGCATCCCGCGTCCCGGGAAGACCGGATCGACCGTCGAGGCCCCGACTCCTACGAGGTGTGGGTCCGCGCCAAGGCCGAAAATGGAAAAGCCAACTCGGCGGTGCTGCTGCTGCTGGCCCGCGAGCTGTGCGTCGAGGCCAAGCGCCTGCGCATCGTCAAGGGCGCCTCGTCGCCCTCGAAGATCGTGACCGTGCTCGGCGGGAGCTGACGCGGTGCCCTCGGCGGGCGACCTCGCCTTCGTCGCCATGGCCGTCAATCCGTTCGGCGGCGTCCTCATCGCGATCCCGTTCGCCCTCTTCGAGCTCAAGTACAGCCCGTGGCTCGCGCTGGCCGTCGGCATGCCGCTGTCGTACGCCCAAGTGATCTTCGTCGACGCCGCTTGGAGCCGCCTGCTGGGCTGGCGCCTGTTTAGAGCCCAGCTCGCGAAGAAGCGCAGCCCCCGCGTTGAACGGCTCATGGCGTCGAAGGGCGCGTTCTGGCCCACTTTTCTATTGGCCCCCATCATCGGGCCCTGGCTCGTGATGGCGCTGATGCGCTACGCGCGGGTGCCCCAGCGGAAGGTAGGCGTTCCGATCTTCTTGGGGTTGGCCTGGTGGACCGCGGCGATCACCGCGGCCTGCGTCTGGATCCCGCGCTGGTTCGGACATTGACTCCCGGAAACACAAACCCCGACGATCAACTCGTCGGGGGCGGTCCTGACATTTCTGGTCTCAGGTTCGATAACGTCTCGGCTGTTGGGAGTATAACACCTCGGCAACGAAAGCGCAAGCCCCCCGCGGTTTCGTAGTACAATGGAGGCGATGCGCTCCAAACTCCTCAACGCGATCGTGCTGGTCCTGTTGGCGGAGGCTTCTTGGGCCGCCTCGCCGCGACCCAAGGACTTCGACGCGTTCTGGGGCGACGCGCGCAGGAAGCTCGCGTCGCTGCCCTTGGAGCCGCGCCTGGATCCCGACCCGGCTCACAGCGACGGGGAGATTTCCTGCTTCAAGGCCAGCTACGTGAGCCTCAACAAAGTCGTCGTCCACGCCCGTTACTGCCGGCCCGCGCGGGACGGAGTCTACCCGGCGATCCTCATCAGCCCCTGGTACTCGCAAGGCGCGGTCGAGCCTCCCATCGGCTTGGCCAGGAAAGGCTTCGCGGCGCTCGCCTATCAGGGCCGCGGCTTCGAGGTCGACCGTTCGAGCTACCCCTTGGAGAACTCCTGGTACATCCTCTCGGGCATCGGCAGTCCCCGGACCTACGTGTACCGCGAGATCGTTTCGCACGCCCTGCGCGGGCTCGACTTCCTCGCCAAACGCCCGGAGGTGGACCCCAAGCGCATCGCCGCCATGGGCGCCAGCCAAGGCGGGGGGCTCTCCTTGCTCGCCGCCGGCCTCGACGCGCGCGTCGCGGCCGTGGCGGCGGATTTTCCCTTCCTGAGCTCCTGGGAGACCTCCCTGGCCGCTCCGCAGCCGCCCTACGCCGCGGTGCGGCGCTACATCGAGGAGCACCCGGCGGAGCGCGCGGCCGTCATGAAGACGCTCTCCTACTTCGACGCGCTCGACGTCGCCGAAAGGATCAAGGTCCCGGCGCTGGTCCAGGTCGGGCTCAAGGACCGGACCTGCCCGCCCGAGGGAGTCAAGGCGGTCTACGCGCGCATCGCCAGCCGCCAGAAGCGCCTCAAGGAATACCCCCAGGCCGACCACGGCGACGAGAACGCCGCGCGTTGGGAGGCGATGTCGGTCTTTCTGGCCGGGCGGCTCAGCGCGCCTTGAGATAGGCCCGGTCGGCCTCGGCGGCGGCCGGGATGAGGTAGGCTGGATTCCCCCAGCCGAAGACGTCGAAGTGGCGGCCGACGGTCCACAGCGAAGCGGTCGGCGGACCCTTGCCCGACTCCAGGTAGCGCGCGAGGCCTGCGTGGCCGAGCGCGATCTGCTCGTCGAGCGCCTTTTCTTTGTCGGGGGTCAGCTCACCCGCCCAGAGGTTGGGAGACTTCAATCCGCCGGTGCCCACGCCGAACTCGCCGATGTGGATCGGAGGGATCTCCGCGGCCTTGAGCCCGAGCATCCCCTGCAAGACCTTCTCGCGGAAGTCCGCCTCGTGAATTTGGAAAGCCGAGGCGACTTCAGCCGCGTCAGGCAGGCGCTTGTCCCTTTCGGCCTGCGGCACGGCCGCGGTCAGGTCCATGTACTGCGACAAGGCGAGCGCGTCGAGACCCTTGATGTAGCGCGCCAGGTCCTTGCGGCCCTCGGGAGTCATCCGCGAGACCGCATCGGTCGGCATCTCGATATGATGCTCGAAGTTGTGCGACAGCAGGACCCTTCCCTCGAGCCCGAGGCGCTTGCGCTCCTTCTTGGCGTAGTCGAGCAGCTCCGCCCAGCGCCCGGGGGAATAGACCGTCGAGTTCATGAGCTCGGCGCCGAGCTCGAAGCGGATCGGCGGGGCGGGGCTTTTCTGCCGCTCGAGGGCGCCCTTGAGCGACTCCAGCATGTGAAGGACCAGCGCCCGGTAGTCCGCGGAATCGGGGTCCACGTCGAAGTAGCCGCGCCAGCCGCAGTCCATGCGCCAGCTATGGACGACGGACTCGGGCGGCGTGTAGCCGCCGATGTAGGCCGCTGGATCGAGGTGGGGCTTGAGCACCACGGTGAAGCCGGAATACAGGGCCAAGGTGATCGCGTCCTCGACGTTCTTCCACGACGGGCCGCCGGAGAAATCGACGCGGTTGAGGTCGATGTAGGGGTAAGTCGGCACGAAGGAGACGAGCTTGAAGCCCTCGGCGCTTAAGAGCACGAGCTGTTCGTCCTTGAAGCCGGCCATGCCGCCGTAGACGCTGGCACCCAGGAGCGGCCGCTCGGCCGCCATCGAGGGCGCCGCGAGCAGGACGGCAAGAAGGCTAGCGCGAAAGACGCACATCCAGCCACACCGCCAGGGCCAGCACCGCGCCGCGCGCGATGTACTTGAACTCGGGCGCGACCGCGAGCAAGGTCATCCCGTTGAGCAAAGTCGCCATGATGAGCGCGCCGAAGAGGACGCCGAAGGCCGTGCCGCGGCCCCCTTTGAGGCTCGTCCCGCCGATCACGCAGGCCGCCACCGCGTCGAGCTCCATGAGGTCTCCGACCGTGGTGGTCGAGGCGCCGGCGTAGGCGGTCTGCATGAAGCCCGTGACGGCCACGATCGCGCCCATGATCGCGAAGGCCGTGATCACGGTCCGCTCGACGGGTATTCCCGAAACGACCGCGGCCTCCTCGTTGCCGCCGATCGCGTAGAGATGCCGGCCGAACGGCGTGTGCTCGGTCAGCACGGTGACGCATGCCGCCACGAGGCCCAGGATGACGAAAGGCAGCGGCACGCCGCGGAACTGGTTGGCGACGACGGCGAAGAGAAAGACCAGCTGTGCCGTGATAAAGGACTTCAAGAAACAGACTTCACCGTCCTCGGCCTCGAGACCGTTTTCGAGCCGTTCCTTGCGGTCCTGATATCTCAGCCAGCCCCAGCCCGCCGCGCAGGCCAGCGCGAGGGCGAAGCCCAGCGGCCGCGGAAGATAATAGGTCGTCAGCAAGGAATAGAGGTTCGAACCGGCGCCCGCGGTGACCGGCACGGTCCGGTTGTTGATCACGAGCCAAAACAAGCCTTTGAAAACGAGCAGGCCGCCGAGCGTGATGATGAAAGAGGGCATGCGCTCGCGCACGACGACGCTGCCCATGGCGTACCAGACGACGATGCCCAGCACGAGGCTGGCCAGCATGGCCAGCGGCGCGGGCCAGCCGTGCGAGAAGATGAGCACGCTCGCGATGCCCCCCAAGAGTCCGACGCCCGAGCCCGCGGAAAGGTCGATCTGCCCCGGCAGGATCACGAGCAGCATCCCGAGCGCCAAGGTCGCGGTGATGGAGAGCTCGATGGCGAGCATCGAGAGATTGCGCGAGCCCAGGAACTGCGGCGAACTGAGCGCGAAGAAGCCCGCGATCCCCGCGAGCGCGAAGACCATCGAGAAATCGCGCCAGCCTTTGTGCGCCGTCATGACTTGCCCAGCGCGGCCGCCAGCAGCTCCTCCGCGGAGGCGCCGGAGGGGAAGCGCCCGCCGACGCGGCCCTCGTGGAGCATCAGGATGCGGTCCGACATCCCCATGAGCTCCGGCAGTTCGCTCGAAACGAGGATCACGGCCTTGCCCGACGCGGTCAGCTCGTTGACGATCCCGTAGACCTCCTGCTTGGCGCCGACATCGATGCCGCGGGTCGGCTCGTCGAGCAGGACGACCTTGGGCTCGGTCATCAGCGCCTTGCCGATGACGACCTTCTGCTGGTTGCCTCCGGAGAGCCCGCCGACGACGGCCTCGAGGCTCGGCGCTTTGACGCGCAGCGAGTTCGAGAACCCCTGATTGGCGACGGCCTCCGCGTGCCGGTCGATGAGCCCCTTGCGAAGGAACTTCTTGAGCGAAGACAAGGACATGTTGAAGCCGACGCTCTTGTCGAGCACCAAGCCGTAGCGGCGGCGGTCCTCGCTGACGAGGACCAAGCCCTTCGAGATCGACTCGCGCGGATTCCCGGGGCTCAGAGCGCGGCCGGCGAGCTTGACCTCGCCGCCCATCCTTTTGCCCCAGGCGCCGAAGAGATGCATCAAGAGTTCGCTGCGGCCGGCGCCCATGAGGCCGCCGATTCCAAGGACCTCCCCGGCCCGGACCTCGAAGGAAATGTCCTCTAGGTACGGCGAGCCCGAGGCGTCGGCGACGCAAAGCCCCGCGACGCCGAGCAGCGTCTCGCCGGGCGCGCAGGATTTGCGCGGGAACAGGTCCTTGATCTCGCGGCCGACCATGTGCCGGATGACCTCGGCCGAACTCGTCTTCGCCGCCTCCAGCGTCGTGACCGCGGCGCCGTCGCGCAGCACCGTGATCCGGTCGCAGACCGCGAAGACCTCCTCGAGCTTGTGAGAGATGTAGACGCAGGCGATACCCCTGCCGCGCAGCTCGCGGAGCTTGGCGAGCAGGATGCCGACCTCGGTGTCGGAGAGCGCCGCCGTGGGCTCGTCGAGGATGAGGATCTTGGGCTCCTTACGAAGGGCTTTGAGGATTTCGAGAAGCTGGCGCTGGCCCACGCCCAGCTTTGATGTCGGAGCGTTCGGATCGATGTCGAGGCCGAAGCCGGCCAGAAGGCGGAGCGACTCCTTGCGCATGCGCTGCCAGTCGATCAATCCCCCCCGGACCGGTTCCCGGCCGAGGAACAGGTTCTCGGCGGCGGTCATCTCCGGGACCAGGGCCAACTCTTGGTAGATGACCGCGATGCCGGCGCCTTCCGCGTCCGCGACGGACGAGAAGCGCGCCTCCTTGCCGCCGACCTCGAGCGTGCCTTCGTAAGAGCCGTAAGGGTGGATGCCGGATAGCAGCTTGATCAAGGTCGACTTGCCCGCGCCGTTCTCGCCGCACAGCGCGTGGATCTCGCCCGGCCGCAGCTCGAAGCTGACTCCGGAAAGCGCGGTGACGCCGGGGAAGCGCTTGACGATCCTCTCGGCGCGCAGGATGGTCATGACGGACTACTTCCCGGCGACCAGACCTCGGTAGACTTCCTCGCGGCTGTGGAAGCCGTCTTTGACCACGGTCGAATCGATGTTGGCCTTGGTGACCGTGTAGACCTCCATGAGGATCGAGGGCACCTTGCCCGCGCCGTTGTCGAGCTCGCCCTTGGCGACGATGGGCCGGCCTCGCGCCATCTTGACGGCGGTCTCGGCGGCCAGCCCCGCCAGGGCCTTGAGCGGCTTGTAGATCGTCATGGCCTGCGTCCCAGCCGCGATCCGCTGGCAAGCCGACAATTCGGCGTCCTGGCCCGTCACGACGACCTTGCCGGCCAGGCCTTCCTCGGTCAACGCCTGGATCGCGCCGCCCGCCGTGCCGTCGTTGGCGGCGAGCACCGCGTCGAAGGCGCCGACGCGCGTGAGCGCCGCCTGGGCGATCTTCTTGGCGTTCTCGGGCTTCCAGTTCTCGGCCCAGTCCTCGTGAACGATGCTGAAGTCGCCGGACTTGATGTAGGGCGAGAGAACGCGGTCTTGGCCCACTTTCATGAGGACCGCGTTGTTGTCGGTCTTGGCCCCGAGTATGCGCACGATCTTCTTCTTGCCCTTGCCTTTGAAGATGTCGACGAGATACTGCGCCTGCTGCTCGCCGACGCGTACGGGGTCAAACGAGATGTAGAGATCGAGCGGCTCGCCCGTGATCAGGCGGTCGTAGGCGATGACGGGTATGCCGGCATCATGCGCAAGCCTTACGCCTTTTGCCATGGCCGCGCCGTTGTGGGGGACGATCAGCAGCAGATCGACCTTGCGCGAAATGAGGGCTTCGATGTCCTGAATCTGGCGCGTGTCGTCGGAATTGGCGGCCTGCACGAGGACCTCCGCTCCGAGCTCGCCGGCTTTCTTGACGAAGAGGTCGCGGTCGTTCTGCCAGCGCTCTTCCTTGAGGGTGTCCATCGAAAGGCCGATCAGAGGCTTGGCGCGGCCCGCGGACTTTTGCTCGCCGCCGCCGCGCGAGAGGACCAGGCCCGTGGCCGCGCTGATGAGGCATGAGAGCAGGACCAAAACGACGCGGGCTTTGGTGGCGGACATCGCCGCCAATTATAGCACTCCTAACGCCTGATGATCTTGCGGTTGCCTTCGGCGTCCATCGTGAAAGCACGGCCGAGCTCCGGCCACTCGACCGTGTCCTCGACGCCCTTGCCGGCCTGCACGCCGAGCATCATCACGCGGCAGGGCTCGGGGTGGGGGTTGTGGAACTGATGGCAGACGCCGGTCCCCGCGGGACGGCTCACGGCGTCTCCGGGGCGCAAGTCGTACTCCTTGTCCCCCAATCGAAGAAGACAGCGCCCCAAGAGAACGAAGAAAAATTCCTCCTTGTGGCTGTGGGAGTGGAAATGGGACGACTTCTTCCCGGGCGGGATCTCGGTCACGTCCACGCCGAGCAGGCGCGTCCCGGTCGCAGCGCCCAGGTCCCAGGAAGTTCCGGCTATGCCGGGGCGCTCATACGATTCGGGAGAAATCTCGTCGACGTTGGCGATGCAGGGGTCGCGCTTGTCGGCCGCCTTGCGCGGATTCTGCGGCGCCGGATCGTACTTTCCCATCGGCAGATTATAGCACAGCCGGCCGAAGGCGCCTCGGCGGCGCCAGGCTCTCAAGCCATTTCAGCGATCAGCCAAGGCGGGACGATCTTCAAGGCCAGATACCTCGACCTCGTTCCCGCGTCCAACCGGGAAAAATCGCCGATAAGACCCCGGCAGAGCGGACTTTGACAGGCGCAGGCCAGAGTCCAGCCGTCCTCCAGCATGGAGGTCGAATAGTCGAAGCAGATCTGCTCTCCGGCGGCGATCGCCCGGATCGCCGCGAGAGTGACGGCGTCCTTGAGGCCGGCGTTGGGATCGCAGGAATGATTCACATACCGAGCCGGAGGATCGACATACAACTGGCGATCGATCCCGATCTGGAGGCAGTAGTGCTCGAAGCGCGGGTCCTTGGCCTGCTCCGAGGTGAGAATCTTTCCCGTGAAGTTCAGGATCGCGTCGCCGGGGAGGAAAGGCCGTCCCGCGAACGTTCCCCGGCCATGGCGGGACTCGCTCAGATACACCGGTCGGCCGGCTTTAGGTCCCATAAAACACAAAACCCGCCGTCTCTTGGCGGGTTGGTCCTGACATTTCTAGTTACAGGTTCGAAAGCGTCGACTACGGATATATTATAGCATGTCCAGGGACCATAGGCAAGCGAAATGACCAACAGGAAGGCGTTGCTCGTCGGGGCCAGCGGTCTCGTCGGGGGATTCTGCCTCCAGGAGCTTCTGAAGGAAGAGCGGTACGGCGGCGTCACGGCCTTGGTCCGCCGCCCGCTGCAGGTCTCAAATCCGAAGCTGCGCCAAGAAGTCGTCGACTTCTCGCGGCCGGAATCCTTCGCCCGAACTCTCGAGGCGGACGACGTCTTCTCCTGCCTCGGCACGACGGCGGCCAAGACGGCCTCGCGGGAGGACTACCGGAGGATCGACTACGGCATCCCGTTCTGCGTCGCCCGGCTCGCCGTCGAAAGCGGAGCCAAGCGCTTCCTGCTCGTCTCTTCCGCCGGGGCCGATGCCCGCTCTCGGCTCTTCTATTCAAGGATCAAGGGAGAGCTTGATGAGGCCGTCTCGCGGCTCCCCTTCCAAGCTGTCCACATTTTCCGCCCGTCCTTCCTGCTGGGAGAGCGGCCGGAGTCGCGGCCGGCCGAGAAGCTTTTCTTAAGGCTCGCGGCCTTGACTACGCTGGTCCTTCACGGGCCGCTGCGCAAGTACCGTGCGATCCCCGCCGCGTCGGTGGCCAAGGCGATGGTCCGCGCCGCGCTCGGAGGAGGCGGCGTCGCGATCCATGAATTCGACGCCATTTTGGCTCTAGGTCTTTAGTCCTATTTACGGCTAGGACCTTTGGGCCTTGCGGGCTGGGCCTTTTGGCTTATCCTACGGATACCTGTAATCCTCGAGATAAGGTCGGGGAGCATCCACCTCCGGGCCCAATCCGGAGTCACCAGGGGAAACGGCTAGCGTTAGCCGGCTCTCCTGGTTTCTTTTTGGAGAGTTCCGCAAAGTTCGTTCCTGGGAATGCCTCACCCGCAAAGGCTGACGTGGGAACCGGCCGACAGCGGGAAATGAACGGAGGATTGCCCAATGGAACGGATCCGCCTGAAGACGCTGGCCGCCACCTGTACGAACATCTTGCTCGCCGCGACGCTGGCCGCCGCCGCGAGCCTGCCCGAGCCGGAAGCCCTCAAGGCCCGCTTCTTCGCGGACTCTCCGGCGACCGTCAACACGCCGGCTCCTCCCGCGGCGCTGGGCGCGCCGGTCGACGCGCCCGCGGAGTTTCAAGCGTTATCCGGGAACAGGGCGGAGCCCGACTGGTCCTTCACGCCCGGCAGGCTGTGCACGGCCGACGACCCGGACTTCAAGGAATACCGCTACGCCGAGCGGATTCCCTACTGCAACCGCCACGTGACCAAGGACATGAAGCTCGAGGTCGCGGCGCACTACGGCATCGCGCAAAGCGACTGGCGCAACTACGAGTTCGACCACCTGATCCCGCTGGCCATCGGCGGGGACAGCCACGTCGACAACCTCTGGCCCCAGCCGCGCGGCAACCCCGACGGCAGCGACGACAAGGACAAGCTCGAGTACGACCTCTTCCTGCAGATGCAGGCCGGGACCATCACGCAGGCCGAGGCCGTCAAGCGGATCTACGACTGGTTTCGGTCGGCGCACCCCGAGTTCGCCTCGAAGCTGCCGGCTCAGTCGGCGAGGTAGGCGGCGAAAAGGGCCTCCATCTGCTCTAGTGAATCCTTGCTCAATGAGAACCGGGTAAAGGCGCCGAAGCAATCGAGGCTGGCCACGGCGTTGAGGCTGGCGTCCTGCGGGTTGATGCTCTGGAGCCGCTTGACGAAAGCCACGTTGACCGCGTAGATCGCCTCGTAGATGCCGACGAGCTTCTTGAGGTCCCAATCCGCCGCCTTGCCGCGGCGGTGGCGCAGGAACTGAGAAACGAGGTACATCGCGATCACGCGGTAGAGCGTCTCGTCCATGGTCGAGAACGGCAGGTGGGTGAACGCCATGGGGCGCAGGCGGTCGAGGATCGGGCAGCCGGAGGTCGCCATGTGCACCCCCATCAGGGCGTTGAGCACCGCCTGGAGGCTCTTGGTCCCGGAGTACTCCCTCTCATCGCTCGTGATCCTGACCTCGACGACCTCGTAGGAGGGCAGTTCCTTGAAAAACTCCACGACGTCGACGAGGCTGACGGCGGCGGGACAGCGCGGGGAATCGGCGGGCTTGAGCGGGCAGTTGGGACACTGCTGGAACTCGAGCTTGGTCCAAGCGGGATACTCGGCTCGCGCCGGAAGCCCCTGGCGCATGCTGGGGCGCTCCAAGACCACCTTGAATTCCTTCTCCCGGCCGTCCTTGAGGCGGAAACGGTAGGTCAGGGTCTTGATCGCCTCGTCCACGGCGCCAGTATAGCCCCGGCCCCGGCCCCCGTCAAGCGGCAGCCCATAAAACACAAAACCCACCTTTCGGTGGGTGAGGTCCCGACATTTCTCGTTACGGGTTCGAAGGCGTGAAATGGTTGCGGGGGCTGGATTTGAACCAGCGACCTCAAGGTTATGAGGATTCCTTCTTTTTCTCGACGAGGAATTTCATTTCTCCGTCGAGAACAGGCCCCCGAATCACGCGGTTGAGCGACTCAACCTAGTGGTCCTGGAAAAGAGTATAGCACGGATCGGACGCGCGCGGTAAAATTTCTTGCCTCGCTACACCACAAGGATTTTGGCTGGACCACAGATCCCTAGCCTAAGGCAATATCTCAGACGTCCTCAGGCTCCGAGTCAGCAATCGTCTTAGAGACAATTCGCCACGACCCCCGTTTGCTCCGAACCTTTCTTTGGATCAGGAGGGATCCCGGCTCTTCCCCAGAGTGTGCCTCTGCAGGAGCCGCCCTTGCTTTACGCACGAAGTCATTTAGATGTGCAATTAGCTCTTTCTCTTCGGGCGTCGGGTTTTCTCCGCCAACCGGTTTCGATTTTTTCTCCATGATCCCCGGCTTCAGAAACTCCTTCCAGAGGTTGGCGACTAGCGTGCCGGACTCTTTGGGCGGCTTGTCAGCAATTGCATAAACTCCCTTCTCTCGCTCAGACTCTGGAAGTTGCAAGAAGTAGGCGTTGATCTCAGAAAGTGCGGCTTTCAGGTCAGGCCCCCAAACAAATTTCTGATCTGGCCGCAGGAACAACGGTGCCGCGGTTCTATGAAGCTTGTCCGATGATACGAATAGCATGCAAAACGGCAGATAATAGAGATACGAGAAGTCAGTCTTGTTGCTAGGGCGATCAGCTGCAATGAAGCCTCTGTGAATGCCGATATAGAAAACTAAGTCCACCGACAGCACAAGTGCCGCATATGGTGCGAACCAGCGGAGTGGCTTGTACCGCTCCTCAATCAAGCGCTCCCGGACGCTGTCCGCATAACCTCCGACGGGTTGGAGGACGAACGAGAGCTCCAATAGCTTGATAGTCGGAGCACCTCCTTCAACAGCCGCGTCCACAACTCTTTTGACATCGCCCAAATTAGCACATGAATCGATTTTGAGCTTCATCTGCGCGATGAGGCGCATCGCTCCCTCGACATTGGGGCGCTGCTCAAGGGCATTTCTCCATTTCTTTGCGACGCCTCGTTCGAGTTCGTGAAATTCGGATTTCTGCCAACGCTGAAAGGCTTCAGCTTCGGGGGTCTGTTCGACAAGCGTGCTCGACTTACCATCAACCTTAACTCGCTTGCCATTGGAAATTAAAACTTGCCCGGTCATCGGGACATCATGGCCGAGAAGACTTGCGATGTAACTGTTGCGGTGAAACGAATTAATGCCAGGGACCCCATTCTCGGGGCTCTTCTCGGCAATAATTCGAACCTCGTCTTCTGGTGTTCGACCCGCGCGAACCTCCTTCTCAAGGTCAGCTAGAGTCTCAATGAGGAACGGCGGCGCAATATTGCAAAGAAAGAAGTGATCGAACCAAACCGCCTCGTCAATCGACAGGGATTGAATGAACGACTTATCGAAAAGGGCTATCGGTCCCATCTACAGCTTCAAGCGCGCCAGCTTCTTGTTCAGCGTGGCGAGGTCAAAGGCCTCCGGATCATACGGCTCGCCAAGCCATTCGAGCCGCTCCTCATGCTCAGGATGCTTCGGGTCCGCGATGATCTCAAGCGTCTCCTCGTAGCCGGGGACTCCGCCGCAATCCTCGGGCGGGCAGGCGCGGGCTCCTTCCAGGCAGAGCGGATATTTCTTCGGATCGTCCGGGGGCAGTGTCTTCTCGACCAGGATCGTATGGGTCCAGCCGTCGCCGAAGTCGTACTCGTAGCGCCATAATGCCGACTCTGCCCTTATGCCGACTTGGAGGGCGTAGAAACCTCACTCTGCCCGTAGGGGCTTAAAAGCAAGTCGGCATAATCCGACAATAAATACCTGCCATCCTCCTCTCCCCGGCCAACAGCGCCGGGAAAG
>JACQAZ010000001.1 GCA_016194705.1 Elusimicrobiota bacterium | reverse complement strand
TCGCCGCGCCGGAGCCGCCGACCGCCGTGGTCTTCCTCGAAGGCGCGCCGCTCCGTTTCGGCCATGCCCTCAATCCTGATTCTGCGGCAGACCGTCGGCGATGTCGTAGTAATCGCCCTTGCCTGAGACGTGGATGTGAATCCGGAGCTTGATGCCGGTCGGGGAGTCGAAGGCGCCCATGGCGACGCCGATCCAGTCGAGTTTGACCGGGTCCCAAAACAAGGCGGACCCGCAGGTGGAGCAGAAACCGCGGCGTACTTTTTCCGTCGACTGATACCAGGTTAGATTTTCCCCTCCTTTTATAGTCACGGCGGAGCGCGGGAGATCGGTCGACACGAAGAAGTGGCCGGATTGCTTGCGGCAATGCCAGCAGTGGCAGGCGTCGGTCGCCTTGAGAGCGCCCGCCACCTCGAAAGTCACGGCCCCACAGAGACAAGATCCTTTCAGGTTAGTCATGGCGTGATCTTGAGGGCCTATTTCGAGTAAGGGCGCCGCTTGTCGCGCAGGAGCATGCCGACTTCCTTATTCACGAACATCTTGATGAGCGCCTGGTACGGGATGTCGCGCTGATTGGCCAACGCTTTGACCCGATCGAGCACCGCGACGGGGAAACGTATAGAGATAAGCTTGGACGTCGGCTTCAGGTTCGGGAAGACCGCCCGCTTGGCTTTGGACCAATCGACGTAGTCGGTCGAGTCGTGAGCGGCCCAGAACCTGGCGGCTTCGTCGTCGCTCTTGAATTTAGGAAGCTTCTTTAATTTTTTCATGGTAAGCGCGTCTCTCCTGCCGGCTCATAGCCCGGGCCGATATGACCCGGAGCTTGCCCCCTCTGTCGACGAAAGCCACGAACAGCAGCCTTCCCGTGACGGTCTTGCCCAGCGCGATGTGGCGCCTTTCGGTCTTCGAATGGCCTTCATCCGGCAGGACCTTGAGTCCGGGGTCGAAGAAGACCTCCTCGCACTCCGTGTAGGCGACCTTGTGCTTCTTCCAGTTCTTGCGGACATTGTGCTCGTCCCAGTCGAATTTCGCCTGCCCGAATACGATGTCCGTCATGTATATATTTAAATATACACGAGATTTGTCCTTAAATCAAGGGGGTGACGCGATCTAGGACCTGCGCGAGGCTGCGTACCACGCATAACGTTCCGCTCTGGCGCCGCGGCTACTGGAATTCCTTAACAGCCGCGGTCGCCAGAAGCGGTTAGTTATGGCGTAGTATTGTGCTCTCATGCCGTTTTGCCGTCAGTATTCCGGCCCGAATCTTGGAGGTCAATTCGTTCGAAAACCAAAAGGCGACAGCCGAAGCAAGAAATGTCGCTCCCTCAATCACGAGATTTCCGGAAGCAGCTAATTGATGCATGATTCCAAGGAGCGAGGAGATGTAAAACAAAACAAACAGAATGAAATTGTAACGACGTATGGATGCGAGTCCAAGAAAAGCGCCTGTGACCACCCAAGCTGTCGCATTCATTAGCGGTCACCAAATTAGCCAGTTGATCTCTTTCATATGCCGGGAGAACTCAAGATTCATTTGCGCAGCTTGTTCCGGTGATGGAGTATGAACAGTACCTCGCATCGCCGTCCAGGTGGGCATCGGGGTCGAGTAGGAATAATGCCCAATGAACCATCCAAATGAGCCGCCGAGAGTAGCACTCCAAATAATGTAAGCCACCAGGACGAGAACGAACCAAAGGATAACGTTCTTGCCTTCAGCGCGAATCATGTGCGCTCATCCTCATGCCGTCGGTCCATCCACGCCCCGGATTGCTACCTCGCCAGAACCGAGCCATAACGCTCCGCTCTGCCGCGACGGCTATCAGGCGATCCTCTGCAAAGCCGCCGTCGGCAGAAGCGGTTAGTTATGCTACCAGCACCGCACTTTGCGCACCTCATCCGCTGGCCTGCAACGCGTGTACAGGAATGTTTGCGCTTTCTTTGGGTAGTCGTAGATCTTTGTAAAGTTGCGCCCGTCGATGAACACAATATCGTCACTCATTTTGGAAGACCGTTTCTCAGGTGCTTGCCTCAACTCATCTTCTGTGATCCGAAGATTTTCTGGGTCAAATTTCTTGTCGCTTCCTGCTGAAACGATCTTGTATTGACCGTTCTCAGGGAAAATGAAGAAGCGATATGGGGTGCCCCAAGGATCGATCAGGGGGACAGATCTTCGGCGAGCATACCGAACCTTTTGGGCCTTAAGCCGCTGCAATAGGTCCGGTACGGTGACGCCAACCGGCATGCCCGATTCATTGATGCTTTCCTGAAGAGTGTACATGTCTTCCATCACGACCTTTAATTTCAAAATGTTCTCGCGAATATCAGCTGGATAGTGTTCGCGAGCATAAATCAATTCGTACTGATCGAGACCCGCCTCCAGAAGAGCCCGATACGCTTTTTGATCATCAGGGGCCTTTTCGACTTTCTCTTGGAGTTGTGCGATCTGTCCTTGAGACGCCTTAAATTTTGCGAGCCGTTCTTGCGCTGACTCTTGGGCCGCAGCAGGAGAAAGAAATCCTCCGAGACAGAAGATAATTGTAACTCTCATTTTCATTGGGGTAGCATAACTACTATTATACTGACCAGCTTAACTCCGGAATCCGAAATTTCCTGCATTTAAGAATTTCATCGATTCCATTGTCGCTTATCCGGAAAAAACTGCCAATATTGATCCGTCAAAGGCCGCCGGCCCGGTCAGCATATCACGCCAGACTTCCTTTCGCCTTTGTCCCAGAAAGTGTAAGTCGTCTCGAAACAAATTTCAATAGCAATCGATATTGAGTTCGGGACAAACACTGCCATCCTGGTCGGCCTATCACTTTCACGTTCGAATTTCGCTATTCGCACCGGGGCGTATAATAAGGAAGCCCCCCGATCCTTTCGGACCGGGGGGCTTTTTTGATTCGTTGATGGACTAAGCGTCTAGCCTAGTACATGTCTCCGCCGTGGCCGTGGCCGCCGCCCATCGGAGCGGATTCCTTCTTCTCCGGGATGTCGGCAACCAGCACCTCGGTCGTCAGGATGGTCCCGACGATCGACACCGCGCTTTCCAGAGCGGTGCGGGTGACCTTGAGCGGATCGACGATGCCGGCCTTGAAGAGGTCGACGTACTCGCCGGTGGCCGCGTTGAGGCCGGTCCCGTTGCTCGAGGAGAGCACCTTCTGGACGACGACGGAACCCTCGAAGCCCGAGTTCTCGGCGAGCTGCCGGATCGGAGCCTGGAGCGCGCGGCGAACGATCGCGCCGCCCGTGGTCTCGTCCTCGTTGTCTCCCTTGAACTTCTCGAGGCCCTCGGAGGCGCGCAGCAATGCGACGCCGCCGCCCGGGATCATGCCCTCTTCGACGCCCGCGCGGGTCGCGTGGGACGCGTCCTCGACCTTGGCCTTCTTGGCCTTCATCTCGGTCTCGGTCGCGGCTCCGACGTTGATCACGGCGACGCCGCCGGAGAGCTTCGCGAGCCGCTCCTGCAGCTTCTCCTTGTCGTAGTCGGAGGTCGTGTCTTCGATCTGCTTGCGGATGGCGTCGGCGCGCTTCTTGATCTCGTTCTTGTCGCCGGCTCCGTTGACGATGGTCGTGTTGTCCTTGTCGACGACGACCCTCTTGGCGCGGCCCAGCATGTCCAGGCCGACCTTGTCGATCTTGTGGCCGAGCTCCTCGGAGATGACCTCGCCGCCCGAGAGGATGGCGATGTCTTGGAGCATCTCCTTGCGGCGGTCGCCGAAGCCCGGGGCCTTGACGGCCGCGGCCTTGAGCGTCCCGCGCAGCTTGTTGACCACCAAGGTCGCCAGGGCCTCGCCCTCGACGTCCTCGGAGATCAGCAGGAACGGCTTGCCGGTCTGCACGATCTTCTCCAACAGCGGGAGCAGGTCGTTCATGGCTGAGACCTTCTTGTCGGTGACGATGAGGTAGCAGTCCTCGAGCACGGCTTCCATGCGCTCGCTGTCCGTGACGAAGTAGGGCGAGATGTAGCCCCGGTCGAACTGCATGCCTTCGACCACTTCAAGCGTGGTCTCGGCGGACTTGCCTTCCTCGACGGTGATCACGCCCTCGTGGCCGACCTTCTCCATGGCCTCGGCGATCATCTCGC
Organism: Elusimicrobiota bacterium; assembly: GCA_016194705.1. GTDB lineage: Bacteria > Elusimicrobiota > Elusimicrobia > UBA1565 > UBA9628 > PALSA-1176. The sequence continues at coordinate 83,239 of JACQAZ010000001.1, read as the reverse complement.
CGATCTTGCGGTCGTTGGACGAGATGGTCGCGACCTGCGCCTTCTCTTCCTTGGTCTTGACGGGCTTGGAGTGCTTCTGGAGGTCCTTCTTGACCAGCTCGACGGCCTTGAGCATGCCGCGCTGGATGGCCTTCGCGTTGGCGCCGGCCGTGATGTTCTTGATGCCCTCTGTGAGCATCGCCTGGGTCAGGACGATCGCGGTCGTGGTTCCGTCGCCGGCGATGTCGCTGGTCTTGGAGGCGGCTTCCTTGACGAGCTGGGCGCCCATGTTCTCGAAGGGGTCCTGGAGCTCGATGTCCTTGGCGATGATGACGCCGTCGTCGACGATCTGCGGCGAGCCGAACTTCTTCTCGAGAACGACCGAGCGTCCCCGGGGCCCGAGGGTGACCTTGGTGGCGTTGGCCAGCTTGTCGACGCCCTCCTTCATCTCCTTGCGGGCTTCGTCTGCGAAAATAATCTGCTTTGCCATTTTTCTCTACCTCTCCTTAATATAGGACTACTTCAGCAAGCCCAGGATGTCTTCCTGATGCATGATCAGGTAGTCCTGCTCGTCGATCTTGATCTCGTTGCCGGAGTACTTGCCGTACAGGATGCGGTCTCCCGGCTTGACGTCCATGGGCAGCACCTTGCCGTCGTCGGTCGTCTTTCCCTTGCCCGTGGCCACCACCTGGCCTTCCTGCGGCTTCTCCTTGGCGGTGTCGGGGATGATGATGCCGCTGCGCTTCACTTCCTTCTGTTCGAGCGGCTTCACGAGGACCCGGTCGCCCAGGGGCTGCAGCTTCACTTTGGTCAGCGTCGCTTCGGTCATTGTTCTTGCCTCCAGATATATCCGTCCTTAAAGCACTTAGCGGAGAGTTAGCACTTCATCTCCTCTAGTGCTAATTATAGCACAGAGAATCCAAAACTGTCAATCCCCTAATTGGACTGCTAACTTTAGGCAGTCAGGCGGGCCGAGCGCTAATTAAGACCGCGGCTCAGTGGTCGTATTGACCGGGATCCGAACGCCCCATCAGCTTCTTGAATTTGTCGACAAGCGCTCCTTGGGCCGCGGGCTGCTCCTTCGGCGCCTCTTCTGCCGGTGCGGCGGCCGAGGGGAGCTGCTGTGCCGGCGCCGGGGCCGGCTCCTGGGCCGCCAGGGCGTCGACGACGGGGCACAGGCGATTGAGGTCCTCCTCGAGGCGCCTGATGACGCCCAGGGACTTGGCCAGTGAGAGCTCCTTCTCGGTGAGGTCGCGGCTGAGCTTGTCGACCAGGCGGTTGCGGATCGAGAGATCGTTGAGCGACTCGCCCAGGCGGCGCTTGGTGTTCTCGAGCTCGATCTTGGTCTTCTCGGTCTGCTGGCGCAGCTCGCCGAGGCCCTCCTCGCGGGCCTTGAGCGCGCTCTCGAGGTTCGAGATCGCGGTCTCGTCCTTGCGCACGATCTCCTCGAGCTCGGCGATGCGGGGCATCTTCCCCTCGAGGCCGTAGAGCTTGTCCTGGGCGGCGAGCAGCTGGTCCTTGAGGTCGACGACCTGGCGCTGCAAAGTCACGGTCAGCGCCCGCTCCTCGCGGCGGTTCTCGAGCTCCTTCATGAGGTGGGAGACTTGCGAGAACAGGCGCGTGCTGGCCGTGTCGATGACTTGGTTGACGTCGGCGGTCATGACCGATTCCTGCGCGAGCGACGGCGCCGAGGGCGGCTGCTTGGCGTCGCGCTCGTGCAGGACCTTGATGATGTCGGAAAATTCGCCCGAGCGCCTCCAGTTCTTCTCTAATATTTCCCCCTCGGCGGGGCAGACCAGGCTCGTCATCGAAAATCCGTTCAAGGCGACCAGCTCGGCCGGCGTGTAGCTGCCGGGGACCTCGCCGTTCATGTAGACCCAGTATTTCATTTCAATTCTCCCTTGGTTGGTGCCAGGCCTTCACCCTTTTCACTCTTTTGAGGACAAAGAGTGAAAAGGGTGAAGGCCTGGCACCTTACTTCCTCAGCATGATCCGGATTTCCTCGATGAAAAGCTTCAGCTCTTGGCGCAGCAAAGCGACGTCGGCGTCGGTGAGCTCTTTGGAGTGGATGAGGCGCTCCTGGTAGGCCGAGGCCTGGCGGCGCAGCTCCTCGAGGGTGCCGTCGCGGGCGGCCACGGCCTCGCGCAGCTTGGCCAGGGCGTCCTGCTGCTCGGCCGACTTGTGCTTGAGCGAGACCAGCTCCGTGGCGGCCAGCAGGGCGCGCTCGCGTTCGATTCTCAGCTCCTCATCGGACGAGGCATTGGCGCTCTCGGCCTTGCGCGCGCTCTCCTCGAGGCGCAGCTTGTCCTCCTTGAGGGTCTTGACCCCCTCGAGCAGGGCGCGGACCTGGGTCTCGGCTTTGGCGAGCCGCAAGGTGAGTCCCTCGCGCTCGGCCGAGAAGCCCGCCTGCGCCTGGGTCAGCTGTTGGCGCAGCTCGGAGCGCTCGGCGGTCAGGGCGTCGACGCGGCCCGCGCCGGGATCGGGTCCTCGACCCTCGGGTAGGATGGGCTGCTGGCTGGTCTGCCACCAATTCTCGAAGGCGGCCTTGGCGTCGTCGGCGGCCGGGACCCGCGACGGCGCGACGGTCGCGACGACGGCGTCGACTTCTCTCTTGAAGCCCTCGAGCCAGACTGTGAACGGATCGGCGGCGCTCATTGCCATAGGAGGATAGCTCGCCTCCGCCTTTTTTTCAAGGGCGAAAATGTTTCAAAACGCAGGATTTATTTGGCTCGGGAGGGAGGCCAGGGATCGCCGTTGGACATGGCGCGCAAGTACAAGACCAGGGGCTTGGCGTCGCAGGAGGTCGCCAGGCACTCGGCGGCGCGCGCGCGGCCGTCCGAGAAGTCGGGGTGGTCGAGGACCCAATGGTAGTCCCTTTCGGCCTCGTCGCTCTGTCCGAGGATGTCGAAGGTGTAGCCGCGGTAGAGATGAGTCAGGGAGAGCCACTGCAGGTCCGCGGCCTGCTTGTCCGCCGCAGGGCCCTTCTTGGGCGCGCGGGCGCCGGGCTTGGGTTCCGGGGTCGACTCGATGGCGTGCGTGAACCAGACCAAGCCCTTATCGACGTCGCCTTTCTCGAGGCACTTCTCGCCCGTGAGCCCGCAGGTCAGTCCGAGGAGCTTGCGGTTGAGGGCCTTGGGGTCCGAGCGGAAGCGCTCGAAGATCTCGCGGCCGAGCTTGAGCGACTCGTCCCAATGCCCCAAACGGTACTGCAGCATGGCCTCGATGAACTCGAAGTACGCGCTCTCGGGGAAATCGCGCCGCAGCCTCTGGATGTGGGGCAGGGCGCTGGCGTAGTCGTGCCGGTCGGCGATGTAGATGGAAGCGAGGAACTGCGCGGCTTGGCGCGAGCCGTAGCGACCCTTGGCGGCGGCCAGCCGCATCAGCTCGAGGCCCTTCTTCTCGTTCCCGTGGATGCCGCCGATGGCCGCGAAGACCTTCACGACGCCCCCGAAATGCGCCGCCTGGTAGTCGAAGACGCCAAGACCGAGGTCCGCGTCGTAGTACTCTCGGTCGGTCTTGAGGCATTTGTTGAGGTGCTTGAGGGCCTTGCGGCCGTTCGAGTAGGCCTTGAGCCAATGGCCGCGCATCATCTCCCACTGGCCGCGGGTCCCCTCGGTCATCCCCTCGACGAAATGCCCGTCGGCGCGCGTGTCCTTGTCTTTCGAGGACTCCAGGGCGTCGACCTTGCGCAGGGCGGCCTCGATGTCCTGCTCGAAGAGGCCCTGCAAAGTCGGCGTATCCTTAAAGAGCCCGTATTCCATCGAGGACTGCCACCAGATGCCGCCGGCCTCGAAGAGGTAGCCGAACGGGCTGTCGGGCTCGGCTTCGATGATCTTGCGGAAGGCCGCGCGGGATTCGGGGTAGTCGAGGCTGTAGAGATGGTGCAGCCCTTCGTCGAGGTACTTCTCGGCCACCGGCGAGAGCTTGGCCTCGGCGCGCGCCGAGGCGAGCAGGAGGACGACCAGCAATGAGAGACGTTTCATTCGAAAGGAGCCGATCATGATATCAGTTCGCGTAGATTCTGTCTCCGGCCTCGCTGTCGGGCGGCGGGAGCTTCTTTTTCTTGGACGCGGCTGGAGCTTTGCGTTCGGGCTTGGCCAGGGTCCGAGTCTTCGCTTGCTTGGTCTCCTCGGACCGCGCGGCGAGCCCCTCGGCTTTGCGGCAGGACTCCTGATGGCCCAGCTCGCAGGCCTGCCGGTAATCCGCGAGCGCGTCGGGTAGGCGGACAAGGAACTCGTTGACCCTGCCGCGGCCGTAGTAGGCGCGGGCGGCGGTCTCGCGCTCGTCTGCGAGCTCGACGGTCGGGATGTCGGCCCGCGAGAGCTGCGAGAGGGCGTGCTCAAGCAGCGGGATCGCCCGCCCGTAATCGTCCAAGGCCGCTTCGTGGCGGCCGCGGGCGACCTCGCAGACCGCGAGCTCGGTCAGCACGTCGGGGACCCTGCGTTTGGCCAGCCCGTCGGCGGCGCTCAAGGATGCCAGGGCTTTGTCCCACTCCCGGCGCCCGAGCCAGACGCGCCCCTGCCCGAGCGGCGCGCGATAGTCGCGCGCGTCGATCTGCGCGGCGCGCGAAAACGATCGGAGGGCCGGCTCGTATTCGTCGATCTTGAGATGGGCTTGGCCGAGCCAGAGGAAGCCCTCGATGTTCTCGGGCGCCATGATCGTGAAGTCGAAGAGATCCTTGAGCGCCTCGGGGACCCGGCCGGCCCGCAGGCGCACGCGCCCGCGCAGAAGCCTCGCCTGGCTGTTTCCCGAGTCGAGCTCGATGGCCTTGGAGAGGTCGGGCTCGGCGGCGGAAAACTCCCAGCGGCGAAAATGGGCCTCGCCGCGGCGGAAACGGCATTCCGCCAGGAGCGGGCCCCCGTCGTCGGGCTCCCAGGCCGAGATCGCGCGGTCGTAGTACTCGATCTTGTCGGGGTCTTCCTTGACCTTCGCGGCCTTGCGCATGTTCTTGAGGAACTCGTCGGCCGCCCAGCACGGGGCCAAGGTTTGGCCCAGCCCGAGGAGGATGGTCGCCAGCATCGGGCCTCTAGTCCTCGGCGACGGGACCGCGGTGCGTGTTCCAGAAACTCCGTATGTGCTCCCAGCCTTCCTCGGCCTTCTCGACGATCTTGAACAGCTTGGTGTCGTCCCAGGAGATCATGCCCTGCTCGGCCATGAAGTCGAAGTCGATGAGGCGGCTCCAGTACTCTTTGCCGAAGAGGACGATGGGCAGGTGCTTCTTCTTGCTGGTCTGCACCAAGGTCAGGGTCTCGAAGAGCTCGTCGAGAGTCCCGTAGCCTCCGGGGAAGGCCACCAAGGCTTTCGAGCGCATCATGAAGTGCATCTTGCGCAGCGAGAAGTAATGGAACTGGAAGCACAGGCCCGGCGTGATGTACGGGTTGGGGTCCTGCTCGTGGGGCAAGGTGATGTTGAGTCCTATGGACTTCGAGCCCGCCTCCCAGGCCCCGCGGTTGGCGGCCTCCATGATGCCGGGGCCGCCGCCGGTCACCATGACGAACTCGAGGTTCTTGTCGGATTGCTGAGCCTTGGAGATGATGTAGGAGAAGCGCCGGGCTTCCTCGTAGTACTTGGATTGCTCGAGGCGCATCCGAGCGCGCTTGAGTCGGCGCTTGAGCGCGTCGCTGCGCGGGTTGCCCTCGAGCTCCTCCTTGGCCGACGCGAGCTGGGCGCGCGCCTCTTCGGGCGGGAGCACGCGGGCCGAGCCGAAGACGACGATGGTCGAGCGGATCTTGTGCTCGCGCAGGACGGTCTCGGGTTTAAGGAGCTCCAACTGAAGTCTGATCGGCCGCAGGTCCTTCTTGGCCATGAAGGAGACGTCCTCGTAGGCCCGGAGGTAGGAGGACGAGGACTTGATCTTGTCGAGCATCTGCTTCTTCTGCTGCGGCGTCAGCTCGGAGTTTCTCGCTTCGGTCTTCATGTCATTGGATCCTCAGATGGTTGGGCAGCCAGAGGCTCAAGGCTGGGCAGTAGGTCACCAAGGCGAGTGCTGCCACCAGGATGAGCCAGAAGGGCAAGGTCGCGCGGTAGAGCTCGGGCAAGGGGCGCTCGAAGCGCCGGCTCGACAAGAACAGGTTGAGGCCCATCGGGGGCGTCATGTAGCCGATCTCGAGGTTCAGCAGGAATAAGGCGCCCAGATGGATCGGGTCGATCTGGTATTTGAGGGCGACTGGCACGATGATGGGCACGACGATGATGATGGCCGAGAAGATCTCGACCATGTTGACGACGAGCAGAACCACATTGAGAAGGGCGAGGAAGCCCCAGGGGCTCGAGATGTGGAGCTTGAGGAAGTCGAAGAGCTGGCCGGGAATCTCCGCGTCGATCATGTAATTGGTCAGGCCGAGCGCGGTCCCGAGCACGATCAAAATCGCGCCGACGAGGATCATGCTGCGCGCCATGACGCCGGGGATGTCCGAAAATTTAAGGTCCTTGTAGACGAGCACCTCCACGATCAGCACGTAGAACGACATGACGGCGGCGGCCTCGGAGGCCGTGAACTGGCCCGAGTAGATGCCGCCGATGATGACGAAAGGCAAGGGAATCTCCCACAGGGCCGCGCGCGCCGAGGTCCGCAGGGCCTCCCACGAGAACGGTATGCGCGGGACCTTGTTGCGCACGCCGACGATGACCGCGTAGACGCTCAGGATCAGGATCAGGATGAGCCCCGGTCCCGAAGCGGCGGCGAAGAGCTTGTCGACCGAGATCTTGCCGACCAAGGCGTAGAGGATGATGGGCAGGCTCGGAGGGAACAGGAGGCCGAGGCTGCCCGTCGTCGTGACGAGGCCCAGCGAGAAGCCGTCGGGGTAGCGCTGCTTGCGCAGCAGCGGGTAGATGAGCCCGCCGAGCGCGATGATCGTCACCCCCGAGGCTCCCGTAAACGCCGTGAAGAGCGCGCAGGCGCACAGCCCCGCGATGGCGACGCCGCCCGGCATCCACCCGAACAACGCCTCGGCCAGGTCGACGAGGCGTTTTGGGGATTGCGATTCGGCCAGAACGTAGCCGGCGAAGGTGAACAAGGGCACCGCGATCAAAGAGGGCATGGTCGCCAGACGCATGAGCTCGGTGATGACCGAGAGGCCGGGAGCGGGGCTGGCCGCCGCGTGGAAGAGGTAGAGGGCCAGGCCGCCGATCAGGGCGAAGATGGGCGTGCCGATCAGGGCCAGGGCCGCGAAAAAAGCCAGCACGAGCCAGGTCATGACTTGAGCTTCTCCGCCGACTCGGCGAGTCTGACTGCGGTGTGCAGGATGACCAGGAAAAAGCCCAGCGGCACGGCCGCGACGAAGACCCATTCCGGGAACGCGGCGCCCGCGACGGTGAACAAGGTCTGCGCGTCGGCCTTCTCCGAGAGAAGGTAGGCCCAGGAAGCCCGAGCGAGAAATCCCGCGAGCACGACGGCGGCCAGATGCGCGCCCACGTGCATCAGATGGCCCGTGCGGTCCTCGCGCTGCGCGGCCGCCTCCCAGGCGAAGTGCTTGTTGCTCGCCGCCGTCAGGGCCGCCCCGAGAAAGCCGACCCAGAGCACGAGATAGCGCGACAGGGTGTCGGCCCAGAGCAGCCCCTTGCCGAAATGGCGCAGGACGACCTGCAGGAAGGATAGGCTGACCATCGTCGAGAGCAGGACGACGAGCAGCGCCGTCTCGAGCTGGACGAGCCTTGCCTCAGCTTTTTTTAGGTTTCCCACTTCTGAGGTCTGCGACGGACTTCTCGACCCGGTCGAGCAGCGAGGCGGAGTAGAGCTTGCCGACGAGCTCGCGGCGCGCCTTTTGGCCGAGTTCTTGGTAGGTCTTCAGGAGTTCGGGCGTGGCCTTGGCCGAGAGCGTCAGGCCCTGCTTCTGCAGCGAGGCCAGGGCCTCGTCGTTTTCCTTGCGCGAGAGCTCGTTGAGCTCCTTCAAGTGCTTGCGGCTGACCTCGAGGAGGATCTTCCGCTGCTCCGGGGCGAGCGAGGCGAAGAAGGACTTGGAGAGCAAGACCGCGCCGGTCGACATCGCCATCGGCGTGCCGTAGATGTGCTTGGCGCGCGTGAACCACTGCAGGGCGACCACGCCCATCGGCGGGCCGTAAACGGCGTCGATGAGGCCCGTCTGCAAGGAACTCATGACATCGATGACCGAGAGCGGGATCGGGCTCACGCCGATCGCCTTGTAGGCGGCCTGGGCGATCGGATCGCCTTCCCAGACCCACATCTTCTGCTTCTTCATGTCGTCGGGGTCCGCGATCGGGTTCTTGCTGAAGACGTAGACGGGCCCCAGCTCGGTCCAGCCGAGCAGAACGAAGCCCCCCTTGTCGATGGCCGCGCTCAAGTCCTTGTCGAAGGCCTTGTAGACGAAGTCGAGCTCCTTATCGCTGCGGAACAGCCAAGGGGCGTCGAGTATGCGCACCTCGGGGGCGATCTCGCCCAGGCCCACGCCGGTGAAGCCCGCGGCGTGAAGCTGGCCGATCTTGACCTTCTTGACGACGTCTTTCTCGTCGCCCGAGATGCCGCCCGGGTACATCTTGAACTTGAGCTCGCCCTTGGTCTTCTCCTGGAGCTCCGTATTGAGCTCGTTCATGACCTTCATCCAAGTCGAGCCTTCCGGGGCCAAGGTCGCGAACTTGATGACCTTGGGCTCCGCGCGGGCCGACGAGAGAATCGCGGCCAACAGCAGGTTAGAAATAATCATTGATCTTCCCCATGAGTGCGGCGGCTTTGCGCTTGGCGACTTCGTCCTGCATCCGCGAGCCCGGAAGGGCGCCTGCCGGCGTCTGCGCGACACGCGTCAGGAGCGCCTTGAAGAGCTCCTGGTCCTGCACTGCGACGGCGAGGAAGCGCGCTTCGAGCACATAGGTCATCAGGAACTTGCCGCTCGTGCGCGCGCGGGCGTCCTCGAAATAGGTCCGCGCCTTGGCGACGTCGCCGCCGAGGATGGCGGGGCGCGAGGCGTAGTAGATCGCGAAGAACAGCTCGGGGCCCGCGAACTGGTAGTCGGGAGACAGGTCGCGCACGCGCTGCATGAGCGCCACGGCCTTCGGGAGTTCCGCCACCGCGCCGGGGTCGTCCTTGGAGAGGTTGATCGAGTTGGCCCAGCCGAAGCCCGCCCAGAACAGGGCCTCGACATCCGAGGGGCCGGCCTTGGCCAAGGCTTGAGTGAAGGCGTCGAGGTTTTTCTCGGCCAGGCCTTTGAAGGCGTTCTTGCGGGCCAGCAGCTTGAGGGCGTGGTCGCGGCCGCGCTTGTAGAACCCCTTGGCGCGCTCGGGCGCGGCGTCTTCGAGAAAAAGGAAGGCGTAGCCGTTGAAGCTCTCGGCGGCGCGCGCCAACAGCCGCGCGTTGTCGGGCTCGCTGACGAGCAGCGCCTCGAGGAGCTTCATGTTGGAGCCCATGACCTCTTGCGCCAGCACGGGATCGGGCTCGTCGTAGAAGGCCTGCGCTCCGGAGTCGAGCAGCGCGACGGTCTGATGAAGGGCGATCGTCTTGGCGCTGCACCCGGAAAGCGCAATCCAAGGAAGCAGAAACAGGGATTTCTTCAACGCGGCCATGATAGCAAATTGGCGACATAATCGGCGATGGCGAGGCTGGCCGTCAGGCCCGGGGACTCGATGCCCAAGAGGTTGACCCAGCCCGGCAGCCCGCGGGCCGATTCCTCGGCGATCACGAAGTCGCGAAACGAGCCGTCAGCGGCGAGCTTCGGACGGATCCCCGATGTCCCCGGCATGAGGTCCTCCCTTTTTAGGTCGGGGAGGTAGCGGGAGGCTGCGGCATGAAAGGAATCGGCGTGGGACGAGTCGACATCGTAGTCCAGTTTCTCGACCGGAAAGGCGTTCGGTCCGAGGCGATGGCGCCCTTGGCGGTCGACGGTCAGATGGATGCCCAACCCCTGCTTGGAGGGCACGGGGTAGACCAAGGGCCGGACCTCGAGCGGCCGTTTGAGCGAGAAGTACTCTCCTTTATAATAGTGGAGGCCGTAGCCTATCGCGCCGCAATCGAGACCGGCCAGGGCCGCTATCTTGTCGGCATTAAGACCCGCGGAGTTGATCACGCAGCGCGCCGGTATCGGCTCGTCCTGGCCCGTGACCCAGAGGTCGTACCGCCCGTCCTTGCGCCCGACGTTGGAAAGCCCGCAGCCCCAGAGGAAGATGGCCCCCTTGTCCTTGGCCTCGTCAAGAGCGGCCCGCATGAGGTCCTCGGAGTCGACGATCCCCGTCTCGGGCGACCACAGCGCGGCGACCGCCTTGACGCCGTAGCTGAACTGCGCCAAGTCCTTGCCGTCGACGAGTTCGAGGCCCTCGACGCCGTTGGCCTCGCCGTTCTTCTTGAGCGCTTCGAGCTTCTCGAGCTCGCCCTGTTCGCATGCGACGATGAGCTTGCCGGTCTTCTTGACGAAGAAGCCGCGCTTGGGGGCCAGCTCGTAGAGCCGGCGCCGTCCCTCGACGCAGAGCTTGGTCTTGAGGCTGGCCGCCGGGTAGTAGAGTCCCGAGTGCACGACCTCCGAGTTGCGGCTCGAGGTTTCCATCCCGTGGCGCTCGTGCCGCTCCAAGACGACGACGTTCCTGTCGGCGCGCGCCAGGCGCGCGGCGAGCGCCAGGCCCACGGCTCCGGCCCCGACGACGACGGCGTCTATCTCATCCATACAGTGGGGTGCCAGGCCTTCACTCTTTTCACTCTTTCACACAATATTCGGATGGTCATGAAAAAAGAGTGAAAAGAGTGAAGGCCTGGCACCATTCCTCTAGCGGCGCGGCTCCACGACGAGCTGGGAGGACGGGCTCCCGCGCACCGACTTCGTCGAGCTGTTGAAGATCTGGAACGCCTGGGAGCCCGTCAGCGACACGACCCAGCGGTCGGGGCCGGGGCCGCGCTGCAGCGAACGCGCCAAGTCGAGCCGCACGACGTTGCCGGTCTGGCCGCGGGTCGGCGAGGCCCTCAAGCCCAGGCCCAGGTCCGATCTAAAATCCTTGAACGTCATCCCCCTGCCTGCGGGCTCGACGGCGCCGGTGTCCCAGAAGACCGCGGCTCCGAACCGGACCAGATGGAAATATTCCCCCGGCAGGAAAAAACGGTCCTCGAGGTTGAGCAGCAGGGACTCGGCTCCCGTGAAGCTGTAGTTCTTGTAGCCGCGCAGGCCGTTGTTGCCGCCGAGGATGATCTGGTTCTCGCCGTCGAGGTTGCGGCCCTTGTTGGCCTCGATGTGGGCGACCCAGGTCTGCGGGATCTGCCAGTCGGTCGCGTAGAAGAGATTGAGGTTCGCAAAAATCAAGGTGTTGTCCGGGCGGGCGTTGGCCAGACGCCCCTTGGCGCCGATCTGCGCGAGGATGAAGCGGCCCGGCGCGAAATAGACGCCCTGCTGGTCTGCGATGTTGTAGATCCAGCGGTCGCGGTCCGAGCCCAGCGCGCGGCCCATGAAGCCGCCGAAGACGCGCAGCTCGTTTCCCATGTTGAAGTCCTCGACCCGCTCCATCTTGTTGATGTAGGTCTCCTTGACATAGCGCGGCTGCACGAGATTGTAGCCTACCACAGGACCGGAGAGGGTGCGGTCGGTGGGCAAGGTGCCGTCCGCCGTGAGGTCGAACGGGTAGAACTGGTCTTTTTGGGCGTACCAGCCCGCTTCGACCCGCTGCGCCGCCCACCGGTCCTGGGGGAGCCGCGCGCCGGTGGCGGCCAGCACCGTGTCGTTCTTGAGAACGAACTTGGAGCCTTCCTCGGAATCCCGGTAGAGGATGGACTCATCGACGGTGTGCGACCAGTTCCCGCCCGCGGCCGTGGGCGTCTCCAGCGAGAAGAAGGGCCGGATCAGGTCGCTGCCGACCGAGGTGCCGTGGCCGGTGCGAGTGAAGAAGGGGTCGAAGGAGAAGCGCGAGCCGAGGAAGCGCGAGTCGCGGTAGCGGAACTCGTTGCGCACGAGGCGCCCGTCCTCGGTGTGGAAGGCCCCGATCGACTTGCCGTAGCCGAGCAGGTTGTCCTCGGAGACGCCGTAGCGCAGCAAGGTCTGCCCCCCCTCGGTCCCGGCGCCGGCCTGCAGGGCGAGCGTCCAGCTGTCCTGCGTGCGGGCCAGCAGGTCGAGCTTGCCGTCGGGCTTCGGGACCGGCTTGACCTCGGCGCGGCGGAAGATGTTGAGCTGGCGCAGGTTGCGCTCGGACTCGAGCGCCTTGAAGCTGTCCCACTTGTCGCCGGGTCCGAGCAGGAGCTCGCGGCGGATGACCTCCTCGCGCGTGGTGAAATGGATCCTGTCGGCGAGGCGGAACAGCCACCAGTTCTCTCCCTGGACCGCCGGATCGAAGACGTTGACGTGCTCGACGCGCACTCCGGCGATGAAGGGCTCCGTCGAGACCGAGACCGCCGCCGCGGGGCTTGCCAGCGCCAGGAGCAGAGCCAGCGGCGCCATGTCAGGAGGCTTTACGCAGTTTTGAGAGAATCTCGGAGGTCGAGCGCGTCTTGTTGAGCGTGTAGAAGTGGATGCCCGGGGCGCCGCCTTCGAGCAGTTCGCGGCACTGGCGGGCGGCGTAGTCGACGCCCAGGCGGATCACGGCCTCGGGATCGGCAGAAACCTTCTCGAGCTCCGCGTTGAGAGCCGGGGGTATGCTCGCGCCGCACATCGCCGTGAAGCGCTTGAGCTGGGCGTAGCCGGTCACGGGCATGATCCCGGGGACGATGGGGACTCTCACGCCGGCGGCGCGGGCCTTTTCCACGAACCGGAAGTAAGCTTGGTTGTCGAAGAAAAGCTGCGTGATGACCCAGTCGCCGCCGGCTTTGACTTTCTCGACGAGGTTTCTGAGATCGTCGTCGGGCGAGACGGCTTCCGGGTGCGTTTCCGGGTAGCCGGCCACGGCCATCCGAAAGCCCCCGGCACTCTTGATGAAAGCGACGAGATCGCGCGCGTAGCCGAAGTCGCGCTCCCCGGGCGGCGGCACGGCTTGGTCCTTGGGCTGGTCGCCGCGCAGGGCGACGATGTGCCGGATGCCCTCTGAAGTCAGGCGCGAGAGGTTCTCCGACATCTCGGCCTTGGTGTGGGTGATGCAGGTCATGTGGCAGGCCGTCTCGAGACCGACCTCGCGCTTGATGCGGCCGGCCGTCTCGATGGTCTTGTCCCGCGCCGAGCCGCCGGCGCCGTAGGTCAAAGTGACGAAGGACGGAGAGAGGCGCTTGAGTTCCCGGACTCCATCGAGGAAGCTGGGGATGTCATCCGTTATTTTCGGAAGGAAGAACTCGAAGGAAAAAACGGGTTCTCCGCGCGTGAAAAGCTCGGGGATGTCCATGCCGTGTAGGAATTGTAGCACATGGTCCAGGCAGCGCAGATCAGCAGAGGCCGACGGACTTGGCCCGGCGATGGGCGACCAGGGCCAGAAGGAAGAAAACTCCGGAGAAAATCACGTTGAACCATTCGACCTGACCGTTGAGATAGTCGCAGACGAGAGTGAAGCCCAGGAACGTCGCGCCCAAGATCAGAAACATGACCGCACCGGTGGCGATGCGAGGGCGAGGGAATCCGACGCCGTAGATTCTCTTTGCGCGCTGGTTGAGCCTCGCGGGCCTCGGTCGCTTCCTTAACACACGCTTGAGCGCACGCCAAGCCGAACCCCAGGTCCTTCGCGCAGGATCGGCAGATTCCCTTGCCGCACCCTCGACACACGCCGACCGCCGGAGCGCCGGCGTGAGAAAAACACTCCATGGTTTTGTCCTTGGGGGAATCATAGCCCCGGAGCCACTGCTCGTCACCCCCAATTAGATATGACCCCTTCTACCCAAATAGAAATGTCACCTTTACCCTTCCCGCCGAGCGGGAGGGTTCATGGACGACGAGGTTGTGCGGATGAGCCGCAAGGAATTGGATCGAATTCAAGTGATTCGCCAGGTGATGGACCGAAGGCTGACGCAGGCGCGAGGCGCAACTATGCTCAGGCTCAGCGTGCGCCAGGTCAAGCGCCTCTGCGCGCGGCAGCGCGAGCAAGGCCCTCTTGGCATGGCTCACAAGCTGCGCGGCCGGCCCTCCAACCACCAGCTCGACCCCATGCTGCTGGAAGCCGCGCTAAGCGCGCTCCACGACCCGCTGTGGGAAGGCTTTGGGCCGACCTTCGCTAGCGACAAGCTCCGCGAGCACGCCGGCATCACGCTGGGCGTTGAAACCCTTCGCCAGCTGATGACCCAAGTCGGTCTCTGGCAGCCGTGGGGCCATCGTCTGCGCCACAGAAGCTGGCGCGAGCGCCGCGAATGCGTCGGCATGCTTGTGCAGCTCGACGGCTCGCCCCACGCTTGGTTTGAAGACCGCGGACCCAAGTGCGTGCTCATCATCTACATCGACGACGCCACGAGCAGGATTCTCTACGGCGAGTTCGTTGAGGTTGAAGACACGATGACCTTGCTTCGCACCACGCGCAGCTATCTCAAACAGAACGGCCGTCCCGTGGCTTTCTACGTCGACAGGGACTCGATCTACAAAACCAACCACGATCAATCCCGGGACGAAATGCCGATGACGCAATTCACCAGGGCCATGGCCGAGCTGAACATCCAAGTCATCACCGCCAACAGTCCGCAAGCCAAAGGCCGCGTTGAACGCGGCTTTCACACCCACCAAGACCGGCTGGTCAAAGAGCTGCGCCTGCGCGGGATAGCAACGATCGAGGCGGCCAATAAGTTTCTTTGGCAGACTTATATTCCCAAGCATAACGAAACCTACGCCGAAGCGCCGCGATCCGCCATCGATGCGCACCGGCCTCTGGTCCCCGGCCAGGATCTGCTGGAGGTGCTCTCGGTCAAGCTAAGCCGATGCGTCAAGAACGACTACACGATCCAGTACTTCGGCCGATGGATTCAGCTGAAAGAAGGCGCAGGCGTACGGCCAAAAGCAGAGGTCACGATCCAAACCAGGCTCGACGACAGCGTTCGCCTGCTCTACAAGGGCCTGACGCTCAACTACGAATACCTGCCCCACCGCCCAACCCGGTCACTCAACGGCTATTCGAATTCGAGCCACATCAAAACGGCTCATCGCTACTGGAAGGCGCTCAAGCACGGAAACTTCCGCACCAGCGCAGGATTCAGGCTCCACAGATGAACCCAACGAAGGGGACATTTCTACTTGGGACAACTAGGGGACAATTCTATTTGGGGTTGACAGTGTCAAGGGGGCCTCTCCTCCAGGTTCCAGGACATTGACGCGTGACCCACGCGGCATCTGTCGCAGGAATTGTCACTTTTTTGGACCATATGGTCCAAAAAAGTGACAATGTTAGGACTCCGGTATCCGCACGGCAGCCGTCCGTCGCTTCGCTCCGGCCGGTTGCGCGTTCGCTGCGCTCACGCGCACCTCTCTTTCTGAAGTCGTTGTTGGAGCTCTCGCCGCAGGCGCCCGGCAAGTCAGCCTGAAATGTCCGGGAACATGGATGCCCCCGTATCAGAGCGGCCTCAGCCCTTGCCGTCGGTGCTCTGGGCCTCGCTCTCGTCGATGAGCTTCTTGTAGTCGTCGACCATCGCGGGGTCGGTGTTGAGCGCGCTGGCGTTCTTGAACTCCGCGGCCGCGTTGACGAAGTTGCGCATGTTGGAGTAGGTCGAGGCGCGGTTGCGGAAGAAGCGGTCGGAGTTGGGGTTGAGCGAGATCGCGCGGCTGAAGCTCTCGAGGGCCTCCTTGTACTGGCGCAGGGCGAAATGGCCCATGCCGACGGCGTTGTGCGCGGCGGGGCTCAAGGGGTCGTATTTGGCCGAGAGCTCGTAGTTGTCGAGCGCCTTCTTGTAGTTCTTGAGGAAGTACTGGGCGTTGCCTCCCCGGAGGTAGGCCTCCGAGTTGCGGCCGTCGAGCTTGAGCGCCCGAGCGACCTCCTGCAGGGCTCCCCTGTAGTCGCGTTTGAGGGTCAGCAAGGTGGCCAGGCGCACGCGCGTCTTGGCGTCGTCGGCGTTGAGCTCGAGGGCGCGCAGGAAATCCTGCTGGGCCGAGTCGTAGGCCTCCTGCGCCATGAGCGCCAAGCCCCGGCCGACGTAGGCGTCCGAGAGCGAGCCGTCGAGCTCCATGGCCTTGGTGTACTCGGCGATGGCCTTGTCGAAATGCTCCGCGTTGCGCATGGAGTCGGCGCGGACGATGAAAACGTAGGGCTTCGAGGAGTCGCGGCGCATCAGCGGTTCGAGGTCGGCGATGTCGTTGTAATAATCCTCGTTGTCCCCATGGGGGAATTTGAGCCCGATCTCGCGGGTGTGGACGGAGGAATCGAGCTCCATGGCGGCCTCGAAATCGGCGTGTGCCTCCTTATAAAGGTGAGACGCGGTGTGGGCGATGGCCTGGGCCAGCAGTCCCTCGGGCCGGCGCAGGCCGAGCTCGGAGGCGGTGTTGACGTCCTCGATGGCCTTGTCGGCCTGGCGCATCGCGAGGTAGCTCAGGCCCCTTTGCAGGTACGCCGGGGCGTAGTAGGCGTCGAGGTCGACGGCCTTGGAGCACTCCCGCACGGCGCCGGCGGGGTCGCGGCTCAAGCGCAGGGCCTGGCAATGGTAGGTCAGCGCCTCCTTGGACTTCGGGTCGAGTTCGACGGCCCGCTTGAAGTCCTTGAGGGCGCGCTTGAGCGAGCCCAGCGCCCCGTAGGCGGCCCCGCGGTGGACCAGCGCGCTGACGTTCTCGGGCTCGAGGTCGAGCGCTTGGTCGAGGTCGCGCACGGCCTGCTCGTAGTCGTGCGAGCGCAAGCGGATGCTCCCCAGGGCATCGTAGAGCGGGACGTACTTGGGGTCTTTCTCGAGCGCGATCTGGATGTCCCGCAGGGCGTTGGCGTGATCGCCGAGCTGGGAATAGGCCTCGGCGCGGTAGGCCATGACCCGCGCGGGAGGGCCCTGGTACTTCAAGGAGGCGTTGAACAGCTCGACGGCTTTCCAATAGTCGCGGACCTTGAGGCGCAGCATCGCGAGGTTGAAGAGGTAGTTCGGATCCTTGGGCGCGAGGCTCACGGCCTTCTCGATGTCCGCCATGGCCTTTTCGGGCTGGTTGAAGGCGTTCACGTAGAGCGCGCCGCGGTCGTTGTAGGCGTCGGCGCGCGCGGAGTCGAGCTGTACGGCCGCGTTGAAGTCCTCCAGCGCGGCCTTGGGCCGGTCGGTGCGCGCGTAGTAGCTGCCGCGCGCCACGCGCACCTCGGCGTTCTTGGCGTCGAGGCGCACGGCCTGATTGAGGTCGCTGAGCGCCTGCGCGTCGAGGCCCATCTTGAGCGAGAGGGTCCCGCGAGCGGCCCAGGCCGTGGCGCTCGAGGGATCGCGGCTCACGGCTTCGGTCAGGTCGGCCATCGCGGCCTTGAGGTCCTTGAGCCCCTCGTAGGCCCCCGCCCGGCGGATCAAGGCCCTGACCCCGACCGGGGACAGGGTCGCCTTCGCGGCCGCGCGAGAGTTCTTTCCCTTGGACGAAGCGCGCGGCACGGCCGCGTTTCCCTCTCCGCCGGCCAGGGCGTAGGCGCGGGTGAAGGCCCCGATCGCCTCGCGGAAGAGGATCATCTGGGCCATGCGGTCGCCGATCGAGAGCATGAACTCGGGCTCGAGCGAGTCCGCGGTCAGCGCCTTGCGGTAGTCGTTGAGGGCTTCTTCCTTGTTGCCGCGGCGCCAGTAGGCTTCGCCGCGGTTGAAATACGGCGCGTAGTCGTGAGGCGAGACGCGGACCGCGTTGTCGAAATCGGCGAAGGCCTCCTCCTCGGCGCCTTTGGCCAGCGAGATGGCCGCGCGTCCGAGGTAGGCGTAGGCGTACTCGGGATTGACGGCCAGGGCCTTGTCGTAGGCTTTGGCCGCGCGCTTGAAGTCGCCCTTCCTGGCCAGGGCCGCGCCGGCCAGGCCGTAGGCCGGATAGAAGTTCTTGTTCTGCCTTAGGGCGAGGGTCAGATCGGCCAGCGCGTTGTCGTATTGTCCGAGCTCGTAATAGGCGTTGCCGCGGTTATAAAGGTAGAGAGGGGTCTTTCTTTCGCGCTGGAGAAGCTCGTTGAGGTCGTCGAGAGCGCGATCGTTCATGCCTTTGGCCCGCCAGACCCGCGCGCGGCCGGCCAGGGCCTCGGGGTTCTGGCTGTTGAGCTGCAGGGCCGCGTCGAAGCTGGGCATGGCGTGCTCGGTGCGGCCCTTGAGGAGCTGGGCCGTGCCTTGGGCTGTGAGCTGCTCGATGTCGAGAGAGGCCAATGAGGAGCCCAAGCGGTCGAGCACCTTGTCGCAGTCCTTCTCCATGTTGACGACGTCGCCGAGCACCGACCAGAGCCGGGCGCGCAGGGCGAAGGCCACCGAAAGGCCCGGATCGTCGGAGATCGCGTTGTTGACCTCGGAAAGAGCCCGCTTGAAGTCGCCGTTGAGGTAGCGCTCGAGGCCGTAATCGTAGGCCCGGCGCGCGGCGATCTTCGAGCTGGCGGCCCCGGCGGGGCCCGCGCAGGAGGCGACCGCCCAGGCGACCAGGAGTCGCTTGGCGAGCTTCATATGCCGTAAAGGTAGTGGAAAAATATTAAATATTCAAGTCCTGGGGGACACAATGTATAATCGAAGGCGATGCGACCCCAAAGGACCCTCTCCGAGCCCGCGGCCGTCGCGGCGTTCGTCGTGCTGTCGGCCCTGCCTTTCCTGGGGAAAGCCTACCACATCGACGAGCCCGCCTACCTGGCGATCGCCGGCCACATCGCGCGCGATCCGCTGCATCCCCTCTCATTCCTCTACAACTGGTACGGGCGCGCGGTGCCGATGTCCGAAGTCAACGCCTATCCCACCATCCTTCCTTACCTATTGGCCGCCGCGGCCGGCCTCACGCGCGGCCTGGAGTGGCGCACGCGCCTGGCCTTCCTGCCGTTCGACCTGGCGGCCGGGCTGGCCCTTTACGGCCTGGCCGCCCGCTTGCTCAAGCGCCCTCTCTGGCCCACGCTGACGATTCTCGCCGGCCCGGCCTACCTCCTCAACATCCAGCACATCATGCCGGACAAGCTCCTGGCCGCGTTCGGCCTGACCTCGCTCTACCTCCTGTTGCGCGGGCTCGACGAAGGCAGGAGCGCGTGGATCCGGGCTTCGGCGGCGCTCATGATGCTCGCCCTTCTGAGCAAGATCACCGGGATCTTTCTTCTCCTCCTGGCGGCGCTGGCCGCGCGCCGGCGTCGGCAGCCCTGGCGGGGCGTGATCCTTTACGGAGCTCTCGCCGCCGGTCCGCTTCTGTTGTTCTTGGGCAAGGAGTTCGCGGGCGACGCCTGGGGCGGCATCGCCGCGACCGGCTTGTGGTTTCTCAACCGCGGGGCCGCGTTCCACGCGGGGGATATCCCGGGGAGGCTGCGCGCGCTGCTCTGCTTTACGGGCGGCTGCGGCTTGGCGACGCTGCCCGGCGGATTCCTTCTCCTGAAGGACGGGCGGCGTTGGGCCGCGCTGGCCGCCGCCGGCGCGGCCGCCGCGCTCCTGCTGCCGGTTTTCGACACCCAGGCGGTCGCGGCCCTCGACCGGGCGCTCGGAGCGGCCTTCGCCGCCGCCGCCGGACTGTCGGTGGCCGTGTGCCTGCGGCCGGAGGCCAGGCGGGGCGAAGAGAGGCGCCTGCTTCTCGCGTGGATCTTCATCGTGGGCGGGCTGCAACTCCTGTTCTATTGGAGCATCGTGACGCGCTATGTCCTTTTCCTTTTGATCCCGCTGGCGCTCCTTCAGGCCCACCTGCTCGAAGAGACCGCGTCCGAACGGACGCTGCGCAGGCTCTATTTGGGGAGCTTCCTTTCGATCCTGGCGCTGTCGCTGACTCTGGCGGCCGTCGACGCGCGCTATGCGGCGGCGCAGCGCGACACCGCCGACGCGGCCCGCCGCTACGTCGCCGCCGGCAAGAGGGTCTGGTTCACGGGGCATTGGGGATTCCAATACTACATGGAGAAGGCGGGCGCCGTCGCGGTGGACCGCGGCGCCGGCGGCTGGGCGGCCGCGCGGGCGGGAGACATCCTCATCGTCCCGGTCAATAACACGAACATCCTGAGCATCCCGATGGACCTGCGCATCGCAGACGTGCGGGCGGCCGAGATCGGCGAGGCCGTGCCCTTGCGGCTGATTTCCGCCGGGCGCGCGGGATTCTACTCGAGCGTCTTCGGCTTCCTTCCTTTCGCCGTCAGCGGGGAACCCCTCGAGCGGTTCTACGTCGCCAAGCGGCTCTGAATGGATATAATGGAACCGTGAAACGCCCACCGGCCTCGGCGCCGTCGCCGCTTAAGAAGAGCCGCGCCTGCAAGATCGATCCCACGGCCAAGATCATGGACTTCACCAATCTCTACGAGTGCGAGGTCGCAGCCGACGCCTTCGTCGGGCCCTTCGTGGAGATCCAGCGGGGGGCCAAGGTCGGAGCGCGCTCTCGGATCAGTTCGCACAGCTTCCTCTGCGAGGGCGTGACGGTGGGCTCCGACTGCTTCGTGGGCCACGCCGTCATGTTCACCAACGACAAGTACGACGTTCCCCTGCCGAACCGCGAGTACAAGATGCGCGCGACGACCGTGGAGGATTTTGTGCGGATCGGCTCGAACGCGACCTTGCTGCCCGTCAAGATCGGACGCCACGCGATCATCGGGGCCGGGGCGGTCGTCACGAAGGACG
The DNA here is from genome assembly GCA_016194705.1 of Elusimicrobiota bacterium. Lineage (GTDB taxonomy): Bacteria > Elusimicrobiota > Elusimicrobia > UBA1565 > UBA9628 > PALSA-1176. Next base: position 62,760 of record JACQAZ010000001.1, on the reverse strand, counting down.
TGCCGGCGGGCGCCGTGGTCGCCGGCGTTCCCGCGCGCGTGCTCAAGACGCGCGACCTCTCGAAGCTCCCCTAGGGAGTCTTGAGCCGGTTCCGGACGGACTTCACGCCGTTGATCACGGCCGCGACCTCTCCGGCCAGCTTTCCCTGCGCGGCGTCGGGCACCGTGCCCGTCAGCGTGACTGCGCCCTTGCGGACTTCGACCGTGATATTCCTTGAAACGATCCTGGAGTCCGTGTCGAGAGACGATCTGACTTTCGCGAAGATCCATTGGTCCGAGACGACCTCGCCGGCGGTGCGATCCTTGCGCGTGGCGGCGTAGCCCGCCTCTCCCGCGCCCGCCCCGACCACGGCGAGGAAGCAGCCGTTGAGGGCCATGCAGAGGGCCGGCAGCAGCAGGAGGCGCGGGGTCGGCTTATTGATAGAAGTTGCGCACCCAGCGGTGAGCCGCGACGGCCTCGAGCTCGCCCGCGTCGAAGTAATTCCCGTCGGAGGCCGCCGCGTTGGCGCTCACGTGAGAGACCTTGCGCATGCCGGGGATGACGGTCGATACCGCGTCGAAGCTCAAGCAGAACTTCAAAGCGGCCTCCGGCAGGGTCCGCGCCTTCTTTCCCACGACGAGGGTCTCGAGCGCGTCCGCGCGGCGGCAGGTCTCGGCGAGGCGCTCGCCTCCGAAATAGTGGCTGCGGAAATCCTCCGGCTCGAAGCGGGTGTCGGGCCTCAAGGCTCCCGTGAGCCCCCCCTCGTCGAAAGGACAGCGGACCACGACGGCGACGCCCTTCTCCCGGCACAGCGGGAAGAGGCGGTCGAGCGGCCGCTGTTCGAACATGTTGAAGAGGACCTGGATCTGGTCGACGAAGCCCGAGCGCACCAGGCCCAGCGCGGTCTCGGGATCGTCGTCCCCGATCGAGGCTCCGGCGTGGCGGATCTTGCCTTGCTTCTTAAGCGCCGCGAAGGTCTCCACGACCGCGGGCCACAGGGGATCCTTGAGCCAGGAGTCCGTCCAGACGTGGAATTGATAGAGAGTCAGGCAGTCCGTCGATAGGTTGCGCAGCGAGCGCTCGACGCAGAGGCGGATCCAATCCGGCGGGAAGGCGAGCGCCAGCGCCGTGCTCGAGCGCGCCGGCCATTCCATGTTGCGCGGAGGGATCTTGGTCGATACGGTGAACTGCGCGGAGGATTCCTTGCGCAGCCGCGCGATCAGCCGCTCGGAATGGCCGTGCCCGTAGGCGAAGGCCGTGTCGAAATAGGTGATGCCGCAGTCCAGGGCCGCGTGCAGGGCGCGCATGGACTCGGCGTCGTCGGTGCGGCCCCACATCGACTTGCCGATGCCCCAGCCGCCGAAGCCGATCTCGGAAACCTCCAGGCCCGTGCGTCCGAGCGGACGGTAGCGCATGCGGGGCGCGGCCGAGGGTTTGGTCGCGGTCATGCCCTAATTTAGCAAGAATTGACGGGGGCCGCAAATAGTGGTAGTGTCACGCCGTGGCGCCACCGCTGCTCGCACGAGCGAAGCTGATCTTGAGCCCGGCGCTGTTTTTCGGACTCCTGCTCTGCGTCTTGTGGATTCTGGCGCGGTTTCTGCCCGATGCGCGCGCCATCGAGGTCCTGGCCGGCGCCGCGGCCGCGGCGCTCGGCCTGGCGCAGGCGCAGCTGCTCATCGGCGCGGTCTCCTCGCCGGACATCGACGCCGCGGCGGGCCCTCCCTGGCTCGGGCGGCTCGGCCGCCTGGCCCCGCCGCCCGAGTTCAGCCGCTGGGCGACCCGCTTGTTCTTCGCGCTGGTCTGGGTGCTGCTCTCGCGTCTGCTCAGCGGAGTCTTCCTCAACCGGATGGTGGGCGGGGACATGAGCGAGACGCTGGGCTCGAGTCTTGGAGGCCTGCGCGCGGCCGTGCAGAGATACCGCGCGGGTCACGCGGGCGCCTTTCCCGACCGGCTCGACGGGCCGGCGGCGATCCCCGCCGCTTGGTCTTCGCGCTCCGACTACGGCCGCCGCCTGGTCCCGCATCCGGTCTCGACGGAAGTGGAGTCTTACGGCGGCGAGGCCTGCCGCGGGGTCACCAACGCCAACATCAACTTCGTCAACCTCAAGGACACCGGGCATTGGGGCTATGTCAAGGACCCGAAGAGCCCGTGCTGGGGTATCGTGTTCGTGGACTGCACGCACTCGGACTTCGAGGGCCGGCTTTGGGCGTCCTACTAGCGGCGCGTCACTGCGACACGACGATCCTGATCGGAGGCGAGCCGAGCATCGCCGCGGGCTCGATGAGCTGCGGCACCTGCTCGGTGTTGTAGACCTTGCGCGCCACGCGCTCCACCTGAGGCCTGAGGTATTCGTATAGCTCCTGGACGTCGACGGCGTTGTCGCCGTTGGCGTCGGCCTCGCCGGAGAGCCCCTGGAGCAGATAATGGGTGAAGAGGCCGTGTCCGGTCTCGCGGTAGGCCACGCTGATGTGGTTGCCGGAGGTCGCAGACAAGACCACGGTCTTTCCTTGGTCCGAGACCGAGACGGGCTTGACGTTGACCAGGGGCCTGGCGCCCGCCATGAGCACCGAGCGGCCGCCGGCTCCCGAGAAGCAGGAGTCGAGCAGGACCAAGGTGTTCTTGCTCGGCAGGCCGTCGAGGACTCTGTAGAGCTTCTTGAGCGGGTAGCCGGTCTGCTCGATGTAGGCCGGATCGCCGTCGTAAGGGACGATGTAGGCGTCGCCGTTGTTGACGTCGGGCGAGCCGTGGCCGGAGTAGTAGACGAGCAGGCTCGAGCTCGCGTCGACGTTGTTCTTCGCCCAGGACTCGAAGTACTTTTCCATGTCGCCCTTGCTCGCTTCCTCGTTGAGCCTGACCACCACGTTCTCCTCCGGGTAGCCCGCGCGCTCGATGAGGAACTTGGCGACGTCTCTGGCGTCGTCGGCCGCGAAGTCCGCCTTGGGCAGATGCTCGCGGTAGCGGTCGATGCCGATGACGATGGCGTAGCGGTTCTTGGACTTGGCGGCCGGATGCAGGAGATGGAGGTTGGCCAGGCCGGGCGCCTTGCGCACGGCCGCCTGCAGGCTCTCCTCCTTGACCGACTCCGGGCGGTAGCCGGAGACCTGCCCCGCGGCGGTCTGCATGAGCTCGATGACGGCGTTGTGCACGACCCGCTGGACCAGCAGCGGCTGGATGCCCGAGGAGCCCATCGGCGTGAAGTGATCGGTGCCCCGGGACTTGACGGTTCCGGCCCACAGCAGCCGTCCCGTACGGGAGTCGCGCAGGTTCCCCTGCAGGGTGACGTCGTCGGTCATGGTCATCTGGGGCACGGTCGCGATGCAGAACCACATCAGCAGGAAGCAGCTCGCGAACAGCGCATTGACGGCCCCGTTGCTCACGGTGTCGGCGACCTGGGCCTGGAGGATGAGGTCCGTGCCGTATTGGTCGAAGAGGTCCTGGGGAGCCGCGTAGCGGCTCTCGGGAGGGAGCACGGTCACGTCGGAGAAAAACTGGCCGGACGCCGCGCCGATCGCGGAGCGGTCGGCGGCCGCGAAAACGCGCTTGAGCTGCTCCCCCTCGTATTGGATGCCGAGTTTGCCCGCGACGGCCCGAGCGGGCGGCGCCGGCTTGAGCTCCGGGGTGACGGCCAGCGTGGCGCACGAGCTAAGCGAGAAGCAGAGGAGAAGGGCGAGGGCTTGTCGCCCTCGGATGAGCCATAGTGATTCGGCGTTCATGCTCGAAATGTAGCAGGTGTAACGCCGCGAGTCAAGGGCGCTATTGTCCAAGTTCCCCCGGCCCCAAACCCGGCGGCCGCGGGAGGAAGCTCCGCGCCGTATTTTAGGAATCCCGAGGAGGGTTTTGGGACAAAGGCCTGACGCAGTTTATTGTCCCAAAACCCTATAGGGGAATTCTGAAAATCAAATTGGTGATCTGTCCCTGCGCAGCGGCTGTGGCGGCGGACCCGGACCTTTCGAGCGCGCGAGGGCCCGACCGCGGGGCGGCAGCCCATAAACCGGCGCCTGCGGCGGGCGGCTCTCGCCTTCGGCGAGAGCTCCAACAACAACGGCAGACCAAATCATCTTGGTGCTGCCGACACTTCCATGATGGTTACCTCCACCGGTGGAGGTAAACGACAAAACCGGGGGAACTTGGGGCGCTATTGCGCGACCTTGACGATGAGCCCGATGTCGCCGAGCACGGCGGCGACGGCCTCCGCGCGCTCGCGCGCTCCTTCATAGACCACGGCCGAGCCTTTCGTGTGGACCTCCCAAGAGATGGCGCGCGCCCTGGAAAGGGAGCAGCGGATCGCTTTCAACAACTGGCTCTCCACTTGGTCGAAGCTGTGGCACTCGCAGTTGAAGAGGAGCGTCCTCCAGCCGGACTCGGTCCCTCCGTGCGAGGTCGTTTCCTCTTCGAGGACGGCCGCGCCGGATTTTCTCACCGACGAACAGCGACCGCCATTCCCTCCCCGGTCGGGATCATCGCGCACGAGGTGAAGTAGCGCCGGTCGGCCAGGCACTTGAGGAAGGCGCGCATCGCGGGCACGCCGGGGGCGTCCTCGCCGGCCTCGGCGGGCTTCAAGTGGACCTTGCCGAAGAGGTAGGCGTTGTCGCCGACCACGAGGCCGCCGGAGCGGACGTTCTCGACGGCCCAGCGCAGGTAGACCGGGTAGTTGACCTTGTCGGCGTCGATGAAGCAAAGATCGTAGGGTCCCTCGCCGTCGAGAGTCGGCAGGATCTCGGAGCCTGGGCCTACATGGACGGTGACCTTGCTGGCGAGGCCCGCGGCCTTGATGTTGTCGCGCGCGACCGCCGCGTGCTTGGGATCGAACTCGATCGTGTGCAGGACGCCGTCGTCAGGCAGGGCGGCGGCGATCCAGCAGGCGGAGTAGCCGGCCAAGGTGCCGACCTCGACGGCCTTCTTGGCGCCGCAGGCTTGCACGAGGATGGAGAGCAGCTGGCCCTCGTCCGGTCCGATGCTGATCGGCGGCAGGCCCTTTTTCGGGGTCTCCTCGCGGATTCTCTTGAAGGCCGGATCCTCCCCGCCGAGAGCCTCGCGCACGAAGCCCAACAGGGCCTCGGAGCGGTACTCGCCGCGCCCGACTCCCGTGTGATGCGGGACCGTCTTCTTTCCCTTCTTCAGAAGCTCAACCATTGGAGTACCTTCCATTTTTCCACGACCGAGACCGCGTCGCCGCGCCGCCGCAGCCGGTAGCGCCGGCGCAGCGCCTTCTGGTCGCTTCTCAGCGCCCTTTGCTCGGGATCGAGCAGCCCCACCCGGTTTTGCAGGAACATGAACTCGACGAAGGCCAAGGCGTCGGCCACGGCCAGCGAGTCGCCTTGGGGGGAGCATTGCTGGGCGTAAGCGACGAACAAGGACCGATAACGGGTCCCCAATAGGCGGACGCTCTGAGGCAAAAAGCGCGCCGCCTGCCAAAGCCTCAGGGCGGCGGCTTCCCGGGCCGGTTCCACGACCAAAGAGTAGCAAGGAAGGGTCGCCGCCGTCAAGGCGGAGGCTATTTTCCGACGGTGGGACCGGTGGAAAGCTCATTAGTGCCAGACATTAAATGATTAATTACCGTCGACAAAGCGACTCTTCAAGCTCGGCACTTGACAGGGACTTCGGGCCCATGATAGAATAGGCCGTCTGGACCTGGAGAACCTGGGACTTCAGGGATAGACTGAGTAGGCCTAATGGGATACCCCTCTCGCCGAGCCCCATCCCTGGCCCCCCGCGCGCTCGCGGGGGTCGTTTCCCTTTCCCTCTGCGGCCCTTGGCCGGCCTTGGCGGCCGAGCTCTCAGCCCCCCCCGTCGCGGCCCGCCCCGTGAGGGCCTCCATGGTTCCGGCGGCCGCTCCCGACCAGGCCTTCGCGGGATTGGCGCGGCTGCTGAGCGTCGACCCGCCCCCGATCGCGGGGCTCCTGCGGGCCCAAGCGCGGGCCATCCGCTCGGCCGACGGCCGTCGCGCGGTGGCCGCCTGGCTTTCGACCCGCGTAGAAGTTCCCTTGACTCTTGCCGGCCTCGACGACTTCGCGGCGCCGCGTCCGGAGCTCCTCGAGCTCGCGCGAGACGGCCTCGAGGAGCTGCGCGCTCTCATGCAGCAGGCGCCCGAGCGGCGCAAGGAGCGCGAGGGCGAGAAGCTTCAGGCCGACGCGAGGAATCTCGCCGCCAGCCTCTCGGGAGTCCCTTCCGCGGCTCTCGAGGCGGCCGCCGCGCCGCCCCAGTCGCCGGCGCCGCCCCGGGCGGAGGTCGTGCTGCCGACGCGCACGGCTCGGCTCGTCATCCCGACGCCGGTCTCCGATGAGGAGGCCGCGCAGGAAAAACTCGCCCAGCGCGCCGACCTCTCGTCGCCGCCCAAGAACGCCGAGGAGCTCGCTCGGCTCGAGGAGTTGGCCAAGAATTACAAGGACCTGCTCGAGGGGCCAGGCGCGACGGCTCCGGGGCGCACGCAGTCCAACGAGCTCAAGTGGGCTTCGCTGGATGCCCTTCGCCGGCTCTTCGAGGACATGAAGTCCGCTCCCGCGCCGGGAGCGGGGACCAAGCCCGCCCTGGCGGGCACCGAAACGGAGCGTCAGGTTTCCAAGGAGGTGGCCAAGGTCGAGGCCCTCAAATCCAGCGTTCAGGCCCAACTCGCCGCGCGAGACGCCCTGGCCGCGATGCTGGCCGTCGCCGACCGCGCGCGCGACTCGGCTCTGCGCGAGCGGCGCTCCGGCTCGGACATGCTCGAATTCCGCAAGAATTTTTCCCGTCTGGCGATGGTGATGGACCTCTCCTACAGCCTCAATCTCCTCAACTCGGCGCAGGCTGCGCTCGCCGGGATGCAGCAGCTCCTCGACCAGAAGATCGCCAAGATCGACGCCCAGAAGAAGGCCAACGACGCCAACGCGGCCTCGGCCGCGGCCAACAAGGCCAAGAAGGACCAGTGGAACAAGGACGCCCAGGACGCCTTGGACCTGGACAAGCAGCACACCAAAGATTTCGGCAAGCTCTCCGATCAGGCCGCGCAGGGCGTGCAGAGGATCACTGAATTCAAGACCGGCGTTACGGGCCTGGTCGCCGCGATCAACGCCCGCGACAAGGGCCAGAGCGCCGACGCGCCGTCGGAATATCAGCGGCGCCTGGCCCTGCTGCCCCAGCTCCAACAGAAGCTCATCCACGGCTCCGGCGGCGGCGGCACGACCGACCTGACGAGCCTCTCGATGGACTACCTCAAATCGAAATCCGCCGAGATCAGCTCGGATCTCTCATTGCTCAGCGGCGCGGACGCGAAATTGGCGTCGACGCCCGTCGAGTTCGCGGGCGTGCTCGTCCTGCTGGTCCCGGGCATACCGGCGGTCAGCGCGAGCAATCCGACGGTCGCGCAGGCCCTGCAGATCCTAGCCGACCGCAAGGTCTATTGGGCCGCTCAGCTCAAAGAGCATCAAGACACGCTGGCCGGCGTCAACCGCGCGCTCGATCCCGGCAATTCCAAGCGCGTGCTCAACGACTTCGGCGACTCGATCCCCGAGTCGTTGGTGGCTTATCAGAACGAGGAGAACGCGCTCGCCTCGAACATAGGGCAGACCTCGGACGCGGTCGCCTCCGAGATCGACGCGCTGGCCCCGGCCGTCGAGCAGGGCGCCGGCACGACTTTAGCTCGGCTCTCGGGCCGTTCGGCGCAGGACTTGCGCGACCTCCTGCCCAAGTATGTCGACCAGATCGACGGCCTCTCCTTCCCCGGCACCGACGCGGGCTTCTCCGGCAAGATGGCCAAGCTCGGGATCGCCAAGCGCTTGACCTTCATGGGCGACATGACCGTGCGCCGCCTCGAGGCCCAGGCGACTTCCAAGGCGCTGGACAAGCCGATCACCCGGATCCTGCCCGCCGTGCGCGACGCCTTCACGAAGTCGGTGGCCGCGCTGCAGGCGATCATGAGCGACATCGCCGCCGACGTCGCGTACGTCAACGCGGGCTTCCCCCAATCCCAGGCGCAGGCCTTGATCGACCGCAAGACCGCTTTGGTCGACTCGACCTTGCGTCCCGAGCTTCAGGGCCTCCAGCAGCTGCTCGACCAGACCTTGATCCCCTACCAGCAGGACCGCATCGACCTGGCCGATCCGCACGCGACCGGCGACAGCCTGGCCTTGCTGTATCAGCAGAAAGGAGACGTCTACAAGAAGATCTACGACGGCCTGCACAAGACCTTCCCTTGGGGACTGGCCTCCGGCGGGGCCAAGCTCGGCGACGTCGCGGGCGCCAAGGCCGGCATCGCGGAGGTGCGCAAGCAGTTCAACGACTACCGCAAGCTCGTCAACGACCTCGTCGACCAGATCCGCCGCCGCAAGGACCCCAACAACAACGAGACCGAGGACGTCTACGGCGAGCCGGCGCCCTACTCCTTGGTCAAGCGCGCCGTCGTTTATCAGGCGGAGAAGGTCCTCCGAGCCGGACAGATCAACGCCCGCGACGCGCAGATCAACGACATCCTCGGCAAGATGGACGCGCTGTTCCCCGGGAAGTACAACCTCGCCTCGAAATACAAGATGCCGACGGACCTATCTGCGACCGGCGCGGACTCCGTGACTCGCCTTAAGGCGATGGCCGACGGCAAGGTCCTCCAGAACATGGCCGCCGACATCAAGGCCATCGCCGACGCAGCCTCGGCGCAGGCCGGGAAGACCGATCTCAACATCGGCGGCTCGGGCGGCAGCATACCGACGGGCCCGCAGCCGCCGCTCGCGCTCCAGAATCTCCAGCAGCTGGCGCTCTACGGCCTCGACGTCGTCAAGCGCCTCGTGCCCACGACTGCGACCGGGACCGGAGACTCGGTCGCCGAGGCTCTGGCCCGCTTCCTGTTTTCCGACGCGCTGATCGTCTCGGCCAACAAGAACCTCAACGAACGCATCCCCCTCTTCGAGGCTTTCCTTAATAATGCGACCTCAGCGCTCGATGCGGTCTTCGCGGACCTCGACGCGGACGACGCCTTCGTCTCCGGCGACCTTTCGGGAGGCGACGCGGTGCCCGACCGCAAGATCTCGATCTACACGCGGATCAGGGACACGGCCAAGGAGGGCGCGGGCATCTTCCAACAGAAGACCTCCTGGGACACCGAGTCCTTCCAGACCGTCACCGACGCCGCCGGCTACTACGACTCTCTCGGGCAGGTCTACAGCTCGGGCGACCAGGCGCTCGACGCCGACCGCAAGGCGGCCCAGCAGTTCAAGGACACCTTGACCAAAGCCCAGGACCAGATCGCCAAGCAGAAGGCCGAGGTCACCGGCTGGCTCAAGCAGCTCAACGACCCGCACGAGAGCGCCCTGCGGCGCGTGACCGAGAACCTCTCGGCGATCCAGGACAAGACGCGCGCCGTCCTCGAGACCAACATCGAGCACCACAAGCTCACCGACCAATACGCGGCCGCCAAGAAGACTCTCGAGGAATCGCTGATCGCGATGCAGAAAGAGCAAGCCCTGCTCTCGAAGAAGCTCGAAGCCGTCGGCGACCTGCGCCAGCTCTCGCCGGAACTGGCCAACCGCGTACAGGCGGTCTCCGGCCAGGGCTCCTCGTGGCTCGCGACGGGCCCGGGCGGACCCCAGACCATCGTGATCCCGAAGTCGATGTTCTCTAATTTTCTCTCCCAGCTCTTCGGCGCAATCTCGGCGGATTCCACCGCGCGCGACATCGCGGGCCTGCGCGAGGATATCCTCAAGAACCCGATGTCGCTGGCGCAGCTTCTCCCGAACACCAAGATGGTCGAGGTCGGCACGGGCTCGGACGGTTTCTACCTCGTCTATCAGACCGAATTCTCGACGCCTGGAGGCCTCGAGACCTCGAGCCAGATGACCATGGGCAACGTGCTCAACCTCTGGGGCAACAACGTCTCCGTCATCGGCCACCGCTTCGCAAGCCCGCCTTCCGACGGCAACGCCCCGTTCGGCGACCAGGGCATCACGGTGCAGGTCGAATCGCTGCAGGGCAAGAACTTCGTCAATTACCTCGACGTGACCTTCCACAAGTTCATCCAGGACATACCTCCGGACCTCAAGGTGGGCTCGCAGGTCCAGGAGGCGCGCATGATGATCTTCGACGATTTCGCGATGATGCTGGCCAACGGCAAGCTCTACTTCGGCGCCGCGGGCTTCGCCGATTTCGCGGCCAGGGATGCCGCCAACAAGCCCTACTACTACGGCGGCAACGTCAAGGCCAGCGTGAAGTTTTCCGAGATCATGAGCCTCAACGCCGAGGAGTCGGCGTTGTTCGCCAAGGACCCGCGAAAGTTCCTGCAGACCGTCAACCTCGACTTCACCAAGTTCGACCCCGACCTCGACAAGGACTTCGTGATCGGGGCCCACGGCGACAACAAGTTCTTCCGGCGCGACAAGGTCGGCGTGGGCTTCGACCTCCAGAAGGCCCTCGAGACCAAGGACAGCTTCAAGGTCGATTTCTACCTCTCGAGGGTCACCGGCACCGACGACATACAGCAGAACGCGGTGGGAGCGACCATCGTCAAGGGCTTTTCCTTCGATATTGACGGCACGCCTGTCAAGACCACGATCGGCGGTACCGGGGAACTCGGCGAGAAGTACAACACCCTGTCGGGGCGCGTGAGCTTCGAGCTGCCCAACCAGGGCCTCGCCCTCTCGGCCCAGGGGAAGATCCTCGGGGACGCGAGCACTTACTTCGTGGAGCTCAGGAAGAAGCTCGGCCAGAACACCGACGCCTTCGTCTCCTACGGCAGCCGCTACGTGGGCCTCAACGACCGGCTGACGCTGGGCGCGCAGACGACCTTCACTTTGGGCGAGCTCTGGCGCCTCGTAGCCGGCGGCGCCGCCGAGGACCTGCAGGGAGGCCAGACTCTCGCGAAATTCAACAAGTCCGTCGACGAGTTCTTCAAGCGCTCGTCGCCCGATGAGCGCCTCGTCTTGGAACTCAAGCGCGTCTTCGACGCCGACGTCGGCAAGAAGCTCCTCTCGCTCGAGATCGGCCAGATGACACGGGACCTCAAAGAGCTGCAAAAGGCAGGGGCGATTCTGGACAACGTTCGTATGAGGGGCATGATCGGCTTCGTGACCAACCCGGTCGGCACCGGCACGGCCGAGCGCGCCACGGGCGGCGGCTTCCAGGTCGGCACGATGACCGAGCTCACCTTGACCAAGTCCCAGAAGGCGCTCATCCACGACAAGATCCTCGCCCTCTTCCAGGAGGGTCTGGCCCTGCAGTCGCGACTCTTGGACATCACCAAGGCCTGGCAGGCCTCGCTCGTCGAGCTCGTCGAGTCGCGCTGGGACATGTCGCTGGCCGCCTGGATGTACGCCAACGCCGACGACCCCGTCATCCGCGCCGAGGCGCAGACCCGCGCGCTTTCGGCGGCCGACCGCCATCGCCAGGCCCTGCTGCGCTACAACGCGCTGACCGGCCGGGGCCCCGACGACACCGCGATCCTCGACGAGTTGACCCCGCAGGATCTCGAAGGCTTCTCCGCTCTGCTGCAGAAGGCTCTGGGGAGCCCCGACCGCCTCTCCGACTTGATCTCGGGCCTGCGCGGCCAGATGGGCGTTCCCGAGGAAGGCTTCAACCTGATGGACTACATTCCGTTTTTCGAGAAGATCACCTTCTCGCTGGGCGTCCAGCTTCAGGACGTGCTCGCCAACCAGGTCATCGGCGCGGGGGTCTCGCTGCGGCTGCCGATCTATGACCCCGCCGCCAAGTCGAACGACAAGGCCCTGCGCTTTCAGGACCGGGCCATCATCGCGGAGATGGCCGGCTCCCTGCGCGATTTCCGGCTCAAGTCGCGCTCGGAGCGCCTGATCGCGGAGTCCTGGGACGCGCGCTTCTGGCAGCTCCAGGCCTCGGCGCCGGCGGCGCGGTCGGCGCTGGCCGACGGAATCCGGCAGTGGCGCAACGGACTCATCCCGCCGGCCGAGCTGTGGGCGCGGTTCAGGCGCTGGTATTGGACCACGAGCGGCCAGCTCGAGGCGCGCGCCCAGGGCTCGCTCAAGGACGCCTGGAGCGTCATGGACGGCGCTCAAAACGCCGACCGCGCCGAGGACGATTACGCCAACGCCCCCGAGGCGCCGCGGCGGCTGAGCGAGGCGTTCGACGCGGCCGTCGGGAATTCTCCGAACATGGAGGCCCTGGCCCAGCGCTCGCAGGCCGCCTCCGAGCTCATGGAGGCGGCCTCCCACCGCTTCCAGAAGGTCTCCGTCGACGTCAACATCGGGCTCAACCTGACGGCGGCCGGGGTCGCGCTGCTCCCGGCCTTCGGGATCACCGGCCTGGGGGTCTTCCCGATCTTCAACGTCGCCCTGCAGCCGGGCGAGCTCAAAGAGCTCTCGATGGAGCGCCGCGGCGGCGAGGCGGCGATGTACTCACGGCTGCAGGAGAAGGTCGGAGGCGACCTCTCCCTGCAGCTCTTCCAGAGCTACGCGGCCTTCCGCGCGGCGCGCGACTCGCGCGACCTCTACCGCGACCAGATCATCCCGGAGCTCGAGCGCGCCCAGGACGGCGGCGCTCAACGATCCTTGGAGCTCGATCAAGCTCGCGCTGACCTAAAACACCTGGAGGGGGAGTTCGCCCAGGCCCGCGCCCAACTCAACTATCTGCTGGGCCGGCCGCTCGACGCCGGCGTTGCTCTCACCGACACGATGGACGAGGCCCTGGCGCAGCTCAAGGACCGGCTGGGAAAGATGGATCCGCTCGCCGCCAGCAGGGACGTGCTGGCCTCGCGCGTCAAGGTCGCCAGATCCGTCGAGCAGATCGTCGACAAGAACCTCAAGGTCCAAGACATCCGCGTCGAGCCGATCTCTTTGATAGGCCGAGCCTTGGGGCGGCTGATCTCGGCGCTCTCGGGCGAGGGCCTGGCGTCGCCCGAACTGGTCGCCTTGGCGCGCGAGCAGACCCTGACGGCCGAGCGCGACCTGCGCTCCTTCGACGCGCGCCTGCCGGCCATGAGGGCGCGCTGGTCCTTCGAACTGGCCGCGGCCGAGCGGGGCTTGAAGGCCGTCGAGGGCCGAACCGACGGGGCGAGCCGGCTTTCGGCGATCCAACTCCGGAACCGCATCTACGGGCTCAAGGCGATGATGATGGCTTACGGCGGAGATGGGGCAAAAGAGCAGAAGCAGGGCTCTCTGCCGTCGAGTTTCGCGGCGCTCAAGGACGCGCTCGAAGTCGCCCTGGGGGCGGAGTCGGCGAGTCCCGACGTCGGCGATTTGCGCGCCTCCGTGCCGCAGGAGGCTCCGTTCGAATCGAACGGGACCTTGAGGTATTACGACCTGCGCCAGTCCCTGACCAAGGAGCCCATCGGCAAGCAATTCGTCGAGGGCTGGATCGAGGTGCGCCTGCGAAGTGCTGCGACTCCGCCCGAGGCGCTCATCGCGCTTGCGAAGCTGCAGGAAGAGAAGGCCGACTCGCTCTACAAGACCGAGCTCTCGCTGGCGAAGGCCAAGGCCGACATACTGCTCTCGCGCCTGCGCTTGGAGGTCGCCATAGCGCGCGGCGCCCAGGGCGAAGCGGCGCAGAGCGCGCGCAAGGCCCTCGAACGCGATTTCGCCGAGGTCGCGGCTCACTTGAGGCTGCCGTCGGGGACGACTCTCGATCAGTTCCTCACTCTCATCCCGGCCGAGGACGCCGACCTCGGCGCGGCGGCGGACCGCTACCTGAGCGAGGCGCAGGCCCTCGACCTGGAACTCCTCAAGCGCCATTTGTTCCAGGAAGGCCTGCCCGAGGAGATCGCCGCCGCCCGCGACCCGCTCTCCCAGATGCAGGCCAACATCATCGCCGAGCGCATGAGCTACAAGGGCTTCACGCCGCTGGCCGCTTTCGGCCTCTTCCAGGGGCGCTGGGTCGGCGGCGTTTTCCTCGAGGCGCCCGATCCCATCAAGGTCATGAAGAGCCTCGAGGGCATACTCAACGACGCCCTGCGCCGCGAGCTCGAGTCCCAGGACCGGCTCAAGAGCCTTTCGCTGATGCTGCATTCCCTGATGGCCTCGGTTTCCGACAAGGTCAAGCTCCTCGAGGCGGAGCGCTCCCGCGTCGAGGTCGCGCGCCGCAACCTCATGGGGGCCGTCGAGCGCCTGCGAATGCGCATGGGGACCGAGGCCGACGTCGTGGCCGCCCAGCTCGAGGCCTCCGCGGCTCACGAGGAGTGGGTCGCGACCGTCTACGCCCTGAGGCTCGACTTCATCCGCCTGGTGACCGAGCTCGAGGCCCTGGGCTACACGGGGCAGGCCTCCCTCTCGGGCGGCGTATCGATGACGGCTCCCGCCGCGGCGACCGGGGAGAAGACCCCGCGCCAGGAGCTGCTGGCCTACTGGGCCCAGCGCCTGCTCGACGAGGGTTTCGAGAAAGGCCAGGACTCGCTGCTCTCGGGGGTCTCTCCCAAGCTGCGCCAGTCCCTCAAGGGCGAGCTCGAGAAGTACCGCTCGAGCCGCCGCAGCCAGAGCCTCGTGCTCAGCAAGGACTTCACGCCTGCCGAGAAGCTCGACCTTCTGACCAAGGTCGACCTCGACGGCAGACGGCGCCGCGTGGAATCAGCCTTGGAGCAAATCCTGCGGGAGCTCGAGGCCCAAAGCGGCGGCTCGGCCTGGACGGATCTGATGGGCTTCCTGCGCTCCGACGTCGAGAGCCAGGCCGTCGGCGCCGAGGGCGACGTGCGCCGTCAGCAAAACGAGATGCAGGCCCTGCGCGCCGCCTACTGGCGCGCGGTCCCGGCGCCCCCGGCCGTCGAGGCGGCCTATGCGCGCCTCTCGACGCTCAAGGACGCGGTCTACGAGGCGAGGCAGGAGGCGCTGCACCACTACCTCCAGCAGAAGCTCAAGCCCGAGGACTACGTGCTCAAGGACAAGGCGCTGGAGGCCTACGTGAAGGCGCTCATCGCCTACGACAACGAGGTCCTCAAGACCTTCGCGATGAAGGAGGTGGGCTTGGACCCGCGCTGGACGAGCGGCCTCAACGCGATGTTCGGGCTGCGGGGCAGCCTCGAGCGCCGCCGCGACATGCTGCGCTACGGCCGCGGCATCGTGACGCTCGACGGCGCGATCACCTTGGGGGAGGTGCGCATGCAGGCCCTGCGCGCCTCGCCGGAAGCGCGCGACCAGATCCAGCCGGCCTCCGAGTCGCTGGCCTTCCTGCGCGCGATGCGCGAGCGCTGGATCGCCAAGCCCGAGTCCTTGCCGGCGCTCTACGAGGTCAAGGGCGGCGGCGAGACGCAATGGCTGACGGGCAAGGATCTGGAGTGGCTCAAGGGCCGCAACCAGGTCGTCGAGCTAGGCGGCAAGCGCTTCCTTCTCCCCCCCACCTTCGTCGGCGCCCGGCCGACGACCGAGGATGAGGCGCGGCGCGCGGGGGGCCAAGAGATCGTGGCCGGCGTCGATGCGCGCCGAGAAGAGCTCGAGGTTCTGAAGGCTCGCGCCGAGCAGCGCTCGCGCCGCCAGGAAGTCGACGCGGCGCTCGAGAAATCCGAGCTGGCGCTTCGCGTGGAGTCCGGCGCGAAGGCGGGCCAGTACGCGGGCGCCTTGAGCCTGGCCGAGCTCAGGAGGATGGAGCGCCAGGGCAAGGTCCTCTATTTCAACAAGGCGCGCGACCCGCGCGCGGGCCTGCGCCTGCCGGTCCACGCTCTGGCCGCGCGCTGGAGGAGCCCCGACGAGCTCGTGATCCTCGTGCAGGTCTCGGGAGAGGCCCTGCCGGCCGGGACCTTCCCGAGCCTCGAGTCGCTCGAGGCCTCCGATTACGCGCGGCTCTTCCAAAGGGCGGAATTCGGCAAGCGCGGCGCCGGCGCCCTGCTCGACGAGGCGGCCAACGACGAGCTCGCCGCCCGGCGCAAAGGTTGGCTCAACCTCAAGCTGGAGGGCTTCGCCTATGCGCTCGACAAAGACGCCGAGGTCGCGGCCGTCTACATGAACCAGGAAGAACTTTCCACGGCGCGCGAAAAGGCCAAGGACGCGAAGTCGCTCGAGCACGACTGGTCCTTCCACCTCGTCTCGGACCTCCGTCTCGGGCTCGACGGCGAGGGCGTCGTCGTGAGCGCCTCGGGCAAGGGTTTCTCCTTCAAGCTCGGCGGCGGCGCCGCTTTGCAGTGGCTCGAAGGCGAGATTTGGGCTCTGGAGGTCGACGCGCAGGGGCGCGTCGCGCGCGTGTTCCGCAGCAAGGAGGAACTCGAGCGCGAGGCCGGCGCCTGGTGGATCGAGGATATGGAGGGCAAGGTCTGGAAGCAGACCGACAAGGACATCTCGCCCATCGCGCGGCTCAAGCGCTACATAGACCCGAGGACGGGCCTTCCCGTCTCATTGGGACGCGCGATCCTCGCGCAGAGGCTCTCGAAAGCGGAGAGCGGCCTCGGGGCCAACGGACGCTGGGCCTACATGCCGCAGAATTGGGGCAACATCATCCTCGAGACCCCCCGCGGCATCATCAAGACGCCCATCGAGATGATCACCGGCCGCGACCCCAACCAGGAAGGCTACATCGGGCGCGTCTACATGCGCCAGACCGACGGCGGCGCGACCGTCCACCGCGGCGCGCTCGGCAAGGTCGTGCACTTCATCGACATCTTCGAGATCCTGCCCGATCCGGTCGACCGCTACTACGATCCGTCGCAGTTCCCCAAGCGCGTCGACAACGACTCTCCGATAAAGCCGGGCGAGTGGGAGCACGAGAAAGCCCCGGTCTCGACGGACGGCAAGAAAGACGTCCATCTGGGCAAGGGCTCCTTGCTGCGCGAGATCGGCTGGGCCAAGGAGGACCTCGAGGACGCCCGGGGCCAGATCATGGGCTCGTTTACGGGGAGCGTGCGCAAGAGCTTCGTAGAATCCGTGCGCGGCCGCGCGGGAGAGTACGCGGAAACGAAGGTGGACCACCAGACCGGGAGGCTGGCCGTCGAGAACACCCTGAATGCGATCGGCGACCGCACCGATTCGGACGGCATCGGACAGACAGTCGCGACTCCCGATCACATCGCCGTGGACACGGTGCGGGTCGCGGTGCAGGTCGGCTTGGGCGCGGCCCAGCAGAAGCAGAGGCGCAAGGTCTACGAGGCCTACCGGAAAAAGCTCGAAGAGGCCAAACCCGTCCCGCCGCCGGACGACATGAGGCTCATCGCCGAGGCCGAGCTCGCGCTCGCGCGGTCCGAGGAGGCGCGTCTGGCGCTTCGCGCCGCGGCCGACGCGGCGACCCCGAAGGCGAACCTGCCCGGCTTCCCGATCGTGCCGCGCCTCTTCGCGCTCGCCGCGTTCGGGCGCTAGCAGGTTGCTGAAAAAGTCATTCGGCCGCCTTGGCTCCGCCGCTCGGCCATCACTCCTCGTTGGTCCGTTGCTTTAAAGCAACGGACCAATAGCGGAGAACGACTGCCCCGGACCCGACGCTCGCCGACCGCGAGTTTTTCAGCACCCTGCTAGCGCCTAAGCGGTCTCCGCCTGCCGGGCTTACGAACCTCGCCGCGAGCGAGAGAGCCCGCTGTACCGGCTGGTCATCGCGGCATGATAAGAAGGAGGTAGAGTTTTATCATCGCGCGAGAGGGACCTTTGACGGCGGCGGACTACCCATTCGCCTCGGGAGAGTGCCTCCAAGACAGGCAATCCTATGTTTCAAAGCCGCAGACGCGGCGATGTGAATGACGAGCCTAAGGATGGCGATCAAGACGGTGCTCCTGGCCGCGGCTTTATGCCTGCATTGGTCCGCGCGCGCCCAGGACTTCGACTCGACCTTAAGCCAGGCCCAGGCGGCGATCAACAAGTCGCTGCCCCCGGGGCCAGGGACCCTCGCGCAGGCCGGAGTCGAGATCTGCTGTGCGCACCTGCTGGTCAACTTCGCGGGCCACGCTCCACCCATCCTTTTTCCGCTGGCGCCCGCGCATTGCTGGATCGCGGTGGTCAAGCACATGTCCCTGGACGAAAAGGCCGAGCGGAGAGTCTATGACGAGGCATGGATACAATTCATCTCCGAGCACACCGGCCACGACTTGGTCGAGATGCGCCGCATCTCGACCAATGCGGACAAGGATTTCAGCCGGATCAGGGAAAGGATCCGGGAAAGAACCGCGCGCAAGGTCGTGATGACGACGGAGGGCTTTCCGCAGATGCACAAGGAGATCGATCCGGTCACCGGCGAGGGCCCCACGACCGGCCCCTACACTTGGCCGCAGATCACGCATCGCGAGGGAGGCACGTGCGTCCCCTGCAGCGATTGCTCCAAGAAACTGCCCCCCGACGAAGCCCAGAGGAAGCTCCACGAGCGCATCTCCTGCGTCAACAAGGCCGTCGAGGACTGGCCCATCGGCTATTATTATTTCACCGGACCCAACAGCAATACCTACGCGAGCTTCGTGGCCAACAGGTGCTGCACGGAAAAGGCCAACGCCTTGATCGTGGCCCCCGGGTGGAACAGCCGCCTGCCGGACGATCCGCCCGAAGACAAAAGGCCGAAATGGCATTGGCATGATTATTGAGAAGGCGGCGTCTTGGCGAATGTGCGCCCCGATGTCGCTAGGGAAAAAAGCGGCTTAGCGCTCGCCGCGAGTCTGGCGGCCCCGGCAGCGCGGCCCTTTGCGCTTGCCGTGGCGGGCTGCGGCTCGGCACTCGGCTTCCTTGAGCCGGGCTTCCTTGGCCTGCTCCGGGCTCACGGCGGTTCCAGAGAGCAGCTTGTCGGTCGTCGCATTGACCGAGCCGTCTCCGTGCTGGTGGTTGTCGAAGATCGCGTCGAGGGTCATCTCGTGGGTCTCGCCGGCCGTCTTCGCGTCGAGCACGCGCTGTTGCATGGCCGGTAGGGTACCGACTTTGTTCTTTTGCTTCTTCTCTTCGGCGTGCGCCAGCGAGGGCCACGCCAAAACGGTGAAGACCAGGAGGATGAGCCGGTTCATGCCTTCCTATTATACCGTGAAACTGGGCTAGAATTTCGACGGCCGTAAGATGAAACCATCGCGGGCGCCTCCAGGAAGGATGGTGGACAGGGTATCGCAGGGGGGCGCTAAGGACGTCTTGCCAACTCTAAAACCAACAATCGGTCCTGCGTCTGTATGCCCGAGAGATCGAGGTCGGCGGCCGCCGGCAGGGGGACCAGCTTGCCCACGTTGACCGTGCCGCGGAATACGAGCGATTGGTCCGCCGTGTTCCCGACATACTTTAAATCGATGGCGTCCAGCAGCACGACTTGGATGTTGAGCTTGAAAAATTGGAATAACTGGGCCTTCAGCGTTTTAAGGTCGACCTTGAAATGGAATAAAAGGAGCTTCCCGGAAACATCGAATTTTTGGAGATGCGCTTCGAATGTGTTGCGGCCGGTCCAGAGTAGACGCAGGATTATGTCGAATTCGAATTCTTTCCATAAGAGCGATTGCGTGAACTTGAGGTGGATGCCGTCGTTCCTGAAATCGAGGAATGCATCGTGGAAGCCCGGGTCCAACCGTCGTTTGCCCGCATCCAGGGCTTCCTGAACCCCCTGGGTCTCGAAGAGTTCCTGGTTGAGCCGCAGCACGAGGTCGGGCCGGAGCGGAGCCGGAACCTCGGCCCGCGCGCGCGGCAGGGTGCATGCCGGCGAGAGGAGGCAGAGAAGCCAGATGGTTTTTGTCGTCATGGGAGTTCTATACCTTCTTCTTCGCCTTAGGACCTTCTAGATAGAAGTACAACTCCTTATGGCCGTCACGATCCTCTACCTGGATATTTTTGAGCCGTATGCCCGCCACAAGCTTATAGATGTTCGGCGGGGTGATCTGCTCCAGGTTGACTTTAAGAACCAGCGAGTTGCCGCGCGCGGCCAGGAGATTGTTCAAATTCAATTCCTTGTCCCCGACGAAAGAGAACATCTGCGTATGCACCTGTTCGGCGATGTCCTTGAACTGGCCGCGCTGGATCTCGGTGGCTTCCTTTTGAAGCTCAAATAGCCTGAACTGCGCCTGAAGTTTCATGTATTCTTTGCGGTCGCGTTCCTTGTTGAGCTGGTCCATTTGGAGTTTAAGCGCGGCCATCTGCTTTTGAAGCAACGCCGCCGCGGCGTCGAACCCCGCCATATCTCCGGACAGCGCGGCCAAATATCCGCGGGCGATAGCCACGGCGTCCGAAAGCAGTTCGGTGTGGATGGCGACCGGCGGGATGTCTGAATTGGCGCGTTTGAACAGGGTGCCGTTCGGCGGGAGCTTGAAGATGAGATATCCCTGGTGCGGGGTGCTGAGCACTTCCATCTTGGAGGTTATGTGATAGGTGAGCAGATCCTTGTCGGTGCTGGGCATGCCGAAAAAACCAGGCGGGATGCTCATATCGATATCCACCATCACGTCATGGTTCTCCTTGAATTTTAATTTAATATCGAGTTTCCACCCCATCAGGGAGACGCTTTGACGAAGGAGCTCCGATATGAACTTTTGGAGCTGGTCGTTGACGTACCCTTCGGCGAGCCCGAAGCTGCCCACCGGGGAATAGCCACCCGATTGGACGCCGGTATCATGATTCAGGGTTGAAGCAGGCGACGTCTGGGCGGAATCCTGGAAGAAATCGTCGAGCTGCTTGTTGTAGGTTTTGAGAGTCTCCCCGCCCTTGAGGTCCTGTTTCGAGTGGTCGACCACAGTCGCGTCCGGAGTTGCGACTTCCCCCTTTGTTGAGGAATTTTGCGCTTGTCCCGTCGCGGAATGCCTTGCGGTAGCGGGTGCGGTCCGCGCGTCTTTAATGACCGGCGGCTTCGCCGGCATTGTGGGCGGCGCGGTGTCCGCGGAGGCGACAGGCGCCTGCTTGTACGGCGCCAGATGTACCTCCCAGGGTTGTACGGAGGAAGGTGAAGCGTTGTTCGCGTGTGCGACCCGGAGGAGAGCTCGGCGGGCGGGAGCGACGCCGCGGACGTCTGGGACAGCGGCCACGCTGCCAGTGATGAGTGCATCTCCCTTATCGCCGCCATTACCCCAGTCTCTGACGCCATTTTGTATGCCGTTTTGGAGTCGGCCGGCCATATCCGGCGCAACGATTGGCTCGGGCTTCCCGGAGCGCGCTTGTTCCCGCGACGGTTGGTCCTCTCCGGAGGGTTTTCCCCGAAGCAACGTCCATACATCTCTGTTTCTTAGACAACAGGTGCCGTCATAGGGGAACAAGCCATCGGCGTCGGATCGATACCCCTTGGTCTTCAGGGAATCCAAGTCATCCGGGGGAATATTGTCTTTGTGGGCGTATGCCTGAGGATCGAGCTGCCCGCTGTTTTCCCCGACCGCGTTGAACACGGGCGCGGCGCACAGCAGAAGCGACAAAACCATGGAGACGGTTTGTTTGGTCATATTGGGAGTGTAAGCCGCAAAGCCGCGGATGGCGCGTGTCTCTTGATCCAGGCGGGGCCAGGCTTTGGTCCGTATCGCGACGCATCAATGGAGCGCGGATCCCGTTCATGCGCGGCATGACCAATTACGAGGTGGTTTTCTCGACGATGAGAATCAGGTTGCTGGGAAGGCCGAAGAACGAGCAGGTGCGCAGTTCGGCGCGCTTGAACTTGGCCGCAGGCAGCAAGCCCTTGAGCTCGGCGCGCGAGACCAGGTTCAAATTAGCCTCCTCGGCGTAGAACGAAAAGCCGAGCCGCCTCAGAATGGAGCGGAACACGGCCGGGGGCAGCCTGTGCACCAGAGGCAGGCGCGTGTGCAGCTCGACGGGAAAATAGCGGTTGGGGGTCGTCAGAAAGACGGCGCGCTTGCTGACCCGGAGAAGCTCGGAGAGAAACAGCCCCTGCTGCCGGCGCGAGCCGACATGTTCGATGGTCGCGCTCGAGAAGCCGATGTCGAATTCCCCGTCTTTGAACGGCAAGGGTCCATGCGCCTCGACCTTGACGAAGCGCAGGCCCGGATAGCGCCGCTCGAGGAACGAGCAGTCCTCCTGCCCCACCGCGGTGATCTTGGATGCGTGCGGATAGTAGACCTCGAACATGTTCTCGAGCGGTTCGGACAGGTTCGAGGCGCCCAGATCGAGCACCGTCTCCGAAGCCCGGGGCTTGAGCTCGGCCATGAACGTCTCGAACATGCGCCGGCGCGGGGCGTGCGCCAGATTCCAGATGAAGCCGTAGTTGAACAGGCGCCGGTAGTAGCGCCGGTCCCCGGCGTCTCCCTCGTCGATCTCGGGGGCGCTCACTCCCCGATTATAGCGTGAAACGGGCTTGACGCGCCGCGGTTTGCTATCATTTTTCAGCGCCCACGAGCGCGGGAGGCCGTCCATGATCCGTCACGCTTTCGCCGCAGTTCTCATGCTGTGCCTGGCCGCGGGCCCGGGAGCCGGACGCCTCTTGGCCGAGGAGACCTCCTACCAGAAGCCCCCGAAGGCCGTGCTCGAGGTGCTGCACGCGCCGCTGCCGCCCGACGCGTCGCTCAACCCGACGCACGACGCGATGATCCTGGCCGCTCCCGTCAGCTTTCCGCCGATCTCCCACATCGCTCTGCCCGCGCTGGGCTTGGCGGGCGTGCGCGTCGTGCCGCGCAACCGCACCGTCCACGGCCCGTACGGCAGCGGCCAGGACTATTGGAGCGCCTTCACGCTGGTGAGCTTGCCGGGCGGCGCGCGCACGTCCGTGGCGCTGCCCGCGGGAGCCAAAGTCGGCCTGCCGGTCTGGAGCGCGGACGGCAGGCGCTACGCCTTCACGAACATCACGGCCGAGGCCATCGAGCTCTGGCTGGGCGCGGTCGGCTCGGATTCTGTGCGAAAAGTCGAGGGCGTGCGGTTGAACCCTATGTTGGGCGATTCGCTGCAGTGGATGCCGGACCAGAAGACGCTGATCGTCAAGACGGTGCCCGAGGGGCAAGGCCCGGCTCCGACCGAGCCGTCGGCGCCCAAGGGCCCTCACATCCAGGAGTCCATGGGCGGCAAGGGGGCGAGCAGCACGTACGAGGTCCGCGACGTGCTCAAGAACGTCCACGACGAGGAGCTCTTCGACTACTACGCGGCCTCCCAGCTCATGCTCGTGGACGCGGGCACCGGGAGCCTCAAGCCCCTGGGCCAGCCGGCGCTCTACGAGCAGATCGACCCTTCCCCCGACGGGCGCTACATCCTGGTCGGAAAAGTCCAGCGGCCCTACTCGTACCTGACGACGCACGACCATTTCCCCACGGCCATCGAGCTGTGGGACTCCGAAGGGCGGCTGGCGCACAAGCTCGCCACGCTGCCGCTGGCCGACGCCGTGCCGATCTGGGGCGTGCGCACCGGCCCCCGCGAGTTTCGATGGCGCGCGACCGAGCCCGCCACTTTGCTCTGGGCCGAGGCGCAAGACGGCGGCGATTGGAAGATTCAGGTCCCGCATCGCGATCGCCTCATGACGCTCAAGGCCCCGTTCAAGGGCGCTCCGGCCGAGGCCCTGCGCACCGAGATGCGCTTCGACGGCATCACATGGGGAGAGAAGGGCGGGCTCGCCTTCGTGACTGAGATCGATCTCATCAAGCATTGGACCAAGACCTTGGCCGTCGATTTCGACGATCTCAAGTCCCCCGCGCGCGTGGTTTGGGACATGAGCAGCGACGAGTCGTACAAGTTCCCGGGCTATCCCGTGCTCCGCGCCCTGCCCAACGGGTTTCACGTCATGGAGCAGGACGGCGACTCGGTGTTTTTGAGCGGCACCGGCGCCTCCGTCGACGGAGACCGGCCCTTCCTCGACCGGTTGGACCTAAAGACGCTCAAGACCGAGCGCCTGTTTCGCTGCGAGAAGACGGCCTACGAGCGCTTCGTCGCTTGGTCGGACGTCCGCGCGCGGCGCTTCATCACGCGCCGCGAGACGCCCAAGGACTTCCCGAACTACGTCCTGCGCGTGCCGGACAAGCAGATCCCCGCTGCCGAGGACGAGGCCGTCTGGACCTCATCAGCCAAGCCGATCACCCTCATGGCGGACCCGACTCCGGAGCTGAGGCTCATCGCCAAGCGCCTCGTGAGCTACAAGCGCAAGGACGGCATCGACCTGTCCTTCACGCTCTACCTGCCGCCGCACTACAAGGAAGGAACGCGCCTGCCGGCGGTGCTCTACGCCTATCCCTTGGACTACACCGACCCCAAGATGGCGGGCCAAGTCAAAGGCTCGACCCAGCGCTTCACGACCTTCGGCTACCGGGACCATCTCTACTTCCTGCTCCAGGGCTACGCGGTGATCGACAACCCGCTGATGCCGGTGGTGGGCGACGCCAACAAGATCTACGACACGTACATGGAGCAGCTCGTGGCGGGAGCCCAGGCCGCGGTGGATAAGGCCGTTTCGCTGGGCGTCGTCGACCGCGACCGCATCGGCGTCATGGGCCACAGCCACGGCGGGCTCATGACGGCCAACCTGGTCGCTCACACTGAGCTCTTCCGGGCCGGCATCGCGCGCAGCGGCGCCTACAACCGCACCCTCAAGACGGCCTTCGGCTTCCAGAACGAGCGGCGCACGCTCTGGGAGGCGCCCGAGGTGTACACGAAGGTCTCGCCGTTCTTTCACGCCAACGAAATGAAGGCCCCGCTGCTGCTCATCCACGGCGAGGATGATGCCAATCCCGGCACCGTCTCTCTGCAGTCCGAGCAGTTCTTCGAGGCCATACGCGGCAACGGCGGCGTCGTGCGCCTCGTCATGCTGCCCTCCGAGTCCCACTGGTATCAGTCCATCGAGTCGAACGAGCACGTCCTCCATGAGATGCTCTCCTGGTTCGACCGCTGGGTCAAGAACGCGCCGCCGAAGGCCGCGAAGCTTTAGGCGGGCCGACTTGCTCAAGAAGCTCCTCGGCGCCGCCGCCCTCGTCGCGATCCTCGCCGCGCTCATCCTGCCCATCCGCCTCGAGCGCGAGCCCGAAAGCGACTTGTACGTCGAGCCGGAGCCGGTCGAGATTGCGGGCTATGACGGCGTCGCCATGGAGCCTTTCCTCTCGCCGGACGGGCGCTTCTTGTTCTTCAACAACTCCAACGAGCCCAAGGTGGACACCAATCTGCACTTCGCCGAGCGCACCGGCCCGCTCTCGTTCAAATATCTCGGCGAACTGCCGGGAGCCAACTCCAAGGAGCTCGACGCAGTTCCCAGCATGGACGCGGCGGGACACTTCTTCTTTACCTCGGCAAGGGAGTACCTCCGGACCTTGAAGTCGACCTTCACCGGAGACTTCGACGGCAAGCGCGTCGCCGGCGTCCGTCCGGCGCCGGGCGAGATCTGGCCCCGCCGTCTGGGGGCGATCAACATGGACGTCGGCGTCAGCCCGGACGGCGGGACGCTCTACATCTCGCGCGCGGTCTTCCTCCCCCCGCTGCCGCTGCCCCCGATCGGCTCCGACCTCCTTGTCGCCCGCCTCAAGGACGGCGCTTGGAAGGTCGCGCCCGACAGCGCCGTCATCATGAAGAACGTCAACACGAGGGCGCTGGAGTACGCGCCCGCGATCTCACCCGACGGCCTCGAGCTCTACTTCACCCGGGCGAGCATCCCCGGGGGCATGCGCATCATGGTCGCGACGCGTCCCGCGCAGGGCCTGCCGTTCGGCGAGCCTCGAGTCCTTCGCGCCTTGACGGGCTTCGTCGAGGCTCCCACGGTCTCGACGGACCTTCGGGAACTGTTCTTTCACAAGAAGGTCGACGGCAAGTGCGTGATCCATCGCGCGCGAAGAAACGGGGCGCTCTAGGCCCAAAGACCCATGCGGGCCGCTCGAAGCCCTGCCATTCTTATGTGATGATGATCGCCGCGGCCTTCGTCGCGCTGCTCGCGCCGGCCATGGCCGCGCCGCGATCGAACCACACGAAAGACTGGAAGGTCGACCCGCAGGTCCAGAAGCAATACTGCATCGACGCGGCGATCAAGCGCATGCAGGAGCATTCGACCGATTTCGGAGCCGCGCCGCCGAAGGACCCGGATTGCCCGGCTCAGCTCGATTTTAGCGTTGCGATGCGGATCGACCGCGAGGCGGCGGCCGAGCAATCGCGCCGCTCAGAATTGCCGCCCGTCGAGTCAACGGCGCCGTCGCCCGTCGGCGCCGCCCGAGGGGGGCGCGTGACCATCAACATCAAGGACTTGGCGGGCCGCGTCGGGCTCGTCCTGCCCGACGGGATCATCGACCACGTCGGATTCACGGGGCGTAACGTCGTCCTCACCTACAAAATCGGTCCTTAGCAGGCAAAACCCCCCGCCGGGACTCGCTGCTGAGCGCCGGCGGGGGGCGTCTTGCTTAAGCGTCGTTTACGGGCGACCCTACCTCAGCTTGAAGGTCAGCGACGTGAGGCTGGCGTTGAAGGACGCGTTGACATTCGTCGGCAGATAGATCGTCACGTTGGCCGACCCGTCGGTGTTGGTCCAAGGTGAGACCGCGACTCCGCCGATCGGAGTCGAGCCGCCGACATTCAAGTACTCGCCCTCGAAGTTCTTCGGGACGAACGGGAACGGGACCCTGATCTGGAGGTTTCCCGCGAAGCCCGTGCCGATCGAGTGGAACAGGCCGTTGTTCGGGATGCCGATGCCTAAGGCCACGCCGCGCCCTTCCAGCGAGAGCTCCACCGGCCGGTTTCCCGGACAGTGCACGACGGCGGTCCCATTGATCTTCTTGCGGTAGACCACCAAGCCGACCAGCTTCTCCGTGTACTGGACGTCCATCGTGCAGGCGAAGGTGGACTTCAGTGCGGCGGGGTCGGGGTTGGCGACGGCCTTGGCCGCTGCCGGAGCGACATCGGGCAGTTCGGACACTGCGGCATCCTGCATCAACAAGCCCATCACCGGCTGCTCTGCGGCAAAGGCCGGCCCGCACAAGAGCGCGAGGCTCAGCACGACTACGGTATTTTTCGTCATTCATTTCCTCCGGAACGCGGATTCGCCGAGACGGTCTCGGCGTGAGAACGCAAGCGATCATAGAAATAAACCCTAGACGCCGATGCCGGCCCTTTGGCCCTTTCGGGGCAGTCATTGGTCCTGATCGCGGCGCAGGAATCTTGATGCGGCGATTTGACGCGCCGCGGTTCGGGGGCGAGACTCTAGAATGCGGAATCTACCGGCAGCGGCCCTCGGGCGCGCGCTCGAGGGCTCTGCGCGATGAGGCGTCGACTCCCGCGCGTTCCATTCGACCGATGATCGCTGCGAGGTCCTCGGGCCTCGCGCAGCCCTCGGGCATGAGCAGGCGACGCACGTCGGCGCCCCACCGAGCTTCGTCGAAGGACTCCGACCGCAGCGCAGCCGCCGTCAAGCCGAGGCCGAGCCGGGGCTCGACGGCAGCGGGCTGCAGTTCGACGGCTCGCTGGAAGCGGCTCAGCGCCAGCGCGAGCCGGCCGGCGGGCAGGGGATGGTCGAGAGAGACCATCAGCAGCCAGCGGCCGCTTTCCAGCAAGGCCGCCGCCTGCCGCTCGGGGCCGTAGGACGCCGCGCGCAGGGCCGCCGCGGGAGTCACGGTCCGCTTGGTCCGCTCGCCGAAGGCGCGCGCGAGCGCCTGCGAGAAGCCCTCG
Source organism: Elusimicrobiota bacterium (assembly GCA_016194705.1). GTDB lineage: Bacteria > Elusimicrobiota > Elusimicrobia > UBA1565 > UBA9628 > PALSA-1176. The sequence goes on along the minus strand of JACQAZ010000001.1, from coordinate 35,458 downwards.
GCCAGCAGCAGATTCCCGCGCAGATTCGGGTGCTGCCCGTCGCTCATGAGCTCGCTTCCGACCGTCCCTCCGGGCGAGCGGCTCTCGAACAGCGCGACGGCGTCGACCAGCGGGACGCCGAGCCGGCTCGCCGCCGCCTTGAGCTCCCCATTGAGGCCGCGCGAGGCGCGGCCGAAGCGCCCCCCTGGATCGTCGTCGACGGCGCTCCAAAACAACTCGTGCGCCTCGGCCGTGCGCCCCTGGGCCCAGCGGCAGCGGGCGCTGAGGTATTCGAGCAGGGCCCTCCTCCGGTCGTCCTCGCCGAGATCCTCGCGGTACGCCCGCAGCGCCGCCTCGAAGCGGCCCGCCTTCTCGAGGGCGAGACCCCGCCGCGCCGCCGCGCGCACCGAGGCGCATCCGGCCCCGGGCTCGCAAATGACGTTGGGCTCGATCCCGGCGGTGTTGCCGATCACCGTCGATAGGATCGGGACGGCTCCTGCGCGCCGGCTTTCCTCGATGAGCCGGCGCAGATGGTACTCGTAGGTGGCAAAATCGCGCACGCCCCGGAGGGCGAACCGGCGCTCGACGGCGCAGAGCAGGTCGGCCGCGAGAAGCGACCAACGCGCAACCGGCAGCTTGAGGGCATTGTAGGCCCGCGCGGCCGGTGAGGCCTCGCCGGGCCGCTGGAAATACTCGTTGTGCCCCGAGTAGACCAGCACGGCCGCGGGCTCGGAGCGATTGCGAACGCGCAGGGCTCGGAGCAGGGGGACCGTTTGCGGGTAGAGCGTGTCTCCCGGACGGGCGAGGTTGTGGACGACGATGGGCCGGCCCGCCAGGCGCCCGTCGAACATCTGCCGGACGAGCTCAGGGAAGGCGAGCTCTGGCCCGTAGGGACGGCCATAGGCGCTCGACTCGCCGACGACGTAAAGCTCGAAGACGCCGCTCCGGTATGAATGGGACCGCAGGTACGCCCGGTAAGAGAACTCGGCGAGCAGCAGCGAGGATGCGGTTGAGACCGCCGCCAAGGCGGCGCGAGCCGCGATGCGCTTGATGCGCGTCATCGTTCCCAGGATACCTCATTTGCGGCCGGAGCCGCACCGGCTTTGAGCCTCTACTTGTCCACGGGAGTGCGCACGGTCACCACCGAGTAGATCCGGCAGAGCTTGGTCTCGGGAACCTCGGGGTTGTCTCCTCCCCAGGAGTTGCGCGTTTCGAAGCGCAGGCCCTCCTTGGGCTCGTCGCGGTAGGCGACGATCGTGAAGGCGTGGTTGGCGTCGTCTTTGTCTTTCTCGGAGCGCCACTCCTTCAAGCCCACCAGGCTCATCGAGACCGAGACCGGCCGCTGGGCCTTGAGCTCGCCTATGATCGCGGCCTTCTGCTTCGAGGCGTTCTTGGCGCAGTCCGCGGGCGAAGTCCTCTTGGCCTTTTCGCCCAGGTAGTCGAAGCTCTGCGACTTGAGCTTGAAGCCGGCGAGCTTCTTCTTGATCTGCGCGCGCTCGGCGTCGAGCTTCGGGTCGCGGCCCGTCAGCAGGTCGGAGAGGATCCTCTTGGCGCGGGGCTGCTGCTGGAGCTCGGCCCAATGCGCGCGCGGATCGTAGAGAAGCTTCTCGAGCCAGGACATCTTCTGGTACTCGCGCTCGAGGCCGGCGAGCGTCGCCTGCTCGGCCTTGCGGTAGCGCAGGTAGCGCTCGGAGAAGTCCTTGTAATTGAGGCTGGTGGCGACGCCGTTGTCGAGGGCGAATTGGATGTCGCCGGCGACGTCGTTGCCCTCGCTGAGCTCGCACTTGCCCGTGGCGCAGAATTCGTCGTAGAGCCTTTTCGAGAGCACGGTGCGGCGCACGAAGACGTCGGCCTCCGAGAGCGTGACGCGTTCGCCGTGGGCCCGGAAGTAGGCGGCCTCCAGGATCGAGATCGAGCTGAAGGCGTGGCAGGCGCCCACGCCGCATTGCCTGCGCTCCGCTGGGTCCGGGAACTGCGTCATGGTGTCGACCCGGTGCTCGGTGGTCGTCGCCCAGACCGGCTTGGCGGAAGCCGCCGGCGGACCATCCTGCTTGCCCGCGTCCTGAAACCGCAAGTCCGGCAGCTCGGCGGCGAGGGCGAAGCCCGCGCTGACGAGAAACAGCCCGGCGGCGAGCACGGTGCGGCGAGGGGTTTGGGAGGTCATGAGACTAGAGTAGTCCCGACCCCTTGACCGGTCAAGGGTACGGAAGGCCCAATCGTTAGGGGCCCAAAAGACCTATGCCGCCAGGCCGAGGCCGAGCAGGGCTGAGACCTCGCCGCGAAGCTCGCGCATGCCCACGTCTTCTTTCGCGCTGACCCAGGCGAGGTCCTCCGACGCGAGGCCCAAGGACTCGGCGACTTCGCGGCGGCGGGAGATTCCGCGCGAAGGCTTGACCTGGTCGGCTTTGGTCGCCACCACGCGCCACGGCAGGCGTTTGGCGTCGAGCCACTTTGCCATCATGAGGTCGAGCTTGGTGGGGCCGACCTTGGCGTCGACGAGCAGGAAGATCATCTTCATCGCGGCTCGGCCGGTCAGGTAGCCTTCGAGCATCGATTTCCAGCCCGCGATCTCCTCCCGGTCGCCGCCCGCGAAGCCGTAGCCCGGCAGGTCGACGAGCCAGCGGTCGGAACCGGCGAGAAAGACGTTGATCGTGCGCGTGCGCCCGGGGGTGTTCGACACACGGGCGAGCGCGCCGCCGCAGAGGGCGTTGAGCAGCGAGCTCTTGCCGACGTTGGAGCGTCCGACGAAGGTCACCTCGGCCTTGCTCTCGCCAAGCCTAGCGGGATCGGTCTCGCTGAGCAGGTAGCGCGCGGCTTTGAGCGCGTCGTGCATCAGTCGTCGTCCCTCACGGAGCCGCGTCCCCGCTTGACGCCGGCCCGGTGGCGCTTGTCCTCGAGCATGCGGCGCTTGGCGGCTTTCGAGCGCCCGCGCTTCTGGCGGCGCAGCCGCTCGGTCTCGTGCAGCCGCCGCGCGGCGCGCTCGCGTTCCCGCGCCTCGAGCTTTTCGGCCAAGCGCAACCGCGCGAGCGCGCGGTTGCGCGCTTGGGAGCGCTCGTCCTGGCAGCGCACGGCGATGCCGGTGGGCAGATGGGTCAAGGTGACGGAGGTCTCGACCTTGTTGACGTTTTGGCCGCCGCTGCCGCCGGACCGGGCGAAGGACTCCCGCAGATCTCCGGGCCGCACGCCCAGCCTGGCCAGCCGAGCGTCCGCGTCGTCGTGGTCCATCCCGTGATTATACTATTGTAGAATCTGGCCATGCGGCGCGACGACGCGCGGGCCCTTCCCGCGCTGGCCTTCTGTCTGGCCGCTCTGCTCGTCGGCCTCGAGCGCGTGCCGGCCTTGACGATGGACGAGGCCTGGATCGGCAGCTTCGCGGGGCAGCTGCGCGCCCACGGCGCCTACACCCTCCACCAGATGAACCGCTACACCGGACCGCTCTACGCCTGGTGCGCGGCCGCGTCCTTCGGAGCCTTCGGGGTCTCGGTCGCCTCTCTGCGCCTGACCGGAGCGCTCTGCAACGCCGCGGCGCTGATCGGGCTCTGGGCGCACCTGCGGCGCCGCGTCTCGCCCGAGGCGGGCTCGGCTTGGGCGTGGCTCGCCGCCGGCTCGGCCTATATGCTCATGAAATCGAGGCTCGCTTGGGAGGTCTACGCGCTCGAGCCCGTGCTGCTCGCGGGCGTCCTGGCCGTCCTGGCCCGCCCCCAGCGCCGGGGCAGTACTGCGATGCTGTCGGCGCTCTGCTGGCTCGGCGCCCTGAACCATTTTATCTTCCTTTGCGTGCCCGCCTCGCTGGCGCTCATGTTCGGCGCGCGCGCGGCGTGGCGCGGCGAGACCGCGGCTCGCCCGGCTTTGCGGGCCTCGGCGGCGGCCCTGGCCGCGGGCCTGGCCTTGGCTCTGCTCAAATATCCGATCGCCGACGCGCAATGGTCGGCCCACCGTTTTTGGCTCGCGGGGCTTCTCGTCGCGGGACCGGCGGCCGCCGCGGCGGCGATCGCGCGGCTGCCCGCCGCCGCCTGGGAGCGGACGCTGGCCGCCGCGGCCTTGCCGCGCGTTCGGCGCGCGGCCCAACTCCTGCTGGGTGCGAGCCTGCTCGCCTTCGCGGTCTGGCACCTCGCGCCGCTCGTCGAGATCCTGGCCGGGCCGGTCGTGTTCATGCGGGTGTTTTCGTTGACGCCGCCCTTGATCCCGAGCCTCCTGCTCCTTCTATGGGCGCTGTTTCTGTGCGGCGTGCTGGCCTGGCAGTCGGTGCGCGCTTGGCACGACGAGCGTCTGGCGGCGCACGAGCGGACGCTCCTGCTGTGGCCGGCGGCTCTGGCGGCCGTCTTCATCGCCTTCCGCCACACCAGCTCTCTGCGCTATTACTGCCTGCCCGTCTGGGCCGCGATGGCGGGTCTGGCCGCGGCACTCCCGCGGTTGGCCGGCGCCGACAAGAAGGCCGTGCGCCTCTGCGCGGCGGCGGCGGCCCTGGGGACCCAGTTCGTCCTGTGGCGCGAGATAGCGGCCCCGGCGGACCGCAGGCCTCTGGAGTTCACCGTCGGCTGGCGGCGCGAGAGCTCGTGGGATTTCGCGCGCAAGGACGCCCTGTTCTCCGCCTACGACGCCTCCCACGCATGCGTTCCACCCCGCGACGAACCCGAGATGATCGCCGGACCCATGTTTTTCCACCAATGGAGCCGCGCGGTGCCCTGCGACCAGAACTTGGCCTTCGAGGTCCGGCGGCTGCCGGAGGCGCGCACGCCGCCCTTCTTCCACTGGTCGGCCGTGCCCCGCGTCTGGTAGCGGGCTTGCGCTGCCCTACGGGCGCAGCTTGCGCGCGCGCAGGTAGGCGATGAGCCTTTCGGGGTAGTCGGTGATGATGCCGTCGACGCCGAGCTCGATCATCCGGTCCCAGCCGGCCTCGTCGTTGACCGTCCACGGAAGGACTTGGACGCCGTCGGCGTGCAGGCGCCGGACCTCGTCTTTGGTGATCCACTGCTGGTCCGGGCTGACGAAGTCCGCGCCGAGGCTTCGCGCGGCGGCGCTCAGGTCGAAGAGATTGTCGCTGGTCAAGAGGGAGAGCCGGACCTGGGGCAGGCGCTTTCTCAAGGCGGCGAGAGTCCGGTAGTCGAAAGACTGCAGGATCACACGGGAGGCGAGCCCCCGCCTCTCGACGGCGGCGGCGACGAGCAGGGCGAAGCGCTCCGGCTCGGGAGAGAGCTCGGGCGCGCTCGGGACGATCTTGGTCTCGATGTTGAACTCCACGGTCTTCGCGGCGGGATAGGTCGAGCGGGCGACGAGCTCGAAGACCTCGTCGAGGGTGGGCATCCGCTCCCCGGGTGAGAGGACCTGGTCCGGGAAGCGCGGGTTGCGCAGCGAGCCGCAGTCGTAGGATTTGAACTGCTTGAGGGTGAGCACGCGTATCGGAGGAGAGTCCGTCAGCGGCTTTCCCGCGGCGTCGAGGCAATGGTCGGGGTTGACCCGCTGGTCGTGGGAGACGACCACCGCGTCGTCCTTGGTGACGCCCATGTCGAGTTCGAGCGCGTCGACGCCGACGCGCAGGGCCTCGCGGAAGGCGGCCAAGGTGTTCTCGGGACGCATGCCCCGGGTGCCCCGGTGACCGTGCACCTTGACGGCCGGCGCGGCCTGCGCCGCGCAGAGGGCGGACGACGAGATCAGCAGCAGCAAGTCTCTTTATGAGGCCTCCTCGTGAGGGTCGGGTCCGCGGTCGTGCGTATTCCAGGTGGGCGCGAGCAGAGCCGCGGACAGCAGGCAGGAGGCCAAGATGACCCAGAAACCCCCATCCCAGCCCCAATGCTGGACCACCTTGCCGATGCCCAATTCCGCGATGGTCGCGCCGCCGACGTAGCCGAACAGGCCGATGAAGCCCGCCGCGGTCCCGGCTGCCTTCTTGGGAACGCAGTCGACGCCGGCGACTGCGACCAGCATCAGCGGGCCGTAAATGAGGAAACCGATCATGGAAAGGGTCAAGGAGTCGACCCACGGCCGACCCGGCGGATTACGCCAATAAACGAGGACCGCCGCGGCCACCGCCGCCATGAAGAGCACCGAGACCGGCCCGCGCCGGCCGCGGAACCAGCGGTCGCTGAGCCAACCGGCCAGCAGGGTCCCCGGGATCCCCGCGAACTCGTAGACGAGGAACTGCCACCGCGCGACGTTCTGCGAGCTGCCCTTGACCGCGGTCAGATAAGTCGGCGCCCAGTCGAGCACGCCGTAGCGGACGACATAGACGAAGATGTTCGCCGTCGCGAGCAGCCAGATCAGCTTGTTGTTGAGCACGAAGTCGAAGCAGATCTCCTTCGAGGTCAGTTCGCGCTCGCGGTCCTTGACCGCCGTCTCGGGATAGTCGTCCTTGAACTCCTCGATCGGCGGCAGCCCGACGGACTGGGGAGTGTCGCGCAGGAAGATGATGAGCAGGACTCCGAACCCGATCGCCAGGAGTCCGGGGAGGTAGAACAGCGAGGTCCACGAGGCGAAGAGGAGGATCGCGAGGCTGCCGATGGGGCCCGCAAGACCGCCGCCGATGTTGTGCGCCGTGTTCCAGACCGCGAACATCCTGCCGCGCTCGCGGTCGGAGAACCAATGGGTCAAGGTCCGGGCGCAGGGGGTCCAGCCCATCCCCTGGAACCAGCCGTTGAGGAACCAGCAGAAGACCATCACCCACAATGAGGACAGCGTGCCGAACAGGAGGTTGACGAGTCCGGAGAGGATGAGTCTCGTCGCCATGAAATAGCGCGGGTTCGAGCGGTCGGAGAGGCTGCCCATGACGAACTTGCTGACCCCGTAGGACAGAGAAAGGCCGGTCGCGATGAGTCCCACGTCCGTCGTGCTCATGTGAAGGTCCCGGATCAGGTAGGGCTTGGCCAGCGAGAAGTTCTTGCGCACAAGGTAGAAGCCGGCGTAGCCCCAGAAGGCCGAGAGCATCATCTGCCAGCGGTAGCGCCGGTAGAGCGGCTCGATCGCCTCCTTGGCCGCCGGCGGAGCGAAGGGAGCGGGCTTGTAGAATTCGGCGAGCGCGTTGAGCATCCGGGAAGATTGTAGTATACTCGCCGCCATGATGAAGAGAGAGACCGTCTTGCTCGCGGCCGCGGCCGCGTGCCTTGCCGTCGCGCCGCGCGCCCAGGACGAGCCCAAGCCCAAGGGGCATCCGGGCATACCCCCCCTGCCCGGGTTCGAGCTGCAGGACCGCTCCGAATCTCACGACTTCGGGGCGTTCGAGTTCTCGGTCGGGACGCCCGACGAGGACAAGACCAAGCGCGTCGAAGGCCGGACCTGGCGCCTGGAGTACTGGATTCACGAGGGCCGCAAGGCGCCGAGCCCGCTGGAGATCGCGCGCAACTACGCCAACGCCTTCAAGAAGGCGGGCGGCAGCGTCCTCTATTCCAAGGAGGACGACGGCGAGGTGACCCTCAAGAAGACCGCTCCCGGGGGAGGCGAGCTCTGGCTGCACACCTCGGTCTCCAACAACGGCGAGGTCTACGAGCTCGACGTCGTCGAGACCGCGGCGATGAAGCAGAGCGTCGAGCTCACCGCCGCCGACATGGCCAAGGCCCTCAAGGCCTCCGGGCGCGTCGCCCTGCACGGCATCCTCTTCGACACGGGCAAGTCCGCGATCAAGCCCGAGTCGCTCAAGCTCGTCGACGAGGTGCGCGCCATGCTCGAGGCCGACGAGTCCCTGAAACTGCTCATCGAGGGGCATACCGACAATGTCGGTGAGGCCAAAGCGAACCTGGCCTTGTCCAAGCGCCGCTCGGCCGCCGTCAAGGCCGCCTTGGTCGCCTCCGGCGTCGACGAGGCGCGCCTTTCCGCCGAGGGCTTCGGCGACGGCAAGCCGGTCGCCGACAACAAGGCCGAAGAGGGCCGCGCCAAGAACCGGCGCGTCGAGCTCGTCAGCAAATAGCTCTGCCTCCTCTCAACGCGCCGCGCCGACCGCCTTGCGCAGGAATTCCGGGGACCTCATCAGAGGCTCGCCGCGCCAGAAGCGCGCCAGCGGAAACTCGACGGTGGGCCGGTCGTCGGTCACCGGCTCGAAGCGGGAGACGAAGGCCCGGAGGTCGGCCTCAGAGAGCCAGAAATCCATCCGGAGCCTCCCCTCGTTGAGTCCCTCCCAGCGCAGGGCCCGGGGCACGCGCCGGCGCACGATGGCCCCGAGGTCCGCAGGCGGCCAGGCGCGCGGTTTGGCCGAGCCGATGACCAGAAACCCCGGGATCAGCGGCTGCTCCCAGACCGAGACATGCTCGAAGGAATCGCTGAAGCCGCGCAGGATCTGCCAATAGTCGCTCTCGAAGGAGAGCGTCGGCAGCCAGAGGGCGAGCGCGCCCTGCTCGGTCAGATGGCCGCGCGCCAGGGTCAGGAACTCACGCGTGTAAAGGTTGACGGCCCCGGCGCTATAGAGAGGGGGCGCGGCGTCGATCACGATGACGTCGTAGCGCTTGGCGGTCCGCAGCAGGTAGCTGCGGCCGTCCTCGATGAAGACGGCGTTGCCGGTCTTGGCCAGATGCTGCGCGGCGTCGGGATGGAAGAAGGGCATCCTGCGCACGACGTCGCCGACGAGCTCCACGGCGTCGACCGAGCCTCCGAGCAGGGAGGCGGCGCGGAAGGTGTTGCCGACGCCGAAGCAGATCACCAGGGTCGAGCGCGGCTCGGGGACGGCGATGTTGGGCAGCAGCTCCATGAGCGCCCCGAGGAGGCCGGCCGCGGAGGTCTCGATGCCGTTGATGAGCAGGGTGCGCCCCCCTTCGGTCGAAACGGTGCCGGTGATCGTGGCCGCGGGAGACTCGTCGTGGAACAGAAACGAGATCTCGCCTTGGTGGGTCTTGCCGAGTCGAGCCGCGAGGATCTCGAGCGCGGGATCGAGGCGCGCGTAGGCGCAGGCCGCCAGGGCCAAGAGGGCCGATGCGCCGGCGGCGGCCCAGCCGCGGCGCCCGCCCGCGTGCGCGGCGGCGCAGACGCTCCCGGCCAGCGCGAGGCCGGCCAGCGCCAAGAGGCTCGCGTGGCTCCCGAGAACGGCGATGCCGGCGAAGCCGCAGAGCAAAGAGCCCGCGATGCCGCCCAGGGTGTTCCAGGCGTAAAGGCGGCCGACCGCGGCGCCGTCCTTCCCGGAGAGGCTCAGCGCGACCGGAAACAGCAGGCCGAGGATCAAGGACGACGGAAACACGAAGACCAGAGCCTCGGCGGCGACCAGGGGAAAATCGGCGAAGCTTCGCAGAGGCGAGTAGAGAAAATCGGGAGAATCGATCCGTATCCCGACGAAGCGCGTGCTGGCCGCGCTCAAGGCGATCGCCGCGCCGAGCGCGGCCAACAGAGCGGCGAACGACTCCCAGGGCCGCGGCGCCTCAAGGCGCAGACAGCTGCCCAGGCCGAGGCCGCCGAGATACGCGGCCAGCAGCAGCGCGAAGGCGTAGGTCGAGTTTCCGACCAGGGGGATGAGCTCCCGAGACCAGAGGACCTCGCAGCCCATCGCGCAGAAGCCCGAGAGGGCGAAGAGACCCAGCGCCAGCGGCGCGCCGCCCGCGCCTTGCTCGAACCGGGGCGCCGCGAGGTTCCTGCGCCGCCGCGAGAGCAGCAGCGCCGCGGCGGCGGCCGCGCAGTTGAGACCGGCCGCGCCCGCGATCGTGGCCGTCTCCCCCCAGGCCCCGATCGTGACCAGCGCGCAGACCAGCAGTCCCGCCATGGCGCCCAAGGTGTTGGCTCCGTAGAGCCGCGCCGCGTCCGCGCCGTCGCGCGCGAGCGCCGGCAGCGTCGCCCCGAGCAGCACCGTCGGCGGCAGCAGAGCGGGCGCGGCTAGGGCCAGGCGCAGCCCAGCGGGAAGCGGGGCCCCCGTGGAGAGCGCGGCGACGACTTGCGGCAGGCGCATGAGCCACCAGGTCGCCGCGAGCGAGGACGCCGCGGCGCCGGCCTCGAGCCAAGCGTAGCGGCGCAGCCAATCGGCCGGCCCGCGCTGTCGGGCTGACCACGCGGCTCCGAGCGCGAGGCCTCCCATGTAGAGCGCGACGAGCCCCGCGACGGCGTAGACGGTGACCCCGAAAGTGCGCGCGAGCATGCGCAGCCAGACCGTCTCGTAGGCCAGCGCCGCGGCCCCGGAGAGGGCCATCAGGACCGGCGCCAGCCGGATTCGCGCGTCGCGCATCACCTATTAAAGGAAAGAGCGCCGGCCATGGCGAGAGGATAGCGCAACGCCGCCCATTTGGCAAGCCTCGGCTTTGTTAGAATAGCGGTGCATGGACATCCAGAGCCTCTTCGCCGATGACGGCCCTCTGTCGCGGGTCGACCCGCGCTTCGAGGCCCGTCCCCAGCAGGCGCAGATGGCCGCGGCCGTCGCGGAGGCTCTCGAGCGCGAGACCAACCTCGTCGTCGAGGCCGGCACCGGCGTCGGCAAGTCGCTGGCCTATCTTCTTCCGGGCGCTTTGTGGGCGGTATCGCGCGGCCGCAGACTGCTCGTCTCGACGCACACGCGCGCCCTGCAGGAGCAGCTCCTCGAGAAGGACCTGCCCATGGCCGCGCGCGTCCTGCGCCTGCTCGGGCATTCCCTGCGCTACGCGATGCTCCAGGGCGCCGACAACTACCTCTGCGCGCAGCGCCTTGGGCGCGCGGCCGAGTCTCCCGCCATGCTCCCCGAGGCGGTCGGCCGGGTCGTCGCCGAACTCGCCGCTTGGGCGCGCACCGCCGAGACAGGGCACCGCTCGGCGCTGCCCTGCTTGGTCCCCCAAGGCCTCTGGAGCCGGCTCTCGCGCGACCCGGAGCTCTGCCAAGGTCCTGGGGGATGCTTCTGGAGCGGCTGCCTCTACCGCAAGGACCGCGAGCGCGCCGAGCGCTCCCATGTGCTCGTGGTCAACCACGCCCTGCTCCTGTCCGGCGCGCGCCTTCCGGCTTACGACGCCCTGGTCATCGACGAGGCCCACAACCTCGAAGAGACCGCCGTGTCCCGGTTCGGGCTGAGCGTGAGCCCGGCCCGCCTGGCCAATCTCCTGGAGGACATCCGGCCCTTCGGATTCGAGGCCCTGCGCGCCAAGTCCGCGGAGGACTTCGCGGCGTTCTTCGCTGCGCTGGCAAACGCGCATGGGCGCTCCGGCGACGACGCCGAGCCGGGAGGAAGGCTTCTGTCGGGCCTCGTGGACATCGCGGCGCCCAAGTCGCTGGCGGCGCTCGAGAAGGGCCTCGACGGCGCGGCGGCGGCCGCGGGGCAGGCCGAAAAGCAGGTCGAACTGCGGCTGCTTCAGGGGCGCGCGGCCGCCCTGCGCTCCGATCTTGCCGCGATCCTTTCCGGGGAGTCCGAGGATCTGGCGCGCTGGATCGAGTGGTCGCCCCGGGGCATCGAATTGCGGGTCGCGCCGCTGGAGGTCGCGCAGAGGCTCTCGGAAGGGCTATTCTCCCGCGGCATCCCCGTCGTGATGACCTCGGCGACCCTTTCGGCGGGCGACGGCCTCAAGGACTTCAAGTCCGCGGTCGGCTGTCCCGACGCGCGCGAGCTCGTCCTCGACTCGCCCTTCGATTATCCGACGCAGGCGGGGCTGCTGATCATGGACGACCTGCCCGAGCCCTCCGACGACTCGAAATACGCCTCGTCGCTGTCCGCGCGCTGCCGCAAAATCATCGACGCGGTGCCCGGCGGCCTGTTCATCCTGTTCTCGAGCTGGAAGTCGCTGCGCCGGGTCCATGCGATCCTGCGCAAGACGGTCAAGGGCAGGCCGTTGTGGGTCCAGGGAGATTCCGGCCACGACGCGCTGATCTCGGATTTCACGCAAGCCGGCAACGCCGTCCTGCTCGGCGTCGACACCTTCTGGCAAGGAGTCGACGTGTCCGGCGGAGCGTTGTCCTGCGTCGTGCTCGTCAAGCTCCCCTTCGCGAATTTCGGCTCGCCGATCGAGGAGGCGCGGCGCGCCTGGTTCGAGGCCAACGGCAAAGGCTATTTCCACGATTTCAGCCTCCCTCGCGCGGTCATGAAGTTCCGGCAGGGCTTCGGGCGCCTCATCCGTTCGTCGACCGACCGCGGCGCGGTCGTCGTGCTGGATCCTCGCATCGTCAAGAAGGGCTACGGCCGGGCCTTCCTCGAGGCCCTGCCGCGCTGCCGCAGGCTCGCGACGCTCGCGGAGCTCGGGACGTTCTTCGCCGCCGAAAATAGTAACTAAAACACAATATAGATGTAATAATTATTAATTGTTGGTTATTAATGTTCCCATGCTATAGTGGTCGGGCCTCCCGCGAGGGAGACCAAAGGCGCAAAGGGGGTCCTGCCATGACGAAGCCGCTCAAGACGCAGCTTGCCGCACTCGGACTGGTCGCAAGCCTTGCTTCCGTCTCAGTCGCCGCGTTCGACGCCGACTTCTCCGCGGCCGGCCCCGCGGCCCGCGCCGCGATCGAGACGGCGAAGACCCAGGACTCAGTCTCCGTCGCCGCGACTTCGGTCCGCCCGCTGGGCGCAGAATCGGTCGTGCGCGACCAGACCAGCGTCGTCCCGGTCGACCTGAACACCAAGACGGTGAAGTGCTCGGCCGCCGACTACCAGGCGCCGATGCTCAAGATCCTCGTGCCCGCCCTGGCCGAGCTGACGGTGCTCAACCACCGCAACACCCGCGAGGGGGCACCCTGCGTCGCCGCGGGCCGCTGCATGCCGGGAGGCGCCGGCCCCGACGACATCCTGAAGGCGGGCGAAGGGCGCGAGAAGATCGCGGTGCGCGTGGTCCTCAAGAAGACCGCCGAGCTCGACGGCGAGGTCTGCCGCGTGACTTTGGTCGAGACGGTGTCGACCAAGGTCCGGGGCGTGCCGTTCTTCCACGAGCGCCGTCAGGAAGTGGCCGAGCGCTCGCCGGCGGACTGCCGCTGAAAACGCCGGGATTGAAGAATAGCCGTTCCCCTGCTATACTTCGGGCGTATGGACTGCCCGGCGTGCGCAGGCAAGCCGTTGACGCAGCGGATGGGGCCGCACGGGGTCATCGTCGACTTCTGCGCCGCGTGCAGCGGGGTGTGGTTCGACAAGGGCGAGGTCTATCATTACGTCAAGGACCCCAAGCGCCTTTACGAGGACTACGCCAAGGCGTATAAGAACACATCGCCATCAAATCGGACCTGCCCGCGCTGCGCGGTCGCGATGGTCCAGGCTCAGTTCCCCCCTCCGGGGCCGCTGATCGACGCCTGCGCCAAGTGCGGGGGCAACTGGTTCGACGGCGGCGAGGTTCAAGCCGTGCAGGCCATGCTCGACAAGGAGATGGCCGGTTCCGGCGCTCCTGCGGCGGTCGTCGCGGCGCCGCCGGCGGCTCAGACTCCGTCGTTTGCGCGCACGGCAGCCGCCGCCGCGGGCTTGGCCGCGCTGCCGAGCCTCGCGTTTCGCTCCGTGGTCGTCCTCGGCGCTCTCTACGCGGTCCTGGCGGGCTTCTGCGCGATCGTCGTTTGGAAGCTGGAGCTGCCGCTGGACTTCATCTTCATAGGCTCGGCCGCCTCGCTGCTGATCAGCTTCGTCATCGGTCCCTGGTTCACCGACCTGAGCCTCAGTTGGCTCCACGCCTTCCATTGGGCCAATCCCGAGGACCTGCCGGCGCCCCTGCGCCAGTTCATCAACCAGGCGTGCCAAGCGCAGGGCGTCCCGTTCCCGCGGGTCGGCATCCTCGAGGACGGAAACCCCAACGCCTTCACCTACGGCCATGTCCCGAGCAACGCCCGCCTCGTGCTGACGCAGGGTGTGCTCGACATGCTCGAGGAGAAGGAACTGCAGGCGGTCGTCGGCCACGAGATCGGCCACATCGTGCATTGGGACATGCTGGTCATGACCGTCGCGGCTTTGGTCCCGCTGGTCCTCTATACCATTTACAAGGTCTGCAGCCGCGTCAAGGCCAAGAAGAACAATCCCTTCCCATTGATCGCCTTCGTCGCGTGGATCTTGTACCTTCTCACGGAATACACGGTCTTGTTCCTTTCGCGCACGCGCGAACTCTACGCCGACCGCTTTTCGGGAGAGCTGACCCACGATCCGAATTCGCTGTCCTCGGCGCTCGTCAAGATCGCCTACGGTCTGGCCGGGCACCGAAGCGAGGACGCCAAGGGAGAGGAGTCGGCCACCCACGAGACCGTGCGGGCTTTGGGAATCTTCGACCCCATCGGGGCGATGGGCTTGGTCGCCGCTTCGCTGTCGCGAAGCGGGGCGCCTTCCAAGGAGAACATACTGGGCGCGATGCAGTGGGACCTCTGGAATCCTTGGGCCAAGTACTACGAACTCCAGTCGACCCACCCCCTGCCGGCCCACCGCCTAGAGCTGTTGGGCCAGCAAGCGGCCGCCTACGGCCAGACCCCCTTTGTGAATTTCGACCTCAAGCAGCCGGAAAGCTACTGGGACGAGTTCGCCGTCGACTTCTTGATGCTTTGGCTGCCCTGGCTCCTCGCCGGACTCTCGCTGGCTTCCGACAGCTTCTGGGGAGTCAGCGGCCCCCATGTGTTCTGGAGCGCGGCGGGAGGCTGGGCCATCGGGAACCTCGGCAAGCTCTGGTTCTCCTACCGCACCGGCTTCTATCCCGACATGACGGTCGCGGCCGCGCTGAAAAAAGTGAAGGTCTCTGGCGTGCGCGGCATACCAGCGGCTTTGAAGGGAACCATCATTGGCCGCGGGGTCCCGGGCTACATCATTTCCGAGGACATGGTCCTTCAGGACGAGACGGGCTTTCTCTTTCTCGATTACAAGCAGCCCCTGGCTCTGTTCCAGTGGATCTTCGCGATCACGCGCGTGCCCGCGCTGATCGGCCGGGAGATGAGCGTGATCGGCTGGTACCGACGGGCTCCCGTGCCCTATCTTGAGCTGCGCTCGTTTGTCTGCGACGGTAAGACCAGCACCTGCTACAGCCTCGAGGCGCAGTACGCCTTCTCGATCCTGCTGCTGGCGGCGGGCACGGCCGGCATGCTCGGCTTTTTCTAAGCCCGGCCGCGGCGGTAGACCTTCAAGAGTTCGCTTAGGTCGGCGATCTCCGCGTCCATCCTCCCGAGCCACATGAGCCTGTACATCCGGAAGTCCGCGCGCAGCGAAAAAAGGGGATAGGCGAAGGTCGCGGGGCGGTTCTTCTCATAGCGATAATGGCCGATCCAAGCCAGGCCGTAGGAACAGACCAGCCCGATGGGGACCCAGAAGGGGTTGTTCCAGACGAGCGAGGCCGCCAGGCAGGCTAGGCCCGCGGTCGTCCCGGCGAAATGCAGGCGCCGTGTCGTCGGGTTGAGATGCTGCGAGACGTAGTAGGGCCAGAACTCGTCGAGCGTCCTGAACCCCGCCTCCACGGCCTAGCGGGCTTTGAGCGCCTTCTTGGCCTTGGCCAGATGCGCCTTGTCGACGAACAAAGTGGCCCCGAACTTGCCGCCGCCGGCCACTGCGTCGGCGCACTCGATGTTGACGCCCGCGCGCGCGAGCTTCTTGAGCGCGTCGACCAAGGCCCCGGCCTTGTCGCCGCCGCTGAGATAGAAGCAGTGGCCGGTCTCGGCGTCGACGCCGCCCTTGGCCAGCGCGGCGCGGAGTTTGGCCGGCGCCTTGCCGATCGCCGCGATCTTGCTTTGTCCGGCCGAGGTCGAGTACGCGAAGAACGCGTCGAGGTTGACTTTCTCCTTCTTGAGGTGCTCGGCGTATTGGAGCAATTTCCCCGGCTTGTTCGGCGCGGGCCAGCACATGCACTCCACGAGTTTGATAGCCATGGTTGAATACTACAAAATACGCGCCGGGTTGCAAGATGAAAAACAACGGAGAGGGAGGGATTCGAACCCTCGGTACCAGGGTTACCCAGTACAACGGTTTAGCAAACCGTCGGTTTCAGCCGCTCACCCACCTCTCCAAAATTGTGATAATCATTGTAAAACAACGATTATTTACTAACATCAGTTTCGTGAGCTAAAACAATATCGCGACAAAAGTGACCACTTTTCTGACCAGTCGAGAGGCTTTCAGCGGCTGTCTGTTGAGCCTCGTTTTCAAATAAAACGGACTAGCTTCTTACGTTCAAACCGCGCCCGGAACTTAGAAAATTGGCGTTGCTCGGACTTTGAACGGACGAATTCTAGCAAATCGGACGCTGGTCGGCTAGCGGCAGTCGCTCGCCATGGTACTCCGGAGCTTTGTAGAATCTGTGGCGTGCAGGTCAGAAAAAGGCGCCTCAACATCATCCTGGTAGCACCGGGTTTCCCGCCGGAGCCTGTGGGTGGAGGCTCTACGCACGCCTTCTATCTAGCCCACGCGCTGGGATCGATAGCCGGGGTGAGAGTGCACGTCATTGCACAAAATCCATCGCTCGGCATGCACCCATTCACGTCTCGCGTTATTGTTCACAGGGTGAAGCCTGGCCAGGACCTGGGAAAACCTCCATTTAGTCAATTTCTTGAAAAGGCTCTGCGGGTCGCGGTCGCCATCAGATCCCGGAATGGCTTTAATGAGCACGAAGGACTCCTGGTTCACGGACAGCATTGGGGAGGGATCTTCGTTGCGCTGCATCTAAAACACAGATTCGGGCTGCCGGTTGTTGCAACGATCCACAAGACGCCTATAGGCGGTGCCCTTGGCAAGACGGTAGCAGACACCGACCCCAGTTACTGTCATTTCACGTGGCTCGCCACTTGTCCAATAGACGCCTTCATCGCCGGCAGTGAATTCTTTTACAAGGAACTCCAGAGGCAGATACCCAACGCCCGCATTGAGTTGATTCGCCATGGGGTTCCCGAGCCGTGGTTAAGGGGGGAATCAACGGGTCCCCGGAGACAGGGTGTTCGTGAAAAGCTGAAACTGTCGGATGCTGACCGCTTGATACTGTGTCCGGTGCGGTGGGATTCCAGGAAGAGGGTCGTGGATTTAGTCGATGCTGCAGGGAAGCTCGTAGTAGAGATGCCAAGAGAACCACTTAAGTTTCTGATCACCGCCGGCACAGATAAAAAAGGTCACCGCGAGATCATTAAGCGGGCGCGCCGAGCTGGTCTTTCAGAAGACCGCCTTCTCCTTGGGCAACTGGACTTCCAGGATATGGCACCGGCTTTCCGAGCGGCGAATTTGGTTGTCTACCCGACAGATCGAGAAGGGCTCGGGATCAGCGCCCTGGAGGCCATGGCGCTAGAGCGACCTGTAGTCGCGACCGATGCGGAGGGTATCCGTGAGATCATTACGCATGAACAGGATGGATATCTGTACGCCGCTGGTGAGGCGGATCATCTGGCGCAGATAATGGTGAAGCTCCTGCGTGAAAAATCGCACGCCTCCGACATCGGAAAACGCGCGAAAGAGAAGGTGAAGACGGAATTCTCTCACGCGACGATGGCCCAGTCGTACGTGAACCTATACAACTCGCTGTTGGATCAGGAGCTAAAAAAAAGGGCGGGACGTAGCCCGCCCTAAAAACACTTTAATGTTTTTTACTAGATATAGGATACCCCTAACGATAACAGATGTCAAGATGCCGTATCTAATCAGTAAGAATGTTACCCAGGCCGACCCGGATGCTGCTGCGGCGCGCGGCCGTGATCGAGTCAGGATTGCGAGACCGCCGGCTTTGGAAACAAGTCCAGTATCTCGCAGTGCGGTCTTAGCAGGTCGAAATGCGCGCTGGGGTTAGCGCAAGCCTTGCTTAGGATACTGGATCGAATCTCAGGATCGATATCGGCGCTGCGCAAGACAGTGAGGCAGGCTTTTCTACCAGCAACTTTCTTGCCCGTCTTGATGAGATAGCAACCGAGCGCAAATAAGTCGGCTACCACCATGCTCCTGCTTCCAGTCTTATCCTCGGGGAATGCTAAGACCTTTTCGACGGCCTTCCTTTCACTTGGTGTAAGTATATCCATGGGCCCCTCCCTCTCGCGTAAACTCATTCTAGGAAAAGCAGAGGCTGAGTGAAACGTCTTTGCAGTTATTGCCCGACTTCTTTGGTCGCGTCCGCGGTGTCGAGACTGGCGGCGTCAGCCGCATCGGCAAAGATGGAATCCTCTATCCGATACCGGCTGGCCTCATCGAGGTAGCTCTGGATAGACATGGGGTTGCTGTGCCCCATTTCGGTTTGGAGCTGGCGGAAGTTCTTGACAACCATGGCGCGATGCATCGCAAACGTGCCCCGCAGATCGTAAGGCGTGACGTGGTCCAATTTGGCACGGCGTCGGACTTTTACGAAGGCGCGGTCGATGCTGTCGATAGCATAGGGCTTGCCCATCCGGTTAAAGAAGTACATGCCCGTAACGGGATGCGGCTTGAGGCGCTGGAGAAGTGCCTCGAAGCGAGGGCCAAGACTGGCGATCTCGAAGTACCGCTTCACGACCAGATTGGTTCGCTTCTTGAGCGTATGGACCCAAATCTCCCCGCGCCGCAAGTCTACGTTGGCCGTCCCGAACATGTTGGCTTCCGTGGGCCGCGCGCCCGTGAGAACGCGGAACTCGATGAGGTCCCGCAGCCAAGGGTCGGCGCAGCCGAGAAGCCGTTCGATCTCCGCCTTCGTAAGCCAGATTTCACGTCGAGACTCGTTCTTAAGACCTTTGGTGCCGAGCAGCGGGTTCCGCTTGATCAAGCCGAGTTGAACGCCGTAGTTGAGGATGCGCCGAAGGCAATCAAACTCCTTGTCCACGGTTGAGTTAGCGCAGCGCGTCTTTGAAAAGGGCAACGTGCCGTTGAGCCGGCCCGTCTTGTAGTTCTCCCACGCATCGAGGTCGATCTTGTGGAGAAGAGTCTCCGCGAAAACATGGATGAGGGCCTTTGCCGAGTCTTCCTCGCGCGCGTAGCTGTTGCTCTTGAGATTGGGCTTCGCGCAGCGGTGAAGATACTTCTCGGTCGCGAACTCTTTGAACACGACAGGAAGCCGACCGTCGGGAAGGTTGGACTCCTCGCGGCGTCCCCCCTCCAGGAACTCCGTCAGTTCGGCGACCGAGACGACGCGCCTGATCTGGCGGTGCTCGAACGAATACCGGAACGTGACCGAGTCGCCTGCCTTGGATATTTGCATTGATCGTTGTCCTCTATATGTATACGTTCAACCATCAAAAATGGGTCGCATTATTTTGCCCACGGACCCGGCGCCCGCCAAGTCATCTTGAGAGGCTTGGAGCCAAGGCACGATTCCACGACGGGCAGGAGGAACGCCTTTAGGGTCGAGAGGATCTCATTAAGGTCCTGCGGGACATGCGCGATCCGCGCCTTGTCGAGGAAGGCTCGCCACTGGACGTTCTTCTGGTTGTCGGCCCAGAAGGCTTCAGTAAAGACGACGGGATCGGTCGTCAGTTCGGTCTTCCGGTGTGCGAACGTCTCTTTGATAGCATCGCCTAGGAGCGTCCCATCGAAGTCGAATTGGCGAGCCAAGAGCCAGACGTCATGGAAGTCCTTCATCCTGGTGTTGATCATGCCGAGAAAGACCATCGCTTGGAATTTCTCGGCGATGACGGTTTCCCGCGGATATGCCTTCAACTTCGGCGCCGGCATGTCGAGGATCACCGGGTAGCTTATGGCGACGGGCTCGGGCGTGATCACGTCCCCGAAGCCCACGTCGATTTGCATGGGGGCCCGCGCTTTATCCAAGAGCCCGATGAAACTCAATCGGACTCCCGCGTAGTCGGCGTCCTCCTTTATGCGTTTCCCCCCCACGCTCTCCGCGCGAAACTCCATGCCGTCAGGCTCGGCCTCGGTGTGGCAGACTTGCTTTACGATGGCGACGAGATTCTCGACCGAGTTCTTCGTCTTGCCCGCGAGGTCGATATCCCGAGTCGCCCGGGATCGAGGACCCTCCCAGACCACGAACATGAGAGCGCCTTTGAGGACGAACTTGTCGCGGTGTGCGGAGAGGCTCAGTCGGTACAAGAAGCGCTCCATCGCGTAATATTGGAGCAGTTCGTCGAACGGGCGATTCGTCTCCTTGGCGCGATTCAACAGGCGTTGACGGACCGAAGCGGCGACGTTTTTTATCTCGCTCAAAGGATGGCCTCCAGGTAAGGCTTCATGATTTTTGCGACCCGGCATACCTTCGCGTACTTGAGGATCGCCTCGGGACTGGAGCGCTTCTTCTCGCGGCAGAGTTTTAGCGCCTCGATGGCGACGTCCAGCCCGATCTTGTTGCGGGCTTTAAAGCAGTCGGCGACCGTCTTTTCCGGGCAATAGACCCGGACGGAGACCCCATCGAGGTTGTGGGTTTCGATCCCGCTTCCGAAAGCGGGCTCCTTGAACCATGCGAACCGAGTCGGCGGGTGGTCGAGCCGAGGCTTCTCCGAGCCCTGGGGCAGCGCGACGTGGACTTCGTGCGGTATCTGCGTGGTGATCTCGTGGAAAGCCAGCGCTGAAATCAGACAGATGATTCCCTTGGGAATCTTGAGCGCCACTGTTATGAGATCCGGGTTAGCCAGGGGCTTGAGGCCGCTGGCCCGGTAAAGGCCGCGGCTGATCTGCTCCAGCACCCCCGCCGCTTTCATGGCGTAGAGGTCCCTGGGGTGGATGCCGAGGCCCAGCGCCTGAGTCGTGCGCATCATCCCCCCGTGGGATTTGAAAATCCCGAGTTGCTTCTGGAACGGCGTGTTCTTGGCCATGTGGATAGTAATACCTCTATAAGTAAGTATCTATAGGTATTATTATCCATAATCAGCTCGCTGTCAAGTCCCTGTTCTAAAAGCCAGGCAATCTCTGAACCCTCGGCCTGCCTGGCGCCTTGACCTTATGCCGCTTAACCAGGGCGAACACGTCCTCTTTCTGGAAGAGCAGTTTCCCTCCGATACGGCTCGGCTGCAGGCCTAGACGCTTGTAGTTGCGGGACAGCCAGAAGTAGCTATGATCGAGCAGTTCCGCCGCGCGCGTCAGATTCATCAAGGTGTCCTCATCCGGCTGCGCCGATGCCCCGGTCGATTCCGGCTTGACACCGTTCGAGAGTACGAAGCCGTCCTGTTTGAGCTGGATGATGACTTCGTTGACAATAAGCTTGCTCAGCGGACCAAGCTGTTGGAGGAGTCGTTCGGAACTCAATTAATACTCGATCCTCTGCGGCAGATAGACGCGCAGGCCGGTCTCGGCGTCCACGGAAATGCTCGTCGTGACCTGCTGGCGTTGGACATCGAGCTCCTTGGTGGCTTCGTTGGTGAGCCCCTGCGTCGCTCCGGCGGCGATAGGGCTGACGCCCGGCACCATGCTGAGAGCGCCTCCAGTGCCGGTTATGACGGACCTTAGGACGGTGCTGCCCACGGCGGAGTCCTTGTGCGATTCGACCTTCCCCTTGATGCCGGCCGATCCATCCAAGGACAGCGCCATGCCGCTGAACTTGATTTCATCGCCAGTCTCCGGGAAGACCAACGTGTGGAAGTTGATGAGCACGCGGTCGTGGTCCTGCTGGATCGAGACCGTGCCGATCACCTTGGTCCCGACCGGAATGACGATCTTCTTGAGGTAGACCACTTCCCGGTCCACCGTGGCGATAACCGGACTCTCCACGTTTAATGTGGTGAGTTTCGTTATGTGTTATCTTTCAGCCGTGGTCGTTGTTGCCGTTAAGGATAATCTCCGAGAGATGCCGTTGCGGGACCGGGGTACTGTTGACTGTCATTTCCGTTGTTGACGTTGTTGTTGGAAACGATGAGCCCTTGAATTTTGATAAAATCTCATCTGCGTTGCGCGGCAGGTATTTTGAGCCGGGGCAGGGGGAAGAGAGCCATGGCGAAGCAGAAAATAGATCCGGTTCTGTGTCAGATCAAGGTGGTGCTCAGGGACAGCCAGCCTCCCATTTGGCGGAGGATTCTCGTGCGCAGCGACCTCTCGCTCCGGACCATCCATAACGTCCTTCAGGTCGTAATGGGCTGGACAAACTCCCACATGCACCAATTCCTCTTCAAAGAGAAGTCTTACGGGTTTTCCGACTCCGACGGCGAGCTTGAAATGACCGACGACTCTAAGGTCCGGCTGCAGCAACTCGTAACAGGCAAAGGGCAATGCCTCACCTACGAATACGACTTCGGGGATAGTTGGGATCACTACCTTTCCGTTGAAGAAGTTCTTCCCATGGACAACAATAAGCCGCCTGCTTTGTGTTTAGCGGGCAGCAGGGCTTGCCCACCTGAAGACGTGGGCGGGATGGGTGGCTACGAGAATTTCCTTAATATTATCCGCGCCCCGAATCACGCCGAGCACGAGGACACGCTCCGGTGGGTGGGCGGCGCCTTCGATCCCGATGCCTTCGACCTCAACGCGGTCAACCGGCAACTCCAGAGGACAGTACGACCGCCCCGCGCGAAGACCTTGGCCTGAGGGGCCGCCAATTGCCGCCGAAAATGACCGATAACCCCGAAGCGACAGACGGGTCCGACAGCGCACTGCCCGAACGCCTCTCCGTAAAGGGAAGGTTCTGCTTCAAGAGTGTCCGGAGAAGTGGCTCGGGTTCATCAAGTACCAAGCCCTTGACAAATGTATCATATGTGATACAATGGTAGTGGAGGGAAAAACCATGAGCAAGACTCTCGCCGTCAAGAATGATTTCCTGGGTGTCGTTGCCATCGGCAGCGTCATCGGGAACCTGGTCCAGACCAATGAAATGGGCCAGATCAAGCGCCAACACAACACGCTTGTGGGCCTCTATCGCAACATGGTCGCGCGCTACAAGATGCTGCTCCAGGAATACCAGACCTTCCGTCAGGTCAATGCCGATCTCCAGAAGCAGGTTGTGACGCTGCGTGAGGAGAATAACAAGCTTCAGGAGCGTATGGCCGCGAAGGAGCCGGGGAAATGAGCCCTACCATGCTGGAACGTCTGCCGATCAAGGAGCGACGCCTAATCCGGCTTTCGCAGGAGTTGGTCCGGGACCTGGACATCAAGCTGAGCCCCGCGATCTTCTCCAGATTGGAATACGCCGTGCCGGGCACGGTGCCATTGATCCGGCGAACGGGCCGGTTCAAGGTTCGGACGATGAAAGACCCCAAGATGGCAATCGCCTGGGCCATCGGGCAGCGGGTCCTGGCTGCTCGGGAAAGACGGGGGTGGACACAACAGGATTTGGCCGACAAGTCTGAGATCGCCCGCGCCAATATCGCGCGTCTGGAGGCTGGTAAGCACTCACCCAAGCTGGATACGCTCAGGCGCATAGCGTTGGCTCTCGGCCTGGAGGTTTCATATCTTCTGAAAGAGCCCAACTACCGCCCTGACGCCAAGGATAGCCAGTGGCTTGAGTTGGGCGCAGGCGAATGGTCTTCCGCCCTCGAACAGGAAGATCTAAAGTCGTGACCAAGGTCTACAGCGGCGAAGTCTATCGCGCCCGACTTGAACCGGTCGAGGGCTCGGAGCAGGGTAAGACTAGGCCGGTCATCGTCCTTCAGAATCCCGATCTCGGACGGTTCACGTCCACGGCCATGTGCATCCCATTGACGACAAATCTCAACCGCCTAGGCCTGCCCGGTACCTGCATTATTCCAAAGGGCGAAGGCGGACTTGACCAGGAAAGTGTCGCCCTGGCCTTCCAGATGCGCGCACTTGATGTCTCGCGTCTCGGGAAGCGCTTCGGCAAGGTCTCGGTCAAGACACTCGAAGCCATCGCCGAAGCAGCACTTAACGCCTTGGGTATCGTGGTGGAGCCGTAAGAACGTAAACCATAATGAAAAAATACTCTTACTTTATTCTCGTCATCGTAGCAGGAATAGTTCTATCGGGCTACTCGATCTTTCATCCCGTCGCAGACCTCTGATTTAAGATGGTCATGAAAAATGAGGCCACCATCCGAGAGATTAAATCCAAATTTTCTGCCTTGGATGCACTGATGGATGAACGTGTACGCCGCCAGTGGGTCGGAGCGGAAGCGGAGTCGCGCGGTTGGGGCGGCGTGAGTGCGGTGAGTCGCGCGACGGGAATCTCGCGTGCCACGATAGTGAGAGGAATGGGGGAATTGCGACAGCAAAAAGTATTGGACACCAAAGCGCGGACACGCCAGCTCGGCAATGGGCGTAAACGTCAGGGAGAATCAAATCCTGCCAGCGCTCATAGGCCGCACGGTAGGCTACCGTATCGAATACGCAGGCCTGGCGGAGGACGGAAGTCGATAAAAGAGAAAGACCCCGCCATCGTGCCAGCATTGGAACGGCTTCTCAAGGATGAGGTGGCGGGCGACCCAATGACCAAACAGAAGTGGGTCAGAAGCAGCCTGCGCAAGTTAAGCGTCAGGCTCGCAGACGAAGACCATCATGCGAGTCCCCCAGTGGTTGCCCGGCTACTCAAGGATATGGGCTTCTCCCTGAAGGCAAATACGAAGAGGAAGCACGGCAGGCACGGATGCCCGGAGAGGGACAAGCAATTCAAATACATCGCGTCCCAAAAGCAACATTTTATCGCGGCCGGTTTGCCCGTTATCAGTATTGACGCAAAGAAAAAGGAGTTAATCGGTGCATTCCTAAACAAAGGTCGGACATGGCGCAGGGATGCAGAGGAAGTCAATGAACATGACTTTCCGGGCGCTGCCGTGTGTCGAGCGACCCCTTTTGGCATATACGATATAGGAAGAAACAAGGGCCATGTCTACGTCGGCGTGTCAAACAGTACGCCGGAATTTGCGGTTCACTCCATTGCCCGGTGGTGGAAGGATGAAGGCTCCCAGGTGTACCCAAAGATAAAGAAGTTGCTCATCCTTGCGGATGGCGGAGGGAGTAACGGTTGCCGGGTACAGGCCTGGAAGCTGAACCTTCAAGAGAAGCTATGTGATGAGTTTGGGTTGAGGGCGACGGTCTGTCACTATCCAACAGGATGTTCGAAGTGGAATCCTATCGAGCACCGTCTGTTCAGCTTCATCAGCAGGAACTGGGAGGGAAGGCCCCTAAAGACTCTGGAAATCATGCTGGGGTTCATCCGGGGGACGAGCACGACGACTGGATTGGAAGTTAAGGCTTCCTTGGATGCAGGCGTTTATAAGAAAGGACAAAAGGCAAGGAATTCGGATATGGATCGACTCAAGATAGAGCCTCATGCCATATGCCCCAAGTGGAATTACACCCTTAGTCCGCGGAAAGCCAGATCGCCTTGTTGGAAGATCGGGAATCAAACCTGAGCGATCCAGAATGAAGAATGTGTCAAAGAACTTCGTTGCGATTGATTTCGAGACTGCGGACCAGGGCCGCGACAGCGCCTGCGCCGTGGGATTGGTCACGGTCCTCAACGGCAAGATCGTCAAGCGCGAAAGCCATCTGATCAGACCGCCGCGAAAGACTTTCCTTTTCACATACATTCACGGCATCGAATGGTCTCATGTGGCGAAAAAGCCGACTTTCGCCGCGCTGTGGCCGAAGCTAAAGAAGAGTCTGGCCGGCGCGGATTATCTCGCGGCGCATAACGCCAGTTTTGACAGCGGAGTCCTCGGTGCCTGTTGCGCAGCGGCAGGCGTCAAGGCACCCGGCGTACCCTTTCTCTGCACCGTCAAGCTCGCCCGCAGAGCCTGGTCTATCCGCCCCACGAAGCTTCCCGATGTCTGCCGGCATTTGGGCCTCAAGCTCAATCACCATGATGCCCTTTCCGACGCCGAGGCTTGCGCGAATATCGTCCTTGCGGCGGCAAAAGATGGGATTGCCCTTTTGGGCTGACGAAAGGAATTAGAAAATGACTGATAACCCCGAAGCGACAGACGAGGTCGACAACGCACCGCCCGAACGCCTCTCCAAAAAGGAGTTCGCGAAGAAGATGCGTCGCGAGGCTTATTTGCGGGCCAAGGAATACCGCAAGACGGATCTTCGTCAGATCGCCATGATGGAAAAGCTAAAACAGCAAAGACGAGATGCATATCAGAAATCCAAAGAGCGTTGGAAGATCGTAAAGGCTGAACGCAAAAATGAAGCGGATGGAAAAGTTGCCGAGGACAGGGTTGCCAAACAGAAGAACCTCATGGCAAAGCTTGTGCCGGCGAGCAGCATTAAGACCCCCGCAAATAAACGCACGCCGTAAACGTTTCGAGGGAATGCAGTGCGACAGGCTTTGCGGTATCGACTTGAAGCTGCGTGTAGCGGCAAAGTGGTGACTGTTTCGCAAAAGGTGGGCGAGGTCCATCCGATCTCTGAACGCATTGCCATCGGATTGTCGAAACTCGATGTGATCCGCTATATCAAGATAACACCTGATTTCCTGGCAGCGTCCAGTGAGGTCAAGGGGATAACGCGTGATCCTATCGCAACCCCTGGACACCCAACGGCAACAGGGATTTCCATCATCTTCCTTTCGGACTACAAGTACCTGGACTTTTACGAGATCAATGCTGCCAGAAAGGGCAAGGGGTACGGACGGAAAATGGTGATGGCCGTTTTCGATGCGCTTCCCTCGGATTGGAAGGCAACAGTCACCATGGACTCGAGCGACGGCTTTTGGGAAAAGATGAGGCGCTCTTACCCTGAAAAGCTGGAACTTGATGGTCGCGCAAGCGAAATATAACGGTGATCATTCTCCACGCCGGGTTTCTTAGAGATCGCCTGTTTGTGTGGGGCGAAACCCCCGCATCCAAGGACAACGCCTCCCGGTGGCGTCGAGCCATCTCAAGCAAGGGGCCGAAGCTTCTCCCGTTCGGAGCTATGCCCGAAACGCTTGCCGCGGCGCTGCGGGACGCGGGCATTCCGGTCGCCGTGACCCGCGAGGTTCGCTCCCGCCGGGGTGCTGGAGTGGCCCGGCTCAGAGACAGGCCTTCCCAGTTCCCAATCCTCGCGGCATGGCTTCCCACGGTCGCCGGCATTCCTTTGGCGTCGAGTCCCTTAATCGCCGAGCCTCTGGAGAAATCGGATGCTTCCGCGCTCGCGCCCTGGTCCGTGAACGCCGTCCTTCTCCAGCCGGTCGAGGCGGTGAACTTCCTGTCAGCCTGCGTGAGTAAGCGAGCGCTGGCTCAAGGAGTGCTGGTCGGCCGCGACCTGGCCTTCTGGACCTCCGCCCTGGCGTTTTCCGCCTCTCTGGTGGTCCGACAGCGAATGCTTCCAGGACTCTCCTCGGACAACGGCCGGTTCCGGTCCTGTTGGAAACCGGTTTTAACCGGCCCCGATGCGCAGGTTTTCCAAGAGTTGGTCGCCAGTCTGCCGGGCTCAGCGCGCGCCCTCTCGGGCATCGACGCCGAATGTCCTCCCGAAACACCTCCGAACTCCCTGCTCTCCGCATTTGTCCAAGAAGTCGTCGATCACCTCACGCGCAGTGCGACCCCAAGCGTTTCCACATCGTCCCGAGGCGCCAGCCTCCACGACCACTGGCTGCGCGCGCTAAAAACCTTGGAGAGCCGCCGGCTCCCAGGGACGGAGGCAGAACTCCGGGAATTCTCGGAGCAGGTAGACCGCTGGAAGCGGCCCGTGACTCTGCGAGCCGCCTCGCCGTTCAAGCTTTGCTTCCGCTTGGAGGAGCCCGAGAGCGCCAAAGGCGAATGGCAGGTGCGCTATCTTCTCCAAGCTTCAAACGATCCCAGCCTGCTTCTACCCGCCGGGTCGGCCTGGGACGGAAATGGAAGGACGCCCAAGATTCTCAGGCGCGAAGACTTCAAACCTCGTGAGTACCTGCTCTCGGCCTTGGGGCAGGCGGCGGGGATATGCCCCAACATCGAGCGCAGCCTGCGCAAGGCCGCGCCGGATGGCTACGGGCTCGACTCCGGGGGAGCCCACGAGTTCCTGACCGCGCGGGCCGCCGCCCTGGAGGATGCCGGTTTCGGGGTCCTGCTCCCCGCCTGGTGGACGCGCAAGGGCGGCAAGCTCCAACTCAAGGCGCGGGCCAAGGCGTCAATACCCAAGATGCAGGGCACGTCAGGATTGTCTCTGGACGACGTGATCCGCCTGGACTGGGAAATGGCTCTAGGCGAGGAGACGCTCACCAAAGAAGAGCTCGAAGCCTTAGCGAAGCTCAAGGAACCCCTGGTGCGCCTGCGCGGTCGCTGGGTGGAAGCGAGTGGAGATGATATCCGGGCCGCGTTGGCGTTTTGGAAACACAAAGGACAGGCAACGCTCCGCGATCTGGTCCGGATGTCGCTCGGAGCAGGCCAAGCGCCCGGCGGCCTTGCGATCCTAGGCGTTGAGGCAGAGGGTTTGCTCGGGCAGTTCCTGGACCGCCTCCAGGGCAAGGCGCATTATGAGAACCTCCCGGCACCCCAGAAATTCTCCGGTGAGCTGCGGCCCTATCAAGTGCGGGGCTTCTCGTGGCTTGCCTTCCTGCGCCAATACGGCCTGGGAGCTTGCCTGGCCGACGACATGGGTCTGGGCAAAACTATCCAGGCTTTGGCCCTGATCCAGAAAGACCGCGAGGCCGGAGCCGACCGGCCCGTCCTGCTTGTCTGTCCCCTCTCCGTCGTCTCGAACTGGAAGCAAGAAGCGCAACGCTTCACGCCAGGCCTGTCCTTCATGGTCCATCACGGCTTGGACCGCAAGAAGACGGCGGCCTTCAAGAGAAGTGCTGCGAAGCACGCCGTCGTGGTGACGAGCTACGCCCTGCTGGCGCGCGACTTCGAGACTCTGCGAAAAATACGCTGGGGCGGCGTCATCCTGGACGAGGCCCAAAACGTGAAGAACCCGCAGACCAACCAAGCGCGCGCGGCCCGCGCGATCAAGGCCGACTACCGGATCGCGCTGACCGGCACTCCGGTTGAGAACCACGTGGGCGAGCTTTGGTCCATCATGGAGTTCCTCAACCCGGGCTTGCTGGGAAGCCAGACTGATTTTAAGAGCCGCTTCTTCATTCCCATCCAGTTCGGCGGCGACAAACAGGCCGCTGAACGCCTCTCACGCATCACCAAGCCCTTTGTCCTGCGCCGGCTCAAAACCGACAAGTCCATCATCCGGGACCTGCCGAACAAGTTGGAGATGAAGGTCTTCTGCAACCTGACCAAGGAGCAGGCCTCCCTATACGCCGCCGTAGGACGGGAAGCCCAGGCCGCCATCGACGGAGCCGACGGCATCCAACGCCGAGGCCTCATTTTGGCCGCCCTGACCAAGCTAAAACAGATATGCAATCACCCGAGCAATTTCTTGGGCGACAACTCCAGAATCGAGGGCCGCTCCGGCAAGCTCGCGCGCCTTTCCGAGATGCTCGAGGAGGTGCTTGAGTTGGGCGAGAGAGCTCTCGTCTTCACGCAGTACTCCGAAATGGGCCACATTCTCAAGCGCCATATCGAGGAATCCTTCGGCCGCGAGGTCCTGTTCCTGCATGGAGGCGTGCCCAAGACGCAGCGCGACCGCATGGTGGAGCGCTTCCAGGCCGATGGCGAAGGCCCGGTCGTCTTCGTCCTATCGCTCAAGGCCGGGGGAACGGGGCTCAATCTTACCCGAGCCAACCACGTCTTCCACTACGACCGCTGGTGGAACCCAGCGGTCGAGGACCAAGCCACGGACCGCGCCTTCCGGATCGGCCAGACCAAGGACGTTCAGGTCCATAAATTCCTGTGCGCGGGAACCCTGGAAGAGAAGATCGACGCAATGATCGAGCGCAAGAAGGAAGTCGCGGCGCGGGTCGTCGGGGCCGGGGAAGGCTGGCTCACCGAGCTTTCCAACGCGGAGCTGCGCGAGGTCTTCGCCCTGAGCGCCGAGGCGGTGGAGGACTAATGTCAAACTGGCGGAGGCGCTACCGGTACAGAGAACGCTACTCATGGGACTACTACGAGCGTTCCACCCCGCGTGCGGCCGAGGGCGGCATCAAGGCCCAGACCGCCCACGGCTCTTTTGGCAAGAGCTGGTGGGGCCGGCGGTGGATTGAGGTCCTGGAAAGCTTCGGGTCAAACCGCATCGGCCGCGGCCGTTCCTACGCCCGTAGCGGCCAAGTTCTCAACATCCGGACCGAGAAGGGCCAGGTGACCGCCGAGGTCCAAGGCTCGCGTACGCAGCCCTACCAAGTGACGATCCGCATGAAGACGTTGCGCGGCCAGGACTTGGCCAAACTCGTCAAGCACTTGTCTCGGAAGGCCGTTTACGCGGCGAAGCTCCTTGCCGGGGAGATGCCTCAGGAGATCGAGGAGGTCTTCAGGAAGGCCGGCGTCGCCCTCTTTCCGGGCAGGCTCTCGGACATTCACAGCGACTGCTCCTGCCCGGATGATGCGAACCCCTGTAAGCACATCGCCGCTGTCTACTACCTGATCGGCGAGGAATTCGACCGGGACCCATCACTCATCTTCAAACTTCGCGGCATCGAGCTGGAGAAGCTGCTGTCCGGCTTGGATCCGGAAGAGTCCGGGCGCAAGGCAAGGCCAACGCCGCATCGATCAACGAAGGAGCGGCTGGTCACTCCCGTTCCCGCAGACCCCGACGTTTTCTGGGGAAGCGAAACGCTCTTCACCTCACCCAAGGTGGATCTGCGAACGCCCCCGGTCGACGCACCCCTGCTCAAGCAACTCGGCAACTTCCCCTTCTGGCGCGGCGAGGAACGTTTCCTCCCCGCCTTGGAGGGATTCTGCAAGGCCGCCTCGTTGGCCGCCGTGGAGATTCTGATCCGCAGCGTCCGCGATCAGACGGAGACAACCTGAATGCGCCCTGACGAGAGGATGGCATGCGATCTTCAAGATAGGCAAAAAGAGAACGGCTGTGGATATAGCCCGGGTCAGGCCACGATGCCGATGCGTCCAAGTTTGTTAAGCCTTCGTTTCTAAAATTCATAAATTCGTATCCTTCCTTCGCCATAATTCCATCGATGTCGGTTGGCATCGAACGCTACATCGAAAAAGCACGCACCGGCGGCTTGACCAAGCCAAACCGCTGCGCGATTTGCGCGCGTGCCGGCAGCCTGAGCTGGCACGGGACGTATCAGCGCAGCCTGATTGCTCTGACACGAAAATGGACGATCCCCATCAAGCGCCTTTACTGCCGGCTCTGTGACCACACCTTCGCGCTCCTGCCCCCATTCGTCGTCAAGTTCCATCGCTACGCCAAAGAAGTTATCCGCACGGCGCTCCGCTGGCTGAAGTCGCGCACACGTGAAGCGGTCGCCGAAATGATCGCCAACAGTTTTCCCAAGCCCAGAAAGCCGGAAATCGCGACGCTGACGCTCTACCTCTGGCGCCGAAAGTTTGCCTAAACGAATCCCCTCCGAGGCGGATTAGATGCCTTGACTGTTCGGCGGGCATGAATTGGAATGCCTGAGCCTGGCCTGGGCTCACCGGCCGTACCGCTGATTTCGCCTCCCGGACCTTTTTACCTGCGTCGAATCGGGCCGCGGATTCTTTGGCGACCACAATCCTCTTAATGGTCCGTCAGGAAAGATCATGATAGGATGGCCCTACGATGGCCGCAGACTTGCTTGCTCGTTATTCAAATCATCTCAAAGAAATTGGGGTCAAGACTCGGCACACCTACTTATCCCATGTCCGTGCATTCTTTTCATGGCTGACCGCCAAGAATGTGACGCTGGACCAGCTCAGCGCGCAATTGGTCAATGAATATCTCTGCCACAGGAAAGCCTTGGGCCGCACGGACCAGACCATCAAGGGCGACCATCATCAGGTGCGCAATTTCCTGCGCTTTGCCCGGAGCCAAGGGCTGATATCCCACGATCCGGCCAAGGACGTTTCATGCCATTGGTTGGCAATCCCCGGAGGCTTCCCCGCTTACCAAGGGATTCTTCGCGAGGGACTTTCCTACCACCCGTCCTTCCTGTTCGACTACCGTCTTCCATTGTTTGCCCCCGACTGGGAGGATTTTCTCAAGCAGCTTATGGACCACCGTTATTCAAAGCCATCAATCCGCGAAATGGCGCGGAGCATCATGGACTTCCATCGATATCTCACCTGCATCAAGGTGCGGCGCCTCACGCAGATCACCCCCAGGCATCTTGCGGCTTTCATCGAACTCCGGCAAGCCCGTTATCTAAAGAGGCATGGGCATCCTCCGGCGAAAAACACTCTGATCAACATCCGCGGCGCGATCACGCTTTTTTTGGACTATGCCTTTGGCCGACGCAACCAAACCTTCCGTAGGACCAGGCCAATTCCGGACAATCCGGCATTGCCCAATGACATTCTAAGGCGTTATCTCGAATTCTGCCGCGTGCACAAGGGCCTCAAACCCATCACGATTCAAGCCCGGCTCCATTGGCTGAAAAAACTGGGGCGCTTTTTCAAACGTCGAAAGATCAAACGCATCGAGACCGCTTCCATCGCCGATTACGACGGGTTTATCCTGGACTGCACCAGATTTCTGAACCACAAATCCTTATTCGCGGTCCTTGGCGCCCTCCGCTGCTTTCTCCGGTACCTTTACCTGGAAGAAACCATCCCTTCCGATTTGGCCAAAGACTTGATCTCACCATGCCGCTTCAGCGCCGACCTGCGGCCCAAGTACCTGCCATGGAGCCAAATTGAGCAGCTGTTGGCCGGCATTGACCGCGGCGCCATCACGGGAAAAAGGGACTATGCCATCCTGACGCTGCTCTCCTACCACGGCCTCAGGGCGCGGGAGGCCGCGAAGTTGGCCATCCCCGATGTTGATTGGGATACTTGCTCCTTGACGCTGAGGGATCAGAAAAACCGGACCACTTCCAGAATCCCGTTGTCCCAACAAGCCAAAGAAGCGCTTCAGGATTATCTGGCGGTGCGTCCCAATTGCCCTTATCCCGAAATATTTCTTACGAAAAAAGCCCCATTGAAGCCCTTGGGCGCCATGCTTTACCACGTCGCCGGCGTCCGTCTCCGTCAGCGCTTCGGCAGCCTGCCTCTAGCTCGCGGCTCGGGCCTGCTCCGGCACTCCTTCGCCAAACTTCTCTTGGATCGCAGAGCCAGGCTTTCGGATATCATGCTCCTCCTGCGGCACAAGTCGATGCGCAGCACCCAGGTGTATACCCGCATAGCCACCGAGGATATGCGCGAAGTAGCGGACAACTATGCCAATCTGCTGGCGGTTCCCTCCGATGGGCCTGCAAACAATACTGGCGCGGCCGCGCTGCGATGAGCCTCTCAACCGCGCGCCGCATGCACAGCTTCCTGGCTCCGCACCTCGAAGCCTATCTGCGCCTCAAGCAAATGCTGGGATACACCAGTTTTACCAAACCCTACTACGCCCAGGATCTGGATCACTACGTCCTGTTTTTTGGGATCGATTCCATCGAGAAACTCAATGAAGGCGCCGTGCTCCACTGGGTTTATGCCATCCCAAAAAACAAGCCTCGGACCAAGAACCACAAAATCAAATTTGCCCGGGGATTTTTTCGCTATCTGATCCGCGTGGGCGCGGCCCAGGACAATCCCGCCGATTTCAGGACGCTTTTGAAGGCGTCACTGAAAAATCCTTGAAACGCACGTTCAAGAATCCGTGAGCGACGACCTAAGCCGGCATCTTAAGGACTTTCTTCAGTCCTACCTGCGACAGCAGAGGGATTTTAGCCCCCATACGATCAAGAGCTATCGCGATGCTTTCAAGCTGCTGCTGCGCTACGCGCTTTCTCGCCGCCCCGGCCTAAAAAAGGCGGCCATTCGGGATCTCGACGCCAAAACCATTCTCTCGTTCCTTCAAAACCTTGAGGATTCTCAGCTCGGTCGCGGCAACAACATCCGCACGCGCAACCAGCGGCTGGCCGCCATACATGCCTTCTTCAAATATCTTTCGCTCCATGTCCCAAGCGTAGAACCGCAGGCCCGGCGCATCCTCGCCATCCCTTTCAAAAAAACGACGTCGAAACCGGCCGATTCCTTGACCCACAAGGAATTGGAGGTCTTGCTTGCGCAGCCTCAGGCGTCGGGCGCGGATGGGTTCAGGGATTTGACCATTCTGGTGTTCCTTTATAACTCCGGCGCCCGCGCCCAAGAAGTCGCCGACCTCCGGTTGTCCAGCTTTAATTTTGCCAATAACACGGTGAAGATCATCGGCAAAGGCAAAAACGAGCGACTCCTGCCGCTGCAACTCTCGACCATCAAGCTGCTCAAACTCTACAAGGAAAAATACCGCCGGCAAAGCGCCGGCGAGCATTTCTTCATCAATCAGAGAAACGGCCGCTTTACCCGCTTTGGAATCAGGACGATCGTCAAGAAATATCTCCAACTGGCGGGCCGCGTCTGTCCGACCCTGGCGGCCAAACGTCTGTCCACGCATAGCCTGCGGCACACCTGCGCCTCCCATATGCGCGATTCCGACGTCGAGTTCAACCTAATTCGAGGATGGCTCGGCCACAAAAGTTTGGAGACGACAACCAGCATTTATACCCATGTCGATCTCAGCCCCCAGCGCCGGATATACGAGAAGTTTGGTCCGCCAAATTATGTGGTGAGTGCCGTCGAATCGATTTGCCGTGAGCCGCAGGGCCAGGGCTTTGACTGGCTCGATGACTTATAGACGGGGAAGGAGCAGAAGACGGGCGCGGCCGCGGTCAATGCGGGTCGCCCGCTTATGTGCAGGGCTCCATATTTATGTGGCGAGTACAGGCGAAGGGAATTTTACGGTCAAGAAATACCGACGAGAGAAACCTGCCCAGGAGAACTGGCCACATAAGCCCTCGAAGAGGACGTTCTGATTGCCGGTGTTGAAGGGACACGCCGCGCAAGCCAACTGCCCCG
Organism: Elusimicrobiota bacterium; assembly: GCA_016194705.1. GTDB lineage: Bacteria > Elusimicrobiota > Elusimicrobia > UBA1565 > UBA9628 > PALSA-1176. The sequence goes on along the minus strand of JACQAZ010000001.1, from coordinate 1,088 downwards.
CGTACTCCCGGTCCTTCGGGAAGCAAGCCTTGGCGAGGTCCTTCTCGACGCGCTGCTCGATCTCCGAGGCCAACTCGTGGATGGTGCGCATCACGCCGCCCCACTTGGGCGTCAGCGCGAACTCGACCAGCCTCTCGCGCCTGTCCTCGGGAACCCGGAGGATTTGGTGGCCATGCTCGGGCGTTATGGTGCCCTTCTCGATGGCCTGAACGGCGTTCTTCGGAAGCTCCAGGAGCCGAATCGAGCGCGTGACGTACTTGACCGACTTGTCCACCTGCTTCGCCAAGCCCTCGATGGCGTGCTTGCCGCCGTCGAGCAGCTTCTTGAAGGCCCGCGCCTCCTCGATGGGTCCGAGGTCGGCCCTGTGGAGGTTTTCCAGGACCTGCAACTCTTCGAGCTTGGCCGCGTCGGCCTCCACGATCTGCGCCGGGACCGTCTTGAGGTCCAGCGACTTCGCCGCCCGCAAGCGGCGCTCCCCGGCGATGAGGCGGTAGGTTCCCGGCTTGCCGTTCTTGGCCAGGAGCAAGGGCACCAGGACCCCGTTATGCCGGATGCTCTCCGTCAGTTCCTTCATGGCGGCGGGGTCGAAGTGCTTGCGGACGTTCTCCACGACCTCGATCTTCTCGATGGCTACGCTCTCAAGCGCGGCCTCCTTGACTGCGGTTCCGTCTTGCGTCTTTGCTTCGTTGGTCATTGTGTTCTCCTTTGTCTTTTATTTCCGGGCCTGACCCGGCACAGAGCCCCGGAGTTCCCCCCAGGGCTCCTAGTCGAATCAGGCCGCCACGGGAGCCGCCCCCGTCTGCTCCGCTTGGGCCTGCTTGATGGCCTCCTTCGCCGCCTCCGAGTAGGCCGTCCCGTCGAACCCGTAGCGTTCGGCCAGGGCCTTGAACTCAGGCCAGCTTAGGAGCGCCAAGTCCTCCGCGTAGGCCGAGCCCATTTCATGCTCGAAGCCCCATAATGCCGACTCCGCAATTATGCCGACTTGGAGGGCTTGGGGACTTCACCTTGCCCGTAGGGGCTTAAAAGCGAGTGGGCATAATCCGACAATAAATATCTGCCATCCTCCTCTCCCCGACCAACCCCGATCC
>JACQAZ010000049.1 GCA_016194705.1 Elusimicrobiota bacterium | reverse complement strand
CGTGAACTCCTGGTTCGGGGAGCTCGTGTTCCACGTCACCACCCCGTACGTGCTCGAGTTGACTCCATTGACCGCCACCGACAACGACGCCGTCACGTTCACGTCGATGTTCAGGTACGACGGGTTGCCCGCCGCGGCCTGCGCCTTGCCCACTCCCAAGCCCAGCGCCAGGGACAGCAGCCCCAGCGCGGCCCATACTGTCTTCTTGCTGTTCATTTCATGTCTCCTTTGCGGCTCTTTTGACTTCGTCGAGCTATTTTTCATCAGTCCTCTACGGCAATTGAGCCGTCACCACGATCTGTATGTTCTGTGTGTCCCTCGTCGCCGTCGTCTTGGGCGCGATGATCCTCCAGCACAGCGCCCTCTGGCTGCCCGCGAACATGCGGCCGTCCGGAGCGCCGACGAAGACGTCGGGCTTGGGCGTGCCGTCGTTGTTGAGCAGAAGATCGGAGAACATCGTCGACTTGTATGTGACGGGAGAGGTCGTCAGCGGCGCGGCCGAGCCGTTGTTCCAGTCAGCCGCGCCCGAGCCGGGGCAGGTCAAAGTCCGGCTCGAGCCGAAGACCGCCTGGACGGCAAACTGGTCGTCGCCGACGTTGAGCAAGCCGGTGACCGCGTCGGCGGTCGCCGTCGCGACCGCCCAGGTCTCGGAGTTGCCGGCGGTGTTGAGGGAGTTCGCGATCGTGGACAGCGCCCACTTAGTGGTCAGGCCGCCGGTGTCGTTCTTGATCGTCGAGGTCGCGTCGGCGAGCAATTCCTGGTTGGAGATCGCCGTGTTCCAGGTCACGCTCATCGTGCTGCTGGGGACCGCGTTCACGCTCACCGAGAGCGGGGCCGTGATGGTGACGTCGATGTTGAGCGTGGCCGAGCTCGCCCCAAAAGACGGAGCCGCCGCTCCCAGCAAAGCCAGGAGCGGCAGCAGCGCCTTCAGGGCGGCCCGGCGAATCTTCATGCGGTCCTAGGGTTCCTCAGGATCATGGTCACTTTGTCTTCTCGTCCTTCTTCGGCGCGGGCTGCGGCGGCGGGGCCGCGACGGTCGTCACCATCAGCTTGTAGAAGACGCGCGCCGCGATCTCCTGGCCGGCCACGTCGACGGCGACGGCGAAGAAGAAGTTGCGATGATAGTGCTGGCTCTCGTCCGGTATGTTGACGATCAGCGGCACCTCCTTGAGCGAGTTGCCCTCGACCTCGACCTCGGTCGACGCGGCTCGCAGCCACTTCGGGTTGTAGGCGTCGACGAAGCCCTTCGGACGCTCGAGGTTGGCCTCCCAGTTCGGCAGCGACTGGATCCGGAAGCGCATCTTCTCGTCGTTGGGGTTGATGAGCTTGACCGAGATCTTCTGCGCCTTCTTGAGGTCATAGTCGATCCCGAGCGGCACGTCCTCGGCCCGCCCCACGGAGGGGTACAACGTAAAGTCCATGTTGGCCGCGCGGTGCTCGCTGGGCTTGAACTTCTTGTCCTCTTCGCTGGGCGGCGTGCTGTCGACTTGGATGAGCAGGCGCGAGAGCATGCCGACCGCCACGATGCCCTTGGGCGACTGGGTGTGGCTCCAGATGTTGGCCTGGAAGCGGCGCCCCATGACCGTCGAATCGTTGGGGATGCTGATCGTCACGTCCGAGACCGCCTCGTGGTTGGGATCGAGGACGGGGAACTCGCGCGTGTCGAGCTTGACCCAGGAAAGGTCGGGCAGCGGCTCGTAGCCCTCTTTGAGCTGGTCGGTGGCGATCGAGATGATGTCGACCTTGAGGGTCACCGGTTCGTCGCCGGTGTTGACGACGCGATACGGGAGGTTGAGGAATTTCTGCATCGAGTAGGTCTGGCCGATCTTGAGCCGCCGCAGGACGACCTCGCCGAACTGCGTGCGCAGCCCGGCGGCCCGTCCATCAAAAGGCCCCGAGGCGATGAGCCCCAGGGCCAGCAGGATGATCTGTTTGAGGGTGGTTTTCTTGGTCCGCATCTCTGTCTCCTTCGCTTTCGTTTTAACGTTCATTGTTGCGCCCGCGCTGCGCGGGCGGGCCTGCCCGCGCGCGCGTACGACAGTGTAGGGGGGATTTGGGTCGGATTCCTGAACTTTCGGGGAAGGGTTTGCGAAGGAAGTTTCGCAACAACTTCGCAAACTTGAATAGCTATAAATACTACTTAATGATAAATAACACTCTTAAATGGACTTATGTTAGGTATCATCCAGTGTCATATTTTATATTCGATGCAAGATCCGACGGACAGGCTCGCCGCGAGAGCGTTCACGTCGGCCCTTGACATGCCTGCATTTATAGCCTATACTATAGGCATTAAAAAGAGGCAGATGGTCCAATACACTTTGCGCAACATTCCGGCGGAGATGGACCGCCGTCTGCGCGACACCGCCCGCCGCCTGCGCGTGAGCCTCAATCGGACCTTGCTCGACGTCCTGGCCCGCGGGGCGGGCCTCTCGGAGGCGGCGGTCCATCGTGACCTCGATTCTTTCTTCGGCTCCTGGGTCGCCGACGCCGAGGTCGACCGGGCGCTCTCCGAACAGCGGGCCGTCGATCCGGGCCTCTGGAAATGAGGCTCGCACTCGATACCAACGCCTATCGCGCCGCCGCCGAGGGCGAGGAGAGGGTCGTGAAATTCCTCCGCGCGGCGGACGAGATCTCCGTCCCGTTCATCGTGGTGGGCGAACTGCGCGCGGGATTCGCGGCGGGGACCCTGGGAAAGAAGAACGAGGCGAAGCTGACGGGATTCTTAGGTTCGCCCCGCGTGCGAGTCCTTTGCACGGATGAGCAGACGACGCACCATTTTGCCGCGCTGTTCGCGCAGCTAAGACGTCAGGGGACTCCCATTCCGACCAACGACCTCTGGATCGCGGCTCTGGCCGTCCAGCACGGCCTGCCCCTGCTGACCTTAGACCGGCATTTCGCTCACCTTCCGCAGATTCTGATGTTGTAGGGGGGAAGTCTGCGGCTCGGACGGTGAAGAGATCTTACAGATCACCGGACCGGAAGCGCTCCTGAAGGCGCTTGGCTTTCTCGCTGGCGAATCGCGAAATGAAGGCGTTGGCCTGACGCAGCCAGCGCAGCTTGTCCCAGGCCGAGAGCTTCCGGTGCTCCCGGATGGCATCGTCGGTGACGGAGTATTCGAAACCGCCGTCAGTCTTCTCGTTTTTCATCCTGGACCTTGCGGAGCATCGCGATGTCGGACTTATCCTGGAGGCGGTTCGCCCGACCCTTCATTCGAATGAGGTCTTCAACCGAAATCACGGAGAGCGTCATGTCTCCGGCTTCCAGCCGCTGCCTGGCCTCGTAGGCGGAATTGAAGTCGATCGGATTGTCGAGAAAGACGTCGACCTGCGTGAGGGGGTCGCGGGGATCATTGAGCGTGAACACCACGGCACCCTTGTCGCGGCGCCAGGCCTCTCGCTTGCCGGCGTCCGCGAACTCCTCCAGGGCCACCGGAGCCCGAGGGCGGTACCCCAACTCCTTGATCGCCGACAGGAACAGCTTCACATTGCCCTCGCCCAGGTCCAGCATGAGATCGAGATCTTTCGTCATTCGCGGCACGCCCAGGAGGTTGACCGCGACCCCGCCTACGATCAGATAACGGACCCCGTGCCGGTTCAAGGCCCGAAAAACATCTTCGTAGAAGACGCGCTCCATTTCCCACCTAGTGTAACAGATCGGCGCGAGACCCGCCACATCTCGTACGGCGGTCAGGGCCAGGTTTCGAAGCCCGCGGCGGCGAAGTGCCGGTCGAAGGTGAAGGCCTTCTTCGCCCTCGACTCCTTCATGAGGGCGAAAGAGACGCAGTCCGTGAAGCTGACCTTCTGATCGGCGTATTTCTCGAAGAGATCGATAGCCTCGAGCTCGGCCCTTTGCGACGGCCTCAGGATCTCGAGGGCTTGGGACGACCAGATGTGCCGGGCGCGCTCCGCGGCGAAGGCGTAGTCGGCCCGGCGGGCGAGCAAGGTCAGCGTCTCATCGAGAACGAAATTGCTGGTCAGGCAGCGCTCGCGGCGTGCGGCCAGCTGCTCCCATGCGGCCGCGGCCCGCTCGTGAAACTGGTCGCTGGGGAGATACCTCCCCAGAAATGCGCCGGTGTCGATGAAGATCACTCGTCAGGACCGTAAAGATAACGGTCGTGCTCCGCCGAGAGATCGGCGGGCGTCTTCCCGTTGTACACGGCCCTGTCGGCCAGCAAGGAATCCGCCGATTGGGGCGCCGCCGACGAGAGCATGGCCGCCAACGACTCGCGGACAAGCTCGCCGAAGGAAACTCCCCGCTGCTTGGCCCGGCGCAGGGCACGCGCCTTGAGTTCACCCGGAAGCATGATCGTCGTTCTATTCATATATAGCCATAATACCATAGCCATATATATTTGTCAAGACCCCTAAAGAAGTCAAGACTCTCTCGGGGGTGACCCTTAACGGCAGGTCTCGAGCTCGCTGGGTTGGGCCGCGGCAGGGCCGGACGCCTTCATCTTCAAGGTCGGGCCTAGCGGCGATTCCGGCCGCGGGGTCAAAGTGCGCAGGGCGGGATCGGGGATCAGATCGAGCTCTTCCATGACGAGCTGGCCGACGAGGGCCTCGCAGCCCGGAGGGCCCGCAAGGCAATCCATGATCATCTCCCGGTCGCCGATCGACAGGCGCAGGGCGCCGACCTTGTCCAGTTCGACCCTCTGCTCGTCGGCCAATCGGACGGCCACCTTCCCCAAAACGCGGAGTCCCAGCTTCTTGACTATTTCTCGCGGCAGCAACGTCATGACGGCGCCCGTGTCCACGACGGCGTCCACCTCGGCGCGCCGTATCCGCCGTCGGGAAAGCTTGCCCTCCGCCTTGAGACAAAGATCCACTTCATTCTGCAGAACGACTCTGACTTTGATCTCGCCCATTTTCTTCATCCCCCTAGTGTAACAGATAGGCGGCATCACCGCCATATTGCATACGAGCGAGGGGGGCAAAAAGTTCCCTTCTACGACGGAGACTACGGGTAGATCGGCCGCAATTCGACGCGCATGGTCTCCTTGGCTGTCGAGGTCGTCGAGGTGGGGCGCCAGAACTGGAACCAGAGGCTGCGTGATTCCGCCACGGGCACGGCCACGCCCGTCGTGTCGCCCCTGTAGAGGCTCGCGTCGGCTGTCACCGTGCTGCCCGTGAGCGCCGTGTTGAAGGCCGTCTGCGCGGGGGAGGCGGTATTGAAAACGCCTTGGAGGACGGGAACGTCCGGCGCGCTGGAGGCCGCCAAGACCCACGGGCTCGAGGGCTGGGTCACCATGTTCGAGAAAAGCTGCAAGGTCACGGGGATGTTGCCGACGTTCGTGACGACCATCGGGCTCGCGGAGATCAAGGAATTCGTGATGTTGGGATCGATCGTTCCGAAGCTCAGCGTCCCGATGTTGCCGATGATCTGGAGGTTGATCTTGCCCAAGTTCGTGTAGTTGGGCTGGCTCGCCCAATTGTAGCTCCCGACGCGGAAATAATAGGTGTTCTCCATGTCGAGGCTCGCCATCGTCAGCGTGCTGGCCCGCACGTTATAGGTGACCGAGCTTGCGACGATCGCGCCGAAGTTGCTCAGAGAGGCCTCCAAGGTGTAGCCCTCGGAGGTCTTGGACGAGGCGTCGGGGGGGAAATCCGCCAGGGCCGCCCAAGCGAGCGTCGCCGAGGTGTAGAAGACGTTGAGCACGAAGTTCGAAAGTTTGGCGGGCGCGTTGGCCAAGGAGGTGAAGGTCGAGCGGTTCGAGGCGAAGCCCACGTTGCCGGCGGCATCCAGCGCCCAAAGCTCGGCGAAGTAGGTCGTGTTGGGGATGAGGCTCGTAGCACCCGCGAAGACCACAGCACCCTGTCCGGTGCCCGTCGGACCCGTCGAGACGATGGTCTGCGCGTTGGGCACGGAGGCGAAGATGTCGGGGCTCGTGTAGCTTGCGATCGTGATCGCGTAGAACGAGCCCGTCTGAAGTGCCGCGCCGAGCGTGCCGTCGTAGCCGGGCGTGCTCCACTGGAAGGTCACGCTCGAGGTCGTCTGGTCGGCATGCGCCGCGAAATCGGCCACGGTGTTCGGGAAGGAAAATAGATTGAAGGCCGCCGAATAAAGGTCGTAGCTGGCCGAGTTCATTTTGGGGCCGACGACCTCCTCGCCGACGCCCGCGGTCAGGCTGTTGTTGGCGGTCGCCGTGAAGTCGCCGGTTCCCGCGTCGACGGCGTTGCGGTAGAGGGTGTTGCTCGCGCTGCCCATCGGCGGGCCGGCCGACAGGGAGACCGCGCTCAGCAAGAAAGCCGTTGCCGCGGCGAGCGTGCCCAAGCGCCTCATGGTCCCCACCCCGTCCTCATGCGAGCCTCCATGTCATATCTCTTCGCGGCGGCTACTGGAACAGCAAGGCCGGCGCCGGGTTGAGCGCGGCGCCGGCGCCGCTGAGCCAGCGTCCGATCGCGCCCTCGATGTCGGAGGCGGCGGCACTGCAGGAAATGGACTGGGCCGAGCCCGCCGTCGTGCTGGCGAGCACGCATTGGCCCGCCGTTATGTTTCCAGTCGTGGTGACATAGACCACGCCCCCGACCGCGACGGGGCAGGCCGCCAGCGAGGCGCAATTGGCGTTGTAGACCACGCCGATGGCCAAAGGATCCCTCGTCGTGGTGGTCGTATTGAAGCCCATCGCGTCGGCGGCGATGACGATGGCTCCGGCGTTGACCGTGCCGCCTGAACGATTGATGAGCCAAACCAGGCTGGCCGGGCCGCAGCCCGCCGTCGAGCAGCTTATGGGGCCGGAGCTGTGGAATATTCCTCCCATGCCGGTGAGGTCTCCCTTGGCGGTCACCGAGCTGATCGCGGTCAGCTCCTGGACGTCGAGCTGGGCGCCCCGCACCGTCATCGTGGACTTAACCGTGACGATCGGCAGGTCCACTTGGGCTCCCGTCACCGAGATCGTCGACGTGAACGTCGTCGGCCCCTTGAAGGTCGAGGCGACGTTGGCTTGGAAAGCGCCCTGGATCGTCGCCGAGCCGATCGCGGTCAGCTCCTGGACGTCGATCTGGGCGCCCCGCACCGTCATGGTCGACTTGACCGTGACGATCGGCAGGTCAACCTGCGCTCCCGTCACCGAAACCGTCGAGGTGAACGTCGTCGGTCCCTTGAAAGTCGCCGCCGAGTTGGCCTGGAAGGCGCCCTGGATCGTCGCGGAGCCGATCACGGTCAGTTCCTGAAGATCGATCTGCGCGCCGATCACCGACATCGTCGACTTAACCGTGACGATGGGCAGATCCACCTGGGCTCCCGTCACCGAGATCGTCGACGTGAACGTCGTCGGTCCCTCGAAAGTCGCCGCCGAGTTCGCCTGGAAAGCGCCCTGGATCGTCGCGGAGCCGATCGCGGTCAGCTCCTGGACGTCGATCTGGGCGCCCCGCACCGTCATCGTCGACTTGACCGTGACGATGGGCAGATCCACCTGCGCTCCCGTCACCGAAACCGTCGAGGTGAACGTCGCGGTCCCCTGAAAGTCGGAGGCCCCGTTGGCCTGGAAGGCGCCTTGGACGGTCGCCGAGCCGATCGCGGTCAGTTCCTGGACGTCGAGCTGGGCGCCCTGGACCGTCATCGTCGACACCGCCGTGAAGGGATTGCTCGCCGACGCGATCGTCGGAGACGGGTAGGTCCCCTGGAGGTCGCCGGGGCCGGCCGCGCCGGTCGGAGGCCCGCCGACGGAGGTCACGTTGCTCAAGCCCGCGCCGTTGCCGATGTGGGTCCCCGAGAAAAAGCCCGCCACCACGCCGCCGCCGGCCACCGTGCCGTCGCCGACCGAGATGCCCGAGGACGAGTACACGCTGTAAGTCGTGTTGCCCGTCGGCGTGAACAAGCCGCCCTTGCCGTCGACCTTGAGCGTGCCGGCCGTCATGTTGATGCCCGACGAGGTCGTCACACTGTAGACGGTATTACCGGTCGCCGTGAATGCGCCCGTCGTAGCCGAGATGCCGAAGGCCACCAAGAGGTTGCCGCCCGAGGTGAAGGTCGAGACCGCCACGCCCGCGCTGACCTTGACGCCGCCCGCCGCCACGAGCTGTCCGGCGCCGAAGGCGAAGGGGCCGGTGATCAGCTGCTGGCGCGGTGTCATCTCGGAGGCATCGGGCGCGACCTTCACGCCGAGGTAAGTCGCACCGCCGGAGAACACGTCGGCGGAAAGCACCGTCGAGGCTCCGAGCTGGACCGAGAAGACTCCGTTGGTGACCGTCACGGTCTGGGTCTCCGGCCCCCAGAGCGTGCTGCCGCCGCTTGAGGCGTCGTAGATGTTGAAGGTCATGCTGATGCTGCCGGCCCGGGGATTGCTGGTGGCCGGATCGAGGAGCTTGCCCTGGAAGTTGATCAAGAGCGGCAGCGAGACCGCCCCGGCGGTGCCGGAGAGCAGAAGGAGCGACAGGGCGAGAATTCTCTTAGGCATGTATTCTCCCTCGCGCCGTAGTCTTGCGGGCGCGCGTACGAGGAGTATAGCGCTCAGGTCCCGCCAAAACATGAATTTTTATAGCAATTTCCGCGAAGAAAATTTCGCAATTCCTTCGCGGCGGGAGCGCCCCCCGGGCGCGAGCGGGCCTTGACGCCGTTGTCATTATATGTCATACTATATGTCATGAAGTACTCATGGGTGCTGGCCGTCGACCGGGATGACCCGAAGGCCTACCGGCTCAAGCTCCCCGGACGGCGAGCCCGCAAGGTCGTCACGGTCGGCTCGGCCTGCCGCGCGCTCAAGCGCTCGCGGCGTCAACTGTACCGCACCATGAAGGAGGGCGGGCTCAAGCCTTGCGGCAAATTCCTTGGAGAATGGCTGCTTGACGCCTCCGATGTGGAGCGTTTGAACCTCCAGCCGGCCAAGGTCCACCGCCTCCCGGCTTCACTGAACCGCTTCTTCCCGGAGTACCAAGGCATCCCGCTCAACCCGGGACGCGACCGCACCGTCGTCCTCTCGCGCCTGCTCGATCAGGGGGGGCTGCCCGAGCTGCGCTGGGTCTTCAGGCGCTACCGCAAGCCCGAGATCGCCCGCTTCCTCGTCTCCGACGGAGCCAGGCTCCTTTCGCCTCGCGCCCGGCGCTTTTGGGAATTGTTCTTCAATATCAGTCTTCCGGAAAAGCCCTGGTGGCGCGGGGGACATTGGGCCCAGGGCGGCGCCGTATGAGCGCGAAGTGGCGCGAGGCGGCCCTCACGCGGCCCACGCGCGCCGTCGCGGACGGGCTGCGCCGGTCGGGCGCGCACTCTCATTTCGTCCTGGTCGGCGGGACGGCGCTGGCCCTCCAGTTGGGACACCGCTTCTCGCAGGATCTGGACTTCTTTTCCGGCTCGGAAGCGCTCGACGCGGCGGGACGCGAGAAGATCCTCGGGAGCCTCGCGGCCGTGGGCCGCGTCGAGATCACCCATCAGAAGGACGGCTGGCTCCAGCTGTTCGTCTCGGAAATCCCGGTCACATTCCTCAAGTATCCCTACCCCTGGCTCGAGGAGCCCTTGGACTGGAGGGGCATCGCGGTGGCCTCGATCCCCGACATCGCGGTCATGAAGATCAACGCGATCATCGGCCGCGGGACGCGGCGCGATTTCCTGGACCTCTACGCGATCTGTCAAGACGGGGGACTGCGCGAACTCCTGCGGCGCTGCGGCGAGAAGTATCCGGACCAAAGGGATTTCCTCGTCCAAGCCTCGTACGCCTTGGTCTATTTCGACGACGCCGAGAAGGACCGGATGCCGCGCCTGATCCGAAGCTACGACTGGGACAAGATCAAGGAGTTCTTCCAACGGGAGGCTCCCAAGGCCCTCGGGAACCTGCTTGAAAGCCGGTAGGGGCTAGGGCTTGCGGGCAGCCGAGGACGGCGCGGGGGCCTTGAAGCAGTAGCCGACGCCATGCACGGTCGCGACCATCGTTCCGGCGGGCCCGAGCTTGCGGCGCAGGGTCTCGACGTGCTTGTCGAGCGTGCGGGTCTCGACCGTGTCGGGGTAGTTCCAAATGGCGTCGAGCAGCTCCTGGCGCTTGAACACCCGCTCCGGGCTCTTCATGAGATGGGCCAGCAGGTCGAACTCGAGGCGCGTGAGCACGACGGGCTTGCCCGAGACGCTCACTTGGCGCGAGACGAGCTTGACCTCGACGGCGCCGCAGCGCAGGGCCGTGATCTCCTCCTCGCGGATGTCGCCCGACATGACGGCGCGGCGCAGCAAAGTGCGCACGCGCGCCAGGAAGATCTGGGGGTTGAAGGGCCGGTTGATGAAGTCATCCGCCCCGGCCTCGAGGTACTTGACGCCCTCGGAACTTCCGCCCTTGGGGTTGACGCAGACCACCGGCATGCGGCGCATGGGGGGCACCTCTCGCAACACGTGAAGGAACTGGGTCAGGGTTTCGTGGAAGAAGGGCTTGACGATGATCAGCAGGTGCGGAGGCTCCGCGCGCAGGGCTTCGAGGACGTGCCCGACTCGCGCGAGCACCGCGACCTTGTGGTTGTGCTCCTCGAGGAGCTTTTGGATCTGAGCGCAGAATTTCTCGTCGTCGCCCGCGATCGTGATGTGCATCAGGAGCTGAAGACGGGGAATTCCCCGAACACGTCCTTCAAGGCCGAGGTGATCTCGCCGACCGTCGCATAGGCCTCGACGGCCTCGAGGATGAGCGGCAGGAGGTTCTGCGTCCCGCGCGCCGTCTCAGTCACGCGGGCCAGGCAGGCGGAGGTCTTGGCGTTGTCGCGCTCGCGCTTGACCTTCTTGAGCGCCCTGACCTGGCCGGCCTCGACGTGGCTCTTGATCTCGAGGATGGGGGGAAGTTTGCCCTTTTGCGCGTGCAGATTGATCCCGACGATCTTGCGCCGCCCGGCGCCGAGGTCGACCTCGAAGCGGTAGGCGGTCTCGGCGATCTCGCGGTGGAAGAAGCCCTTCTCGAGGGCGGGGACGACCCCGCCGAGGTCCTTGACGCGGCGCATCAGCGCGGTCGCGCGCTCCTCGACCTCGCCGGTGAGGAACTCGAGATAATACGAGCCGCCGAAAGGGTCCGGGGTGTCGATCACGCCCGATTCGCAGGCGAGGATCTGCTGCGTGCGCAGGGCGAGCATGACGGCCTCGTCCGTGGGCAGGGCCAAGGCTTCGTCGTAGGAGTTCGTGTGCAGGCTCTGCGTGCCGCCGAGCACGGCGGCCAGGGCCTGGTAGGCGACGCGCACGAGGTTGTTGAGCGGCTGCTGCGCGGTGAGGCTGACTCCCGCGGTCTGGCAGTGCATCGGCAGCATCCAGGAAATCTCGCGCTTGGCGCCGAACTCGTCCTTCATGAGCTTGGCCCAGATGGAGCGCGCCGCACGCAGCTTGGCGATCTCCTCGAAGAAATAATTGTGCACGTCGAAGAAGAAGGAGAGCTGGGACGCGAAGTCGTCGACGTCCAAGCCCCTTTTCACGAGCCGCTCGACGTAGTCGCGGCCGTCGGCCAAGGTGAACGCCAGCTCCTGCACCGCGTCGGCGCCCGCCTCGCGTATGTGGTAGCCGGAGATCGAGATCGGATAGAAACGGGGCACCTCGCGCACGCAGTACTCGATTGTGTCGAGCACCAGGCGCATCGAGGGCTCGGGCGGGTAGAGGTACTCGTTCTGGGCGATGTACTCTTTGAGTATGTCGGTCTGGCAGGTTCCGCGGATGCGTTTGAAGGGGACCCCCTGCTTCTTGGCGACTGCGAGGTACATCGCCAGCAGCACCGGCGCGGGAAGGTTGATCGTCATCGAGGTGGAGACCTTCGCCAGGTCGATGCCCGAGAACAGCGTCTCCATGTCGGCCAGCGAGTCGATGGCCACGCCCTCGCGGCCGACCTCGCCGCGGGATCTCGGATCGTCCGAGTCCAGGCCCATGAGCGTGGGTAGGTCGAAGGCGGTGGAGAGGCCCGTCTCGCCGTGCGCGAGCAGGTACTTGAAGCGCTCGTTGGTGTCCTTGGCCGTCTTGTGGCCGGCGAACTGGCGCATGGTCCAATGGTTGACGCGGTAGCCGCCGGACTTAAGGCCGCGCGTGTACGGATATTGGCCGGGACTACCGATGGAGGCAGGACCAACGTCCTCCGGCTGGTACTCCAGCTTGACCGGGATGCCGGAAAGGGTCGTCGGGTCCGCCCCCTTCGGGGCGGCGGCGACCGTCACTGGCCGCCCCTGCGCCGGCGGATCGATTCGCGGAACTCGTCCATCTTCTTCTTCTTTCTCTCGACCTCGGCGTCGCCGCGCTGTTTGCCGCGCAGGCGCTGCTCGCCTTCCTCCTTGAGCCTTTGGCGCCGCTCCTTGAGCTTCTCGCCGTGCTCGCGCATGCGCGAGAGCGCCTTGGCGCGCAGCTCGCGGCGGCGCGCCTGCGGCAGCGCCTTCCACCGCTTGCGCCAGCCCGAGAGCCGCTTCTTGAGGACGCCGCGCATGTAGCTGCGGTGGCGCGCCAGGCGGCTGAGCTGATAGGCGCGCGCAGGCGCCTGTCCCTTGACGACTTTGGTCTCCTGCCCGCCGATGAGGATCTCGGACCCTCCGCTCTCGCCCTTGACCTCGACCTTGCCCTCGTCGAAGACGCCGACATGCGCCTCGTCCGGCGACTCCTTGTCGACCTCGACGCCGAACTCCGTGCCGCGCACGGCCGCGACCGCGGTCGGGGTCTGCACGATGAGGCTCTGGGCGCTGAGAAGCTTCTCGATCTTGGCGAGGAAGGTGCCGAAGGCCAGCTTGAACGCCGTGCTCTTGCGGTCGAGCTGGCCGACCGTGAAATCGGTGTTGGCCGAGAGATGGATGAGGCTGCCCCCGTCGAGCGTGAGGTCGGCGCTGCCGTCGGCGCCCAAGAGGAGGCGGTCGCCCTCGTTGACCGGCATGTCCTTCTCGGCGGGCAGGCCCTGCTCCCCGCCCCCCTCGAAGATCTGCACGTCTCCCTTGACGTCGGCCAGGCGCGCGTCCCAGCTCTCCTCCTGGGCGGCGGGCGCGGGGTCTTCCGCGGAGGCAATGGGCGCAGCGCACAAGAGCAGTCCCAGGAGCATCCCCGGCAGGCGCTTAGGCATATCCCTCACTCCCAAAATATACCAAAACTAAACGAGATTGACGCGCACGAACTGGTGCTTGCCGACCTGCAGGACGAAGCTCGGCGGATCCTTGACCGGCGCGTCGGAGGCGGCCTTCTTTCCGTCGATCTTGACTCCGCCCTGCGTGATCAGACGGCGGGCTTCGTTTCGCGACTTGACGCAGCGGGATTTCACGATGATCTCGCTGAGCGTCGTGCCCGGCTCGGTGGAAATCGTTTCGATGTCGTCCGTCGGCAGCTGCTTCTTCGAGAAGGTATCCTCGAAATACTTTCTCGCCGCCGAACCCGCCTCGTCTCCGTGAAAACGGGCGGTCAGCTTCTGCGCCAGCGACTTCTTGGCCTCCATCGGATGCAGGGCCTTCACCTTCGCGAGGTCCTCGTCAGTCAGCAGCTCGTAATAGGAGAGCATCAGCTCGTCGGAGACCTTCATGACCTTGCCGAAGACGTCGTTGGCAGCGTCATTAAGCGCGATAGCGTTTCCGTACGACTTCGACATCTTCTTCGTGCCGTCGAGACCGACGAGCAGGGGCACCGTCAGCGCGACCTGCGACTCGAGGCCGAGGTCCTTCTGCATCTTGCGGCCCATGAGCAGGTTGGTCAGCTGGTCGTTGCCTCCGAGCTCGACGTCGGCCTTGATCGCCACCGAGTCGTAGCCCTGAAGCAGCGGGTAGAGCGTCTCGAGCATCGTCAGCGGCGAGTTCTCCCGCAGGCGCGCCTTGAAGTCCTCGCGCTCCATGATCTGCTGGACTGTGTGGCGCTTGAGCGTGTCGAGCAGCTTGTGCGCCATGAAATCCTGGAGCCACTCGGAATTGAAGCGCAGCTCGGTCTTTTTCTCGTCGAGGATCTTGAATGCCTGCTCCTGATAGGTCTTCGCGTTGGCTTTGACCTCATCGGGCGAAAGCGTGGGGCGCGTAGAGTCGCGGCCCGAGGGGTCGCCGACCATGGCCGTGAAGTCGCCGATGATCAGAACCGCCGTGTGGCCCAAATCCTGAAAGGCGCGCAGCTTGGTCAGAACGACGCTGTGCCCCAGGTGCAGATCGGCCGACGTCGGGTCGACGCCCAATTTGACGCGCAATTTACGGCCGGAGGAGAGCTTCTTGGAGAGTTCCTCCTCGCTGACCAAGGAGACCGCCCCGCGCTTGAGCAAAGCGAGCTGTTCGCCCAGATTCATGGGGGTGATTCTAACATTTGATCCGGGGGGATCGCTCGTCGAGAAAGGGAACTTTTTGGGGGGGTCAATCGTATACCCTTATGCCCCTTTAGGGGCAAATCGAAAGCAGGGGGGGACTTCATGAGCAAGAAACAGTGGGCGTTGGCGGTCGGGCTGGCGGGCGCGGCGGTCATTTTCGCCGCAAGACAGGGAAACGCGACGGGGTGGGGCAAGGATTACATCGGGAAGCTGCCCGATTCCTCGTTCGCCTCGGTCGAGAAGGGGACCAAGGGCGAAAGGGTGCCTCATCTGCCCTACAGGGACGACTCGGGAAAGGTCGACGTCGCGCATCTGCGCTCCTCGCTGCGGCTCTGGAGCCACGTGAAGTGGCTCAATCCGGCCGAGGCTCAGCCTGCGCTCGGGCTGCTCAAGAACGAGAAAAGCAAGCTCTGCGCCGAGGGCCGGATGACTTGCGGCGCCAAGCCCAAGAAGCCCAAGCAGGCCAAGGTCAAGAAGCCTCGCGCCAAGCACGCCTCGGCGAAGCCGCCGAAGGCCAAGACGCCCAAGCCCGTCGCCTCGGGGCCCGCGCCCAAGAGAGCGCGCCGCGTCGCGAAGGGCGCGCCGAAGCTCGGCAAGGCCAAAGTCGCGCGCAAGCCGCAGTTGAAGAAAGGGCCGCCGCCGACGAAGCCCGTCTAAAGAATTGAGCTTCCGGGGTAGTTTAACCGGTAGAACGGATCCCTCTCAAGGATAAGGTGCGGGTTCGAATCCCGCCTCCGGAAGCTGTCGTACCCACGGGGTTGACGCCCGCGCGAATCTCTGTTACACTCGGAGCGAGAGGGATCCGATAAGCTACCCTGAAGGCCTTGGGAAACCGAGGCCTTCTCGTTTTCAGGGCCTTGACTGCGAAAACACCCACTGTTACACTGAGTGCGACAGGGACTCGCAATGAGCTACCCCAAGGCCCCAGGATACTGGGGCCTTCCCATCTCAGAACAAGTCATACGGATCGACGTTGATCTTGAGCTTGATACCCGACGGGCACTCGGCCGCGCGCGCGGCCTCGAGCGCGCGCATGAGCTGGGCGGAGTCGCCGACCTTCATCAGGGCGTGGTAGCGGAACTTTCCCGAGGCCAGGCGGATGACGGTCGGCGCGGGGCCGACGACCTCGTGGCCGAGCGGCATCAGCTGCTCGCGAAGCTTCTCGGCCGCGGCATGGGCGGCCTCGGAGACCTTGGGTTCCTCCTTGCCGGTCCAGACCAGCCTCACGAGCACCGAGAACGGCGGATAACCGAGCTCGCGCCGCGTGCTCAGCTCGCCTTCGGCGAAGGCCGAATAATCGCCGTCGACGGTCTTCGAGATCGCGATGTGATCGGGGTACAAGGTCTGCAGCAGAACCTCGCCGGGCTTCTCGGCTCGGCCGCTGCGGCCGGCGACCTGCGCCAGGAGCTGCATCGTGCGCTCCGAGGCGCGGAAGTCCGGCATGTTGAGCATCGTGTCCGCGTCGACCACACCGACGAGCGTGACATCGGGAAAATGGAAGCTCTTGGCGACGAGCTTGGTGCCCACCAGCACGTCGGCCTCGCGCGCGAGGAACTTCTCGTAGATCCGCGCCTCCTCCTTGCCCTCTTTGGAGACCGTGTCTCGGTCCATGCGCAGCACTCGCGCGCCCGGCAGCAGTTTCTTGAGCTCGGCGACGACCTTCTGCGTGCCCGTGCCGGTCACGCGCAGCGCGGGCTTGGAGCACTTCGGGCACTGCGCCGGCATTGGCTCTTTTTTTTCGCAGTGATGGCAGCGCAGAAAAAAAACGCCACCCTCCTCGTGCTGGATCTTGGCGACCCCGCAGTCGGCGCAGCGCTCGACCCAGCCGCACTGCTTGCACATGACCAAGGTTGCAAAGCCCCTGCGATTGACCAGGAGGATGGACTGTTCGCGCCGGCCCAAGCGGTCCTTGAGCTTCGAGAGCAGCGGCTCCGAGAGGCAGCCGAACAGGGGCAGCGCCACAAGCCCGACCTTAGGGCGCGAGACGCTCGAGACGCGGTCGGGCATGGCGACGAGCTCGAGTTCCTTTTGGCGAGCCAGCTCCCAGGCTTCCAAGGAGGGCGTCGCAGAACCGAGCACCGCCAAAGCCTTGAACTGGCGAGCCCGGTGCAGCACGACCTCGCGGGCGTGATATAAGGGAGACTGCTCCTCCTGCTTGAACGACTCATCCTGCTCCTCGTCGATGACCGCGACCCGGAGGTCCTGGAACGGGAGCATCGAGGCCGAGCGCGCGCCGACGACGACCTTGACTTCGCCGCGGCGCAGTCCGAGCCAGGCGAGCCTCCGCTCGCGCGCGCCGAGCCGGCTGTGCCACAGCACGACCGGGACATCCAGAGAAGACTTGAACTCCTCGAAGAACGGGGCGGTCAGCGAGATCTCGGGCACGAGGAAAAGCGCCTGGCCGCCCCCTTCGATCGCGCGGCGGATCAGTCGGAGGTAGACCTCGGTCTTGCCCGAGGCCGGGACGCCGTAGAGCAGCGCCGCGGAGAATTCGTGAGAGTCGATGCGGCCGAGCAGGAGCTTGAGGGCCTGGTCCTGCCCGGCGGTCAAAGTGAAAGAAGGGCGTGGACTAGGCTGACTCGTCGGCCGAATCCACGGAGCGGGTTCCTGCCCGGACTTGACGAAGGCCGGCAGCACGGCCTTGACGCACTCGCCGATCGGCGCGCTATAGCGGCCCGAGAGCCAGCGGGCGAGCTTGACCATCTCGGGGGTCAGGATCGGCTCGGGATCGAGGATCGACTCGATCTTCTTGAGGGGGCGCTCCGGTTCGCCCTCAAAGACCGACAAGACCATCCCGACCGTCCGCTGCGGGCCGAACGGGACCCTCACTCTTGTGCCTGGCGCAAGGGTGAAAGGCACCTCATAATGGAACGCCCGGTGGAGCGGGACCGGGAAGGCGACCTCGGCGATGCGCACCGCGGCCCCGCTATTTGAAGGAGGTGAAGACGAAGTGCGGGGGCAGGTTCCTGATCTCGAACTCGGTCTTGACCCTGCGGAAGTAATCCTTGAGCAAAGGGATCAAGTGCGTCGTGACCTGGTAGGCGACGAAGCGTCCGCCCGGGCGCAGCAACTCGGAGGTGGCTTTGAGCAGTTCGTGGCGGCCGCGACCCGAAAGAAAGGCGAACGGAACTCCCGAGACGATGACGTCGACGGGGCCCAGGCCGTACTTCTCGACGATCGCGGTGATGTTGCGCACGTCGCCGTTGACCGTGATCAGTCGCGGGTCATTGACTCGCGAGGTCAGCTCCTTGTAGAGGTCGTCGTTGAGCTCGATGGCAAGCAGGCGCCCGTCGGCAGGAAGCTTCTGCAGTATGCGCTTGGTCATGACGCCTTGAGCGGCGCCGTACTCGACGATCGTCTTCGCGTTCTTGACGTCCATCGCCTTGATCGTGCGTTCCACGAGGAACTTGCTCGAAGGCGTGACCGCGGCCACGCCCTTGTCGTCCATGAAGACCTTGAAGTAGCCGAAGAGCTTGTCGTCGGCTTCCTTGTCGTCCTTGAAAATCTCTTCGACCTTGCTGATCCCCTTGCGCCACTTCTCCTCGATGAAGTCTCCGAGGTGGTCGATGACGTCCTTGTCTCCCTTGTCCTTGTCGGCCTGGGTCTTGCGCTGTTTCATTGGGCTTCGAGCTCCTTTTTTAAATTCTTCATGTCCGTCCAGACGTCCTTTTTGAGGTTCGGATCGCGCAAGAGGGCCGCAGGATGGAAAGTCGGCATGAGCTTGACCGGGGCTCCGCCTTCCGGCGTGTACTGCCGCCACTGCCCGCGGATCTTCGTGATCGAAAGGCCGTCGCCGAGCATGGCCTTGGCCGCGGAGGCCCCCAAAGTCACGATGATCTTCGGCTCTATGATGCGAATTTGTTCGTCGAGATAAGGCCGGCAGGCGGCCATCTCTTCCGGCGAGGGTGGGCGGTCGTTGCCGCGCGCCTCCGGGTCGGAGGCGTCCTTCATCGGATGGCATTTGACCGTGTTGGCGATGTAGACCGTCTTTCGCGAGAGGCCGATCGACTCCATGATTTTGTCGAGGAGCTGCCCGGAGCGGCCCACGAACGGCTCGCCCTTGTGGTCCTCGTCGAAGCCGGGGCCCTCGCCGATGAACATGACCCGCGCCTCCGCCGAGCCGACGCCGGGCACGGCGTTGAGCCGCGAGGCCCCGAGCCCGCAGAGGCGGCAGGCGCTGATCCTCGCCGCGAGAGCGGCCAGCCGCTCTTCCTTCGCACCATCGGCTTTCTCTTGAGTGGGCCGCGGTGTCGATTCGCGCACGAGGACCTCGCGGCCGGCCATGAGCCACTCCGATTCATGAGTCTGCTCGAGCCGACGGCGAAGCTCGCGCGCCAGTCTGGTCAGTTCTTGTCTTGCCATTCTCTTTCGATCGCCTTCATGATCCTGCGCGCGAGCTCCGCCTTCGAGAGCGCGGGCAGAGCGGTCACTTCGCCCCGACCGATGATCGCGGCTTGGGACTTCCCTCCCGACAGCGAGGACGGCCCGTTGGCGACGATCAAATCCAGCCCCTTGCTCTCGAGCTTCCCGCGCGCCGTTTCGAGGCGGCGCCGGGTCTCCAACGCGAAGCCGACGACGATCTGGGAAGAGCCGGGACGGCGTTTGAGCGAGACCTCTTTGATGATATCGGGATTTGGGATCAAAGTCAAACGCAAGGGCCTGAGGTCCCGCTTGATCTTGTGCTGGGCCCGGCTTTCGAAGCGCCAGTCGGAGACCGCCGCCGCGCCGATGACGACGTCGGACCCGCGGGACAACGCCAGAGCCGCGCGGTACATTTCGACCCCGCTGACGACCGGAACCAGGCGCACGCCCCGCGGCGCGGGCGCGGCGCCGGGCCCGCTGACCATGGTCACCTTCGCGCCGAGGCGCGCGGCCTGCGCGGCCAGGGCCGCGCCCATGCGTCCGCTCGAGGCGTTGGTCAGATAACGGATGGGATCGAGGTGCTCGCGCGTGGGCCCGGAGGTGATCAAGACTCTCTTCCCGCGCCAGGATGGCTTCACTTGGCGGCGAGACAGCGCTTGACGATCTCGCCCGGCTCGAGGAGCCTGCCCCAGCCGACCTTGCCGCTGGCGAGTTCGCCCTTGTCGGGGCCCCAGACGCGATAGCCGAGGTCCTTGAGGCGCGCGGCGTTGGCCTTGGTCGCGGGATGCTCCCACATCTCGGCGTCCATCGCCGGGCACACCGCCACGGGCGCGCGCGTCGAGAGGACCAGCGCGTCGAGCAGGCCCTCCGCGCGGCCGTGGGCCAGGCGCGCGATGAAATCGGCGGTGGCCGGCGCGATCATGACGAGCTGCGCCCAACTCGCCAGCGACAGGTGCGCCATCTCCCAGAGGGCGGGGTCGTGCAGGTTCTGCGCGACCGGGTTGCGCGAAAGCGCGGCCAGGCTCATCGGCGTCACGAACTGGGCGCCCGCGGGGGTCAGGACGCACCGGACCTCGCAGCCCGCTTTGAGGAGCCCCCGGACGACCTCGCACGCCTTGTAAGCGGCGATGCTGCCGGTGACCCCCAGGACGACGCGCCGCCCCCTGGCCGCCATGAGTTCGCCTCGGGACCGGCCTACTTGTCCTTGGCCTTCTCCTCGAGCCCGTTGAGGCCGTTGGTCTGCGCGGCGCCGTTGGCCGAGAGCGCCTTCTTGAGGTCCTTCCAGTCGATCTCGCCGCCGAGCACCTCCCGCAGGGCCAGATCGAGGATCTCGTTGGCGGTCAGGTGCCGATGCTCTTCCCTGCGGCGCAGGACCTTCGCCCACTGCGCGGCCAGAGGGATCGCCGTGTATTTCCCGCCCGGGAAATTCAAGATCATCTCCTCGACGGACTTGGGCAGCTTCGGCTGTTCCTTCTCGGCGGCATCCTTCTTCTTCATCGCTTCTCCTGTGCGTTATTCAAACATTCTCTCAAGCCGGAGCGAGATCTGACGCCGGCTGGCGTTCGACCCTCAGGCTTTCCGCCGTGAGGATCGCGTCGATCTGCGACACCGCCTTCTCGAGCTCATCGTTGACGACCAAGTAATCGTAGTTCTTCGCGGCCGAAAGCTCTCCCTTCGAGTTGGCCAGCCGCTTGGCGGCGGAATCGACGGCCTCCCGCCGTCCCGCCAGCCGCTCCTTGAGCGACTCGAGCGAGGGGGGCGTCACGAAGATCAAGACCGAGTCGGGCATTTTCTCATGAATCGACTGCGCTCCCTGCACGTCGATGGCGAGCAGGATGTTCCAGCCGTCCTTGAGGCTGCCCTCGATGAAGTGCCTCGGGGTCCCGTAATAGTGGTCGTGCACGACGGCCCATTCCAGGAATTCGTTCTTATGAATCCTCTGCTTGAACTCCTTTTCGCTGAGAAAAAAATAATGCTTGCGGTCCTTCTCGCCGGGGCGCGGCTGGCGCGTCGTGCAGGAGACGGAGTACTTGAGGTCCCTCCGCTTCTGCAGCAGTTTTCGGCAGATCGTGGATTTTCCCGTTCCCGAGGGAGCGGAAATGACGATCAGCATGCCCTTGCGCATCCGCCATCATTTTAACAAATTCGGCCGCAAAGCACAACAAAAATGGTAGACTGCCGCATTATGGAAGAAAAAGCTCCCGAAGGACAGCCTCTCCCCATCGAGATCGACGAGGCGACGGCGCGGGGGATCTACACCAACCTCGCCGTCATCACGCACAACGAGACGGAATTCGTGCTGGACTTCCTCTTCCTTCAGCCTCAGAACCCCAAAGCCAAGGTCCTGACCCGCCTGGTGTCGTCCCCGGTCCACGCCAAGCGCTTCCTCTGGGCGCTCAAGGACAACATCGAGAAGTTCGAGGCCAGGTTCGGCCCTATCCCGGCGGGACAGACCCCGTCCGACAAGCCGTCGTCCGCCAACGTCTATCAGTGAGACAACCTCGGATAGAGCTGCTGTGCGTGGGCACGGAGCTCTTGAGCGGCCAGGTCAACACCCACCAGGCCTACCTCTCGACGGCTCTCAACGCGGCGGGGCTTCCGCTGGCGCGGGAGGGCTCGCTCCCCGATGACCTCGCGGAGATCACGGCCGCGGTCCGCGAGGCCTTGAAGCGCTCCGACGCGCTGCTCCTTTGCGGTGGTCTCGGCCCGACCTTCGACGACATCTCGCGCGAGGCGGTGGCCGCCGCACTGGGCCGGTCGATGCGCTACCGCCCCGCACTCTACGCCCGCATCAAGAAGAAGTTCTCGCGCTACCGCCTGCCCGTGCCCGAGGAGAACAAGCGCCAAGCCTTCGTGATCGAGGGCGCGTCCGTCCTGCCCAACCCGTTCGGTTCGGCGCCCGGACAACTGCTGCGCCTGCGCGGCGGCGGGTCCCGAGTGAAGCTCGTAGCGCTGATGCCGGGGCCCTTCTCCGAGATGGCGCCGATGTTCGAGGCGCACATCCTGCCGCGGCTCCGGGCGGCCTACGCCAGAGGGCGCGCGACCGCGCATCTCTGCGTGCGGATGTCCGGAGTCCCGGAGTCCGTCGCCGACGAGAAGCTCGCCTTCTTGACGGATGATCCCGCCCCGGGCCGCTCCTTCACGATCCTGTCGTCGGACGGCCAGGTCTCCTTCCACGCGGCCGCGACCGAGGCGACTGCGCGCCGCGCCGCCGCCGTGCTCAAGGTCCTGCGCCGCAGGATCTACGCGGCCGTCGGCGAGCACGTCTTCGGAGAAGGCGCCGAAACCCTCGAGTCGGCCGTCGGCCGGCGCCTTCGCGCGCGGAGCCTGACTCTGGCGGTGGCGGAGTCCTGCACCGGCGGCTGGCTCGGCCGGCGGCTGACCTCGGTGCCGGGCAGCTCGGATTATTTCATCTGCGGAGTCATCGCCTATTCCAACCGCCTCAAGACCAAGCTCTTGGGCGTCTCGGGCCGGACGCTCGCGCGGTTCGGCGCCGTTTCGTCGCATTGCGCGCGCGAAATGGCGGCCGGCGCGCGGCGGTCCTGCGGCGCAACGCTTGGCCTCTCCGTGACCGGAGTCGCTGGCCCCGGCGGGGGCTCGCGCAAAAAGCCGGTCGGGCTCGTCTATTTCGGTCTCGACGACGGCAAGCGTTCGGCCGTCATCAAGGCGCGCTTCTCCGGGAACAGGGAGGTCGTCCGGGCCCGCGCCGTCGCGGCCGCTCTGACCTTGGTCCTCAGGCGCCTCAAGGCTCCCCGCGCGAAGGAAATATAGTAAGATCGCCGCGTCACCATGAGAAAATCCCGGACGCAGGCGAACAGGAAACGCCCCGCGCGCTCTGGCAAGACGTCGGCCGTCGAATCCTTCACGCGCATCCTCCTCAACGCCAACCCCCTGCCGGCGTTCCTGACGGATCTGACGTCGCTGCGGTTCATCGAAGTCAACGAGGCCGCCGTGAAGAAATACGGCTACTCACGGGCCGAGTTCCTGCGCATGCGGCTCGACGACATCCGCCCTCCGGAGGACGTGCCGCGCCTATTGGAAACCGCCAAGAAACTCCGCGAGGGGGAGCTAGAGCACAAGGGACTGTGGCGCCACAAGCTCAAGAACGGCCAGATCATCGACGTCGAAATCTTCGCGCACGCCATCGATTGGGAGGGGCGGCTCGCCTCGCTGGCCATCGCCCACGACATCTCCGAGCGCAAGCGCATGGAGTCCGCGCTCAAGGGGGCTCAGGAGGAGCTCGGCGAGATCGTCACCCACGCCCCCGTCATTCTCTGGATGACCGACCGCGACGGCAGCGTCCTGCTTTCCGAAGGCAAGGGCCTCATCGGGCTGGGGTTTCGGCCCGGGGAGCTCGTCGGGCGCTCGGCCTTCGACCTCTACCCCGGCATCCCACGCGCCTCAGCCAACCTCAGGCGCGCTTTGGCCGGAGAGTCCTTCACCGACGTCCTCGACGTCAACGGCGTGACCCTTGAGACCCATTTCGTCCCGCGGCGCGACGAGGGCGGAGCCGTCATCGGGATCCTCGGAGTGTCGACCGACGTCAGCGAACGCCGGCGCGCCGACGTCCTGCTGCACCAGCAGGCCGCCGCCATCCGCGCCTCCATGGACGGCATGGCCATCCACGACGAGGAAGGCCGCTTCGTCTACCTCAACGACGCGCATGCGCGGCTCTACGGCTACGACCGCCCCGAGGACCTCATCGGGAAGAGCTGGAGGTCCCTCTACTCCCCCGAGCAATTGAGGCGCTTCGAGACCGAGATCATGCCCCGCTTCTGGAAGGAGGGCCAGTGGCGCGGAGAGGCGGTCGGCCGCCGCCAGGACGGCAGCGCCTTCCCTCAGGAGATCTCCCTGACCCGCATCGAGGGCGGGGGGTTGGTCTGCGTGGTGCGCGACATCTCCGAGCGCCGGCGCGCCGAGAGCGAGCACAACAGGCTGCTGCACCTCGAGAAGGACGCCCGCGCCGAAGCCGAGGCTGCGAGCAGAGCCAAGGATGAGTTTCTCGCGGTGGTCTCGCACGAGCTGCGAACCCCGATGACGGCCATCCTCGGCTGGACCTGGCTGCTGCGCTCCGGAGACGTCCCTCAATCGGAACGCAACCGCGCGCTCGAGATCATCGAGCGCAACATGAAGCTCCAGGCCCAGATCATCGAGGATCTCCTCGACCTCTCGAGCATCGTCACCGGAAAGCTCCACCTCGACGTGCGGCCCGTCGAATTGGCCGCGATCCTGCAGGCCGCGGCAGACACCATCCGGACCACCGCCGAGGCCAAGGCCGTCCGGATCGAGATCGAGTGCGACGCGGCCGTGAGCGTCTACGGCGACCACTACCGCCTTCAGCAGGTCTTCTGGAACCTCATCTCCAACGCCGTCAAGTTCAACCGCGACGCCGGAGCGGTGCGGGTGCGCGCACGGGTCTCGGAGGGCTGCGCCATGGTCGCCGTCGAGGACGACGGCGCGGGCATCGAGAAGGAATTCGTCCACGAGATGTTCGACCTTTTCCGCCAAGGCGAGAGCTCGCTCACCCGTCAGCACCGCGGACTCGGCATAGGGCTGGCGATCGTCCGCCACCTCGTCGAACTGCATGGGGGGCAAGTCTCGGCGGAAAGCCCCGGCGTGGGCCGCGGAGCGACCTTCACGGTGACCCTTCCCCTCTCGAAGCACGCCGAGCCCAGCCGCGCAGGCGCGCCGCCCGCCGCGGGGGCCGCGCGTCCTTCAAGGCTCGCCCACACCTTGGACGGGTTGAAGGTCCTCGTCGTGGACGACGAGCTCGACACCCTCCAGATGCTCGCCGAGCTCCTGCGGTATTGCGGAGCCCGCGTGGCGACAGCCCCGTCCGCGTCCGACGCTTTGGGCGCGTTCCAAAAAGAGCGGCCCGAGCTCCTGGTCTCGGACATCGCGATGCCCAACGAGGACGGCTACAGCCTGATGCGCAAGGTGCGCGCCCTGGGCCCCGCGGGCGGAGGCAGCGTGCTGGCCCTGGCCCTGACCGCCCGCGCCAAGGAAGAAGACCGCGACGCGGCTCTCGAGGCCGGCTATCAGATGTATCTCGCCAAGCCCGTCGAGCCCGAGGATCTCGTGACGGCGATCCGCAACCTGGTCAAGCATTCCCGCTGAACGGCCGCCGGTTTGACAGCGGCGCCTTATTCTTAATATAATGCCTCCATGATAACGAAAGAAAACGCGAATGAAATAATGAAGAAGTTCTCGAAGCACCCGGGGGACACCGGCAGCGCCCAGGTGCAGATCGCGCTCCTCACGGAGCGCATCAAGCAGCTCTCCGGCCATCTGAAGAGCCACAAGAAGGATTACTCCACGCAGCTCGGCCTCCTCAAGCTCGTGGGTCAGCGCCGCCGCCTGCTCGCCTACCTAAAGAAGAGCGACCTCAACGCCTACGGCAGCGTGATCAAGCAGTTGGACCTGAGAAAGTAATCCCATGCCCATTCAAAAGATAGCCCTACAGGAAACTGTAGGCGGCAAGACCATTGTCATCCAGACCGGCACCATCGCCAAGCAGGCGGGCGGCTCGGTCACGACGCATCTCGGCGAGACCGTGACGATTTCGGCCGCGACCGCCAATCCTCAGCCCAAAGAAGTCAGCTTTGTTCCTCTGACCTCCGACTACCGCGAGCGCACCTACGCCGCGGGCCGCATCCCAGGCGGTTTCTTCAAGCGCGAGGCTCGTCCCCGCGACAAGGAGACTCTCACCTCGCGCCTCATCGACCGGCCGATCCGGCCGTTGTTCCCCGAGGGGTGGAACTTCGAGACGATGGTGCAGACCATCGTCCTCTCCTCCGATCTGGAGAACGACCCCGACGTCGTGGCCATCAACGGCGCCTCGACGGCCCTGCTGCTCTCCGACATCCCGTGGAACGGACCCGTCGCGGCCGTGCGCATCTGCCGCGTCAACGGGGCGTTTATCCTGTTCCCGACCTTCGAGGAGCGCGAGGGCGCCGAGCTCGAGCTCGTCGTCGCCGGCAAGAAGGGCGCGCTGTTGATGGTCGAGGGCTCCGCCAACGAGGTCGCCGAGGACGTGTTCGCCGACGCGCTCGAGACGGCTTCCCAGGCCATCGACAAGCTCTGCGACCTGCAGCTCAAGGTCGTCGCCGAGTCCGAAAAGGCCGGCCGCAAAGTCGTCAAGCGCGTGCACAAGCCCGCCGAGTGCCCCAAGGCCATCGAAGATTTCGTGATGGCCAAGGCCCTCGAGCCCGTCAAGAAAGGGCTGCACTCCAAGCTCGACAAGCACGGCCTCGACGCGGTCGTCTCCGGCGTGAAGGAGCCCCTCAAGCTCGAGATCGCCGAGAAGGGAAAGACCGATCCGGCGTTTACGGGCGGCGAGAAGTGGGTGTCTCACGTCATCGAGAATATCCTATACAATGAGAGCCGAGCGCTCACCCTCGACCAGAAGCAGCGGCCCGACGGCCGCGGCTTCGAGGAGATCCGGCCGATCACGATCGCGCTGCCGATCTTCCCCAGGGTGCACGGCTCGGTGCTCTTCACTCGCGGACAGACCCAGGCGCTGTGCACGGCCACTCTGGGCACTCCCGGCGACATGCAGATCATGGACGTGCTCGAGGGCGAGTACAAGGAGCGCTTCATGCTCCACTACAACTTCCCCGCCTTCTCGGTCGGCGAGGTGCGCCCCGAGCGCGGCCCCGGTCGTCGAGAAATCGGACATGGGGCTCTGGCGAGACGGTCCATCGCGGCGCTGCTGCCGTCCGACGAGGAGTTTCCGTACACTCTGCGCGTGGTCTCGGAGATCTTCGAGTCCAACGGCTCGTCCTCGATGGCCTCGGTCTGCGGCGGGAGCTTGGCGCTCTTCGACGCGGGCGTTCCGATGAAGGCGGCCTGCGCGGGCATCGCGATGGGCTTGGTGCTGGAAGGCAGCAAGCACGCCGTGCTGACCGACATCGCCGGCATCGAGGACCACAACGGCGACATGGACTTCAAGGTGGCCGGTTCCCGCAAGGGAATCACGGGCTTCCAGATGGACATGAAGATCGAGGGACTCTCGATCGCAATCATGAAGGAGGCCCTCGAGCAGGCCAAGCGCGGGCGGCTCTTCATCCTCGACAAGATGGACGGGGCGCTGGCTGCGCCGCGTAAAGAACTTTCTCAATATGCGCCCCGCCTCTTCCGCCTGCAGATCCCCGTCGACAAGATCGGCGCGCTGATCGGCCCCGGCGGCAAGAACATCCGCCGCTTGATCGAGACCTACGGCGTCTCGGTCGACGTCGAGGACGACGGCTCGGTCTACATCGCCGGCGTCGATCCGCTGGGCTGCGACCAGGCGAAAGCCGAGGTCGAGGCCTTGACGCTGGAGGCCGAGGTCGGAAAGATCTACAAGGGCCACGTCGTCTCCATCAAGGAGTTCGGCGCCTTCGTCGAAATCTTCCCGGGCAAGGAAGGCCTGCTCCACATCTCCCAGATCGATGTCAAGCGCGTCAACCGCGTCGAGGACGTCTTGAAGGAAGGCGACGAGGTCGAGGTCAAGTGCCTCGAGATCGACAGCGACGGCAAGATTCGCCTGTCGCGCAAGGCGGTGCTCTCGCCGGGCTCGGAAGGGCCGCTCAACGGCGGCGGCCGTCCTCCGCGGCGCGAGGAGCGCGGCGGCCACGGCGGCCACCGGGGCGGCGGCAGGCGGTAATCCCGGACAATGGCCAAGAAGACTTCTCCAGCGCCTGCGTCGACGAACGGGGTGTTGCCGAAGCTCAAGGCCGTTTACGAGTTCATGACCTCCCATAACCTGGAGGCCTTGGAGCTCGACGAGGCCGGGATGCATCTGAAGATGGTCCGCCGCCGGGCCGTCGCCCCGATGCCGGTCCCCGTGCCCGTGATGATGACTGGATCGGCGCCGGCATCGACCGCACCGGCGACGATATCGCCAGGTGCTGCCGTTCCGGCCGGGACGACGGTCAAGTCCAGCATGATGGGGATATTCTACAGAGCGCCCTCGCCGTCGAGTCCTCCGTTCGTGAAGGAGGGGGAGGCCGTCAAGCCGGGGCAGATCCTCTGCATGATCGAGGCCATGAAGGTCTTCAACGAGATCAAGGCCGAGTTCCCCTGCACCGTCGTCAAGGTCCTGCTCGAGAACGGCAAGCCCGTCAAGGCGGGCCAGGACCTCATCCTAGTCCAGCGGGTCTAGCCAACATGCGCCGCGCCTACGCCAAAGGGTCGAAGGGCT
This sequence comes from Elusimicrobiota bacterium, assembly GCA_016194705.1. Taxonomy (GTDB): domain Bacteria; phylum Elusimicrobiota; class Elusimicrobia; order UBA1565; family UBA9628; genus PALSA-1176. The sequence continues at coordinate 22,463 of JACQAZ010000049.1, read as the reverse complement.
CCAAGGGCAGGCGCGGCGTGCTCCTTTCGATCCTGGTCTCGGCGCTGCCGCTGGCCCTGGCCTTGGGCGTCCTCATCCTCGGCTCTCTCCTCTTCTTCCCCGGCGCGTTCGGTCCCGTCGGCGGTTCCGTCAAGCAAGCCCTCGTCGCGGCGCTGGGCCTCGTCGCTTACGTCTGCCCGGTCTTCCTGGGCTACGCCGTGCTGCGCTCGTTCTTCGGCAGGCCCGAGGGGCGAATCGCCGCCCTAGCCGGGGCCGCCGCGCTGTTCTTGACCGGGGAGGCGCTCTTCTCCACGGGAGCCGCCCTGTTCTCCGCCGATCCCTTGGACGCGGGAGGCGCCCTGGGCTCGAGGCTCGCCTCAGGACTTTCCTCCTTCGGGGTCTTCGGCGCCTTCGCGATCTCTTTTGCCGCCCTGCTGATCATGCTGCAGCTCGCCTTCGGCGTCCCTTGGCTCAAGCTGGCCGCACGGTTGGCCGACGTTCTGGCCGATGACTACCGCAATTGGCAGCGCTCTCGCAAGGACCTCGCCGGACAGCTCGCGGCGGCGCGCGCCTCCGGCCCGGCGGCGGTCCTGGAGAGTCCCGTCGTCCCGGAGGCGCCGCCCGAACCGCCGCAGGAGATCGCGCCCGCCGAGAGACCCAAGGAGCCCGTTAAGCCTTCCATAAAAATACCGAGCCCGGCACCGGCCGGCTCGACCTACGCCAACTACAAGCTCCCGCCCAACGACCTGCTCAAGGCCCCGCCTGCGGCCAAGGACCGGGGGAAACCCTTGGAGAACGAGATCCAAGCCGCCATCCTTTCGCTCGAGCTGACCTTGAAGAACTTCGGCATCGAGGCGCGCGTCAGCGGCTATGCCCCCGGCCCGGTCATCACGCGCTACGAGCTCGCCCCGGCGCCCGGCGTCAAGGTCAGCTCGATCGTGGCCCTCGAGAACGACATTGCGCTCGCGCTGAAGGCCAAGGGGATCAGGATCATCGCTCCTATTCCGGGAAAGGCTGCCGTTGGAATCGAGATACCGAACCAGCGGCCCGCGTTGGTCGTGCTGCGCGAGATCATAGAGAGCCCCGCCCTGCCGCCGGGCGCGCCGCTGCTGTCCTTCGGCCTTGGCCTCTCAGCGGCCGGCGAGCCGCTCTCGGCCGATCTCCAAAAGATGCCCCACTTGCTGGTGGCGGGCGCGACGAACTCCGGCAAGTCCGTGATGATCCACTCCCTGATCCTCTCTATGCTCTTCCGCGCGCGGCCCGACGAGGTCAAGCTCCTGATGATCGACCCCAAGCGCCTGGAGCTGACCTTCTACGACGGCATACCGCACCTCTTCGATCCGACGACCGCCGCCGAGCGCGTCGCCGTCGTGACGAGCCCCAAGGACGCCGCCAAGTCCTTGAACGCGCTCGTCAAGATCATGGAGCGGCGCTACGAGAAGTTCCAGCTCTTCGGCGTGCGCAACATAGATTCCTACAACCGCGAGGCCGACAAGCGCGGCTCTCCAAGGGAGTTCTTCATCGTGGTCGTCATCGACGAGCTCGCCGACCTCATGCTCGTGGCCCAGGACTCGGTCGAGGACTCGATCCAGCGCCTGACCCAAATGGCTCGCGCGGTCGGCATCCATCTCGTGCTGGCGACGCAGCGCCCTTCCGTCGACGTCATCACGGGCGTCATCAAGGCCAATCTCCCCTGCCGCGTGGCGATGCAGGTGATCTCGAAGATCGACTCCAAGGTCATCCTCGACCACACGGGCGCCGAGACGCTTCAGGGCAAGGGGGACATGCTGTATCTGGCAGCGGGAGCGCAGAAGCCCGAGCGCTGCCAGGGCGCCTACGTCGGCGAGGAGGAGATCAGCGCGGTGGCCGCCTATCTCAAGACGCAAGGCAAGCCCGACTATCCGCTCCTCGAGACGATGGCCAAGTCGGCCGAGGCCGACCTCGCCTCTTTCGGCGTCGATCCGCTGGAGTTCTCCCAGGCCCTCAAGCTCGTCCTCGAGCGGCGGCGCGTCTCCCAGGACCTGCTCAAGTCGCAATTCGGCTCGTCGGCGCGCGCCACCAACCTGCTCTCCGCGCTCGAGGTCAAGCAGCTCATCCACAAGCCCGAAGGCTCCAACCGCTGGGACATCCACTTCGACGCCATCGAGGATTATCTGCGCCGGCATTTCCCCCAGGTGCCGCTCGACAACGGCAAATGAGACGCGCAGCTTTCGTCTTTGTCTTCCTGGCTCCGAGCCTGGCCTGGAGCGCTTCCTCTGCGGCCAAGGAAAAGGCCAAGAAGCCGGCCCCCGGAGCGCACGCGAAGGCGCCCGGCGCCGGCGCGGGGCTGCCTCTGCTGCCGCCCCCGACGGGCCCGATCACCGTCGAGCTCGTGACCAAGCGCTTCGAGGAATTCGACCTCGCCGTCAACACCTTGTCGGCGGATTTCCGCCAGGTCGTGCGCTGGGACGAGTCCGGAGTCCAGCAGGCGGTGGAGGGCTCGCTTGAGTTCCACAAGCCCAACCTCCTGCGCATCGAGCACCGGCTGCCCGAAAACCAGACCATCGTGGCCGACGGCATCTGGCTCTGGGTCTGGCGCAAGGACAACAATCAGGTCGTCCAGACCAAGCTCGAGGATTGGAAGAAATCGGAACCGGTCGCGCAAGGCCTCCTCGACTTCGGCAATTACGCGCAGCTCCTGAAGACCTACGAGGTCTCCGTCGGGAGCGTATCGGCCCCCGGCGCCGACGGGCATCGCGCCTTCGATGTCGTGCTCCGGCCCAAGGAAAAGTCCGCGCCGTTCACTCTCACCATGAGGGTCTCCACGGCGGATTTCTTCCCGACCCAGACCGAGCTCCGCGTGGGCGGCGTGCTGGTGCGTTCGATCTTCTCCGCCTTGCGCTACAATCCGGAACTCGCCGAGAGCCGCTTCCAGTTCACGCCTCCCGCCGACGCGGACGTCTTCCAGAACTTCAAGCCGCCCAGGACCGAATGACATGATCCCGAACTCGAGCGGCGATCCCCTGCGGCGGCTCCAGACGCCGCTTGTCCCCGAGATCAAGGCGGAGATCGGCGCGGCGCTCAAAGCCGCGCGGCTCAAGAGGGCCCAGTCCCTCGAGGCGGTCAGCCAGCAGACTCGCATCTCGAAGAGGTTCCTCGAGGCCCTCGAGGGGAATAAATTTGAGGAGTTCCCGGCCCTGGCGTACCTGCGCGGGTTTCTCAAGAGCTACTGCGATTATCTCGAACTCGACTTCGAGGCCTTCTGGAAGGCGATCCAGACCGATGCCCCACCGGCCCAACCCGAGCCCGCGGCGCCCGCCGCTGCGGCGCCTGCCGCGGCGAGCCGGACTCCGAAAGCCCCGCAGGCTCCCGCGCCCGCCCGAGTTCCCGCCCACGGCCCGGCCTCCGCCGCCGAGCCCGCCCTCTCGCCCGAAAATGAAGCCCGCGCCGCTTGGCGCGCGGCCTTCTTCGCCGCGGCGCTCGCGGCGGCCGTCGGCCTCGTCATCAGCCGCGGCCCCTCCCGCGCCGGCAAGGACGCCTCTTTGGCGCCCTCGCCGCTTCTGCAGCCGCTGCGCGCCCCGACAGAGCCGCGGCTGGTCGCCGAATTCCGCTCGGACTCTTGGGTCGCAGTCGCCGCCGACGGCGCCGCGCTCTTCGAGGGGCGCGTGCCCCGCAATTCGCGCCTGGTCTGGAAGGCCAAGAAATCCCTGACCCTGCGCACGCCGCAGCCGGCGGCGCTCAAACTCACGCTCAACGACGCGCCCTACGCGCTCGGGCCGGTCGACGCCGCGGGGGCGTTCACGATCGAGTCTCCCTGAGGCCTAATGAACATCGCCAACCAGCTGACGGTGGGCCGAATCCTGCTGGCCCTGGCGACCTTCATCGCCCTGCTCCACGGCGGCCCGGACGGACACGCCTTGGCTCTGCTCCTCTTCATCGCCGCCATGGTGACGGACTGGATCGACGGCTGGATCGCGCGGACGACGCATACCATCAGCCCCTTCGGCAAGATCGCCGATCCGATCGCCGACAAGATCCTCGTGCTTGGGAGCCTGCTCGCGCTCACGAGAGCCCATCTCGGCATCCCGCTCTGGGCGATCTTCTTGATCATCGCCAGGGAGCTTCTCATGGGCGGCTTGCGGGCTCTGGCGGGAGCCCAAGGCAAGGTCATCGGCGCGGAGCGCTGGGGGAAGTGGAGCATGGCGGTCCAGAGCGCCGCCGTGCTCGCCATCATCGCTTTGCTCAACGCGCGGGAGCGCCTGAGCCAGATCCCTCCCGCCGCGCATAAACTTCCTTACTTCCTGACCTTGGTCTGCGCGGCCGTGGCGTGGCTCTCGGCCTACCTGTACTACCGGCTCTCGCGCCGGATGCTCGAGAAGTCGTGGGGCTAGCCCGGCTGGACTCCCTGGCCGTCGCGCTTGCCACCGGATTCTATTTAAGCTATATTCCCTCGAAGCTGCTTGGCTTTTTTGGCCGCGGCGGCTCGAGAAAGTGGACCGGGGCCGGATTCATCGGGACGGTCGAGGGGCTCGCGCTCATCCCTCTTCTGCCCGAGAGCCCGGCGAGCTACCTTGTGCTTCTGTCGACCGCAGTGCTCGCTTCGTGCGGGGTTTGCGGACGCGCCGAGCGGGCGCTGGGAAGCCACGATGATCCAAGGATCGTCCTGGACGAGGTCGTGGGGATGTGGACGGCCGCGGCGCTGCTGCCCCGGACCGTCCGGGTCCTCGGGGCCGCTTTCGTGCTGTTCCGGCTTCTGGACTCGGTCAAGCTGCCGCCGTACCGGTGGCTCGAGCGGCTGCCGGGAGGTTGGGGGATCGTGGCCGACGACGTCGGAGCCGCGATCGTCGCGAACCTGACGCTGCGGATATTGCTGAACCACTGGCCTTGGCTAAACTACTGAGGACCCTCTTGCTGGCCGCCGCCGCGGGCCTTTGCGCCGCCGGCGCGCAGGCGCAGTTCGTCTCGTCGCCCACCGTCATTTCCTCGCCCACGGCGGCGCTGCCGGGTCTGAGCCTGGGAGTCTCGGTCCCCATGGACCACGGGCCCTGGGTGCTCGGCGAGGTGCTGTTCTTCTCGTCGGGGAAGATGGTCAGCGACTACACCTGGCGCGACAGGGTGCGCGGCACTCGCGGGGCCCTCTACACCAAGGCCGACATCTCCTCCGACGTCGAGAGCCTCATGAACCTCGGGCGCTTCGACAAGGTCGTGCCCAACCTCTTCGAGATCCCCGGCACTCCGGTCCCCGCGGAGTTCGCCACCATCGCGGCGTCGACGAGCCAGGTGCGCCTGGTCTTCTCTGTCGTCGAGAAGGCCGTCGCGGCCTCCTCGACGACGGCCCGCCGCGCCCTTGCGCCCGCGCCGGTCTCCGGCGTGATCATGACGCCGACGGCCTACCGCGGGGCCGGGAAATTCGACTCCCCGGGACTCGGGCTCGATTTTACGGCGATGTACGTGATCGGCCGGCTCTACGGTCGGAACAACTTCCTCAACGCCCCGACCCGAACGAACTACCTCGACCGAGTGGGGGTCTGGCTGCTGACCGCCGACGGAAAGATGCAGATCCAGTCCGAGGGCCCCGTGCGCCCCGCCGTGGCCGTCGGAGGCCAAGGGACCTTCATGTTCCGCGACTCGCCTCAGCCCAACGTCAACGATCCCAATCCGACTCTCAAGGTCAACGCCAGCCAGAAATCGACCAAGCTCTTCAGCGACGCTTATGTGGCCGTCAGCAAGAAGTTCGGCCCCGCGCGCACCACCGTCGGCCTGATGGAGGGCAACATGGGCGACAGCGTGGCCAATTTCACGGAATTCCTGACCCCCGACGCCCTGCGCTTCTTCGCCGGCCAAAACGGCCAGACGGTGCGCAGCCGCACGATGCCGTTTGCCAGCGTCATGTTCATGCCCAAGCCGCAGTACCCGCTGGCCATCGAGTACATCCAGTTCAACGGAGCCGCCCTGCACCCCATCATGATCAACCTCAAGATGGGCTACTTCCTGCACCTCAATTTCGACGTGGGCATCGTCAAGTTCAACGGCGGCTACGACGTGCTCGGCCTGCTCCAGTTCCGCTACAACCAGTTCCCGAACAAGTGACCCGGGCGCGCGCGCTCCCGAAGCCGGCCCTTATCCTCCTCGCCTTGGCGACCTTGGCCTACATGGGCTCGGGCCACAGGACCCGTCTCGACGCCCCCGACGAAGGCGCCATGCTCTACGCGGCCGAGCGCATACTCCACGGCGAGCACCCCTTCCGCGATTTCTGGATCAACTTCATGCCCGGGCAGTGCTATGTCCTGGCCGGAGCCTTGCGCCTGTTCGGCGACACCTTGAGGACCGCGCGGCTGCTGACGGTCCTCGAGAACTTCGCCGCGGTGGTTGCGGCCTACGCCCTGGCCGCCGTCCTGAGCTCCCGCGCGGCCGCCGCGGCGACTTGGCTCGCGTGCGCGGTCTCTCTGGGCTTCTTCATGGTCTACGAGTCGCAGAACGCGCCGGCCCTGTTCTGCGGCCTTCTCGCGTGCCTCGCCTTCGAGCGCTGGCTGCGGCGCCCCGGCCCTGGCGGCCTCGCGGCGGCGGGAGCGCTGGCGGGATTGAGCGCCCTGTTCCGCCAGGATCTCGGCCTCTATGCCGCCGCAGCACTTGGACTCGGCGCGCTCGCCGCCCGGCGCCGGCGTGCGCGCTCCCTGGCCGGGCTCGCGTGCGGCTTCACGGCGGTCGCGCTGCCCGCGGCGGCCCTGCTGCTGGCCTTCGGACGCTGGCAGGATGTTTCTCTCGGGCTCATCGAGTTCCCGCTGTCGATCTACCCGCGGTTCTTCCCGCTCCCCTATCCTCCGCTGCGGGCCGGCGTGATCGAGTTCTTCCCGTTCTATCTTCCGTTCATCGTTTACGGCGGCGCCGCTCTCAAGCTGGCCTTCTTCTCTCGCGGCGAGGACCGCGACCCGCTCGCGATCTCGGTGCTCGCTTTGGGAGCGCTCTTCTGGGCTCAGGCCTCGGTGCGCGCCGACATCCAGCACCTGCAGAGCACTCTCGTCGTCGCTTTGGTCCTGCTGCCGTGGCTCGTCCTGCCGCGGCGCAAGCCCGCGCCGCCATGGCGCTGGGCCCTTTTGGCGTTGGCGGCGGGCTTAAGCGCCTATCCCGCGGCGCGCTTCAAGCTGGACTACGCCCGCTCTACCGCCGCGCGCACGGACCTCGTTGCCTTCAGCCTGCCGCGCGCGCAAGGCCTGCTCTATCCCCGCGACGCCGTGCAGGCGTACGAACAAGCCGTGCGCGAGACGCGCGACTGCGCCGGGCCGGGCGGCAGGATCTTCTCGGGCCTGCCGCGCCACGACATCGCCCCTGCAAACGACCCCTTCTTCTACTACCTCGCCGAACGGGCGAGCGGGACGCGCTACTACTTTTTCGCCGGCGGCGTGACGGCGACGAGCGCGATCCAAGAGAGGATCGTCAGCGATCTGGAAGCCAACCGGGTCGATTGCTTGGTCCTCAAGGATTTCTCGCCGTCCTGGGAGCCGAACTTGAGCTTCGTCTCGAGCGGCGTGCGCACGCTCGACGCCTACATCGCCGAACGCTTCGAGACCTACGATGCCTTCCCCGGCTTCATCCTCAAGAAGCGAAGACATGGGTAGGACCGGACGCGGGGTCTTGGCGGCGGCCTTCTGCGCCCTGCTGCTGTACGCCGTCGAGCTCGGCTTGGGCGTCACGGACCCGGTTCGCGGTCTCCCGGCCGACGGCTGGATCGGCGCAAAGCGGCTGACCTGGGGGCACGAGGTCCGCTTGAACAAGCTGGGGTTGCGCGAGCGCGAGCTGCCGTCGCGCAAGCCCGCGGGGGCCTATCGCGTCATGGTCCTCGGAGACTCTCTGACCTGGGGCACGGGAGTCGCGCAGGAGGAAAGGTTCACCGACTTGGCCGAAGCACTGCTCCGCGAAAAGCTCCCCGGCGAGGGCATCGCGGTCTGGAACATGGGCCAGGAGGGGGCGTCCACGGTCGACGAGAACAAATTCCTCCAAGAGACCATCGCTGCGGTCCGCCCCGACCGCGTCGTCGTGGCCTTCTGCTTCAACGACACCCAGGTCCGGCCGCAGGATTATTCGCCCGAGCGCGAGCTCTTCGAGCGCCGCGCGCGCCCTTGGTTTGGGTTCCTGCGCCGCGCCTCGAGACGGGCGGGCCTGCCCCGTCTGGGACAGGCCGTCGAGAAGGGAACTTACCGGCTGGCGGAACTCGTCGGAGCGATCCCTACGTGGACCGCGAGCCTGGACCGGACCTACGAGCCCGCCTCCGAGGATTGGAAGAGTTTCGCGCGGGCCTTGCGGGGCATCAAGGAGGCCTCCGACCGAGCGGGCCTGCCGCGGCCCATCTTCGCGGCGCTGACCCAGGCCGTGTACGGCGAGCGTCCCACAAACTACGACCGCCCCGACGCGGCCACAAGGCTCTTCCTGAAATGGTACCGCCTGGCCGGGGACGAGGCGGCCCGCATCGGTTTCGAGACCCTCGACTTCACCGCGGACTACGCCGCCGCCTTCTCCGGCAAGGTCCCCGTCGTCAACGCGCTCGACGGCCATCCTTCGGCCGAGCTCCACCGCCTCTACGCCCGAAAGCTCGCCGACGCGCTCGCGCCGGACATCGGGCGCGGGGAAAAGGGAAGGGGCAGCGGAATCCTGGGGGGGAAATCCGCTGCCCCGGGGGGTGCGTCAAAACGGCCGGTCAAGGCGCGAGCAGATACGCCTTGACGGCGTCCTCGAGCCTTTTCTTGTTGGCGTCCTTGTCGGTCCGGTCGACGCCCACGAGCCTCTTGACCTCCTTGCCGTCCTTGAGCAGCACGAAGGTCGGCATGCCCGGGAGGCCGGCGTCCTCGGTCAGCTTGGGCTGCTTGTCGATGTCGACGCGCCCGAACTTGACCTTGCCTTTGTCCTTGACTGCCAGCTCCTCAACTGTGGGGCCCACGAACTTGCACGGTGGGCACCACGTCGCGTAGTAATCCAAAAAGACCGGGATCGGCGAGTTCTTGACCTCGTCAGCGTAGTTCTCGGCCGTGATGTCGATGACGGCGCTCGCGGCCGTCTTCTCGTCGGCGGGCGCCGCCGGCTTGCCGCGGGCGGGGGCGACGGCCCGAGGCAATTCCTTCAGATCGATGTCAGGATGGTTCCAGTCGACGGTCTGAGCCGCACCCCAGGCCGACGCGAGGATAAGTACGCCCGCAGCCAAAGCCGAGGCCCGGTTTTTTATCTTCACAGCTCAAGTATGCGCCGGCGGCGCGGTCTTGTCCTGGGCCATCGGGGAAGCCGGGTTGGGACTTTGGTCCTAGGGTCAAATTATGTTATGTTAGGTCCGTGCCCAAGGACACGCAATTCTCCCGCGTTCTCATCGGCCTGCGCCAAGCCCAGGGCTTCGCCACGGCCTACGCCTTCTACCAGGCCCGCGGGGCCAAGAAGGTCTTCGGCCTCTCGTTTACGAACTACCTGAGCTTCGAGCGCGGCAAGAGCCTGCCGCAGGGTCCGCGCCTCTCGGCTCTGGTCTCGGCGCTCGGGCTGAGCGCGCTGTCTCCCGGGACGCGCCAGCTGCTCTACGCCTATTTCCGCGACATCCTCGGCTCGGACGAACTGCTCAAGGCGCTGGCCTCCGGTTCTCCCGATCCCGCGCCCGGAAGCTGGCAGGTCGCCGAATCCGCGACGCGCCAAGCCATCAGCCAGCGCAGTCATCAGCTGACTTTGCAGCAGTACCAGGCTTTGGCCGACGACCGCGGCGTCTACGCCTGCCACGTCGTGCTCGCCAATACCAAGGGCTGGGTGGACAAGGCCGAGCTCTCGGCGCAGGTGGGCCTTTCGGGCAAGGCCTTGGAGGCGGCGCTCAAAGCCCTCAAAGCCGCGGGACTCGCCGAACTGGGACCCGGCCGGGCCCGCAGCCCGCTCGCGGGCCAGTATGTCGTCCCACCCGTGATCACTCCCGCCACCGCCGGGGTCTACGCGCGCCTCCAGGCCTACCGCAACGAGTGGGTCAAAGGCACGGGGAAGGTGAACTTCTCGCGCTACCTGATCCTGCGCGCGCCGGAGGCCAAGTTCAGCGGCTATCTGCCGCACATGGCCGACGTGGTGAGCATGTCCGCGCTTTACGGCGACGTCAACCGCTGCGAGGATTCGGCGATGTACCTCGTCGAAGGCCGCGTCACGAAACTCTTCGACCGGGCGAAAGGCTAGCGCCTCGCCTTCGCCTGCTCGAGGAACTTGCGCGCCTGCGCGTTTGCGGGCTCGAGGCGCAGGACCTCGGCCAGCTCCCGCTCGACGACTCCCCAATCCTTGCCCCAGAAGAGCACCGCGTAGTTGTAATGGGCCTGGGCCAAAGGGTAGAGCGCCATCGACCGCTGGTAGAACGATTTCGCGCCGTCGATGTCCCCCAGCCGCTCCGAGACCACGCCGAGCTGGGCCAAGTCCTCGGCGCAGGAGCGGCGGAAGGCGTCGGTCACGTCGGGCAGGACGCGGTAGTCCCGGGCCAGCCCGAGCAGCCGCTCGGCCGCGGCGGCGCCGAGAAAGTAGTAGCGGTACGCCTGCCGGAAATCCTTGGCCGAGAAGGCGATGAAGCCCAGGAAGACCGCCGGCTCGGGATAGAGCCAGTGCATGGACCATGACTCTCGCAGCGCCGCGGCCGCCCCACGAGCGTCTTTCAGGGCGTAAAGCGCCGTGCCGCGGGAGTACGCCGCGCCTGCGTAGTTGTCGACCAAGTCGGAGGTGAAGAAGTCGGGCTGATCCTCGTACGAATAGTCGCCGCGGCGCGCCATGAGCTCCACCGATGGCTGCGCGTCGGCCGGGCGCGGGGAAAGCGCCCAAACCAGCCCCCACGGCCTGCGGGGAACCCCGTCGGCGAGATCGGCGTCGAGGGTCGCGAAAGCGGGGGCGTCCACCCCCGAGAAGGTCTTCCACTCGTCGGCCGTGCGCAGGGGCAGCAGAAAGAGAGACGGGTCGCGCCGCCGCCAGCCCGCCTTGTACCACTCGGAGCCGGCGAGCCCCTGGGCTACGACGCGCGCGTCTGGACGCCAGCCCTGGGCCGTCTGATAGTGCCACAAGGTGTAGAGCTGGACGTCTTTTTTCGCGGCCAAGGCCGCTCCGGGAGGGATCGACATCAGGACGTTCTTGGCGTAATCGTAGGTGAAGAAGTGCGAGCGTCTGGAGCTGGTCGCCCACCTTCCTTTATAGAGGGGCACGGCGGCCAACAGCGCGACGGCGGCCAGGGCGGGCCGAAATGCGAAGAGCGAGAGTCCCTCGGCCGCCCAAAAGACCAGCACGAGATCGGAGGCCAGGTAGTGGGGCTCGACGATCGCCGCCGCGTGGGGATTGGGCGGCATGTTGGCCATGAGCAGGAACACGGGCCCGCTCCACCAATAGGCCGCGGCCATGCCCAGCCAGCGGCGGGAGTCCCGGCGCGCGCAGGAAGCGCTTCCGGCCAAAGCCAGCGCGAGCCCGGCGGCCGAGAAGTTCACCCAGAGGTGTCGTCCGTAAAGGACCATGTTCTCCAGGAAGAGAGACCCCTTCGCATAGCTCTTGGACAACAGGTCGAGGGTTCCCCCGTACCGGCTGCGCAGCAGCGACTCCACAAGGTTCGCGGGCTCAAGCGGATGGTTCCAGTCGAGCCACGGTCCGCGCGCGGAGCGCAGGGGCAGGAATGCGTACAACGCCAGACCCGCCGCCGCAAAGACGGCGCTCCAGGCCGCCCACCTCGGGCGGTCCGGGCCGCGGTAGCGCCACAGCGCCGTTCCGACGATCAGCGCAAGCAGCAAGGCGTTCTTGTCCGTCATCAGGAGCAAGGCGGGAAACACGAGAAAGCACAGCGACGCCCAAACGGGAGCGCGCGGCTCCTCCGTGCCGGCCAAGGCGAGCCACAGAAGGCCCGGAGCCCAGAGCAGGATGTCGAGCCGGTTGGTGAGGCAGAGCCCGTAGGCCAGGCAGAAGCCGAGCCAGACGCGCAAGGAATAGCGCTCGCGCAGGCTCAGCGCCAGCGCGAGCAATACCGCGGCCCCGAGAAGCCATAGGGTGTACATCTCGGAGACCAGGGCCACCGACCAGAGAGTCCCGTTGAGTCCGAGCAGCAGAGCCGCGCCCGAGCCCGCCAACATCCCCCAGCGCCGCGCGGTCGCATGGTAGACCACCGCGCAGGCCAGCGCCGCGCCCACGGCGGAGAGCAGCCCCAAGCGGTAGGCCGGATTGCCCAAGGGGACCGCGTCGCAGAGCCTGCCGAGCAGAATGTAAAGCGGATAACTCGTCGGGTGCGAGACGCCCAGGGTAAACGCGCTCGCGCTCATTTCCCCGGCGTCCCGGTAAGGAGCCAAGGCGGGATGCAGAGCCGCGAGGTAGACGCCGAAGCAAGAGAAGAACACGACGATGAACGCGGTCATCGCGCCTTGCTCCTGGCCTGCCTCGCCCAGCTCTCCAAAGCGGGATCGCCGGGCTTGCGCGCCAAGGCCTGCTCGAACGCGACGGCCGCATCATTCCAGCGCTTCTGGCCCCAATAGAGAGAGCCGAGGTCGTAGTACGCTGCCGCCGCCTGGGCGGGCGAGTCCGCCGCCTTGCGGTAGGTCTGCTCCGCCTGAGCGAGACGGCCGGTCTTCTCATAGACGACGCCGAGGTTAAGCAGGGCCTCGCCGTTCTCCGGGGCCACGCGGCGCGCCAACCGGAGAGCTTTCTCCGCCAGGCTCCAATCGCCGCGCTGCGAAGCGTCGTAGCCGAGCACCCCGAGTATGTAGCCCGCGTTGGGCTTGAACCACAGGACATCGGACGCCATCAGCCACGCCTGGGTGAGGCTGAAGATCGCTTCCGCGCCGCGCTGGGCGCCGCGCAAGGTCGGGTACAGCGCGATCAAAGCGCGGTCGCGGTAATGGGCGGCCAGACGCGCGTCGTCCCAGCGGTACGCATAGAGTTTCCAGAGATCGACCCCCATGGGCTGAGAACCCGTGCCCCGGGCTTTCTTCAACAGGCCCCAAGGCTGCAAATCGTAGCCGTCCACGATCCGATCCTTGAACGTGCTGTAGTAGAGCCGACCTTCCGCCGCCGCCAGAGACTCGACGGCCTTGCGGCGGTTCTCCTTGCCCTGAGCGTCGAGCGCCCGGAAGTCCCAGCCGTACGGATTCTTGAACACCAGGCCGCCGCGGTCGTGGAGCTCGAGGTCGGGCCGCAGGCCCTGGGCGAAATCGAGAAAGGCCAGCGAGTAGAAGGTGTCGTCGCCGCCGTCCATGTAGAGGGCCGAGCCGGGAGGCAGGCTCTTCATGAGGCCGCGGCCGTAGTCGTAGGCGGCCAGATCCCCGCGTTCCCACCACGAAGCGTACGCGGCCGCTCCGGGCGCCGCCGCCGCCAAGGCCAGAGACAGCGCAAGCGCTCCTCCGCGTCGACCCGCCGCCTGAAGCGCCGCGACGGCGAGCAAGGCGGCGGCGAGCAGCGGCGCGAGCTCGAAGCGCTCCAAAGCGCCGGAGGTCTGGGCGTCGAAGGGGGGGTTGCCGAGCCAGAGGAAGAACGGCCCCGTCAGCGCGAGCCAAACCAAGGGAAACCAAACGCTGACGCGCAGGCCGGCCGAGCGCCAGAGCCAACAGCCGGCGAAGGCGAGAGCCAGGAGGACGCCGCCGCGGCAGAGTTGCCGCAGGTCGGTGAAGAAACGCAGGATCTGCGCGAGACGGCCGCCTGCGGCCTGACCCTCGACCGTCAGCGAGAGAGAGCCGTAATCTTTCCTCAGGAGGACATGCAGGAAGCGCGCAAGATTCGTCGGATGTCCCCAGTCGAGCGGAGGACCGTGAGCGGAGCGCAGGGGCAGGCAAAGATAGACGCAGAGCCCCAGAGCGGCGAAAAGACCCGCCACTGCGAGGCCGCGCGCGATGGCCCGCGCCGGCGCGGGCGAGGAGAGTCTTGACTCCAGGAGCACCGCCGGGACGGCGAGGAGCACGGTCTGGTGATTCGCGAAGCCGAGCCCGAAGGCCAAGCCCAGCGCGGCCATGGGCCGGTCTTCCCAAAGCCGGCCGGCGAAACGGCAGACGACCCACATCAAGGAGCAGAGGACCAAGGAGTGCAGCGCGAAGACCTCGGTGACGGCGCCGGAATAGCGCCATACCGGGACAAAGCCGAGGCACAGCAGGGAGCCCAAGCGCGCGGTCCGGTTCGAGCCGGCCCAGCGGAACGCATCGCAGAGCACGGCGAGCGCGGCCGCGGAAGCCGCGACGGAAAACAGGTTCGTCCGATAGGCCCAGTTGCCCAACGGGAACGCCGCGCCGAGCGCCTTGGCGCAGACGACGAAGAACGGATACCCGGGGGCGTGAGGCAGTCCCCAACTCGCGGCGCAAGCCGCGAACTCCCCCGAGTCTCCGAAAGTCACGGCGGGAGCCATGGCCGCGATGCCCAGGCCCGAGAAGGCCACAAATACGAGGACGGATTCAAGCATGTCCGAGCCGCCGGCGCAAGACCCACTCCAGGACGAAGAGGCCGGCCGTCAGCCAAAGCCAGAGCGGCGAAGCCCAGGGATAAAGCCTGCGGCGCACCTCGTAGGCCGAGACCACCGGGGGAAGCGGTTCCAACAGGGTCGCCGCGTCGGCCGACGGCAGGTCGGAGAAAGTCCCGGAGGCGGCTTCGGCGGCCGCCTTGAGCCAGCGCCGGTCCATCGGCGACTCCGCCGACGAGGCTTCCCAGAGGAATCGGACCTGATCCTCTCCCCAGGCCCGGCCATGCAGCTTGGCCGACGCCTTGAGCCGGTGGGCGCCGGCGGAGAGGCCGGTCAGCTCGACGGTGAAGACCCCGGGCTCGGTCTCCGGCGGGTTGAGCTCCCGCGCCGGCCCCGAGGGAGGGCTCCAGACGACACTGACCTCGGCGGCGGCTTTCTCCGCGGGCCGGAACGCCTCGTCGAAGACCCGCAGGGAGAACACGGCCGGTTCCCGCGGCGGCAGGCGGTCGGGCAGCGGGGCGAATTTGACTTTGGAGAGATCGAGGCTCCCGGTCAGATACTCGACGGCGCGCGTCCAGAAGCGGGCGTAGAAGGAGCCGATCCTCCAGTCCGCCGCTGCGCCGAGCTTCCAGCGCCAGGTCGAGTCCGAGCTGACCAGCATGACCTTGCCGCGGCCGTACTCCCGGATCGCCAGCACCGGCAAGGGCCTCCCGTCGGAGGTCTTCTCCGAGGGATGCACGGCCAGCACCGTAGCACCCGGGCGCACGGAGGAGAAGCGCGCCCAGCCGTCAAGAGCCGGGAGAACCTTCCAAGCATCCTGGGATGCCTCGGGCGTGTCGTAGAGGCGCACGAGCGGGTGAGAGGGCGCCGTCGGGCTGGCCTTGAACAAGCCCGGAACGAAATCCGGGGCCGTCGCCGACAAGGTCACCGGCAGCATCTCCTCCACCGGCGAGCCGCGGTAGCCGCCCAGGCCGAAGGCGTTCTCGCCGCCGACGACGAGCAGGGCGCCGCCCTGGGACACGAAGTTCTTGAGCGAGGTCAAGTAGGACACGGGGAGCCTGAAGCGCGCGTACGAGAAATTTTCGAGGATGAAGAGGTCGAACTGGTTGAGGTTCTGCACGAAGATCTCCTCGGCCGGAAAAGGGATCAAGGAGAGTTCGTTGTCGGGGACGAAGGTCGGGTTGTCAGGATTGCGCAGGATCACGAAGGAGACCAATTCGTGATTGGGATCGGACTTGAGGAACTCGCGGAGGAAGGAATATTCGGCGCTCGGGCGGCCGGCCAGATACATGATGCGGTACTTCTGCCGGATCACCTCGACGCGGAACTCGCGCGCGTGCGAAGCGCCGGCGTCCGCCGCCGACTCGACCCCCAGACGGTAATGCTCCGAGCCCAGGGACTGCGCGACCGCCGTGAAGGTCGCGGGGATCGTCTCGTAGTCCGTCTTGACCCTCAAGGCCTGCTCCGCGACGGCAGACCACTGCCCGGTCAGCCGGTCCTCGCGCTCGAGCCGCAAGCGCAAGACGCGGCCGGCCAAGGCCGAGGCCTCGACCGCGGTCTGGACCGAGAAGGCTCCGTGGAGGAAGGCGAAGTCGGGCGTCTTGATGTCGGCGAAGCTGAGCGACTTTCCGCGGCGCAGGGGCCCGATCCCGATCACGTCGATGGGGGCCTTGAGGGCGGCGAGTTCCTTCTCCCACCCAGGGGAGATCTCGGCGTTGCCGTCGGAGAGCAGCCAAACGCGCGCGGGGGGCGTGGACTTGGCCGATGAATCAGCCTCGTCCACATCCCTGACGGCGTCGACCGGCGAGAAGGCCGAGTCGGCGGGCTTGAGACGGCCAAGTTCCTCCCAGCCGGAGAGGCGCCGCCCGCGGCCCGCGACCGAGAACAATAGGGGTTCTGCCCGCGACTCGATGAGCTTGCGGTTGGCCGAGAGCCACTGGAGCGCCGAATCCAACCGCGAGGCGGAGCCCGCCTTTGCCCCCATCGAATGGCTCGTGTCGACGAGGATGAGGAGCCTCGGCTTTTGGCTCACCGGCTCGCGGTAGGCGAGCGTCGGACGGGTCAGCGCGGCGCACAGGGCCAAGACGGCCGCCGCCCTCAGCGCCAGCAGCGCAGTGCCGGCGCGGCTGCCTCGCGCGTGCCAGGCCAGAGCGGCGGCGGCCGCCGCGCAAAAGACCCAACTCCAGCCGGAGCCCGCGAACTCGAGGCTCAGGGGGAAGCTCACGGGACACCTGAGCGCATCTTCTGCAGCAAATAAGGCTGGTGCACCGCGTCCGCCTTGTAATTTCCCGTCAGCGCGTACATGATGATGTTCAGGGTCAGCCTCTTGGCCTTGGTGCGCTGGGCCTCGCCCCCGGGCGTGCAGGGATACAGCGGCTTGCCCAACGCGTCCTTGGCCCAGGCGCCCAGGATGTCGTTGCGGGAGTAGATCACGGCGGTCCGGCCCGCCCACGAGATTCCCTCGATTCCGTCGCGGGCGATGACCCGCCCGGCGGGACCGCGCAGCAGAAAGAAAGTCTTGTAGAGCACGTGATCGGGGCCCAAGGGGGAGAGCTCCGCCTCCGGCAGGACCGAGGGCAAAGACTGGCGCGCCCAGCGGTCGAAGGAACTTGCGGGCGCCCCCGAGGCGTCCTCGAGCCAGAGCGTCCCTCCCGCCAGGAGGTAGTCGCGCAGGGCGCGCCTCTCGCTATCGTCGAGCGCGGGCGGGGCCTGGCGCCCCGTGAGCACGATGAGCGGCGACGACCACAGCGCCTTGTCCTTGAGGGTCACCACGCGCCGCTCCGAAACCGAGAGCACGCTCGTCAAAGTGGACAGATTCTCGGCCACTTCTAAAGGGACTCCCGGGTAGGGATCCCACTCCGGTCCGAGCTTGACCTGCGACCAGACGAACCGGTCTCCCTGCTGGGCTCGAGCTTGAAAGGGCGAGACGAGCAGGGCAAGCAGGAGCAGGACGGCTGGGGACCGGGGCAGGGCGAGGAACATCTCGAGGAGCAGGACCGCCGCCGCGGTCGCCAGCACCGCGCCGCGCGCGTCCTTGCCGTACACCTCGAGGCGGAAATCGGAGGCCACCGAATCGCTCTCGAGAATCCGCCAGGGGGGAACCTCGAGCGGCTCGAGGTCGCTCTCGCTGCCGCGGCGGTCGAGGTTGACGGCGAAGACGCGGCGCTTGTCCGTGCCTTCCTCGGTCGCCGTGTAGAGGCCCGGCATCTCGGCGCCGGGGTATTCCAGCCTGCGGTCCTTGAGCCAGAGAGTCGTGGAGTGGCCGTCGGGGGCGCGCACGCGCACGGAGGAGGGCGCCGGCTCGTCGGGAGGCCAGACCCTCGCGAGCGGCTCGCCGACGAAGGACTCGAGCGTCTCGGACCGGCGCTGGGACGACGCGCTGAGGTCGTCGAGGATCAAACGGACCCACGCCGCGAAGACGGGCTTGACCGCGAGGTTGCTCCAGGAGACGTCCAAAGAAGAGGCCCAGACCGCGATGCGTCCGCTCCCGTGAGCGCCGAGGACCAGGAGGGGATAGCCCGTCTTCGACTTGAACGCCACCGTGGACCCCGCCCGCGCGGTCAGCAAGTAGTAGCGCCAGAGCGCGACCTTGCCGAGATCGAACTCCTTCCAGAGTCTCGTTTCGGCCAGGGTCCCGACCTTGAGCCCCGGACCCTCCCCCGCGACGAGAGCGCCGAACTGCGCCGGCAGCCAAGGGCCGAGCGCGTCGAAGCCTTCGGGGTCCGTGCGGCCTCCCGGAAGAACCCACAGGCCGCCTCCCCGTCTCACGAAGCGCTCGAGCAGCATTGCGGCCGGGGCCGCGACGTCCTTGAAGTCGGAGACCACCACCACCCGATAGTCGGAGAGCTTCGCCTCGCCCAGGCGTCCGAGCTCGAGGAAGTCGACGTCGTAGTCGAGCAGGCTCTCCTTGGCGCCCCCGAAGAGCTGCTTGAGGAAATAGCCGTCGTTGGGGGCCTTGAGGAACGCGGGGTTGCCGTGGAGGCAGAGGACCTTCGGGCGGGCGGCGTGGCGCAGCGAGAAATAGAAGGAATCGTCGGCGCTCAGCGCGTCGGGGCGAAGGGACGCCGAGCCGAACCAGGCGGGATCGGCGGCGTCCCGCGGGCTCGGAAGCGAGAGGCCGGCACTTTGCTCGCGCCCGGAGCCTGCGAGTGCCGCGCCCTGCGCGCGCCGGCCGTCGACCATCAGCTCGACCGCCCGTCCCGCGGCCCCCCGCGCACGGACGCTCAACCGGGGTTTGAGCGCCGAGCTTTCGGCGGCGGGGCCCGCTCCCACGATCGCCGCGTTGTCCGCCTTGGGCCAGCGCAGGCCGAGCCACAGAATGCCGGGATCCAGCGCTGGACGCTCGCCGCGAAAGCCGTGGCTCGCACCGTCGCTGAGCACGAGGACCACGCGCCTTCGGCGCGTTTCCCCGGACAATAAAGACCCGGCGCCCCTCAAGGCGGCCGCGTAGTCCGTCGTGCGGTAGCCCAGACGAGCGCGCTCCAAGGCGGCCAGCGCCTCCGAGAGGGACAGCCAAGCCAGCGGCCCGGTCTCGAGTTTGTCGGAGAAAATCCCGACGGCGACGCGATCGGAGGCTTTCATGCCCCTGACGAGCTCGACCGCGTCGCGCCGGGCCAGCTCGAAGCGGGTCTTGCCGCGCTCGCGAAAGCCCATCGAATAGGAATCGTCGAGCAGCAGCACGAGATCGAGACCCTCGGCCCCCATGCGCGGAGCGGCCTCCTCCGTGGGAGACGCCCTGAGCACCGGACGGGCGTAGGCCAGGACGAGGCAGAACAGAATGAGGCAGCGCGCGGCGACGAGAAGCCACTGCCGCAGCCTGGTCTTGGGCAGGGCGCGGGCGTGAATCCTCTGGAGCAAGGTCAGGTCGCTGAACGGCACTCGCGCGGCCTGCTTGCGCGAGAGCAGATGCAGGAGGACGGGGATGGCCGCCAGGGGCAGCGCCCAGAGCAGCGCGGGCGAGGCGAAAGTCATGCGAGCCGAGTCAGGAACCGAGAAAGATTGAGGTCCCAGGGCACGTTGGTGTAGGCGGCGGCATAGCTGATCTCGCAGCGGTGGAAGGTCGCCTCGTACGCCTTGAGGCAGCGCTCGAACTCGTCTCGATAGAGCCCGCGCAGCGCGTCGGCCTCGCAGAACAGCTCGCGGCGGCCCTCGAGGCCTTCGAAGACCGTCGGGCCGCGGTAGTCGAATTCGCGTTCCTGAGGGTCGAGGACCTGGAGGACGAGAACCTCGTGGCGGCGCGCTTGGAAGGCCTTGACGACCTTCATGATCCTCTCGGGCTCGCCGAGAAGATCCGAGATCAGGATGACGAGCGACCGGCGCTTGATCCGCGCGGCCATGCGCTCGAGCACGACGCTCAGGTCCGTCTCGCCTTCGGGAGCCCGGGCGGCCAGCGCCGCGTCGATGAGCTCGAGATGGGAGAACGACGCCCGGGGCGGTATCAGCTCGCGCGGCGCCGTGTCGAACAGCGCCAGCCCCACAGCGTCGCCCTTGGCCAGGATGAGGTAGCTCATCGCCATCGCAAGTCGACAGGCGTGCTCCCACTTAGGGAGCCTGCCTCCCGCGCAGAAGGCCATCGAGCCCGACGCGTCGACCAGCACGTGCGTAGTCAGTATGTTCTCCGCCTTGTACTCCCGGACGAAGAAGCGGTCCTGCCGGGCGTAGACCTTCCAATCGATCGCGCGGATCTCGTCGCCCGGGACGTAGGCCCGGTGCTGGGCGAAGTCGTGCGATAAGCCCTTGAAGAGCGAGCGGTGGCGGCCCGTGGAATGGCCTTCCGTGGCGAGGCGGCCGAGGTCAAGACGGAGGTTCTTGAGCTTGGCCAGGGCCACGCCGTCGAGGTACCTCACCCCGGGATTCTACCAACTTTTTCGACGGCTATCCGGGCGCGAAGCCCATGCGCTTGGGCTCCGCTTCTCGCGACTTCAGAGCTTCCACTTTCTCGGACATCGCGGCGTCAAAATCAGCGCGGCAGACGGCCGGCGGCTGGCCCGGATTCTCCATGAGGCGGATGAGAGCCTTGCGGCCGGCCTCGTGGCAGATCTCCTCGATATCGGCGCCCGTGAAGCCGCCGGCCTGGCGGGCCAGCCCCGGGAGGTCGACGTCGGCGGCGAGCTTCATCTTCCCGCAGAACAGCTTGAAGAGCGCGCCCCGCTCCGCTTCCGAGGGCGGGGGGATCTCGACGTGCTCGGAGAGCCGGCCCGGCCGGAGCAGCGCCGTATCCAGAAGGTCGGGGCGGTTGGTCGCTCCCATGACGAAGACGCCGGGAGTGCTCGCGAGCCCGTCGATCTCCATCAAGAAGAGGTTGACGACCGAGTTGCGCGTCTCGACGGTGTCCTCGCCGCGCCGCGAGAGCAGGGCGTCGATCTCGTCGATGAAGATCACGCTGGGCTGGTTGTCGCGGGCCTTCTCGAAAATGTCCTTGACGGCCTGCTCCGACTCGCCGAGCCACTTGCGAAAGACATCCGCCGGGCTCACGAGATAGAAGGAGGCCTTGATCTGCGAGGCCAGCACGCGGGCAATCGTCGTCTTGCCGGTCCCCGGCGGCCCGGAGAGAAGCAGGCCCGACGGCGGGTCGATGCCCAGCGCCTTGGCGGCCTCGGGATGCTCGATGAACTCCTCGATGAACCTGAGCTTCTTCTTGGTGGCCGGATCGAGGATCAGGTCGTCCCAGGTCTTCTTGGCGCGGTCGTACTTGTCCTTGCCGATCTCGCCGTCGAGAGCCTTGAGGAGGTGGCGGTGGGTGATCGGAGCGTCCTCGTCGAGCGCCATCAAGGCCGCGTTGTTGATCACCAAGGTGAGCCTCGCGGTCGAAAAACCCTCGGTCTTGTTGGCCAGCTCGAAGTAGTCGATGTCGTCGGCCAGCGGGCGCGTCCGGAGCTTGACCTTGAGGATCTCGAGGCGCGCGTCGAAGTCCGGCTTGCGGATGGCGACCTTGTAGTCGAAGCGCCCTTCCCGGATCGCCGCCGCGTCGAGCTCCTCGAGGTGGTTGGTCGCCGCCGCGATGATCAGGTTCGGGACCCGGCGGTAGTTGTCGATCTGCTGGAGGAAGGCGTCGACGGTGCGCTGGTCCTCGATGTGGTGCGCCTCCTGGCCGCGCCTCGCGGCGATCGACTCGAACTCGTCGAAGAACAGCAGGCACGGGCACTGCAGGACCGCGTCCTGGAAGACAACCTCCATGTTCTTGGAGCTCTCGCCGATCCACTTGGAGACGATCGAGGCCAGGCTCACGCGCATGAACTTCATGCCGAACTCTCCCGCGACGGCCTCGGCGAAGAAAGTCTTGCCGCAGCCGGGCGGCCCGTAGAGGAGGATGCCGTTTCGCTCGATGTCGTACTTCTTGGCCTTTTCGCGCTGCACGAGCACCACGTTCATCACGCGGCGCAGCTCGTCTTTGAGGGCCTTCATGCCGCCGACGTCGGCGAAGGTGTACCGCGGCGAGAGTGGTGCTTGCCCGCCGCCCGGCCCGAGCTTCTTGCCGAGCCCCTCCTTGAGCCTCTTGTACCGGGCGCTGTCGGGCTTGAACTTGAGCGCCTTCTCGGCGAAGACCACGGCCTCCTCCGGCTTGTTGAGCCGCTCGAGATAGGTGGCGATGAAGAAATAGTACGAGCCGTCGCCCCAGGATTTCTCGCACTCGGGGTCCAAGTCGATGGCCTTCTTGACGGACTTGATGCCGCCCTCGTAGTCCTGCAGCCCGTCGGCCAGGACGCGTCCGCGCGTGCAATGGTACCGGCCGTTGGCGGGCTCGAGCGCGATCGCCTCCTCGATGGCCGCGAGCGCCTCCTTGAATTTGCGCTGCTCGAGATAGGCGTCGGCCAAGTTGGCGCACATCACGCCGCGCTGGTCGAATGACTGGCCGGTCTTGTCGAGCTCGACGGCCTTCGAATAGCACCGGGCGGCCAGGTCGAAGCGTCCCCAAGAATAATAGGCGTTGCCCAAGGTGTTGTGGAGCTTGGCGTTGTTCGCGTCCCTCTTGAGCCCTTCTTCTCCGGCGGCGACCGCAGACTGGTAGTCGCCGCCGCGGACCAAGGCGCGGCAGAGGTAGCGGTAAAATGCGGCGGGATCGCTCGCGGGAGAGAGCTTGTCTCCGCCGAGCTGACCGCTCTGCTTGAGG
>JACQAZ010000044.1 GCA_016194705.1 Elusimicrobiota bacterium | reverse complement strand
GAACGTCATCCGCAGGGCTTACGGCTACAGGGACAAGCAGTACATGAAGCTCAAGATCATCCAAGCCTGTACCCCATGGATGGGACACTTCCGCCCGTGGGGCTGGGCGCACGCTCACAATTTTCTGTCATGAGCCGAAAATGTTTTTCAAGCCGGTGCCAGCGATTTGTCGGGAACGTTGAGGTGGGCCAAAAAATCCCCCGGCACCACCGCCTCGATCTCCACAACCTCACCCGTCGTCGGCTGCTTGAGCCTCATCTTCCCCGCATGCAGCAGCTGCCGCTCGGCCCCAAGCTGGACGATGTCTTCAGGTGTAAGCTGTCCCGCCACCGTCTTCATATACATCTCGCCGTCGCCCGTATAAAGCTTGTCGCCCACGATCGGATGACCGATCATCGCCAGATGCACCCTGATCTGATGTAAGCGCCCCGTCTTGGGCCGCGCCTCGACCAGCGAGCGCGACTCACCCGCGCGCAAGCGCGTGAACTCGGTGACCGCCGCTTGTCCCGCCCCCGCCTTCTGCCGCACGAAGATCCCCAACCCCTCGCGCCCCATGGGCGCGTCGACGGTCTTATGGAGCCAAGCGACCGACCCCCGCACGATGGCCTGATAGGTCTTGCGCACCTCGTGGCGCAAGAACTGCCGTCCCAGGGCGCGGGCGGAGCGCGCGTTTTTGGCGAACAGCAGTATGCCGCTGGTCTCCCGGTCCAGGCGATGGGCCAAGAACAGCGGCACGCCCGGGAACTGTCTCTTCAATATCGTGGTGGCCGCGTTCTCGACGATCTTGTCGGTGGGATGCGACAGCACGCCGCCCGGCTTGTCGACGGCCAGCAGGTCCTGGTCTTCGTACAGGACCGGCAATGAGGGAAAACGGCACTCTTCTTCAACGACCTTCGGGTACTTTATAACGACCGTCTCGCCCGCGCGGACCCTGAGTGAGGCCTTGGCCACTTTGTCGCGGATGAGCACCTGCCCGTCTTCGATGAGCCGCTGGATCTGAACCCGCGAGTAACGCGCCAAGCGCTTGGCCAGATATTGGTCGACCCGCAGGCCGGCTGAGTCCTTCTGGACTTCAAAGGGGACCTCGACCATGGCGGGCATGGCACATCATACAAAACCCAGCTATACTACCCGAAGTGGCTAAATACCGCAGAAGCTGGACCGTCAAGGCGGGGCTGGCCCTGCTGGTCCTGGGCACCGGGCCGCTGGTCCTGATCGTCGCCGGCGCGGCGCTGGGCCTGACCAGCGATCCCAACCCCAACCCGGTCGGCCCCGGCCTGCTTGCTTTCTTCACCTTCTGGCCGGGCGTCATCCTGCTCGCCTACGGCCTGCTCCGCGCCCGCAAAGACGACCCCGTCTGATCCCGGCTCCGTCGAGAGGCGGAACATTTAGGGGGGCTCAATCGTATGTATAGTGTGCCCTCGCGCGCGCTGGACGCACCCCGACGGGCCTGCTATACTAAGCGCATGAGACCGCACGGGAGAAAACGCATGGGTCTTGTCCACGTGACGGTCGCCGTCCGGGCCTCGGGCTCGTCCAAGAAGAAATACGAGGCGGATTTCCTGGTCGACACGGGAGCCACCGACTGCATGGCGCCGGCTTCCAAGCTCAAGGCGCTGGGCATCAAGCCCTTGGGCAAGCAGGTCTATGAGTTGGCCGACGGCAGGCGCCTGGAGCTGGAATTCGGGCCGGCCATCATGGAGTTCATGGGCGAATTCGGCGTGGGACGCATCCTATTCGGGCCGGAGGACGTGGAGCCCATACTGGGCGTGACGATCTTGGAATCCTGCGGCATCGTGGTCAACCCGAAGGACCACACGCTCAAGCGCTTGCCGGCGGTTCCTCTGAAGCGGCTTGTCGCAGCCGCCTAACGCCGCTCGAGGCCGTGCAGGAAGGAGTTGACCAGCGAGCAGACCACCGCGAAGAGCATCGCAGACAGAATGCCGCTCACGTGGAAGCCGGGAACGACCCAGGACACGAGCTCGACGCAGATGCCCATGAGCACGAAGGTGAACAGGCCGAGCGTCAGGATCGTGATCGGCAAGGTCAAGATGAAGAGGATCGGCCGCACGAGGCCGTTGACCAGGCCGAGCACGACGGCGGCCACCAAGGCCGAGCCGAAGCCGTCGACGGCCACCCCCGGCAGCACATGCGCGCAGACGTAGACGGCGATCGCGCTGACGAGGATGTGGACCAGGAGCTTCATTTACCGAATATATAATTTAAGGCCCACGCCCCGATAGGCACTAAGGCCCTCCCTCGCGCGAATGTTACATATTACCCTTATAGTGCGATGACGAAGAGCCTCTCGGCCCTTCTCGCCTTGGTCCTGGCCGGTCTGCCGGCGGCGAATTCCTTCGCCGCCAGCGAAGGCGTCAAGATCGTCGGCCCGGTCCGGCTCGAGACGCAGATCAAGCCGGTCGATCTTGGGACGCTGCCGGCCTCTCTGGTCAAACCCGTCTCGATGCCGGAGGGGTCGCTCGAGGCCTCCGTCCCCCTGCCGCCCGCGCTGCCCGACTCGTTCGTCAAGGCGGCCGCGGCCAACGACGCCAATTTCGTGCCGGCCGCGCTCAATGGGCCCAGCGCCAACGACGATTTGAAGGCGGCCGCGCCAGAGGCGAAGACCGGCGAACTGCAAGCCGCCGAACAGAGCCTCAAGTTCGACGGCGCGCCGATGATGCGCAACCCGCAGTGGCGCTCCGTCGCGCTGGCGATCATGGCGGCGGGCTCGTTCAACCTCTCGCGGACCAACGTCGTCGGCCGCAAGTGGTTCGCGCCCGAGGCGCTGAGCACCCACCAGGTCCGGGTCAAAGCCGAGACCAATTTCCGCAAGGCCGCGCTGCTCGTCGTCGACCACGCCCGCGAGCTGCCGCTCTCGCGCGGCACGGCCGTGCGGCTCAACAAGATCTTGACCGAAGGGCTCGTTCCCGAGGAAATCCGCGGCGACCCCGACTACCACACCGACACCCACGTCTTTTACAAGTGGCTGGAGTCTGAAGAGGCGAAGACGCTTGCCGGCGCCGACCCAAAGGAGTTCGCCCAGCAGCTGCACTACAAGATGAGCCGCTTGGACTCATTTCCCGACGGCAACGGGCGGCTGGCGCGCCTCATGGCCGACCTTTCGCTGATCCAAAACGGCTACGCGCCGGTCTACTACTCGGACATGGCGGACTATTTCGCGCGCGGCAACCACCGCTCGAAGGTGTCGCCCGAGGTCCGGCGGAACTATTTCCGGGAGATGCTCGAGGCCGGCCAGCGCGCCATCGCCGATCCGGAGGCCTTCAAGGCGGGCCTGCGCGAGCGCGCGCTCATTGATAAGGACGTGGTCGCGGCCATCACGGCCGATCCGGGGCATCTGGGAAAGCCCGCGATCTCGCGCAAGATCGAGCGGGCCAACAAGGCCAAGCCTACTTCAGCTGGGCCGGGGCCTTCTCCAAAATAAGCTTCTTCTCGGCCGCCAAGGATTCGACGATCTCGGGCAGTTTGATCGAGACGGCCTGCTCGTCCATGGCGCCCTTGGCGCCGTGCGACTGCACTGCGCTCTCGATGACGCCCGACAGCGAGGTCTTGACGTCGAGCGCGTTGATCTCCTGGGCGCCGTTCTTGGACGCGGCGGCGGCGCGCGCCCAGACCAAGGCCTCGGGATTGCCCGTCTTGTCGTGCGGGTCGAACACGACGTACAGCGCGTGGACGACCTTGTCCTCACCGCGCACGGCGACCGCCTTCGTGACGACGGGCCCGGGGAAGCCGAGCTTCTGGGCCAGGGGTGCCGCGATCGGCTTGGCCTTGCCTTTCTTGATCACGGACGCGACGAGGGAATCGAGGGGGTCCGCCGACGCGGCCCAGGCGCAGGCGGCCAGAAGAAAGAGGATCGTTTTCATAGCGTCATTCTAGATTTTTATGAAGACCTTTTTGCGGTAGAACGCGGTCATGACGGCCAGACAAAAGGCGAGGAAGCACAGCGAGTAGGCCAGCGCCGCGTTGGGCTCGCCGAG
Organism: Elusimicrobiota bacterium; assembly: GCA_016194705.1. GTDB lineage: Bacteria > Elusimicrobiota > Elusimicrobia > UBA1565 > UBA9628 > PALSA-1176. Next base: position 112,764 of record JACQAZ010000044.1, on the reverse strand, counting down.
GCTCCCGAAGGCCGCCGCGGTCAGCCATTCCTTGATGTTCTCGTCGCGGCCCGGCAGGTGGATGAACTCCTGTATGCCGTAGAAGAACTCGGAGAGGAAATACGAAGCCAGCGCGTTGCGGCCGAAGACCTCGAAGGGCTTGCCCCAGGCCCGCAGGCCCAAGACTTCGATGACGAAGTGGCAGACCGCCAGGCCGCAGACCGCGATCCCGCCCGTGAACAAGGTAAACGAGCTCGACCAAAGATTCTTGTTGATCGGAATATAACGCGAACAGACGACTCCCAAAGCGACGGAGATCGCCCCCGCGAGGAACAGGTCTTGGAACTTCTTGTCGGGGCGCATCTTGGCGCGCATCCAGCTGCCCGCGAAGACGCCCAAGAGGGTCGTCGCGATCGCGGGCAACGTGGAGATCACGCCCTCGGGGTCGTGGCTCTCGGTCCACATGTGGTCGCCGAAGACCAGGCGGTCGACGTAGGAGGCGAGGTTGCCGTCGGGAGTCAGCTCGCCGGCGCCGAAGCCCGGCACGGGCACGAGCAGCATCAGAAGCGAGTAGAGGGTCACGACGCCCAGCGCGGCCAGTATCTGCGTGCGCGGCTTGGTCTTGAGGAATAGGTAGGCGCAGACGAAGTTGCAGATCGCGATCCTTTGCAAGACCCCCGGGATCCTAAAGACCCCCAGCCGCGGCACCATGACCGCCGACACGACCAGGCCCAGCGCGAATATGATCGCCGAGCGGCGGAAGGCCTGACCGAGCACGTCGAAGGGCTTTTCGCCTTTCTCGACGCGCCGCCCCAGCGAGAGCGCCAGCGAGACGCCCATGATCACGAGGAAGGCGGGGAAGATGAGGTCGGCGAAGGTCCAGCCGTCCCACTCGGCGTGGGCCAAAAAAGGGTAGGGGTTGTCGTTGCCGGGGCAGTTGACGAGGATCATCCCGGCAATCGTCAGGCCGCGGAAGACGTCGAGCGAGAGGATGCGCCCCGGGGTTTCTTTCATCAGTTGAGTCCGGCCACCCAATTGTGTCTAATACCGGGGTCGTCTTCAAGCTCATGGCTGAAGCAGAGAATCTCGATCTCGTGACCATCATCGTCCAGCACAAGGACGAGCGCAAGGTCTTGGACGCCATCCTCAAGGCCGGGGCCACGGGTGCCACCTACTATTACGGCCGCGGCACGGGCGTGCGCCAGCGGCTCGGCCTCTTCGGGCGCCTCATCGAGTCGGAGAAGCTCGTCATCATCTCGGTCGTCCACGCCAACGAGACCCAGGCCGTGGTCAAGGCCGCCGCGGAGGCCGCCCGGCTCGACGTGATGGGCAACGGCTTTCTCTGCGTGCAAAAAGCCACGCAGGTCGTCGGCTTCTTCGACTAGGCCGACGCTTCGGGCTTGAATTTCGTCCAGCCGAGCATCCCCAGAGCCGCCGCGACCGGCGCTCCGAAGCTCCAGAGCATCCTGTTCCAGACCGGATAGTTGATATCGACGACGCGCAGGAACAGGCCGCAGAGCAGCATGTAGGCGACCGGCGCGCCCAAGAGCTCGGGCGGGATCAGAGGCCAGGGGTTCAAGGCGCTCGCCGCGAAGAAGGCCGTCGCCGCGAGCGAGAGCAGGATCAGCAGCTTGCCCGAGAGTCCGAAGACCATCCCGAAGAGAAAGCGCGCCGTCCCGCGCAGGGGCGGCAAGGCGCCGAGGAAGGCGACCGCGATCAAGGCGGCGCCGGCGAGCAGAAAGCCCGTCTGGAAGGCGCGGCGGCGGGAGAGATAATACCTCCGCGCGGGCTCGGCGTCCCTGAGCACGCCCGCGCGCCACTGTTCCCCGAGCGGCTGCTGGCTGTGGAAGGCCTTGACGATCGCGGACGCCATGTCCTCGGGGTTCTTCGAGACGGCCTCGCGGCTTTGCGCGTCGGCAAGCGCCGCGAGCTGCTCGAGCGGGATCGAGTCGACCTCGCCGCTTTGCAGGGCCTGCCATTGGCGCGAGGCCTTGTCGTCCATCGCGCCGCCCGAGCCGACCGACTTCATCTGGGAGGCCATCGCCATCAGCCCCTGCGGGTCGATGCCGGTCGCGCTCGAGAGGAGCCGCGGCGCGAAGACCGAGGCGCCGCCCATGAACAAGGTCGCCAGCAGGCTGCCCCAACGCATCAGTCGTCTTCCTTGAGCGGGGCTTTGACGAGCTTGCCGCCGTCCTTGGTCAGCACCTCGACCTTCTTTTTGGCCTCCTCGAGCTGCTTCGAGAGGTTCTTGGCGATCGTGATGCCCTTCTCGAAGAGCTCGAGCGACTCCTCGAGGCCCTTGTCGCCGGCCTCGAGCTCGCGCACGACTGACTCGAGCGACTCGAGCGAGCCCTCGAAATTCTCCTTCTTGGCGGTCTTTGTCATTGGGATACCTCGCACTGGATCTGTCCCTCGTGGAGACGCACGCGGACCTTGTCGCCCGGCTTGACCGAGGACGACTTCCTCAATATCTCGCCGCCGGGCAGCTTTTCGGCGATCGCGTAGCCGCGTGAGAGCACCTTCAAAGGCGAGATCGCGTCGAGCTTCTCGGCTTGGAGCTTCAAGTCCTTCTCGGCGTGCGAGAGGACCTGGCGCATCGCCTCGGGCAGGCGCGCGTAGAGCTCGTCGACGCGCCGGATGCGCTCCTCGTACATGCGGTGCGGGCTCTGCAGGAAGGGATGCCCGGCCGCGCGCGAGAGCCGCTCCGAGAGCCGGGCCAGGAGCTCCTTCATCGCGCTGCCCAGGTCGTCCGAGAGCCCCAGGACGTTGTCGAGCACGGCCTCTTTTTCGGGCACGGCGAGCTCGGCCGCGGCCGAGGGCGTCGGGGCGCGCTGGTCGGCGACGAAATCGGCGATCGTAAAATCGGTCTCGTGGCCCACGCAGGAGACCACCGGAATGTGGGAGCCCGCGATCGCGCGGGCGACGCTCTCCTCGTTGAAGGCCCAGAGGTCCTCCATGGAGCCGCCGCCACGGCCGACGAGCAGGACGCTCGTTTGCGGCAGCAGTTCATTGAAATCGACGATCGCCTGCGCGATCTCGGCGGCGGCGCCCTCGCCCTGGACCTTGACCGGGTAGATCAGGATCTCGAGCCCGGGCCAGCGCCGGTCCAGCACCGAGAGCATGTCGCGCACGGCGGCGCCCTGGAGAGAAGTCACGAGCCCGACGCTCTTGGGATAAGCCGGCAGGGGCTTCTTGCGCTCTTCGGCGAAGAGCCCCTCGGCCTCGAGCTTGGCCTTAAGCTGCTCGAAGGCCAGCTGGAGCGCCCCTTTCTCGCGCGGCTCCATCGCCGAGAGGATCAACTGCAGATCGCCGCGCGGGGCGTACGAGGTGACCCGGCCGCGCACGAGCACCTTGAGCCCATCCTGCGGCTGAAACTTGACGCGGAAGGCGGCGCCCTTGAAGAGCACGGCCTTGATCTGCGCGCCGGCGTCCTTCAAGGTCATGTAAGTGTGGCCGGAAGGGTAGGCCTTGCAGTTCGAGAGCTCGCCCTCGACCCAAAGCTCGGAAAAAGAGGCCTCCAAGAGATCGTGGATCTGGGCGTTGAGCTCCGAGACCGTGTAGATTTTGGCCGGGGCCGCGGAAGGCATGGGTCGATTCTACTATACAGAGGGAACAATTTGGGGGGGTCAATCGTATACATATCATGGAGACCGTGATCAGCCTCGAGCCGCTGGAAAAGCGCATCACCCTCGCCTCGGGCCGCGAGCCGGACTGGGACGGGGAGCCGCAGGAGCTGGAATGAGCTTCATGCTCTTTTTCACGCTCTGGAGGAGTCCGTCATTTTGGGGGGAAACATGAAACAGATACAGCCGATCGAGCCGAAAATACGAGTCATACGCGGCCGTAGAGTCATGCTGGATCGCGATCTCGCAGCGCTCTATCAAGTGCGCGCGATCGCCCTGCGCCAGCAGGTGAAGCGGAATCGCGAGCGATTCCCAGTCGATTTTATGTTTCAGATCACGGAGAAAGAGGCGGATATCTTGGTATCACAATCCGTGATACCATCGCTAAAGCACCTGGGAGGATGGCTGCCGTACGTTTTCACGCAGGAAGGTGTGGCCATGCTGTCGAGCGTCCTCCAAAGTCCGAGAGCGGTCGCGGTCAACATTGAGATCATGCGGACATTCGTCAGGATTCGGGAGAAGACAGCCGGCTATCACGAGTTGGCGGGGCGATTGGACCGATTGGAAAGCCGTTGCGAGGTTCGATTCGGCATCGTATTTCAGACGATCCGAAGGCTCATCGATTCCTCTCCGAGGCCCTCCCCTAGGGTGGGGTTCAAGCCGGAGCCCGGGTAAGGATTTCGAGGAAGGCTACCGCGGGCTCTTGCGCAGGGACTCGAGGCGCTCTTTGAGGCGCTTCTCGTCGCCGAGCTCGCCCGGCTCGTAGAAGGCCTTGGGCCTGGGCATGTACTCCTGCTCGACCCAATGGCCGGGGAAGTCGTGGGCGTACTTGTAGCCCTCGCCGTGGCCGCGCGTCTTGCGGTCCATGTTGGCGTCGCGCAGGTGCAGCGGGACCTCGCGTGCGGGGCCCTCCCGGGCCTCGGCGAGCGCCGCGTCGACGGCGAGATAGGCCGAGTTGGACTTGGGCGCCGTCGCCACATAGATCACGGCCTGCGAAAGCGGTATGCGCGCCTCGGGCATGCCGACGAATTCTACCGCGGAAAAAGCTGCGTTTGCGATGAGCAATGCGCGGAAATCGGCCAGCCCGACGTCCTCCGAGGCGCAGATCAAAACGCGCCGGGCGATGAAGCGGGGGTCCTCGCCGGCGGCGAGCATCTTGGCCATCCAGTAGAGCGCCGCGTCGGGGTCCGAGCCGCGCATGGATTTTATGAAGGCAGAGATGTGGTCGTAGTGGTCGTCGGATTTCTTGTCGTAGCGGATCGAGCGGCGCTGGATCGACTCCTCGGCGATCTCCAAGGAGACGCGCCGGACCCCCTTCTTGTCGGGAGCGGTGGAAGCGGCGGCGAGTTCCAGGGCGTTGAGCAGTTTGCGCGCGTCGCCTCCGGACATGGTCACGAGGTGCTTCTCGGCCTCGGGGGAGAGCTCGAGCCTTTGCGCGCCCAAACCGAGGTCCTTGTCGGCGAGCGCGCGCTTGAGTATCGCGCGCAAGTGATTCTCGGTCAGAGGCTGGAACTCGAAGGCCGTGATGCGCGAGAGGAGCGCTGCGTTGACGTAGAAGCTCGGGTTCTCGGTGGTCAGGCCGATCAAGAGCACGTCGCCGCGCTCGGCGGAGGGCAGCAGCACGTCCTGCTGGGTGCGGTTGAAGTGATGGATCTCGTCGACGAGCAGCAAGGTCTTGCGCTGGCGGCTGGCGAGGTCGTAGCGCGCCTGCTCGAGCGCTTTTTTGAGGTCGGCGACGCCCGCCGAGACCGCGTTGAGCTCGACGACGGCGGCGTCCATGCGCTTGGCGATGAAGCGCGCCAGAGCCGTCTTGCCCGAGCCCGGCGTGCCGAAGAACAGCGCGGAGGAGAACTTGCCGGCCTCGATCAAGCGCCGCAGCATCTTGCCGGGGCCCAGCAGAGCCTCCTGGCCCGCGAAGTCTTCTATCTTCTGCAGCGCCAGGCGCGCGGCCAGGGGCTGCGCGGAGAGCGGCGCCTGAGTCGAGAAGAGCTCCGAGGTCATGACTGGCGTTTGGAGAAGGCCAGCGCGCCTTTGAGCGCGGCCGCAAACTCCGAGATCTTGTTTTCGACGGCGTTGCGCTCGATGGCCTGCGCGTCCTTGACCTGGTTGAGCTCGGCGGCGATTTCCAGGGCTGCGAGGATCGCGAGCCTCGACGAGTCCGCGATCTTGGTCCGCGAGGCAACTTGCTCGATCTTTTCGTGCACTTGACGCGCCAGCTCCATGATCTGCAGGGGATTGAAGCCTTCCATCTCGACGGTCAGGCGCCGCTTGGCGATCTCGATATCGACTTTTTCGTTCATCCGAGTTTGGCGAGCTTGTGAGAGAGCTTCTCGAGGCGCGAGCGCAGCTTGTCCTGCCGGGAGGCGGCCAAGGAGAAGCGTTTGACGTCCTCGCGCAGGCGCTTGTTTTCGTCCTCGAGCTTGGCCGCGCTTTTGGCGAGCTTGACGTTTTCCTCGGAGAGCGCCTTCAAGGCCTTGGCGGCCTCGCCGACCACGGTCTCGAGGTCCTTGAGCCGGTGGGTGTCGATCATCCTAGGACCGCAGCACCGCGCCGAGCTTGTTCTTGAGCGTGGCCAGTATCCCTTCCATCGCGGAGGCGATCTCGTCGTCGCGCAAGGTCCGGTCCATGCGGGAGAAGGTGAAGCGCAGAGTCAGGCTCTTCTTTCCCGGCGGCACGCCCTTGCCCGTGAAAAGGTCGATGAGCGCGGTCTCGCGCGAGAGCTCCCCGGGCTTGGGCAGGGCCGCGAGCACCGAGGCATAGGGCGTCTTGGCGTCGAGCAGGACCGAGAGATCGCGGGTCACCGACGGGAACTGGCTGTACGGCGAGAAGCGCCGGGCGGCTGCCGCGGCCTCGCAGAGCCGGTCGAGGTCGAGGAAGAACAGGCAGGCGTCCTCCCGCTCGAGATCGAAGGCCCGGGCCACCGGGCGCTGGATCTTTCCGACGGCGCCGAGCGCCCCCTTGGCGGAGGCGACTTGGCGCCAGCCGACGGCCCCGAAGAAGGGATCGCGGCCGGCGCCCTCGGTCCAGGAGAGCCCCGGCACGCCCTCGAGCAAACCGCTCGCGGCGCCCAGCGCCTCGTAGATCGCGCCGCGCGCCGGCTCGGGGCCGCGCCAGAAGGGCTCGCCGGCCGGACCGAGCACGAGCCCGGCCAGCTGCGTGCGCTCCTCGACGCCAGCCTCGGTCTTGGCGTAGACCTTGCCGAGCTCGAAGAGCCGCGCCGACGAGGCGCCGCGGTTGAGATTGAAGGCCGCGTTCTGCAGCAGCCCGGGAAGCAGGCTCGGTCTCAAGATCGTCCAGTCCTCCGAGATCGGGTTGGCCAGGCGCGCCCAGTCGCCCTTGAGCCCGCAGCGCTCGAGGAGCCTGTCCGAGACGAAATCGTAGTTGTAGGCCTCGTGGAAGCCGAAGCCCGCCAGCCGCGCGCGCAGCTTGTCGGCGAGCGTCTGCCCAGGCGTTATTCGGGAAGGGCGCGCCGCCACCGCCGAGGCCTTGGCCGGGACGTTGTCGTAGCCGAAGAGGCGCGCGAGCTCCTCGGCGAGATCCCACGGGCTCGCCAAGTCGCCGCGCCAGGACGGCGCGGTGAAAGCGATATCGTCTCCTTTTGTCTCGCAGGCGGCCGAGAGGCGCTTGAGCGTCTCGGCCGCCTCGGCCTTCGCGAAATCCGCGCCGAGGATCGCGTTCAAGCGCGAGACCGTCGTGTGGATGACGATCTTTTCGGGAGCCGATTGGCCGGCGTCGCGCTCCCCCGATGATCGCGCCTGCTTGCCGCACACCGAGAGGATCAGCTCGGCGGCGCGCCGCGAGGCCGTCGACACCGCGGCCAAGTCGGTGCCCCGCTCGAAGCGATACGACGAGTCGGAGCGCAGGCGCAGCAGAGAGCTCGACTTGCGGATCGCGGGCGGAGCGAAATGCGCGCTCTCGAGGAAGGCCTTGGTCGTCTTCGCGCCGACCGCGGAGGCCAGGCCGCCCATGACGCCCGCGATCGCCTGCGGGGACTTCGCGTCGGCGATGACGAGCACCTCGGGCGTCAGCTTGTATTCCTTCTCGTCGAGAGCCCGGATGGTTTCTTCTTTTCTTGCGAATCTGACTATGATTTTTCCGCCCTCCAGCTTGTCCAGGTCGAAGGCGTGCATCGGCTGGCCGATGTCCATCAGCGCAAAGTTGGTGACGTCGACGACGTTGTTGATCGAGCGCAGGCCGACCGCCTCGAGCTTGGCCGCGAGCCACCCGGGGCTGGGCCCCACCTGAAGGCCGGTGAGCACGCGCCCCAGGTAGCGCGGGCAGGCGTCCTTGGCCTCGAGCTCGACGGGCCAGCAGTCGCCCGACGCGTCGACCTTCGGAGCCGGACGCTCTTTGAGCGGGATGCGGAAAAGGGCCGAGAGCTCGCGCGCCAGGCCGAGGTGCGAGAGGCAGTCGGGACGGTTGGGAGTGATCTCCACCTCCATGATGTCGTCGCCGCCCGATTGCGCCTTCGAGAAATCCGCGCCGACGGCGGTCTCGGGAGAGAGGACCAAAATGCCGCCGTTCTCTCCCGGCAGGCCGAGCTCGGAGGCCGAGCAGATCATGCCCTGCGACTCGACGCCGCGGATCTTGGCCGGCGTGATCTCGCGTCCGCCCGGAAGCTTGGCGCCGATGACGGCCAGCGGGACCTTTTGGCCGACCGCGATGTTCTTGGCGCCGCAGACGATCGAGAGCTTTCGGCTGCCGTCGGTCACCGTGCACAGAGAGAGCCGGTCGGCGTTGGGGTGCTTGCCGATCTCGAGGATCTGCGCCGTCACGACGCCCGAGAAAGCGGGCCCGCGGCGCTCCAGGGACGAGACCTCGAAGCCGAGCTGCAGCAGGTGCGGCGCCAGGTCCGTCGCCGAGATGCCCGGGTCGATGTGCTCCTTGAGCCAGTTATACGAGATTTTCATCGAATTGCTTGAGGAAGCGCAGGTCGTTCTCGTAGAAGGCGCGGATGTCGCTCACGCCCAGGCGCAGCATCGCGATGCGCTCGACGCCGATGCCGAAGGCGAACCCGGACCAGACCTCGGGGTCGTAGCCGACGGCCGAGAGCACGTTGGGGTGCACAACGCCCGCGCCCAGGAGCTCGATCCAGCCTGAATTCTTGCAGATGGAGCAGCCCTTCGATTCGCAGAACAGGCACGAGACGTCGACCTCGGCGGAGGGCTCCGTGAACGGGAAGTAGGAGGGACGAAAGCGCGTGCGCGTCTTGGCGCCGAAGAGCTTCTGCATGAACACGTCGAGCGTTCCCTTGAGGTCGGCGAACGAGACGCCCTTGTCGATGTAGAGGCCCTCGACCTGGTGAAACACCGCCGAGTGCGTCGCGTCGACCGCCTCGTGACGGAACACGCGGCCGGGCGAGATGATGCGCAGCGGCGGGCGCGTGGACTCCATGGTCCGGATCTGCACCGGAGAGGTGTGCGTGCGCATGAGGAGCGGCGAGTCCTTGAGATAAAAGGTGTCGAACATGCCGCGCGCCGGATGGTGCTCGGGGATGTTGAGCTTGGTGAAATTATTGTCGTCGGATTCGACGAGCGGGCCCTCGGCCCACGAGAACCCCATGAGCGAGAGTATGCGCGTCATCTCTTCGAGCGTCGAGGTCAGGGGATGGACGCGGCCGCGCGGCGGGACGTGGGGTGGCAAAGTCAGGTCGAGGGCGTTCTCGGCGGCCGCGTCGTCGTCGGCCTGCGCCTCGAGGGCGGTCTTGCGCGCGTCGAACGCGGCCTCGAGCGCGGCGCGCAGCTCCTGGGCCTTGGGCCCGAGCTCGCGGCGCTCCTCGATCGAGAGGTCCTTGAGGCTTTTGAGCAGCTCGGTCAAGGTCCCGCTGCGGCCCAGCAAGGCCACGCGCAGCCTATCGAGAGCGGCGAGGTCCTTGGCCTTGGACGGAGAGAGCTTTTTTAGGGACGCTTCGAGCTTGGCGAAGGCGGCTTCCCAGCTTTTGCGGGTCACCTGCGCCATGGCGGCGGGGCCTTAGGAGCCGCGGGCGAGGGTCACCAGCTGCTTGAAGGACTGCCCGTCGCGCACCGCCATCTCGGAGAGCATCTTCCGGTTGAGCAGCACGCCCGCCTTCTTGAGGCCGGCCATGAACTGGCTGTAGCTGGTGCCGTTCTCGCGGCAGGCGGCGTTGATGCGCTGGATCCACAGCGAGCGGAAGTCGCCCTTGCGGTCCTTGCGCCCGGTGTAGGCGCGGTGCATCGAGGCCTCGACCTGCTGCTTGACCATCCGCCAGCGGCTGCGCTTGGCGGAGTAGTTGCCTTTGGCCCGCTTGAAGAACTTTTTCTTGTGCGCGCGCGTCTTGACGCCCGACTTGATCCTCATGGCTGTTCCTTATGCGTACGGCAGATATTTGTCGAGGGTGCGGCCCTCGGTCTTGTTGATCTCGTTCTTCTTGCGCAAGAAGTGACGATGGGCGGAGCCCATCGGCGCGAGAAGGTGCCGCCGTCCGGCCTTCTGGTGGCGCCACTTGCCGCCGGCCGTCTTGTGGAAGCGCTTCTTGGCGCCGCTGTGCGATTTCATCTTCGGCATATCAGTCCAGTCTCCTAGTGCTTCGGGATCAAGGTCATGATCAGGCGGTTGCGGTCGGGCATGGGCTCCTGCTCGACGGCCGCCTGCGCGACCAACCGTTCCTTGATCACGTCCAACAGCTTCATCCCGATGTCCTTGTGCTGCATCTCCCGCCCCTTGAACACGACGGTGATCCGCACCTTGTCGTGGGCCGCGAGGAACTCGGAGATGTGCTTGATCTTGACCTCAAGATCGTGCATCCCGATGTGCGGCTTGAACCGCACTTCCTTCAAAAGTCCGGCCTTCTGCTTGCGCCGCGACTCGCGGACCTTCTTGTCCTGCTCGTACTTGTACTTCGAGTAATCTAAGATCTTGCAGACCGGCGGATTGGCCGTCGGAGCGATCTCGATGAGATCGAACCCCTTTTGCCGAGCGATCGCCAGGGCTTCCGAGAGAGGCTTGATCCCGAGCTGCGTGCCGTCGGAGTCGATGACCCGGACCTGGTTGGCTGAAATCCTGTTGTTGACCCGGGTTGTGTCCTTGTTCCCGCCGTACCCGCCGTGACCGTATTTGTTGTTTATAGCTCTCCTGGAATCGTTCCGAGCGTCAAAAAAACCGGAAAGAGATGGTATCAACTTTCGACGGGAGCGTCAAGCCGGACTCGCCCGCCAAGATTGCTAGAATGTCCTTTGTGGGAGGACCCGATCCGGCCAACCTGCGTTTGGGAATCGAGAGCTACAACGCGGGGCTCTTCGCAAAGGCGGTCCGGTACTTCCGGAGGGCGGCAGCCTTCGAGGAGCCGGGCCCGCAGGCCAAGTGCTTCCTGGCCCATGCCTTGCTCAACTCAAAGCGGCCGCGGGAGGCGATCGACGGCTTCGCCTCCTTGATCCGGGAATCGCCGCGCTATTTGCCCGCCTATTCGGGCCTGGCCGCAGCCGTCGTTCAGGGCGGGCGGAGCCCGACGGCCCTGAAAACGCTCCGAAGGGCGCTGCGTTTCAAGCCCGAGGATCGCCGGTCTCGACGCGACTTGGTCCAAGTTTGGGGAACCTGCGCCAAGGCTTTCCAGTCGTCGGGCCGTCTCGATTGGTCGCAGAGCGCCTTGCGCCGGGCCCTGCGGTTCGAGCCGCGTGCGCGCGGGCTCCGTCGGGAGCTCGCGGAGCTATTGGCCTGCCGAGGGCAGGCGCTGTTCTACGAGGGCCGCCTTGAGCCCGCCGGAAGGCTGGGCCGCCAGGCTCTGGGGCTCGATGCCGGCAACGTCTCGGCGTTGATGCTGCGGGGACAGGCCTGTCTCGCCGCGGGACGCTTCGATGCGGCCGAAAGGGCGCTGCGCCGGGCGCTGAAGACTGAGCCGGACAACGCCAGGGCGCTGCGATTGTGCGGGCAAGCCTATCAGTCCGCCGGCAGGCTGGAGGAAGCCGCGGAGCAATACGTCCGCCTCCTCGAAACCGCCCCCGGCGATGTGAACGCCCACATGGCGTTGAGCGCGATCGCGGAGTCAACGGGGAAAGCGCGGGCGGCCGCGGCGCTGCTCGCCAAGGCCGTGCGGTTGGATCGCGGCGAGATCGGCTCCCGGGAGAGGTTCTCTGCCCTCATGCGGCTGGGGCGCTGCCGCGAAGCCATCCGGCTCGCCGAAGGCAGGCTCGACGCGGGACCGAGCCGAGCCGAGCTGCAGGCCTTCGCCGACCCCTGGGACGCGGCTCCGTGGGACCTCGACGAGCGGCTGATGCGCCGGATGCGCCTCTCCAAGCTGCGGCTCGTCGAGCGAGCCATGGGACGGCGGGGCGAAGGGCTCCCATGGCTCCATTTTTACCGGGGCCATCTCAACCTCGGGTTGGAGCATTTCGACCGGCTCGCCGCGTTCCCGTTGAAGCGCTACGGTTGGATGTACTACAAGGCGGGGGCGGCCGCCCTGTTTTTGGGGCGATTCGACAAAGCGGTGCCATGGCTAGAGTCGGCCGTGCGCCACAGGCCGGTGGACTGGCGAGCGCACGGCTTCTTGGCGGAGGCCAACCTGTGCCTCCGGCGTCCTGCGGCCGCTCATGAGGAGATGCGCCGCGCCCTCCGGGCGGCCCCCAAATCGGATGCCGGCCAGGTCCTGGCCTGGTGGGGGGCCATGGATCTGTGGCGGGGAAATTACCGGCGGGCGCTGCGCCGTCTCGATCGCGCGGTCAAAAAGGGCGCGCAATGGGCCTTCTGCTGGAAGGCCGCGGCGCTTCTCAAGCTGGGACGAACACGGCGGGCCTTGGACTTGCTCGACTTCACCCTGAGTCATTATCCGCGGGATCCCGAGGCGCGTCTGTGGCGGGGAGAGGCCAAAAGGGAGCTCGGACTCTACCGCGAAGCGCTCCAGGACTTGGACGTCGACACCGCGCTCGGAATATGGGCTTCGATCAATCGCGCGCTGGTCAAGCTGGGCCTCAACGACAGCGCGGGCATGGCTTCGGATTTCGCGGCTCTGCCCAGCTCCCTCGTCGAGTATGTGAAGGCGAAGATCGGGCTGGGATCGCAGGCGGCCGTTGGGTTGAAGGAGATGGAGGCCATTCTCAGGAGCGCCTTGCGGCTGAGCCATGGCTACCGCCGCGAGATTTACGGGCACCCGATTTGGATGGACTGACCCTCAGCGCAGGCAGTCCAGCAGGAGCTTCGCGAAAAGCCCGGCGCAGACGAGGATGACCATCGGCCGGATCGCGTCGGCGCCTTTCTTGAGGCCCATGTGCGAACCGGTCCAATGTCCGAGAACGCTGACGGCGCCCATGGACAGGCCCAGGCGCAGGTGCACGCGCCCTGCGTGGAGAAAAAACGCGAGAGCGGCGAGATTGGTCGCGAGGTTGAGGAACTTCGCACGCGCCGTCGAGCCCAAGAGATCGTAGCGGCACCAGCGGCTCAAACCGAGCGCGAAAAAGGTCCCGGTTCCCGGGCCGAGGAAGCCGTCATAAGCGCCGAATGCAAACCCGAGCCCTGAGGAGCGTCTTTCGAGTTCCGATGACCCGAGCTCCGCGCTCCTGTCCTCGCGGCCGAAATGACGGCGCGAATGCACGAGCCAGCCGACGATGGGCAGGACGGTCAGCAGGATGAATTTGAAGTGGTTCGGGTCCATCCGGGAGGAAAGCCGGGCGCCGAAGAGGGATCCGAGCACGCAGGCGGCAAGCGGGACCGCGAGAGGACCGAGTTTGAGCCTGTGCCCGCGCCAGTAATTGGCGGCCGAGGCCACGGTGCCGATGCCGGAGGCGAGCTTGTTGGTGCCCAAGAGCAAAGCGGGATCGAGGCCGGCGGCCAGGTACGCCGGCAGGGTGATCAAGCCTCCGCCGCCGGCCAAGGCGTCGACCACTCCGGCGAAGAAGATCAGGGGCGCTAGGACCAGGAGTTGGGCCGCGGAGAACTCAGGGAGCATCAACTCCGGCCGAGGCTCGCGGCGACTCCCGCGAGCACCTCGAGCCATTGAGCGCAGTCCCGCGCGAAGCCGGGGTCCAAGCGCCGGCACTCCTCGAAGTCGCGCCGCGCGCGCTCCGCGACGGCTTTCTTTTCGTCGAGGCTTCCGGCGAAGGAGATTTTCTTTATGAGGCAAAGCCCGCGCATCATGAGGGCGTCGGGGAAGCCGGGATTCTGCCCGAGGCAGGCGTCGTAGCGGGCCAGGACCCGGTCCGTGTCTTCGCGCGACAGGTTCTTGGGCCCGGCTTTCCTGAAGACCGCGGTGGCGACATGATAGTCGGCCAGGAAATGGCGGCCCTGGTAGGGCTCGGCCATGGCGACCGCGCCGTCGAAATCGCCCTGCTCTGCCAGGCTCAGGGCCTCCTTGAGGTCGGCCTCCATGTCTCCCGTCGGCTTCATGCGCGATGAGTCTACAAAAATAATGAGGCCCCCCGGATCAGGCGGGGGGCCTCAGTGCGACACCTGCCGGGATGTCAGCATGATGTCTGGGGTGCAAGTGCCGCAACAGTATTGTAGTTCCAAATCTCGGAGGAACTGAGAGTCTTTAGGCCCCAAAGACCGGCGGCAGAGGTCCCAGCAAGAACCGGGACCTAGGGGAACGCGCGGGGGAGCGCCCAGAGCGCTCCCGAGAGCAAAAGGCCGGGGAACATCGGCTCGATCCCCAGCGGAGCCGCGCCCAGGCGCCTCTCCCAGATGAGCCACGCCCCCGACGAGAGAACGCCGCAGACCGACGCCGTCAGCGCCCAGGCCGGCTTGGCGCGCAGCCGCGGAAAATACACGCCCAACAGGGGAAGCAGCAGACCGGGAATGAGGACGCTGCCGACCGCCCACCAAAGGCCGACGACCGAGGGGATCAGCAGGGCCAGCCCCATGGCGACCGCGGTCGAGGCGAACAGCGCCGCGCGCGTCAGGAACTCCTGGCGCTCCTCCGCCGCCCCCGTCCAGCGCCCGAGGCCGTCCTTGCCCAGGCTCAGCGCCGAGAGCAGGCACTTGCTCTGCAAGGACGCCAGCATCGAGCAGGCCATGCCCGCGAAAAAAAAGCCTCTGGCGACCGGCGGCAGCAGGCCGTCGGCCAGGGCCGGGAAGGCCATGACGGGGTTCGAGAGCTGGGGCAGGGCCGCGCGCGCGTAGAGCCCGGCCGCCGTCGTCATGAAATCGAAGACGCCCCAGAACAGGATGCAGACGAGGATGCCCAGCCTCGCGGTCCGCGGATCTTGCGCCGCCGCGCAGCGCTGGTGGAACGAGGGATCGACCAAAGTCCAGACCGCGATGAGCCACCAGCCGGCGATCTTCCACGCGCTCATGCCTCCGGTCCAGCTCAGATGCGCGGCCGGGAGCATCAATTTGAGCTCAGCCAGGCCTCCGATCTTCGACCAGGCGAAGGGCAGGATCAGCGCGAAGCCGGCGAACATCGCGATGAACTGCACCCTGTTGGCGCCGACGTCCGAGCGCAGCCCGCCGCGCAGCAGCAGGGCCGCGGCGAAGGCCGCGCAAAGGGCCATCGCGAGCGCGAGCCTCAGGCCCGTCAAGAATGAGAGCAAGGTTCCGGTCATGAGCAGCTCGTCGGCGGGGCTGGCCAGCCAAAAGACGAGGAAGGCCGCCCAGACCGCGGCGCGGCGGCCGTAGGCGCCCTCGATGTGGTCGGGCAAGGTCAGCCCCGGCTCGAGGCGCACGCGGCCCGCGAGAAACGCGGCGTAGAGCGCCGCGAAGACGTAGTACGGCAGGGCCATGACGACCCAGTTGGAGAGGCCGTTAGCCCACGTGAACTCGCCGACGCCGAGAACGCCGCCGTAGAAGCTGGGCACCAAGGTCGCGACGAACATCGGCAGAGTCAGGCGCCTTCCGGCCAGGACGTAGTCGGAAAGCCCGCCGGCGCGCGCCTCTCGCGAGCCCAGGACCAAGGCGGCGGCCAGCACGCCGATGACGATGGCGAGGTCGAGCATTCGGTGATTCTAGGTTATTTGAGCTGAGCCGAGACCGACTGGAGGAGCTCGACGGAGACGTCGCCCATCAAGGTGAAGTACTGCCGGCCCCTCTTCCAGTTGAGCACCTTGCCGATGGCGGCCAGCCGGATCGAGGGCCGGGCCGTCGAAGGGGGCGCGACCGTGGCGGTGCCGCCCTTGGGCAGGCGCACGGGCTTGTCGGTCTGGAACAGCGAGAGCACCGCCAGGCCGTCGGTGTAGCGCGCGTGCAGCACGGTCTGCTCGCCGACGGAGAAATAGTCCGCGGACTCGAAGGAGAAGCCCGAGGGCAGCTCGGTCGGGAATGAGACCATTTTTCCGGTGGCCTTGGAGAGCTCCTCGAGGGTCATGAAGTCGGGCTCGAGGCCGGAGCCCGCGCCGGCCGTGCTCGCGGAGGCGAGCTTGAGCTCGAAGAGCCTGGGGTCGAGATTCTTGCTGAGTTCGACCCGGGAATACCGGGAGAGCTCGGCGTAATGGCGCTTGGGCAGGAAGCGCTTGTTCTCGAGGATGAGCCCGTGCTCGCGGTCGACCCAGAGCCGCTGCCAGGGCTTTCCCGCGACCTTGGGCTTGAGCTCGAGGATCCAGGCTTGGCGGCCCGCGACCTCGTCGGTCCGCGTGGCCACGGAGAGCTCGTAGTTCTTGAGCAGCAGCTCGAGCTCGCGCTCGGGCTTCATGATCTTCTCGTAGCTCTTGACCGCGTCCCCGGAGACGACCCTCTGGCGCCGCACGAGGCGGATCTCCTCGACGTCGCCGTCCGAGACCACGACGCGCTGGACGGCGCCGTCGGGGGAGAGGAACTCGCGCCGGTTGAGGTTCGGCGGGGAGTGGTAGACCTCGACCTCCTCGGCGCTGGTCTGCTTGCCGAACCAGTGGGTCACCATCATGCGGCCCCGGAAGGCCACGTCGGGCGGATTGAGCGCGGACTCGAGCAGCTTCTGCGGGTCGGGCGCCTCGGCGAAGGCCGGGCGCGAGACGAGGCTCAGCGAGAATGCGAGGAGACCGCTAATCCGCCTGCTGGTCCTGCTCATCGTTCTGGGCCGTCAGCTGAGCGGAATAGGTCGAGGAGACCAGGCTCCCCTGCGGGACCAAAGTCTCGGCCGTGTAGCGGGCGTGGGCGGTCATCAGCGGCTCCAGAGGGATGAAGTCTTGGGAGGCGTCGCGCCGCAGGCCGAGCCAGAGGCCGGCGACGAGCGCCAAAGCGGCCAAGGCGCCGGCCGGCACGAAGACGCGGGGCGCGCGCAGCGCCGCCGGGATGAGCCGGGTCCAGGAGCGGCTTGCGACCGCGTCCTCGATGGCGCCGAGGAGCTCGGGGGGCATCGCGCGGCGGGGGGCGGCGGCGAGCACGGCCTTCATGTATCTGAGGGCTTCGACTTCCTCGCGGCACGGGCCGCAGCCGGAGAGCTGGGCTTCGACGCGCGCGCGCTCGGCCTCGGTCAGCTGGCCGTCGAGATAGGCCGACAGCAGGACGTTGTCTTCGTGCTCGTTATGGTCTTTCATTGCAATTTTCTCCCGCCCTTCTCCAGCTCCTCGTAGGCCCGCCGTATGAGCAGCCTTCCTTGATGGATGCGCGAGCGCACGGTGCCCACCGGGCACGCCATGATCTCGCTGATCTGCTCGTACGAGAGTCCTTCGATGTCACAGAGCGTCACGGCCGTGCGGTAGTGCACGGGTACGGAATTCAAAGCCTTCTGGAGGAGCTCGTCCTCCTCGCGGCGCGTCAGCCCGGCCGTCGGGTCCGGATCGTGGGCCGGCAGCAGCTCGTCCCAGTCCCCTTCCTCGACGGGCGCGGGAGCATCCAGCGAAACGACGTGCCCGTGGGCGTACAGCCTGACCCCGTCGAGATAGATGTTGTGCAGGATGCGGCAGAGCCACGAATCGAACGGGCGGCTCGGGTCGTAAGACTTGAAGTGCTCATAAGCCTTGACGAACGCCCCTTGCGCGAGATCTTTCGCGTCATGCTCGTTTCCCGACAGCCGGAAGGCGAAGTTGTAGGCTTTCTCCCCGTGTTCCTTGATGAGGTCGGAGAAGCTTCTCTCGGACTTAGGCGCCACTCGGGAAACCCCTCCCTCGCCCTTCCTCTATTATTACGGCCCAAACCGCGAAAAGTTCGACCCTGAACACGGTATTTTCAGGGGGTTGTCTTGAGGCGGGAGCGGGCCTTTTGGCGGCGCACCGCCAGGCGAATCAGCAGGTCGATGAGCTCCGGCGTGGGCAGGCCCGACTCGCGCCAGAGCATGGGGTACATGCTCGCGGCCGTGAAGCCCGGGATCGTGTTGACCTCGTTGAACCAGAGCTCGCCGGTCTTCTTGTCCATCAGAAAGTCGACGCGCGCCATGCCGTAGCAGTCGAGCGTCGCGAAGGCCTTCTCGGCCAGCTCCCGGACCAGGGCGGTCTCTTCTTCCGAGAGCTCCGCCGGGATCTTGAGCTTGGCGCGGTCGGGATCGAGGTACTTGGTCTTGTAGTCGTAGAAATCGGCGTTGGGCATGATCTCGCCGACGATGGAGGAGCGCATCGCCAGCGGGTCGTCGGCGACCGTCGAGAACGGATCGCCGAGCACCGCGCATTCGATCTCGCGGGCCGCGATGCCTTTCTCGAGTATGACCTTGTCGTCGTAACTCAGGGCCAGCTTGACGGCCCTGCCGAGCTGACCCGCGTTGCGGACCTTCGAGACGCCGACCGACGAGCCCATGCGCGCGGGCTTGACGAAGACCGGGTAGCCGAGGCTTTTCGCAAGCCCCTTCGCGGCAGCGGGAGCGTTGAGGGCTCCCCAGGGCAAGATCGGCAGCCCAGCCTCTTGCGCCAAGCGTTTCGACACGTCCTTGTCCATGCCCACGGCCGAGCCGAGCACGCCGCAGCCGACATAGGGCACGCCGGCCAGCTCGAAGAGACCCTGCACAGTGCCGTCCTCGCCCAGCGGGCCGTGCAGGACGGGGAAGACGACGTCGGGACGGGACAAGCCGGAGAGCTTCTGGGTCGGGACGAGTTCTTTCGAGCCGTTGGCAACGTCCTGGGCGCGCACCTCGACCTTGCCGGTCAGACGCTTGGCGTCGGCCTTGAGCCAGCGGCCCTTGTTGTCGATGAACACGAGCTCGGGCTCGTAGCGGGCGGGGTCGATGTTGGCGAGCACGGTCTTGGCCGAGACCAAGGACACGAGGTGCTCGGCGGACTTGCCGCCGCACAGGACGAGGACCTTGAGCTTCTTCACGCGTGTTATTGTACCGCTTTTTGCCGCGGGGTTTTACAGGGTCGCGAGGGCCTTGCCGTAGGCCGCGAGCGCCTCGGCGCTGAAGAGCACGAAGACGGCCTCCTTGATGGAAGTCTTTTTCGAGAGGAGGAACTCCGAGGTCGTCTTGACGGCGACGCGGGCCGCCTTGTCGACGGGGTAGCCGTAGACGCCCGTGCTGATCGCGGGGAAGCTGACTTTGACCGCCCCCTTCTCGGCCGCGAGCTCGAGGCTTTTCTTGTAGGCGTCGGCGAGGTCGAGGTCCTCTTGGAAATCGCCGCCGCGCCAGACCGGGCCGACGGCGTGGATGACCCATTTGGCGGGGAGCTTGTAGGCTTTGGTGATGACGGCCGAGCCGGTCGGACAGCCGTTGGGCGGCCGGACCTTATTCAACTCGAGCATCAGCTCGGGGCCCGCCGCGCGGTGGATCGCGCCGTCGACGCCGCCGCCGCCGACGAGCTCCGAGTTGGCCGCGTTGACGATCGCGTCGACGGGGACCTTCGTGATGTCGCCCTGCATGAGGACGATCGAGGCTCCCGCGAACGCGCGGTTCATTTCGCGAGGCAGGAGAGCAGCCGCAGCACGATGAAGAGACCCACGATGGCGGCGATGACCATGCCGGAGAGCCGGCGCCGGCCCTCGGCCGGGGTCTCCTCTTGGGCGGCGTCCTGGCGCACGTCCTTCCAGAAGGCCAGGTCCTCGACCGAGGGCGCCGGCGTCGTCGCGGGGCGCACGGTCGTCTTCCTGCCGATCATGCGCAGGTGCTCCATGAGGGCCGGCGTCACGCCGTAGTCCTCGATGTACTGGAAGAGCTCCTTCATCTGGGGCGTGAGCTCCATGTCGGTCGAGGTGTAAATCTTTCCGTCGAGGCGGATGACCGACGATCTCTGGCCCTTGAAGACCTCGTTGCCGGTCAGCGGGTCCTTGCCCTGGTTCTCCACGGGGACGAGCTTGGCCGGGTCTTCGAAAGGACGCTCCGCCGGCCGCGGCTCGTTGCGCGTGACGCGCCAGGTCCGCCACTGGGCGAGCAGCTCCTGGCTGAAGCCCTTCTCGCGGATCTGGTCCATGAGCGTCTTTACGTCGGAGGGCAGGTTGGGGTCGGTCGAATGATAGGTCAAGCCGTCGAGCACGATCGTGATGTCCTCGGGCCCCTTCGGCGCCGGTTTCTTCTGCGGCTCCTCCTTGAGCGGCCGGAAGCAGGCCCAGCAGGTCTGGCGTTCTTTCTCGTTGGCCTGCCCGCAATGCAGGCAGAGCACCTTCTCCTCGGTCCGCGGGCGGTCCTTGGGCGGCGGCGGGGGGGGAGCGGTGCCGATCTCGAGATGGTCGAAGCGCCCGAAGCCCGACAGGGTCTTCCTGATGTCTTCGGGGAGAGGGCCTTCGAGCTTATCGAATCGATCGGCGGGCACGCTCAGCCCCCCGCGATGGACGCCGGCCGCGCGCGCGTGGCCGCCCATTGGCGCAGGCGGTCGATGTCCTCGCGCATGGTCTTGGACAGGGACACGGTCTCGCCCAGGGCCTTGGCGAGGTCCGGCTGGGCGATGTCGCGGTTCAAGTTGAAGGCCTCGGAGAGGGCCTCGGAGATCGCCTGTTCGATTTCGGCGCCCGAGAAGCCGGCCGAGAGCTTGGCGAGCGCGGCCAGGTCGAAGGCCTTGGGGTCTCGCCGGCGCTTGGCGATGTGGATCGCGAAGATCTGCTCGCGCTCGGTCGCGCCGGGAAGGTCGACGAAGAAAATCTCGTCGAAGCGGCCCTTGCGCAGCAGCTCGGGGGGCAGCTGCGAGATGTCGTTGGCGGTCGCGGCCACGAAGACGGGCTTGGTCTTCTCCTGGAGCCAGGTGAGGAAGGTGGAGAAAACGCGCGCGGTCGTGCCGCCGTCCGACATGTTCGAGGAGCCCGTGCCCGAGAGGCCTTTCTCGAGCTCGTCGAGCCACAGCACGCAGGGCGCGACCGCCTCGGCGGTCTTGATCGCGCGGCGCATGTTCTCCTCGGACTCGCCGACGAGGCTGCCGAAGATCGAGCCCATGTCGAGGCGCAGCAAGGGGAGCTTCCAGAGCCCGGCGATGGCCTTGCAGGTCAGGGACTTGCCGCAGCCCTGAACGCCCAGGATGAGCACGCCGCGCGGCTGGGGCAGGCCGAACTGATGCGCCTGCTCCGAGAAGGCCCGCCCCCTCTTGTGGAGCCAATCTTTGAGGGGGACCAGGCCGCCGATGCCGGCGATCTCCTCTTTCGCCTCGAAATACTCCAAGAGCCGCGATTTGCGCACGATCTGCTTGATCTCCTTGAGGATCACCTCGATGGCGGAGGCGTCGAGCTTGCCGTTCTGCACGACGGCGCGGGCCAGAGTGCTTTCCGCCTCGTCGAGGGTCAAGCCCTGGATCGACTGGATGAGGCGCTCGACCTCGCCCGGCTTGAAGTCGACGGGAAAGCGCGCGCCGGACTGCGAGGCGGCCACGACCTGGTCGAACATGCCCTTGAGTTCCTCGGGGCCCGGCAGGTCGTAGTCGACCACCGTGAGGTCCTTCTCGAGCTCCATCGGGATCGTCAGGCGCGGGGAGAGGATCACGAGGGTCTTGTAACTCGACTTGAAGCTGCCCACGAGGTCGCGCAGGCTTCTGACGATTTTGTCGTCGCGGAGGTAGGAGTGGAAGTCCTTGAACACGAAGATCGATGGCTCCTCGACCTTGGCGGCGAAGTCCAAAGCGATCTTGGGGTCCCTGACCGTCGAGTCCCCCGCGTTTCCTCCACCCGACTCGACGATGCCCTGGGTCACGGACCAGAAGAACAGCCGCTTGGACCCCTTCTTGGCCAGGCGCGCGAGCATTTGGCTGACCCGTTCTTCCTCCCAGGACACGAGATAAAGCAGCGGGTAGCGGGCGCGGATGAGGACCTCGAGTTCGGCTTCCTGCGGGTTGGTCGCGCTCACTTGGCGGCTCCTTGGGCGCCGAGAAGGCGCAGCAGCTTCTCCATGAACACGCCCTTCTCGAAAGGCTTGAGCAGGACTTCGACGCCCAGCTTGCGCGCGCGGGGGGCGGCTTCCTGGTAGCCGGTCAGCACGAGGATCGGTATGCGCTCGGTCGCCGGGAGCTTGCGCAGGCGCGCGATGACCTCGAAGCCGTCCATGCCCGGCATCATGACATCGAGGATGATCAAGTGCGGGATGGACTCCTTGACGCGGTCGAGCGCCTCGAAGCCCGACGCGGCGGTCGAGAGCTCTAGATTCTGGCTGAAGTGCGATAAGAAAAGCATCAGCACGTCGATGAGGTCCGGGTTGTCCTCGACGATGAGGATGCGCTTCTTCTCGAGCAGGGCCGGGTGCTCGACCTGCTGGGCGGGGGTGTCCTTGCCCGACAGGGGCAAGGTGAAGAAGGCGGTGGTCCCCCGGCCGCCCGCGCCGGACTCGAGCCAAATGCGTCCGCCGTGCTGCTCGATGATCTGCTTGCTCAGGGGCAGCCCGAGGCCCAATCCGGCGTGGCGCCGCGTCGGGCCTTGGATCGCCGCCGAGAAGCTCTCGAAGAGGCGCGGCAGCATCTCCGGCGCGATGCCGGCGCCCTCGTCCTGGAGCGAGACCACGGCCCTGTCGTTCTCGATCTTCAGCGACAGGCGCGCCGTGCTCTTTTCGGGGGCGAACTTGAAGGCGTTGGAGAGGAGGTTCGAGAGCACCTCCGAGAGCTTGTCGCGGTCCGCCAGCACCCACGCCTCTTCCTGGGGCAAGGAGGCCGCCACGGTGATCGCCTTGCGCTCGCGCTCGCGCGGGTTCGCGCCGGCCTGGAGCTTGAGGAAGCCGACCAGCTCCACGGGCTTGAGCCAGAGCTGCTGCTTGCCCTCGTGGCTCTCGCGCAGGCGCAGGATGCGGTTGAGGGTCTCGAGCAGCTGCACGGAGCGCGAGAGGATGGAGTCGACCGCCTTGTACTGCGCGGCGCTGAGCTCGCCCAGGCCGCCGTCCTTGAGCGTCTCGGCGTAGCCGATGACGACGGAGAGCGGGGTGCGCAGCTCGTGCGAGACGTTGGCGATGAACTCGTTCTTCATCTGGTTGACCTGGCGCAGCTCCATGTTCTGGTCGACCAGATAGCGCCGGTCGATGACCCGGCGGAAGAGCCGTCCGAGGTCGGCGAGCTCGAGCTCGGCGTCGGTGAGGTAGTCAGCGGCTCCCGCCTTCATCGCGCCGACGGCGAGCTTGTCGTCGCCCTTGGCGGCGGTCACGACCACGGCGGACTTGGGGTGGAGCTGGCGAAGCTTTTCGAGGACCTCCATGGTGTCCTGGCCCGCGAGGCGCTCGTCGAGGAAGATCAGGTCGCGCGAGGCCCCGGAGAGTTTGCTCCAAAGGCCCTCGTCGGCGCGGGAGGCTTCCGCGTCGACTTTCCAGCCCGCCACCGCGCCCAGGCGCTTGGCCAGGAAGGCGCGCCGCCCGTCGTCATCGGCGACGATCATGATCGAGAGGGCCGGCAGGTCGGTCTCCACCGAGCCATTCTAGCAGGACTTGATTGCTCGCCGCAATAAAGTTATCCTATCGAAACACAGCCCGATGGCAGCCAAAGCCGCCCCGCCGCGCCCGGTCCACCCGGATATCGAGAGAATACTGCTGGAAGAACCCCAGCTGCAGGCTCGTATTAAGGAAATGGGCCGGCAGATCTCGCGGGACTACGCGGGCCGCAAACTGACCTTGATCGGCATACTTCGGGGCGGGGTGGTCTTTCTGGGCGACCTGATGCGGGCCATCACGCTCGACTGCTCGGTGGATTTCATGTGCCTCTCCTCGTACTCCGGCAAGGGCTCTACGGGCGCCGTGCGCGTCCTGCTGGACCTTCGCGACAGCGCCGAAGGGCGCGACCTCCTCGTCGTCGAGGACATCGTCGACACCGGGCTGACCTTGCATTACCTTCTCGACAATCTCCGGACCCGCGGGCCGAGGTCCGTCGAGGTCTGCGCGCTCTTGGACAAGGCCGAGTGCCGAAAGATCGAGGTCTCGGCCAAGTACGTCGGCTTCAAAATCCCCAACGAGTTCGTCGTCGGTTTCGGCCTGGATTACAACGAGAAATACAGGAATCTTCCTTATGTCGGCGTGCTGAGGAGCGGTGGAAAATAAGAACCTGAAGCAGTTGGCCGTCTGGGCGATGGGCTTGGTCCTGCTGCTCTTGCTGTTTCAGAGCATCCATCCTCCGATCCCCGAGCTCGAGATCCCGTACTCGACCTTCAAGACCAAGCTCGCCCAGGGCAACGTCTCCCAGGTGCGCATGCGCCCCGACCTGATCCGCGGCGAGATGAAGGGCGACGACGGCAAGACCGAGAAGTTCCGCACTTTGCCCCTGCCGGATTTGAACCTCGTCTCCGACCTCGAGAAGTACAAGGTCCAGAAGTTCGAGGGCGAGCCCGACCGCTCCTGGGTCACGGGCCTCATCGTCAACGTCGGCTGGATCATCCTGTTCTTCGGGCTTTGGTGGCTCTTGGTCATCCGCCAGGTCCAGATCGGCGGCAAGCAGGCCCTCTCATTCGGCCGCAGCCGCGCCAAGCAGGTCGACGACAAGAAGAAGAAGACGACCTTCGCGGATGTGGCCGGCTGCGACGAATCCAAGGAGGAGCTCCAGGAGATCATCGAGTTCCTCAAATCCCCCGAGAAGTTCACCAAGCTCGGCGGCAAGATGCCGCGCGGCGTGCTGCTCTTCGGCGCGCCCGGCACGGGCAAGACCTTGCTCGCTCGCGCGGTCGCGGGCGAAGCGGGAGTCCCGTTCTTCGCGGCCTCGGCCTCCGAATTCGTCGAGATGTTCGTGGGAGTCGGGGCGTCCCGGGTGCGGGACCTTTTCGATCAGGCCAAGAAGGCCGCGCCGGCCGTCATCTTCGTCGACGAGCTCGACGCGGTCGGCCGGCACCGCTTCGCCGGCATCGGGGGCGGACACGACGAGCGCGAGCAGACCTTGAACCAGCTGCTCATCGAGCTCGACGGCTTCGAGCAGAACCAGGGCATCGTGCTGATCGCGGCCACCAACCGCCCCGACGTGATCGACCCCGCGCTCCTGCGCCCGGGCCGCTTCGACCGCCAGATCGTCGTGTCTTTGCCCGACATCAAGGGCCGCGAGGCGATCCTGAAGGTCCACTCCCGCGACGTCAAGATGGCGGCCGCCGTCGATCTCTCCGTCATCGCGCGGCGCACGCCGGGCTTCTCCGGGGCGGACCTGGCCAACGTGATCAACGAGGCCGCTCTCCTGGCCGCGCGCCGCAACAAGGAGGCCGTGGAGCTCTCCGAGCTCGAGGAATCCATCGAGCGCGTCATGGCGGGCCCGCAGAAGAAGTCGAGCCTCATGTCCGAGCGCGAGAAGAAGATCGTCGCCTACCACGAGTCGGGGCACACCTTGGTCGCCAAGATGCTCCCGAACACCGATCCCGTCCACAAGGTCTCGATCATCTCGAGGGGCCACGCGCTCGGCTACACCCTCCAGCTGCCGACCGAGGACAAGTATCTGACCTCCCGGACCGACATCACCAATCGCCTCGCTGTCCTGCTCGGCGGGCGCTGCGCCGAGGAGCTCACCTTCAACGAGATCACGACCGGCGCCTCCGACGACCTGGCCAAGGCCTCGTCCTACGCGCTCAAGATGGTCACCGAGTTCGGCATGAGCGACAAGATCGGCCCCTTGGCGCTCAAGAAGCCCACGCAGGAGGTGTTCCTCGGCCGCGACATCACTCAGAACGCGGGCTATTCCGAGCGCACCGCGCAGCTCATCGACGAGGAGGTCAAGCGCATCGTGATGGACGCGCAGACCAAGGCCCGGGAGCTGCTGACCAAGCACAAGAAGATCCTCGACGACCTCGCCGCCAAGCTGTTCGACCGCGAGGTCCTCACCGGTGAAGACATCGATGCCATCCTCGCGGCTAATCCAGCCTGAGCGCCGTCCAAGTTCCCCCATTCTCGACTTGCTTGCCAAGCCGAGGACTCTGATCATGGGGGTCGTCAACGCGACGCACGACTCTTTTTATCCGGG
Source organism: Elusimicrobiota bacterium (assembly GCA_016194705.1). Lineage (GTDB taxonomy): Bacteria > Elusimicrobiota > Elusimicrobia > UBA1565 > UBA9628 > PALSA-1176. The sequence continues at coordinate 87,074 of JACQAZ010000044.1, read as the reverse complement.
AAGCCGGGCCGAGACCGCGCAGGCGGCCGTGGAGCGGGCGCTCTCGCTCGCGGGTGAGGGCGCGGACCTCATCGACATAGGCGGCCAATCGACGCGCCCCGGCTCCGATCCCGTCTCCGAGGCCGAGGAACTCGGGCGCACGGTCGCCGTCGTCGAGGCCGTTTGCCGAAAAACCAAGGTCCCGGTCTCGATCGACACCGACAAGGCCGCCGTGGCCCGCCGCTGCCGCGAGGCCGGCGCCGTCGTGCTCAACGACGTGTCCGCGCTCAGGCATGATCCGGAGATGCTCGCGGAGGCTCTTCAATACGAGGCCGTTATCCTGATGCATCGCGGGGGCTCCTCTCCCAAGACCATGCAGGACGAGCCGCGGTACGCCGACGTCGTCAAGGAGGTCAAGGCGTTTCTCTCCGACCGCATCGAATTCTTCGTCAAGGGAGGCGGCGATCGCGCCAAGATCCTCATCGACCCCGGCATCGGCTTCGGCAAGGACCTCGAGCACAACCTCTCGCTTTTGAAGCACCTCGCCGAGTTCCAAGGGCTGGCTCCGGTCGTGCTGGGGGTCTCGCGCAAATCCTTCCTGGGCCGGATCTCGCCCGACAAGGGCCCCGAGGACAGGCTTGCGGGCTCCCTTGCGGCGGCCTGCTGGGCGGCCCTGGGCGGCGTGAAGGTCATCAGGGTCCACGACGCGCTGGAGACCCGGCGGGCGCTCGGGGCCCTGGCCGCGATCCGGGACGCGAAATGAGCCGCGAGCGACTCTTCGGCACCGACGGCGTCCGCGGCATTCCCGGCAAGCCCCCTTTGACCCCGGACACGGTCCGCGCCATCGGCGCCTTGGCGGCCGAGCTCATGCTCCGCCAGCCCGGACGGCGCGTCAACGGAGGCGCGCCGTTCGTGCTGATGGCGCGCGACACGCGGGGCTCGGGCCCCGCCATCGGCCGGCAGCTGGCCCAGGGCTTTGCTTCGGCGGGCTGCAGGACCGTGGACCTCGGCGTGATCCCCACCGGCGCCATCTCGTATCTGGTGCCGCGCAAGCACGCCCTGTGCGGGGTCGTCGTCTCGGCCAGCCACAACCCCGCGGAGTTCAACGGCATCAAGTTTTTCACGGCCGGGGGCTTCAAGATGGACTCCTCCTCCGAGGACCGCATCGAGAGGCGGCTCAAGAGCTCGCGCCGCGCGGCGTACCCTAAGCCCCTCTGCGAGGACGGCCGGGCGTGGGGGGACGATTTCGCCGATTTCCTTCGCAGCACCTTCCCGGCGACCCTCGACCTTTCAGGGATGAGGCTCGTCGTCGACTGCGCCAACGGGGCGGCCTCTCGCATCGCCCCCGAGCTCTTTGCGGGCCTCGGCGCGCGGGTCTTTCCCATCGGCTGCCGCCCCAACGGCCGCAACATCAACGCGGGCTGCGGCGCCATGCATCCGGACGGACTCCGGCGTGAAGTCGTTCGTCGCCGGGCCGACGGAGGGGTCTGCTTCGACGGCGACGCCGACCGCGCGCTTTTTTGCGACGAGAAAGGCGTGCTTCTCGACGGCGACGCGCTGATCTGCCTGGCTGCCGTGCGCCTGCACAGGCTGGGCCTGCTGCGCGACGACAGGGTCGTGCTGACGGTGATGTCGAATTTCGGGATCGTCGCGGGCTTGAAGGAGCAGGGGATCGGCGTCGTCTCGGTGCCCGTCGGCGACCGCAACGTCACCGAGGCCATCGAGAAGGAAGGCTTGAGCCTCGGGGGCGAGAACTCGGGCCACATCGTTTTCCGGCAGTACCTCGCCACGGGCGACGGGCTTTTGACGGCGGTGCAGACCTTGGCCGCGCTCCGAGAGTCGGGCCGGCCCTTGAGCTGGCACCGCGAGCACCTCAAGACCGTCCCGCAGGTCCTGCACAACCTCAGGATCTCACGCAAGGTCCCGCTCGAGAGGCTCTCGCGCTTGCGCGGGCTCGCGGCCCGCTGCGAGCGCGAGCTCAAGGGGAGGGGGCGGGTCTTCCTGCGCTACTCGGGCACCGAGCCCCTGCTGCGCATCATGATCGAGGGGCCCAGCCGCGCGCGCATCATTGCCATGGCGCGGCAGCTCGAGAAAGCTTTTCTGCAAGAAACAGGTCAGGAGGGAAGTCTGAAATGAGAATCGGCAACAACGTGAAGCTCGGTGTCAACATCGATCACATCGCGACCCTGCGCCAGGCGCGGCGCGACATCGACCCGGACCCGGTCGCCGCCGCCCAAGTGGCGCGCTCGGCCGGCGCCGACATGATCGTGACCCATTTGCGCCGGGACCGGCGCCACATCCAGGACGACGACCTGATGAAGCTCGCCAAGCTCAAGGGCGACCTGCACCTCGAGATGGCCGACACGCCCGAGATGCTCGCCATCGCGCTCAGGGCGGGGCCGGCCTCGGTCTGCGTGGTTCCCGAGAGCGCCAAGGAGGTCACCACCGAGGGCGGACTCGACCTGCGCAACGGCTCCAAGTCGCTCGCCAAGACCGTGGCCAAGCTCAAGAAGGCCGGCATCGAGGTCAGCCTCTTCATCGACCCCGAGGCGGGCGGCGTGCGCGCGGCCAAGGCCCTGGGAGCCGACACGATCGAGCTCTGCACCACCGCCTACTGCTCGGCCGGCAACAAGGCCAAGATCCAGGCCGAGCTCGAACGCCTCGAGCTGGCGGGCTACTTGGCCCATGAGATGAACCTCAACCTCCACGCGGGCCACGGCCTCGACTACCACAACGTCCAGGCGGTCTCGCGGATTCCGCACCTCTCGGCGCTCAACATCGGCTTCTCGATCGTCGCGCGCTCGGTCTTCGTGGGCCTCAAGGCCGCGGTCGTCGAGATGAAGCACCTCATCAACTGACGGTGCCAGGCTCTCTTTCACTCTTTCACTCTTTGGTAAGCGGAAGAGGGATCGGGAGATAGCGTTATTCAGGGGTTTGATCAAAGGGTGAAAAGAGTGAAAGAGAGCCTGGCACCGCCGATATGTGCGGGATAGTCGGCTACGCGGGGGCCCGACAGGCCCCGCCTTTGCTCATGGAGGGCCTCAAGCGCCTCGAGTACCGCGGCTACGACTCGGCGGGGCTGGCCGTGGTCAACGGCGGCGCCATCGTGCGCAAGCGCGCCCAGGGCAAGCTCACCAACCTCGAGAGCCTGCTCAAGAAGGAGCCGATGACCGGGTTCGTCGCGCTCGGCCACACGCGCTGGGCGACCCACGGCAAGCCCTCGGAGGAGAACGCCCATCCCCACGCCGACTGCTCGGGAGAACTCGTCGTCATTCACAACGGCATCATCGAGAACTACCTCGAGATCAAGGAACGCTTGCGCGGCCATGAGTTTCAATCCGAGACCGACACCGAGGTCGTCGCGCACTTGATCGAGGAGAAGCTCAAGGGCCTGCTGCCCCCGGGCGGCTCCAAGCCCGGCTTCAACGAGCCGCTGCTCTTCGAGGCGACGCGCCTGGCGCTCAAGGAGGTCAAGGGCGCCTACGCTCTGGCCGTCCTGTGGAGCAAGGCCCCCGGCGTCATCATCGCGGCCAAGACCGCCTCGCCGCTGATCATAGGCCTGGGCAACGGCGAGAATTTCCTGGCGTCCGACGTCCCGGCCTTTCTGGCCCACACCCGCAAGGCCGTCTTCCTCGAGGACGGCGAGATGGCGGTGCTCAAGGCCGGCGATTGTGCTTTCTTCAATCTGGACGGCCGCAGGCTCACGAAGGTCCCCACGCAGATCCAATGGGACCGCACGATGGCCGAGAAGGGCGGCTATCGGCACTTCATGCTCAAGGAGATATACGAGCAGCCCGCCTCCTGCGAGGACTCGATGCGCGGGAGGTTCTTCCCGCTCAAGGACGGCGTGCTCGAGCGCGAGGCGGGGCTCTCCGGCGAGACCCTCAAGAAGGTCAAGCGCATCTACATGGTGGCCTGCGGGACGGCCTACCACGCCTGCCTCATCGCCAAGTATTGGCTCGAGAACGTCGCCAAGATCCCGGTGGCCGTCGAGATCGCCTCCGAGTTTCGCTACCGCGAGACCTTGGTGGGCCCGGACGACCTGGTGATTTCCGTCAGCCAGTCGGGCGAGACCGCCGACACCTTGGCCGCCGTGCGCCTGGCCAAAGAGAAGGGCGCCAAGGTGCTCTCCGTCTGCAACACGCTCGGCGCGGCGATCCCGCGCGCGGCCGATTTCAACCTCTACACGCACTGCGGCCCCGAGTTCGGCGTCGCCTCGACCAAGGCCTTCATCGGCCAGCTCGCCACGCTGGCGATCTTCACTTTGCATTGCGCGGTCACGCGCGGCGCGCGTACCGAGCACGAGGCCAGGCCCTGGGTCGACCAGCTCGTCAAGATCCCGGGCGACATCCGCACCGTGCTCAAGCTCGACCCGCAGATCAAGGAGATCGCCAAGAGCTTCGTCAAGAAGAACCACTTTCTCTTCATCGGCCGCAACGTCAACTACGCGATCGCCCTCGAGGGCGCGCTCAAGCTCAAGGAGATCTCCTACATCCACGCCGAGGGCTACGCGGCCGGCGAGCTCAAGCACGGGCCCATCGCTCTGATCGACGAGAACATGCCGGTCGTCGCCATCGCCACGCGCTCCCAGACGCGCGACAAGATGGTCTCGAGCTTCGAGGAGGTCCGCGCGCGCGGCGCCCAGCTCATCGTGCTCGCGACCGAAGGCGACCCGAAGCTCGCGGGCGCCAACCACACCTTGCTCGTGCCCGCCGTGCCCGAGCTGCTGTCTCCGATAGTCAACATCATCCCCCTCCAGCTGCTGGCCTACCACATCGCCGACCTGCGCGGCTGCGACGTCGACCAGCCTCGCAACCTCGCCAAGAGCGTGACGGTCGAGTGATGGAGCTGGGCCTGGACATCGTCGAGATCGAGCGCGTCCGCAAGCTCGGCAAGTCCGCGCCGCGCTTCCTCTCGCGCGTTTTTACGCCCGCCGAGATCGCCTACTGCCGCGGCAAGAAGAACCCGTGGCAGCACTTCGCCGTGAGATTCGCGGCCAAGGAGGCCGTCTGGAAGGCGCTCGATCGCGACGGGATCAGCCTCAAAGACATCTCGGTCTCGCGGGATTCGCGCGGCAAGCCGGGCGTGCTCCTGAAGGGCAGGAGAGCCTCCGGCCTCAAGCTCTCGCTTTCGCACAGCGACCATTACGCCGTGGCCGTGGCGGTCAAGGCGTGAAGCCGCTCTCGCGCTCGGAGCTCAAGTCCGGTCTCGTCTCGCGGCGCTCCGACGACCACAAGGGCCTCTTCGGCCACGCGCTGATCGCGGCAGGCTCGCGCGGCATGGCGGGCGCGGCGATCCTCGCGGCGCGCGCGGCCCTGCGCTCGGGCTGCGGCCTCGTGACCGTGGCCCTGCCGGGAAGCCTGCAGGTCAGCGTCGCGGGGCAGATTCCCGAGGCGATGACGATGGCCCTGCCGGAGAACTCGTCGGGCGCCGTGCGGCCCGAGGCCGTCGAGAAGCTCGAGCAGATCCACAAGGACAAGGATTTCACCGTGCTCGCGATCGGCCCGGGGCTCTCGGTGCACGCCGACACCGCGCGCTTCGTCTTGCTTGCCTTGAGCCACCTTCCGATCCCCGCGGTCGTCGACGCCGACGCCTTGAACGTGCTCGCGCTCCAGGAGGTGACCGGCTCGCGCCAGCTGCTGCGCAGCCGGGCCCAGGGCTGCGTCTTCACGCCGCATCCGGGCGAGATGGCGCGCTGCCTGCGCATGACGACCGCCGACGTCGCCAAGGACCGCGCAGGCGCGGCCGAGAAGCTCGCCGCGGAGTGGAACGGCGTGGCCGTGCTCAAGGGCCGCGGCACGGTGATTTCGGGCGGCGGGCGCAGCGTGCTCAACCCGACGGGCGGCCCGGGCCTGGCCAAGGGGGGCTCCGGCGACGTGCTCGCGGGCCTTATCGCGGGCCTGTGGGCCCAGCTGCTGGCCTCCAACCGCGCGACCGGAGACCTGGGCTTCAAGGCCGCCGCTCTTGGCGCCTGGCTGCACGGCGCGGCCGGCGAGCGCGCCGAGAAGACGAAGACTCCTTGGGCGATGACCGCGCAGGACGTGATCGACCAGCTCCCCGCCGCGTTCGCCAAATTGTGAGGCGGCTGGCCGCGCTCGGGGAGTCAGGTCTGCTCGCGCGCATACGCAGGAGATTCTCCCGCCAGCGGCACTCGTCGCTGATGCTCGGTCCCGGGGACGACGCCGCGCTCTCGCGCGTCAAGCCCGGCCACGTCCTGGTCTCGACTCAAGACGACCTCGCCGAGGGCGCGCACTTCGAGACGCGGTGGACCGATTTCCGGCGCTTGGCCCACAAGCTCCTGCGCATCAACCTCTCGGATCTGGCCGCGATGGGAGCGGTCGAGCCCGTCGGCGTCCTCGTCAGCGCCGGATTCCCGCCCCAGGCTCCGCAGCGCTGGGCCGGCGAATTCCTCGAAGGTCTGGCCGAGGACGCGGCGCGCTTCAAAGTCCCGGTTTTGGGGGGCAACCTGTGCCGGGCGCGGAAATTGTTCTTCACTTTGACCGCGCTCGGCCAGGCGCGACCCAAAAACATCGTCAAGCGCTCTGGCGCGCGCGCCGGCGACATACTCGCGGGCGTCGGCCCCATCGGCGACGCGGCCCGAGGTCTCGCGGAGCTCAAGGCCGGAAAAACAGGAGGCCGCTTCGTCAAAGCCTTCTGGGAGCCGCAGCCGCAGCTCGAGGCCGCGCGCGTGCTGGCGGAAAGCGGGCTAGCCACGAGCCTCATCGACAACTCCGACGGCCTCATGCGCTCCTGCGAGCTGCTCGCCCAGGAGTCGGGGCTCGGCGTGCGGTTTTCGCTCGGGCGGCTGTTGTGGCAGGCGGCGCAGGCCGACGGCGAGGACTACGGCCTGGTCTGCACGGTCAGACCCAAGGATTGGAGCCGCCTCGAGAAAATTTTGCCCGGCGCCTACAGGATCGGCGTCATGTGGACCGAGCGCCGCGCGGCGGCGCGCAAGCCGTCGGGCTTCGATCACTTCCGCTGATCACACCCGCCGGGACCGGGTCCCCCTCCTTGGTCTGTTGCTTTGAAGCAACGGACCAACGGAGGAAGGCGGGTCAGCCCTGCGCCGACTTGATCTCCCGGCGGACTGCTGCGCACAGCTCGTCGGCGAGCTTCGGCAGCGCACGCGAGCGGCGCTTCAAAAAGTAGATCTCGCGCGCGATCGGCGGGCCGTCGAACCGGACGACCTTGCGCGCATTGAACTCGTCCTTGATGACCAGATCGGGCAGCACTCCGGCCGTGATGCCGTCCAGAACGAAGCGGCGGTGGGTCTCCAGGAATTCGCCCTCAACGACGACGCTGCGAGGATGACGGTGGTCGGGAAAGCCGTCGACGCTGGGCAGGGCCGGGTCGCCTTGGAAAATCCGCGGCGCAATGAATGGAGAGGCCGCGAGTTCTTTGAAGGTCTTTGGGAGCCTTCCCTTCGCAAATAACTTTCGGGACGCGTAGACGTGCGATTTGAGGCCGCCGAGATGGCGCGCCTCAAGGAGCGGGTCTTGAGGATCTAGGTAGTGAAACCCGAAATCGAGCTGGTCCTTCTTGAGCGCCTCGGCCATGGCGCGGGCGTCGAGCTCGTAGAGCCCGAAGCGCGTCTGCGGATATTTTCGGCGCATGGCCAGCACGGGCCCCGGCAGCAGGTAGTTGGTGATCATCTCGCGGCTGCCGATCCGGAGCATGGCGGGCGGGGCGTCGGCCTCGGTCTTGAGGCCGAGCTTGATGCGCTCGATGTCGTCGTAGATTTTCTCGACGCCGAGCTTGAGGTACTCTCCGTCGGCCGTGAGCTCTACGCGGCGCTTTGTGCGCGCGAAGAGCTTCTTGCCGAGCGAGCGCTCCAGGAGTGCGACGCTGCGGCTGACCGCCGGCGGCGAGATGTGCAGGTTCTGCGCCGCGCGGGTGAAGTTGAGCTCGCGGGCGACCTCGAGGAAATATCTGAGCTGGTAGAGGTCCATGGCGCTGTGAACGAGAAGATAATACTTATGTCGCGATTATGCAATGGACCTGAACGGAGCTCCGGGGCTACACTCAAGGGGCAGGATCGATGGCGCGAGGAAGAGGGGACGCGCGCCGACAGATCCCAGGTCGGAAAGGCAAGGCTCCGGGGTTGTGCGCCCGGGGCCTTGCCTGTTGTGTACTTGATTATCGCCTTGGCAGGCTCTATACTATGCCTTGAGGGAGCCCATGAAGACCAAGTTCACGCTGGAGTATTGGCAGGACGAAGGCTGGTTCATCGGCCGCCTGCGCGAAGTCCCCGGCGTTTTCAGCCAGGGCGAGACCTTGCGGCAGCTCGAGACGAACATTCGCGACGCCTACAACCTCGTGATGAAGGAGCAAGCCTCTCCCCGCCGGCGCGTCCATTCCAAACCCATCCTCGTCCCGGCGTGAAGCGCCGGCAATTCATTCGGGAACTCGTCGCCGCAGGCTGCTTTCTCAAGAGACACGGACACAATCACGACCTCTACGCTAATCCGAAGGCCGGCCGGATCGCTCCCGTTCCAAGGCACTCGGAGATCGGGGATTCTCTTTGCGCTTTGATCCGCAAGCAGCTTGAAATATGATCGTGAAGACGCGGACTCCGGTTGAGACGCAAGCCTTGGGCCGGAAGCTCGGCCGCCTGCTCAAGGGGCTCGACGTCGTCTGCCTCTACGGAGAGCTCGGCAGCGGCAAGACGACGATGACCAAAGGCATCGCGGCCGGGGCGGGCTTCCGGGGGCGCGTTATGAGCCCGACCTTCGGCTTGGCTCGGCTCTACCGCGGGAAGCGCTTGACGCTCAACCACCTCGACCTCTACCGCGTCGGCGCGGCCGAGACCGGCGACATCGGCCTCGAGGACTTCCTGCACGATCCCAAGGCCGCCTGCGTCATCGAATGGCCGCAAGCCGGCGCGGCCTACTACCCCAAGGACCGCCTGGAGGTCCGCCTCTCGCACGCCGCAGACGGCCGCCGGCTCGCCTTCAAGGCCATGGGCCGGCGCTCGCGCGAACTGCTGCGGCGCCTGGAGTCGGCGTGAACCTCTTGGCCGTCGACACGACGGGAGAGCCCTTGAGCCTGGCGGTTCGCGCCGGAGAGAAGGTGTATGCGTTCCATCGGACGCTCAAGGCGCCTCACGACGAGACCTTGCTGCCGCAGATCGACCGGCTCTTGAAGCGCGCGGACCTCGAGCTCCGCGACCTCGACGCCATCGCCGCGGCCAGCGGCCCGGGACGCTTCACGGGGATTCGCATCGGCATGGCCTACGCCGCGGTGGCCGCCGGCGCGCTCAAGATCCCCGCGCTGGCCGTCTCGCGGCTCGAGGCCGCGGCGGGAAAGATCGAAGGCAAACTGATTTGCGCCGTGGTCCCGGGCTGGCGCGAGGAGAAATTCTATCAGGTCTTCCGCGGCGCGAGTTCCGTCGGCCCCGCGGTCTGGGCCGATCCCAAGCTCTGGCACGAGAGAGAAAATGATCTCAGGAAGCGGCACGCCGTCATCGCGGAGTGCGACCCGACGGCGGAAGATCTCCTTGCCCCGGCCGCGCGGCACCTCGCGCGCAAGAGGCGGCCGGTCTTCGCGCCGCTCTACCTCAAGCCCGCCGGCTATGAAGCCAAGCGTCCGAGCCGCTAGCGCCGCCGACCTCGAGGCGGTGCTCGCCATCGAGCGCGGCTGGGACACGACGCCCGGCTGGACGCGGGCGCATTTCGACTCCGAGCTCTCCAACCCGCGCTCGCGCTTCGTCGTCGCGCAGGTGAGCGGCGCGGTGCAAGGCTACGCCGTATTCTGGACCGTTCCTCCCGAGGCCCAGATCCTCGACCTGGCCGTGTCCCGCGCGAGCGCCCGCAAGGGCATCGGCCGCTTCCTGCTCGGCGAGGTCCTGGCCCTTGCCAAACGCGCGGGCCTAAAAAAAGCGACTCTCGAGGTGCGCTCCGACAACGCCCCCGCGCTGAGCCTCTACCGCGCGGCCGGGTTCGCGGTTGTCGGCGTCAGGCCAAAGTTCTATAATGGCGTTTCCGACGCCGTTCTGATGGACCGAGACCTCGCTTGAGAAAAATCCTCCTGAGCCTGACGCTCGCCTGCGCCGCGCCCGCGGCCGCCGGCGTCGAAGCGCCGCGCGCCGAGGCGCAGAAATCCGCGCAGATGGAGTACATGCGCGGCATGCTCCTCGAGCACCGCGGCGATTACGCCGAGGCCCTCAAGGCCTACGAGAGCGCGCTGGCCTTCGACCCGGATTCGGTCTACATCTGCCGCGAGGCCGCGGGGCTGGCTCTCGAGGTCGGCCAGATGGACAAGGCCTTCCGCTGGGCCGGACGCGTGGTCTCGCTCGAGCCGGGCAGCGCGGAGGCCCACCTGCTGCTGGGCCGGGTGCAGTGGGCCAAGGGCGACACGGAGGCCGCCGAGGCCTCGTTCGAGGAGGCCTTGAAGCTCGATCCCAAGTCCGCCGAATCGATCTACTCGCTGGCAAGCCTGCTCTCGGCCAAGTCGCCGCAGAAAGCAAGAGAGCTCCTCGAGCGCTTCCTCGGGGCCAACCCCGCCCAGGCGGGCGAGGCCCACTTCCAGATCGCCAAGCTCGACATGGCGGCCGGCCGCGTCGCGCAGGCCAAAATCCACCTCAAGTCCTCGATCGCGACGAGCCCCGACGAGGAGTCGCTTCCGGCGCGCTACGCCCTGGCCCAGGCCTACGAGGTCGACCACGACACGGACGCGGCGCTCTCCGAGTACCTCAAGATCCTCAAGTTCGAGCCCCAGGACGTGGCTTTGCTCGACCACATCGGCCAGATCTACTTCATGAAAGGCAACTGGGAGCAGCTGCGCCAGCAGTTCGAGAACGCCAAGTCCGTCAAGAAGGACGATCCGACCGCCAACCATTGGCTGGCCCTCTATGCCGAGCGCAAGGGGGAGTTCTCGAAGGCCGCCGACTACTTGAAGTCGAGCGCGGCGCTCGGCGAGGAGCCGACGCTCTCGCTGCGCCTGAGCTACTACCTCACCCAGGCCGGCCGCCTCAAGGAAGCCGTGGCCGTCCTGGAGACCGCCCACGCGCGCTGGGCCAACAACGACCAGATCGCCTACTTCTTGGCGCTGGGCTACGACGACCTCAAGGACGACGCGAAGGCCGTCAAGCTCCTGCGCAAGGTGCTCGAGCTCAAGCCCGATTACCGGGACGCGCGCTACCAGCTCGCGGTCCTTCTCGAGAAGGGGGGGCGCATCGAGGAGGCCGCGAAGGAATTTCGGGCCCTGCTCGCACAGAAGCCCGAGGACGCCTCGGTGCTCAACTACCTCGGCTATTCGCTGGCCGACCGCGGCCTCAAGCTCGCCGAGGCCGAGGACATGATCGCGCGCGCCGTCAAGCTCGACCCCAAGAACCCCGCCTACGAGGACTCTCTGGGCTGGGTGCATTTCAAGCTGGGACGCTCGAGCGAGGCGATGCACGAACTGTTTTCCGCGCTGCGCGGGCTCCCCGAGGACGAGACGGTCTGGGACCACCTCGGCGACGTCTATGCCGCGCGGCAAGACTTCGGCTCGGCATGGCGCTTCTGGAAGAAATCGGAGTCGCTCTACTCCCCCGAGGCCAAGCTCCCGCGCAAGGCCTCCGCGGTCGAGGACAAGTTCTCGCCGGAGGTCCTCGGCGGCGACTATCAGGACTACCTCGCCATGGCCGAGGGCGGCTACCAGAAGCTCTCCGGCCTCTGCGAGATCAAGGGAGTGATCCTCGGACATTCGCTCGCCTACACGGGCCTCTTCACCTTCAAGGCTCCCGAGGACCTCTCGATCGACCTCCTGGGCCCGCTCTTCACACCTCTCTTGCGCATCCGGCTCAACAAGGAGGGTTTCCTGATGGACCCTCTGCGCATCGAGGGCTTGGACCCCGCCAACGTCATGAGCGCCGCCGACGCCTCGGTGGCCGTGATCCGCGATTTTCTGTCGGGACGCTTCTTCACCGCGAAGCCCGCGCGCTGCAAGAAGGGCTGGCGCACGACCCAGATCGAGGTCGGCGCCTGGCGCCTGGTCCTCGACAAGGCGGGCGTGCGGGTCCACACCGTCGAGTCGGCGTCGGGCTCCGGGGTCAGCCTCGCTCTTGAGCAGTTCAGCCGCGTGCAGGGCCGCCAGACGCCGAAGGTCATGACCGTGACGGGCAAGGGCTTCAGCCTTTCAATCGAGTTCACCAACGTCAAGATGGAGTTCAAGCCCCTGCCGCAGCTCGAGTCCGGCCCGTGACGGAGCCGTTTCAGCCGTTTTCCTACATCAACAATGAGAACGCCACGCGTTTGGCGTATCTCTTCATCCTGCGTAAAGAAGAGCCATGGGTCATCGCGATGGTCGCCAAGTCCCTGAGCCCGGACCTCGCCAGCCAGATGATCTCCGTGTTGCCCATGGAATTGCAATCCAAAGTCGCCCGGGAGGCCCTGACTTTGCGCCAGGCTACGCGCGAGCAGATCATCGCCATCGACAACGACATCAAGGAGAACGTGGAGTTCGTAGTCGGCGGCATGGAGCGGGTGGCCGCGATGCTCGGCGAGGCCGACGCCGAAACCCGGAACAATATCCTTAACTACCTGAAGGCGGAAAGGCCTGCAGTTTATGATGTCGTGCGCCAGCATTTCCCTCCCGAAGGGCCGTCGAAAAGTTATGGAGCCTTGGATTTGGCCTGCGTTATCATACCGACCTTCAATGAAGCTCCGAACATTGCCCGGTTGGCCGAAGCTCTGCGCGGGCTTTCCCCAAAACTCTCCATCGTTGTCGTCGACGATGGCTCGCCCGACGGTACGGGCCCAGCCGCCGATGAGGCGGCGAAAAAATTCGCTCCAATGGCGGTCATCCACCGCTCAGGCAAGGGCGGCCGCGGCTCGGCGTGCCTGGCCGGCTTCAAGAAAGCGCTCTCGGACCCGAAGGTCAAGTACGTCGTCGAGATGGATGCCGATTTTTCTCACGATCCGAAGGAGCTGCCAGCGATGTTGGAACTGCTCGAAACTGGGAAGGCGGACGTCGTCGTGCGCTCGCGGTATGAGAGAGCAAGCCGGATCGTCGACTGGAGCCTCGCGCGGCGCGTCTTCTCGAAGCTCTCGAACATGTTCGCGCGGTCTTTGCTCGGCATCCCGATCTCGGACTACACCAACGGCTACCGCGCCTACACGCGCAAGGCCGCAGAATCAATCGACTTCGACCGGGTCGCGGCCACGGGCTACATCGTGCTCAGCGAGATCGCCTATCAGCTGCACCTCAAGGGACTGCGCTTTCTCTGCTTGCCGACGGTCTTCGTCAACCGCCGCCGCGGGCAGTCGAATCTATCGCTCAAAGAGATTGTGGGCGCTTTCCGGGGTGTGACCAGCCTGCGCTCGCGGTACGGGAGAACGCCTACCTAGATTCATTTTCTCGCGCGTAGGCTGGTGCTTGACACGGATCGTCATGGCGGCTACACTACTTCAGAAGGGCCAGGAGTGAAATGAAAACGGCCAAACAGGAAGTCCGCAAGATTCTCGAGAACATCCCAAACAACTCCACGTTTGAGGACATCCAATACCACATCTATGTCCGCGAGAAGATCGAGCGCGGATTGAAAGATGTGAGAGAAGGCCACGTCCTCACCCAAAAAGAAGTCGAAAAAAGACTTTCCAAGTGGCTCTAAAGGTCGCCTGGTCCTCCGCCGCCCTGCGGGACCTTGAAACGGCGGCGGACTATATCGCGAGAGACTCCGCTCGTTACGCGTCCGTCCTCGTCCGCGAAGCCATTGACGCGGCTCGATCCCTGAACATTCTGGCCAAACGCGGCAGGGTCGTTCCAGAAATGCATGATCCTGCGATACGGGAGCTTTTCGTCTGCAATTATCGCCTGATCTACCGGATGGCGCCGCGCGTCGTCTACGTGATCGGCTTCATCCACGGTTCGCGCGATCTGTGGTCGCTCTGGAAGCGGGAGCCGCGCTGAAGTGAAGGTCCAGTGCCCGGCCAAGGTCAACCTCTTTCTCGAGATTACTGGAAAGCGCCCCGACGGCTACCATCGCCTCGCGACGTTGTTCGCGAAGATCAACCTCTACGATGTCCTTGACCTGACGGCCGATCCTGGAAAGAAAGGCATCGAGCTCTCGATCGACGCCGCCCCCGGGATTCCTCACATCTCGGCTGGTCCGGACAATTTGATCGTCCGGGCCGCGGAGGCCTTCCGCAAAGCCTTCGGCGTCGGCCAGCGCATCAACATCCTCCTGACCAAGCGCATCCCGGTCGGAGCGGGCCTGGGCGGAGGGTCCTCGGACGCTGCAGGCACGCTTTTGGGTTTGGCCAAGCTCTTCGACATCAAGCTCGACGCAAAGAAGAGGAAAATTCTGCATAAAATCGCTTCCGGCCTCGGCGCCGACGTGCCGTTTTTCCTGCATCCGGCGACTTTTTGCGTCGGAACGGGCATCGGCGACCGCTTGAAGCCCATAAAAATCGCCAAGTCCCTTCCCTACATGGTCTTGATCTACCCCTCCGTGCACATCTCGACGGCCGATTCTTATAGAAACCTGCCCAAACCCTCCCGGGCCGACGTGTTGACACGGCTTTCCCAGCTTGATAAACTAGTCGTGAGCTTGAAAAAAGGCAGGCCCGTCGGAGATTGGGAGGGCCTGCTCTTTAATCGGCTCGAGTCGTCGGCCCTTCCGGCCCTGGCACAAGTGGCGCAAGCGCGCCGCATCTTGGCCCAGGCGGGCGCCCGGGGCGCGCGCATGTCGGGCTCGGGCTCGTCGGTCTTCGGCTTTGTCTCATCGCACGAGGAGGGGGACAGGCTCCTCAAGAGGCTGGGCGCCTATCCCTGGAACGTTTTTTTGACTTGCTGCAACGGGTAGAGCAACGCGTACGGCAGCAGCCGCGACTTCATGGAAATTACCGAGATCAGGGTTCATCTGCGCAACGAGGACAAGCTCAAGGCCTTCGCGACCGTGACATTCGACAATTGTTTCGTGGTGCGCAACATGAAGATCATCTCCGGCAACAAGGGTCTGATCCTCTGCATGCCGTCGCGCAAGCTGCCCGACGGCACCTACAAGGACATCGCCCATCCGATCAACATGGATTTTCGCAAGGTGCTCGAGGATAAAGTGCTGGCGTGCTACGAGGACGAGGTCAAGAAGGGGACGCCGCCGTCCACCGATCCCACGGCCGTATGAAGCCAAACCAATTGACTCCCAGGTGGTGTAATGGTAACACAGCGGACTTTGAATCCGCTATTCCTGGTTCGAGTCCAGGCCTGGGAATGAGATATCCATGAACTCCAACCATAAAGGCGCGAAGTCGCTGGGCGCTCTGATCCTCGCCGCGGGCGAGGGCACGCGCATGGAATCAAGCATCCCCAAGGTCCTGCATCACGTGGGCGGCCGTCCGATGCTCTTCTACACCCTGCGCCTGGCCAACGCGCTCAAGCCCAACGCCATCGGCATCGTCGTGGGCCACGAGGCCGAGGCCGTCAAGGCCGCGGTCAACGCGATGGCCAAGGACTGCGGCATCAACCGCCCGATCCAGTTCATCCACCAGAAGAAGCAGACCGGCTCGGGCAACGCGGTCATGGAGTCGGTCCCCTTCCTGAAGAAGTTCAAGACCGCGGCCGTTATGTGCGGGGACTCCCCCCTCTTGACCTACGAGAGCCTTTACGCCCTGGTCCAGAGCCACGACGATCAGAAAGGTCAGGTCACCCTGCTCACGGCCAAGCTCGCCAACCCCAAGGGCTACGGCCGGATCGTCCGCTCTCCACTCGGGGAAGTTCAGCGGATTGTCGAGGAGTCGGTGGGCAGCTCGAAGGAGCTCAGCATCACCGAGATCAACTCGGGCGCCTATTGCTTCGAGGTGGAATCCCTGCTGACCGGCCTCAAGGAGATCGGCGCCAAGGGCCCCAAGAAGGAGCACTTCCTGACCGACATCCTGGAGCTCATGCGCGCCAAGGGCGGCAAGGTCAACGCCTATGTGAGCCAGATCCCCGAGGAGGTCCTCGGGGTCAACTCGCGCGTCCAGCTCTCGACCGCCGAGCGCATCATGAATAGACGGCTCCTCGAGCGCCTCATGCTCTCGGGCGTGACCGTCCTCGATCCCGCCTCGACCCACGTCGACGCCGACGTCGAGGTCGGGCAGGACTCCGTGATCTACCCTTCGACGATCCTGCGCGGCAAGACCAAGATCGGCAAGCTTTGCCAGGTCGGGCCGTTCTGCTACCTCGAGGACGCCGTCATCGGCAACGAGTGCGAGGTGCGCATCTCGCAGATCATCAACGCCCGACTTCTCGAGAAGACCCTCGTCGGCCCGTTTTCCAACATCCGGCCCGAGTCGGTCATCGGGCCGCGCGCCAAGATCGGCAATTTCACCGAGGTGAAGGCGTCCCGCATCGGCTTCGGCACGAAGGTCAACCATCTCTCCTACATCGGCGACGCCGAGATCAAGGAGGACGTCAACATCGGGGCCGGCACGATCACCTGCAACTACGACGGCAAGGCCAAGCACAAGACCACCATCGAGGCCAAGGCCTTCATCGGCTCCAACGTCAACCTGATAGCCCCCGTCAAGATCGGGCGCGGCGCCAAGGTGGCCGCGGGCTCGACCGTCACAGAGGACGTCCCCGACGAGGCCCTGGCGATCGCTCGCGCCCGCCAGGTGATCAAACAGTAATGGCGAAGACCGCCCAGCCCGAGGCACGAATGAGCCCGAAGACCCACGCCGAGACCCGCTTCGAGGGCGGGGTCAAGCTGTTCCAGCACCTCAAGATCTTCTCGGGGAACTCGAACCGCCCTCTGGCCGAGGACATCTGCCGCTACATGGGCACCACTCTTGGCGCCGCCACCGTCGGCCGCTTCGCCGACGGCGAGATCAACGTGCAGATCGACGAGAACGTGCGCGGCTGCGACTGCTACGTGGTCCAGCCGACCTGCCGGCCCGTGAATGAGAACCTTATTGAGCTCCTCATCATGATCGACGCCCTGCGCCGGGCGTCGGCGGGCCGCATCACCGCGGTCGTCCCCTACTTCGGCTACGCCCGAGCCGACCGCAAGACCGCCCCGCGCGTGCCGATCTCATCCAAGCTGGTGGCCAACCTGATCACGACCGCGGGCGCCAACCGCGTCATCACGATGGACCTGCACGCAGCGCAAATTCAAGGCTTCTTCGACATCCCGGTCGACCATCTTTACGCCGCGCCCATCGTCCTCGACTATTTCCGCAAGAAGAACCTCAAGAACTTGGCCGTTGTTTCGCCCGACGTGGGCGGCACCGAGCGCGCGCGCGCGTTTGCCAAGCGCATGAACGCCCAGCTCGTGATCATCGACAAGCGGCGTCCGCGTCCCAACGAGGCCTCGGTCTACAACATCATCGGCGACGTGGCGGGCAAGACCTGCATCATACTCGACGACATGGTCGACACCGGCGGCACGCTCGTCAAGGTCGCGGCCAAGATTCGCGAGAACGGCGCCACGAAGGTCTACGCCGCCTGCGTCCATGGCGTGCTTTCTGGGGCTGCCACCGATCTCGTCGAGAAGTCGTCGCTCGAGGAGATGGTCCTGACCGATTCGATCCCCGTGCGCCACCTCGAGGGCGGCAAGATCAAGGTCCTCTCCATCGCGCCGCTGATGGGCGAGGCCATCGCCCGCAACCATCAAGGCAAGTCCATTTCCGCGCTATTCGTCTAAATTTCCAGTCATATGACCCAGGAGAAACAGTCACATGGAAGAGATTAAGCTGTCCGTTGAAGCCAAGGAAGGCAAAGGCACGAAGAAGGCGCTCTCCGCCCTGCGCTCTTCGTCGAAGATTCCCGGCGTCATCTACGGGGGCAACAAGCCTCCCATCAATGTCGCTTTGTCCGAGAAGGACCTCATGGCCGCGCGCAGGAAGGGAGGCGTCAACGCCATCCTGCACCTGCAGGTCGGCGGGAAGAGCGAGACCGTCATCGTCAAGGAGCTCCAGCGCCATCCCGTGACCGATCGTCTGGTCCACGCGGATTTCCAGAGAATCTCACTGACCCAGAAGATCGAAGCCAAGGTGCCTCTGCACATCATCGGCGAGGCCCCGGGCGTCAAGAACTCGGGCGGCCTGCTGCAGTACGAGCTGCGCGAGCTTCGCATCCGGGCGCTGCCCGCCAACATCCCGCAGTCCGTCGAGGTCGACGTCTCGCATCTCGAGCTCCACCAGCACCTGCAGGTCAAGGACCTCAAGGTCCCCGAAGGCGTGGAGATCCTCGACGCGGCCGAACACATGGTCGTGCACGTGACCATCGTCAAGGAGGAGGTCGCCGAGGTCGCACCCGCGGCCGCCGCCGCCGAGGGCGCCGAGGCCGCGACGGCCGAGCCCGAAGTCGCCTCGACCAAGGGCAAGAAGGACGAAGAGGGCAAGGTCATCCCGAAGGAAGCCAAGGCCGCTCCCGCCGCGGAAAAAGGCAAGGAGCCGGCCAAGAAGGAAGAGAAAAAGTAGTCTCTTCGCGCCTTGGCCCACATTCGGCTGGTCGTCGGCCTCGGCAACCCGGGCGAGCGCTACGCCCGGACGCGCCACAACGTGGGTTTTCGCTTCGTCGAGCGGCTGGCCGACGACGCCCCATGGAAGGACTTCCGGGGGCTCGGCCGTTTCGCGCGGACCGACGCCCTCCTGCTCGCCGAGCCCTTGACCTTCATGAACGAATCGGGGAGCTTCGTGCAGTCTTTCGCGGCTTTCCACAAGATCGAGCCTCGCGAGATACTGGTCTGCTACGACGACGTAGCACTCGCCCTGGGCCGGCTCAAGGTGCGGCCCTCGGGCTCATCAGGAGGCCAGAAGGGGATGCTCTCCATCATCGACACGCTGGGCACCGAAGAAATCCCGCGCCTGCGTTTGGGGATCGGGCCTCAGCCCGCGGGCTGGGACTCGGCTGATTTCGTGCTGAGCCGGTTCGGCGCGGCCGAGGAGAAG
The DNA here is from genome assembly GCA_016194705.1 of Elusimicrobiota bacterium. Taxonomy (GTDB): domain Bacteria; phylum Elusimicrobiota; class Elusimicrobia; order UBA1565; family UBA9628; genus PALSA-1176. Next base: position 68,241 of record JACQAZ010000044.1, on the reverse strand, counting down.
GCGCTGCCTGAGATCCTGGACCGGGCCGCGCAGGCCGTCAACCTCGTCCTCAATGAGGGCATCGCCGCGGCGATGAACCGCTTCAACCCCGCCCCGGCCGAGTCATGAGCCCTTTCTTCAAGATGGCCGTCGGCGCGTTCTTCTTCCTGCTGGGCTTGGGTTATTTGTACCGGCCCGACCTCATCGCCCGGATGAACGCCCTGCTGCGCGAGTATCTGCTCAACGACGCGTACATCGCCTTGGAGCGCAAGAAGTGGGGCGTCTTCTTTCTGCTGATCGGCTTTCTTTTCCTCTATATGGGCTTTAGCGCCTTGAGCCGCTGATGGAGTCCCTTCAGGAGCTCGCGCGCGAGGGGCTCGATTGGATCAAGGACCGGCCTCAAAAGGGGCTCGAGGCCGAGCTCTACCTGTCGCGGGCCGAGGAAAGGGGCCTCGAGAGGCGCGAGGGGCGGCCCGACGGCGTCTCGCAGGCGTCTCTCGAGGGAGCGGGCTTAAGGGTCGCCGCAGGCGGACGCATGGGGTTCGCCTGCGCGGCGGGCCTGAGCCTCGAGACGATCAAGGGCCTCTACGCCAAGGCCTTGGCCCAGATGGCGCATCTCGAGGCGGACTCCGCCAAGGCGTTCGCGGGGCCGAAGGCCTCGGAACCCGACGAGGCGCTGGCCCAGAGCCTCTGGGACCAGAGCCTCTTCGCAGACGACTGGGACAAGATACTGCCCCGGCTCGAAGCCATGGAAGCGTCGGCGCGTTCCGCCGACCGGCGGATCAGCTCGATCCTGCGCGCCGGCTACGGCGAGTCGCGAGGCGAGGTGGTCACCGCCAACACTCTGGGCCTCTCGACCTGGGAACGGGGAGGTTCGGCGAGCGTGGGGCTTTCGGCTTTGTGCGCCGCGGACGACGAACGCCAGACCGGCTCTTCCTTCCGGTCCGCGCGCCGCAAAGCGGAACTCGATTTCTCCTCGGTCGCGCGGGAAGCCGCCGAGCGCACGGTGGCGCTCTTGGGCGCCCGCAAGCTGCCCACCGGAAGGCGCTCCGTGATCTTCGACCCCTGGGTCTCCGGAGAGCTCCTCGATCTCGTCGCGGGGCTCCTGTGCGCCGACCAGGTGCAGCGCGGAAAATCGCTCCTGGCCGGCAAGCTCGGCAAGAGGGTCGGCTCGGAGCTCGTGACCTTCATCGACGATCCGCGCCGCGCCGGCGGGCTGGCCAGCTCGTTGTACGACGACGAGGGCTGCCCGACCGCCAAGAAGGTCATGGTCGAAGGCGGAGTTGTGCGCGACTATTTCTATGACGTCTACACCGCCAACCGGGAAGGGCGCGCCAGCAACGCCTCGGCCGGGCGCGGCTCCTACAAGGGCCTGCCCAGCCCCGGCTGCTCGAATTTTTATCTCGCGGCCGGCGGACTCACGCGCGGGGATCTTCTCGCCGGCACGAAGGACGGCATACTCGTGCTCGACATCATGGGGATGCACATGGCCGATCCGATCTCGGGGGAGTTTTCCGTCGGGGTCTCGGGGCTCGCCGTCAAGGACGGGGCCCTGAGCCATCCCGTCAAGTCGGCGATGATCTCCGGCAATCTCGTCGAGCTCTTGGGCCGCATCGACGCCGTGGCCGACGATCTGACCTTCTACGGCTCGCTGGGCGCCCCGACCTTCAGGGTCTCGCAAATGACGGTGGCCTGAGCGTGGAGGATCGCGCCCGTGACCCCCTGCCTCTCGACCTGCTCGCCTGCCCGGCCTGCCGCGGCGCGCTTGAGGACAAGGCCTCCATGCTTCGGTGCGCCGCGTGCGGACGCGGCTATCCCGTCGACGACGGAATACCGAATTTTGTCGTGAGCTCCGGGAACCTTTAGATTTCCCGATCGATGACGATGTGCACGCCCCGTTCCCCGGAGAAGACCTTGTCCGGGTGCGCGCCGCGCAGGTCTCCCTTGACCGGCGCTCCGACGTTGCCGTGGGTGTTCATCTCGACCTCGAGGATCAGGGGCCCCGCCGGTTCCCCGCCCGGTACGATCAAGTCTTCGGAGCGCAGCTCGTAGTCCACCGGAAACTGCGGGTTGACGACGCGGCGCACGGCGACCGGCACGCCTCCGGCGTTCTTGGCCACGACGAAGAGCACCGAATTGGTGCGCGGGACCTTGCTTTGGAGGTGCGCGGCCACCGTGATCGTTCCGGAGACGCGGAATTCGCGGGCGCACCCAAGGGCCAGGACGACAGCCAAGACGGGGCCGCCCGCTCGCAGAGCGAGCCTCACGAAGCGGGGGCCGGCTCGCGGACCTTCTTGATCGCAAGCCAGATGTAGCCTCCCGTGACGACCAGCGAGACGAGCGGCCACTTCGGAATCGCGACGCCCGCGACCATGGTGAGGCCCTGTACGGCGCAGGCCGCGGTCTGGGCGTAGAGGGCGATGGGGACCAAGGAGCCGAAGGCCAGCCCCGCCTCGGCCAGGCCGTTGAGGAGCAGGCCCATGAGAGCGTAGGTCAGCGTCCAGCCGACGTTCCAGAACAGCAGAAAGACCAAAGCGCTGGCGAAGACGGCCGGATAGAACACGCGGTTGAAGATCGCGCGCGCGGACTCCCAGAAGCCGGCGTCGATGACCAGGGGCTTGGGATCGGCGGCCTTCGAGAAGTCGTAGACCCGCAGCTCGCCGGGGCGCTGGAGCATGTAGAAGGCCGTCGAGGTGACGTAGGCCTGGGCCTTGGCCTCCTCGAGGGTCTTGAGCGTGACCGGCTCGAGGCGGTTGGTGTCGATGGCGATGCCGATCTGGTCGTACTCGGGGTGGCGCAGCACCAGGGGTGCTGTCAGCGTCGAGGTGAGCTTGCCGTTGACGAAGGTCAGCGGGGGGAACGACTTCTCGAGCCAGACGAAGGTCGAGTCGATGTGCGGGCCGCCGTGGATCTTGAGGGCGGCGGTGCCCGCCAGCGACAGCAGCAAAGAGAGATAGCCAAGGTAAAGGGCCGTACGCCACCAGGCTTGGGACGCGACCCGGCGGTAGAATTCGAAGCTGATGACGGCGTTGATCGGATCGAGGAGCATCCGACGAGAGTATATCAATTCTGGGTCTTGATAAACCCCCGCGGCCGGGCTATACTACACCGAGAGGCCGCCGAGATGAACAGGCTCCTGATCCTGGCCGTTTCCCTGTCCTTGCCCGGGCTCGCCTGGTCCTACGGCGGGTATTACGGCAATTCCAAGACCAAGAAGGCGCCCAAAACGACCGGCAAGCAGACGGTCATCTCGGCCAACGGGGCCGTGACCACCGCTCCTCAGCCGAGCTTCAACACGGCCACGACGGGATCTTCCGCCGGGGACTCCTCTTCCGGCGGCCTGCAGACCAACGTCTTCGGCAAGGGCGGAAGCTCGGGCTCCGGCGGCTTCAAGACCAACATCCTCGGCAAGGGCGGCAAGAGCGGCGGCTCGGGCACCGTTTCTGGCGGCAGCGTGCCCACGGGGATCGCCGCCGGCGCCCCGGCACCCGGGGGAGTGACCGGCGGCGGCGCACCGGGAGCCGCCGCGACCGCCACCGGCAGTTCTACCTCCAGCACCGGGAGCAACGGCAATTGCTCCAAGGATCAGGTCCTGCTGTCCGGGAAATGCGTGCCCTTGAGCCAGGTCACCCAGTCGGCCCTCGGGAGCGCGGGCGCTTCCGCTGCCACCGGCCAGAAATAGCGCTCAGCGCGCGGCGCGCCGCGCGCCGACCAAGAATCCCACCCCCGCCAGAGACGCTCCTAAGAGCGCCCACTGCGCGAGCCGCCCTTCGCCGATCAGCCAGCCAGAGGCCAGAGGCGAGACGATCATGGCGATCGAATAGAGCGATTGCGTCAGCCCCAGCACCGCGCCCTGCTCGTGGCGCCCGGAGCGCTGCGTGACGAGCGCGGTCAGGCAGGGCCGCAGCACGCTGTTGCCGAAGGCCGTGAAGGTGAAGACGAGCATGAGCGCGCCCAGAGGCCGCACGGCCGAGAGGCCGACGAGGCCCGCGGCGGCGCAGGCGTAGCCGACGAGCGCCAGGCGCTGCTCGCCGAAGCGCTTGACCAACCGGCCGAGCAGCCCTCCCTGGATGAAGACTCCGAGCAGGCCCGAATAGGCGTAGAGGTAGCCGACTTCCTTGGGCCCGAAGGGATGGTCGTGGATCGTGAAGCGCCGTTCCGCGAACAACGCGAAGCCCGACAGGAAGAGCCCGAACATCAGCGCGAAGACGAAGAAGTTCACGAGCACCGGCCCGAGCTCCGGACGCTCGAAATATTGCGCGTAGGCTCCCCAATCCAAGACGCCCAGGCGCTTGCCCCCGGGACCCGTTTCATCGGCCGCGTGCGGCGTGACTTGGGGCAGAAGAAAGTAAGTGCAGAGTATGCTCGTCAGTGACAGCGCCGCCGCGGCCCACGCGGGATAGGAGTAGTCGTACTGCGACAGGAAGCCCGAGATCGCCGGCCCGAAGAGAAAGCCGATCCCGAAGGCGATGCCGATCAGGCCGAAGGAGCGCGCGCGCTCCTCAGGTCTCGTCACGTCCGAGATGTAGGCCTGGGCCAAGGACAGGTTGCCGGCCGTGATGCCGTCGAGGAAGCGGGAGAGGAAGATCAAAGGGAGCGAGCGCGCCAGGCCGAGCACGATGAATCCGACGAAGGTCCCGACCTGGCTGACGATCAAGAGCGGCCGGCGGCCGTGCCGGTCCGAGAGCTGGCCGAGGATGGGGCCCGCCACGAGCTGGCAGAGCGAATAGGTCATGACCAGGAGCCCGACGAGCTGGGGAGTGGCGCCGTAGCGCTCGGCGTAGAACGGCAGCAGGGGCAGGATGATCGTCATGCCCAGCACGTCGACGACGACGATCAAGAAGATCGGCAGCAGGACGTTCTTGGTCTTTCCCATCGGGCCGACCGTGCTACTTCCGAGCCAGGCCTGCCCAGGGCGTCTCGACGGATTTGGCCCGGGCGTTGGCCCAGCGCGCGGCCGTGAAGAGGTGGTCCGAGAGGCGGTTGAGATAGACGATGAGCCCCTCGGGCAGTCGGTCGCTGTGCGAGAGCGCGACCGCGCTTCTCTCGGCCCTGCGGCAGACGGCGCGGGCGAAGTGCAGCGAGGCGCCGGCCGGCGAGCCGCCGGGCAGTATGAAGCTCTTGAGAGGCTTGAGGCTCGCCGTCATCGCGTCGATCTCTGCTTCCAGGCGAGCCGACGCGTCGGGAGGCAGGCCCTTGTCGAAGGGGGGAGACAGCCGCCCGCGCCGGGCCTCGGGTGTCGCCAGCAAGGCGCCGACGATGAAAAGCTCCTCTTGAATGAGGGAAAGATATTTTCTCAGCGGCGAGAGTCTCTTGTCTTTCCCGAGCAGAGACAGCGTCCAGCCCAGGCAGGTGTTGAGTTCGTCGACGTCGCCGTAGGCCGCGACGCGCGGGTGAGTCTTGGGCACGCGCTCCCCGCCCCAAAGCCCGGTTTCGCCCTTGTCGCCCGTCCTCGTGTAGATCTTCACTCGCCCCTATTCTGGCAAATTCGGGGACGCCTATTAAAGGAAGCGCCGCAGGGCGGCGTGGCGGTCGGACAAGCGCCGGCGCAGGGCGCCGCGCAAGGCGTTAGGCTTGCCGAAGAGCCGGGCCGCCTCGACGAGAAGCCGGATCGAGCCGGCGACGTCCTCGACGCGCACCTTTTCGGGCGCGACGGCCTTGGCGCCCCACCCGTTGTGGTAGTTGACCAGTGGAATCGCGACCCCCGCCGACTCGTAGCCGAAGGCCTGGTAGGCCGTGGCCTCGCAGGTGCCTCCCGTCAGCCGAAGGCGCTGGACTCTCTTCATCTTCGCCGCCGCCGAGTCGAGCAGAGCCGTGAGGTTGCCGTCGAAGAGGCAGGCCTTGTCGCCCAGTCGAATGACGGGACCGCGTCCGGGACGCGCGCCCGGCAGCTCGCGCGAGGTCTCGATGGAGAGGACCGAGTCCGCGACATCGACTGCGCCTTCAGAGATCAGGTCCAGCGCGCCCATGAAGCCGACTTCCTCGGCGCGGTGCAGCAGCACGGTCACATTGGTCTTGAGCTTGGCCGCCGAGACCTTGCGCAGGACCTCGAGCGAGATCGCGCAGCCCAGAAGATCGTCGATCGAGCGCGAGAGCAGCCAGCGGCCTGCGATCGCAAACGGCGTCAGAGCCAACGTCGCGAACGCCGGTCGTTCTCCTCTCGAGGGAGCGGCCTCCCAGACGATGTCGTAGAAGCCCTCCTTGATCTCCTTGGAGAGAACCCCCGTCGCCAGGGGCCGGTTGTCCTTGGGCCGCGCTGCGAACGCTTCGACTTTATTCCCGATGAGCAAATGCGCCGGCAGGCCGCCCTCCTTTTTGCCGAGAGCGCCGCGCGCCGTCACATGCGAGAGCCTGAAGGCCGGGTGATCGAGATGCGCGGCCAGACACAACGCGGGACCCGAGCCATGCCCCTGATATCGCACGATGATGCCGCCGCGGCGGCGCGCAACCGTGACCTTGCGCCCGAGGTTCTTCTTGATCCAGGACAGCGCCTTGGCCGAGACCGAGGCCTCGAAAAACGGAGCCGTCGGCACCGAGGTCAGCTCGCGGAAGAGCTCCAAAACGCCCGACCTCATGCCGCGAGCAGGGGCTTCATTTTGAGCGTGGGGCGCAGCGGAGATTCCGGACGGGGCGTGAGCGTCCTGCGTGCGGGGTCCGGGATCAAGTCGAGGCTTTCGAGCACGAGCTGCCCGATGAGAGGTTCGCAGCCGGGAGGGCCCACGAGGCAATCGGTCACCATCCTGCGATTTCCGATGCTCAGCGACAGCGGGCCGACCCTGTCGAGCTCGATCCTCTGCTCGTCGGCCAAGGCGACCGTGGTCTTGTCGAACTTCCTCAGGCCCAGTCTCTTGACCAGGTCGCGCGGCAACAGGATCATCACGGCCCCGGTGTCGACGATCGCGTCGATCTCGGCCGTACGCACCTTCTTCTTGCCGATCCTTCCCCGTTCGAACTCGAAGATATCTCTCTCGTTCTCCAAACGGACCTTGACTCGTATCTCTCCCACGCTCATACCTCCATTATAACAGCCGTCCGGGCTCCGCGCCAGCGGGGCTTGATACATATACGATTGAGGGGGTCATTTTGTTCCCTCGCTATTGACCGAAAAGGGCCGCCGGTGTACACTTCGGGCATGCGCGCGGGCTTGCTCCTGCTGGCGTTTTCGTTGGTCCTTGGCGCATGCGGCAAGAGCCCCAAGCCCGTCGAGGCGGCCAAGAGGGAGGAGCCCGCGCCCAAGGCCGAGCAAGGCGCGCCCGAGGTCTCCTTGTTCCGCTACCAGTTCAACGATCCCGCGATCCCGGCCGCTCCCGATCATACCCAGCGGCACCCCGGCCCCGGCGGCGCCCAGGCCGACCGCGCCGGGATCACGATCGGCACGACCGAAAAGACCTTGGGCGTGCGCTGGCAGACGCGCGCCGCTCCCGGCGGCCAGGTCGAGGTGTCCGCCGCGGTCGTCGAGGTGAATTACAAGATGTCGATCGCAATCGGCGTCTCGTCGGATTACAAGGAAGACTCCTGCCCCTACCGCGTCACCTGGGAGCACGAGCTCAGCCACGCGCGGGCCTACGTCTCGATGTTCGACGCATCAAAGGTCCATCTCGAGGCGGCCTTCGAGCACGCGCAGGAAGAGGAGCCGCGCCTGCCGACGGCGGGAGCGCCCCGTCTGGTCAAGGCCGAGGAGGTCCCCGGCCTCGAGCGCGAGCTGGGCGACAAGTTGCGCGGCGTGCTCGAGGACCAGGCGCGCGTGCTGAACACTTTGATGGACGACCACCGCAGGGACCGCGACTCCCCGCAGGCCTATAAAGCGGATTGGGAAAAGTGCCCGCAAGGCGACTGGCAGCCGCATCCAAACGGGTCTTGACACCCGCGGTTTTGGAGCTAAACTAGAGTCATGCGGTCAGGGCTCCTCGCCGTGGGGCTTCTCGTCTGCGCGTCCGCTCTCTCGGCGCAGGACGACGGCGCTGCGCTCTTTCGCGTACGCTTCGCCGAGCCCGAACTGCCGGGCTCGCCCGACAAGAGCCGCTCTTCGCCCGGCCCCATTGCCGCGCGCGCCGACCGCGCCGGCTACACCTCTGGCGAGCTCCACGCCAGCCGCGGCATCGTCTGGAACGACGCCGCGCGCGCCGGCGGCAAGGCGGTGGTCTACGCCGAGTCGGTCATCGTGGATTACGCGATGCCGATCTCCATCGGCGTCTCGTCCGCCTACAAGGAAAGCGGCTGCCCGTACGACAAGACCTGGAACCACGAGCTCTCCCACGCGCGCGCTGCGCCGGATCTTCCTCGAGTCGCGCGACGAGCTGGCCGCGGCCCTGGAGCGCTCGCAGGACCGCTCGCCGCGCGTGCCGACCAAGGCGGCTCCGGCGCTGCTTGCGCCCTCCGAGGTGCCGGCCTTCCGCGAGGCGGTCGCCCGCAAGCTCGACCGCGTCATCGCCAAGCACGAGCGCGCGATGACGGAGCTCATGGAGCGCGACCGCAAGAACCGGGACTCGGCCGAGTCCTACGCGCTGGTCTACGACCAGTGCGCCTCGATCGAATGGGAGGCCGCGGCGGCTTCCGGTTCCTCGGTGGTGCGTTTCCCTTAGCGCCGGCTCTCGAGCGAGCGCCGTAGGCGCTCGTACTCGGCGCGCGCATTCTCGTCGGGCCAGGCCTTGAGCGCCCCCTCGTAGTATTCCAGCGCGGCCTCGGGCATGCGCCCCTGCAGCAGCACGCGCGCCACGAAGAGCTTCTGCCGGCTTTCCTTGAGCCGGGCCAGCACCCCTTGGATGTCCAGGCGCAGCGCGCCGTCGGGCGAGGTCGCGGGCGCGTACTGGGACAGGTCGTAGATCGGCGAGCCTTTGCCCGCGGGCTTGGTCTCGGGCCGCGGGCCGACCTCATAGATCCGGAAGTCCTCGTTTTGGTAGGCGAGGCGGAAGTGCCGGAGGCTCTCCGGCTTGAAGTGGAGCAGCACGGCGGCGGTCTTGGGCGTGAGGCGCATCGAGCCGGAGGTGTAGCGCGGGCCGTCGGGAGTCTCGTCGAGCAGGTCGTAGGCGCTCAGCACGAAATAATCCGCTCCGTACTTGCGGCAGAAGGCGTAGAAGGACTCCTCGTCCGAGAAAAGGGCCTTGAGGTACTCGGCGACCTTGGCCCGTATGCCGGGAGCCTCGAACTTGGGGTGCACCAGCACGGGCACGCCCGCGTAGACGAGAAAATTGGCCGAGAACGAGATGTCGGCCAGCACCGGCTTGGCGGAGGCCTTGGCCTTGAGCCAACGGATGACCGCGAGCTCGTGGGAGAAGGTCGTGGCCGGATGGCGGTCGTCGTCGGGCAGGGCCGCGGCGACGCGGATGAAGGGGTTCAGCCGCGAGGCCGGCGCGAAGGTCTTGAAGCCCTCGAGCGCGGCCAGAAGGACTACGAAGAGCGTCAAGCCCAGCCGTCGCGCGTTTTTCTCGGGCAGTCGCAGGGCGGCCAGGCACAAGAGGAACACGAAGAGGGGCATCAGCCGCAGGGCGACGACCGCTCCCGCGGCGTAGAGGAGCAGCAGCCCGTCGACGAGCGAGCCCGACAGGCTTTCGGGTGACTTCTCCTTTCGCGCCGCGGCCAGCAAGCGGGGCGCCGCGAGCAAACCCAGCGGCAGCAAAGAGAACACGAGAAAGCCCGGGCTTGGCGAGTCCGCCGGGCCGTTCCAGATCGAGCGCGCCTCATTGCTGAGCAATGCGGGGTCCGCGGGCCGCACGAGGCCAAAGCGCAGCTTGGCCGCCAGATACGAGTAGACATGGGCGTAGGCCGCGGCGTCGCGCGACCACCAGGCGGCCAGCGCCAGCGCGGCCGCGGTCAGAACGGCGGCTTCGACTCTCTTCCGAGGGAACCAAAGCCAGGCCAGCAGGCCGTAGGTCAAGATCATGCCTGGCGAGAAGACAAACGCGCTTTCGCGCAGGCAGGGCACCGAGAGCCCCGCCAGCAGCAGGGGCGCGGCCATCCAGGCGAGGCTCGCGCGCAAGGCCTCGCCCTCGCCGCGCCGGCGCCAGGCGAGCCACGCCAGGACCAGTATGACCGTGGCCCAGTAGAAGCGCGCGAGATGCCAGCTGGAGAGCGCCGCGGCCATCAGGACGCCGCCCCCGCAAGCCCAGGCGCGCCTGCGCGGAGGTTCGTCGAGCGCCGCACACAAGCAGGCGAGGCTGCCGAACATCAGGGGCTGCGCGAAGCTCTCGAAGACGTAGGAGGCCACGAGATTGGACTGCGCGGCCCAGGAGAGCCCGTAGGCCGCGCACGCCGCCAGCGCCAACGGCCGGAATCGGCACAGGCGCAGCGCGAGGAGATAGAAGGCGGGGATGGTCAGGCTCGATGATGCCGCCACCCAGAGGATCACGAACCAGCGCAAATCGCCCGCCCCTCCGACGGCCTTGGCCAGCCGATAGGCCCAGCCGGTGGCGTACTCCATGAGCGGCGTGAGCTCGCGGGTCGGGCGCACGCCTTCGGGGTACTGGGCGTCGCGGTCGAGCTCGGGCAGCGGCAGGCCGTCTGCGACCATGCGCGCGTAGCGGTATTGGTAGGCGCTCTCGGTCCGGAAGTAGCCGGTCTCGTCTTCTGGGTCGTAGCGCGGGGTGAAGGTCGAGAGGCGCACCTTGAGGTTGAGGCTCGCCAGCACGACGATGCCCAGCAGCATCGCCGTCATCAGGCGCTCGTGTCCGGGGCGCGCCGCCTGGTCCATCACGGGCAGGTGCGCATTCTCTAGCCTCCGGCTGCCGCCCCCGAAGGGGGCGCCGCCGCGGGCTGGGGCTTGCGGCCGGGCCGCAGGTGCTTGGCCAAGAACTCCTCGGCCGCCGCGTAGAACCTGAGGCGGTTCTCGGGCTTGGCGAAGCCGTGCCCCTCGTCGGGGAATAGGAGGTACTCGACCGGCTTGCCGCTGGAACGCAGGGCCTCGACGATCATCTCGGATTCCGCCTGTTTGACGCGGGGGTCGTTGGCCCCTTGGGCGATCAGCAGGGGGATTTGGATGCGGTCGGCGGAGAACAGGGGCGAGCGTTCCTTCAAGAAATCAGGCTCGGTGTCGACGTTGCCCACGCGCAGGTCGAAGATGCGGCGCATCGGCTCCCAGTACGGCGGGATCGAGCGGATCAAGGTCGCGATGTTGGAGGGTCCCACGATGTCGACCGCGCAGCAATAGAGGTCCGGCGTGAAGGCCGCGCCGGCCAACGCGGCATAGCCGCCGTAGGAGCCGCCGTAGATCGCGATTTGCGCGGGGTTGGCGATCCCTTCTTTGATGGCCCAACGAACCGAGTCCGTGAGATCATCCTGCATCTTGGCGCCCCACTCGCGGTCGCCGGCGTGCAGGAAGGCCTTGCCAAAGCCCATCGAACCGCGGTAATTGACTTGGAGCACCGCGTAGCCCTGGTCGGCCAGCCACTGCGCCTCGGGATGGAAGCCCCAGGCGTCGCGGACCCAGGGCCCGCCGTGCACGTTGAGGACCAGGGGCAGCTTCTCGGCCTTGGCTCCGGCCGGTACGGTCAGGTAGGCCTGCAAGGTCAGCCCGTCGCGGGCTTTGATCTTGACCGGCTGCATCGGCGAGAGCTCGTAATCGGCGAGCTTGGGCCGCGTGGTGAAAAGAAAAGTCCCCGTCTTGGCGCGGCGGTCGTAGCGATAGTAGCAGGGAGGCTTGGTGTCGCGGTTGTAGAGCACGAGCCAAGCCGTGTCGGCGTCGTCGCGGCTGACGATATGGTAATCGCCGTCGCAGAGCTTGGACAGAGCCTCGAAGTCGGGCTTTAGCTTTTCGTCGAGCACCGTCCATTCGAGCCGGTCGCGTTCGAAGGCCGCGGCCTCCGCGTGGAAGTCCGTCGGATGAAGGAGGACCGCTCCGAGATCGGCGTCGACGCTTAGCGCGAGGATTTTCCGGGACGCTCCGTCCAAGCTCATCTCCCAGAGCGCGGTCGTGTCCGAGTCGTGGCTCGACTCGATATAAAGCCCTTTGTTGTCGGGCGTGAAGCCGTGAGCGCCGCCCGAGTCGTCGGGACCCCAGGAGATGAAGCTCCTCCACTCCCCTGCATCCGTGTCGCGCACCAAGAGCTCGGTGCCGCCGTCGGGCCGCATGGCCTTGGCGCAGCGCACGCGGAACCGGGTGTCGGCGAGCCAACCGGTCACGCTGCCGGGGTTCTCGACCTCGAGCGTGAGTCTGCCCGTGCGCAGGTCGAGGCGGTGGACGTCGTGGACGCGCTTGTCGCGCGCGTTGAGGCCGATGAGGACCTCGTGGGGGAACTTGGGGTCGGTGCCGACGACCTGGGCCTGGACCTCGGGGAAGGGCGTGAGGTCCTTAGGCGTCGAGCCGGCGATGTCGCTTTGGTAGAGGTGCCAGTTCTCGTCGCCGTCGCGGTCCTGGACGAAGAGCAGGCTCTTGTGATCCTCGGCCCAGAAGTAGCTGCGTATGCCGCGATCCCGGTCCTTGGTCACGGGTCGAAGACTGCTTGGGTCGTCCCAGCGACCGGCCCAGATGTTGAGCACGCCCTCGTCGGGGGCGAGATAGGCGAAATGGCGGCCGTCGGGCGAGAGCTTGGGGGCGGCCTTCTCGGGATTGCCGAACAGGACTTCCCGGGGTATGGGCTTGCGCGCGCTACTCATAGCGGGTTCCCAGAATCTCCTGCAGGGCCGAGAGCGGGAGCTCGATGGTCGAGGTGTAGGAGCTCTCGGGGCCGCGTCCCGCCACGGGTGCGGCGAGTTTGAGGGCCTTGCGGATGCGGGTCTCGCGGTCGGCCGGCTCGCCGGGGACCTCCAGCCGCTGCAGATAAGACCGCAGGGCGCCCTGCGCGTCGCGCTCGGAGCTGGGCGCGTCGCGGAAGCTGCCGCCGTAGACGCGCAGCAGGACGCCGTCGCGGTGCACCCGCTGGTCGGAGGAGACGGGCCAGGGGTGGGGGGCGGGTTTGAAGGCGTCTTTGAGGGCCGCGCAGCCGGCAAGGGAGGCGGCGGCCGCCGCCAGCAACAGGCGTCTCGATTGCGCGGGCCGCCCAGGAACTGTTAAAATAGGCAAGTTGCTCGCCGAGTTCTGGTGGCGCGTTCGTCTAGCGGCCTAGGACGCTGCCCTCTCAAGGCAGAGACCACGGGTTCAAATCCCGTACGCGCCACCAGGCCCCGGAACCCCGTGTCCATTAGGGCAGTCTACCAAAATAGCCGAGCTCGGATCGCCGCCCTGGCGGCATTTCTCTTCGCTATGGCCATTTTTCATCTGCGCGCCGCGCTCAGCGTCCCTGTAGGCTTCTACAAAGACGACGCCTTGCAGATCCTGCTGGCCCGAGCCGTGCGGCAGGGGGCGTTCAGGCTTCCCGGGGAAGCGTGGCCGCGCACGGAGCCGCTGCCCGGGTTCGCACTGCTCAGCTTGGTCCCGGCATTGGTCGTGGAGCCCCATTGGGGCTTGCTGCGCGTGATGGGCTTGCTCTTTTTTTGGACCAGCTTGGTTTTGACCTGGGCCCTGACGCGTCAATTCCTGCCCGCCGGCGCCAGCGCCTGCGTCGTTCTGCTTGTGGGCCTGAACCCGATACTGGTGCTCAATTGCGGAGCGGTCATGCCCGAAATCCCCTTCATGGCCCTCTCACTGGCCCTGTTGAAGGCCTCATCTCAACAGACCTCCGGCCGGAGACTGGCGATCTTGGCGGTCGGGACGGGCCTAGCGACGCTCTTGCGTCCGGAAGGCCTTGCGCTTGCCGTGAGCTTGGGATTGTGGATTTGGCTTTCCGAAGGAACGCGAAAGCTGTCCCGTTTATAGGAATCTCCTTGCTGCCGCTGGCGGCTTGGATCGTGCGCAACCTCATCGTCGCGGCCACCCCGATCGCTTATTTTTCGAACTGGAACATCCGTTCGCCCGGGAGCGCGAGCCTCACGCGCGTCCTGCACGGCGTCGTCCCATGGGCGGCCCTCTTTGGAGACGTCCTCACGACCGCCAACCGCGCGGGACCACGCACGGCGGCGGTCATCGGCTTGTCATGCGCGGCGATAGCCTTGCTTGGAGGCGCGATCCTCTTGCGCGGCCACAAGGCCAGCCGCCAGGCGCGGATCGTCCTGACCTACATGGTGGGCATGCTGGCCATGCATCTCTGCTGGAAGACCTTGGACATCCGCTACATGGTCCCCTTCATCCCGTTGAGTTGGGCGCTCATCGCGGCCGGCCTGCGTCCCTGGCTCAAAGATCGACGCGTTCTGACGTGCGGCCTGACCGCGGCCGCGGGATGGATCTGCCTGACGGCCGACTGGACCATGCTGCGGAGCAGGGCCGGGGCGCCGTCCACCCTATGGCCGGCGACCATGTCCTGGATCCGCGACAACACGCCGCCCTCGGCTCGCGTGCTGAGCATGTTCGACGCGACTTTGGCTCTGCTGGCCGACCGCACGGCCTTTGAGTTCCCTCTGGATTCGAGCCTCGAAACCCGGGAGCAATGGCTCCAGTATTGCCGTCAAAACGACATACAGTACTTCCACTGGCACGAGAATCTCGGTTGGTGGTCGAATCTGCCGGACGACAGAAGACGGATGCTCGAGAGCATCGGACTCTGGACGCGCTCCGGGCCGGGAGTGACGGAGGTCTTTCGCGAGCCTCGCGAACAGAACGTCGTCTTTCGGCTCGACCCGCCGGATCGGCCGTGAGAAAAGTCCCCCGAAAAGAATAGCCGCCCCGCCCCAGTACGGGGGGCGGGACGGCTGTCGGATCGGCCGGGACGGGCTATTTCAGGTGCTTGCTGACGAGCTTGGTCATCTCGAACATGTTGACCGTGCCCTTGCCCCCGAAAACGGCCTTGAGGGTCGCGTCGGCGTTGATGTTGCGGCGGTTCTTGGAATCTTGGAGCTTGTGCTTCTTGATGTAGACCCAGAGCTTCTTGACGACCTCGGTGCGCGGAAGCGGCTTGGCGCCGACGACCTCGGCGAGCGAGGCGCTGGGGGTGAGTTCCTTCATGAAGGCGGCGTTGGCTTTGGCCATTTCGATGTCTCCTCGGTGCGACGGGAGATCTAGTCGCCCCCCGTCCGATGCACCATTATCCCTGATTTCTCGACGAGAGTCAAGCCGGACCCGGCTCGACCTCGAACCCCGCTTGACGGAAGTGCTTGTCCGTTGTGATCGCCATCGGGAGACGGAGCCGGCGCATCAACGCAAACGACGTGCAGTCGGTGAATGAATAGCCCTTGTCTTTGTGGAGCTTGAAGAAGGCCCAGGCGTCCTCCTCGTCTTCGGGAAGCAGTCTGACCAGGTCCACGGTGGCCTGGTTCCTGAGTTCTTCGCCCATTCTGACCGCGATCGAATGGCCCAGATGCTTGCGGCTAAGCGAGATGAGCTCGTCGAAGACGAAGTTGCTGGTCACGAGCCGGCCGTCCCAGCGCTCGAGGGCTTCCCGGGATTGCGCGTGGTTCCTGTCTTTGGGCCACACATAGGCATACCAGGCCGATGTGTCGACGAAGACGCGCTTCACAGCGGCTCGCCGTAGATGGCCTCGTCGTGGTCCGCCCCGGAAGGACCGGAGACGGCCCGGCCGATGCCGCAGATGGAGCGCAGGCCTGACTTCTTGCCCGAGGTCTCCGTTCCTCCGCCCAGGAGCCGGTCCACCGCCAGGCGGATGAGCTCCGAGAGCCCCTTCGCCTCGCGCCGGGCGCGGGCCTTGAGAGCCGCGAATTGCCGCTCTTCCAAAAGGACTTGCGTCCTGTGCATATCAAAAGTATACATCATTACACCCCTTTACGCCAGGGCCTCCCTGATATATATACGATTGAGACCCCAAAATTGTTCCCTCGGGTAGCGGGATATTAGGCTTTCTCGACGACGAGCGGCATGCCCTTGGTCGGCGCGAAGGAGAGCCCGCGGTGGTAGAGCCCAGCCTTGTAGCCGGGGGCCGGAAGGAGCTTGAGCCGGCACAGGGCTTGGGCGGCTATGATCTTCATCTCGAAAAGGGCGAAGGCCATGCCGATGCAGCGGCGGGTCCCGCCGCCGAACGGGAAGTATTCGTTGCCGGTGAGGCGTTTGTCGAGGAATCGCTCGGGATCGAAACGCTCCGGATCAGGCCATAGATCGGGCCGCCTGTGCGTCAAGTAGATGGCGGGACAGACGAGCACGCCCGCGGGCAGCTCGCGGCCGGCGATGGTCACCGGAGACATGATCCAGCGCGCCACGAAAGGGATGATCGGGTTGAGGCGCAAAGTCTCCTTGATGACGGCGTCGAGATACTTCAGCTCTCCCAGCCGCTCGGGCTCGATCCGGCCGTCTTTGCAGGCGCCGAGCACCTCCGCGCGCAGCTTCTCCTGGACTTCGGGGTGCTTGGTCAGGCGCCAGAACAGCCACGACAAGGCGGTCGCGGTCGTCTCGTGGCCCGCCAGGAGCAAGGTGATCATTTCGTCGCGCAGCTCTTTGTCGGTCAGGCCCCGGCCCTGCTCGTCCTTGGCCGCGAGCAGCATGGTCAGCACGTCGTCGCGGCCTTCGGGACTTTGCTTCCTGCGCTTGGCGATCTCGCCGAGCAGGATGCGGTCGACGTTCGCGATGAGTTTGGAGATGCGCCCCCACGGCGAGAAGGATCCTAAGGCGAGCTGGAGGGCCTCGAAGGGGACCTTGCCGTCGCGGCCCACGAAGTTGATGGTCTTGCCGCTGGTGCCGACGGTGAGCATGACGTTGATGGCCGCGCCGAGCTCGGTGAGAGTGGCGCCCTCCTCGACGCCGAAGACCGTGCGCAGGATCACGCCCATCGTGATGGCCTGCATCTCGGGCTGAACCGGGAAGGCCCGGCCCCGGGGCCAGCGCTTGATGGACTCATCGGCGATGGAGGCCATCACTCGGCCGTAGGTGTGCATGCGCTCGCCGTGGAAGGGGGGCATCATCATACGCCGCTCGCGCAGGTGGTCTTGGCCGTCGAGCAGCAGGAGCGAGTGCTCGCCCAGGATGGGCTTGAGGATGGCGTTGGCCTTTCCCGCGTGCAGCTGCTCGGGATCGCCGGCGAAGATCTCCTTGATGGCGGCGGGGTCGGTCGTGAAGACGAAGGTGTAGCCTCGCGGGAAGCGCAAGGTGAACCAATCGCCGAAGCGCTTGGCGCACATCTCGATGAAGGGCACGGGCCGGTACACCCACTGCAGGCCCTGCACCAGCGGCGGGCGGCGCGGGCCGGGCGGTAGGACGACGGGCGGTCTGGCGGTGGGCATGGGACTGCGGGTACTATACAAAATGAGGCGGCGCCGGCGCGCCTAGGCGTGGCGCATGCCGGTCAGGCCGGGCTTGCGCAGCAGCGCCTGCACGCGCGCGACGAGCTCGACGAAGCCGAAGGGTTTGGTCACGTAGTCGCTCGCGCCCGAGTTGAAGCCGTCGACCACGTCGGCCGGGGACTTCGCGGCCGAGAGGAACAGCACGGGGATATGGGCGCAGCGCGGCAGCAGCTTGAGCTCGCGGCAGAAGTCCAAACCATCGGCGTCGGGCAGGCCGCGGTCGAGGATGATCAGGTCGGGCTTGAACGACTTCAGGTAGCCGCGCGCCTCGAAGGCCGTGGCCGCGGTCTTGACCGTGTAGCGTTCCTGTTCCAGCACGTATCTGACGAAGCTGGCGGTGTCCGCGTCGTCCTCCACGATGAGGAGCTTCATGATTCCCCCGGTCATAGTGTGGGGCGGTTGGCCGTAACAATCAATGAAAAAAACGGCAAAGGGGGGGTGAAAAAGCGGTAAAGGGCGTCTACTTTTGGATCAACTCGATGACGCCGTCCCATTTGGCCGGCGGCTTGGCCGCGTAGGTCTCGCACACGACATTAAGGAAGGACGCCGGGCCGTCGGCGCCGGGGCGCGAACCGAAGAGCTTGGCGGCCCCGGAGAAATCGCCCGTCTTGAGGCGGGAGAGGCCGTCCGCGAAGAGCTCCCGGCGCGCCCGGTCCCCGGGCGGGGCCGTGAGCTCGAAGAGGTCGAAGGCCGCGCTCATGCCCGCCGGCTTGAAGCGCCCCACTCTCATCGCGACGCCCTCGGAGGCCGAGAGGCGCTCGGCGACCTCTGTGGTCACGAGGATCGGGGTCTTGAGGATCTTCGTGATGCCCTCGATGCGCGAGGCCTGGTTGACGACGGTGCCCAGGACCCCGTAGGCGAAGACCTGCTCCGAGCCGATCGCGCCGGCCACGACCTCGCCGGTGTGGATGCCGATGCCGCAGCTCCAGCCGCCGGTGGCATGGCCGATGGCCTCCGCCATGCGCAGCGCGGCGCGGCAGGCGCGGTCGACGTGGCCGGTCTCCTCGAAAGGGACGTTCCAGCAGGCCAGGATCCCGTCGCCCAAGTACTGCAGGACGACGCCTCGCTCGTCTAGGATGGCGCCCGTCATCGCGGTCATCGCGCGGCGCAGGTCGCTGATGTAGCCCAGGATCTCCTCGTTTTTCTCCTCGGTGCGCAGAGAGAACCCGCGGATGTCGAAGAAGAGCACCGTGCTCTGCGCCAGGCGCGGCTCGAGCTCCTTCATGTCCGGCGATTTCAATATCTTGTCGACGATGGGGCCGGCGAAGAAGCGCTCCAGGCGCCCCTCCATGGTCAGCAGGCGGTCCATCGAGAAGCTGCGGCCCACCATGTCGGCCACCAGGCCCACGAAGCGCGCCTCGTCCTGGCGCAGGGCGCCGCGGCCGGCCGAGTCGCGGCCCGAGGCGTAGAAGATCACGGCGGGCTCGCCTGGGATGCGGGCCGCGGCGCAGACCGCCCAGTCGAGCCCCTCCTGGACGGTCGCCATGATGTCGCCCGGGTTGTTCCAGGAGTAGATCGTCGGCATCGGAGCGTCGTCGAGGGCCTTCTTGATGAGAGACCGGCTCGGGCTGTAGCCCTTGCCCGTGTCGGAGGCCGCGTCCTCGCCGAGGACCTTGCCCTCCTCGGTGACCACGCAGGCCCAGGTGGCGCCCGTCGAGAGGCGCAGCAGGCCCGCGATGTGCACGTAGAAGTCTTTGCGGTCGCGGCTGCGCAGGATCTCGGGCAGCTCGAGCAGGTCGAGGAGCTTCAGCCGGTCCGAGGACTCGCCCATCGAGTAGAGGTCGGTCTGGCTGATGGTCTTGAGGAGCTTAGGGTTTGCGTCCGACGCGGACGAGGCCTTCATGCGGGCGTTGTCCGCGGCGTCGCTCACGAAGGTGAAGCGCGTGCCGCCGATGACGAAGAAATCGCCGGGGACGAGCGTGAACTCGTCGGCCGGCGCGCCGCCGTGGTAGACCGGGTTGGAGGCCTGACCCAGCCGCCGCACTTTGAGCCGTCCGCCCTCGAGGCTGACCTGGACGTGGCGGCGGCTGATGTGCAGGTCGCCGGCGACGCGCAGGTCGGCCTCCTCGGAGCGGCCGATGACGACGGCGCTCGAGGAGAGCTCGAAGCGCACGGGGGCCGCTCCCTTGGCGGCGATCTCGAGCGAGGCGCCCATAGAACCTAAGTATAGTGCCGCCGGCCCGGCGCGTCAAGGACGCTGACTAAGGTACGAAGATGTCCCCGTCGTGGGGCGGCACCTGATGGCGGGAGGTCTTGACCCCGGTGGCCCTGCTCGTGCGCGGCTCGGGGAAGCTCAGCAGCACGGCGTTCTCGGACGGATTGTAGACGACGGTGCCGCCCGAGAATTCCCGCCGCACGGCCCCTCCCGGCAGCGCGACCGGCGCGCCGTCGCTGCGCGGGGCGCCGAGCCCCTTGTCCCAGAACGGGTCCCATGGATGTGTGTGGTCGTGATTGGGGACGGTCTTGTTCGGCCTTGAATAAAGCACATAGGCCTTCGAGTAGGCGAGCACCAGAGTCGTCAGCGAGCGCAGGTAGGGCGCGTCGCCCGCGTCGCCCCAGCCCTCGATCGCGTTGATGCGCGGCGGAGTGGCGGAGGTCTCGAGGGTCTGCAGCAAAGCGATCAGGTTCTGCCAGGCCTCGGGCTTGGGATAGGGGACCTGGGCGTAGCCTTGCCCGCCGCGCCAGAAGCTCGCCCCGAAGCCTTCGGTGAAGACGCCGTTGATATAAGGGAAGGAGGCGGTCGGCGCGTCGCCGTTGGCGTTCACGATGATGAGGCCGCCGCTGCCGATGGCCTCGCGGACCTTGCGCAGCATGGCGAGCTGATCGGAGTCCGCGTTATGCCACCAGTCGAGCATGCAGCCGTCGAAGAGGCCGGTGGCGATGGCCGCCTTGCATTGGCGGGCGACCTGCTCCTGGAAGCAGGGGTCGCGGTAGTCGAGCAGGAAATAGGGCGCCGTCAGCGTCGTGTTGGCGGGGACCATCGCGCCGTCTTTTTGCAGCCACCACGGGTGGCCTTTGGGCAGATATTGCTTCGCGGGATCGTCGCCGTCCTCGAAGCGCCCGTCCTTCCAGCGGATCTCGGCGAGCAGGACCAGATTGGTGTTTCCCCCGCGCAGCGACGCCTGCCGGCCGCCTCCGGTGAAGGCCGTCGAGAGGCCGGCCCAGCGGCTGTTTCCTTTGAGCCCGTACGAGGTGAGCCCGGTCCAGGCGAGGTCGTGCCGCGCGAAGCTGTCCTCCTTGCCGAGGTTGGAGGCCGTCTCCCAAGCTTGGAAGACCGATGGGAAGCCGCGGCCGTCGATCTTGCCCGAGACGCCCCCCGCCGAAACGGCCGGGCCGTCTTGGGGAGGCGCCGCCGGGTCGAGGGGGGAGCGGCAGTCGCGGACTTGCGTCGCCGGCTCGCCGTGATTTCCGGAGGTCTGGTCGCGCTGGAATTTCACGTGGACGTCGGTCAACGGCTCGAAGGCGCCGGCGGTCGCGGGCAACGAGAGGAGGCACAACGCCCAGAGGGGCCTCATGCCCAAAGTGTAGCCCCGCGCCTGCCACAATTCAAGGGGACTTGACGGCGTGGCGGCCGGCCGTTATACTGGGGTCGCGCACGGCCCGATCGCGTGATCAGCGAGTTCATCCAGTCGCAGACTTTTTCCCTCGACAAGAGGCCGGCGTCCGCCGCGCCCGATCCCTCTCACTGCCAGCGCATCGTCAAGCTCGCCAAGGTCTCGGTGGCGGGCGCGGCGGGCCTGGCCGAGGGGGATTGGCTCGTCTCCGTCGACGACATCGGCGCCGACAAGCTCAGCCTGCAGTTCGCCTGCGACGGCTCGGAGCGGCGCGCCTACGTCTTCTATTGCCCGGCGTCCAAGGAGTTCGTGGACCTGACGGCCAGCGGCGTCGACATCGGAGTGCGCCTCCAGCTCACGCGCCAGGCGGTGGCGGCAGGCTACAAGCCGGGCAAGGCGACCCAGCCGGAGCTCGCCATCCTTTGGGAGGCCGGCGATTGGGAGAATCTTGAGCGCCTGGCCAAGCTCGACGTCGACACCTTCGGCCGGGGCCGCACGCCCGCGCTCGTCTTCCTCGGCGCGGCCGCTTACGAGCAGGGCCGCGAAGACGACGGCTACGCGATCATCGGCGAGTACATGAAGAACTACAGCCGGTACTGGACCACCGAGTACCAGGCCGTGGGCTTCTATTACATGGGCAAGGCGCAGCTCAAGGATGGACAGGACAAGGAGGCTCTCGAGACCTTCATGGCGGCCTATGAGTACAACTCCTACGCGCCGATCATGGCGATGATCGAGAAGCTGACCGGCAAGAAGTTCCGGCTGATCCCGCGCTGGCAGGGCGAGCGCTTCCCCATCGACTACGACCTGCCGCCTTTGGGCGGCGCCGGCAGCCGCGTGTCGCTGGCGCAGACGCGCGCGCGCATGAAGCCCGGGCAGGTCGTCGCGGCGTGCCTGCTCGGCGACTATCGCGGCAACGGCCCCTACGACGAGTTCATGCGCCATTACCTCAACTTCGCGCGCTGGTTCGGCGAGTTCATCGTCGAGCTGCACGTCGTGACCTGCAAGGCGGACCGGGAGGCGGACCGCCCGCACTGGTACAAGGCCGAGGACCGCGCCCGGGCGCTGAAGATCCCGATCGCGTTCGGTCTCGACGCGGGCAGGGTCGTCGACGGCGCCGTGCAGCCCGGCGGCAGCCCGCTCAACTTTGTCCTGGATCCCGAAGGCAGGGTCCTCCACCATGGAGAGCTGGAGGCCAACGACCTCTGGGACGCTCTGGCCGCCGGAGCTACTTCGGCGGCGCGATCTTGATGGCCTTTTTTCCGATCAGCTCGGCCATGGAATGGGCGAAGAGGAGCTTGGCCCCGCCCGCGGTGAGAACCGGAGCCCATCGGTAGGCTCGCTGCAAGAGCCGTCCGCCGAGGTCGGGAGTGATCTCTTCTTTCCCCGCCAAGGCGCCCTTGACGATCGCCTTCGCGGTGCGCGCGGCGTCCGCCACGGTCCACCGGAGCCACTTGGGAAACTCCACGCCGCGCTGGTTCATGATCGGCGTGTCGATGAAGCCCGGGGTCACGAGGCACAGGCGCACGGGGCTTTGCGAGAGCTTGAGCTCGGACTGCAAAGATCGCGTGAAGCCCACGACCGCGAACTTCGAGGCCGCGTAGCTCGTCATGAAGGCGGAGGGCAGCAGGCCCGCGGTCGAGGCCATGTTGATGATGATCCCGCGGTCCGCCGTCCGCATTTGCGCGAGCGCGAACCGAGTTCCGTAGATCACGCCGCGAAGGTTGACGCGCAGGACCTCCTCGAAGACGTCCAGCCCGATCTCGGAGAACGCGCCGACGCGCGCTATGCCCGCGTTGTTGACGAAGACGGCGGGACTGCCGTTCGACTTCAGCGCGCCTTCGAGGGCCGCGAGAAAATCGGGTCCGGAGCCGACGTCGGCGGTCAACGTCGCGAGCGGGAATCTCAGGAGCGCCGCTTCCTTCTTGAGCTCGGCCAAGGCCTTGGCGTCGCGGTCGATGGCCAACACGGAAGCTCCCTTTCTTAAGAACTCGCGCGTCATCTCGAGCCCGATCCCCGAGCCCGCGCCCGTGATCCAGACAGTCTGACCCTCGATCACCACGGGGGTCCTTCGACCAGCCACCGCGCGCCCTTCTCGTCGACGACGAGCATCTCCTCGAACTTGGCGCCGAAGCCCGCGCCGCCGAGGTGAGGCTCGATGGCCCAGCCGCCGACAAGATCGCCGCGATGGCCCTCGTTCATGAGCTCGGGAAAATAGCCGCCTTTGACGATGCCCGAGACCGCCTGCCAGCCGAACGGCGTCAGCGTCGGCGGGCGCCAGCCTTCCTTAGCCGGATGCAGGCGGTGGCCCAGCACGCCGCCGGGATACCGGTGGTGCACAGGGTCGTAGCCTTTTTCCGTGATTCGGCGCGCGACGGCCTCGCAGATGTCGCCGCCGGAAAGTCCGGGCCGCGTCGCGGCGGCGGAGAACAGCTCCAGGATCTCGCCGCGCAGCTCTTTGAGGAAGGAGCGGGCTTTCTCGACGCCGAGATTCTCGCCGAAAGAATAGGAATAGCCTATGTCGGCCGGGAAACCCTTGTGGAACGGCGCCGTGTCGAGGATGACCGAGTCGCCGGGGCGCAATGGACGCGCGGAGGGCAGAAAATCGAGCCAGCGCTTCATGCCGTCGAAGCGGCTGCGCTCGCCGAACCAGGCGAAGGATTTGTGGAAGGCCGCATCGACGCCGTGGTCGGAGAGATAGACGTCCATGAGGCGCGCGGCTTGCGCCTCGGTCCAGCCTTCCTTGGCCTCCAACGCGATCGCCTTCGCGCAGGCGTAGGCCAGCGCCTGAGACTTGGCCATCCCTTCCAGATCCTCCGCGGTCAAGGGCCGGTTCTTCGCGCGACCGTAGAGCCAATTCTTGAGCGGGTTCATGGGTGCGCCTTCCAAAAGTCGCCGAGCAGGCGGTTGATGCGCTCGGGCTGCTCGCGGTGCAGCCAGTGCTTGCCCTTGATGACGCGCACGGTGACGCTGCGCGCGAGGTCGGAGAACTCGGTCGTCGACGGCGCCTCGAGATAGCTGTCGTCCTCGCTCGAGATGACGAGCACCGGGGCCTCGACGGGGCCGGCGTGATCGCGCAGGAAGTGAGGGATGTCGCGGGCGAACTGGCGGTATTCGTTCATCGCGTTGACCGCCGAGCCCTCGAAGTCCTTGAGGCTCTGCTCGTGGTGAGGAGGCTTCCAGCCCTCCTTGGCCACCGCCGCCAAGAGCTGTTTGTGGAAAAACCAGATCGCGGCCTCGGGGACGAAGGGCAGCTGGAACGCTCCGACGTACCAGCTCTTGACGACCTGCCGCGGCCAGAACACCCGGCGCAGGTACTGCTTGGGATGGGCCGAGTTCAGTATGGAAACGGTGCGCAGGCGCGGATGAGGGTGCGAGGCCAGAAGCCAGGCGTGCATGCCTCCGATGTCGTGCCCCACGACGTGCAATGGGGTTCTCTCGGAGGCGTCCGTCAGTCTCATGATCTCGAGGTGGTCGAGCAGGATCGAATAGGCGCCGTAGCGGCGCTGCCGTTCGGGAGCGGAGGAGGGTCCCACGCCGCGGCCGTAGGGCAGGATCAAATGGAAGTCGTGCGAGAAGGCCTCGACCTGGTCGGACCACGCGTCGGGCGTGTCGGGATAGCCGTGCAGGAGGAAGACGATGGGCTTGCCCGCGTTTTCGTTGTCGAACCAGGCGGTCTTGAGGCCCCGCAGGCTCGCCGTCTTGAGCTTCAAGCCGGTCTTCGTCATTCGTCCGCCGAGAGCTGCTGGGGATCGGGCGCCGGTGTGGGCAGCTGGATGGTGCGGATCTTCCCGATGAGCCCCTGGAAGTCGTCGTGGTATTGCGGGTTGAGCAGGAGACTCACGAAGGGCGCGGTCACGAAAAGACGGCGGATAGCCTCGACCGGGCCGATCTTGCGCAGAAGCGGGATGCAGGAGATCAGGGTCCTGTAAAATGGATGCTTGTTGCGCAGCCAGAGCGCGTTCTTGATGCGCGAGAGAGACGAGAGGGCCCAGGCGATCTCGAGCCCCTGGGCGAGCGCGAGATCGGTCTTGCGGAAGAACACGCCTTTGAAGGACTTGTCGCGCCGGTAGAGGTGCTCGATCATCCAGTAGGAGTAAGGGCTGTGCCGAACCTCCTCCTCGAAGTGCAGGCGATGGATTTCGAAGTAAAGCGGGTCGAGCGTCTTTTTGAACGGGCGCATCTGCTTGTAGATGAGGATCGAGACCTCTTCGACCAAGGTCAGCACCCACCAGAGCGCGTGGCCGCCGTAGTCCGAATTGAGCTTGAGGGTCCTCTGGAGGATGGTCCCCGAGACCGCCGGCAGGATATCGTGGAGATCTTCGGGTTTGACGCCCGTCTCGCGGGCGAAGGCGACCAGGTAGCGCCGAAACATGCGCGAGTGCTTTTCCTCCTCGACAAAAAACTGTTCGCCCAGCGCCTCGAACTCGGGATTGATCGGATAGAGGTCGAGCGTCTTGCGGAAAACGAGCTCCTTGGCCTGCACGAGCGCGGTCTCCATCTCGGCGAAGGTCTGCGCGATGACCAGGCCGAGGTACTGGCTGATGACCAGGCGCTGCTCGCGGCTGGCCTCGGGGAATATCAGGCTGTCGCGGTCGAGCGGGACGAAATGCCGCGAGAGATCGACGCCTTTTTTCCAAGGGGCGGCCGACTCGAAGTCCCAGAAGAGCTTCTTCTGGCGCTCGAGGATCTTCGTCAGCGCGAGCTCGTCGTCCGGCTGAGGAAGCTTCATGGGATTTGCTTCCATTATATACCATCCGCCAGTGCTCAAGCTCTTTGCTGCCGGGACCGAGGGAAAGAGTTATACACCGACTGGGTCCGGACCCGGTCGGTGGAGAAGTCGCCGGCAAGATGCTTCGTTTCGTGCTAGAATGACGAAAGCTTCGCCGTTGGGGGGTATTATGAGGAACGCCGCGCGCAGCGTTTTGGTTGTGTTCTTGATCCTGGTTTCGGCAGCGGCCCATGCGGCGCAGAGCCCCGCGCCGGATTTCATCGGTTCGACCGCTCAGCAGGAACTGTCCCGGATTAAGGCGGCGTTCCCGCGTTGGACTTCGGTCTCGATGCGGGTGGGCCTCAACGGCTCGTTCTGCGACATCAACGAGGGCTCGCTGAGGATCAATCTCAACGGCTCCAAGACCTCTTGGGGCTCCTGGAACATCTCAGGCAGCGCGGATAACAAGTTCGTCAACCTTAATCTCAACCCGGTCTCGAACACCGATCCCAACCGCGGCTACAACGCCTGGGGCTCGGGCGTGAACGTCAGCGTCAACCCCTCGGGAGACGGCTGGAGCCTTTTCGGCAGCGTGGATGGGCGCAACTTCAGCATGAACCTCAACCATTTCGGGGGCGGCTGGAGCGTCTGGGGCCAAGGCGGGACCAGCCTCAACGCTTCGTCCTTCGGAAACGGGCTGCTGCTCAGCGGCTCAGTGGATTTGGCGCAATTCGATAAGAAGTCGCTGGCCGTGCTGGGCTCGGTGCTGGCCGCCGTCCAGTCCGTCCGGCTTCCGCCGGCGCCAAATACTCGAGGCTCACGCTGATCATCCCCGAGCCGCCGTCGCAGAACACCTGCGAGGAGACCTTGCGCACCGGAAGCGTCTCCAACAGATAATCGAGGACCTCGGCGTAGACCTGGCAGGCGCGACCGGGCCCAGGATTGACCTGGAGCTGAGCCTGCCCCCACTGCGCGTCGACCGAGTCGTCTTTCCAGTCCCGCGCTTTGCCGCCAAGCCAGCCTTCGGCGCTCTTGGACAGTGTTTTCATGAGCGAGGCGACGCGGCTCTCGGGGGCATCCTGCTTGAGCGGAGCCAGAGCCTCCCAGGAGGCCGAGATCCCGTAGTTCCAGGAGCAGCCTTTGCGGACTTCCCGCGCGTCCATGGCCGTGAGCAGGGCGTCGAGGGCGCTGAGCGCGGGGCCGCAGTCGTAGCGTCTATAGTCAGGGCCGGCGTACTGGTAGGATTTCCAGACCGCCTTGACCGGCGCGGGTTCGGCGGCGGCGTTGGCCAGCAGCAGCGTCAACAGAATCTTGATCATCGTGTTCTCTCCTTGGCGAGGCTTTGGACGTAGGCGATGGCTTCAAGTCCCGTCTGGCGTACTTCGTCGCGTATCGCGGAATCCTTCTCGAGCTGGGATGCAGAGCACCAGCGCATGCCCTCGTGTTCGTGCGAGAGCGCCTCGGCGCCGTCCTTGACCCCGCAGAAATAGATCAGGTCGATGTGCTGGGGGTGGTTCGGGATGTCCTCGAGCTGGACGTGGCTCGGCTGGTGCAGGAACAGAACCCCTTTCTCCTTGTGGGCCGACTCCCTTATGGGCGAGAGGATCACGGCGGAGAGTCCCGTCTCCTCCTTGATCTCGCGCAGGACGGCCTCGTCGGGCAGCTCGCCCTCGTCGATGTGGCCGCCCGGCGGCAGCCACATCCTGAGCTTCTTGTGGTAGAGCAGCAAAGTCCTGCCGTCCTTGACCACGTAGCCGGTCGCCACGAAATGCCGCTGCGTCATGACTCCGGCAGGTGGGACGTGTTGAACTTGCGCCGCGCCGCGATGCGGTCCATCTCGGCGGCCGCCTGCGGGTTCTGCTTGAGCACGAACTGGAAGTCGGCGGCCACCAGGACGAAGAGCTGGGTCGCCTCGACGCATGCGACCGTCGCGCTCCGAGGGTCGCGCGAGATGAGCGCCATCTCGCCGAAGAAGTCCCCGGGGTTCATCGTGGCGACGATCTTCGAGAGGCTGAAAAACCCCTTTTTGAACCAGACCTCGACCTGTCCCGTGTAGATGATGTAGAAGGCGTCTCCTGGGGCGCCCTGCTTGAAGACCGTTTCGCCGGCGTCGAAGGCCTCGACCAGGATGTAGGGCAGGACCTGCTCCATCTGTCCTACGGTCAGCGGCGAGAAGAAATCGACCTTGTGCAGCATGTGCGCGAGAATTCCGATCTCCGCGTCGCCGACCTTGAGCTTGCGCATGGCGGAAGGATTTTCGCTTATTTCAGCGCAGGCGCGCCACAACGGTGAAGCCGGCCACGAGCGAGCGGTGCAGCACGCTGTAGCTCGCGTTGGGCCCGGCGATGCTCGAGAATGAGGATGAGGTGCTCCAGTTCTCGTCGCGCAGGGCGATGGAGGGCCCGAGCGAGAGCCAGGGCTTGGGATGCCAGAGCGCGGCGAGGTACCACCAGCGCTGCCACACGGTCCGGTTGCCGAAGTTCAGCGCGAGATCGGTCTCGTAGCGCAGGAAGACGGTGCCCTTGGGGTTGAGCCCGCTCATCCAAAACCACGCCAGCTCGGGCTCGAGCTTGAGCACGTTCTCCGCGCTGAAGTAGTTGCGCTCGAAGCGCAGCTTGAGCGAGCCGACCCACGATCCGCCGGGCAGGAACTTGAGGTCGGTCCGCGGCGTCGCGTCGAGGACGAGCACGCTCTCGGGTCTGCGCGTCGTGTCGGCCCAGGCCCAGAGACGCTGGTTGTCGCGGAACCAGTCGTTGTCGTGGCGGGCTCCATATTGCAGGCGATAGAAAGCGCCGACTTTGAGGTGGCGTTCGACCCGGTAATATGAGCCGGTCATGAAGGATCTGTACGGCAGCAGAGGCCCGTACTGCCAGCGCTCGGCGAACTCCGCCAAAGGGTCGAGCGGCCCGAGCTTCAAGACCAAGCGCTCGGCTGCTTCGTACTCCGTGATGCGTCGGTTTGACGCGGTCGGCGGTTGGGGCGCCGCGCTGGCGGTCAAGGCCGATGACAGCAGGACGGCGCCCGCGAGCAGGCTAGCGGTAGTCTTGGTCAAGAAGATCGGTGTAGGCGGAGTCGAGGTTGGTCTGGTCCTCGAGCGCGCCGCTCTTGGGGTCCATGTTCCAGTTGAGCTTCTTGGTCCACTCGTAGGCCTGGGGTTTGGTGAGGTCGAGGCCGGCTTTGATCAGGATGCCCTTGCCCGCGGGCACGCGCAGCGGCGCCTTGGAGGCGGTGGTCGTCACGTCGACGGCGCCCTTGTTGACGCAAACCCAGAGGTCGCGCCCGGCCTTCTTGGCCCGGCCGAAGGCCGTGAAGAACTCGGTGCCGCGCACGGCGGCGACCGCTGTCTCGGTCCTTATCTCGAATGAGGCGCCGGGCAGCACTTTGGCGACTTTGGCGAAAACTCCGCCGAAAGACAACAGCCCCGAGGTCGTCCGCTCCTTGCCCGCGGGCAGTTCCAGCTGGAAGCGGCTGAGCTCTTTGAGTTTGAGGGCCGACCCGTCGGCCAGCTCGATGACGGCGGTCGCCGCCTTGAGGGTCTCGATCCAGTCTCCCGAGGAGAGGGCCTGGCCCTCCTTGGCCGGGCCCTTTGCCGCCGGACCCTCCACGTTCACCTTCCCGACGATGTGGGTCAGCCGTGCTCCGGACGGAGGGGGAGTTTTCTTGGCCGCTTGGGCGGCGGGGCATAAAAGTGAAAGGGCTGCGAGAGTGATTAGTATCCGCACATTGGAAGTATAAGCGGAAAGACGCTTCTTGTCGATGCCTACCTTGTTTCATGCCGCGCCAAAATTGTCACCTTTTTGGACCATATGGTCCAAAAAATAGACAATTCTGGTGAAGCTCTCCCGGAAGGCGAAAGCAGCCCGCCGCAGGGGCCGGACCAGGCGGCGCTTAGAGCAGGACGACGGGGTCGCCGACCTTGATGCGTCCCGGCGAGAGCACGGCGCAGTAGACGCCGAGGTCGGCGTTCGCGCTTTGCGCGAGAGTCTTGAGCACTTCGGGGTCTTTCGCAAGCTCCTGCTGCGGATGGGTCGTCATGACGCAGCGCCGCGTGGCCTTCTTGACGAGGAGGTCGACGCCGCCGACGCGCAGGTCGCTCCCGCACCAGCCGAACTCGACGAACCCTTCCTGGATCTCGCCCTGCGCCTTGATCACGATGTTGGGCCGGAAGCGGCGGGCGTCGAAGTTCGACGCGGGATTGAGGCGGGAGAGGGTCTGCAGAGACGCGGTGGTCAGAAGGTGGATCGGGTAGTCGTCGAAATGCGCGCCGGGCGCCGCGTCGAGCACGACCTCGCAGCCGGCGAGCTCCGAGAGGATCGCGGGCGCGCTGTCGCCGTCGGTCGGCACGGTCTTGCCGTCGGGCAGGGTGATTTCGACGGCGGGGTTGGCGGTCTCGGTCGGCTCTTCGAGGTAGCGCGCCTCGCAGAGCATGAGGCTTGCGACCTGCTTGGCCGAGACGTTCTTGCGGGAATCGGCGTAGCGCAGGGACCAGCCGCGGTCTCCCCAGACGCCGTTGGGCCCGACCTGGACCTCGTCCAAGCGTCGTCCCAGCATGGACTTGAACGGGTAGCGCCAGAGTTCGACTACTTCGCCGACAACAGGCATGAGGCGAAGTCCGCGATCCCCTTGGCCATGGCCTTCGGGGCGTCGAGCGGGACGTGGTGGTAGGCGCCCTTGACCTCGAGCCCCTTCGCGCCGGGAAGCTCGTCGAGGCAGCGCTGGTAAGCGGCGCGATCCATGACCGTGCTGTGCTCGCCGCGAACGATCAGCGTCGGGACCTTGATCTTGGGAAGCGTGGGCCAAATCATGCCGTATGAGTAGGTGAAGGCCCGCCAATCAAACTTCCACGTGAATCCTTCCGGGGACTTGCGAAGCGATCTCTCGGCGAGGGATCGCAGGTCTTCGTCGTGGAGCGTCGTCCCCGGGGGCTGAAGATGGAATTTCCGGATCATCGATTCCTTGTCGCGGTAGACGGGCTGCTTGCGCGAGCGCGTCTTCTCGAACTTGCGCGACTTGGCCTCATAGAACTCGGGCAGGAAGTCGACGGCGACCAGCCCGAGCAGGCGGTCCGGGTATTTGGCCGCGTAGTCGAGCGAGATGCGCCCTCCGAGCGAATGCCCGCAAAGCACCATGCGCTCCCAGCCCAGAGCGTGGCGGGCGTCCTCGATGTCGGCGACCCAGTTTTCGGTCGTGTAGAGTCCGTCGGCCCTCCAGTCGCTGTCGCCCATGCCCCGGAAATCCAAGGCCACGGGTTTGAAGGAATCGACGAGCAGCGGGGCCGTCGTGTCCCACCAATGGGTGTGGCCGGCCATGCCGTGCAGGAGCATGAGCGGCGCGCCCTCCCCTCCCCAGGAGCGCAGGTGCAGGCGCGGGTCCTCGTTGGTCCACATCGAATCGGCTTCGATAGAGGTCATTTCGACAGATACTTGGAGGCCGCTTGCGCGGCCTCATAGCCGGCGTACATCGCGCCCTCGATGGCCGGCGCCTGGGTGTCGACGCCGGCGAAGAAGACGCGCCCTTCCGGCCGGCGCAGCTCGGGCTCGACCGTCGTCAGGTACCCGGGGAAGACGATCGGCATCGCGTGGCCCCAGCGCACGACCACGGTCTTCTCGACCTGGGAGCGGGCGTCCGGCAGGACCTTGTCCATATCGGTAAAGGCGAGCTTGAGGATGTCGTCGTCGCTCATGGCCAGCAGTTTCTTGCGCCCTTCCGTGCCGCCCATCGGGAGGTAGATCTCGGCCATCTGGCCCGCCGCTTTGGGAGCCTCGCCCTCGAGGCGGTCGCCGCTGGCGAAGGTCAGGTCGGAGATGCTCATCTTGGGGGCCCAGAGCACGAAGGATTCTTGATAGATGGGTTTCTTGAACTCGACCGGGATCACGACGTAGACCGAGTAGTGGACCCGCTTCATCGCGGCGAGCTTCTTCTGCGAGAGGCCCGCGACGAGGCGGCGCCCGATGAACGAGGGCAGGGCCATGATCACGGTCTTGGCCTTGAGCTCATGGAGCTTGCCGCCTTGGCGGTAGCGTACGAGCGCTGCGTCCTTGGTCTGGGAGACCGCCTCGACCATCGCGCCGGTGCGGACCTTGGCGCCCAGCTCCTTGGTCTCGGCGGCCGCGATCTCGCCGAGGCCCCCGGCCCAGCTGTAGGACGGGGTGGTCTCGGAGCACATGTAGAGCATGCCGACGGCCGCGTTGACGTCCTTGGCCCCGATGCCGAAGACGTCCCGGGCGTAGAGGTCGCCGAGCTCGGCCGCCTGCGCGCCGAAGTTCTTCGTCAGGTAGTCGTGAAAGCTGACCTGGTCGTACTCGGCCAGGGCCGCGGGGTCGGAGTCCTCGAAGGGGATCGTGATCTTGCCGTCATGCTCGAACTGCTCGAGTTTTTCGTACAGCTTTTCGAGTCCCTTCTTGTCGGCCTCCGTGCGGGCGAGCTTTTGGAGGCCTTCCTTGCTCGTCCATTCCGGGACCAGGCCGTCCTTGGTCCAATAGTTGTGGACCGGGGCCTTGAGCCTGACGGGCGAGATGCCGAGGTCTTGGTAGAGCTGGGTCAGTATGCCGTAGGGCTTGACCGTGTAGACCGCGCCGACCGAGTAGGCCCAGCGGTCGAGCGTGTCGCGGTAGGTGCGCCCGCCGGTGTGGTCCTCTTTTTCGAGGACGACGACGCTCCTGTCCTTGAGGTAGTGCGCCGCGGTCAGGCCCGAGAGGCCGCCGCCTACGACCGCGACGTCGAACGAGCCGGCGTCCTCGGCTTTTTCAGCCTTGGCGGGCTTGACCGAGTCGCGGATCGCGACGTGGCAGGCCTGGCAATTCTCGCCCTTGAAAGGCTCGGCTTGCGTGGGGACCGTCAGGCTGAGCCACAGCAGCAGGGCTTGCGCAATCACGCGGATAGTCTATTATTTTTTCGACTTGTCGGGCGTCACGACCCAGCCTCGGGCCGGGTCCCAATCCACGACCACGCGGTCGCCGTTGGAGGTGCGGCCGTCGAGCTCGGCCTCGGCCATGGCGTCGAGGACCTCCTCCTCGAGTATGTCGCGAAGAGGTCTGGCTCCGTACTTGCGGTTCTTGTCGGAGGAAGCGTCGTCGACCATGTGCTTGACCGACGCGTCGGTCAAGCGGATCGTCATGTCCTTGGCCTCGAAGCGCTTGTTGATGCCGCCCTCCATGACGCGCGCGATCTGCACGAGCATTTCGGGCGAGAGCTCGTTGAAGACGATGATGCGGTGGCGGCCGATGCGGTTGATGAGCTCACGCTTGAGGTGCTTCTCCAGGTTCTCGGTGTACTTGGCCTTGGCCTCATCCGCCTTCTGCTCCGCGGTCATCTCGCTGCGGGAGTCTCTGAAACCCATGGCGGGCTTCTCATCGGAGCTGTGGTAGCCCTCGAAGTTGGCCGTGATGATGACGACCGAGTCCTTGAAGGAGACCCGGCGGCCCTGCCCGTCGGTCAGGCGCCCTTCCTCGGCGATCTGCAAAAGTATGTTGAAGATGTCCGAGTGGGCCTTGTCGATCTCGTCGAAGAGCACCGCGTGTCGCGGCTTGCGGCGCACGGGCTCGGTGAGTTGGCCGCCTTCCTCGTAGCCGACGTAGCCCGGAGGCGCCGAGATCAAACGCGCGATGTTGTGCTTCTCGCCGTACTCGGACATGTCGAGCGCGGTGACGGGCAGCCCGAGCAGAGAGGCCAAGGCTTTGAAGGTCTCGGTCTTGCCGACGCCGGTGGGGCCCAGGAAGAGGTAGATGTCGGGGCGATTGGGGTCCTTGTAGCCCAGACGGCTCTTGCGCACCGCGCGGGTCAGGGCCTTGATGGCCTGACCCTGCCCGACGACGCGCTTCTCGAGCTCGTCGGGCATGGCCCTGAGGGCTTCCTTGTCGGTCGCAGACACGTTCTGGACCGGGATCTCCATGCGCAAGGCGATCTCGGTCGCGATGTCGTTGGGAGAGACGGTGCGGTCGGCCTCCTTGCCGTTTTCCTCCTGCTCGTAGGACCGCAGCTTGACCTCGGCGACCGCGTCGTCGCGCAGGTCTAGCGCGGAATCGGGGAGCTGGCGCTCCGTGATGTAGCGCGCCGCGTAGTCCACCGCGGCCTTGAGGGTCTCCTCGGGCAAAGTCACCTTGTGGTCGGCCTCGTACTTGGCGTTGGTCGCGCGCAGAATCTCCAAGGTCTCTTCCTTGGTGTTCGGGTTGAGGGTCACCCCCTGAAAGCGGCGGTTGAGCGCGCCCTGCTTCTCGATCTTGCGATACTTGTCCAAAGTCGTCGCGCCGATGACCGAAAGCCCTGAGCGCGCCATCGCATCCAGGAGGACCTGCGAGAGGTCGTGGCCGCCCTCCGAGTTGCCCAGCCCCAGGACCATGTGGACCTCGTCGATGAAGAGGATCACGCGGCCCCCGGAGGCTGCGACCTCCTTGAGGACCTTCTCGACGCGCGCCTCGAACTGTCCGCGCAAGGTCGTGCCGGCGACCAGAGCGTTGAGGTTGAGCTTGAAGATGTTCTTATCCTTGAGCTCGGGAGGGACCTCGCCCTTGACCAGCTTCAACGCCAAGCCCTCGACGAGTTGGGTCTTGCCCACGCCCGGCTCGCCGACGACGATCGGGTTGTTCTTCTTGGGACGGATGAGGACCTTGATCACCTGGCGCAGCTCGGCGGCGCGCCCGATCAAAGGCTCGAGCTTGCCGTAGGCGGCCAGCCCGGTCAGATTGGTGCCGAATTTGTTGAGCTCCTTGAACTTCGAGTCGTCGTCGGCGATCAGGTTGAAGCCGGGCTTGGAGCCGGCGGGCGCTGGCAGCATCAGCGGAGCGCGGCCCGTCTGCGCGGCGGCCGGAGAGAGTGCCGCGACGGCGGGCTTGCCCAGCCGTTTGGCGACGGTCTTGGCCACATTCCAGCCGGCCTCGATCTCCTTGTAGTCTGGGTGCGAGTTGTAGCGGCTGATCTGGTACTTGTTGACGATGTCCGTGAGCACGTCGAGCGTCATCTGGTCCGGCGGCAGCGCGACGTGGTGGGTGTCGTAATAGGCGTCGTAGAGGTACTTCTTGGCTTCGGCGATCAGCGACTTCTCGGTCGGTCCCGCCGTGGTCGAGGTCGTCTCGTGCTCCTCGACGACGTTGCGCAGGACCTCGAGCGCGGCGTTGAGGCGCAGATAGGAGACCTGCCGGCGGCTCTCGGAGGCCTCGTCTTCTCCGTCGTCCTTGGGATACTTCAGGTAAGCCTTCTGCAGCATCGCGACCGCGCGCGCGTGGTCGACCATCGGCTCGTTGTTGAGCAGGCCGACGGCCTTCATCGCCAGGGCGCGGCCCTCGACGTCGGGCAAATCCATGGGGTCGGGCTTGGGCAGCTCGACGAGAAGGTTGTAGCCGTTCGAGAACATCGCGAACTTGCCCTCGTCGGCGAGGCGCCCGACGGCCTCCCAGGCTTCGCGGTGGCTCAGCCCCAGCCGCTCGCCGAAGTCGGCCGTTTGCACGGGCCCGAGCATCTCGCCGGGCTGGCGCGCGCCGCGCACGACGCCGTAGTAGGCCGCGTCTTTGTCCTTGGCCTCCTCGGGCGCTCCGCGGCTCTTGTCGCGCAGCGTGCCGGCCATGAGGATCGGCGCGACGCCGAGGGCGAGCTCCGGCCGGCCGGCGGCGTGGGCGACCCAAGCGAGCGCGACCACGGCGGCGGCGGCCGCGACGCGCGGCAAATGCGCCGCGACCGTCCGGCCGAGCGGGCTTTGCTGGAAGGCCGTGATCCTGGCCTTGATGCCGGTGACTCTCGAGCCCTGCCGCCGCGGTTCGTAGGTCCGCGGGGACAAAACCTGGCCCAGGGCCGTCGGCGTTCCTTCGGGGAGCTTGACGAGGCTCGTCCGCGTCGCCGGCTCTGCCGTGATGTCGAAGCCCCTGCCGGCCTCGGCGCTGAGCGCGCCGGCGGGCGCCTCGGGCTTATTAAGGGAAGGCTGCTCGAGTAGGGCCGAGGCGCTCTGCAGGACCGGCGCCGCCGGAAGAACGGCGCCGGTCTCGGCGAGTCGCGTCATATCCGTCCCGGGAAGGGTTTTGAGGTCGGGCGTTTGAACGAGTGGGACCGAGCCTGCAAGCTGCAGGGCGACCGGGGCTGTGCGCAGCACGGCCTTCTCCTCGATGGAGGCGGCGGCCCGGCAGAGATCGGCGCCGGGGAAGGCCAGGACGAAGGCGCAAAGCAACAGGCGATGAGACCATGGGCGATGGGGGGGCATGGTTGTTCCGAAGCTGTATTATAGGGGAATCCAGGAAAAACCGGAGGGGACCGAAGGGAAGATTTCGCGGAGGGAAAAGGCCCGCCGCGCTTTAGGCCCTAGGGCCCAGAGCGACGGCTTCGGGCTTGCGCTTCCAGCGGTTGTGGCCCCAAAGCCATTCGCCCGGGCGCTCGCGCACGAAGCCCTCGAGGGCCTTGGTCATCTCCGCGGTCAGCCGCTCGACCTCGCGGTCGGGATCGGCGGCGGGGTCGTGGCGCAGCGGGCCCTCGAACCGGATCTTGAAGCCCGGACCGTGCCGCTGGACCCGCACCGAGATGATGGGGCAGCCGGCCTTCACGGCGAGCAGCGCGCTCAAGGGAGAGGTCACGGCGGGTCGTCCGAAGAACGGCACGAAGATGCCCCCTTCGTGGATGCTGTGGTCGATGAGCACGGCGACAATGCCGTTGCGCTTGAGCCACTTGACGGCCGGGAAGAAGGGGCTGCGATGGGGGAAGACGGCCGCGCCGAAGCGCGAGCGCGTGGAGCGGACCCACCCGTCGATCGCGGGGTTCTTCATGACGCGGCCGACCACTCCCAAAGGATAGCCGCGGGCCGTGAAGTCGATGCCGGCCATCTCCCAATTTCCCATGTGGCCGATGTTGAAGATGATGCCCTTCTTCTCCTTGAGCAGGGCGTCGACTTTCTCCAGGTTCTCGTAAATGATCACGCGCGCGAGGTCCTCGGGGCTCATGTGGCGGCTCTTGACGAACTCGGCGGCGATGCGCCCGGCGTTGCGCCAGGCCTGCAGAGCGATGGCTTCGCGCTGGGCCGGAGATTTCTCAGGGAACGCGGCGGCCAGGTTGTCGAGGGTGATCTTCCAGCGCCGGGCGTTGACGCGACGCAGCGAGCCGCCGACCGCCGCGCCCACCGATTGGGCCGCCTCCCAGGAGAAGAGACGGAAGGCCGCCTCTAGCGCGTAGACCCCGAAGGCCTCGAGTCTTTGCCCTATCTTCAAGCGGCGACGGCTTCGGCGACGGGCTTCTTCGGCAAGGTCTTGAGCGCGGCCTTGGCGACGGTGGGCACGAAGGCGGGGCGCAGCAGGCGCTCGTCGTAGGGCTTCAGGCGCCGCTCGTTCTCGGAGAGGCAGAGCTCGACGAACTCGCGCGGCGAGATGTCGCCGAACGACTTGTGAGCGCTCATCGTGAAGTTGTCCTGGGCGCGGTCGTTCTTGCCCTTGACGCGCAGGGCGGTCTTGAAGCGGCTGACCATCTGCAGCCACATGGCCAGGCCGCGGCGGAAGACGTACGAGGGGCGCTTGGTGTAGCCGAGTTTGGCCTGGTTGAAGGCGACCCAGTTGACGTGGAAGATGATGTGGCGTCCTTCCTCCTGCATGACGGGCTCAAAAAGCGTGACGAGCTCGGGCGGGAAGAACCCTGAGTCGCGCGCGAGCGCGAAGAGGCCGAAGGCGAAGAACGAGTCGAAGCACTCGCCGTAGCCGATGCGCATGAAGGCCCAGTCGGGGTCCTGGGGCCTTGTGGCGGGGAAATCGGGGACCGGGATGCCGTACTTTTGGGTCAGCAGCCTCAGGAGTTCGGCGTGGCGCGACTCCTCGTAGCCCTGCAGGCTTATGGCCTTGGCCAGCAGCGGGTCCTTCTCGCACTCGCCCATGACGGTCACAGCCAGCGCGGTGTCGGCCTCGGTGCGCACGGCCTCTTCCCATATCGGCAGGCTCGCCAGGCGGGCGCGGGCGGCCTCGTCGAGCTTGGGCCAGGGCATCTCGGAGGGCTTGTAGGGGTCGTGGGTCTCGATGAAGAAGCGGCAGAGCAGCTCTTTGTGCTCCTGCGAGCCGATGAAGGGAGGCATAAGCCATTTTACTCAATTTCTCCGTCGGAGACAAGGCGGCCCGCTAGCGCGAGAACCAGCGCTTGAACCAGCCCTTGAGCCCGCCCTCGTGCAGGGGGCAGTCCTGCGTGGGCTGCGTGCCCGCGATGAAGAGCTCCTCGCGCTTCTGCGGGCAGCCGGCCAGCGCACGCAGGCCCGACATGGGGTCGATCCTGACCTTGATGAGGCCCGCAGGCTCGGCGAAGTCCTCCTCCGGGAAATCGGCGGCCGCCTCCCGCATGAACGACGCCCACAGCGGCAGGGCGTTGCGCGCCCCGGTGGCCTTGAGCGGGCGGTGCTGATCATCGCCCACCCAGACGCCGGCCAGCAGGCGCGGCGTGAAGCCGACGAACCACGCGTCGCGCCCGTCGTTGGTCGTGCCGGTCTTGCCGGCGGCCGGGCGCTTGAAGCCGAGCAGCGGCAGCGATTTTGCCGTGCCCTCGCCGACGACGGTTTGTAGCAGCGATGTGATCAGATAGCTTTGGGCGGGCGCAAGGACTTCCTCGCGGGAAAAGCCGGAGAACTCGAGCACATCGCCGGAGGCGTCGAAGACGCCCTCGACGAGGACCGGCGAGACTCGAAAGCCGCCGTTGGCGAACGGCGCGTAGGCCGCGACCAGCTCGAGCAAGGTCACCTCGGAGGAGCCCAGCACGGTCGCAAGGCTGCTCTCGAGCGGGCTCTTGATCCCCATGCGCCGCGCGAATGCGATCGGGGCGCCGACGCCGATCTTGTCGGCCAAGTCCAACGTGGCCGCGTTGAGCGAATGAGCCAGGGCCGTGCGCAGCGTCACGGTGCCCATGTAGACGCCGTCGTAGTTGCGCGGGTCCCAGGTGGAGGCGGAGGCCGCCCTGGGATAGCTGCGCGGCTCATCATTGAGGATGGTGGCGGGAGTCAAGCCCTTCTCCAGCGCCGCGCCGTAGACGAAGGGCTTGAAGGCCGAGCCGGGCTGGCGCAGGCCTTGAGTCGCGCGGTTGAATTGGCTCTGTCCGAAGTCGCGGCCGCCGCAGAGCGCCAGCACGCGGCCCGACGAAGGCTCGACTGCCGCCAGCGCGCCTTGGGGCCGCGCGAGCTTGACCGCGCGCGCGGCCGCGGCCTGCAAGAGCGGGTCCATCGTCGTGTAGACAGACAGACCCTGGCGGAACAGCGCGTCCTCGCCGTAGCGGGGCGAGAGCTGCCGCACGACTTCGGCGACGAAATAGTCGTTGTCGCGTCCGCTGGGGGCCTTGGTGGGCCGCGCGCCGAGGGGCTCGAGCAGCGAGGCCTTGAGCTCGCCTTCCGAGATGAAGCCCTCCTCGCGCATTCGGTTGAGCACGAAATTGCGGCGCGAGAGCGCCTCGTCGGGATCGCGGAAGGGGTTGTAGCGGTGCGGCGAGCGGATGAGGCCCGCGAGCGTGGCGCACTGCGCGGCGTCGAGAGCGTTGAGGGGCTTGCCGAAATAGAAGCGCGCGGCGGCCTTGACGCCGGCGACGCTGAAAGCCCCGTCCTGGCCGAAGTAGATGTGGTTGAGATAGAGAGCCAGTATCTTTTCCTTGCCGTAGCGCAGCTCGAGATAGACGGCGAGCACGGCCTCGGCGAACTTTCTTCGCAGCGTGCGCTTGGGGCTCAAGAAAAGGTTCTTCGAGAGCTGCTGGGTGATCGTGCTTCCGCCCTGCAGAGCGCCGCGGCCCGTGACGTCGTTGAGCAGCGCGCGCAGGGCCCCGCGCGGGTCGAGGCCCCAGTGCCCGTAGAAGCGCTTGTCCTCGGCGGCGACGACCGCGTCCTTGAGGGCCTTAGGCAGCTCGGCGGCTTCCGCGGGCTCGCGGCGGACCTTGCGCGCTCCCGAGAGCTCGGAGGCGACCTCGGGCTCGAGCGCGAACGAGGCGGCACCGTCGAGTCTCCACTCCTTGCCGGTCCAGGACAAAGAGAAGACTCCCGGTTCCTGCTTCATGAGTGGCGTCTTGAAGCCGCGCAGGGAGACCCTCAGCGCGGGCGACCGCCACGAATACTGTCCCGACTGGGGCTCTCCCTGGACCTGCGCGTAGCCGAGCCGGTCGAGCCTTTCGAGCAGCCGCGAAGGAGCGGCGGCTGTTCCGTCATGAAGGATGAAGGGCGCTCCGTAGATGCGGGTAGAGAAGCTCTCGCCCAAGCCCCCGACGACGAGCGTCGAGAGCTTGGACTCGGCGTAGACGGCGATGCCCAGAGCGATCAGCGCCAGGCCCGCGGCCACGCCGAGGAGCAAGCCGGGAAGGCCGAGGCCTTTGCGGCGGCGCGCTCGGGGCATCAGCGGCTAGAACTCGTAGCCGATCGAGAAGCGGTGCACGTCGCCGACCGTCCTCTGCCCGCCCAGCGCGTAGTCGGCCGTGAAGTGCTTTTCCCGGAAGCCGACGCCGAAGGTGATGCCGTCAAGGTCGCGGTTGAAGATGTAGCCGACGCGCAGGAAGGCGTGGTTGGTCTTCGCGAACGGCATGTCCATCTCGAGCCCCGCTCCGGCCGCCGTGCGCTCGCGGGCCGGCGCGATGGCCTCGGCCG
This sequence comes from Elusimicrobiota bacterium, assembly GCA_016194705.1. GTDB lineage: Bacteria > Elusimicrobiota > Elusimicrobia > UBA1565 > UBA9628 > PALSA-1176. The sequence continues at coordinate 28,253 of JACQAZ010000044.1, read as the reverse complement.
TGAAAAGATAGCGGGTGAAGAAAGTGGACATGTCCGAGAAGGCGGTGAAGCGCTCGAGGTCGAGCAGGTACGCGAGTCCGCCGCGGTAGACCATCGGCAGGTGGTCCTTGGCGGACTCGAACTTCACGTCGGGCCCGAGGTTTTGGACGCTGCCGCCGACATTGAGCCCCGTCACGGGCGAGTGCCACAACAGGCCTCCGTCGAAGGCGTAGCCGCTGGCGCGCGCCTCGCCGCCCAGGCTCAACTGGTAGACCTTGACGAGGCCTCCGGCCGAAAGCCCGCGGCCCAGGTTGAGGCCGAGGCCGAGCATCTCGACGTAGTCCTGCTGGGCCTTGACGAAGCGGTCCGAGCCGTCGGACAGGGTCAGGTGGATCGTTCCGGCGTCATAATACATCCCGCCGACCGCGAGCACGCCGAAGGGGAGGGGCTGCACATAAGCGCCGTAGCTGAAATAGTCGTCGGCGATGCCGCGCGTGTAGGAGGTCTGCACCGCCGCATGGGCCGCCGTGGATATCCCCGCGGGGTTGTAGGCCAGCGAGTCGACGCCGCCGTCGACGGCGGCAAACGCCGTGCCCATCGCGGTCGCCCGCGCACCGAGCGGCCGCGCGAGGGTCTCGGCGCCCGAGAGGCCCGCCTCGCCGCGGGCGGGCAAGGGGCGCAGCAGCGCCAGGACGACGAGGAGCCCCGCGAGCCTTCCCATTATTTGATCACGACGATCTTGTTGACGGTGTCGAGCTTGGGGCCCGTGATCTTGAGGAGGTAGACGCCGCTGGCGACTGTTCGGCCCGATGCTGTGGAGCCGTTCCAGAAGAAGGTGTGGGCGCCGGCGACGACGTAGCCGTCGAAGATCGTCGCGAGGTTCCGGCCCGTTGTCGTGTAGAGCTTGACCGAGATCGGGCCCTCGAGATAGGTGTTGACGACGATCTTGGTCTTGCCTCCCGTCAAAGGCCGCATGAGGTTGTCGGTCAGGTTCACGCTGCCGCCCTCGAAGTCGATGAGCAGCGAGAGGGGCAAGGTCGCCGACAGCGTGTTGGCGTTGGTCACGACCGTGTCCCATTGCCCAAGGGCCTTGTTCTGCGTGTCGAAGGTCGCGGTCAGGTTCTGGTCGTCGGTGTGCACGAGGGCCGTGCCCGGGATGTTGGCCTGGCCGGCCAGGGCCAGGGCGGCCGTCATCGCGGGGTCGAAAATCTCGCCCTGGATCAGGAACTGGATCGGAGGAGCCGAGCGGAACACCGAGCCCGGAGACAGCGAGGTGATGTCGGGTGCGTCGGTCACCGCGGCGAACACGTCGGCGGTGCTCACTCCCACCGGGACGAAGGGCGTGAAGTTGTAGTAGACCCGCCAGCGAAAGCCGACCGGGACCTCGGTCGTGCGCACGACCTCGAGGTTGGAGAGGTTGCCCAGCCCCGCTCCCGTCGAGAGGCGCACCCCGGCCTCGGCCACGAAAGTCGCGCCGTTGACGTCGGAGCAGAGCGCGCTCAAGACCTGCACGCTGGTGGTCTGGGCGGCCAGGGGCGAGGTGTAGTAAAGGCGCACGCGCCCGTCGGTGCGCTTGACCGCGGCGACCTCGTTGACGGGGCCGGCGAAGACCGAGGCCGGCGCGCTCCAGCTGGCCCCGTTGCTCGTCGAGAGCGAAGAGTAGATCTGCCGGACGGCCGGGGGGTTTCCCGCGCCGGGGCTCTGCGCGAAATAAAGGCGCAGGTCGCCGCTGTTGAGGCGGACCATGCTCGGCGAGCCCAGGAAGCTTAAGCCCCCGTTGAGGCTCGTGATGACCGCCGTGCTGTACTGGTTGCCCCAGTTGATGCCGTCGGAGGAGGTCGCCGTGAAGAGCCGGTAGGAGCCGGTCGTACCGATGACCGAGTAGAGCATGCGGTAGCCGCCCGGGGCGGCGCCTCCCGGAAGGCCCCCGATCACCGTGGCACCCGTGATGGAGCTGATCGCGATCTCGACGAGCGGCTGGGTGACGCTCGAGACGCGCACGCCCGACTCGTCGGTGAAGGCGAGCCCGTCGGCCGTGCGGGCCGAGAAGACAGCCGAGGAGACCGAGAAGCTGATCGCCCCCTGCGAGCTGCCGCGGATGTAGAAGGCCCGAGCGCCGCCGCCGGCGTCGGTGTAGGCGCCCGTCATCGAGACCAGCACCGCCGAGGAGAAATTGACGCCGGCATTGAGCGTCGGCTTGCCTTCCTTGGTCGTGAAATTAGGCGTGGCGCGCGCGGGGGCCGCGAGCCAGAGCAGCGCCGTCGCGCAGAGCAGCCTCTTCAAGCCTTGGGGGCCCCGCACTCGGGACAGAACTTGGCCTCGGCCGGCGAGGGTTTGCCGCACTTCGCGCAGAACTTTTTTTCCGATGCGACGGGTTTGCCGCAGCCCGCGCAGAACTTGGCGCCGTCGGCTAGAGGGGCGTTGCAGGAGGGGCAAGCCGCTGGGGCGGCCTTGGTCAGGTCGATCCCGGCGATCAAGCCCGCCTCTTGGCCGGCCTTGGCGATGATCTGCTGCGCGGCGCCTTGGGCGGCGGCGGCGGCGACCTCCTCCTGCAGAGACGGCGCGCACTCCTTGCAGAGCGCGGCAGTTGAATTCCAGCAGACCTCGGGGCAGACCCACTTGCCGCAGCGGCGGCACTGTCGGAACTTGGGCTTGATCTCGGCGACGGCGGCCTGGAAGGCGTCGTCCCAGGCCTTGCCGCGCAGGGCGTCGTTGAGGTTGGCAGCGCCCCGCGCCGCGCCCCAGAGCCCGCCCCCGAGGAGATTGGACGCGGCGTCGAGCATGTTGGTCGCCATGCCGAGCTTGTTCCGGGAATAGCTCGAGCGGAAGCCGTTGCCGCACTTGTCGCAGTGGAACTCGAACTGGAAGCCCGAGTTGTTCGAGTGGTCGGTGTAGTTCCGAGTAAACTGCATGGTCGCCATCAGAGAACCCTCCTGGGGGTCTTGGGGACGCTCGGCTTCGTCCCGGCGACCCTATTGTGCTTGGAAGAGCCCTTCTTGTCAAGGCCATCCCGGTCACACGCGAGTAGTTCCTTGCGGTCTCTCGGCAGCGACTTGATCGCGGCCTCGCGCATCAAGGCCTCCGAGCGCGTGAGTCCCGGCTCGCTGTGCAGCAAGGTCACAGGCCTGCGCGAGCGCGTGTACGCCGCACCCTTGCCCATGTTGTGCGCGTCGATGCGCGCTTTGAGGTCCTTGGCGATGCCGGTGTAGAGGCTGCCGTCGGAGCAGCGGGCGATGTAGACCGACCAGTCGGGCGAGTCCGCCACCGCGCTCTCGTTCATGCGGCGGATCATGCGCAGGTATTTGGGCTCCATTTTCGAGATCATACACAAATTCCTATAATCGCCGCATGCCGCAGACCCTCGTCTACTTCCTGTTCGCGGCCGCGATCTTCTTCTTCATGGGCCTGGGGTTGGCCTGCGACGCCGAGCACCACGCCGAGGCCGCCGCCGAGTGGGAGCGGCTCGCGCTGGGCTCCGGCGCGAAGGTGAGCCCGGGCTTGAGGCGGCGGCTGGCCTGGGCCTACCGCCTCGGAGGGGCCGCGTTCTCGGGCTTCGGGCTCTGGGTCGCCGCGGCGGCGTCTTGGTTCCCCCAGACTCTTCTGACGCGCTTCAAGGTCGCCCCGGCGGGCCCCGCCGGGCGCCTGGTCTCGGGCCTCCTGTTCGCGGCGCTGGGGATATTGCTCGCCACCTTCAAGCTCGGCGAGCTCGCCAGGCCCGCGCGCCCGCCGGGGGGGCTTGGCGCGGACCTGCTGGCCAAGCCCGACTGGGGGCGGCGCCTGGCCTCGGCCAGCGGCTGGCTCGTCGTCTTGAGCTTCCTCGCGCTGGGGCTCTTCCTGCTGTCCCGACAGGGCTGAAGATTTTGTAGAATCTTCCGACGAGCAATCATATGACCGAATTAGAGAGACAGATCGAGGCCGCCTACGACTTCCGGGGCCACGTGACCATCACGCTCAAGGACGGCGCGAAGGTCGAGGGCTTCATCTTCAACCGGCAGTTCAAGAACCCCAAGCTCAAGCGCGACAACTTCATCGAAGTCGTGATGAAGGGCTCGGGGGACAAGAAGGAATTCGACATCGCCGGCCTCGAGTCCGTGGCGCTGACCGGTGAAGACTGCGCGGAAGGCAATTCCTACGCGAATTACCTCAAGAAGAAGGCGGCGCAGGCGCAAAAGTCTTAGGCCGCCGCCACCCAGGCGGATAGGCGCGGTAGGGTTTGGTCGACGCGTTCTTCCCCAACTCCTCGAGCTTCTCCCGCGGTATGCGCGTCATCTCCGAGAGCTTGTCGAGCCCGCCGCCGTCCTTCCAGGCTTTGAAAATCTCCGCGTCGCTCAAAAAGCGCTCGACCGGCAGCCCCGCGTGCACGGCCTCGAGCTGCGGCGAGTTGACGATCGAGGCCGGGCTCACCCCGGGCGACTCGGGCGGGGGTAGCCGGATTCTAAAAAGCCGCATGAGCGCGCCGTCGAAGGCGCCGAAATTGCTGCGGCCAATCGGCCCCAGGTCGCCGAGGCCCGTGCGCCCGATCGCGTCGAAGGCGCGGCGCACGAACTCGGAGCAGTTGACGCTCTTGGGGTTCATCGTCACCGTGTAGTTGAAAGGCACCTTGCGCGCGAGCATGTCCTCCATGACCTCGATGAGCCCGCTCTGCTCGCCCGTCGAGAGCGGCTCGGCGTGTCTGAGCAAGGTGAACTGCGGATCTGGCTTGTCCGCGACGAGGGATTTTCCGAGGAAGTCGGCCAACGGCGATTTCTGCACGCCCGGCGGCATCGAGTGATAGACCATGAGGTCCTCGGGCGTCTCGGCGACGACGCCCATGTGGCCGTAGCGGCTGGCGGTGGCGGCCTCGAAGATGATCGTCGAGGGGTCGGCGCGCATCTCGGAGATCGCGATCAGGTGCCCGGTCTTGAACTCGAGATTGGGCAGGCGCTCGATCGAGACCGCCCGCGCGGGCCCGGCGGCGAGAAGAAGCAGAAGGGCCTGGATCATCGGGAAAGTGGAGGTGCGAGCGGGATTCGAACCCGCGAATAACGGTTTTGCAGACCGTCCCCTTGGACCACTTGGGTATCGCACCGTTCGACAGATTATACTTAAAAAAATAATGCTTCCCTAATCGGTTCGACTGTCGAGTCCGTGGACCCCGCACCGCCAGGATTGTCAACTTTTCCGGTCATATGTCCAGCAAAGTTGACAATATTCGGGAGAGAGTCCACCGCAACAAATCTATCATCGCCGCGGGCTATAATCTGGCCATGCGATCTTGGATACTGATCGCCTGCCTTCTCCTCCCGTCGTTGGCCCGCGCGGGCCCCGACGACATCGAGCAGGTCTGCCGCGACCGCTACGAGAACGGCACCCCCAAGGAGATTCTCGCGGCCTGCGGGACCTGCCTCGAGACCGACGTGAAGCGCGCCTCCTGCCGCTGGGCCCTGGAGCGCCTCAAGGACCGCCCCAGTTGGCCGAGCAAGAAGCGCAAGAGAGCCGCGACGGAGGAAGCGCTGCGGGCGTCCCAGCAGCATTATCTCTCCGGCGTGATCTATTTCCAAAAGGGCGATTACGAGAAGGCGCGCGACGAGTGGAAGCTCTCCAAGCAGATCGACCCCGGCAACGACGACGCGCGGGCGGGCCTCGAGCGCATCGACAAGCTGTACGGTCCGGCCAAGAAGAAGTAAAATCTGTCCGTCGAACCCATGAAGCCCCCGTTCTTCGCCGCTTTGCTCCTGCTGTCGGCCTTGAGTCCCGCCTCGGCCCAGCCCGATTCCTTTGCTCGCGCCGAGGCGCTCTACGCCAAGGGCGAGTATTTTCAGGCGCACCAGCTCTACGCGCAAGTCTTGAACGGCGTCCCGGCGGCCGAGCGCCTGCAGGCCTGCGTCGACCGGGAGGTCGCGATCGCCGAGGCCTTCCTCGGGGGCCGCGCCGAGCGTCCGGCCTGGGCGGGGCTTTCCTCGAAGAAGGACCCCGAGCTCGGCGTCTCGATCATCGAGTCGTTGATCTCGCGCTTCCCGCAGGCCTCCGGCATCGACAGGGCCGAGTGGCTCGTCGCCGAGCGCCGCTTCGACGAGAAGCGGTGGAAGGAGGCCTCGGACCTTTGCGACCGCGTGCTCGCCGACTTTGCGCAAAGCCCCTACGCCGACCAGGCGGAATTTACGCGCGCGATGAGCTGGCGGCGCTACCCGCGCGGCCTCGAGTACGACACGACACCGTGGGAGAAGGCGCTCAAGCTCTTCAACGCCTACGCCGCGAACCGCCCGCAAGGGGCCAGGCTCGAGGAGGCCAAGGCCGAGATCGCCGCGATCCGCGAGGACCTCGCCGCCAAGGACCTCTACATCGCCAGGTTCTACATCCGCACGGGAAAGCCCAAGGCCGTCGAGATCTATCTGCAAGCGGCCCTGCGCGACTACCCCGAGACCAAGGCCGCCGCCGAGGCGCGGCGTCTGCTCGACAAGGATTCCGCAAAGTAATAGAATCCTCCTCGTGACCGAGACCCAGGAGAAGGCGCTCGACCTGCGCGAGCGCGGCGGCGCCAAAAACGGCTCGCCCCAGCTGCTCGATAAGCGCCTCTTCATGCAGTTGACCGCTTTTTCGGGCTGCACCGACGTCGCGGCGCTGATTGGCGCGCTGACCGTCGCCAAGGCCGAGGGCGCGCTCTACGAGGACGCCAACGACCCGCGCGGCGTGGCCGTGCTCGCGCTCTCCGAGGACCCCGCGCAGTTCCTCGAGAAATACCGGCTGATATTCAACCGCGCGCCTTTCGCTTCCCTGACCGTCAAGCCAGAATACTCCATGCTCGGCCGCACCTACGCGATCGGCTACGAGCCCGACCTCGAGGACACCCTCTTGAAGCGCCCGCGGCGCGTGACGCTCGACAAGGCCTGGCCTTGGGCCGTCTGGTATCCGCTGAGGCGCACGGGCGCCTTCTCCCAGCTCTCGCACCAGGAGCAGGGGCAGATCTTGAAAGAGCACGGCACCATCGGCCGGCAGTTCGGCGACGCCGAGCTGGCCAAGGACATCCGGCTCAACTGCACGGGCCTCGACAAGAATGATAATGACTTCGTGATCGGTTTGATCGGCAAAGATTTGTTCCCGCTCTCGGCGCTCGTGCAGACGATGCGCCCGACGCAGCAGACCTCGAAGTACATCCAGAGCATGGGCCCGTTCTTCGTCGGCCGCGCCGTTTGGCAGAGCGCGCCATGACCGAGCGGACCTTCAAGGTCAAGATGTCGGAGCGCTGCTTCCGCTTCAAGCCCGACGCCCTGCCCTCGCACGCGCCGCCCAAGCCCGGCGTCTACGAGTTCGTGACCTTCGACGCGGCGGGAACGCCCAAGGTCCTTTTCGTGGGCCTCGCGCAGTCGGTCTATCAGTCCTTGAGCGATCACCTCTCCAACAAGGCCGAGCCCACCGCCGAGAAGCTCTTCGCCGCCGCCAAGGACGTCTACTTCGACTACGTCGCCGACGCCGACATCGATTCGCTCGACGACCTCAAGGACATCGCGGGTTCTCTCATCGGCAAGCACAAGCCCCAGTTCAACTCGGGCCCCGTCCCGAGCTCGGGCAAGTACGGCGCCGTCACGGTCCAAGAGGTCGATTAGTCTCTTGAGCGTGAGCTCGCTGCCGGGCATCAACGCCTGCCTCAACGGCATCTCGGCCGTGCTTCTTATTTCCGGCTGGCTGTTCATCCGCTCCGGCAAGGTCGCGGCGCATCGCGTCTGCATGGTCTCGGCGTTTTTCTGCTCGGTCGTCTTCTTGGCCGAGTATCTGGCCTTCCACTACCTGGCGGGCGTCGTCTACTACCACGGCGCTTGGCGCGGGGTCTACCTGACGATCTTGACCTCGCACACGATGCTTGCGATCCTCGTGCCGGTCCTCGCGATCCGCACCTTGTTCCTCGCCGTCAAGGAGCGCTTCGAGGAGCACAAAAAGGCGGCGCGCTGGACCCTGCCGATTTGGCTCTACGTCTCGGTCACGGGGGTGATCGTTTATGAAATGCTTTATCGCCTTTAGCATCGCTTTGATCCTGGCCGCGCCGGCCTCCGCCGAGCCCAAGGAGCATCTGGTCTTCCAGCGCTCCAGCAAAACGGTCGCGACTTTAAGCGCCGCGCAGATCTCGGCCAAGGTCCCGCCGCAGACCGTCAAGTTCTACGACCCGCACGCGGGCAAGAAGAAAGCGTACCGCTGCTGGCCGATCAAGGCGGTCATGGATTTAGCCTTCGGCGCCGGCTGGGAGAAGTCCGACTACCCGACGGCGACATTGACCGCGTTGGATGGCTACGCCTCGGTCGCCGACGCCCTGAAGCTAAGCGAGGCGGGCGGGTGCCTGGCCTTCGAGGACGACGAGGTTCCGGGCTGGGAGCCGATGGGCCGCAAGGGCGCCAACCCCGGCCCCTACTACTTGGTCTGGACGAGCCCCGAGCAGAGCACCGAGAACGCCTACCCGTGGCCGTGGCAGCTCGCCTCGGTCAACCTCGAGAAGTTCGAGGCGCGCTATCCCGAGGTCGTGCCGAGCGGCGCGCCGGAGGGCTCGTCGGCGATGCGCGGCTTCAAGATCTTCAAGAACCGCTGCCTGCGCTGCCACTCGATCAACCAGCAGGGCGGCAAGATCGGTCCGGATTTGAACGCCCCGCAGAGCATCGCGGTCTATCGCACCAAGGACTGGGTCATGAGCTACGTGCGCCAGCCCTCGAAGGTCCGCTACACCGAGATGCCCGACCACACCGACCTCAAGGATTCCGAACTCGCCGACATCTGGGAATACTTCAAGCTCAAGAGCAAGCAGCCCGAGAAGAAGACGTTCTGAGCCTGTCGTAACACCGCGGTGCTGGCGGCGCGCCCCTCGAGGCTGTATACTTTCGTCATGCCGCGCCGAAGCTTTCCTCCGGTCCTTTCTTGCGCCCTGTTGTTTTCGGCGGCACTGGCTGGCGCGGAGGACTTCCCGTTTACGCTGCGCCAGGCCATTGACGGCGGCCGGATCTATTTCTACGACGCGCGATGGGACGCCGCCTTCATCGAGGAAAGAACCTTCCGTTCGGGCAGCCTGTTCCGGGGGGACGAAAAGACCGAAACGAGAGAATTCGGCGACATCGTCGTTCTGGTCTCAACGCCGACGGCGCAAGACGAGGGCGCGATCCAGGCCGTCCCGGACGTGAAGACCTGGATCGATCCGAAAGGCAATCTCCACTCGCTGGAGGGGCTCAAGCGCCAGATGCGCTTCGACCATTGGCTGCTGGCCAAGCGCCCCGACTGCGCCGAGTCCAGCTGCGTCTTGAGCGCGCGGCGCGACAAGCCGGTGACGGTCAAGACCGTGCTGGTTACCGGGATCGTCGATGCGCAGAGTCTTAAGATCGACCTCTGGCAGCTCGAGGCGCGCTACGACGCCATGGCGGTCCTGCTCGAGGACTACTGCCGCTCCTTGGCGATCACCGACTGCGGCGAGACCGACGAGGCCTTCCCGCTCGTCTTGAGGTGGTCCGACGGCCTCGCCCGCAGCCGCCGCCTTCTGGAGGCTTACGAGCTCCAGCTGTCGTCGGTCGCGGTGCGCCCGGCGCGCAATCCTCATTGGGTCCGCTCGCACAGCCAGGGCTTGCCCGACGGCGATTACGGGGGCGGTCTTGAGGGGCTCGTCGTGCCGGGCTATTTCTCGAATTACGATTTTTTCAAGACGGGCAGGACCTATTTCGTCAAGCCCACCGGCGACGAGCCGGAGGCTCGCGTCGACGCCGCAGTGGACCTGAAGTCGCTGGCGGCTTTGCGCAAGGTCATCGAGGACTCCCGCCGCGCGGCCGCCGCGGCGCTGAGGGACGTCGAGTTCCTCGCCGACGCCGCGACGGAAGTCCCCGAGGAGCGGGGGAGATGAGGCGCTTGATCATGGCGATCCTGCTCATGGGACTCGCCGCGTTCGGCGCGGACAAGTCCCAGCCCAAGCTGACGCTGACCCTGCGCCTGGCCAAGACGCGCTGGCGCGTCGGCGAATACCTTTGGTATCGACTTGAGATACGGAACGATGGACCGGGGATCTTCAAGACCACTGATAAATTTTGGACGAATCACTGGAGGCTCGAACGCAACGAATTGACCGGATGGGGGACTTTTTTCGAGTTGCTCGATAGCGGGAGCCATCCCCTTGCATGGCGGCGCGAACGCATTCCGGGTGAGCGCTGTTGGGTCGATGACATGGCGGGATGGAAATCAAGTCCTGGATTCGCTGGACTTCAGCTTTCCCCCAGTGATACTTCCGTGGCTACGCCGACCAAGCTGCACTGCGACTCGAAAGGAGCCGGCAAACCGCCTCAAGCCAACTACATGGCGACAGGGATGCGGCCGCTGCCGTTCGTTATGGGACCCTACGGTTTTCGTATCCTTCCGTGGCGTTGGATCGCGGCTCCGGGGCATTACCGAATCCGGGCGCGGCTGGACGAGCGTCCTGAATTGCTGGGCAGCGACGGTGATTTCGCCATGTGGGCGCACATCTCCGGCTTGCCTCCCAGTGAAATTGAGTACGAGTACCAGCGTTTGCAAGAAGGTCGCGAAATCAGGAACAACGCCTCCTCGAACTTCGTGGAGTTCGAGGTGGTCCCGTGAGGCGTCTTTGGATCATTTCGGTCGGCCTGACCGCGGGTTCCGCGTTCGCCGCTCTATATCCCCCCAAGAAAGCCGATCTGGATGATCTGAAGCGCGTGATCGACGAGCGCAAGCGGATCGTCAAGAATGATCTCAAACCTATCTATGATGCAATCCTCGACATAGAGCAGCGAGTTGGTCTGCGTAAACCGAATGGCGCCAGCAATCGGCCGGTGATCCCCGACCCGACGTTGAGGGTCGTTTCCGAGAGAGAGATCGCTGACAAGCTGGAGGAACGACGCAGGTTCGACCTGGACGTCGACAAGGCTTTCTCCGATCTCCCAAGCGGCGATAAGGAAACCTATGCGAAGGCGACGCGCAAATTTCTTGACGCTCAGCGGCGCATCAGAGAGATATCGACGCGCGCGATCAGTCTCGCGCAACAGGCCTACGGCATTGATGCTCCTGCGCCTGGAGAGATTGTCAGCGGACCCCCGCGCGGCAAGCCGTTCGGTGTTCCATCCTTTATCGGACGGGAAGCGACCGGAGGCCCGTCCTTTAATGAAACTGTGCCGACTCAGGACTATGGTCGAACGTATTCTAACGGGCATATCGTGATCGGTCCTTCCGCCTTCGATTCCCCGGCGCTGCTGGGGGCGACGATCTTCCACGAGAGTCTCCATTACAAGGAGTACCTGACGCCTGGAGTCGACCTTAGAAATGTGCCGGAGAGCGAGGTCAGGGTCCGTGAGGCTGGCCGGCCTTTCTTGCGGCGCATCTTTGGGTATGATGACGCCATGGTGGATGAGTACGATAGAGTGCAGGCCGCGTACGCCGACGAGGCGGCTGGCTGGAGAGTGGCCATGAAAGCTGGCAACGATCCTTGGGACATACGAGACCGCGATTCGTTCCCAAATTATCACTCTCGTGAACATCGTCCCGCGGAGCATTTCGTGAGCCTCGCGGCGATCCTCGATCAAGCCAAGAGCGAGAGAGACGACTCAAGCGATCACTGGGACAAGCTGGTCGATGAGGACGCCTCTGCGGCCGAGCAGGTCACTGCCCAGGCCGCCAGCTGGGACGCTTGGCGGGCGAAAGTCGACGCGGAGCGCAAGGCGCACGAGGACGCCCTGGCCGCCATCGAGGCCGCGCGCGACCCTCAATGGGAGGCTCTCTCGGAGTGGGTCGGCAGGGCCTGCTCCTACATCAAGCCCGCCGAGTTCGTCCACGACGGCATCGGGAGCAGCACGCCCGACTTCGAGTACATAAAATGGGCGGCTGCGGAGAACGACCGTCGGGCGGCGGGAAAGCACGCCTCCGATGCCGCCGACCGCGAATATCTTCTGACACATTCCGTCGTGCTGCCCAAAAGCGTGATCGAGCGCGGGCTCAAGGCCCACAAGTCCTCGCTTGGCTCGTGCGAGAAGGACATCATCGGACTTCTGCTCGCCGCGCCGGCCCCCGTACGCTCCGAGTGGCTCGTCGACGAGATAGACTACCTCAAGGGAGGCGGCGCCCTGGGGATCGTGGTGCGCGGCATCGCCAAGGGCCTCAAGAAAGGCTCCGAAGCGCTCGTGACCGGCATCGCCGTCCCGTTCATCGCCGTCGGAAACGCCATCGAGGAGCTCTCCGTCGAGCTGTCAAAGCCCGTGGCGCCCTCGCGGTCGGAACCCGGCGGCTCCGATCGCCCCCAGCGTCCCGAGCGGTCCGAGTCCGGTGGCTCGCGCGATGTCTGGCACGGCAGCGGCGCCTACGGCCAGCTCGGCGGCATCTCCTCGGGCGGCCTGACTTTCCATTGAAGGGCGCCCTGTCGCCCGCCTAGTGCCGGGTACCCCAGTCGAAGAGCATGAAGCACAGCTGGCCCAGGCCCACGCAGATGGCCATGGTCAGGAGGTTAGCGACGACCTTGCCAAAGCCGTTCCACTGCTCCTCCGACATGACCATTAGCGGAGCCCCGAAGGTCAGGAACAAGCCGAGCACAATGCCGACGGGGCAGGCGAAGAGGGCGGCGATGTGAAGGAGCACGGGGAGTCCGCTACTTGTTTTGGTCTGGACCGGTCTTGGCCGACGCTTCGGTGGGTTTGGGAGCGGAGACTTTCTTCGCTACGCTGGCGGCATTTTTGAGCCAGTATTTGAGTTCCTGGTCCGCCCGCTTCCTGACCTCGGGGTCCTTGATGTCTTTTTCAGAGTCGACCGCGGAGCCTTCGACGCCTTTCCCTTCATCGTCGGTATCTCCGACCGCCAAGATCGCTTTTTCCAACGCTCCCTCAAGATTGAATCGGAAATACCATTCCTGAATCTTCCTCTGGTTTGAATAGTTCGCGGTCGTCTGGAGCACCAGGCAGACGGGTTTTTTGGTCGAACTCTTTTCATCGAAGATGATGTTGCACATATGAGCCATCTTGACTTCGCGGTCATTCTCGGCCAGAGCCTTGGATGGCGCCCCCTCCTCGGAAAAACCCAAAAGGGGACCGCGCCTATCCGCGAAGAGAGTCCAGTCGCGACCCTTCGTCATCACCATTTCGACGAACTGGGCGAGGCTGGCGTGCTTTGCCGGCTGTGGCCGAGATTTCTGGGGTCTTGAGTCGCCGGCTGCGGCAGTTTGCGCGGGAACGGTCGCGAGCAGCGGGAGAACGACGGAAAAGATGAGGGAATACAATGGGCCTCCGGGACTTTGTTATACTCATTTTAGCACACGATGAACGCGCCCGGCATGCGTGCAGGTGAGATCTTGATGGTCTCCTGTCTATTACTGGGCGGGGGCCTGTCCGTTGCTGCAAACACGAAGAGGTCATCCGAGCCCCCATCGGCGCCGAGCTCCGACGGCTTTTCTCAATTCCTAAACGGATCGTCTTTGCACAAAGCTAGAAAAATTTCCGCGGATATCCAGAAGACCAGGGAGCTCTCCAGCCAGCTTGGATTGAAATCGTCGCCCGACCTCGTCAAGAAATACGACGAGCAGGCCGCGCAGACCAAGGCCTTCGCCGACGAGACCTACGCCTCGGTCCTGGCCGGCGGAACGGCCGCCGACAACCCCGACAAGGCGAGCCTCGCGGCGGTCACCTCGATCGCCGCAAGCCAGCTCGGCGACAGCAAGACCGCGCTCGCGCGCGCCGAGAAGGCCGTCGAGCTCGCGCAGGCGCCGGGCGCCGACCCGAACCTGTTGAAAGAAACGCTGAAGGTCCGCGCCGTCTCCTACGCGGCCTCGGGCGACTACGCGAAGGCCAACGAGGACGCAAAACGCGCGCTCAAGATCAACCCCGACGACGAGGCGGCGCGTCAGATCGAGCTGCTCACGCGCGGCCGCAGCTTCGGCCAAATGAAGAGCCTTCCGGGCAAGCCGCCGTCTCCAGAGATTCAAGGCCTCATCGACCAGGTCCGCAAGCCCGTCGTGAACCGTCCGCAGGGCTTCGACTCGACGGTCGCGCACACGAAGGAAGCCGAGACCGACCTCAAGCTCGGCGACTACCAAAGGATGTACGACGAGGCGAGCAAGGCCATCGAGAAGCTGCCCGACAATCCCAAGGCCTACATGCAGCGGGCGTTCGCGGGCCTCATGCTCAAGAATTACGATCAGGTGATCAAGGACGCTGAGGCCGGCCTCAAGCTCAAGCCGGGCTCGTCTTCTTTGCTGGGGCTTCGCGCCGCGGCCTACAACGAGACCGGCAAGCCGCAGAAGGCGCTCGATGACGCCGCCAAGGCCGTCGAGGACAACCCCAAGGACCCCTTCGCCTGGCTGCAGAAGGGCCTCGCGCGCGAGAAGCTCAACGAGGGCAACGACGAGTACCTCAGCGACATCAAGAACGCGGCCGAGCTCGACCCCGGCTTCGAGCATTTTTACACCGAGGCACTCGCGCGCCGCGGGCAGGGAAATCCGGCCGTAGCGCCCGTGGGGCCGCCGCAAGGGAGCTTTCTGCAGCGCTGGGTGCTTCCCGTGGCCGTGGTGTTGCTCTCCCTGCTCGTTGTCGGAGCCTCGCTCTTGAAGATGTTCGTCAAGCGCGCGGCCAGGCCGATCGCCGCCGCGGGTCCGGCCGAAGGGCGGCTCTTGGCCGGCCAGTTCCGCATCGTGCGCGAGCTCGGCCGCGGGGGGATGGGAGTCGTCTACGAGGCCTGGGACACGCGGCTCGAGAGGCCGGTGGCGATCAAGAAGCTGACCGACGGCCTCAGGGACCAAACCCAAGAGGCTGAGCGCTTATTAAAGGAAGCCAAGACCGTGGCCTCCCTGCGCCACGACAACATCGTGGTCATCCACAACGCCTTCGAGGACGCCGGCGAGATCTACTGCGTCTTCGAGATGGTCGCCGGCGAGACCTTGCAGGACTTCCTCGAGGCTCGCGGGCGCCTCTCGCCGTCGGAGGCGCTGGGCTTCCTCGCGCCGATCTGCTCGGCCCTGGACTACGCCCACAAGCTCAAGATCATCCACCGCGACCTCAAGCCCGCCAACGTGATGCTCGAGAACGGCAAGGTCAAGATCATGGACTTCGGCATCGCGCGGCGCATGAAGGGCGGCAAGGGAGTCACGCTGACCGAGATGGTCATCGGCACGCCGGCCTACATGTCGCCCGAGCTGGTCTTCGGCGAGGTCAGCCCCGAGTCGGACCTCTACGCCTTGGGGATCTCGGCCTACCAGATGCTCGCCGGCCGCCTTCCCTTCGAGGGGCAGGGAATCCAGCAGGACAAGCTCGACGGGCGCTTCGCGCCCGCCGCAAGCTTCGTCAAAGGCGCGCCCGGCATCGACGCATTCTTTTCGAGGGCTTTGACGGCCGACCGGAAGAACCGCTTTCACAGCGGTGCCGAGTTCCTGGCGGGGTTCCGGAAGGCCCTGGCTTAGACGTTGAACGAGGTCCCGCAGGAGCAGGAGCTCTTGGCCAGTGGATTCTGGATCTTGAACTTCGACTCCATCAAGGTCTCGTAGAAATCCACTTCCGAGCCGCCCACGAAGAAATCCGAGCGCGGGTCCACGACCGCCTTGGCGCCCTTGCCCTGGAAGACGATGTCGTCGGGCTTGACCGCGTCCTCGATTAGGAACTCGTAGCTCATGCCCGAGCAGCCGCCCGCGCCGACCTTGACGCGCAGGATGGGCTCTTTCTTGCCCTGAGCCTTGGCCAGGGCCTGGACCTTCTTGGCGGCGTTTTCGGTGAGAGTGATCATCTGAAGTACCCGCAGGTCAAAGAGTGAAAAGGGTGAAAGCCTGGCACCGGTTACCGGTTAGAACTTCTTTGATTTCCCGCAGCCGCAGGAGCCTTTCTCGAGCGGGTTGCTGATCTTGAAGCCGGAACTCATCGCGTCCTCGCCGTAGTCGATGATCGCGTTTTCGAGGAGCTGGGCGCTGTTGGTATCGAGCAGGACGTCCAGGCCCGACTGGCTGACTACGGTGTCGCCGTCGCGCTTGTTGTCGAAGCCGAGCGAATACTCGTAGCCCGCGCAGCCCGAGGGCTTGAGCATCACGCGCAAGGACTTGCCCTTGGCGGTCTCCTCGGTCTGCAGGAACGACTGTATTTTCTCGACGGCCTTGGGGGTCAAAGTCAGCATGGGCTCCTCTCGACGGACGACGCTATATTATAGCGCCTCCGACGGGAAAATTCAATGCCAGACGTCTTCGGAGGACTTGCTCGAGGACTTCTTCTTTGGCGGCGGGGGGGCGTCCTCTTCCGGAGCGTCCTCGGAGGTCTCCTCCTCGGCCTTGGGGGCGGCCTTCGCCGAAGGCTTGGAGGACTTCCTCGGCTTGGCCGAGGATCGCGCTGGAGCCCTGCCGCCGCTCTCGCGGATGCTGGCCTTGTTCTCCTTCCAGCCGGCTTCGGCGTCGGCCACGAACTCGGAGCGCTCTTTTTCCTGCTCGCCGGCGAACTCCTTCCAGCGGGACTCGCGGTCGGAGAAGAATTCCTGCATCTTCTGCTTCTGCTGCTGCTCGAAGGACTTGATGAGATCGTTCTGGAGCTTCTCGAAATTGGAAACGGTCGCCGCGTGGTCCTTGGGATCGAGCGAGGCCAGCGACTCGAAGAGATCGAGGGTCTGGCGCGTGATGCGAATCTCGAACTTGCGGCGCTCGTCGCGTATGCGCGTCCAAAAATTATCCCACGAGGTCTTTTCCTTGTCGAAGAAGTCCATGCGCATCTTGTGGGCGTCCTGAATCTTCGAGAGGCGGTCCTTCAGGTAGGCCTCGAAGCGGCTTTTGTCCGCGCCCCCGGAGTCCTCCGCGGCCTGAGCGTCCTCGGCGGGCTTGGCCTTCTTCTTGCTGCCTGCCCAGGCGGCGGTGGCGACGAGGCCGCCCAGCACGGCCATGCAGATGGCCCGAGCGCGATACGGGTGAGGTGGTTTCGTCATTGGCGGTCTCCTTTGGCGCTAAAGCTTATCAGACTCCGCCGATTTTATATTTCTTTTTTGTGAATTCATAGCCGGATTCTCCGACGGCGGAGCCCTGGACATGGCGCTTCCAAAATCTGTATCATGGGGCTGTCCGGCGGGCCCCAAACCCGAAACCCTCTGATCATGGAGAGAGACAATGCCCTATCACCGAGAAGGAGCGATCCACGAAATGTCTAGCAAGCACCACTCCGGCAACGGCCGCATGCCCCAGGCGCAGACGCCCAAGATCTCCGACTATTTCGGCTGCAACGTCTTCGGACCTGAGACGATGAAGCTCCTCCTCCCCAAGGAGACCTACAAGAAGGTTCAGGACGCCATCGAGCACGGCAAGCGCCTGAACCTCGACGTGGCCAACACCGTCGCTTCTGCCATGAAAACTTGGGCGATCTCGAAGGGCGCGACCCACTACTGCCACTGGTTCCAGCCCATGACCGGGACCACGGCCGAGAAGCATGACTCCTTCATCGATCCCACGACCGACGGCCAGGTCATCGAGGTCTTCTCGGGCAAGCAGCTCGTCCAGGCCGAGCCCGACGCGTCCTCCTTCCCGAGCGGAGGACTGCGCGCCACCTTCGAGGCCCGCGGCTACACGGCCTGGGACCCGACGTCCCCCGCCTTCATCATGGAGAACCCCGGCGGCTCGACCCTGTGCATACCGACGATCTTCGTCTCCTACACCGGAGAGTCGCTCGACAACAAAACGCCGCTCCTGCGCTCGATCGAGGCCTTGAATACTGCCGCGCTGGGCATACTCAAGTACTTCAAGTCGGACACGACCAAGGTGTTCTCGACCTTGGGCGCCGAGCAGGAGTACTTCCTGATCGACGAGAAGTATTACCACGCGCGGCCCGATCTGCTCTTGGCCGAGCGCACGCTCTTCGGCGCGCCCTCGCCCAAGGGCCAGCAGCTCGAGGACCATTATTTCGGCGCCATCAAGGACCGGATCATGTCCTTCATGACCGACGTCGAGACCGAGCTCTACAAGCTCGGCGTTCCGATCAAGACCCGCCACAACGAGGTCGCGCCCAACCAGTTCGAGTGCGCGCCCGTCTTCGAGGAGGCCAACGTCGCCGTCGACCACAACCAGCTGGTCATGGACCTCATGAAGCGCGTCGCGGCACGCCATGAGCTCGCCTGCCTGCTTTATGAGAAGCCCTTCGCGGGCATCAACGGCTCCGGCAAGCACAACAACTGGGCGCTGGGCACCGACACGGGTAAGAACCTGCTGACCCCGGGCGACACCCCGCACGACAACCTGCAGTTCCTGATCTTCCTGGTGTCGATCATCAAGGCCGTGCACGACAACAGCCTGCTGCTGCGCGCTTCTATCGCGAGCTCCGGCAACGACCATCGCCTGGGCGCCAACGAGGCTCCCCCCGCCATCATGTCGGTGTTCCTCGGAGCCCAGCTGACCAAGGTCCTCGACGACCTCGAGAAGGGCGTCACGACCAAGGGCACCGAGCCCGAGTGGATGCACTTCGGCATCGACAAGATCCCCGCCATCCTTCGTGACAACACCGACCGCAACAGGACCTCGCCCTTCGCCTTCACGGGCAATAAGTTCGAGTTCCGGGCCGTGGGCTCGTCCTTCAACAACGCCGTGCCGATCACGGTGCTCAACACGATCGTCGCCCAACAGCTTCTCGAGACGCGCAAGGAGATCGACGCCAAGCTCAAGAGCAAGAAAGTCTTCAAGGACGCGGTCATCGACGTCCTGCGCAAGCTCTACAAGGAAAGCAAGGCGGTCTGCTTCGAGGGCAACAACTACTCGGCCGAGTGGGCGGCGGAGGCCAAGAAGCGCGGCCTGCCCAATGTGACGACCACCCCCGAAGCCCTCAAAGCATGGGTCGACAAGAAATCCGTCGCGATGTTCGAGAATCTCGCCGTGCTCTCGAAGACCGAGGTCCACTCGCGACATCACATCAAGCTCGAGAAGTACGCCAAGGACATCGACATCGAGGCCAAGCTCGTCATCGAGATGGTCAACTCGATCTTCGTGCCGGCCGGCGTGCGCTACCAGAACGAGCTGCTGGAATCCCTGCGGGGCCTGAAGGAATTCCTGCCCAAGCACGGCGCGCTCAAGACCCAGACCGACCTGCTCTCCGAGGTCTCCTCGAAGATCGACTCGGCCCGCAAGGGCGTCGCGGCTTTAGCCGAGTCTTTGGCCGCCGCCGAGAAGACCGAGGAAGCCGAAGCCAAGGCCTTGGCCTACTGCCACAAGGTTAAGCCGCATTTTGAGGCCGTCCGCAACGCCGTCGACGGCCTCGAAGGCCTCGTGCCGGCCAAGGAGTGGCCGCTGCCGAAGTACCGGGAGATGCTGTTTCTGATCTAGTCTCGGCCCACTAGAGAGACCCCCGCCCCGATTGAAATAGGGGCGGGGGTCTTCTTTGTGGGTCTGGAATCTCGAACTCTTGCCGGCAAGAGTCTTAATGTCTGGCACCGTCTCGACGAGAAACCGCGCTCGGAACGTATGCTTGTTTTTCATAAATTGCTATGATGAAGTCGACCGCAGGAGAAGCCCATGCCGACCAAAGATGAAGTCCTGAAGGCCCTCTCTACCTGCCAGGAGCCCGAGCTCCACAAGGACATCGTTTCCTTGGGCATGGTTCAGAACCTCGAGGTCCACGGCGGCGTCGTCGCTTTCGATTATGTTCTCACCACGCCCGCCTGTCCGCTCAAGGGAATCATGCAGCTCGAGGCCGAGGAGGCCGTCAAGAAGGTCCCGGGCGTCAAGGACGTCAAGATCAAGATGACGGCCAACGTCAAGCGCGATTCGCAGATCAGCAACGTGCTGGGCCCCGGCATCAAGAACGTCATCGCGGTCGGCTCGGGCAAGGGCGGCGTGGGCAAGTCGACGGTCGCCTGCAACCTCGCCGTCTCGCTGGCGCTCGAGGGCGCGAAGGTCGGCCTCATGGACGCCGACGTCTATGGCCCCAACCAGCCGCAGATGATGGGTGTGGCGGGCTTCGAGCCGACCGTCACTCACGAGAACAAGATGGAGCCGCCCGCAAACTTTGGCGTCAAGGTCATGTCGATGGGCTTCCTGATGAAGCCCGACCAGCCCGTCATCTGGCGCGGGCCGATGCTGCACGGCGCCATCAAGCAGTTCCTTCAGGATGTTCTCTGGGGCGAGCTCGATTATTTGGTCGTCGACCTGCCGCCCGGCACCGGCGACGTCCAGATCAGCCTCTGCCAGAGCGTTCCTTTGTCGGGTGCTGTGATCGTCACGACGCCGCAGTCGGTGGCCGTCTCCGACGTGCGCAAAGCGGTGGCCATGTTCAAGAAGCTAAACGTGGGCCTCTTGGGCGTCATCGAGGACATGGGCGAGTTCGTCTGCCCCCACTGCAAGAAATCCTCCGAGATCTTCTCGCACGGCGGCGCCAAGGACCTCGCCGACAAGAACGGGATGCCGTTTCTGGGATCAATTCCTTTGGACCCCAATATCTGCGAGACCGGCGAGGTCGGCAAGCCGATCAGCGTCTCGCAGCCCGACTCGGCGCCAGCGAAAGCCTTTCGAGAGCTGGCCCGAAAGGTCGCGGCTCAGGTCAGCATTCGCAACGCGACGCACAAACCTTTGGAAATCAAGATGGTCAAAGCTTAAGGGGGAGACACATGACTACCGCTGTTGCGCAAAACGAGACGACGCCGATCGCCGTTGGCACGCCCGCGCCGGACTTCACGCTGAAGGACCAGGACAACAAGGACTTCAAGCTCTCCGATTATCTGGGGAAGAAGCCCATCGTGCTCTTTTTCTACCCGCTCGACTGGTCGCCGACCTGCACGAAGGAGAACTCGTGCTTTACGCAGGACCTCTCGCGCTTTTCCAAGCTCGCCGAGGTCGCCGCGGTCTCGATCGACTCGGTCTGGTCGCACAAGGCCTGGAAGGAACAGATGGCGCTCAAGCATCGCCTGCTCTCCGACATGCACCGCAAGACGACCAAGGACTACGGCTTGTTCCACGCGGGCGGCAACGTCTCCCAGCGCGCGACCGTGATCATTAATAAGGAAGGCAAGATCGCCTGGGTCAAGGTCGAGGCCGACATCACCAAGGAACGCGACTACAACGAGGTCGAGGCGCAGCTCAAGAAGCTGAGCTGATACTTCGGACTTCGAACTGTCCCTGGGGACAGCTTAAACGGCGCCCCGCGCGAAAGCGCGGGGCGTTGCTTTCATTAGGAATTATTTTCGGTCGGAGGATCAATGATAGCAGAATGGGTTTTTTCTCTCGCCTTGCTGGGCTTGTCCGGTGTGGCAAACGCAGTCCCATTGGTTCCGCAAAGCCAACTCGGATATCCGGTGGACATAAAAGGACCAATCCAAGGGAGTGGGTTCGTCTTAAAATCCGATAAGGATGAGCTTTTTCTGGTCACTGCAAAGCATGTCCTCTTTTCAACCTCGAATGTTCTCCTTACGACCTAAACAATTCGGTTTGAAGCCATTCCGATCACCATGGGACAAATGGAGCCATTGCTGGATGAATCTTGTACAACGGAGTCGTCGTTCCGATGGACCCGATTCTGGAACTGATAAACCAGTACTGATCTTGGGCCTACTCTCGACGAGAGAGGGAACAATTTGACCCTCTCAATCGTATATATATCAGGGGTCCAAGGCCCGATCCTTGAATTCCCGGGAGGCAGCTGTTACACTATGGACATGAAATACCCCGTCGTCCTCGAGCCTTCGAAGGACGGAGGCTACGCCGTCCACGTGCCGGCCCTGCCCGGGTGCCACACCCAGGGCGAGACCGTCGCGGAGGCTCTCGAAAACGCCAAGGACGCCATCCAAACCTACCTGCTGACGATGCGCCGGATGGCTAAGGAAAGGAGCAAAGGCCGCTCCAAGGTCTACCAGGTCGAGGTCCCTGTCTGAGCCGCGTCCCCACGGACCTCGCGTGGGGACGAATCGTCAGGGCGCTCAAAAAGGCCGGATTCGTCGTCATTCGCGAAGGCAAGCATACGTCCATGTCCAAGGATGATCGCCTGGTGATCATCCCGCGGCATCCGCGCATCAAGCGCGAGACCTTGCGCGGGATCATCGAGGATGCGGGGATGACCCCGGAGGAGTTCCGGGAGTTGCTATAGATTCAAGGGGGGGAAGCCAGATGAACATCCAAGTCGTGATCGAGTACGACCGTCGCGCCAAATCATACGCCGCTCATTGTCCGGAGCTTCCGGGTTGCACAAGTGTCGGCGACACCGAGAAAGAGGCGCTCAAGAACATCCGCAAGGCCATCGACCTTTACCTTCAGCCCTATCCCATCAAGCCGTCCACGACGCGTAAGATCACCTCTGTCAAGGTCTAGCGCCGCCGTGGCCTCTTGAGATATGGCGCCCAGAAATAATATACCTTGCTTATGAAGTGGGCCCTGGGCATCATAGTCGCCGTCATCGTCCTGGTGGTCAGCGGGACCTTCTCGTCGCTGGTCAACGCCCGCCTCGAGGCGCGCGCGGCCGCCGCCCGCCGCGAATTCTGCGACAAGATCGGCCGCGGCGAGGTGCTGGGCGCGCTGCGCTACGGGCCGCAGACGCCGGCGCTCATCCTGGCCGTCACCCACTCCGGCAAGGTGACCGAGTGCCGCGACAAGGGCGGCCCGGTGCTGGCGGCGAGTCTCATGCCGGGCTCCTGCCCGGAGATGCGCCAGGAGGTCCAAGCCCGCTGGGAATCAGGCGCGGAGGCCACGGTGGGCTTCACCTATTCCTGCATCCCGATGCTCAACATCGAGTATCTCGACGTGGAGAAGATCGACGCCGTCTCGCGCTGACGGGGTCCTTCAAAAATGGTAACTTTCCGTCAGGCTGTCAATCCGGAGGGACTATGAGACTCGTTGCGATCACTCTTTGCATCTTGCTGTCTGTGCAGGGCTTTCCGTTGGCGCAGGCGGCGGGCAAAGCCAAGCCCTCGCCCGCAAGCGAGCCCGCTGCAGACGCTCCGAAGCGCCCCCGCAAGCCCGGCTTGGCCGACCCCGCGGCTTCCGACAAAGGCGCCCGCCTCAAGGAGCTCATCAAGATCCTGCAGTCCATCACCGACGACGACTACGACGCCGCCGTCAGCTCGGTCCCCAAGCCGGAGGCGGAAGCCAAGCCCACCGCCTCGCGCACCGAGGCCATCAAGACGGCCTACGACACCTTGGCCGCGATGGAGTACCACGACGCGGCGACCGCCGATCCCAAGGACGCCCCCAAGTACTCCGAAGCCTACCACCGGGTCGGCGGTCCGACCGAGACCGGCTGGGCGATGGATCTGCTCGAGTGGCTCGGCAACGCGGCGATCAACTACGCCTTGGTCGGCGGCACGACCTACGTCGGGCGCGGGATCGACAACTCCAAGGTCAAGGGGCTCGAAAAAGATCTCGCGCACGCCGACGCCGACAAGAAGGGAGACGTCCATTACCAGTTGGGCTCGGCCTACGAGGAGCTCGCCGCGGCCGCCGTCGCGCCGCCGCCGCTGGAGGCACGCGAGGCCCAAAAAGAAGCCCGCCTCAAGAGGCTGGCCGATTTGCTCAACTCCATGTCCGACGAGGACTACCGCAAGGCGCTGGCTCAACTCTCTCGGGACCAGGCCAAGGCGCCGGCGGTGGCCAGCCGCGAGGCGGCGTTGAGGTCGGTCTACACGAGCCTCGAAGCATTGGAGTACCACGCGGCCGGCGAGAGCCACGCCAAGGACCTGGATGGCGTGCTGGCCAAGAACCCGGAGGCCGTCGCCGTCGATCCGGCGACCCTCAACGAGACCGGCTGGGCCGTCGACCTGCTGAAGTGGCTCGGCAACGCGGCGATCAACTACGCCCTCAATGGCGGCGAGACCTACGTCGGCCGCAAGCTCAAGGACTCCAAGGCCGACAAGCTCGAGGAGACCTTGGCAGGTCTCGAGAACGATCTGGCCGCCGCAGACTCGGCCGAGAAAAAAGCCGAGGTCCGCTATAAGATGGGCACCGTGTACGAATCTTTGGCGGCCCTGTCCGTCGCGCCCGAGACCGACGATGAGCGCGCCGCGCGCAAGAAGGCGCGCCTGGCAGACCTCGCGGAACTTTTGCAGGCGGTCACGGACGACGAATATAAGGAGGCCTTGAAGCAGGCGCGCGGGAACGCGGGCTCGTCGGCGCTCGCCTCGCGCGAGGCGGTGCTAAAATCCGCCTACGTCACCTTGGCCGCGCTCGAGTACCGCTCGGCAGGCGACCGCTACGCGGGCGACCTCAAGCGCGTGGCCGAGGCCGACGCCAAGGACGTGGTCGTCGACCCCGCAACCTTGCAGGAGACGGGTTGGGCCCAGGATTTGCTCGGCCTGGTCACCTTGGGAGGCGTGGGATATCTCATCTATCAAAACGAGCGCGGACATGGGCGGCATCACTCGGACGGTCAGGGCTGGCAGGCCCGTGCGCCGGCAGCAGAACCTGCGCCTGGGCCGCGCCCGACGCCGAGGCCGGACCCTCTTCCTCCGCAGAAGCCATGTCCTGATTTCACGGTGCGGTCCGCCGACGGCTACTGCGTCCGGCAGGGCGGCCCGGCCCCGAATCCGCTCAACCCGACGCCCGGGTGCGACCCCGCGACGCAGGACTGCCGCGTCTACCAGCGCAGCCCCCAGCCGCTGCCGACTCCCGTTCCGGCGCCGTCGCCGTTCCGGGGCGTCGTCGCCTGTCCCGAGAGCTACCCCGGCGGCGGCAACGGCCCGTGCGTGGGCCGCGGCATGCCCCACCCCATCTTCCGGCGTCCGGTGCCTTCGTACTCCAATCCCGCGGTCGCCGCCCTTTATCAGACCAGGGCCGGACTGGAGATCGAGCTCTCCGGCGCCGATGCCGCCCCGGAGAAGAGCGCCGAGCTTCACCACAAGCTCGGCGCGGTCTACGAGCAGCTGGCGTCCGCCGCCGCCCCGAAGGCGGAGCCCGCCGCGCCCGAGCCGGCCAAGCCGCAGACCGGCCCGTCGTCGACGAGGATCGCTCCCCCTGAAACTAGACCGCAGCCAAGGCCGGAGGCGAAAGCGGAGCGCAAAGAAAAAACCATCGAGAGCCCCCAGCCGACCAAGGAAGACCTCATGCGCAAGGACATGAAGGAGATGGACGACCTCGAGAAGGAGATGAAGCAGAAGATCAACGCGCCGCGGCCGCAGTAGCCCGGGATCAGGACTTCGGCTTCGGGGCCTTGAGCAGCGCCTCGATCTTGGCCGCTACTTCGGGAGCCTGCGGGTCGGGCTTAGTCGAGAAGCGCGCCGCCACGCGGCCGTCCTTGTCGACGAGGAATTTCGTGAAGTTCCAGCCGATCTCGCCGTCCTTGCGCCCAACCGGCGAGGCCTTGAGAAAGCGGAACACGGGCTGGGTCAGCTCGCCCTTGACGTGGTCCTTCTCGAACATCGGGAAAGTCACGCCGTAGTTCTCTCGGATTTTTCTAAAATGGGGTGAGCACCATGAGAACCGGCCTCTGCCTCGCCGTCCTATCCCTCCCCTGCGCCGCCGCGGCGCGCCCGGCCGCCAAGGCCTCCGTGGACCCGTTCTGCGTGAGCGCGCGGGAGCGCGAGGCGCTCAAGACCAAGTACAAGGACAGGACCCGTCGGTCCGACTGCGGACCGGCGCTTCGCAAGCTCAAGCTCGCGCGCGTGGACTGCGCGGACCCCCAGTCGATCCGCGACTTCAAGTCGGCGATGCTCGCCGCGGTGCGCCCGGACGACGCCTATGCCGAGGGCTTCGCGCGCGCCCTGTGCCCAGGCAAGGCGGACGCGGCCTGCATGAATCCCGAACCGCAGTGCCGGCTCGAGCCTTTCCGCTCCGAGCCCGAGGCGACCGCGGGCGCTCCGCGCGAGAAGTTCGCCGCGCGCCTGCGCAAGCACTACCTCGACCGGCTCAAGGACATCTCGGACGAGCAGGCCCGGGTCCTCGTCGACCACTACCTGGAGCTCCGTGGAACGCATTGAGGTTGGAATGAAGATCGAGTGGCGCCGCAAGATCATCGACGACGAGATTCTGCGCTTCGCGGAGCTCTCGGGAGACAAGGGCAGCCACCACCTCGAGCGCGACCCTCAAGGCAGGCTCATGGCCCACGGCCTGTTGACGGCGACCTTGCCGACCAAGCTGGGCGGAGACCTCGACTTCATCGCGCGCACCATGCACTTCGAGTTCTTGAAGGCCGTCTACGGGGGCGATGAACTGACCTGCCGCGGGATCATCGAGTCCGTCATCGCCCAGAGCACGCGGCTCAAGGTCAAGTTCCTCTTCGAGATCACCAACCAGCTCGGAGAGCTCGTGCTCAAGGGCGACTCGGCGGGCCAGATCCTGCGCAAGCCTTAGCGGCTGGCGGGCGCGTCGAAGACGCGCAGGCTCGAGATCGTCCTGGCCGCGGCGGCGTTGTCGGGCCCGATCGCGCGGCCGACGCCGTCGAGCTCGCCGCCGGCTTGTCTCCAAGGGTGGGAGCGCCCGAAGTTCAGATTGGACTCATAGTCGATCGCGGCGAAATCCCGCAGAGCGAAGCTCGCATCGCCCTGGGACTGGAGTTCGGTCATGAGTGCTTGCGCCTCCTTCCTCATCTCGAGCGCCGCGCGCTGGAGATTGGCCGCGCTGGCCACCATGCCCATGTGGGCCACGAGGTCTTTCGCGCGCGGATCGGACTTCTTGAGGTCCTCGATATAATACCCGTAGTCGGTCAGGCTGCGGCTTTCGGGGATCGCGTCTTCGATCGCGGCGTCGTTGAGCGCCAGGAGCGAGCGGAGCTCGGCGGCCAGCGCCGCGGTTTTGGCGCCGCCCTCGAGGCTCTCGCGCAGGGCCTGCAGCCTGACGAATTTCTCCTGCACGCCGGCGGTCGCGCGCTCGCACTCGAGCTGGATGCGCGTCGCCTCGCCCCAGACGACCTGAGACTTGGGCCAGGGCAGGGCGTGGTCGAGCCTCTGAAGGAGGAAGCCGATCCTGCGGTTGGCCTCGCGCGCTTCGGCGATGAGCTCGCCGTTGGTCTTGGGCGCCGCGGCCGCGGCGGGAGGCGCCGCGACGCGGCCCGCCGCGATGGCGGCCTTGACGTCGGCCAAGCCGATGTCGCGCAGGTCCTGGGCCTCGGCCCCGGCCAGTAAAAAAGCCGACAACAGCAACGCCCGGCTCATCCTCACCTCCCTCGATATCGCGCCGCTAGTCGAAAGTGTACATCGGGGCCCGCGGCGGCGCCTGGGCCGTTGGGGAAGCGCCTCTTGGACTTGGGGCCTAGCCGACTTGGGACTGGCGCCGGTGCTCGGCCAGGGCGTCGGAGAAGGCTTCGCCGGCTCCCATGAAGTGGCTCTCGATCTCCCGTTGGATCTCGTGCACCTGGTCGGGGCGCGCGAAGCGGCGCACGTCGCTGATGCCCAGCAGAGCGGCTTTCATCGCCGTCGCCGGGTCCAGATCGAACTCGACGGCGAGCTCGGCGACCGCCTCGAGCATGAGGGCCGCTCCCTTGGGCAGGTTTTGGTCGGCCAGCAGCAGGCCGGTGATGCCGCCCTGGCAGGCGTCGGTGATGACCTTGGCGCAGCCTGGATCGCCCGGGATCATCGCCTTGAGGGCCGCCGAGAGCGTGCCTTTGACGAGGTCGGCCGCCGCGGCGCACGGATCGGCCATCTTCTTGAGCCGGATCGCGACTAGCTCCTTCGTGAGTTGGCCGACTTTGAACTCATCCATCGTTGGTTCCTCCGTTTCTAACAGGATAGCCGAACGAGGGTCTTGCGCAACGCCGCTTTTGTCAGCGGGCGTCAGGCCTATGTCAGGTCACGGGGCGGGAGGCATCACGAGTGCCGCCGGATCGCGCAGGTTGAGCGGCGTGATCTCGCGGCCGGGGGCGGTAAAGAGATGAGGGACGGGGAAGTAATCTGGTTCCCAGGGCGAGGATGCCGGCACAAACCCCGCGGCGGCCTTTCGCTTGGCGCCTTTTTTTCGCACCAGGATGCGGTCTTCCATGTTCAAAGGGGTGATGATGTCGATGTTCTCGCCCGCCTCCCGGCTGTAGCCCGGAGCCAGGCCCGCGAACTCGGCGTTGTGCGCGGTCTCCTTGGGCAGCCAGGTGTCGGGCTGGAGGGGATCGCGCTCCGGCAGGACCGCCGGACGCAGCGGCTCGTTTTCATCGATGTAGAAGCGCGTCGCCTGCTTGACTCCCCAAAGGGCGAGTCCGCCGAGCAGAAGCGCCAGAACGGGAAGGGTCTCCTTCGGACGTCTCATCCCTAGAAGTATAGCAGGCGAGGATCGGCCGCGCATTGCCGTTCGCATAAAGGAGGTTAAAAAAAAGGGCTCATGACAGAAAATTGTGAAGATCCGTTGGGTCGTTGGGGAGCTTCGGCGCGCGTAGCGCGACGAAGCAACGGGCCCGAGGCCCGTAGAGAAACGTGCTTGCAACGGATGGCAACGGATCTTGAACGGATCGGCG
>JACQAZ010000007.1 GCA_016194705.1 Elusimicrobiota bacterium | reverse complement strand
TGGAGGCGGTAAGTCTTGAAGGCTGAGACGGGCTCATCGATCTCCTTGGGATAGTCCTCGGGCTCGCGGCCCTTGACGATGGCATCGAATGCGCCGTGGCAGGCGGTGCCGAGATCGGCCGCGTCCTTGGCCTTGCGGCGATGAGCGCCGGCGGCGTCCTTGGCGATCTGCTCGAGCGTCGCGGTGTCGAGCGCGCGCTGGCCTAGGCGCAGCAGCTCCGCCTTGAAGAAAGCGGATGCCTCGCGCGCGGCCCAGCCTATGAGCGCCGGCTTCGCGCGTATGTCGAGGATGGCGGTCACGGATTTCAGGGGGCCAACCGTCTCACCGTTGGGCATGTGGATGGTGTATTTGTGCTTGTCGTCGGCAACCTGATATCTGGACTCGGGCAATTTCATGCAGTCTCCTGCCCGTTTCGTTTTCATCGGCGTTTCTCCAGACGCTCCACCCGGAATCCCTGCTCCCCAAATTTCTTGATTAGAAATCCCGTGAAGAGCTTCGCCAAATGCTCTGCACACTCAGTGCCTCCCTCGATTCGGCACTCGGAATCTTTGACCTCAAAAGAGGTCTCTAGCTTGACCCTGGCCTGGCCGTAGACCACCTCCGTCTCTTTGACAGCCAGATCCAGAAGCATCGCCAGAAGTTTGGGAGCCTGCGGTTTGGAAGGTTTGAATCGGTAGGTCGCTTCGTTCGTCATAGGTTTATGCCCTCCTACCCCTAAAGAGTCAAAAACCTGAAAAATGAGGGAAACGACCTGTGGGTTTGAAGTCGCCTACATAGAGAAGCCTCTCTCTAGAAGGATTTTTCTTAGCTTCTCCACCTGGTATTGGATTGTTCCCTGGGGCTTTCGAATATTCTTGGCCGCAGAGCGGATGTTTCCTTGGTGCTCGACCAACAGATCCCAGAGCTGCTGCTGGTGTGGGTCGAGCTCCCCGTAGACCTTGAGGAGCCCCTGGAGGATTTCATCGCTTGCCAGAGAATCCAGAAAGTCCCTTGAAGAAACCGTCCGAGCCTGGAGGGAGGCTTCTTCCAGCGGCTCAAACTCCAATCTCTTCTTGGGAGTCCGAAGCAGCCTCTTTGCTCGATTGAAAAGGCTCTTTGCCAAGTATCCTTTCCAATCAACGGCTTGCCTGTGCATCCTGCTCTTTACGAGGAGCACGTGCTCCTGCAACTGAGAGATCAGCTCATCAGGATCTGGGACGTTCTTGAAGCCGCGGGCGATCTTCTCCGCCAATTCCAGCTCCCAACCTTCAGGCTGAGGATAAGACTCTTCATGCGTTTCATGTTCAGACATTGCCGCACCTCGCGCGAAGGACGTACTCCGCGCGAGGACGGCGGCTCATAAAAAAAGAGCCTGGCCGCAAATACGGGAATACGTCCCGAATTTACGACCAGGCTCAAGCTGGCACTGGCCCTCAAGGGGCTCGGGCCTAAGCTATGATGGCTCTGTTAGGGTCGACGGATCGCAGGCAGCCTTGGCTGCCGGTCCGGTTTGTCGGTTCGATTATGAGACTTTTTGAATTTCTTGCTTATGCTTTGCTGGTCCTGCTTGGTAAGGACCTCCTTTCTCTCGAACTACGGAAGCTTTCTCGGCTCCGATCACCACTTCAAATCTGTGCCCACAATTTTTGCATTTGAGTTCCATATCGCATGTTCTGACCAGGGCGACGCGATGGTTGCATTTGGGGCAGTAAACCCAAGTCTTCCTTCTGGAGTTGCTACGCTGCATGTCATCCTCGGTACGAATACCGCCGCCGGGCTCCTAACCCCGGCAGAAGTATTCTTTCTTTTGTTTCCGTGAATCCTTTTCGTTGATGGGGCCCTTTGGTCGCACGCAGCCTATCATGGTCGTTCCATCGGCGGATCGCCCAGGCCGGCGGTGTTTCTCGTAAATGATGAGATCGCCCAGACGGAATTGAGAATCTTTTTTTTGGAGGAATCCCAAAACCCGCAGCCCCATAAGGTCGGCGCGGTCGCCCAGACCAAAGGTCCGGCGATCTTCCAATGGGACTTCCTCAACTCTGGCCAGAAACGGAGTCATCATTTTCTTCGCCTCCATGAGGTACTTTACAGCCGCCGGATTACGCTGACCACCCGGCCCACGACTTGAAAGGGAGAGCGGATTGGCGAATACGCTGGATTGGCCGCCTCCAAGAATGGGCCGTTGGCATCCTTGCGAAGGTATTTGACGGTCACCTCGCCGTCCTCGGTTTGGGCTACGACAACGGAATTGAAATCCGGCGCTTTTTGAGGCCTGACCACGATGAGATCCCCACTCAAGATTCCAGCTCCGATCATCGAGTCCCCTTTGATTTTTAGAATGTAGGAATCCTTGGAGCGGCTGACGGTCTCATCAAGCCAAAGCATCCCCTCAACGTCTTCCTGGGCCAAGTTGGGTCGGCCCGCGGGAGCTGAGCCCAAGATAGGGTGAGCGCGACTCCCCAGCCCGGCGATTCCATGCGTGGCGAGGCCCGCGCCCAGTCTTAAATTGCGGCGCTGGGAAGGCTCACGCTCAAGCTTTCCTTTTCTGATCAGGACGTCCACAAATTGCTGGACGGTGCTCGAGCACAGCTTGAGGTCGGCCGCAATTTCCCTTATGGACGGAGGGAAGCCGTGCTCCCTGGCAAAACTCACGATGAAATTGAGAACCTCGGCCTGTCTTTCGGTTAGGGTTTCCATATCGCGCGAATGAGCATGATACCATACAGTTGTACGTAAGTCAATCCGGTTGCGAATTTTCGTTCTTGCGGCCGCCCTTTCCCCTCATTTTCGGCCTTCTTGACTCTTTATTGGTGATGGCCGAACCAAAATACAGATCCGTTTGCGAATCAAACTGCCGTCGGAAAGGCCTTGATTTCCCGATGGAAGGAAGGTAAGTGTCAATGGACGCTGGCGGCGGCGAGGCGAATCGCCTGTTGACCGCAAAGGAAGTGGCCGAAAGGTTGGGGGTTTCGGCTTACACCGTCAAGCGATGGGTCAAGATGGGAAAACTGCAGGGCGTGTGGATGGGGTCGCAGATCCTCCGATTCGAATCGGAGACGGTGAACCGTTGGGTCAGGCTGCACAGATCGTGATGGGAGGACAATCGCAATGGCAGCTTTGAGGAAACGCGGCAAAACCTACTACGCCTACTGGCGCGAAAATGGCCGGGTCCTACAAAAGTCCTTGGGCGCGGATCTTCGGATGGCCAAGATCAAGCTCGGCGAAATCGAAAAGCGGCTCATGTCCAAGCGCAACGGAGCCCACCAGGAAGTCCCCTGGGAAGAATTTATTTCCAAGTATCTGGACTACTGCCGGGCGAACCAAGCCAAAGAGACCGTCGTACGCAATGAAGTCGTTTTCAAGAATTTCAACAAGGCCATCCCGATCCGGCTGCTTTCCGACCTGGCACCCCAGCTTTTGGAGGAGTTTAAGCTCATCCGAAAAAATGACGGCATCCAAGCTAGCACGATCAACCGCGAGATCAGCGCGATTAAGACCGCAATGAAGAAGGCCGCGGAATGGAACTATGCCACGGTGAACGTGTGGGGCGTCCGGAAGGTCCCTGAAGTCAAGAAGCGCCCCGTGTTTTACACGCAGGAGGAGATCGGCAAGCTCATCGAGGTCGCCGATCCTTTCTGGAGGGTGGTGATCTACCTGGGGTTCTACGCCGGCTTGCGTAAGGGCGAGATGCTCGCCTTGGAATGGGCGGATATAGACTTTGAGCGGCACCAAGTCAGGATTACCCCCAAGGCCGACTGGCGGCCCAAGGACTACGATGCCCGGGAGATTGAGACGCACCCTGTTCTGGAGGAATACCTCGCCAATTGGAAGAAGCTGGCTCAGCCGAACGGAAAAGTGGTCCCCTGGGACAGGCAATCAAACCACCTCTCGATGGGCTTTACCGCGCTACGCAAAAAAGCCGGACTTGATAAAGGCTCACTGCACTCTCTGCGTCACAGCTTCGCCTCCCACATGGCCATGGCGGGCGTCGACCTCTACCGGATCGGAAAGATGATGGGGCACAGCTCGGTCGTTACCACCCAGATTTACGCGCACCTTCTACCCTCAAGCCTTCGGGACGCCATACTCGCCCTTCCCAACATCAGAAGCGGGTCCGCCCCGGCCGCGTAAGCTCCATACTTCGGCTCAGCTTCCTCAAATTCCGCGCTATATTGCGTATGATGGCTAGCCATACACCTTTCCGAATTTCGGGCTCAACTAGCCATACACTTTGGCATACAGGCGGCCACTTCTCTGCTACAGGTTGCTGCTCTCTGCGAAAGGGTGGGAGGACTACTTTGGCCCCATCAGGTTGGGAACCTGGGGGTTCTGCTTGTTGAAAAGCGGGGCGGCCGTGGGGTCGGTGAAGGGCAGTTTCTCGACGAAAGTCCTTATTTCTTCAGGCACAAGCTCGGGGCGTTGGAACACGGCGTGCTCATGATTGGGCTGGGAGTCCAGGCTGGTCTGGTGCCCGGCGACCGATGGCGTGGGAACCATTCGGATCGTATCCCACGGGCAGTCCTTGGCGCAGAGCCGGCAGCCGATGCAGACGTCGTAGTTGACGAAGACGCCGAAGTTGGACGGGTCCTCGCCGAACTTGTCGATGCAGCCGGGGATCGGGCAGACCTGGATGCAGACCTCGCAGCCCGTGCAGGCGCCGAGGTTGACGATGGCCTTCAAGGGGACCTTGGCCGCGCGCGAGACGAATTTCGGGCGGTCGGGGTGGTCGGGCGGCAGAGGCATCAGGCGCCATCCAGCAGGGCCTTCACGTGGCCCGCGACGCTGACCTTGCGCTGCATGCGCGTGATCTTGCCGCCCTCGCCGATGACGAAGGTCGAGCGCACGATGCCCATGAACTTGCGCCCGTAGAGCGACTTCTCACCCCAGACGCCGTAGGCCTTGCAGATCTTCTTGTCCTCGTCGGCGAGCAGGGAGAACGGCAGGCCGTGCTTCTTCTTGAAGGCCAGGTGCGACTTGGCCGAGTCGGCGCTGACGCCGAAAATGACGGCGCCCTTCTTCTTGAGCTTTGGATAGAAGGCCTTGAAGTCGCAGGCCTCCTGCGTGCAGCCGGGCGTGTCGTCCTTCGGATAGAAATAGAGCACGACGGTCTTGCCGAGGTAGTCCGAAAGGCGGTGGCGCTTGCCGTCCTGGTCGACGGCGTCGAAGGGGGGGGCGGTGTCGCCGACTTGGATGTCGGGGCCCTTGGGCGGGGGCGCCGCTTTCGCGCCTTGCAGGCCCGGATCCTTCGTCGTCGGCATATTCTCAGTATAACAGATGGCCGAAGGTCAGTCAATCGCGGGGCGAAAGGCCAAAATCTCGTCGAGAACGCGGTCCGCGGCGTCGGGCCGGCCCAGGCTCGCCGCCCTCGCCTTGGCCTGCTCAAGAGCTCCGGGGCGCAGCAGGAACGAGACCTGTTCGGCCAAGCTCCCGAGGCCCTCGCCCTTGATCGCGGCCCCTTCCGCGACGAGGTAGTCGGCGTTGCGCGCCTCCTGGCCGGGGATCGGCTCGAAGACCAGCATCGGCAAGCCGACGCTCAGCGCCTCGGCCGCGGTCACCCCCCCCGCCTTGCCGATCAAGAGATCGGCCGCCCCCATGAGCTCGCGCACGCCCGCCGGGCCCAGCGACGGGTACAAGCTGACCCTGGGCTCCTTCGAGAACTCGACCGCGAGGTCGCGACGAAGCGTCTCGTTGCTTCCGCAGAGAACGAGCAGGCGCGCCCCCGCGACCGAGACCCCGGCTCCCGCCCGAGACGAGCAGGATCGGCCCCTCCGAGAGCCCGAGCAAGCGCCGCGCTTGAGCCTTGGCCAGGGGTTTCGCGAAAGCGCCGTGCACCGGGATGCCGACATCTCGCACAATATCCCCGGGAATTCCCCGTGCGACGAGTTCGGACGCGGCCCTGGCGGACGCCGCGAGATACAAGTCGGCCCTCGGCTTGAGCCAGTAGGCGTGGGCGCGAAAATCGGTCAGCACGGCGGCCAGCGGCCAATGGAAGCCCTCGCGCGCCTTGGCCAGCGAGAGCGCGGCCATCGGAGGCGCCGAGGTGCAGGCCACCGCGTCGGGCGCCATCTCCCGAAGGCACGAGGCCAGCCGCCGGCCGCCGAGCCTCAGATATGCGCCTTGCCAGGCGCCGGCCGCGCGCGCGACGAGCGGCGCGTCGTAGAGGGCCCGCCACAGCGCGGGGACGCGGCTGATCAAGGCGAGGTAGGTCTTCGCGATGAAGGGGCCCAGGACGGGGTGGTAGTCGGCCGAGATGTTGACGCGCACGGCCTCGTGACCGCGCTCGCGCGCGGCCTCTTCCAAAGCCGCGGCCGCGCTCGCGTGGCCGGAGGGCTCGTAGCCGTGGACGATGAGCAGCTTCATCGGGCTCGCTCGCGGGTCTGCGCGTTGGTCCGTTGCTTTAAAGCAACACCGGGCGTCATAGATGGCTTAATTTTCGCAATTGCTCCCGTTCGTTGCTTTAAAGCAACGGACCAACGGAGGATATCAAATGGAAGCGGCCCCATGCGTACGGCGCACGGGGCCGCGATCCGCCGGAGACGGGCGCTAAAGGTCGTTGTCCTTCTTGAGCTCCTCGTAGCGCGCGGGCTTCTTGGTCTTGAGCTCGCTGACGAGCTTCTCGCGGTGGGCCTTCCACTTCTCCGCTTTGGCGCCGAGCTTGCGGCGCTGGCCGTCGTACACGAGGAACTCGTAGATCTGCTTGGCCTCCGGGTTGGTCATCTTGCCGCCGGCGGAGACGCCGCAGCCGGGCTTGTTCATCATGCGCTTGACGTAGCGGTTCCAGATGCCCGCCTCGATCTGCCAGGTCGCGCCTTCCTTGAACCAGTCCGCGTGCTCGCCCTTCATCTTGGCGATCGCGGCCCCTTCCTTGGCGTCGCGCTCGTCGGGCTTGACCGCGCCCGCGTCGGGCTCGACGAAGCGCGAGTTGAGCGGCCGCGAGGGCGTGTGGCACTGGGCGCAGCGGCTGAGCAGGATCTTGTAGCCCGCTTTCTTGTCGGCGGGATAGTCCTTGAGCTCCTCGTCGGTGAGCTTGTCGGGCCCGAAATCGTTGGGATACGGGTTCGAGAGGGCCTTTTCCTTCTCGAGCTCCGCGGCCGACTTCTTGCCGGCGGCGTCGGCGGCGACGGCCGGGGCGGCCAGGGCTCCCAGGCAGAGGATCAAAAACAGCTTCGAGTTCTTCATTCGAGTTCTCCTAGAATCCGACATCCTGCTTCTTGGCGATGCTCAGCAGATAGGCGGCCAGGTCGTTGAGCTCGTCGGGCTTGATCTTTTCCTTCCAACTCGGCATGTAAAGGGGCGGCGTGGGGCCGCCGGTGTTGAACTTGACGATGTCGACGCTCTTGACGCCGGTGGCGATCTTCTTGACGAGCTCTTCGTGCGTGTAGGTGCCCACGACGTCGACCAAGGTGGGCTCGCGGCCCTTCTCCATGCCCTTGACCGGTTCCTTTTCGTCTTGGCCGGCTCCCTTGGCGTTGAAATTGCGCCGGCCCTTGCTGCCGTGCAGGCCGTGGCAGCCCGCGCAGCCGTATTTCTCGAAAACGAGCTTTCCGTGCGCCGCGCCCGAGAGCTTGGGCTCCGGCGGGACCGGGGCGTCGACGTAATACGAGTGCGGGATCTTGGTCTCCGGGCTCATCGACATGAGCCAGGTCGTGATGGCCTCGGCGTCCTCTTCGCTGATCTCGCGCTTGCCCGTCGCGTCGTTCTCGGTGAAGTTGGGCATGCCCGAGGGCGCGATCGGCTCGGCGTTGAGCTTGGCCTCGGGGTCGTTGGGCGTGACCTCCATCGGGTCGTTCTCGATGTGGCCGAGAATCCAGTGGACGCGCGTCCAGTCGTCCTCGGAGAGCTCCTTGCCCTTGTACTTGACGCGCTTGAAGTTGTAGCCGGCGATGCGCTCGAGCGGCTTGTCGGCGATGTCCTGCAGGTCGACGCTGATGATGCCGCCCACTCCGCGCACCGCGTGGCAGCCCTGGCAGCCGTGGGCGTAGAAAAGCTGCTTGCCCTTGGCCGCGACCTCGGTGCCCTTGAGGTGCTCGAAATTGGCGTGGCAGCGCACGCACGCGCCTTGGATCATCTTGCCGTCCAACAGGGGCTGCTCCCAGTTGCGCACGCGCCCGTGCGCGCCCGCGACGGTGGTGCCCATGCCCTGGCCCTGGTGGCAGACCGTGCAGCCGTACTTCTGAAAGGGATGCTTGCCGTTGATCTCGACCACGTTTGGATGGGCCTTGTAGGGGTTCTGCGTGAAATTGTTCTTGAGCGTCGGGTTGACGTACTCGTCCATGCCCACGTGGCAGGTCGTGCAGCGGTCGATGCGGTCGAGGTCGCGGTTGAGGATCTGCTTGATCTCGGGCCACTGATGCCTCATCTTCTTGGCTTCCGCGGTCTTCCCTTCTTTCTCGAGGACGTCGGCCGCCATCGCGAAATATTTATTCTGATAGGGCCGCCACTCGGTGAAGAAGTCCACCCACAGCGACCAGATGAACGAGCCCATCATCGCGATGTTAAGGGCGTAGAAGAGCTTGCGGTAGCTCATGCTAGATGTTCATGCTGATCCCGGGGATGGTGATCAGGTACTTGATGTCGAAGGCCAGACGCGCGCACATCTTGAGCAGGACGGCCGTCGTGCTCAGCACGAGCGCCATCGTGACGATGTAGCGCGCCCAGTCCAAGGTCCGGATGTGGCGCTGAGGCATGACGAACCCGAAGTAGAAGTGCATCCAGCCGAAGGCGACGAGCCAGGCGCCCTGGCCGAGCGAGACGTGCAGCGGGCTGATCCTCATGGCCGCGGCGACGAGCGCGAGCGCGCCGACGATAGCGAGGTTGGTCTTCCAGCCGTCGAGCTCCTTTTGGATCAGCTTGGGCAGCAGCAGCGAGGCGGCGCCCAGGCCTGCGACGACCGGTATGCCCAGCCACAGCGGGAAGGCCGAGAGGTTCGGCGTGCACCAGAGCCGCCACGTGGGGTTGGGGCCGAAGACGTTCCAGGTCAGGCGGGGCGCGGCCTTGGGGATCAGCCAGGACTCCCACGGCCAATACCAGAAGAAGTTGGGGCCGCGGAACCAGTAGCCGATCGCGATGAGCGTGAACCACATCGTGATGCCGAGCATGAAGCCGGTGTTGGCGAACTTGCGCTCCTTCCAGGCGTAATAACCGACGCCCTTGGGGTTTGTGTCGATGAATGGGATGGCCATGAGGCCGACGATGATGAGCCCGGGCATGACCACGCCGGCGATCCACGGATCGAAATAGACCAGGAGCTCCTGCAGGCCGACGAAGTACCACGGAGCCTTGGAGGGGTTCGGGGTCACGTTGGGGTTGGCGATGACCTCGAGCGGCGCGTTCATCACGATGCTCCAGACGAACATGAAGAGCGTGCAGCCGGCGGCCGCGATGTACTCGCGCTTGACGAGATGCGGCCAGACCTCCCATTTCTCCTCGTTGGGCTCGTAGGGCGCCGCCGAGAAGGAATCCTTGCGTATGCGCCAGAAATGAAGGATCAAGAGGATGCCGACCACGAGCGGCACGGCCACGCAATGCATCACGTAGAAGCGCAGCAAGGTGTTCTCGCCGACCATCGTGCCGCCGAGCAGCACGAAGCGCACGTCGTTGTTGATGTGCGCGCCCACGAGATTGCCGAGCGGGCCTTCGTTGCCGAGCACCGGGGTCGCTCCGGCCATGTTCGTGCCGACGGTCACGGCCCAGATCGCGAGCTGGTCCCACGGCAGGAGATAGCCGGTGAACGAGAGGAACAAGGTCAAGGTCAGAAGAAGGACGCCCACGCTCCAATTGAACTCGCGCGGCTTCTTGTAGGCGCCGCGCAGAAATACGGACACCATGTGCGCGATGACGCCGACGACCATGGCCTGCGCGGCCCAGCGGTGCATGTTGCGCATGAGCTTGCCCAAAGTGATGGCGAACTCGAGGTCCTTGATGTCGCGGTAGGCGAGGTCGATGGTCGGGCGATAGTAGAACATCAGCAGCACGCCGGTGATCGTCAATATAAGATAGAGCGCAAACGAGATCCCGCCGAGACCCCAGGTGTAGGTCCATTCCAAGGCGCGCTTGCGGATCCGGACCGGATGCAGGTGGAGCCAGACGTTGCCGATGATGTGGGCCGAGCGGTCGCGCGGTGTGTCCTTCCAGAGGCCGCCCCGGAACACCGAGCGCCAGATCTGAGAGTCGATGACTTCTTTCTTGATCTCTTCGAGCGAGGGGAGAGTGGGCATGGCTTAGGCCATTTCCAGGAAGTAGGGCGCGAGTTCCCGCTTGCCGGGGAGGTCCTCGAGCACGGCCTTGTCGATGATCAGATCGCCCTTGGCGGAGAGCTCGACCTTGCAGCGCCACAGGGGCCGGGGCGCGGGGCCCGCGATCACGTCGCCGGCGATCGTGTAGTTGGAGCCGTGGCATGGGCACTTGAAGCGGTTCTGGTCGCCCCACCAGTTGGGCGTGCAGCCCAGATGCGTGCAGCGCGCCCACATCGCGTAGATGCCCTTCTCGTTGCGGATGATCCAGACGCGCTGCTCGCTCAAGAACTTGATCGAGACGCCGAGGTCGTAGCTCTTGGCCGGGCCCGCGTTGAATTTCTGCGAGGGCTCGTAGATGACGTTGGGGAACATGAAGCGCGCGGTCGCCGCGGCGCTGGCGCCGAAGAAGGCCGCGAGCATGGCCCAGCCGGTCCACAGGAAATCGGCCCGCGTGATCGGCTTGGCCGCCGGAGCGGGAGCGGCGGGTTGAGGAACTGGTGCTGGCGTCGGCGCGTTGTCGGTCATGTTCCTTTCACTAAAATATCAATTAGCGTCAATTTGTGTCAAATTTTCCGTCTGAAACCGTTTACTCGCCCGTAACGACGATCGTGCCGCAGGCGATACGGCCGCCGGCATTGCCGGCGGGCTGGCCGAAATCGTCGGCCTTCTCATGAAGGATGACGGCCCGCCCGGCGACGGGATTCTTGCCGTTGAGGCTGACCTTCGCGATGACGACCTGAAGCACGGCCTTGCCCTCCGCCCCGGCCGTGATGTTGCCCATGTCGCCGGCGTGCGCTTTCTTGACTCCGTCCTTGACGACCATGCCGTGGTGAGTCTTGTTGGGGTTGTAGTGCGAGCCCGCGGCCTTGCCGGCGTCGTCGCACGAGCCGAACTCGTGGATGTGGAAGCCGTGGTCGCCGGCGGGCACGCCGGTCAGCTCGGCCGTGACCTTGAGGCCGGCGCTCGTATCCTCGAGCTTGACCATGCCCGCGAGGGAAGACCCTGCGGCGGTCGCGGAAAGCTTGGCCGCGCCGGTCGCGGCTTGAGCGGAGCACGACAAGGCGAAGAGCGCGGCGACGGCGAATATTCTCGTGATCATGGATTCTCCTCTCATTGGAAGCGGCGCATATTATCCTTAATTGAGCCCTGCGCCGCAACTTCCGAGGCCCAGCGCGCGATCGCCGGATGCGGGCAGAGCGTCTTGCCGTCCCAGGCGTAGTCGAGGCCCTTCAAGATCGACACGATGTGCTCCTCGACGCCGCCGCGCGCGATCAGATATGGAACGACGATGACCCTCCCCCCTCCTTGAGAAGCTTGCTGAACGAGGAGGCGGAGGTTTTTGGCGGCCTGAGTCTTGACCGGCGCGGGCGAGTCGTCGCGTATCGTGGCGGCCTTGCCGGCCCTGAACCCGCAGCGCTTCTTGACCTCGAGCGCCAGAGCGTCCATCGTCTTGAGCCAGACGGCGTCGGCCTTGTCGTCGACCGGTCCGTGGCCCACGATGATCACGGTCTCGCGCAGTATGTCGCGCGAGAGGGAGCGCGCGCGGTCGACGAGGACCTCGAGGACGGCGGCGCTGTCGTCGAGGGCGGGCGTCAGCACGACGGGCACCGCGGTCGCGACCCTTCTCTCGCTGAAGGCGTGTTGATGCTCTTTCATTCCCGCGTGGGGCGCCTTGGACAAGGCTTCCTTTAATATGAGGGAGGGCTTCTGCCGCAGGCCCAGGACGAAGCGCGTCTGGTCCATGACCTCGGAGGAGGAGTTGATGAAGAGCGGGACCGCCACGATCTTGGCGACCCCCTTGGCCTCGAGCGCGGAGACGGCCTTCTGCATCTCGGCGGAGTCGGCCATGCCGAGAGCGACCTCGGTCGGGGCTTGCTTGGCCAGCTGGGCTCCGATGGCGGCGATCTCCTTGTTCCAATCGTCATTGCCGCCGTGCGCCAGCAGAAGGATGCCGTAGCCGTCGGCGGCGCAGGCCGGGAGCAGGAGCAGCGACAAGAGAAACGCGGTCATACCGCCTCCGAGTGCTTGAGGCTCGCCTCTTTGCCGGTCCCAAGCGTGCTCTCCCAGGCGCAGAACTCCTTCGCTTTGGCCGCGACGAGCTCCTGGGCGAGCCTCACCTCGCCGCCGCGGTTCTTGAGGTTGTCGGCGACGATGGACTCGAGGTCCTCGAGGCGGTAGAGATAGACGTGGTCGAGCTCGGCGGCCGCTTCCTCGACGTCGCGCGGCATCGCGATGTCGATGATGAACAAAGAGCGCCCCGCGCGGGCCTCGAGGGCCGAGCGCACCATGTCCGCGGTCAAGATGGGCTTCTCCGACCCGGTCGAGGAGACGACGATGTCGACCTTCTTGAGGGCCTCGGGGAACATCTGCCAGGCGATCGCCTCGGCCTTCATCTCGCCGGCCAAGCCCGCCGCGCGCGAGAAGGTCCGGTTGGAGATCAGGAGCTCGGCGACCTTGTGGCTCTGCAGGTGCCGCGCGGTCAGCTCGGCCATGGACCCCGCCCCGAGAATCAGCACGGAACTGCCGCGCAGGGAGCCGAAGATGGTCTCGGCCAGCTGGACGGCCACCGAGGCCGTCGAGGTCTGGCCGACGGCGACGCCGGTGTCGTTGCGCACCTTCTTGCCGACGTAGAGGGCGCGCTGGAACAGCACGTTGGAGTACTTGCCGGTCATCTTGGCGGCGACCGCCGCCTCATAGGCGTCCTTGACCTGGCCGAGGATCTCGGTCTCGCCGACGACGAGCGAGTCGAGCCCCGAGGCGACCGAAAACAGATGCTCGACGGCGCCGGGGCCGCCGCGCTGGTAGGCGTGCGCGGAGAGGCTCATCCCCGAGATCTTCTCGAGCAGGTTGAGCGCCCAGGACGGGGGCTTGGACTCGACTCCGTTGAAGCAGACGTAGAGCTCGTAGCGGTTGCAGGTCGAGAGGACGACGGCCTCGGAGGCTCCCGCCTCGCGCAGGCGCTCGAAAACCTTGGCCTGCGAAAGGACGGCCAAATTCTCGCGCACCCCCAAGGGGGCGTTCTTGTGGGAGAGGCCGACGAGGATCAGGCTCATCCGCGTCCGGAAAGGTAGCCGTGAAGTTCGCTCAAGTAGTTGACTCCGATGAAGGTGAACACGACGGAGGCGAAGCCGATCATCGAGACGTAGACCGCCTTGCGGCCGCGCAGGCCTTTGACGAAG
This sequence comes from Elusimicrobiota bacterium, assembly GCA_016194705.1. Lineage (GTDB taxonomy): Bacteria > Elusimicrobiota > Elusimicrobia > UBA1565 > UBA9628 > PALSA-1176. The sequence goes on along the minus strand of JACQAZ010000007.1, from coordinate 15,337 downwards.
CGCATGTGCAGGAAGCCCGCGTAGATCAGCGCCGTGATGAAGGCCCAGGTCTCCTTGGCGTCCCAGCCCCAGAACCGGCCCCAGGCGTTGTAGGCCCAGATGCCGCCCATGATGATGCCCACCGTCAACACCGGAAAGCCGAAGACGATGATCCGGTAGTTGAGGTTGTCGAGCTCCTCGATCGAGGGCAGGCGGTAGCAGAGTTCGGTGGGCTTGCGCGATTTGATCTGATGCTCCTGGATCAACAGCGCGACGCCGACGCCGAAGGCGTTTCCAAAAGCGGCATAGGCCGTCATCAGGACCATCGGGTGGATGTTGATCCAGTAGCTCTGCAGGGCCGGCGAGAGGCCCTTGATCGCCGGGTCGGCGAAGATCACGGCGGCGCCCGCCCCGATCGTCGCCCAAGGAAGGACGAAGGCGCCCAAGATGCCGAGCCGATGGCGCCCTTCAACGACGAAGAACACCGCGGCCACCGCCAAGGACAGGTAGGAGAGCGCGCCGAAGAACGAGTTGATCGGCAGGAAGTACTTGTTCTCGGGGATCTGCCAGAACAACGCGAGGCGAAAGCCGAAGCTGGCCACATGAAAGGCCACTCCGACTCCCATGAGCCGAAGCATCCAGAGGCTCCACTTCTCGTCCTTCGAGAAAAGATAAGTGAACGCCAGCGCGGTGGCCGCCGCGTAGAGCGCGAAAGCGGCCTTGAGGCAGAACATTTGTCCAGCCATTATGAGACCTCCACCAGAGGATTCTGGGTGATTCTAAAATCGTCGCGGGCGTCGAGCTGCGCTCGCAGCCGGTGCATCAGCCCGTCGAAATCCTTCGTGAATTCCTCGGGCCCGCGCGAGCTCCAGGCCCCGACCGAGACCTTGGCCCCGGCCTCGGCCGGCTCGACGAGCACCCAAAGCCTGCGCCGGTGCAGGTAAAAGGTGCCGATCATGCCGAGAAGCCAGAGCACCGCGCCGGTCAGCACGACCTTGAAGCCCGGGTCGTAGGCGACCTGGATGCCGGAGAACAGGATCGGGTCGATGGCGGCCAGCGAAAAGGGCGGCTTGGGAGCGCGCGTGAGGTTGCCGTCGGGGTCCTCGGCGAAGCACACGGAGGGATCGTTCTTGAGCAGCCACAGCGGCGAGGTCTTATGAGGCCCGACCGAGAAGGTGAAGCGCACGGCGGGGTTTTGAAGATCGAGCGAGGCCGAGTCGGCCTGGCCGTTGTTGACCGTGAAATTGGGCAGCATGACGTCGGCCGTGACGAGGAAGGGCGTGCCCGGAATCTTTTCCGGCGTGCGCTGCGGCAGCTGGAGGATCTGCGAGCCCAGCTTCAAGTCCACGCTGCGGAACATCCCCCCCGCGCCCCAGGAGGCCTGGTAGAAGCGCACGCCGGAGATGTCGAGCGGGTCGTTGACGATGATCGTCTTCTCGCCGAGCACCTGGGAGCCCTTCTGCACGCGCAGCACGGAGGAGAAGGATTTCGGCTCGAAGGTCCCGTCGTAGTACTTGATCGTGAACTTGTCGACATAGACCTCCCAGTCGGGCTTGTTCTGCATCGCGCGCGAGCGGCCCTCGAGCACCGGCACCATCTCGACGAAGCCGTAGACGCCCTTGATCAGGGCGCCCAGCAGGATGACGACCAAGGCGATGTGGGCCGTGTAGGAGCCCCAGCGCTGCAGGCGGTGGCGCGTGGCGATGAACGACGAGCCCGCGGCCCCCGAGACCTCCGGGCGCAGGTGGTAGCCCTCTCCCTCGAGAAAGGACTTGGACATCTGCGAGGCCGCCGCCGGGGCCAGCGCGGAGCTCAAGACGGCTTGATAGGGCTTGAGCTTGAGCGCCGCTTCCTTTTGAGACAAATGCTTCTCGATCTCGGCCTCGCGCGTCATCTCGGGCGGAAGGGCGACGATGCCGGGGTCGGGCGGCTTGTTCCAGAGCTTGCAGACGACGATGTCGAAGGCCATCAACCCCAAGAGGCCCATGAACCACCAGGTGTGATAGAGGTCGAAGAGCCCGAAGAAGTCGAAGAGCCGGTGCAGGTCGGGATGGGCCACCTGGTAGGCCGTGACCTTCTCGGCGGCGTCGGGGATCTGGGGCAGGAAGGTCCCGACGGCGGAGCCAAGCGCTATGAGGCAGCCCAGGAAGATGTTGAACCGGACGGAACGAAAAATCTTCATTTCTCGGCGGAATCCGCCGATATTCTACTTTTTTTCCTTTTATAAGGGAAAGCGGGTCAGTCCCCGGACCAGGGATTGAAGCCGCCCGGACGCATGGGCGCCGCGTCGCAGAGCCGCGAGAACAGCCGGATCTGAGCGGGCCCCGCGCCGTCTCTTCGAAGGGAATCTGCGGTCAAGGATTCCTCCATGTTGTACTCCGTGTGCGACCACGGCATGCCCTTGTAGGACGCGACCGATTTCGCGGCGGCCTCGATGCGGGCCACGGTGACGCCGGAATTCGCGAACGCGCGCTCTTCTCCGGTCCGCCCGTTGACGCCCCAGCGCCGGCCGTCCTCGGTGTCGAAGACGTACCAGAGATCCTTGTCTCCCGAGCCCTCCTCTTCCATCGGCTTGACGCTCAAGCCCAGTGCCGCGCGCTCGACCTTGAGCGTCTTGGCCGCACTCGCCAGCGCGTCGCCGAGGTCGGCCTTGGTGGCGCGGTTGAGCGAGCTCGTGAGCTTGAGCAAGGCCGTCCCGGCGGGGATCTCGACCTCGCCGTAGCCGTAGGCGCTCGCGCGCCAGGTGCCGTCCTGCTGAGGGTAGAGATAGGCGTTGATCAGCTCGCCCTTGTCGGCCTTGGGCGTCTTGCGCGCGAGGAATTGGAAGGCCCAGCCCTGAGTCGCTCCCGACGGCGACTGCGCGTCGGCCTTCGAGAAATAGATGTCCGAGGCCTTGTAGCCCTTGCCGGCCGCGGCCTTCATCGCCTCGGCATAGGCCTGGGCGTAGAGCGGCGCCACGCCGTCATACAAAGGAGAGACCTTGGCCCCGGCCTTGTCCTTCATCGTGCCGGCCATCGCGAAGAACAGCCAGCCCGCGAACGAGGCCAAGACCGCGGCCGAGAGAGCGCCGCTGAGCAGCGCTTTCCCCGCCAGCCGCGAGAGCCCGTCGTTCTTGAAATCGAGCTTGCCGCCGTTTTGAATCAGCGCGGCCGCGGCCAGGCTCATGCCCAGGCCGAGCTCGATGAAGGACAAGAGCAGCGCCGCCTGGAACGCGGGCACGGTGGTCAGCGCGCCGACGAGCGCCGCGACGCCGATCGTGGCCAGTCCCGCGAGCGCTCCCTGTGCCGTCATACCGGGCTTGTGGGAAGCGAAGAAGGCCCCGAGCTTGCCGCCCAATGCCGTCAAGCCGACCGCGCTGAGCAGCATCGCCAGCGGAACGGTCAGCGCGGCCAAGATGCCGATCTTGACCTCGTTCTCGGTCGCGGGGTGGAAATGCTCGAACGCCGCGAACATCGCGGCCGCGGCGCCGATACCGGCCGCCATGCCGGCGGTCTTTCCGCGCTCGACGAAGCGCGCGAGTCTCTGCGCCTTGGTGTCGGCCGCCTGAGCGGGCGCCTTATTGTAGGAAGCGCGCCTCGCGGCTGCGGCCGTTGGCCAGATACTCGCCGCCCTTGCCGTCGTAGAAGTGGTACCAGTAATCCTTGTCGCCGGAGACCGGCTCCTCGCGCAGCTTAAACGAGACGCTGACGCCTCCCTTAAGGCCTTGAGCGCGGCCGCCCTCGAGCGCGGACTGCGCGCTGCCCTGCGAGCCGATTTTGAAGTACGCGGGGTCCGCGGTGAACGGGACCCAGTCGGCGGAAAGCGGTGCCTGCTTGTAGACGCTCACGCGCGGGGCCTCGTAGCTCTGGGCGTAGGAGCGGGGCGCGACGAATTTGGTCTGGCCGGCGAGCTGGGTCTGAAGATACGCGTCGAGATGCGGGTCGTCGGAGACCTTGAGCTGGGAGACCGAGGCGAGTCCCGTCCGATTGAAGTCGACGTAGACGATGTCGCCGATCTTGGGCTTGTCCTTCGAGAGCTGTTCGGGCGTGGTCTCCTTCTCGGTCAGATAGAACGCGAACTTCCACGAAGCGCCGTCGACGCCGGGCACCGAGGCCGAGGCCTCGTAGAAATGGACCTGCGCGGGCTTCTTGCCGAGCTCTTGCGCCTTGGCGAGCGCGATCGGATAGGCGTGCTCGTAGAGTCCGTAGGGATTGGGCAGCTCGGCGGCGGGAATGATGTCGGAGCCCGTCCGGCGCGACTCGATGAGCCGCTCGATGGTCTCGCCGTTCGAGCGCGGGTCTTCGTTCGCGGCGGAGGCGGCCGCCTCGATCTGAGGCTGGAGGGTCTCTCCGAGCCGGCCAAGAGCGGCGGCCTCGGCCTGCGGCGTGCCGGGGGCCGGAGTCTCGACGCGGACCTCGGGGACCAAGCCGGACGGGGCAGACGGCAGGACCAAGGCGCCTTCGACACCCGCGCCGGGGATTTCGGTTCCGGGAACGACGAGCCCGCCCGGGATCTCCGCGCCGGGAACGCTGATTCCCTTGCCGAGCTCGACCTTGACGCCGGGCAGCACCGTGATAGGAATCTTTCCGCCCGGGGCCTCGAAATCGACGGCCAGAGCCTCATAAGGGGAAAGGCCCGGCGACAGCGCGATGAGGGAGGCGGCAAGAGCGAGGGAGAGTCCGCGTCGAATCCGGCCGGCGATGTCGGGCATGCGATCCTCCAGTGCGAAGCTCCAGAGATTGTATCAGCGCCGGGCTCGGGCGCTCTGGGACCTTGAGTCCCGGCGCCTGGTTTTTCGTCCTAGGTCTTTGGTCCTATTTTCCTCTAGGCCTTCCGGCCCTTATTTGGGCCAAAGGTCCTAGTACACTACGGAGGCAGCCGGAGGATACACCATGACTCGGTCCCGAAAACCCCTGGGTCTCTTGGCCGTCATCATTCTAACGGCCATCCCTGCAAGCGCCCAAGTCTGCCCGCTCTCCGACGAGGACAGCGTCCAGCGCATCGTCTCCTGCAAGCCCGGCGTGGCGCTCGCCGATTGCCGGACGCTCGCTCAGAGCGCGGGCTGCGCGGTGGTGCGCGAGCTCGAGTCGATCAACGCGATCGTCATCATCGTCCCCAAGAGCCGCGCCGGGCTTCAGGAGGGGCGCCTCAAATCGCTCAAGGAAGTCGACCGGGTCGATCCCGACGAGCGGATCAACTGGCTCAAGGCCGTCGAGCCCGCCCTCAACGATTTCAGGCTGCCCGCTCCGGCCGCCATCGTCCGCTTCCAAAAAGCCGCCGCTCCCGAGCCCGCGGCCGACGATCCCGAGCAGCCCTGGGGGATCAAGCGCGTGAAGGCCGCCGCGGCCTGGAGCCGCACGCAGGGCCAGGGGATCAAGGTCGCGATCATCGACACCGGCGTGGACGCGACGCACCCCGACCTCTCGGCCGCCGTGGCCGGCGGCTTCAACGCGGTGGACCCCGCCAATCCCGGCGATTTCGCCGACGACCAGGGCCACGGCACCCACGTCGCGGGCACGATCGCCGCCGCGCGCGACGGACAAGGCGTGGTCGGCGTCGCGCCCAAGACCCGGCTCTACGCGGTCAAGGTGCTCGACCGGTTCGGCAACGGCTCCTTCTCCGAGATCATCGCGGGCATCGAGTGGGCGGTCAAGAACAAGATGCAGATCGCCAACATGAGCCTCGGGGCCGACGAGGGCAGCGAGCCCCTGCTGCGCGCGGTCAAGGCCGCGTATGGGGCGGGCCTCGTGATCGTCGCCGCCGCGGGCAACGCCTCGGGCGGCCCGGTCTCTTTTCCCGGAGCCTACCCCGAGACCATCGCGGTCTCGGCCTCCGACAAGGCCGACGCTCTGGCCCCCTACTCGAGCGTCGGCGACGCGGTGGGCTTCATCGCGCCCGGCTCGAGCGTGCTCTCATGCGCGCCCGGCGGCAAGTTCGTCGAGCACTCCGGGACCTCGATGGCCGCCCCGCACGTCTCGGGGCTGGCCGCTCTTGCGATCTCGCTCGGCGCGCGCGGCCCGGAAGGCGTGCGCGCGGCCCTGGCCCGCGCGGCCTCCCCGCTGCCGGGGCTCTCGCCTCCTCAGCAGGGCGCGGGCATGATCGACGCCGGACGCCTTAACCGATAATTTGCCGGGCCGAAATCTCTTTTTCGAAGCGCCCTGGTATACTTTCGCGATGCCGCAAGCCAACGACTTCGAGGACGGGATCACCCGCGCCGTGCGCAGGATGCGCCGCCGCGCGGTCGCCCTGCGCCTGCTGCTGGCCGCGGCGGGCGCGGTGGCCGCGGCCGGGCTCTGGACGCGGGCGCACGCGCGCGGCGAGTTGGCCGGCCAGCCGGGCCCCTTCGTCCAAGAGGGCGAAGGGCGCCTGGGCGACCATCCCGGTATTGCCGCCGGCGCACGCTAGCAGAGCTCTGAACCAGCCGCTCAGCCCTCCCTCCTCCTTGGTCCGTTACTTTAATGCAACAACAGCCCAAATAGATGCATTGTGGAGCGCCAATTTGGCTCGGCGTTGTTTTAAAGCAACGGACCAAGAGCGCAGAGGAACGACCCCGGACCCGAGGCTAGCCGAAAAACGCGCGCCACTCCTCTTCCTTAAAACCCACCAACCCCTTGCCGCCGGCCAGCACGAACGGCCTCTTGACGAGCTTGCCGTGCCTCGACAGCAGCTTGAGAGCTTCCTCGAGGCTCATTGACTTGAGCTTCTCGGAGATTTTGAGCTCGCGGTAGACCTCGCCCGAGGTGTTGAAGAGGCGCTTCAAGTCTCCCCCCACGAATTTAAGCATCGCGGAGAGCTCGTCTGTGGTGGGCGGCTGGTCGACGATGGGGACCGTCGCATAGGCGATCTTCTGGGCGTCGAGGAACTTCAGCGCCTTGCGGCAGGTCGAGCACTTGGAGTACTCGTAGACCTTGACCTTCACGGCTATTGGGGCTGGACCGGGTAGAACTCGTAGCCCTCGTCGCCGCCCGGCAGCAGGAAGGTCGCGTCCTTCTGCATGACGGGGCCCATGCACTTGCGCCCGGAGTCGTTGATCAGCACGAACACGGCGATCCCGGGGCGCACGGCCGAGGGGCCGGCGATGTTGGGCACCGGCGTCTGCACGACTTTGACGAGCGCCGCCGCGCAGGGCTGGATCCAGTACTTCACGGTCACGGTCAGCGGCCCGATGGGACCGCCGGTCGACTTGACGGACTCGATCCGGGTCAGGGCGTAATTGGCGGCGCGGGCGGCGTTGGCGAGCGTTGCGGCGAGCACGAAGGCGGACAAGAACAGTTTGGGAGTTTTCATGGAGGACATTGAACAACATCGGCGGCCCGCCTTCCTTGAAGCCTTCGGCCCAGGGAGCGCCCGTCTTTGGACCCAGGCCCGTCTGGGCTGTTCAGCGCGCGGCCGCTTCGGGCTGGATCAGCTCGCCCTGCAGGCGCAGGTCGGTCCAGTCGGCGCCCTTGGCCTTGAAGAAGAGCAGGCCGCGCGTGCTCTTCCCCGGGGCGAGCAGCGCGGGACGGTAGAGCAGGCCGTTGTACTCGACCGGAAACTCCTCGGCGAGCGCGCTGAAGGTCTCGTTGTCGAGCGACATGTCCATCCCGGCGATGTACTCGGGCGGGTGCCAGCGGTGCTTCGGGGGCGGCGAGCCGCGGCCGTCGAGGTCGAAAACGGGCCGCCCCGAGCGCGGGTTCCCATCGCGGTCGATCACCTTGGAGTCCTCGTACTTCAAGGCCCCGTAGAAGTCGCGCCTGAGGGAGTAGGCCTCGAGGTCGTCGGCGGGGGGGCCTCCCGAGGCCGCGTCGAGCCGGCCCACCGTCTGTGAATCCCGATCGCCGTAGCGCCCGCGCACGCGGCCGATTCGGTACGAGGCATGGTCGGGCACGACCACGGCCAGGGCGTAGACGAGCATGGTCGCATAGCCCACCGTCACGAGGCTCGCGTTGTAGATGTTCGTGATCGCGGCCTGGGGGCGCGGGGTCGTCAGGCTCTTGGGCAGCTTCTCGCTCGGGATGGGCTCGCGGGTCTTGGTTCCGTCGCGCAAGGAGAGCTTGAGCCGGTGGAGGTCGACGCTCTCGTCGCCGGTGTTGAGGATGTCGACGAGCACCGGGATGTAGCCGTGCTTGACGAGCGCCTTGAGCGCCGCGTCGTCGATGTTCGAGGGCTCGTAGCGCAGGTGAGCCTCGCGCAGCGCCTTCTTGTACTGGCGCCGCGAGAGCTTCTTCATGACGCCCGAGAGCGGAGGGAGCGTGGGTTTGTAGACGACGGCGTCGATGTTCAGCGGGCCGGCGACCGAGGAGCGGCCCATGGAGTCGTGCAGGACCGGCTCGTTGACCGTCTCGTAGGAAACGGTGCGCGGCGTGTCGGGGACGTAGCCGATGCAGGCGGCGAATATCAGGACGGGCGCGAGGAGGACAGGCCAGGTTCGGCGGGCGGCCATGGGTTAAGTGTAGCCCCGGAGCGCCGCGCAATCAAGGGCGAATCGTTCACGCCTTGGCGGCGGCGTACACGCCGGTCAGAATCAGCCCTCCGCCGGCCGCGCTCCAGACCGTGAAGGCGTCGTGGCGCAGCAGGACGCCCAGGGCCACGCCGACGAGCGGCTGCAGGAACACGAAGTTGGCAAGCTGGGTCGCGCTCACGACCTCCATCGCGTAGTTCCACACCAGCGGTCCTACGAAGGCGAAGACCGCGCCGAACAACAGCGGCGCCGCCGCGCCCATGTGTCTCGGCGCGAAGAACGCCGCCGCCGCGAGCACGGGCAGGGCCAGAGCGGAGGTCAGCGCGGTGAAAGTCATTGGGTCGACTCGCTTCAAGGTCGGCTTGCCGATGATTGTGTAGAGCGCCCAGAAAAAGCCCTGCGTGAAGAGCAGCAGGTCGCCGCGCCAGTGCGTGGCCTTGAACTCGCCCAGGCCCGGCACGCCCTGCAGTATGATGAGCACCGCGCCCGCGACGCCGCAGGCAATCGAGAGGACGCTGCGGCGGCTCAGCGCCTCGCCGAGCAGGACGGCGGAGAGCATCACGATGCAGACGGGCTCCGCGCAAGTCAGCAGGGCCGCTTCCGTCGCGGTCGAGTGCTTGAGCCCGAAGCTGCCGATCAGGATCGGCACGCCGAAGCCGAGCACGCCGACGCCGGCCATGCGCAGCCAGTCCTCCTTTATGATGGAGAGTCGGCGCAGCCCTTGGATCATGAACGGCAGGAACAACATCTGCGTCAGCAGGCCGCGCCAGAAGGAGACCGCCGCCGGGTGCCAGGTCTCGAGCGTCCAGGCCCCCACGGGCGCCGCCGCGCCGCCGAGGAAGTTGGCGACGAAGAGATAAAAGAACGAGCTCAAGCTCATGTCATTCCTTTATGAAGAGCCCGAAGAGCCAGACGGCGACGAGGAACACCCCGCCCTGCAGGAGCATGCGCCACGCCGAGTCCCAGCGCGTGCGCTCCATGCGCGCCTCGATGAAGGCGGGGTCGTGGAAGACCGCCACCACGCCGGCCGGCTTGCCTTTGACCTCGAGCGGCACGGCGTTGACGCGCAGGCGGCGTCCCGCGGTGAGCTCGTAGCCCTCGGCCCCGCGCCGGGTCAGGGCCGCGCGGGCGACGATGCTCGGCGGCTTGACGAGCGACTGGGGCAGGCTCTTGCTGCGCGCAAGCAAAGAGCGGTCCTCGGCGAAGACCGCGATGCCGGCCAGATGACCGCGCTTGCCGAAGTGGTCGGCGAGCTCCTGCAGATGCGAACGCGGTCCGTCGAGAATGGGCTCGAGGGCCTCGCGCAGGCCGTCGGCCAGCAGCGAGGCGCTGGTCTCCAGGTCGCGCTGCTGGCGCACCTTCTGGTTGTGAAGCGCGGAGAACGAGAAGTAGACCGACGCCGCCACCGCGACCGCGGTCGCCGCGCGGCGCGAGGTGATCTTGTAGGAGTGCAGGTGCAGCTTCATCGCGGGAGCACGCCGAGGTCGGCGAGCCACGCCTCGACGAGCTTCGGCCAGCCCGTGATCGGGAGCTTGGTCGGGCGAAGTCCGAAGGCGTGGCCGCCTTTGGCGTACAGGTGCATCTCGACGGGAACCTTGGCCTTCTTGAGCAAGGCGTAGTAGGTCAGCGCCTGCTCGACGCCATCGACGTGGTCGTCCTCGGCCTGCAATAGGAAAGTCGGCGAGGCGTCGCGGTCGACGCGGATGTACGGGCTCGGATCGAAGGGCTTATCCTCGTCGCCGTTCCACAGATGCCCCGGATAGATCGGCACCGAGAAATCCGGACGGCAGCTTTCCTTGTCGGCCTCGTCGACGGCCTTGTACGCGCGGCGCTTGGACTCGGTCGCGGCCGCCGCCGCGAGATGCCCGCCCGCCGAGAAGCCGAGCACGCCGATCTTGTGAGGATCGACGCCCAACTCTCTCGCGCGATGGCGCGTCAGCGAAAGCGCCCTCTGCGCGTCTTGGAGAGCCGTCGGCGCCTTGGGATCGGCGCGGCGCTTGTTTTTCTTGTCCCAGTACGGCCCCGAATAGGGGACGCGGTATTTGAGCAGGATGCAGGTCACTCCTTTTGCCGTCAGCCAGTCGCAGACCTCGGTGCCCTCGAGGTCGATGGCCAGGCCCTGGTAGCCTCCGCCGGGGAACACGATGACCGCGGCACCCGTGTTCTTCGCCGTCGGCGCGTAGACCGTCATCGTCGGCCTCAAAACGTTGGTGACCCAGACCCACGGCGAGCCCGCCACCAGCGAGCCTCCGTCGCCCGTCTCGTCCTCCGGCCCCGGGATGGGCTGAAGATCGGGCGCTTGCGCAGGCCAGATCGGGACTTGGACGTGGCCGGCCGAGGGCTGCCAGGTCGGCGCGCCGTGAGCGTTGGAGAGGAGCGCGAGAGCGAGCGCCAGCGGCTTCGTCAAGGCCGCGCCCACCCGGCGAAAGAATTGAATGAGACATCGTTGGTGATGCGGTAGTTCTTGTTATGCTCGATGTCGTACGCCCTGATCTGCATGGAGTGGACTTGCTTGCCGCCCAGAGGCACCGTGTGAATCGCGTCGAGACCGCCGTGCTCCCATACGATCCATTTCCCGTCGGGGCTCAAGAAAAAGCCGTCGGCGTCCTCCGTGTTGATTTGAGTCCATGCCTGGTGATCCGCATCGAATTGATAGGCGAAACTTCCCCCTCCCGAGGACGAGCCTATAAAATGGGACCAATAGAAGAGATTCCTTGATCCATGCCACCCGAGAGCCTCCCGGTGCGCCCTGCCGTCGTAGCCGCACGGCCCTACGCTGAATTTCTTCGTTTCGCCTGAACCGGTGTCCGTCAAATCCAAAAAACAATCCGCGTCCTTGCCCGCAGCCGACGCCTTGGAATCCATCCATTCCTTCTGTGTCGGATATAACTTCACCGAAAAACGATCATTCGCGGGGCGAAATCCGCTTGAGGCCTGCGGCCTCCTTTGATCCTGAGCCAAAATGGAGTCCCCCAACTTGGAAGCATCCGCAACCGCCGTGAGACGCCCATCATTGCCGACCCGCATGAGACCGGCCTTGCTGGGAGCTTTGAGCCGGTACGCTCGCCGCCATAGGTAGAACGGCGGGATGTCGATCGTCTTATCGCTTAGGTCTTCGACCGCGGGCTGCGGCTGCCGTTTGAGCGGGGCCGCTCCGGGCTCGGCGGCGCAGGTTCCGGCGACGAGCAGCATTGCTGCCAAAAATGTCCTTTGCATTTGTCCCTCTCAATCCGCCCAGCGTTCAGCGGTCAATGATGCTTCCGTTCGAAGCTTGTTCGACGTCAGGGGCAAATCGACATGCAGATCGGGCCACTGGAGCCTCTTGCGCTCGCACATGACGTGCTGCACCGATGCGATTTTCGCAGTTCTAAAAACCGGGAAATCGTCGAAATCAAGGACGCGAATTCGTCCAAAGACCTTCACGAAGACTCCATCGGCCGTGATCTTCGAAACCTCGACATTTGATTTTCGCTTCGACTTCTTGAGCCGTTTCCACGAATACACAAAGGTCCCTTCCTTCACTCTGGATTTTGATTCGTCTTCAAAGGGTCCGGTGGAGGCGATCACAATCGAGTGCTCCGAGTTCGGCAGCTTCAATGTGATGCCGTATTTTTCACGGACCGCCTCAAACCGCGTCAAACTCTTGAGAAGCATGCTCAGGAATGTCTGATACTTTTCAACGCCCGCGTTGTGAGCTTGAGCGTTCAGCCAATCCATCACATCGGGAGGAGTCCGCCATGAAATCGGAACGCATTTCTCATCGGGCTTCTTCGGCGGCCTGCCGATCCTCGGAGGACGAGACACCCCCAATTTCCGCTCGATCGCCTGACGGAACACTTCCCTCTCAGCCGAAGTAAATCGGCGAGAGCGCTTGAAATCTTCCTCCGTAAGCTCCGGCCTCTTGCCGGCCGCTTCAGCCGATCGCTTAGTATTTCTCATAAAGCTTCTTCTCCCTCTTTGTCGCCTTCCAGGCGCTGATGATCCGCAGGATGTCTCCCTTCCTCTCGGTGAAGACGACGAGGACGATCCCCGCCTCCTCCGCCGAGCCGATCACCTTCTCTCGGATCTCCTCCCGAGAATGTTCATCGTCAGGGAAATACTTGGCATCCGGATCATCGAAGACCTTGATCGCCTGGTCGAAGGATACGCCGTGCTTGACCAGATTATCAGCGGCTTTTTCGGGATCCCAGTCGAAGTCCATGCGACACTTATAGTATATACAATAACTGCGCCCTGTCAAGGGCTAAATGATCGGCCCGATGACAGGAGCCGTTTACCTTCTTGCCGGTCCCGCCGTTGACGGCATCATCTACGCGAGGTGCCTTGCGGATTTTCGCCTCTTCTTGAGGCGTCGAGCTGCTTCAAGCAGTTTCTTTCTCTCGAACTGCGATTGCGCGCGATATTCCTTCAGCGATTTCACGTAGGTGAGCTTCATGATTCCCCTTTTTTTCGGGCAAGTCCCTACACCGAATACCTGTGGATCAGCTCCGAAACGAAAGTCTGATATGGGATCCCCATTTTCTTCGCCTTCTTCTTGAGGCATTCCAGATCATAGCTATTGACCCGGATATTCAGGACCGCATCCTTTTTCCGTCTCGCCAGCTCCTCCGCGATGAGATTAAACTCCTCTTGAGTGCCGCGGCGGAATTCGCACAACCCATATGTATCCGTCGAGCTCGAACAGCATGAGCCTTTGGTGCGAGAGCTTCGGGTGCTGGGTTATGCCGACGAACTTGGCGCTGACGATTTCCTCGAACGACACTCCCCTCGTGCGCTTAAGCCACTCGCTCTTGAGGGGATCCCACCGGATGCTCATCCGTCAATAGTGTAATACAAATGTATATACGTGTCAAGGATGTCGACATTTTCAATGCGGATCACATTCTCCCGCGCATGCGAAACCACACGACCGACCAAGCGGCGCCGCACAGGAACAGTACGAGGGAGCCGATGATTCTGATCGGATGACTCAGATTCTGGCGGGCGAACTCGTTGGCTCGAGGATGGCGGATCGAATAGGCCACGTCGATCTGGTCGCCGACTCTGGTCGTGCGATATCCGTCGAATCCAACGAGATCGTATCCTTCGTAGCGGATCTCCCCCGGCCCAAGAAAGCTGTAATGGATCTTGTAGCCGTCTAAACCGCCTCTGCGGGAGGACCAAGAACGCGCTTCAACCCGGGCTTTGGCGGTCGCGCTGCCGGACATTAACGCCGCGCACAGCCATAACTGACCTGCCGCGAGATAGCACAGCTCCAACCCTATCGCCGCGCTGAAATATCGCACCAACCGCGGCATCGGCTTGGCGGGATCGCCCTTGCCGATGTAGGTGGCTCTCGTCCAAAGGCTCACGCGAGCCGCCGGCCTTTCTGGGGCGTGACCCAGGCCTTCCAATGCAGGCCGACCTCGCGGAGCTCGTCCTCGACGGCGAGCAGCTCGCGCTTGTTGGCGGGGTCGAGCTTGCCGGTGCCTTGGTTGACGGCCTCGAGCAGGGGCCGGCATCCGCGCAGGGCCCCGATCGCCGCCTGGGCGAGCTGGTCGCGGCTGCCTTTGGGGAGCTTGGGCTGCTTCTTGCGGCCGCGCAGGATCTCGAGGGCGACGAGGAGGTCGCGGGCGCTCATTTGGTCGATGCGGGTCGGCGCGCCGGTTTTGGGGGAGGGGAGGCGGGGGTCGGCGGCGAGTTTTTGGAGGAGAGGGTCGGAGAGCTCGGCGATGACGTAGAGGGCCGAGCTTGGGACGCGCGCGAAAATACCAAACGCTTGGTAATTTTTTCGCAGGCGCGCGACGCGCATGTAGTTCTCGGCGGCGCTGCGTTGGACGTCGATGTGATCGGTGAGCCAGCGCATCCAGGCGGTCTTGTCGGAGGTGCGGTCGAGCGCGGCCTTGGTCGCGATGAGCTCGTCGCCGATGGCGGCGACGACGTAGGCGCGGCGAGCCTCGGCGTCGCGCTCTTTTTCCTGGAGTGCCTGCACGCGCGCGGTGTGGGCGCGGATTGCGGGGGTGTCGAGGACGTCCTGGGCCCGGGTCATGCCTTTCTTGCCGGCCGCGCATCTCTGACCACGGAGTGACGCAGCCCCTCCAAAATGAACATCCGCATGAGGATCTGATAGGGGACTCCCCGCCATTGGGCGAGCTGCTTCAGTTCCCGGATCGTCTCCTCTTCCAGGGCTACGCTGGTCGGACATTTTCGTTTCCTCTTGAGACGCCGCGCTGCAGCGAGGATCTTCTTCTCCTCAAACTGCGACGGCGATCTATATTCTTTAAGAGATCTCACGTAGGTATGCTTCATAAGCTTTTCTCTCCTTCTTCCCGGCGGGGCGCCCGCTGATTGCCCTGATTTTTCCATTTCGTAGGGTAAAGACAACATGGAGTGTGCGTCCGGTGCGAGTTGACCCCACGATTGCCAGCCTTTCCTCGGGAACTTCCGGACTGATCTGCATGCCCAAAGGCTGCGCTTGGCCTAGGCGGAAGATTTCCTCCGTCTCCGCCGGAGTAACCCCGTGTTTTGAAGAGCTCTTAGTCGTGTTCCCTTCATCCCACTCGAATTGAAACCTCGACGATTCTTGAAGCCAGAGGAGCAGCCACTGGACGAACTTGAACTTGGCCATCTAATATATAGTGTATTACACTATACTAAATATCTCAAGAGCAGAATTCTGCGGATCACACTTACGCTCATGCTCGGCCGCGCGCGCTATGGGGCCGTTCTGCGCGCGTCGGCCGAAGCAATTAGTTAGACCGCATCCCTTACGCTCGTCAGAACTGCAACCGCTTCGAAGCGCATTATCGACGCGTTCACTATTGATACCTGCATAACTAAAGTCCTAAACTCTGGGCATGAGACCCGCCGGAAGCCCAGAGCATCTCGAACAACGCCGTTTGCGCGCCATCTCGCTGCTTAAACGGGGCATGGCCCCCGTAGATGTCGCCCGGAAGCTTG
>JACQAZ010000040.1 GCA_016194705.1 Elusimicrobiota bacterium | reverse complement strand
GGCTCGACCGTCACGGCCACGACAGATAGATCAAGATGACCGCAAGGGCAACGGCACAAAGCCCTAACGACGAAAAGGAGGAAGACAACGGCTAACGACGAACGACCTCGTTCGGTAACATTTTACGGTGAGTTGACACGGAATCGAAGGACCTACGACAGCCGTCAGAACAGCTTGGCTTTGAAGATGTCGACGATGGCGGTGAAGGTGAGGAGCCCCTGCGCGCTCGGGTGCGGGATGCGGTTCATCGCCTTCATCGTGTCCTGCCACCGCTCGTGGGCCTGGTGGAACTCCACCTTGTACTCGTCCATCTTCGCGCGCCACTGCCGGCGCATGTCGACGGACCACTGGCGCTTCATCCGCCGATACTCGAGCTTGGCGTGGTTGTACTGCGCCATCGCGGTCTCAAGGCGCGTGCGGCCGGCCTCGAGGCGGAAGCGGACCTTGGGCAGCATCCGCTCGGGCGCGCCGGCGGCGACGAGCTTTTCCTCCACGGAGCGCACTTCCACCTCAAGCCTCGCGGCCAAGATGAGGGAGTCGGGCGTTTTCTTGAGCCGGGAGACCAAGCCCATCCACTTCATCGCGTGGAGCCACCACTTCGTGACGTCGAACTGATACCACTTGATGCCGTTGCGGTAATCCGCTTGGAAGGCGTGATGGAAGTTGTGATAGCCCTCGCCGAAGGTGAACGGGCCGAGCAGCCAGTTGTCGCGCGCCGTGTTGTCCGTGCTGTAGGGCCGCGTGCCCCACAGGTGCGCGATGGAGTTCACGAAGAAGGTCATGTGGTGCACGATGACGATCCGCAGGAATCCGCCCCACAGAAGCCCGCCCATGGGCCGCCCCTGCGCAAGGCCGATCAAGGTCGGCAGCACGAAGGAGACGACGAGGACGAGCGGCAGGTAGTACTTGTCCTGCCAGACGATCATGGGGTTCTTGAGGAGGTCCGGCACGTTCTTGTACTTCTGATGGACCGCGCGCGTGTCCTTGTAGAAGATCCAACCCATGTGGGCGTAGAGCCCGCCCTTCAGAATGTCGTAGGGATCCTCGTCCTTATCGACGTAGCGGTGGTGGTACCGGTGGTCCGAGGCCCAGTTGAGCACGGAGTTCTCGATCGCCGCGGCGCCGAAGACGAGATAGAAGAGCTGCAAAGGCTTGGAGCAGTCGTAGGTCAGGTGGGCGAAGTACCGGTGGTAGCCGGCCGTCACGCCCATGCCGGTCAGGGAGAACATCAGCGCGAAGTTGGCCAACTCGAGCCACGTTACGCCGTAGTTCCAGGCGTACCAGGCCGTCCCGAAGACCGCGATCACGGGCGTCAACGTGATGAACAAAGTGTTCACCCAATCCAGCTCTCTCTTCCCGCTAGATTTCATTGCGTCCAAGTCCATGGTCTCTCCCAATCGTAGGTTCGGCCGGAGTCAGCCGTGCCAGATTAGTATTGCTGTTTTAGGTGTTTCCGTCAAGAGGAGGTCATAGCGGTGTCAGGGAAACGGCATGCCGCGGCCGAGAGAAAGGCCCGAGGGAAGAAACGTTTTTTAATAGTCTAATTATCTACAAGCCTGACACAGGCACGCGCGCGATGGTATCGCCGATCGCCTGGCTTGAGAACGCGTTGTGGAAGCGGATGCGCGGGCTGGGCAACTTGCACGCCCCCGGCTCCGGCGGCGCATCCACGACCGGCGCGGCGTCGGCCACGGCGTAGGCGTCGCGCACGGACTCGACCGTACCTTTGAGGTAGGCCAACGCGGAATCCTCCGGCACGTTCGGGATGACCGACTCCGCCACCAGTTCCGCGTCTGTCACGAGTTCGGGCGCTTTCCAGCGGGCGAGCAGCATCTCCCACGGGCGGTCCTGCTCGCGGTCCTCAGAATCGTCGAAATTAACCGACCGCATCAGGCTCCGTCGAACGACTTGGAGGTCGCGAAGCGTCGCATCGAGCCTCTCCGGATTGGGATCCTCTTCCTTCTCGAGCGCCGCGGCCCTATCGGCGAGTCGGGAGTACTCGTCCTTGACGGACGCGTCCTTAGACATCGAGGCGAGCGGCTGCAGCACGTCCACTCCTTTGGCGATGTAGCTGGCGAGCGCCTTGCGGTCGAGCGCTTCTGGATCAAAATCGAACGGAGGATGAGCGCCGGCGGACGCGCAGGCCAGCACGATCACGGCCCATGCGACGGAGATCGGGTAGGGGAGCGTTTTCATGCTCCTTTTATAACGCGGAGAGTTGTCCACAATCCAGGCCTAAAGTCCTATATTCATCCAGGTCTTAAGTCCTATATCAAAATAGCGCTCGACGGAAGCGCTTTGTGGGGCCCGAGGAATATCCTAGAATGGGCCGCCCATGGGCTCCTCTCGCCTTCGTTCGGCGTGGCCGCTGTGCCTCGCCTCGCTTCTGTGCGTCGCGGCGTGCGCGGCCTTCCTCTCGGCGCCGCTCGCCTGGGACGACCACGGGACGATCACCCTCAATCACGCGCTCGCGCGGCCGATCCCGGCGAAGGCCCTGCTGACGCAGGACTATTACCGCTTTTCGAGCGAGCAGTCGTGGCGGCCGCTGGCGACCGCGAGCTACCTCGCGATGATCCGCGCCTTCGGCAAGTCCCCCCTCGCGATGCGGGGGGTCCATCTAGCGCTCCACCTGGCGAACGGCCTCCTGGCCGCGCTGCTCCTCGAGGCGCTCGGGCTTCCCGCCGCCGCGGCGTTCTGGGGCGCCGCGCTCTTTCTGGTCCATCCCGCACACGTCGAGACGCTGTTTTGCGTCTCCTTCAACGAGGAGATCCTCTGCGCCCTCGGCCTCCTCGTCATGCTCTGGGCGCATCTCCGGGGCCGGGCCGCTGTCGCCGCCGCCGGGTTCGCGGCGGCCCTCCTCGCCAAGGAGACGGGCGTCGTCGGCCTGCCGCTCGCCGCGGCGTGCGACCTCCTCGCGGCAAGGGACGGCATTCGAAGAAAGGCCTCCGCCTACGCGGCGTACGCGGCGACGCTCGCGGCCTATCTATGGGCGCACTTCGGCCCGCTGGCTGGACCCGGCGGCATCGGGGAAGCGTACGCGCTCGTCCCGACGGAGCGGGCGCTCTATGCCGCGCAAAGCCTGGCCACGGCGGCGCGCGTCTTCGTGCTGCCGATCCGCCTGCG
>JACQAZ010000042.1 GCA_016194705.1 Elusimicrobiota bacterium | reverse complement strand
CCAGGGCCCTGACGACCTGGTCCGCGACCAAGTCGGTCAGCAGGGCGTTGAGTACGTCGTCCTTTGGCATATTCATCGATCTACCTCCCTAATCACGGCGTGGTACTTCTTCGAGGCGGCCAGGAGGCGCTCGGCCTCCCGCTCCGCCTCGTTGCGGCTGGTGTAAAGCGCGTGGATATCCTCGGGGTCGAGCCCTCCTTTAAACTGGAGGGCCAGCCCCTTGGCGTCCGTCTCAAAGCAGATGTCGCCAAACTCGCTCGTCGGGCTCGGCCGCACAATCACCCACAACTTCTCGATTCTCATCGCGCCTCCTCCTGGACGGGTTCCAGGCAGATGTTCGCCTCGCCGTCCTGGGCGATGTCGTACTCCTTTCCACAGGCGACACAGGTTACCCGGCTCTCCTGGTTGTAGTCCCAGCCCTCGGAGTGATCAGCCTCCGCATCGTCGTACTGCGGACCGTCCTACGTAATCTCGCAGGGGACGCCCCGCAAGACCAGCGTTACCCTTGGAGCCTTGAACTGCTCACTTCCGCATGCGCACTGTAGGCTCATCGCGCCACCTCCTTGACGGCATCGACCGTGATCTCTATCTCCTCGGCGTCAGAGGACACGCCATGATCCTCGGTCAGCCCACTCCAAATACCGAGGTCGAGCGCGTACCCCGTGAAGTCCTCGCGGTGGAGGACGTGCGTCTTGCGGCCCGCTGTTTTCTGCGTCATCTTCATCTTGGTCATCGCGTCCTCCCTGCGTTCTTGAGTACATAGGCCAACTTCGCCATCGCCGCCTTCCCAAGGATCGTGTCACCCACATAGTCGGGACCGTTGTGCAGGACCAGGGACACATCTCCCTTGTAGTCGACCATCGCGTCCATGCGGCTGCTAATGCGGTAGCGCTGTTCCTCCTTGGCGCGGGCCTGGTCCTCGGGATCGAGGTAATTGCGCCAGTCGGTGCGACGGATCGCCTTGGGCATCTTCGTCTTCATGCCAGCCCCCCGGTCTTCGTGACCGTCAGAAACACGGGCGGGATATTGCTCTCGACCCGAGTCCCTAGGGCCTCGACCTCGTAGTCGAGCAGTTGGTCTTCGACAGCGATGTTGTCCCATTGGACGAATACCCATCGTCTGTTGGCGCTGGTCTTGGTTCGAACCACCGTCCCGGTGTGTTTGCCGCCCCACTTCGCGTCGCGCACCCGGTCGCCCTTCCTGATTCTCTTTTCGTTGCCCATCGTTTTGCCCTCCTTGACCCGCCCTACCGTCGGGTCAGCACTGAATCTATAGCGAGTTCCCGAATTAATCAAGGCCATTCTTCGTCGGAAAGGCGAGGATCTTCGCCCAATTCGCAACACGTTTGCACGTTCGGGATTGAATTCGGAGGCTCCTGAATCGCGTACCCGGAATCAGGCGAATCAGGGAAGCGCCCGGCCCTGTGGGGAACCGGCCTACTTCGCCCGTTCCAGGCGGCGGCGTTGCCGCGCGGCCGCCCGGAGATTTGGCAGGAAGCCGTCCTTGGGCTTCGCGTGGATCAGCCTCCAAAGGACGGCATCGAGGCCATCGAAGTCTATGCCGCTCTCCCGGACGGTGACCGCGAACTCGGCCAGGATCAGGTCCTTGCCACAGGTCCCCTTACGCATCGGCGGTCTTGAGATAGCCCTCGCGCTTGAGAACCTCTGAGATGGCCGAGAGGCCGAGTTGGTAGAAGGAGACCTTCTTGTCGCGCTTGTAGGCCTTTGCCGCCTCGAGGACATCGGGCGTAACCGCTATGGCGCGGATAAGCCTCGGCTCCCGAAGTCGCTGGGTGGTAGGCTGACTGGCTTGGGCGCTTTCCCCTTGGGGCTTCCCGCCGTTGGACTTCTTGGGCTTGCTCTTCTTTGCCATCGTATCGTTCCTCCCTTTGGATTCGGGCATGACGACTGCCCGTCGGAGGAACTGATACCTTCAAGCGGGGCGGCGCATCAAGCGGAAAGTTGGGCTGTGGGCTGAGGGGATGGATGCGGGATGGGTGCGACGTGCGCCTTTGGGACCCGGACGGGCTGGCGGAGCAGTTCCTGGAACCGCGCCATATGCTCCCCTACGGTCTGGGATATTGGCGGCGAACCGAAGGCTGCGCTCCGCGACAGGCTGGGAGCGTACTGTTCTTCGGAAAATTATGGTACAGTTCCAAAATGACGGGTCAAACGCCGGGGCTCCTGTATGGCTTAAAGTATGCCAAGGGGACCCGTTTCTCGTCGAGCGTGTACTGTCCGTGGGATACGATCCGCATGGTGCCCTCGGCCTCGGTCAAGGGAACGGCCACCAGCCTCGACACCCAGCCCAACCACGAGCACGCGGTGTTCCAAAACCCCGAACTCGTGCCCAGCGAGGTGCGCTCCTTCGTCGACAAGCCCGTCTTCGTCGAGCCCACAGCGGCGCCTTTGTTCCAGCAGTGGAACAAAGAAGTGCCCAACGTCATGGGCCCTAAGTAGCCCGCCAGGCGTATATGCCTCGGGCGCTCCTCATTTTGTTCTTCAGCTCGATCGTTTGGGCCGCCAAATCCATCCCGCCTTTCCCGGGTTCCCTGGTCTATAACGAGGGAGTCCTCTCTAATGCCGCGGTTGACGAATTGACGCGGTCCCTCGGCGATTTTCAGAAGCGCACGGGTCATCAGTTCGTCGTGGCGCTCTTTCAAAGCCTCGGGTACGATAGCCTGGAAGGCTACTCGAGCCGCGTCTTCAATGCGTGGAAAATTGGTGACAAGGAAAGAAACGATGGCCTGCTTCTCTGTCTTTTTCGCCAGGAAGGACGCTGGCGCATCGAGGTGGGCCTGGGCCTTCAGGGCGTGATCAGCAACGATGTCGCCGCCGCGATCGGCAACTCCGAAGGTCTCCCTTATTTTAAGAAGGGAGACTTCGACTCCGGCGTCCTCGCCATAGTGAGGACGCTGGAGGCCCAAGCGGACAAGACAGGGCGAATGGATTCTCCGGGATCGCCCGTTCGAGTCCCCGACCCTGGACGCGTGGGAGAGTCGGCGCGAGGTTCGACGGCGGGAAGCCGGCCCTCCGCGGTGTCAGCCGTCTCGGCGGCAGGCTTGCTGGTGCTGCTGTGCGCCGGGGCTTTGTTAGCGCTCAAGGGTCGGGCCGCTCCAGGACAGCCGAAAGCGGTCACGACGCCATCGCCGCGCCAGGACGGGGACGCCGAGTTCTATTACGGTGACGCGGAAAAGATCTGCTCGAGCGGCGCCGAACATGAAAAAAAAGGGCAGCATGAGGCCGCCCTCAAGGAATTTTCCGAGGCCATCCGCCTCGACCCCAAGCGCGCCGCGGCTTACCTGGGCCGGGCGAAGACCAATCTGATCCTGGGCAGGATCGAGGAAGCCCTTGCGGACTTCGGCCAAGCAATCTTTCTCGATCCCACCGACCCCGCTCCCATATCCGGCAGGGGGATGCTCCTGGCCAACATCGGCAGGCTCGCCGAAGCCAAGGCCGACTGCGAACGCCTCAAGACCATCGATCCCAGCGCCGCCTCCAGCCTCTGCGACTATCTGAACAACAGGTAGCCTCGCGCATGACCCGCAGAACGGTTCGAACTTCCTCCCAGTCCTTAGGGGCTCCCGTCGGTCCGTCTGCTATTGACAAAAGGTGGATTCCGTCCTACAATCGCGAGACATGGGCACCTTTTTTTGGATCAAGGCCTCCGAGCCTCCTCGGGATCCGGTCAAGGAAGAAACCGCCGCCGCGCCTCCTCGGGATCCGGTCATGGAAGGAACCGCCGCCCTGCTTCAATTGACCTGGACCGAATGTCCCGTCCCGATGTATAGCAACAGCTGGGCTAACAAGGAATCGCGGACTTGGTGGTGGCAAGGGACGCTCGACGGGCGAATGTTCGGCGTTCGTCGGATTACCCACCCAAAGGTCGGCGACCTCGCCTTCCTTTGGGTCGGTGGCCTGGACGAGATCACGCTGTGGCTCTTCGAGCGGACGCCCTCGGGCTCGGCCGAGCCTTTCGAGGCGACGCCGTATTCGGAAGGCGACTTTACCTTCGCGCGAAGGCCGGATTTCCTGCAGGCTCTTGCCCGGCTCTCGAGCGCGGTGCAGTCGGTGCACCTCCTCGACCAAGCGGTCGAGGCGAGGGTGGACTGGAAATCGGCCTCGGCGGCCGGCCTTTCGTCGGACGCGCGGATCCTGGCCTCGATGCGCGCCGCGATGGAGAAGGCCCGCTGCTAGCTTAAAATCGTCAGTTGGCCGACTTCCTTTCAAAGGCGGCTAACTGACGTCGACAAGCCCGTCTTCGTCGAGCCCACAGCGGCGCCTCTGTTCCAGCAGTGGAACAAAGAAGTGCCCAACGTCATGGGCCCGAAGTAGTCCCGCCGACCCGCCGGAGGAACGAGGCCGTGTCCTTATGGCCTTGGAGCACAAAATTGGCGAACACGGAGTTCTTTTCCGCGTAATAGGCCGGCGTCTTTCCCGCGTTGTCCTTGGCCTTCGGACGACCGCCGGCCGCGACGAGAATTCTTGCGACGGCCTCTTGTCCGCGCCAAGCCGCCGCGTGCAGGGGCGTTTTCCCCCGCTTGTCCGCCGCGTTGGGATCGGCGTTGTGTCTGAGCAGCAGGCGGACCAGAGCCGCGTGTCCGGAGCGCGCCGCGCCATGCAAGGGCGATTCTCCGCCTTTCATCTTGATGTTGACGCGCGCCCCGCGCCGGATCAAGAGGCCTGCGACCCTCGTGCTGACCACGTTGAACAATGGGGTACAGCCGTCGCCCCCGTCGGCGTTGGGATCAGCCCCGTGGTCCAGCAGCCAGGCCACCGTCTTCAGGTCGTTGTTCAGGGCCGCCAGGTGCAGCGGCGAAAAGGCGTCGCCTTTATGCTGGGGCTTGACCTCCGGCCGAAAGAGCGCAAGCATGCGCGGGCTTTTGGAGCGCACGGCGCAATGCAGGGGAGTCTCGCCCCAGATGTCGCGCGCTCGCGGATCCGCCTTGCTCTTAAGCAGGAGCTCTACGGCCCTCGGACGGCGATGGTTGACGGCATAGTGCAGGGGAGTCTCTTCGCCCCTAGACTCATCGTAGTCGTGGACGATCTTCTCCTGATACCTCGTCTTGGCGTTGATGTCCGCGCCGCAGGCGAGCAAGGCCGCGGCCAGACGGACGTCGCCGCGCGCCGCGGCGCGATGCAGTGGCGTCTCGCCGATCTCTTTGTCTTCGGGGAGAAACTGAAGACGGCCCTTGAGCATCGCACGCGCTTGTTCGATGTCGCCGCGCAGAGCGGCGGCGATGAACGCGGCGAGACCCTCCTGGCGCTTGCGTTCCAGCTTCATGCGCGGGCCTAGAGCGCCGTGCGCAGGTCCCAGAGCTCGGGGAACAGCCGCGTCTCGACGACCTTGCGAAGGTAAGGCACCCCGGGAGTCCCGCCGGTGCCGCGCTTCATGCCGATGATCCGCTGGACCGTCGTCACATGGCGGTAGCGCCATTGGCCGAAGCCGTCCTCGAGGTCGAGGAAGTCCTCGGCGAGCTCGTAGAGGTCCCAATGGGCCTTCGTGTCGCGGTAGACGGCGAGCCAAGCCTCTTGGACCGAGGCGTCGGGCTCGGTCGGGCGTGTGAAGTCGCGCTCGAGGCGCTTCGGGTCGATCTTGAAGCCGCGCTTTGAGAGCAGGCGCACGGCCTCGTCGTAGAGGCTCGGAGCCTTCAGCGCGGCGTCGAGCAAAGCGTGGACCTCGGGCCGGTCCGCGTGCGGGGCGAGCATCGCCGCGTTCTTGTTGCCGAGCTTGAACTCGAGCAGGCGGTACTGGAACGACTGGAAGCCCGAAGAGTGGCCGAGGCCGTCGCGGAAGGTCAGGTAGTCCGCCGGCGTCATCGTGGTCAGCACGTCCCAGGCTTGGATGATCTGGGTCTGGGCGCGCTTGACGCGCGAGAGCAACTTGAAGGCGGGGCTTAAATGTCCGGCCCTGAGCGCCGCCATCGCGGCGTCGAGCTCGTGGAGCATCAGCTTGATCCAGAGCTCGCTGGCCTGATGCTGGATGATGAAGAGCATCTCGTCGTGGCTCTTCGTGAGCGGCTTCTGGGCGCTCAGCAGCTTGTCGAGCCCCAAGTAGTCGCCGTAGGTCATCTCCTTCTTGAAATCCGTGTGCGTCCCTTCGGGAAGGCCGGGCGTCTCGGTCATTGGACGGGCTCCAGTTTGGATAGGATGGGGGAAAGCTTCTGGCGGATCAGGCGCTCCGCGAGCTTCCAGTCGAGGTCCTCGGGACGCTTGAGGCCGCGGCAGAGCTCGCCGAGGATGGCGCGCTGCGCTTCACCCGCGCTTTGCGCCACGCGGTAGGGCACGCGGCTGAAGGTCACCAGCGAATAGCGAGGCGTATACTCTCCGGGGAAGCGCTCCTGAAGCGCCTTCTCGACGCGCTTCTCGAGCTGGAAGCGCGGGTCGGCGACCTTGTCGCGCATCTCGACGAAATTCTCGACGGCCATCTCGGAGATCGCGTCCGCGTCGGGCTTGCGCTCCGCGCTGAACTGGGAGAAGACCTTGTCCCAGCCGCCGACTTTCAAATGCCGGTCGATGCCCTCTCCGAGGACGACGCAGTCCTCGAAGCCGCAGTTCATCCCTTGGCCGTAGAACGGGACCATGGCGTGCGCCGCGTCGCCCACCAGGAGCGCTCGGCCGCCCGCGTTCCACGGGCTGCAGCGCACGCCGGCCATCGCGCCGGTCGGGTTGGCGAAGAACTGCTCGGCCAGGTCCGGCATCAAGGCGCGCGCGTCGGGGAATTGGCCGGAGAAAAACCGCTCGACGTCCTCGGGCGAGCGCAGGGATTCGAAGCTGACCGGGCCCTCCCACGGCAGGAACAGCGTGCAGGTGAAGCTGCCGTCGAAATTGGGTAAAGCGATCAGCATGTGGCTCACGCGCGGCCAGATGTGCAGTGCGTTCTTGAAGAGCCGGAAGCGCGCGTCTCCGTCGCCGGGCGCGGAGGGGATGCTGAGCTCCTTGTAGCCGTGCGCGAGGTCGCTTTGGCTGAAGTCGCGGCCCGGCAGCGCCATCATCGCCGCGCGAACCGCCGAGCCCGCGCCGTCGGCGCCGATCAGGATTTCCGCCGGCGCCTCCCAGAGCGCGCCTTTCGCGAGGTCTTGGAGCTTCACGGTCCCCTTCTTGAAATCGCAGCCGACGGCCTTCTGGTTGAAGCGCAGCGACACCGAAGGAAGGCGCGCGGCTTCGTCGATGAGGAGCTCGTTGAGGCCGGAGCGCGAGATCGAGTTGATGTGCTCGCTGTCGTCCTTGCCGTAGGGCTGCAACGAGGGCTCGCCCGCGGCCGGGTGGATCATGCGTCCGCGCATGGGGATCGCCTGGGAGAGAGCCTTCGCCTCGAGGCCCGCCTCGCGCAGGGCGTGCAGGCCGCGAGTGGAGAGCGCGAGGTTGATCGAGCGGCCGGCCTCCCGCGCCCCGAGGCGAGGGTCGGGACGGCGCTCGAAGACCTCGACTTCGAGCCCGCGCTTGGCGAGCAGGATCGACAAGAGCGAGCCGACCAGCCCGTTGCCCGCGATCACGAGCTTATCTTTTCGCGGGGGTTTCATGGGGGGCGAGGGCCGCGGCGAAGCGGTAGACGTCGGAGAAGCGCGTGTAGAGCGGGACGGGCGCCGCCCGCACGATGTCGGGCTCCCGGAAATCGCAGACGATCCCGAGGGCCTCGAGGCGCTTGGTGAACGCCTCCTTGCGCTCCGGCACGCGGAAGGAGAGCTGGGCGCCCCGGCGGTCGGGATCGCCCGGCGTGATCAGGCGCACCTTCGGGCTGCGCTTGAGCAGGAATTCGAGATAGCCGGTCATGAGCACCGACTTCGCCCTGAGCTTGGGCATCGTCGCGGCGTCGAAGAGTTCCAAGGACGCCCGCAGGGGCGCCAGCGGCAGTATCGGGGGATTGGAGAGCTGCCAGCCCTCGGCCGTCGGGATCGCTTGGAAGGGCCGCGGCATCTGGAAGCGGCTTTTCTTGTCGTGGCCCCACCAGCCGGCCGGGCGGGGCAGGTCGGCCTTGCGCGCGTGACGCTCGTGGATGAAGCAGCCGCCCAAGGTCCCCGGGCCGCCGTTGAGGTACTTGTAGCCGCACCACACGGCGAAGTCCGGGCCCCAGTCATGGAGCTTGAGCTCGAGGTTTCCCGCGCCGTGGGCGAGGTCGAAGCCGACGACGCACCCCTTCGCGTGGCCGGCCGCCGTGATGGCCTCGAGGTCGAAGGCCTCGCCGGTCAGGTAGTTGACGTCGCCGAGCATGATCACGGCGATCTTGTCGCCCTCGCGTTCGATGGTCCTGAGTATGTCCTCGGGGCGCAGGACGTCCTCGCCGGAGCGAGGGGCCAAGAGGACGAGGTCCGAGGAGGGGTCGAAGCCGTGAAGACGCAGGCACGACTCGACGGCGTAGAAATCGGAGGGGAAGGCGGCGGCTTCGATCATGATCTTGCGGCGCGCGCCGTCGGGCCGGTAGAAGGTCTGGAGCATCAAGTGGAGGTTGACGGTCAAGGTGTTCATGACCACGACCTCGGAAGGCTGCGCGCCGACCAGCCGCGCGGTCGGCTCGGTCAGCAGCTCGTGATACGGCAGCCAGGGCCGCCGCGCCTTCCAGTGGCCCTCCACGCCGAGGCTCGCCCAATCGTCGAGCTCCTCCTCGACATACCCCCTGGCCTTGCGGGGCTGAAGTCCGAGCGAGTGGCCAGCGAAATAAACGGCGTCGGCCCCATCGGGCCCCTTCGGGAAGATGAATTGTTCGCGAAACGAAGCGAGGGGGTCCTCGGCGTCGAGGCGGCGGGCGAAATCGGCGCCGGGCTCAAAGCGCATGCGCCGCCTCCCGCTTGATCCCGAGCCACTCCCGGGCCGTGCCTTCCAGCAAGCGTTCCCGCGTTTTCTTTCCGAGCTTCATCGAATCTATGAGAGCGCCGGGCTTGCTTTCTCCCAGCGGAAAGGGATAGTCGCTGCCCAACGCGACGCGGTCCTCGCCGAAGAGCTCGATGAGATACTTGAGCATCGCCGGGTCGTGCACCAGGGAGTCGACGTAAAACCTTCGCAGATACGCGCGGGGGTTCTTCTTGTTGTCGACGGCGCAGAGATCGGGCCGCGCCTTGAAGCCGTGCTCGATGCGGCCCAGCGTGGCGCCGAAGGAGCCGCCGCCGTGCGCGAAGGCGACGCGCAGCTTCGGGAGCCGCTCGAAGACTCCGGCAAAAATCATCGAGGAGATCGCCAAGGAGAGCTCGGCCGGCATGCCGACGAGCCAGGGCAGCCAGTATTTCTTCATGCGGTCCCGGCCGAGCACGTCCCAGGGGTGGACGAAAACGGCCGCGCCGAGTTGGGAGGCCGCCTCGAAAAACGCGAAAAGCCCGGGGTCGTCGAGGTTTCTGCCGTCGACGTTGGTGCCGATCTGGACCCCGGCAAGACCCAGCTCTTCGACGCAGCGCCGCAGCTCCTTGATCGCCAAGGACGCGTCCTGGAGAGGCACGCTGCCAAGGCCGATGAACCGGTCGGGCTTCTCCCGCACGGTGCGGGCTATGTCGTCGTTGAGCAGGCGCGAGAGGTCGCCGGCGTCCTTGGCCTTGGCCCAATACGAGAACATGACCGGCACCGTCGAGAGGACCTGCACCGCCACGCCGGTCTCGTCCATCTGCTCGACGCGGCGGCGGGCGTTCCAGCAGTTGTCCTCGACCTCGCGAAAGAAGGTGCCGTCGTCCTTGAGCATCTTGGCCTTGCGGGGGCCGCTCTTGGCGAGCGTGATGAAGCCGCCGTAGCCGTAGCGGGCCTTGAGGTCCGGGAGGGCCTCAGGGAGGATGTGGGTGTGGATGTCAATCTTTCGCATGCGGCGGCTTGACGACCGTGCCGCACTTCTTGCAGGTCGCATGCGACTTGTAGAAGCGCTCGAACACGGGCTGCAATTGGGTCGTGAGGTCGGTCAGATGGAAGAAGTCCTCGAAGAGTTTTTCGCCGCATTTCGGGCAGAGCCAGAGCAGGCCGTCTTTCTCGTTCGGCGCGCGCTTGCGCTCGATGACGAGACCGATCGTGTCGGCCGGGCGCCGCGGAGAATGCGGCACCTTCGGGGGCAGCAGGAAGATCTCGCCCTCGCTGATGGGCAAGTCGACGACCTTGCCGTCCTCGATGATCTTGAGGACGATGTCGCCCTTGATCTGGTAGAAGAACTCCTCGCTCTCGTCGATGTGGTAGTCGGTGCGCGAGTTGGGGCCGCCGACGATCGTGACCATGAAGTCGCGGTCCTCCCAGACGTTGGCGTTGCCCACCGGCGGCTTGAGCAGGTGTTTGTGCTCCTCGATCCAGCGGTTCAGATTGAGCGGCTTGAGAGCGGTCCTGGCGGTCATCGTTTGCCTCCGATGGTGGCGACGCATTTGAGCTCGATGGCGATCGGCGTCGGCAGCGAGCTGATCTCGACCGTGGTGCGGCAGGGCTGGTTGTCCTTGAAATATTCGGCGTAGAGCCTGTTGTAGACGGGGAAATCGTCCTTCATGTTGGTCAGGAACACCGTGACGTCGACGAGGCGCTCCCAGCTCGAGCCGGCGTCCTCAAGGATGGCGCGCACGTTGTCGAACACCGAGCGGCACTGCGCCGCGATGCCGACGGGGATCTTCTTCGAGCCGCGCACGCGCGGGCCGACGCCCGAGAGAAACAAGAGATTCCCCACGCGCCGCGCGTGCGGGTAGAGGCCGACGGGCTCCGGCGCGCGCTTCGACTCGAACCTCTTCCTCATAATTTGACGCACACGTTCTTGGGCTCGCTGAAGAAGCGCAGGGCCTCAAGGCCGCCCTCGCGGCCGACGCCGGAGTCCTTGCTTCCGCCAAACGGCGTGCGCAGGTCGCGGAGCATCCAGCAGTTGATCCAGACCACACCCGTCTCCAGCGCCGAGGCGACGCGGTGCGCGCGCTTGAGGTCGCTGGTCCAGACGCTGGCCGCCAGGCCGTAGCGCGAGTCGTTGGCCAGCCGCACGGCCTCGTCCTCGCCGCCGAAGGGGATCAGAGTCGCGACGGGCCCGAAGATCTCGTCCTGGTTGACCGGCGAGGAATTGGGCAGCCCCTCGATCAAAGTCGGCTCGTAGAACCAGCCGCCCTTGTTCTTCCCGTTGACCGAGGCGCGCCGGCCGCCGCAAAGGATCTTCCCGCCGAGCTCGCGCGCCAGCCGCACGTAGGAATCGATCTTCTCCAGATGCGCCGCGGAAACCACCGCGCCTTGATCCGCCTTCCCGAGAGGGTCGCCGACCTTGAGCCCGCGCACGCGGCGCACGAGAGCGTCGCGGAATTTGCCGTAGATCTTACGCTCGACGAGGATGCGCGAGCCGCAAAGACAAATCTGGCCCTGATTGAGGAAGGCGGCGCGCTGCGCCGACTCGACGGTCTCGTCGAAGGCGCAGTCGGCGAAGACGATCGTCGGGTTCTTGCCGCCCATCTCGAGGGCCAGGCGCTTGAACTGCGGGCCCGCGACCCGCGAGATCT
>JACQAZ010000043.1 GCA_016194705.1 Elusimicrobiota bacterium | reverse complement strand
AGGGCCTGGGTCTTCTTGAACGAAGCCGCGACCGAGGCCGCGAGCTCGTCGGCCTCCTCGGCGCTGACTATCTGATCCCGAACCATTTGAGCCATTGGCTGATCCCCCGGAAGTCCCGCGCCAGGTGGTCCGGGCGCGACTTGACCAACGATTTCCAATCCGAAAAGCCCGTACCGACGCCGACGGTCTTGAAGCCGGCCTTGCGCCCGGCCGCGACGTCGAGCGGCGTGTCGCCGATCACGAAAACGTCGTCGGGCGCGATTCGCCGCCCGGCGAGCTTCTGGGCGCGGCGAGCGGCTTTCTTAAGCAGGCTCGGACGGTGGAAGGCGTCCGAGCCGAAGCCGCCGAAGAGAAAGTAGGCGTTGAAGCCCGAGGGCTCGAGCTTGATGCGCGCGCCGCGCTCCATGTTCCCCGTGCCGAGCCCCAACAGCAGTTCCTTCTCGCGGGAGAGCCTCTTGAGCAAAGTCTTGATGCCCGCGGGGTAGATGTAGGTCCCGTTCCTGATCGCGCGCCGGACATAATAAGGAAGGTGCCTCAGGTATTCGCGGTGGAGGCGCTCGAGCTGGTCCGCCGTAGGCCTCGCGCCGTTGGCCGCGACATAGGCCTCGCGGAAGTTCCAAAGATCGGTGTGCCCCGCCAATGAGAGCTCGCTGCAGGCGTCTTTCTTGCCGTAGAGCTCGAACGCCGCGCGGTTCAAGGCCTTGCGGCCCGCGCCGCCGGCGCGGACCAAGGTCCCGTCGATGTCAAAAAGCAAAACTTTCATCTTTGGCCTTCGCCGCGCCGAATTTCTCCTTCCAGGTCGTGCCGCCGTAGACGGCCTGGGGAGTCCCGATGTAGAGAAGGACGACCGCGTCCGGCTCGATCCCAACGACCCGCGCCACGGCTTGCAGGGCGCCCTCGCCCGAGCCGACGCGCGGCACCTGGCTCTTGTTGCGCCAGCGGATCGCCGACGACTGGGTCCCGCCCCAGTAACTGCCGCTTCCGTTGCCGCCCACCGGCCACCGCACGATCTTCCCGAGGCACGAAGACGGCCTCTGCCGGCATTCCTCGTAGCTGACCGAGACCGCCTGCCGCTCCCAAACCGCGACGGCCTTCGACTCGATCTGCCGCTCGTAGAAGCGGTCTACGAGCTGCGCGGGGAAGAACGCCACCATAAGAGCGACTCCCGCTCCGGAGGCGAAGCCCAGGGCGAAGGCTCGCGCGGTCTTCCCCTCGATCACAGCTCGATGTCCTCGCGATGGTGAACGATGACGCCGTTCTTCATGACCCAGAGCGCACCCGTCGAGCCGAAGAAATATGGAATCTCGCGGTAGTCGCGGGCGTCGTAGCAGAGGATGTCGGCCTTCTTGCCTGGCTCGAGGCTGCCGTGGGTCTTGCCCAGGCCCAACGCGTGAGCTCCATTGACCGTGACCGCGAGAAGCGCCTCGGCCGGAGTCATCTTCATCTGAGTGCACGCGATCGAGAGGATCATGCGCATGTCCCAGCAGGGGCAGGTCCCGGGATTGAAGTCGGTGGCCAAGGCGACCGCGGCGCCGCCGTCGATCAGGCGCCGCGCCGGGGGATAGGGCTTGCCGAGAAAGTAGTTCGAGCCCGGCACGAGGCAGGCCACCGTGCCGCCGGCCGCCAGCGCCTCGACGTCGGCCTGCTCGATGCAGTCGAGGTGGTCGGCCGAGGAGGCCTTGCCCTTGACGGCCAAGGCGGCGCCGCCGCTGTGGGAGAGCTGCTCCGCGTGAATCTTCATGCCCAGTCCGGCCTTCGCGGCGGCCTCGAACACCCTGCCGGAATCCTCGACGGTGAAATAGCCTTTCTCGCAAAAGACGTCGGCGAAGCGCGCCAGGCTCTCGGAGGCGACGCGCGGGATCATTTCCTCGCAGACGCGGCGCACGTACTCGTCGCGGCGGCCGACGAGCTCGGGCGGGACGGCGTGCGCGCCGATGAAGGTCGGCACCATCTCCAAGGGGACGTGCGCGGCCGCCGATCTCACCGCGCGCAGCATCTTCAGCTCGGTCTCGAGGTCGAGGCCGTAGCCCGATTTCACTTCGAGCGTCGTCGTGCCGCACTCGACGAACCTCTGGCTCAGCGCGGCCAAGTCGTCGGCCAATCGCTTTTCCGAGGCGCCCCTGACGCCGTTGACGGTGGAGAGGATGCCCCCGCCGCGCTCGGCGAGCTCGGAGTAGGTGGCGCCCTTGATGCGGCCCTCGAAATCGTCGAGACGGGGGCCGGCGAAGACCGGGTGGGAGTGGCTGTCGATAAAGCCCGGCAGGACCACGCGGCCCCCCGCGTCGACGATCCGGGCCGAGGACGCCGCCTCGTGCTTGAGCACGAGCTCCCGCAGGCCGGCCGCCAGGATGGTTCCGTCCTCGACGAGCACGGCGCCGTCGCGGATCATGCCGAGCGACGACATCTCGCGCCCGCAGCGCGGACGGTCAGGGCCCGTCATCGTCAGCAGCTGGCCGGCGTTCAGGATGAGCCTTCTCACACCGACATTCTACAATAGAGGCGGCGGGCCCCGCGAAGCCTCTACCGGAAGTTCTTGAACTGAAGGTCGACGCCGAAGCTGCCGCCGCGCAGCAGAGCCATGGCCGCCTGGAGTTCGTCCTTGGACTTGCTCGTCACGCGCAGCTGATCGCCCTGGATCGTCGGGTTGACCTTGATCTTCTGCGCCTTGATCGCGGCCGCCATCTCCTTGGCCTTGTCGGTGGGGATGCCCGCCTGCACGGCGATCTCCATGCGAGCGGTCGCGCCCAAGGCCTGCTCGATCTTGCCCTTGCTGAAATTCTTGAGCGGCAGCCCGCGCTTGGCCATGCGGGTCATGAGCACGTCGACGGCCGCGTCGACCTTGTGCTCGTCGCTGGCTGCCACCGTCAGCTTCTTCTCCTTCGCGTTGAGCTCGATCGAGGCGTTGGCGCCCTTGAAGTCGAAGCGGTTGACGATCTCCTTCAAGGCGACCTGGACCGACTCGCTGACCAGGTTCATGTCCACCTCGCTGACCACGTCGAATGAGAAATCCGCCGCCATGTCGTCCTCCTAAGCCGGGAGCTTCAGCTTGAATTTTCGGGCCATCGCCCGCGCCTCTTCGTAGCCGGCGTCGGCGTGGCGCACGACCCCTAAAGCCGGGTCGTTGGTCAAGACGCGCTCGATCTTGTCGCCCGCGAGCTTGCTGCCGTCGGCCACCGTGACCTGGCCCGCGTGCAGGGAATAGCCGATGCCGACGCCGCCGCCGTGGTGGAAGCTGACCCAGGAGGCCCCCGAAGCCGTGTTGAGCAAAGCGTTGAGGATCGGCCAGTCGGCGACCGCGTCCGAGCCGTCCTTCATCGCCTCGGTCTCGCGGTTGGGGCTGGCGACCGAGCCCGTGTCGAGATGGTCGCGGCCGATGACGACCGGAGCTGAGAGTTTTCTCTTCTTGACCAAGTGGTTGATCGCCGCGCCCATCTCGGCCCTCTGACCGAGACCGAGCCAGCAGATGCGCGCGGGCAGGCCCTGGAAGGCGATCCTCTCGCCGGCTAAGCGAATCCAGCGAGCCAAAGCCGGGTCTTTCGGAAAAAGCCTCAAGACCTCGCGGTCGGTGACCGCGATGTCCTTCGGGTCGCCCGAGAGGGCGGCCCAGCGGAACGGCCCCTGCCCGCGGCAGAAAAGCGGCCGGATGAACGACGGCACGAAGCCTGGAATATCGAACGCGTCGCGCACGCCGGCCTGCACGGCCATCGCCCGGATGTTGTTGCCGTAATCGAAGGCCACGGCGCCCTGGCGCTTGAGCTCGAGCATTCCCCGGACGTGCTCGGCGATCGAATCCATCACGCGGCCGAGGTACTCCTCTTTGTTGCTATGGCGCAGCGCGGCCGCCGAGGAGAGCGAGAGGCCCTTCGGGATGTAGCCGACCAGCGGATCGTGGGCGGATGTCTGGTCGGTCAGCAGGTCGATGCTGACGCGCCGTCGCGCGAGCTCGGGGATGACCTCGGAGGCGTTGCCGAGCAGTCCGATCGAGACCGCCCGACCTGCGGCCCTAGCCTTGAGCAGCTTGTCGAGCGCCGCGTCGAGGCTGGTCTCCATCTCGTCGAGATAGCGGGTCTTGAGCCTCGCTTGGATGCGCGCGGCGTCGACCTCGACGCCGAGGAAGGCCGCTCCGTTCATCGTCGCGGCCAGGGGCTGGGCGCCGCCCATGCCGCCCAGGCCCGCGCTCACGACGAGGCGCCCGCTCAAGTTCCCCCCGAAGTGCAGGCGCGCGGCCTCGGCGAAGGTCTCGTAGGTCCCCTGCACGATGCCCTGCGAGCCGATGTAGATCCACGAGCCCGCCGTCATCTGGCCGTACATCATGAGGCCTTTGCGCTCGAGTTCGTTGAAATGGTCCCAGGTCGCCCACTTGCCGACAAGGTTCGAGTTGGCGATCAGGACGCGCGGCGCCCATTCGTGCGTCCGGAACACGGCGACGGGCTTGCCCGACTGGACTAGCAAAGTCTCTTCGTCCCGAAGAGCTTTGAGGGATTTGACGATGGCGTGGTAGGCCTGCCAATTCCGGGCCGCCTTCCCCCTGCCGCCGTAGACGACCAGGTCCTCGGGGCGCTCGGCCACCTCGCCATCGAGGTTGTTCATGAGCATGCGCAGGGCGGCCTCCTGAGGCCAGCCCTTGCAGGAGAGCTTACGGCCGCGCGGCGCTCGGACGATCATTCAAAATAGCCCTCGAGGATCATGTCGCGAACGAGCTCCATGCGCGGCCCGAGCGCCTCGTCGCCCTCCGCCGGCCGGACCCTGGCCCGCAGGCGCTTCAAACCCTCGGCCACCCCTTTGCCTGGCCGCAGCGGGGCGTGAACCTCGACGCCCTGGGCCGCGCACAGCAGCTCGATGGCGACGATCTGCGCCGCGTTGGAGACGACCTGCTTGAGCTTGAGCGCGGCCCACATTCCCATTGAGACGAAATCCTCTTTGTTCGCCGAAGACGGGATCGAGTCGGCCGAGGCCGGGTGCGCGAGGGTCTTGTTCTCCGAGGCCAAAGCGGCGGCCACGTACTGCGGGATCATCCAGCCCGACTCAAGTCCCGGGTTGCGGGCCAGATAGATGTTCAGGCGCGGCGAACTGCCCAGGATGAGCTGGAATATGCGGCGCTCGGAGATGTTGCCCAGCGCGGTGAGCGCGGCGGCGGCCGAGTCGAAAGCGAAGCTCAAAGCCTGGCCGTGGAAGTTGCCCCCCGAGAGCACGCTGCCGCCCGCGATGATCGGATTGTCGGTCACGCTGGCCAGCTCCGTTTCGACCGTGCTGATCGAGTGATGGAGTACGTCGAGCACGGCCCCGTGGACCTGGGGCATGCAGCGCAGGCTGTACGGGTCCTGTACGCGCGGGTCGTTTTCCCTGTGCGATTCCCGGATCTCGCTGCCCTTCAAGAGCTCGCGCAGGCCGCGGGCGCACTCGACTTGCCCCCGATGGGGCTTGAGCCGGTGGATGTCCGCCTCGAACGGGACAGGCGTGCCCGTCATCGCCTCGAGGCTCGCGGCCCCAGCGAGCTGGGCCGCGTCGAGCACGCGCTGTGCCCGGCGCAGCGCGAGGCCTCCGACGGCCTGCATCCCCTGGGTTCCGTTGAGCAAGGATAGGCCCTCCTTGGCCTCGAGCGTGAAGGGCTTGAGTCCCGCGCGCCGCAGAGCGTCTTTCGCAGAGACGGGCCGGCCGTCTTCGAGCGCGCGGCCCTCGCCGATGAGGAGCAAGGCGACGTGGGCCTGAGGCGCCAAGTCCCCGCTGGCTCCCAGAGAGCCGCGGCTGGGAACCGCGGGGACGACTCCCGCGTTGTAGAGCCGCGACATCATTTCGACGAGCTCGGGGCGCACTCCGGAGTAGCCGCGCGCCAGCTCGTTGGCGCGCAGCCAAAGCATCGCGCGCGCCTCCGCAATGGAGAGCAGCTCTCCGACCCCGCAGGCGTGGCTGCGCACGAGATTTCGCTGGAGCCCGGCGAGCTGGTCGGAGGGTATGCGCTTTGACGCGAGTTCCGCGAAGCCGGTGTTGACGCCGTAGACGGGGTCTCCGGCCGCGGCGGCCTTGAGCAGGCGGCGGCGGGAGGCGTTCATGCGGGCGCGCGCGGCGGGGACGAGGGCGAGCCGGCGGCGGCCTTCGGCGACCGCGGCGAGTTCCTCGAGCGAGGGGACGCTCCCCAAAACGAACGCGCTAGACTTTTTCAATGGCGACCGCCACCGCTTCGCCGCCGCCCAGACAAATGGCCGCGACGCCCCTCTTGCCGCCGCGCGCCCGCAGCGCGTGGACCAAGGTCGTAAGGATCCGGGCGCCGCTGGCGCCCAGGGGATGGCCCAAAGCGACGGCGCCTCCGTTGACGTTGACCTTCGAATCGGGAAGGCCGGCGAGCTTCATGACGGCAAGCGCGACCACGCTGAAGGCCTCGTTGACCTCGAAGAGGTCCACCGACTCCTTGTCCCACCCCGTCTTCCTTAGCAGAGCGTCGATCGCGCCCACGGGAGCGGTCGTGAACCACTCGGGCTCCTGGCTGAAGGTCGACCATCCCGCCACCCGCGCCAGCGCCCTTTTCCCCCCCGCGCCCTTCTCGCTGGCCAGCACCAACGCGGCCGCGCCGTCGTTGATCTTGGACGCGTTGGCCGCGGTGATCGTGCCGCCATCCTTGAAAACCGGCTTGAGCCTGGCGACCTTGTCGAGCTTGGCGCGGCCCGGCTCCTCGTCCTCCATGACGGCCTCGACGGGCACGAGCTCGGCGGCAAACGCCCCGGCTTTCTGCGCGGCGATGGCCCGCTCGTAGCTGCGCACGGCGAACGAATCCTGCTCCTCGCGCGAGATCGAGTGCTTCTCGGCGCAGAGCTCCCCGCACTCTCCCATGTGCCGTCCGCCGTAGGGATCGAGCAGTCCGTCCTTGAGGATCGCGTCGACCAAGGTGGAGTTTCCGTAGCGATAGCCCGCGCGCGCCTTCTCCAGGAGGTACGGCGCCTTGGACATCGACTCCATGCCGCCCGCGAGGCCGATGTCGACCTCGCCCAGCCGAATCGACTGGCCGACCATCATGACGGCCTTGAGTCCCGAGCCGCAGACCTTGTTGACCGTCGTGGCCCCGACGGAGGCCGGGATGCCCGCGCCGATGGCGGCTTGGCGAGCCGGGGCCTGGCCGGCGCCGGCCGGGATCACGCAGCCCATGACGACCTCGCCAAGCTCGCCGGGCTTCACGGCGGCTTGGCTCAGCGCGCCCGCGATCGCCTTGGCTCCCAGCTGCGAGGCGGTAAAGCCGGCCAGCGCGCCGCTCAAAGACCCGATTGGCGTGCGCGACGCGGAGAGGATCAGTACTTCTTCCATTCCAGGCTCCTAAGAGTTGTATGCCAGGCGGGCCGCGATGCCGCACAGGACGGCCACGACCCCGCCGATGTAAAAGCTGAGCCACGACAGGTCGAGCAGGCGCTTCGAGCGCGCCAGGTGCATCAAGGACAGCCAGCCCAAGGCCAGGATGGGCCAGAAATGGCCCGGCACGAGGAAGCAGAGAGCCAGCACGAGGCGCTCGGCCATCGTCACGACCTTCTCCTGGAAGCCCGGGAAGACCCTGTCATGCAGGTCCTTCTCGACGAAGTAGATGAGCACCGTGGTCGCGTGGGTCACTATGACGAAAAGGCAGCCCATGACGGGCCAAAGCTCGGGGATGAGCTGCGTGGTCGC
Source organism: Elusimicrobiota bacterium (assembly GCA_016194705.1). GTDB lineage: Bacteria > Elusimicrobiota > Elusimicrobia > UBA1565 > UBA9628 > PALSA-1176. Next base: position 9,365 of record JACQAZ010000043.1, on the reverse strand, counting down.
GCCGCGCAGGGCCCCGGGGATCACCGCGAAGATGATGGCGTAATGGATGATCTGGTCCCAGACGAAGTAGAGCGTGTTGTCGGGGAGGTTGTACTTGAAGATCGTGAAGACGCGCCACTGGTCCTCGAGGAAATGAGTGACGAAGACCAGCGCGATGCAGGCCCAGCCGGGCAGCGAGAACAGCCCGAAGCTGACCCAAGGGTCGCGGAGGTACTGGTAGGTCAGCGCGACGTAGCAGAGCGGGTGGGTCGCGCAATGGACCGTCATGCCGAGCAGGCTGGAGCGCTTCCAGCGGTTGATGAAGTCGGTCTGAAAGGTGAAGTCGGCCAGAAGATGGCCGAGCAGCAGCCGCCAAAATATGACCATTCTACTTGGCCGTCAAGTTGAAGACTCCGTCCCAATCGTCCTGGGGCGGAATCGCGCTGTAGTCCTTCGAGGCGTTGAGATAGAGCGTCGCGGGCCCGTCCTTCGGAAAGACCTTGACGACTTCCTGGAAAGCCACCACGGCGTGGGCGTAGTCCCTCTTGTTGAAGAGGACCAGGCCCTGCTCGTAGAACGGCAGCGCTTTGCGCCACTCATCCGAGAGCTTGCCCTTGGGGGAGAGCAGCTCGTAGACCCGGATCGGGGTGTCTTTGCCGACGACCCGCACGCGCCCGAGCTCGCGCGCCTCGACGGCGTCCTTGGCTCCTTCGAAGGTCGCCTCCGAGGCCATGATCTTCGAGCCGAAGAACTTATTGGCGCCCTCGAGGCGCGAGGCGAGGTTGACCTCGTCGCCGAGCGTCGTGTACTGCAGCTTGCCCTCGCTGCCGGTCATGCCGACCGTCACGGTCCCGGAGTTCAAGCCCACGCGGATCGCGGGCATCTCGGGCATCGAGTGGTCGAGGCTTTCGTTGAGCTTGGCGATCATGCCCTGGCACTCGATGGCCGCCAGGCAGGCCTCGGCGCGGTGGGTCGGCAGCTCGATGACGGGCGGATTCCAGAAAGCCATGATGCAGTCGCCGATGTAGTTGCCGACCACGGCCTTGCGGCTGGTGATGACGCCGCTCAAGGCGGAGAGGTACTTGTTCAAGAAGACGATGAGCTGGTCGGCGGTCATCTTCTCGGAAATGTTCGTGAAATGCGCGATGTCGAGGAAGAGGATGGTCATGTCGCGCTTGACGCCGCCGAGCTTGACGCGGTCGGGGTTCTTGACGAGGTCCTCGACGACCTCCTTGGAGACGAAGCGGCTCCACATCTCCTTGGTCTCCTTGGCCTTTCGGGCCTCCGCGAAGACGCGGTGCACGTTCTGGGCCAAGAAGGAGGCCAGCAAGGCGACCTCGGGCGCGATGAAGTCGACGCGCACGCCGCGGCCGAACTCGTACTCGACGAAGGCGTACCAAGCCGCGCAGATCGCCACCGTGACGCCGGCGCCTACGACCGGAGGGAAGCCGTGCAGCAGCAGGGGCATCCAGATCACGAGGAGGAGAATGAGCACGATCCACTCGCGGCCGAGCAATTGCAGGAAATCGTGGTGCAGGGCGTTGTCGATGACGTTGCAGTGGAACTCGGCTCCCGGGGACTCAGGGTTGAAAGGGCTGGGGTAATGGTCGAAATAGCCCAACGTCGTCGAGCCGACGATCACCAGCGAGCCCTTGAGAGTCCTCTTCTGTTCCGCGGTCAGCTCGCCGTTGAGCAGGTCCAGGACCGAGATCGTCTGATACGGCGAGCGCACCTGGAAGAGGTCCTCGACCTTTACGCTCTTGCCCTGGGAGCGCTTGTCGCGCTTGGGGTGCTTGAACCAGCTGAAGGGCGCGCGGAAATTCATGAGCCAGAGCTTGTCCGGGGGAGCGCCGAAATCGGCGCGGACCTCGGATATGGGCTTTCCGAGGTAGCTCGACAGGGCCACGGCGTCGACCGAAGGCGCGATCTCGTCCTCGTGCAGCGGGTCCTTGCCGCGCGAGTCGAAGAAGATGAAGCGCCGGATGTGGCCGTCGGAGTCGAGCACCCGGTCGACGTTGGGATAGCCGAGGAACTCCGCGGTCTTGGTCAGGCCCTCGATGGGCATCTCGACGACGTACTGGCGTCCGACGGGGGTGTACTTGAGCGCCGTGCTGAAAAGGTGGATGGCCTTGCCGAAGCGCTTGGTCGCGTCCACGATCTTGGCGTCGCCCTCCCGAGGCTCGGGGAACAGGACGTCGAAGACGACCGTCTTGACGCCGTACTTCTTGAGCTGGTCGAGGAGGTTCGCGTAGACCTCGCGCGGCAGCGGGAAATGGTAGACCTTGCCCGTGTCGTCGTCGACCGCCGCCAGGATGATGCGCGGATCGGCCGAGGGCAGGCTCGCGGCGTGGGTCGCGAACATGCGGTCGTTCCAGACGTCCTCCATGTGGTGGAATAGGCCGGGGACCCAGTTGAGGCCGATGAAGCCGGGCCAATAGAGGACGAGAAAAACGACGCTGAAAGCCAGCGAGAAGCGAAGGGGAAAGCGGCTTTGCCCGGTCTCGGCGCTCATTTCGGATTCCTGGCCGGAGCGGCCATGGGCTTTGGCGCGGGCTTTGTGATCTTTTTGGCCGCCGCGCCAGTTTTCTTCTGGGGAGCGGTCGTGGGCTTGGACCCCTTGCCACCCTTGCCCATGGCTTTCGCGGCCGCCGGGGAGGACCTGACCTCCATCGAAGCCGCGGGCTCCTCTCGCAGCCCCAAGCGCGCCTTGAGCTGGACGCGCGAGAAATCGAGCACGCTCTTGGTCTGAGGGTCCTTCTCGGCGGCGTGGGCCGCGTTGAGAGCCGACAGGCCCGTCTTGGCGTCGCCGACCAAGGCCAAAATGCCCGCTGCCTGCTGGCGGAAGGCCGGATTATTCTCCTTGAGCGCGGCCATGGCGACGGCCGTGCCCGAGGAGGAACCCACGCGCGCGAAAGCCATGGCCGCCTGGAGTCGCTCGGAGACCCCCTTGTCCGTGAGCGCCGCGGAGAGTTCGGGGACCGCCGCCGGATCTGCCGCCGAGCCCAGGGCGCGCAGGACCTCGAGCCGCACGGTCTCGTCGGGATCCTTGAGCGCCGCGCGCAGGTCGTTGACCGCGTCCTTCGACTGGATCTGCCCCAGCGCGGCGGCCGCGGCGCGGCGCATCGCGGGATCGGGGTCCTTGAGCGCGGCCAAAAGCGCCGGCGCGGCCTTGGTCAGGCGCATGACCCCGATGGTCCGGACCACCGAGAAGCGCACTCCCGACTCCGAGTCCCCCACGGCCGCGATCAAGGCGTCGGCCGCGGAGGGGTCTCCGATGTAGGCCAGCGCTGTCGCCGCGGTCTGACGGACCGAGGCGTCCTTGTCCTTGAGCAGGAGCTGCGAGATCTTGCCGACCGCCGAGCCCGCCCGCAAGAGACCCAAGGAGTCCTCCGCCGCGCAACGGACCATGGCGTTGTCGTCGTCGAGCAGGGGCAGCAGGGCCGGCGCGGCCTCGGGACGGCGCATCTCTCCTATTTGGCCGGCCGCTTGCCGGCGGACCATCGCTTCGCGGCTCTTGAGCCGGTTCAGCGCGTCTTGATACGGGTCTTTGAGGGCGTCGGGCTGGGATACGGCGGGAGCGGCGAGCAAGGCGATGAGAAGCAGCGAGCGCGCGAACATGGCGTCATTCTAGCTTTCCTTAATAAGGGTTTCAAGTTAGTGGAGGACGCCGATCTTGCGCATGGCCGTGGCGGTGCCCAGCGGCGAGCGGACCTTGATGCGGGCGATGTAGCCGCCCTTGGCCACCTTGCTCCCGGAGCCGTTGTGGCCGTCCCAGACCACGAAGTTGGGCCCGACGCGTCCTCCGTTGTCTCCGGGCTGGAAGATCATTTTCTTGACCACGTAGCCGAGCAGGTCGTAGAGCGTGATCTCGACATCCGAGTTCGCGCCCAGGATGTAGGTGATGACGGTCTGGCCCTCGCCGCCGCCTTTGCGCGTGTCGAAGGGGTTGGGGTAGTTGCTCACGCCGGCGACGATGTCCGAGGTGATGCCTGTGTTGACGTTGGTCGAGAGCGGGGACCAGTTGGACATGACCCCGGCGCCCGAGATCGCGCGCACGCGATAGGTGAAGAACTGGCCCGACGGCCTGGCGAGCTCTCCCGGGAAGCCGTTCCCGTCGCCCACCGTGTAGGAGCCCTGCTGGCCCACCTTCGGGGCGGGTATGATGTTGAGCGTGCGCCACAAGACGTTGGCGGCCAGGTCGGTCGCGGCGCCTCCGCGCTCCTGGACCTCGTAGGCCATGACGCCCGCGCCTCCCGCCGCCGACGGTGTCCAGCGCAGGGGATAACTGCGCTTGCCGAACTCGAGGGGCTGAACCGGGCCGGGCGTCGCCGGGGGAGTCGGGTCGGCGCGGAACATCAGCATCGGCCTTGCCGGCGAGGTGATGCCGCCGGCGGTCACGAAGCGCGCGAACAGGATGGCGCCGCCATCCGAGACGGGCTCGCCGATCAAGTGCGCGATGGGCGCCGAGCCGTGCAGGCCGCGGCCGTTGCCCGGCGGCGGATCGCCCTTCTGGGCATTGATCAGCAGGACGTTGCCCTGCTGGATCGACGCGCGCAGCACCTCGCTGCCCACATACAGCAGGCCGGGCAGCACCAACTTGGAGGCGTCGTCGACCATGAAGGCCGTCGTGGTCGGGGTCAGCGGCAAGGTCAGGCGCGCGACGTTGGGCGAGCCCAAGGTCAGGTTGCTGACCGTCGCCGAGGTCACCGGCGCGGTGGCGGCGAGCACGCCGAAGCCGTTGGCGCGCAGGCCGGCGACCCCGGTGAAGGTCACCGAGGACCAGTGGCCCAAGTAGCTGGTCTGGTCGTCGTAGAACTTGCCGACGGTCACTTGATAGACGCCCGCGGTCGAGACCATCGGCAAGCTGAAGATCAGCGAGCCGGTCTTGCCGCTCCAGGAGGACGGCACGAAGCCCTGGTCGGGCACGGGTGTGGCCTTCAACGAGTTGCCCTGGTCGGTCGCGTCGTTGCCGAGCAGGATCTGGAAGCCGCCGAAGCCGTTGGGGAAGGCCATGTCGACGATCCCGTCGTTGTTGTAGTCGAGGTCGAGTATGCCGGTGCCCGTGATGTCGCGCGCGGGAATGCCGTCGCCGATCAAGGAGACGTGCCTGGGCTTCTTCTCCGCGCCGAAGATGAAGTTGTCCGGTATGCCGTCGCCGTTGACGTCGATGAGCGGATCGCCGCAGGTGGCCGTCCAGCTCGAACTCGCCAGGCACATCCACTTGGTCTGATCCGGGATCGGGTTGCCGTTGACGTCGCGGCAGATGTCGTTGCGCAGGTTGAGAGGATCCTTGCCGTTGTTGCAGGCGACCGGGTCGATCTTGCCGTAGGCCGGGAAGCCCACGGCGGCGCTCGAGACCCCGACCTGCTCCCTGACGACGATGATCGGCGGCAGCGAGGACGAGATCGCGATCGACGGCACGGTCAGCGGCGCGATCGTGACGAGCTTGGAGATGATCGGCGGCTGCAAGGTCGGGTCGGGAGAGGCCGCCACCGGCAGACCGCCGGGACCGAAGATCTCGAAGAACGAGGCCAGCTGGGCTCCGGCCTGGTGGCCCAAGGTCGTCGTGCCGACCGCGTCGGTGAAGCCGATGTCGGCTGCGACGTAGATCAGCACCGGGCTCGTCGAGACGTGCAGGTAGGGCAGTCCGTTCTGGTTGAGCGGGATGGTGGCCACTCCGACCGTGAAGGAAGAGCCCAAGGTCACGAAGCCGAGCAGAGTCTCGGTGTTGGGCGTGAAGACCTCGGAGCCGTTGTCGAGCCAGACGCTCAGGCGCGTGAAGTCTCCGTCGCCCGGCCGCGGCGTCGCGGTGCTCGAGACGATCGTGCCGAACTGGCGGATCTTGAGCGCGCCGATGTTGATGAAGTCGCGGCTCGTGTTGAAGGTCATCTCCATCAAGGGCACGTTCACCTGGCCCTGCGAGGCGCCCGAAGGCGCGATCGTGAAGCCCGAGACCGACAGGTTGATCGGGGCGATGGCGACGTTGGTCCCCACGAAGGGGTAGTTCGTCGTGGAGGTCCCCAGGGGTGCGGTGCGCGAGATGCCGACGCGCAGATTCTGGGTCGCGTTGTCGCCGGCCGGCAGGCCGATCCACGAGGGCGCCCGGATCGTCGTGTTGACGAGGTCGTTGCGCGTGGCCGCGTCGCCGATGTCGTAAGCCGCGAAGTAGGCCGACGCCGTCGGGCCGATGAGCTGGTCGGCGTTCAAGGTGATCAAGGTCTGCACGTTGGCGTCGTTGGTCTGGTCGAAGACGTCGACCTTGATGACCGGCGCGCCCGCCGGCAGGATCAGCAGAGGCGTGGCCGTCTGGCCCAGCACGTCGCCGCGCGAGATGATCGCCAGGCACGGCTTGCCGGTGACCGGGTCCGTCCCGGGGATCGGCGCGCCCGCGCAGCCGGGGCCCGAGAAGGTCATGAGCTCGCCGTTGTTGAGATAGAGCCGGCCGCCGATCATGAGCCCGCTGAAGTCCGTCGGGAAGCCCTGCGTCGAGCCGACGACCAGGTCGAAGGGCGTGGTCTGCGAGCTCGAGACCGCCACGACCAGGCTCGTGAAGACTTCGGAAATGTTGACGTCGGAGGCGTCGAGGACGTCGTTCTGGTTGATGTCCTTGAAGAGCCGCACGAACTTGACGTCGGTGTTGCGGCCCAAGGGTTTGAGCGGGTCCTGCGAGCCGCCGCCGCGCTCGATGCGCAGGTTGCGCCAGGGCGAGAGAGCGATGTCGGTGGCCAGGTTGAACCTCATGAAGGGGACGTTCTGCTGGGCCTGGTCGACCGAGTGCAGGTCGACGGCGATGTCGTTGACGCCCAGGGTGATGTTCGAGGTCACTTTCTGGATCGTGACCAGAGGATTGCTCGCAAACCCGGTGCCGCCCGGGAACACCGTCGTGTTGGGCAGCTGGACCGTGAAGAAGTTCGCCGATGACACCGCGATGCCCTCCTTGAAGCCCACGCCCGCGAACTGCGAGATGTCGTAGGTCACGAAGAAGAAGGCCGGCGTCGTGCTCACGGTGATCGGGCTCTTGAGGATCATGTTCACGGTCCCCGAGCTGAAGGCCTCGTTGCCGAAGGACAGCAGACCCGGCAGCGAGCCGTCGGCGGCCGGCGAGGAGTCGACGATGTCGAAGGCCCCGTTGCCGTTGAGGTCGGCCCAGACCTTGACCAAGGTGATGTCGGAATCCAGGCCGCCGTTGGCCACGAGGTGGTCGAGGCGGATCTTCTGCACGATGGCCGTGTTGCGGTCGGTCACGAGCTTCATGCGCATCATCGGGACGTTCTTCTGGTTCTGGCGCGCGGTGTTGCCCGAGAGCTGGTCGAGGGTCGCCGTGATCGTGTTGACCGTCGGCGAGACGACGTAGGTCGGGCTCTGCAGCGGCGTCAGGAAATTCGGGGTGTGGCCCGCCTGCAGGGGCGTGAGCACGAATTTCGAGGTGCTCGCCGCGATCGCGCCGGCGACCTCGGAGGGCGGGCTCAAGGTCGGGTACGAGAACTTGGCGGCCACCGAGACGTCGAATGAGATGTAGAAGGTCTTCGTCGACGGGGCGACGAGCAGGTAGCCGGGGTTGTTGAGGTTCGGGTCGTTGATGTTGATCGTCGCCAGGCCCGCGGGATCGGGCGGCTGGCCGAAGCGCGCCGAGCCCACCAGCAGGTCGGCCGCGTCCTGGCCCGTGATCGGGTCGCGGTTGAAGGCGCGGTTGGCCGTGCCCGACTGCCAGACGCGGACCGTCGAGATGTCGTCGTCGTCGCCGTTGAGTCCCGGAGGCAGGAAGCGGCTCAGGAGCAGCTGGCTCCACTGGACCTGGAAGCTCTGCGACCAGACGTCCAGGCGAAGCACGGCGAGGTTGAGCTCGCCCTGCGTGATGTCGGGGCCGACGACCGAGCCGGCCGCGTGGGCCACGGCGCCCGTGTTGAGCTGGCCGCGCGTGACCTCGAGGCCGAAGATCGGGGCGGGCAGCAAGGTGCAGTTGGTCCCGAAGCCGGCGTAGCTGACGATCTCGCTGCCGACGTCGAGGTAGGTCGTCGCACCCGCCACCGGCGAGGGCAGGCCGGCCGTCGAGGTCAGCACCCAGCAGTCGGTCGTGCCGGCCGCCAGGCCGTTGACCGGCACGTCGAGGGCGGGCGCGGGGAAGGTGCCGCTCGAGGTCGTAAACGAGGGCGTGGCCTGGATGTAGACCTGCTGGGGAGCGGCGATGATGGGGCGCGTGCGGCCGCTGAAGGGCAGCGGCGAGCTCGTGTCGTAGAAGTTGGGCAGCGAGATCGAGTTCTGCAGCGGGTCGTCGTTGACCGGCGCGAACTGCGGGAATGAATCGGTGTGGATCTCGCCGCCGAGCGTACGCGGCGCGCCGGTCACGAGGTCGACGGGGTTGGCGTTGGGCGCGATGTGGTAGGCCACGAAGAAGCGCTGCGGCTGGGCCGCCAGGGCGGGTGTCACGACCTTGATCGGGGCGCTCATGTTGATCTGGGCCTTGAGCGGAATGCCGCCGAAGTTGCCGAAGGTGCCCGTACCGACGAGGACGTCCTGGCTCGTGCTGAACACGCCGTTGCCGGGGGCGTCGTACCAGAGGGAGACCAGGTCGACGTCGGGCGAGACCTGCCCGCCCGCCGTCGCCGTGCCCGTGGCGTAGACCAGCATCCAGCGCAGCAGCGCGTCGGCGACGTTGGTGTTGAGGTTCATGACCGCCACGGCCACCGTCGTGTTCTGCTGGAAGAAGGGACCGATCGCCCCGTCCAGCGTGTTGGTCGAGACGACCTTGACGGCGTCGGGGTATTCCGCCACATTGTCGATGAGGAACACCGTCTGGCCGCCGTTGACCTGCGGCACGCCGATGTTGACGGGCGAGACCTGCTTGGGCGAGCTGACGAGGAGGTAGGTCGTGTTGGGGATCACCAAGCCGAGCTTCGCCGCCGGCGAGACCTTGGCCAGGGGTGCGACGTCGAAGGCCACGTAATAGTCGACGTTGCTGATGTCGATGATCTGGCCGCCGGCGCCGAAGGCTCCCAGGATGGGCACGCGCGCCGGGCCCGAGATGATGGTCCCGGTCGACCAGTCGAATTGGGTCGTCCCCTCCGAGCCGCGCACGCAGCCGGTCAACTGGCCCGAGGAGATGTTGACGCCGTAGCAGTGCACGACCTCCTTCTGGAGCTCGTCGGTCTGCTCGTCGTTGAAGACCAGGCGGTTGTCGCCGTCGCCGACGAAGACGTTGTCGGGCGGGTAGAGGTTGGCCAGGCCGTTGACGAAGATGTTCATCGGGCTCGTGTTGCTCGAGTAGACGGGCACGGCCAAGGTCACCTCGGGGAAGTTGTGGATGATGGTGTTGGCCGGGCTGACCTGGGTGTCGGCGACGACGCTGAAGGTACCGGTGTTGCCGCGGTCGACGAAGACCCGGATGT
>JACQAZ010000038.1 GCA_016194705.1 Elusimicrobiota bacterium | reverse complement strand
ATGTATTTCTCGCGCAGGAAGGAGAGGCAGCCGTCGCCGCCGTCTCCTGCAACGGCGAAGACGCGGACTTTGTCGATGAAGTTCATGGGTCCAGGCTGACGAGAAGGCGCTTGCAGCGGGCTGCTTGCGACGCGCAGCGTCGCAAGCTCGAAAGACGACGGATTACGGGTAAACGGAAATCCGCTTCTTGTCTTTCGAGGCCCATTCGAAGGTCACCGTTCCAGTGACCTTCGCGAAGAGGGTGTCGTCGCTGCCGCGGCCGACGTTGAGGCCGGGAAGGAACTTGGTCCCGCGCTGGCGGACGAGCACGTTGCCGGCGAGAACTTTCTGGCCGCCGTAGCGCTTGACGCCGAGACGCTGTCCCTGGCTGTCGCGGCCGTTGGAGGATGAACCTTGTGCTTTTGTGTGTGCCATGGTTTGACTCTTAGTTGAAGGAGATCGTCTTAATGAGAATGTCGGTTAGGTGCTGGCGATGACCCTGGGTCTTCTTGTAGGCCTTCTTCTGCCGGCGCTTGAAGACCACGATCTTGGGGCCGCGCGCGGCGCCGACGACCTCGGCCACGACCTTGGCCTTGCGGGAAGCGACCGGCTCGCCGCCGTCCTTGCCTTCCTGCACGGCCCACAGCGCGTCGAAAGTGAGTTCCTGGCCGGGTCCCGCCTCGAGCTTCTCGACCGTGACCTTTTCGCCGGGAACGACCCAGAACTGCCTTCCGCCTGTTTCGATGATCGCGTACATAGAGGAGAGATGATACCAAACCCGACGGTGATTTGCAATCTCCCGTCGAGCGGCGATGAGCTCCGATTCATTTATTTATATCTATTATCATATTGTGCTTTCTACTGTATGCTCCGTTCGTTGACAAAACAGGCCATTGCTGTTACACTAGGTGATAGTCCCGGCGCCCCGCGCTCGGCACCAATTTCAAGAGCACAGGAGACCCCAGAGTGAAACAAAAACCGGCGCCCGAAGCTCCCGCCCGGAAGCTGCCCAAGGTCGCCGTCTCGGAGAACCAGGCCAAGGTGATCAAGGACAAGTACCTGCGGGACGCGGCGTCGATCGAGGCCTGGCTCGATGGGGTGTGCCACAACGTGGCTCTGGCGGAACTCTTGGCGCATCCGGACGCCGAAAAATGGGGCGTCTTCGAATCGGTGTCGCGCCAGGTCCTCTCCCAGGCGGGGCCGTCGGGCAAACCCGCGAAGATGACGCTCTTTCACGAAGGCATCCCCGACTCCAACGGGCGCGAGGCCAATTTCATGCGGCTCATCAAGAACCTCGAGCGCGCCTACGCGCAGTCCCCCGAGGCGCGCAGGCTCGTCGACGCCTGGGGCTCGAAATATTTTGAGCTCCTCTCGCGCTGGGACTTCCTGCCGAACTCGCCGACCTTGATGAACGCAGGCCGCGAGCTCCAGCAGCTCTCGGCCTGCTACGTCCTGCCGGTTCCCGACTCGATGGAGGGCATCACAAAATCTCTTTCTGCTCAGTCCCTGATCCAGAAATCGGGCGGCGGGACGGGGTTCGCCTTCAGCGCCCTGCGCCCCAAGGGCGATCTCGTCAAGAAGACCCAGGGCGTGGCCTCGGGCGCCCTCTCCTTCATGCAGCTCTTCGACAAGATGACCGACGTCGTCAAGCAGGGCGGCACGCGCCGCGGCGCCAACATGGGAATCCTGCACTACACCCACCCCGAGATCAAGGACTTCATCACGATGAAGGCCCAGTCGGCGGTCATGGAGAACTTCAACGTCTCGGTCGCCATCGACGACAAGTTCATGAAGGCCGTCGCCGCCGACGCCGAGTACGACTTGCTCAACCCCCGGACCAAGGAGGTCATGGGCAAGGCCAAGGCCAAAGAGGTGTTCGACCTCATGGTCGAGTACGCGTGGAAATCGGGCGACCCGGGCTTCATCGTCATCGACCGCATCAACAATTCGGGCTCGAATCCGACTCCGGGGCTCGGCCCCATCGAGAGCACCAACCCCTGCGGCGAACAGCCGCTGCTGCCCTGGGAGCCCTGCAATCTTGGTTCGATCAACCTCGCCAACTACGTCCACGGCGAGCTCACGGCGGGGACCTTCGACTTCAAGAGGCTGGCCCAGACCGTCGCGCTTTGCGTCCGGTTCCTCGACGACGTCATCGAGGTCAACAACTATCCCCTCCCCGAGATCGAACGCATGGCCAAGGGCAACCGCCGCATCGGCCTGGGCGTCATGGGCTACGCCGAGGCGCTCGTCAAGATGGGGATCAGTTACGACTCCCCCGAATCGCTCCTCTTCGCGACCAAGGTCATGCGCTTTATCAACGACTCTGCCTTGGCCGCGTCAGAAGCGCTGGCCAAGGATCGCGGCGTCTTCCCAAATTGGAAGAACTCGATCTTCGACCAGACCGGCACGCACTATCGAGGAGAGGCACGGACACCGCGGCACTGCGCGCGCACGACCATTGCCCCAACGGGGACAATAGCCATCGCGGCCGGCCTGCAGGGCAGCGGGATCGAGCCATTTTTCGCGATCGCCTACACGCGCTACAACGCCAAGGCGCTGGACGCGATCAAGAAAGGCGAGTCCCCGGCCGCCAAGGACGTCTTCTTCGAGGTCAACCCGCTTTTCAAGGAGGTCGCCGAGAAGAACGACTTTTTCGGCCTCAAGGAGAAAGACCTCTGGTCCCGGATCGACGAAAACCACAAGGGTGTTCGCGGGATCAAGGAAATTCCCGAGAATATTCAGCGGCTCTTCGTCTCCGCTCACGACGTCACGGTGGAGACCCACGTCAAGATCCAGGCCGCGTTCCAGAAGCACGTAGACAACGGCGTCTCCAAGACGATCAACCTTCCCAACTCGGCCACGGTCGAGGACGTCCGCGGCGCCTACCAGCTGGCCTACGAGCTCGGCTGCAAGGGCATCACGATCTACCGCGACGGCTCCAAGGCCCAGCAGGTCTTGAACCTGGCGCCGGCGCCCTCGAAATCCAAGCGGCGCGACCCCTCGACCGCCTTCGGGGTCTCCTCCGAGTACTACCAGGTCAAGACCGGCTACGGCCCGCTGCACATCCACATCAACTACGACGAGAGGGGTCCCTACCAGGTCTTCACGAACATACCGCCGCTGGGAACCGAGATCTCAGCCCTGACTTCGCTCGTCGGGATCCTCCTGTCGAAATACCTCGCCGAGGGCGGGGACCCGCTGCGCATACTCAAGCACCTCAACTCGGTCAAGGGCGACAAGCCGCTGGGCTTCGGCGACGCGCGCGTCAACTCGATCGCACACGCGATCTCGATCGCGCTGCGCCAGCACCTCAAGAAGACCGGCTGGCTCAGCGAGGGCGAGGAGGAAAGCCGCGCCGAGAAGCTCGAGGTGATCGCGCTGCCCAAGGCCGAGTACTGTCCGAAGTGCTACTCCTCGAACGTGGCCTACGAGTCGGGCTGCTCCGGCCCCACCTGCCACGACTGCGGCTTCTCGGAGTGCTCTTAGTTCACGCCGCGCCCGTCATCGGTGCCCAAGATCCAGCGCTGGCAGGTCAAATTCATCGTCCCCTCGGCGGGGCTGCTGGGGATTTACGCCGGCGCCTTCGTCGGCATGGCGCTGCTATCCGGACGCGCCGAGCACCCGTCCGCGTTCCGGATGCTCCTGGTCGAGGCCGCGCTCGGTCTCATCGGCGGAACCGCGGCGATGATCGGCACCGACGCCATGATCGGCCCCGCCGCCCGCCATGTCGACTGGCTCAAGGTGCCGAGGTATTGGATCGCGGCGGCGCTCTGTCTTTACGCCGCCGACTGGCTCATCGAGAAAACGACGTCCTGGGCCGTGCCGCCTTTCGTCTCCAACCTTGTCCTTTGGTCGGCCGGCGTGCTGGCCGTCTGGAGGAACGAGCCCAAGACGACGGCGCCCGCCGAGCCTCACGAAGGCTCCTCGGGCGCGGCCAGGCGATAGCCGCGGCCGTGGACATAGGAGAGCCACCGGTCCGCGCTCCAACCGAGCTTGAGCCGGATGCGCCGCGCGTGAACGTCCACGGTCTTGAGGCTGCCCTCGGAGGGAGGCTCCATCCCCCACACCAGCTTGTAAAGCTCGGTCCGGTCGATCGGATCGGGCGTCCGCCGCGCCAGCTCGAATAGGAGGCCGAACTCCTTCGGGGTCAGTCGGGGATTTTCATTCCCGTCGACGATCACGAGCTTCCTCTTGTAGTCAAGGCGCAGCGCCCCGAGGGCGAGGACATCCCTCTTCCCTTCCGGCGCGGCGCGCCTGAGCAAGGCCCGGCAATGGGCCAGAAGCCGTTCGCTCTTGACGGGCTTGGTGAGATAGTCGTCGGCGCCCACGTCGAGGCAGCTGATATCCTGCCCATCCTGATCGTTGCCCGTCAGGATCAGGATGGGCACCGCGGCCGTCCTCGGCGATTGCTTGAGCCGGACGCAGACCTCGGTCCCCTTGATGCCGGGGAGGATCAGATCGAGGATGATGAGGTCCGGCGCGCGCCGCTCGGCGCGGGCGAGCCCGTCCTTGCCCGTGGCGGCCTCGCCGACCTCATAGCCGTTCTCGGCCAGGATCCGGGCGACGGTCTTGCGGAAAGCGGCGTTGTCCTCGATGAGGAGTATCTTCTGCGGCATCGGTCAGCGAATATATAATATAACATGGCGCCAATGACCATGCGCGATGGTTCGACGCGCGGCCCGCTCGACAAAGAATTCCTTCCCATGGAGCGCCGCATCTTGAGCCTGTCCTCCGGCGGCCAGCGCGGAGTCCTCGTGCTGCGGCTGATCCTCGCGGCCGTGCTGGTCTTCGAGGCCCTCGAGGCCTCGGGCGCGCGGGGCCGCACGCCCTGGATCGCGGCGCTGCCCGGGGCGTACGGAGCGGCCGTCGCCTTCCTCTATTACCTGCGCAAGACCAAGAGGCTCTCCGACTCCTGGGGCCCCGGCACGTTCCTCCTCGACGTCGGCGCGAGCCTGGCGGTGCTGCGGCTGGCCGAAGGAAGCGGGTCGCACGTCTACACCGCCCTGCTTCTGGTGATCCTCGGGTCCTGCTTCCTCCAGAAGCCGCTCTTCATCTTCACGGTCAGCCTGAGCGCCTCCCTGGCCTACGCCTTCCTGGCGTTCCCCTCGGCGGAGGACATCCCGCGCGTGCTGCCGCTGCACCTCTCCCTGTTCCTGCTGATCGCGCTTTTCGCAGTCCACATCGCCGATTACGCCTCGCTGATCGAGCAGCAGACGGCGCGCCGCTACGAGGAGCGCCTGGCCTGGATGCAGCGCCTCTCCATGGTGGGGCGCGCGATGGCGGCGGTGCTGCACGAGGCCAAGACGCCGCTTGGGACCATCGTGCTCAACGCCGAGGCCGCCTCGGACATGCTCGCCAAAGGCAAGAAGCCGCACGCCGAGCTCGGCGTGATCTCCGCGGAGGCGGACCACGCCACGGCGATCCTGCAGAACTTCCTCGATTTCGTGAAGCCCACCCGGCTCGAGCTCGCGCCCCTGCGCCTGCACGAGCCCCTGCTCCAGGCCATCGGGATGCTCAAGATCCGCCTCGACGAGGGAGGCGTCGCGCTCGACGTGGCCGTGCCCAACGACTGCCCCGTGCGGGGCAGCTCCCGGCACCTCCTTCAAGCCTTCACGAACCTGCTCAACAACGCCGTCGACGCGATGCCCTCCGGCGGTAAGCTCTCCGTGGAGATGGAGAAACGCGCGGGCAAGGTGCTGGTCCGCTTCAAGGACACCGGCCTCGGGATGAGCCGGCAATCCCTGGATTCCGTTTTCGAGCCCTTCACCACGTCGAAATCCGGCGAGGAGGGCCACGGGCTGGGCCTCTCCATCGTGCGCTGGATCGCCGTCGAGCACGGCGGCGACGTAAAGATCGAGAGCAAGGGGCCGGGGACCGGCGCCCAGGTGACTTTGATCCTGCCCATGGCGCATGAAAGTTAACCGGAAGTTTCATGGCGCTTTGCCGGAACCGGGGCTATGCTTAGAGCGATGAAGCCCTCAAAGCGCCGGGGGAATTCGGGCGTGACCTTGGTCGAGCTGATGATCGCGGTCGCGATCATCACGATCGGCATACTGGGCTTTGTGGGCGCGTTCCAGTTCATCACCAAGGCCCTGCACATCTCGCGCTCGCGGACCTTGGCGACCAACCTGGCGCAGGAGAAGATCGAGAGCCTCAAGAACTTGAGCTATTACGAGCTGCTGATCACGACGGCTTCCAACCAGGACAACAACTTCTCCCCGGCGATCCTTTACGACACCTCAAATTACCCTCCCGACCAGGTCGCGATCGGCGGCATCAACTTCACGCGCTACACCTACGTGGCCCTGGCCCAGTTCGTGGCCGACACCGTCTCGACCGTCACCTACACCTACCCCGACACGGGCATGAAGCAGCTGATCACCACCGTGGTCTGGAGGGACGCCGGGAACTGGAAGAAATGGACCTTGACCAACCTGCTCGAGAACCCCAACGTCGCGCCCTTGGACTCCAACATCACGGGCCACGTCAACGGGGCGGCGCCGTTTGCAAGGCCCTTGGCCTCGGCTCTGGTGATCCTCGAGGGCTACCCCGACCAGCAGACCCACGCCGACGTCAACGGCTCCTACAGCTTCCATGTCTTCCACGGCTCGTACACGGTGCGCGCCTCCTCGACGGGCTACGTGGACGGGGAATCGGCGCCCGTGAGCGCGGTCGAGGGCACCAATGTCGTGGCCTCGCCCGATCCCATACAGCTGACCCAGATCACCACGGGCATCGTCGCCGGCACCGCGTGGCTCACCAAGAACGTGGTCATCAGCCAGGTCGTGGTCTCGACGGTCATGGCCGAGAGCGGCTTCAAGGTCCAGTACGTCGAGCTCTACAACCCGACGACCACCACCGTCACCGTCGACGTCTCCGGCACGCCGAACATACAGCTCCACTTCGACTCGGCCTCCCCGACCCAAGGGGCCTACTCTTGCGACGACATCCCGATGACTTACGTGAAGGACACGATCCCGCCCTACGGCTACTACGTCTTCGCCAACACCGGCACCTTCATCGTCAACGGCGTCTCGATCAACGCCGACGCCGTCTGGACCGACGCGGCCAACTCCTCGTGCGACGCCGGGCAGCCGGCGGCGACCGTCTGGGACACCTCAGTCAGCCCCAAACTCAAGAGGTTCACCCAGTCGGGCTTCGCGGGCTCCTTCTACATCGGCGACGCGAGCGACAACACAATCGACACGGTCGGCTGGTCCAACATCACGCTCGGCGACGCGCCGACCTTTTTCGAGGGCAGCTACATCGACTTGACGAGCGGCTTCCCCGTCGGCGAGCAGCTCGTGCGCATCTCGAGCCCCTCGGCCAACCTGAATGTGAGCGACATGATGACCTACGGCCGCGCCTACGACTCCGACAGCAACGCCAACGACTTCTTCTATCCCAGAGGCGCGACGACCTTCGGCCTCGTGTACTCGCCGCGCAACTCGACCTACGCCGCCAAGCCCCCGGTCGCGGGCATTCCCGCCGTGGGGGCCTACGTCGCCACGAGCGACCCCTATTCCGCCTCCGTCACGGCGTCTGCGGCCACCATCTCGAGCGGCCCGTTCAGCCTGCTCTACGCCCCCTTCAGGCTCGCCGGCGTGACCACCACCAACGCGGCCGCCGCCTGCGCCGGCCAATGCTGGGTCCTCGACGTCGCCTCGAGCACCTACTACGCGCAGTACTCGACGGTGACCGTCTCCCAGAACATCGTCACCGGCGTTCCCAACGCCGACACCGGGCCCGCCTGGGATTTCTCCGGCAAGTACCACCTCCACATGGCCTCGCAGGCCACGAGCGGCTACGTCAAGGGCAACGTCAGCGACATCAACGGCATCGCCATCAACGGCGTCACGACCGGCATCTCGGTGAGCGTCGCGGGCATCTCGCACATACTGGGCACCAACGGCGACTACTTCGGCTCGGCCAGCACGGGGGTCGTGACCGTGATCGCCAACACCAACTTCACGGCGCCCTACGTCCAGGTCGTCGCCTTGCCCACCGTGGTCGAGGGCCAGGTCACGACGCAGGACTTCATCCTGAGCCAGGGCGGCTCGATCGTCGGCACCGGCGTCAACAGCTCCGGCAACGCAATTCCCAACTACACCTTCGTGGCCACCCAAGGCGGCGCGGAAGCGGGCTCAGGGGTCAGCAACCTCAGCGGCGCTTTCTCGATCCGGAACCTCTCGACGGGCACCTACACCGTCACGCCGACCATCGACTCGGGCAAGAGCTCGTCTCCCACGAGCGTGACCGTCAACGTCTCCACGCCCGGCGCCTACTCCGCGGGGACCTTCACGATCTTCGGCGCCATGGGCACTCTGTCCGGCACGGTCAAGCTCAACAACGCGCTGGTCACGACCGGCGCGCTGATACTGGCCTCGTCGACCACCTGGCCCGCCAGCGTCAACACGAGCGGGCCGCCGGCCATCGTGGGCTCATCGGCCCCGGCCCTCTCGCCGATGTACGCGATCTCGAGCCTCGCGGATGGCACCTACTCGCTCTCGGTGCGCGGAGGCTTTTCCTATTACATGCTGATCTACATCCCCACGGTCGACGCGACCGGGAGGGTCTCGGTCTCCACCGGGACCCCCGCGACCCAGGCCGGCGTCGGCGCGGGCAAGACGGCGACCTACAACATCTCCCAATGAAAACGAGACACGACCGCCGCGGCTACACGTTGACCGAGCTGATGCTCGTCGTCGCGATCCTCGGCATCATCTCCACGACCGGGCCGCTGCTGATGAACCAACTGCAGAACTTCTACCTGATGACCGACGCCCGCACCGAGATCGAGCGCGACGCGCGCATCTCGCTCGACCTCGTCAACCGGGAGCTGCGCCAGGCCAAGTCGAGCACGATCATCCTCGACGCCCTCTCAGGCGAGCCGCCCTACTCGCGCATCCGCTTCACGCACATCGACGGCCGCAACATGGGATTTTTTCAGAAGGGGAACCAGCTCATCATGACCGTCGGCACCGACTCGAACGTCCTGACCAAGAACCTCGTGTACATTGCCTTCACCTTCCCGCAGACCGACAACCCGACGATCGTCAGCACGTCCCTGAGCATGGGGCGGTCGATCCAGTTGGGACGAAGGAAGGTGCTGGAGCTCACCATTCAAAAGGTCCGGATCATGAACTGACATGAAAAAAAGAAACGGCCAGGTCCTGGCGCTGGTGCTGATCATCCTGATGATCATGATGACCTTGGTCCCGCTCATGGTGTTCTACGTCCAGCGCGAATCGGTCTGGACCGCCAAGCAGGCCGAGACCACCCGGGCCTTCCACATGTCCGAGGCCGGCATCGAGAAGGGCTATCTCGAGATCTCGCTCTCGACGCAGACCTGGGTCACGCTCATGCTCGGCGGCGCCAACGCGCCGCTCACCAACTACAAGTTCGACAAGGAGTTCACCGACGTCGAGGGAGGCACCTACACGATCTCGATCACGAGCGGCCCCCTGTCCCAACAGGCCACGATCATCGCGATCGGCCGCGACAACCTCAAGAAGGAGGTGCGCGGCATCAAGGCCGTCTATTCCAACGCCCCCATGACCGGCAACGCGATCTTCGGCGTGGCGGGCGTCGACATGGGCGGCAAGGTCAACGTCGAATGGGGCTCGATCATCAGCCCCAGCGCGATCACACCCCTCTACCAGACCAACAGCGCCTACACCTGGCCCTCGCTCTATTCGGCGGGCGCCGTCTACGGCCTCGACACCGATCCCAATCCCCCCAACGCCGACGGCTCGAACTGCTGGTGGCATTCCTACCAGACGACGATCCCCCCCTCTCCGGTCATCGACCTCAACTACTACGCCTCCCAGGCCAAGGCCGCCAAGGCCTCGACCTACAGCTGCCCGGCGGGCGCCCTCGCCTCCGACTGCACCTCGGGGACAGCCAACGACTGCTGCTACTACCGCACCGACCCCAACTTCGACGGCTCCCAAATGACGGGGGGTGCGACCATCTACGTCAACACCGGCATCAACATCGGCTCGGCGCACGGCGCCTACTTCGAGGGCTCGATGGTCATCATGGGCAACCTGACGACCTCGGCTGGCAACTTCGGCTACGGCCCGCACAACTACACGATGAAGATGCCCGCGATGGCCTGGCAGCAGTACTGCGAACCGGCTTTGGCCTGGCCCCACTACACGAGCACCTTCGACAGCGCGGCGCCCGCCACCTTCCCGGGCCTCAATTCCACGAGCTACACCTCCCCGTCGGCCTGCAGCTCGACCAAGAACTGCCAGAGCAGCCAATTGTTCTCGAACGGCATGCTCTACGTGACGGGCTACATGGCCCAGGGCGGCGGCGGCGGCGGCACCGACTTCTACGGCGTCATGTACGTCCTCGGAACGACCACGATGACCGCCAGCTCGCAAAATTCCACGTTCTACTACAGCGACGACGCCGCCAAGGGCCTCCAGCTGACCCAGGTCATCCTCGCGCGGCAGTCCTGGCAGGACGTCGTCGTCAAGAAGTGGGGCACGCCGCCCCAATAGCGTCGTCAGGCGGAAATCGATGCGAACCCGTCGCGCCTGAAGACGCGAACTTGTGGATGGTTGACTCGTAATATTAGTAGGACCTAATTGCCAAAGCAAGAATAGGTCAGGAGGCCGTATGATGAAGAAACTACTTAGCGGCTGGGCGCTGTTGAGCATGGTGCTCCTTCTGCCGCTCTTGGCGTCGGCAAAAGGAAAGGATCACGGCTCGCCCGGAAACCCGTCGGAAACCGCCGAGAAGAATAGATTCGGACAGCAAGGCGAGCGCATGCGAGAGCTCCACTCGCACGGCAAGAACAAGGGAAAAGGGAATGCTGAAAACGGGGCTAACACGGGCAAGCAGGAAACCAGCGGCACGATGGGGCATGGCAAGCACAACGCGGATAAGGGCCGTGACCGGCAAGAGGACCGCAAGCCTGCCGCGAAGAACGATGAACAGAAGGCCGAGGCCCCGGCGACTCCCCAAACCCCGGCGGCTCCCGAAGCTCCGGCGACTCCGGTGACTCAAGACCAACCGGCAAAGCCTACGACTCCGGACTCAGCGAACAGCGGAAACAAAGAGACAAATTCCAATCAGCCCGAAAATAAAGGCAGGGGAAGAGGCCACAAGTAGTCCGCTGCTTCCACCTAACCGGTTCAGCCGCCCGCGGCGATTGTGGAGTTCCAATTGGCGCGGCGGCTGACCGGCGGCGATGTGCTAAAATCTGCGGGTGCGAAAACGCGGCCGCTTCATCGTCCTCGAAGGCCCCGACAAGTCGGGCAAGTCGACGCAGGCGCGCAGCCTCGTCGAGAAGCTCAAGGCCCTCAAGGTCCCGGTCCTGCACACGCGCGAGCCCGGCGGCACGTCTTTCGCGGAGGAGATCCGCCGCATCCTGCTCGATCCCGCCCACAAGGTCGAACCGTTGGCCGAGCTCCTTCTTTATGAGGCGGCTCGGGCTCAGCACACCGAGGAGACCCTGCGTCCCGCGCTGCGCTCCGGGAGGCTCGTCGTCTGCGAGCGCTACACCCTGTCCACCGAGGTCTACCAGGGCTTCGCGCGCGGGCTCGACCGCGGGCTCGTCGAACGCGCCAACGCCCTGGCCACGGGGGGCCTCAAGCCCGACTTGACGGTGGTCTTCGACCTCCCCGCCTCCGAGTTCGACTCGCGCGACGCCTCGCGACGCCACGACCGCTTAGAGCGCGAGCCCGCGGCTTTTCGAAGAAAAGTCCGGCTCGGCTATCAGCGGCTCGCACCGCGCTCGGCGCTGGTGCTCGACGGACGAAGACCGGCCTCAGAGCTTAGCGCGGCGCTCTTCGAGCGCGTCAAGCGCCTATTTGAATGAGCTTTTCGAAAGTGCAGGGGCAGCGCAGGGCCACGAAGATCCTCGAGGGCTTTCTGGCAGCCGAGCGCATCCCCTCGGCCCTTGTCTTTAGCGGATTGGAAGGCGTGGGCAAGACTCTCATGGCGAGAGAGTTCGCCAAGGCCTTGCTGTGCGAGGAGAAAAAGGCTCCGGCCGAGCCGTGCGGGGACTGCGGGGACTGCGCCGCCGTCGACAAGGGCCTGCACCCGGACGTTCAAGTCGCGGACGCGGCCTATCAGGCGGGCCTCGTCGAGGGAGAGGCGGCCAAGCAGCGGCTGCTGCAGGCCGACACCTTGCGGCATCTGCGCCGCGACATGGAGCTGCAGTCGATGCTGGGGCGCTGGAAGACCGCGATCGTCTGCGAGGCCCACACGCTGACCGAGCCCGCGGCCAACGTCCTGCTCAAGAGCCTCGAGGAGCCGCCGCCCCGGACCGTGTGGATCCTCGTGACGGCCCAAAAGGACCGGCTCCCCAAGACCGTGCTCTCGCGCTGCTTCCCGGTGGCCTTTTCCCCGCTGGCCCGGTCGGCCGTGGAGGCTCTGCTCGCGCAACGAGGGATCGCGGACGCTTCCCGGCTCTCGGCCCTCTCGGAGGGCTCGGTCAGCAGGGCCTTGGAGCTGGCCCAAATGCCCGAACCATCCGGCTCCGCCGGCCCGCTGGCGCCGCTCGAGGCCGCCGACGCCCTGCCGCGCGAGCTGCATCTGGCGCGAACCCAAGTCGAGCTGGCCCTCTTCGCCTTGGCCCAGGGCCTGCGCGCGAAGCACCTGCGCGGAGCCTTGAGCTTCGGCCTCATCGAGCGGCCGCTCAAGGAGCTGGCCCGCCTGCGCCAGGCCTTGCGCTCCAACGCCGATCCCAGGACCGTGCTGCTTTTGGCGGGCCTGCAGACGGAAGGGCTATAATACGGAAAGGCCTGACACCGACACCCAGATGAAGAAGTTCTACGTCACGACGCCCATCTACTACATCAACGCGGCCCCGCACATCGGCCACGCCTACACCACCGTCGCCGCCGACGTGCTGGCGCGCTTCTACCGCCACCGCGGCACTGCCGTCCATTTCCTGACGGGCACCGACGAGCACGGCCTCAAGATCGAGCAGGCCGCCAAGGAAGCTGGGAAATCTCCTCAGGAATTCGCCGACGCGGTCTCGGAGAAGTTCCGGCAGCTCTGGAAGCACCTCGACATCACCTTCGACGACTACATCCGGACCACCGAGCCGCGGCATGAAGATAAAGTCCAGGAGATCTTCGCCGCTCTCATCAAAAGCGGAGACATCTACAAGGGCCACTACAGCGGCTATTACTGCGTCTCGGACGAGACCTTTTGGACCGAGAAGGAGGCCCCGCCGGACCACAAGACCGGAAAGCGCCTCTGCCCGAACCCCGACTGCCACCGGGAGCTCTCGCTCGTCGAGGAGGACAACTGGTTCTTCAAGCTCTCGAAATACCAGGAGCGTCTGCTCGCTCATTACAAAGCCGACCCGGATTTCCTTTCGCCCAAGCACCGCGGCAACGAGATCCTCTCGCGGGTCAAGGAAGGCCTGCAGGACATCTCGGTCTCGCGCGCCAAGGTCAAATGGGGCGTCCCGGTCCCCAACGACCCGGAGCACACCGTCTATGTCTGGTTCGACGCGCTCCTCAACTACGTCTCGGCCGCCTCGGGTTGCGACGACATCTGGCCCGCCGACGTGCACATCGTCGGCAAGGAGATCTATTGGTTTCACGCCGCCATCTGGCCGGCGATGCTCATGGCCGCGGGTCTGCCGCTGCCTTTAAAGGTCTTCGCGCACGGCTGGTGGACGGTGGAAGGACAAAAGATGTCCAAGTCGAAGGGGAACTTCGTCGACCCCTACGAGATCACCCGCGAATTCGGCGTCGACGCCTTCCGCTTCTTCCTCCTGCGCGAGATGCCCTTCGGAAACGACGGGGACTTCTCGATCAAGACCCTCAAAATCCGCTACAACGCCGACCTCGCCAACGACCTCGGCAACCTCGTCTCGCGCGTCGAGAACCTCATCGACGCCAACATGAAGGGCGCGCTTCCCGCGCGCTCGAACCCCGAGAAGGACTTCTACCCGAAGCAGGTCGCCTCGCGCACGGCCGAGTACGCCGCCTGCATGGAACGGCTCGATTTTTCGGGCGCGCTCGGCGTGATCTGGTCGGTCGTCGGCCAGCTCAACGAGCGCGTCAACAGCGAGGCGCCCTGGAAGCTGTTCAAATCGAAGGACCCCGCCGACCACGAGAAGGCCAAGACTTTGCTGTTCGACGTGGTCTGGTGCCTGCGCATCATCGGCGGCTGGATCGAGCCCTTCATGCCGCGCAAGATGGCCGAGATGCAGGCGCGCCTGGGCGTGCGCCAATACCCGGACGCCTTGTCGGCCGAGGACGTGCTGCAGGGCAAGGAAAAGGGGATCGGCAAGATCCAAAAAGGGCCGCCGCTGTTCCCGCGCAAGACGTGAAAAGAGCCGTCCTCGCGCTGCCCGCCGCGGTCCTGCTGCTCTTCTCGGACCGCCTGCTCCCCGGCACCGCGCCCGCGCCGCCGCGCCACGTCGCCTCCGACCTGCCCGAGGTCTACCGCGCCCTTCCGCCGCGCAACGAGGGCCGCTTCGGCCGGACCGGCGACGCCCTCAACCTGATCTTCCTCGGCACGGAGAGCGCGGTGCGCTCGGCGCTCGAGAAAGCCGGCTGGACAAGCCTGCCCCTGAGCGTGGCGGGCTCGACGCGCGGCGTCCTCAAGGACATCCTCTCGGGCAAGACTCTCGCTCGTTTTCCGCCGATGAACGACTACCGGCTCATGGGCCGGACCCAGGACATGAACTGGGTCCGGGTGATCAAGCCGGTCTCGACCCGGCATCACTTCCGGCTGTGGAGGACCGGGATCGTGGACGTTCTCGGCCGCGAGGTCTGGTGGGGCAGCGGCGACTACGACCTCTCGGTGCGCTGGTACGACCTCTCGCACCGGCCGGACCCCGACATGGACCGGGAGAGGGACTTCGTCGCCTCAAGCCTCGCCGCGGCGCCGGGCGTCGAGGGGGTCCGTCTTCTGCCGCTGCCGCAGATCCCGAGAAGCGGAGCCAACGACAAGGGCTACCCCTTCAATACGGATGGGCGGGCCCTGGTGGTGGAACTGGCTTCTCGCGGCCGATGAGCCGCCAGAACAGCCTCATGACCCAGCCCACGGGACCCAGAAGCGCGAAGCACCAGAACAAGCAGAACAAGGTGCTCTGCGGGTAAATGTAGATCAGCCCGGCGCCCGCGGTGGCTCCGAGCAGGACCCGGACCGACCGGGGCTGAAAGACGTTGGGCTGCTTGAAGGCCGGATACGGGATCGTCGAGATCATCAAGAACGAGCTGACCAGGACCATCGCCGGCGCCAAGCCGTAGAGAGCCGGAATCTGGTCCATCAGGAATTTCCAGGTGTGCGCCGGACGGCCTTCCTCAATGATCTGGTAGAGCAGCACGAAAGAGGCCACCACGCCCGCTCCGCCCGGGATCGGCAGCCCGGTAAAATGCGTCTTGCTCCCGCCGCTATCGTGGGCCACCGCGTTGAAGCGCGCCAGGCGCAGGCCGCCGCAGAGCGCGTAGATAAACGCCATCGGATAGCCCCAGACGCCGTAGTCCTTCAAGATGAAGCCGTACATCATGTGGGCCGGCGCGATGCCGAAGGTCAAAAAATCCGAGAGGGAGTCGAATTCGACGCCGAAGGAGGATTCGCCGTGCACCAGGCGCGCCACCCGCCCGTCGAGCGCGTCGAAGAGCATCCCGACGATGATGGCGGTCGCCGAGGAGGCGTACTCTCCGCGGTGCACGGCCAGCAGGGCGTAAAAACCGCAGCCCATGTTGCCGACCGTGAACAGGGACGGCGCGAGGACCTGGCCGCCCCTCTTGAGGGTCAGCCTGTCCATTCGCCGATCTCGGTGAGTCCCCCGGCCACGCGGTCGCCAGGCGCCACCGTGCAGCGGGAGCCGGCCGGGAAATGGACAGCGGCCTGCGAGCCGAAATGAATGATGCCGTAGCGCTCTCCCGCCTTGAGCTTGGCGCCGGCCTGCGGCCAGCACTCGATGCGCCGCGCGATGAGGCCGGCGATCTGCTCGACGACGAGCCGCTCGCGCCCGCCCTCCGGAACGATCGTCATGACGCAGCGCTCGTTGCCCTTGGCCTGCTCCTTCATCGCGGCGGCAAAGCTGCCCGCCACGTGCGTGACCTTCTCGACGGTCCCCGCGCACGGGGCGCGCTGTATGTGCACGTCGAAGACCGAGAGGAAGATGCGCAAGGTGACGACGTCTCCCGGGCCTTCGCGCGCCACGCTCATGACGCGTCCGTCGCCGGGCGAGTAGATCTTCTTGGCGTCGGTCGGCAGGGCGCGCTCGGGATCGCGGAAGAAGTAGACGCAGAACGCGGTGTAGGCCGAGGCGAAGACCAGCAGAGAGATCCCGGCCGCCAGCGCCTCGATGCGATGGCCGACGATGCCGCCGACGGTGACCGCGGCGCCGACCAGGTCGAGGACGACGCCCAGCACGACGTATTGGAGCCCTTGCTTGGCCATGGTTTCTTTCCAATAGACCCAAGGGATCAACCATTCCCTTCGGTCATGGGACTACGATTCTATCAAATCCTAAGGGAAGAGCCAGGGCAGCGCCGAGCGCGGAGCGATCACTGGGTACTGAGCGTAGTCCTTGACCAGTCTGGCGAAGGGTCCGCTCCTGCGCGCCATGAGCAAATAGTCGGGGTCGCGATAGACGATGCCCCAGCCCAACCCGGTCAATTTCAGCGGCAGCGCGAGATCGAGCGCGTCGTGCAGCACGAGGTCCGGCTCGTACTTCGCCAGGACGCTTTGCGCTCCCGGCCCCCCCTGGGCGAAATCCACATAGGCCCGGAACTGCTCCTCGCCGTAGACCTGGTCCATGCGCGTGTCGATGAAAACCTTGCACTGGGGGTAGAGATGCCAAAGCAGGTAGCCGCCCGTTTCGATCGGATTCATGAGCCGCGCCGATAGGCCGTTCTCCTTAATAAAGCGGACCGCGCCTTTGGGATACAGGACGACTCCGGGCCGAGGACCCAGAGCGGCGTCCTCGGCCGTCTGCGCCGGGATCGCGCCCAGCGGGATCCCGCCCCGGATGGGCAGCCAGTACAGCGCCCAGGACGCGACGAGAAAGACAACGCAAAGCAGGGCCGCGTTGAGCCCCAGGAAGAAGGCGCCGTCAGCGGCGCGCGCTTTCGGCCGCAGCCCCGGCGCCGCGCGCAGCGCCTCCAGCGCGCCGGCCAGCGGCGCCGCCGCGAGTATCGCCAGCAGCGGAAGATGACGGACCGCGACGAGGCCCGCCGCCAGGCCCGCCGCGGCGGCGAGCCACGACGCGCGCTCTGCCGCGCGCCGGCGTCCGTGCCAAAGCCAGCCCGCGGCCAGCGCCGCCGCGTAGAGCAGGAAGCAGACGCGATAACCCGGCACCGCCGTGCTCCAGACGGATTGCCATTCGGTCACCGATTCGCGCAGAGGAACGAAGAAGAGGGTGTCGATGACCCGACGCCAGAGTCCCAAGCCGTAGGGATTGACCGCCGTCGCCGCGATCGCGACGAGCGTCCCGCCAAGGCCCGGCGAAGCCGGGCGCCGCCCGAAGGAGAAGATCAGGAGGAGGCACGCCCCGGCGAGAAATCCGCCGTGAAGCCAAGACCACGGGACCAGAAGCCAGGCCGCGGGCCACAGCGAGAGCGCGGCGCAGCCGAGGTACGTGAACAGTTGGGGCCGGCAAGACGACCCCAGGCTCAGCACGACGAAGCTTGTCGCGGAGAAAACGCACACCCGCACGGACAGCGCCTTGGCGCGGCTGGAGATCAAACGATGAACGAGCCAAAGAAGGGCTCCCAGAGCCGCGGCCTTCAGGAGAAAGAGCCCGAACGGGCCGAACAGACGATACAGGGCGTACGCCAACGCCTCGAAGCCCCACTCGTGATCGACCCAGGGCGCTCCCGCCGCCGAGAACGAGAACGTGTCGGCGCGCGGGACGCCGCGGGTCTCCCAGATCAGCCGCCCGGTCCGCAGGTGCCACCAAAGGTCCGGATCGGCGTGATCGGCGAGCAGGAAGAGTCCCGCGGGCAGCAGGACGAAGGCCAGCAGCGCGAGAAGCAGGTCGGTCGTCTCTCGAGACCGGAGGCGCCGCATCAGGAGGCCGACAACGCCGGCTGAAGACCCCTCATGAGACCGGCCAACGCCCGCAGATGACCGGGCTCCAGCTCGCCGCGGGCGCAGGACTCGAGGGTCCCGGCCGTCTCGCAGAGCAGCAGCGCCCGCGCCCGAGACAACGGCCGCCGCTGCGTCTGGCTGCGCGCCGAAAGGCAGGCGCTCTGGATCTCCCAATCGCAGAACGGCCCGCCGGGCGCGCCGTCGAGGATCAGCCGGAGCCCCATCGCGCGCGTGTAGAGGTGGTAGAGGACGAAGCGGTTGGGCCAGCGCGGGCCGATCCAAAGCGCCCGCCACCACAAAGCCATCCAGGACGCCGACTCGGCGGCGGTCTCCCATCTCAAGCGCGCAGAGAGCAGCGGAAGGCGTCCCGCGAGATCTCCGAGCGCGCACGCGCCCCAGCCGTCGAACGGCGCCGGCGGCCGGTCCTGTCCGCGCTCCCCCTCGCCGCCGAGCCAGCCCAAGGGAGCGCCGAGATACGAAGACTGCAGCGCGAGCGTCCAAGCCGAGGGCTCGAGCACCATCGGAACGCACGGCTGCGGATGATCCAGCAGGCTCCGCGCGGCTCGCAGGTAGTCCCGTTCCGAGGCTCCCTCGTCAAGCAGGAGATAGGTGTGATAAGGCGGGTCGAAGACCGCTTGGCGGGCGCGCGAGCCGGCGAGCAGCCGTTCCAGCCGTTCCCGGTCCCGCGCCGGCGGAGCCGGGAAGGCCGCCTCGGCTCGCGCGGGCGAAGCGGCGGCGGCCAAGACCGCGCGCGAGGCGCGGGCGAGCCTCAGCGAGGACTCAAGCCATAGCGCGCGCGGCGGGGTCCGCGCGGCCTCGCGCGCGGCCTCCTTGAGCTGGGCGCGCGTCGCGGGAGCCTTCGCGGACCCGTCCGGCGCCAGGATGAAGTCCGAATATCGGCGCACGTCCAGGTACAGCTTGCGCAGGTCGGCGTCTCTTTTTTCGGGCAGGCACGGCGCGGGGCTGAAGAGCCTCCGGCAGATCTCCATGTGATTGACGAAAATCCAGACCCACGGGTCCAGCCAGCGACGCTTGGAGTCGCTCTCCGCGCAGGCGGGCGTCTCGACGGACGCCCCCCGGACGAGCCTCCAGTCCGGGGCGTCCTCCCACGCGCGCAGTCCTCCCCAGCGCAGGTAATTGCGCAGCTCTTCGCCGGAGCCGAGCCAAACGTCTCCGAGCATCGGGAAGGGCCTGCGCAGCGCGGCCAGACGCGCCCCGAGATCCCGCAAGAAAACGTCCGCGTCCTGCCGGCCGTCCTCGCACAGCAAGACCAGGTCGATGTCGCTGACGCCCGGTTCCCAGCCGTCGCGCGTGAGGCCGCGATGCAGATAGACGGACCGGATCCCGGGCAGGGCGTGCAGCGCCCGGGCCGAGCCGGCGACGGCCCCGGCGTAGACGCCGCGGTAGAGGGCGTTGAGGCCTGGGAGGCCGCGCGTGCGCAGGACCGCGCGGTGGAGAGTCCGGATCATCGCCGGCGCGCCAGCGGCAGCAGAGGGTGTCCGACCCATTTCTCGAGGACGAGGCCCGCGTCGCGCGCCTCCGATTCCGGGTCGCCGCCGCGCGCCGCCGCCAGGCGCCATTGCAGCGGCCGGCGCAGGCGCACCTTTGACGCGATCAGGACGTGGAACCCCCCTTTGCTTGGCGCGAAGGCAATAGTCCTCCGCGCCGAGCCTCCCCTCGAAGCGGTCGTCGAACTCGCCGATCGACAAGAACGCCGCGCGCGGGACGAGCAGGCAGCAATCCCGCACGTAGTGAACCGGCCGCGAGGAGCCGGCCCCCTGGCTCGTCCCTCCGCCCGTCTGCCACGGCAGGCGGGAGCCCTCGTAGACGGGAGCCACGACGCCGGCCGCCCCCCCGTTCCCGGCCGCCTCCACGAGGCCCTCGACCCAGCCGGGAGAGGCCAGCGCCTCGTCGCCGAGGACGATCAGGTGCTCGCCCTGCGCCGAGCGCAAGGCGAGGTTGACCGCGTGCGGGTAGGAGACCGGTTCCCAATATCCCACGACCCTGAGCTCGGGCCACTCAAGCGCCATCGCGCCCAGCCCCCTCTGCGCGTCGCGGTCCGGGCCGAGGACCGCCGCGAGCGCCTCGTACGGCGTGCCCCCCGCGCAGCGCCGCACGGACTCAAGGCAGGCCCGGGCGCGCGCCCAGCCGCCGCGGCAGATCACGACGATGGAGACCCTCGGCCTGAGCTTGCGCGCGGGCAGCGTCCCTTTCCAAAACCGCTCCTGGAAGCCCGCGCCGCCCCACTCGGGGCTCAGCCATTTTCGCTCAACCAGGCTCTGGTCGGCGGCCGGGACTCCTTCCCAACGGGCGCGGCGCGGCGCGCGCAGCAGGCCGGCTTCGGAGAGTTCGACGAGGCCGTAGCCCGCCTGCACGATGCGCAGGCACAAGTCGTCCGCGCAGAACGGTCCCGCGAAGCGTTCGTCGAAGCCGCCGACGCGCGCGAAGATCCGGCGCAGGATGAGCAGCCAGCCGCCCCGAGGCGCCTTGGGCCGCGCCGCACCGACCTCCGTCTGCTCGCGCGCGGCGCCCAGCAGGCCCGCAAGCCAGCCGGGGCCGACGACCGCCTGCTCGTCCAAAACGGCCGCGAAATCCCCCTGCGCCTGGGCGACGGCCCGGTTGAGCGCCTGCGCGGGCGAAAGCGGGCCCCACGGTCCGAGGACCTTGAGCTCGTCCCACGACGCTGCCAGCTCTTCGAGGCGCCTCGTGAGCCGGCTGTCTTCCCCCGAGTCGACCGCCAAGACCTCGATCTCCGCGCGGCCGCAGCGGCGGCGCACCGACTCGAGGCAAGCCAGCGCGCGCCCCCCCCGGCAAAAGACGACGATCGAGACGGTGGGGACCGGCCGGACCCAGGCGGCCGGGCACTTCCTGAAAAGTTCCCGGAGGTCATCGCCCCACGGCTCGGACTCGGCCCATTTGCGCAGGATCAGGCCCCGGTTGCGCAGGTCCGAGCGCTCGCGCTCGTCCTGCGCCATGGACGAGATGGTCCTGCTCCCGGCGTGGCGCACGAAAACGCCGCGCGCCAGGATGAGGCGGTACCCCGCCTGGCGCAGGCGCAGGCAATAGTCCATATCCTCCCAGCCCCAGACGAAGCGCTCGTCGAGGAAACCCGCGCGCTCGACCGCCGCGCGCTTGACCAGAAAGCAGAAGCCGCCCAAGAACGGCGCCTCCTCGACCCGCGAGCGCCGCTCGGAGGCGAACGGCCGGCAGAGCTGCCCCGGGGGAGCCGCGCTGCCCGTCATCGGCCCCGACCCGGCGGCGTCCCGGCGCGAGCCGGCCGCCTTCAGGAGCCCTTCGAGCCAGCCCGGAGACAGGACCGTGTCGTTGTTGAGCCATAGGAAAAATTCCCCGCGCGCTCGGCGCATGCCGCGGTTGACGCCCTCGGCGAAGGGCAGGTTGCGCGGGTTGTGGAAGACGCGCAGCTGCGGCCAGCCGCGCGCGAGGCGGCGCAGGCCGGCGAGCGTCCTGTCGGTCGAGGCGTTATCGAAGACCAAGAGCTCGTAGAGCCGGGGATCGGTCGTCCGCCTGAGCGACTCGAGGCAGCGGCGCGCCAGACGCCAGCGGCCGTGGCAGAGGACGATGATCGAGACCGGCGGCGGCGTTTCGCGCGTCATCGCGATGCGGGGGCCCCGCCCGGCCGGGCGAGGCGCAAGGGGCGCAGCGCGCGCAGCCAGCCCCTGTATTCCTCGCGGGGCACGGCGAACTTGTAGAGGTCCGTGAAATGGCGGAAGGGAGTCAGGGCCGCGGACTCCTCGACGGGCAGGTGGCGGCCCAGATATCCCTCGACCCCGTATTTGCCGCCGCCGATGCGCCTCCAATCGCGCGCGAACAGGGCCGAATGCTTGACCCAAAAGAAGTTCCCCGAGTAATGCCACCACGAGCCGCCGTGCAAGACCTCCTGCCGGAAGCAGC
Source organism: Elusimicrobiota bacterium (assembly GCA_016194705.1). Taxonomy (GTDB): domain Bacteria; phylum Elusimicrobiota; class Elusimicrobia; order UBA1565; family UBA9628; genus PALSA-1176. The sequence goes on along the minus strand of JACQAZ010000038.1, from coordinate 276,731 downwards.
CGGCGGCGCAATGCCGCCTCATGAGGCTCTCGATCACGCCGACGGCCGAGAGGTTCATCGCGTACATGGCTTGCGACCAGGACTGCATGACCAGGCTCTTGAGGCCCCGGTGCGTCACGCCCTTGGCGTGGGCGTAGAAGGTCATCTCGTGTTCGTCCAGAGACTTCAAGCGGCCCAAGCCCCTCAGGAAGTGCCGGGTCTCGCCGCGCGAGGGGTCGTTGGCGGCTGTGATGAGCTCGGCCTCGAGGCGCTTCAAGCGCCGCTCGGCCTCGGCCAACGGGACCGTCTTCTCATCGAGGGCGATCGTGACGATCCTGCGGCCGTTGAAGACCCGCCGGTGCTTGACCAGCTGGCCGACATGCCACTCCCAGAGAGAGCCTTCGACGGGGTAGAGGTGAAAAAGCAGGTTTCGTTTCATCGCGTCCGCCCGCTGGCGCGGGAGCGCCTCATTTTACATAATAGCGCGAGCCCATGACCGACGGCGCCAACGGCGTGAGATGGAAGGTCCCGCGGGGCAAGGTCCTGGTGCTCGCACCTCACCCGGACGACGAGACCATCGGCTGCGGCGGGGCGCTGCTGCTGCACCGTCTTCAAGGCGACCCCGTCAAGGTCGTCTTCCTGACCGACGGCGCGGCCGGAGACAGGAAAGGGCATTACCGCGGGCGCGACTACCGGGGCCTGCGCCGCGGCGAGGCGCGGCGAGCCGCGCGCGTGCTGGGAGTCGCGAGCCTCGAGTTCTGGGATTATCCCGACGGCCGCTTGGGCCTCACCAAGGGCCTCTCGGCGCGGCTGCGCGCGCTCCTCGAGCGGGAGCGGCCCGCAGTCGTCTATCGTCCCGGCCGGAGCGACCCGCATCCGGACCACCGCGCTCTGGCCGCCCGCTTCGAGGCGGCCGCCCGACGGTCCAAGGGCCGCTTCCTTGATTGCCGCTACGAGGTCTGGGACATGCCCAAACCCTCGCGCGTCTTGGACATCAGCGCCGTTTTCGCGCGCAAATCGGCGGCGATATCGCGCTACAAGAGCCAGCTTCGCTATCACGATTTCCTCGGACGCGTGCGGCGCGCCAACGCCTGCCGCGCCTTGTTCCTGCGCGGAGCCGGCTACGCGGAGGCCTACCGGGTCAAGCGGCGATGAGTCGCCGCAATTCGCGGCGGAAACTCTCCACGCCAAAACGCCCTGCGGCGGCCCGGGCCCGCGCGCCCATCGCGGCGAGCCTCGCCCTGTCCGCGGCCGCATCCAGCGTCTTGCGCGCGAGCTCCTCCCACGTCCGGTAGAGAAAGCCGTCGCGCCCGTCGCTGACGATCTCGCGCGGCCCGCCGGCGTCCGGCGCCAGCGGCACGCAGCCCGCGGCCATCGCCTCTACGATGACGATGCCGAAATGCTCCACGCGGTCGGGCCGGCTCTGCGGAACGCCGGCGCCCGCCCCGTGCCAGAGCAAGGAGGCCCTGCCGTAAAGGTCCGCGAGCTCATCGAAGGAGGGGTTGAGATGAAGCTGGACGGGCAGGCCGGCGGCGGCGGCCTTGACGCGCGCAAGCCAGGCCCGGTCCGGAGGCTCCGAGATTCCCGCGATGTGATAGCTCCAACCGGGAAGTTTTCCCGCGCGGTGAAGCCCGCCGAAGACGCGGATCATCTCGAGCTCGTTCTTCTTGATCGGCAGGGCATGCAGCCGCCCCGCGCTCAGTATGATCTTCTCCTTGGCCAGGGGCTTGAGGCGCTCGACGTGGACCGGACCGTAGAGCACGCCCGCCGGCGCGCCCCACGATCTGCGGATCCACCTCTGCGTATGGCGGGAGTTGGCGAAGACCCGGTAGAAATCCAGATAGCGGGGCGCCGCGCGCGGCAGGTAATGCGCCCACAGCCAGCTTTGCCGGGCGAAGGACGGGAAGGAGTGCGCGGAGGAATGGTTGACGAAGAGGTCGCAGCGCGCGGTCAGCGCGACGAGCTCCTTGGCGCAGCGCTCCAGCGGACCCAGCACGCGCACGGGGATGCCATGGAGCGAAGAGCCGAAGGCCCGGTCGAGCCGCCCTCGGCGCGCCGGAAGATCCGTGACGAGCTCCACCGCGCAGCCCTCCTCGCGCAAGGTCTGGGCCATCAAGACCGCGAACTTCTCCATGCCGCCGGGCGGAAACAACTCGGGGCAGAACAGCGCGGCCTTAAAGGGGCGGGCGCGGCGAAGGGTCATTTTCGTATGCTATCAAAGGAACCGAGAATATGAAAGACCGACGTCCCATTATCTCCATCGTCATACCCTATCTCAATGCCCGGCGCTTCTTCCAGGAGACCCTCGAGAGCGTCCGGGCCCAAAGCCTCCGGGACTGGGAGCTCGTTCTCGTCGACGACGGCTCGACCGATTCCAGCCGGGAGATCGCGGCGTCTTTTTCCCGGCGGGAGCCCGGCAAGGTCCGCTGCGCCGCTCATCCCGGAGGCGCCCATCGGGGGACCTTCGCCTCGCGCCTGTTGGGCGCCCGGCGCGCGCGCGCCGATGTCATCGCCTTTCTCGACGCCGACGACGTCTGGGAGCCCGGCTATCTCGAGGCTCACCTGCGCCGTTGGCGGAGACTCAAGAAAGCCGGCATCGGGCTGAGCTACGGCCCCGCCCTTTACTGGTTTTACGGCCGGCCCGCGGGAGCGCGAGACTTCATTCACGCGATGCCCTGCGCTCGGGACGCGGTGTTCGGTCCCGGCGAGCTCCTCCAGAATTTCTTGAGCAGCGGCTTCGCGACGGCCCCGCGGCCGAGCGCCGCGCTGGTCGGCCGCCAGGCCGTGCTGGAGCTCGCGCGCTTCGAACCCGCGGCGCGCCGCCTTCCCCGCTACGAGGACCAGTTCCTTCTCTGGGGCCTCGCGATGCGCCGGCCGGTGGCCGTGCATCATGACGTCAAGGTACGCTACCGTCAGAGATGCGCCCTCAAGGAACGGCCGCGCCGCTACTGGCTGAGCACCTTGCGCGACGAGGCGGGCTTCCTGCCGGTCATCCGGAGGGAGCTCTCGCGCCTGCTGCCGGACCACCCGCTGCTCGGACCCGCGGGCATCCCCGCCCGGCTCGGGGCCTTGCGCGCGCCGGGGCGCGTCTCGCCCTGCGGCGACTATTTCTTCGAGCGCGTCCCGCCCGCGCTGCGCCGGCTCTGCGCGGCCCGCGCATAGAGGGCCTCGTAGAGGCGCGCCGCGGCGGCCCAGGTGAAGGCGCCGCTTCGCCGGCGCGCCGCGCGGCCCAGACGACGGCGCAGGGCCGGGTCTCCGGCGAGCTCGAGCATGCGCGCGGCCAAGGCGTCGGCGTCGTTGGGAGGGACGAGCAGTCCGTCGACGCCGTGGCGCACGAGCTCGGGCAGCCCTCCGGTCGCGCTGGCCACCAGGGCCTTTCCCGCCGCCATCGCCTCCAGCGCCGCCAGCGGAAAATTCTCGCGCCGCGAGGGCAGCACGACGAAGTCGCAGCCCTTGAGCAGCGCTTGGACCCTCGCGCGCGAGGCTTCGCCGGTGAAGGCGACGCGGCCGTCGAGCCCCAAGGTCCTCGCGAAGACCTTGAGCGCCCCTCCCAGCTGGTCGCGGCCGCAGAGGACCAGCCGCAGGCCGGGCTTCTCGTCGAGGACCTTCGCGAAGGCCATGAGCAGGAGGTCCTGGCCCTTATACGGCGCAAGGCGCGCCACCGACAGGACATACGGCTTGGCCCGCCGCGGGCGCGCGGCGTCGGCCGGCGCCGGCGTTCCGTAGTAGACCGCCGAGCTGCGCCGCCGCCACTCAGGGCACAGCCTCAGGAACTCCGCGCGGGCGGCCTCGTTGGGCAGGGCGACATGGGACGATCCGGCAATGAGGCCTCGCAGGCCCCTGACGCCGCCGAGGAAGGCGAGGTAATCTTTGAGGACCAAGTGGAGGCTCACGACCAACGGCCACCGGCCGAGCCGCGCGGCTTCGGTGAAAGCGCGATGGCTGCGCCCGAAGGCATGGCAATGCCAGACATCGACGCCTTCGCGCGCGTGGATGCCGCGGAGCTGCCTGACGGCGGGCCCTTCCCCCGGCCCGACGCGGTAGACGGGAAAGCCGCCGCTCATGCCGCGCGCCGCCTCCGCGCGCCGGCGCCTGGGCCCGACGAGGCAGACCGCGTGCCCGCGCCTGCGCAGCTCGACCGCGAGACTTCGCGCGATGACGCGGTCGGTGGGGTCGGCCAGATCCAGCCACGCCAGCGCGATCCTCATGGGGAAGAGATTATATAATACGGCCTCGAACGACCATGGATCGAATCGCCTCGCCTCGCCGCTTCATCGTGTACGCCAGCGCTTTGGGAGGCTGCTTCTACGCCGACATCCGTCGGGTGCTCGCCCAAGGATTACGGGAGTCGGGAGCCGAAGTCCGCGAGGCCGATGAGCGGGAAGGCTTCTCCGGCGAGGCCGACTGGCGCGTCGTGGTGGCGCCGCACGAGTTTTTCTACCTCGGGCGCGGCGCGCGCCTGCGCAGGCTCCCCTGGCCGCGCGGCGTCATCCTCTACAACACCGAGCAGACGCGCTCGCGCTGGTTCTCGAAGGTGCGCCGGCTTCTGCCGCGGGCGCACGCCGTATGGGAGATGGACCGCGCCACCGCCGGTCTTCTCGCCGGGGAGGGTTGGTCCGCGAGCTACCTGCCGCCGGGCTGGTCCGGCGACGAGCTCTTCGACATCGGCCGGCTGCCGGCCCTGGAGGACAGACCCGTCGACCTGCTCTTCGCCGGCAGCCGCGTGCCGCGCCGCGAGGCGTTCTTTCGGTCCGCCGACGGCCTTCTGCGGCGCTGCGAGAGCGTGATCCGTCTGATGGACGACTCGCGGCTCCTGCGGCGGGAGGCGAACGGCGCCGCGGACTTGCTCGAGCTCTCCCGCGGCGCGAAGATCGTGCTCAACCTCCATCGGCACGAGGCCCCGTATTTCGAGTGGCACCGCATGGTCCTGCACGGCATCGCGCAGGGCGCTCTCGTGATCAGCGAGCCGACGACCGGGGCCCCCCCCTTCAAAGCCGGCCGCGACTTCGTCGAGGCCCCTCTGCAGAATATCCCGGAGGCGGTCTCCTACTATCTCTCGTCGCGTCGCGGCCGAGCCGAGGCCGCCGCGATCGCGGCCAGCGGGCTGCGCACCTACCGCCGGGACTGCCGGCTTACGACGTTCCTGAAGTCCGCCTTGGCGGAGCTTGGGCGCGCGCTCCCGCCCGCCGCGCGGCGCGCGCGCCGGCGCGATGAGGCCGCCGCCGCGCTGCTGGCCGAAGCGCGTTAGTCGCCTTCGACGATCGAGAGCACGCCGTGCTTGACGAGGTCGGGCTTGTCGTACTTCTTCTTGCTTTTTTTCTTCGGCGCCTGGTTCTTCGGTTTTTTGTGTGGCATGTCTCTCACCTAGGGTCTGAAGTCCCGCACGAGCTGCAGGACTCGATCGATCTCTTGGTCGCGCAGGCCCGGATAGAACGGCAAATGAAGGGTCTGCGCGCAAAACTTCTCCGCGGCCGGAAGGCTGCGGGCGTAGGGCTTGTAGAGCTTGTAAAGGTGGTTCGGATACAGGCAGTCGTTGACCTGGACGCCGCCGTCCGCAAGGTATCGGCGCAGGGCGTCCCTTCGTCCCCCCGACACCTTGACGGCCGCGTACGCGCGCACGCCGCGCGAGTACGCCAGGGGCTCCGGCATCTCGAGGAAGGACGCGCCGCTCAAGCCCTCGCGGTAGCGCGCGAGCACGGCGTCGAGGCGGTCCTGAATGGCCCGCCTCCTGCCCAGCTGGGACAAGCCGATCGCCGCGGCGAGGTCGTTCATCCGGTAATGGTAGCCGAGTTCCTCGACGCCCGCGGGACCCGCGGCCATCCCGCCTTCGTCCTCGCGGTGGCCCAGGCGCCTGAGCCGCGAGAGCCTCTCGCGCCACGCCGCGCGGCCGAAGACGAGCGCGCCTCCATCCAGGGTCGAGAGCCCCTTGAACCGTCCGAAGCTGAAAGCGCCGATTTGCCCAAGCGAGCCCAGGGGGCGGTCCTTGTAGAAGCCTCCGACGGCGTGGCAGGCGCAGGCGTCCTCGACGACGGGGAGCTTGCGCCGGCGCGCGATCTCAAGAATCGCGTCCATGTCGCAGGCGTGACCGAGGTGGACGGCCACGATCGCGCGCGTCCTCGGGGTCAGCAGCGCCTCGATCCGCCCCGGATCGATGTTCCCGGTGCGCGGCTCGACGTCGCAGAAGACCGGGAGCGCGCTGTTGTAGAGGATCGCGTGGTTGGTCGCCACGCTGGTCACGGGCGTCGTGACGACCTCGCCGCCTTCGACGCCGAGCGCCTTGAGCGCGAGGTGCAGCGCGGCGGTCCCGGAATTGGTCGCCAGCGCGATCGGTCGTCCGACCTCGCGCGCCAGGCGCGACTCGAAGAGACGGGTATAGATGCCCGTGCCCAGCCACTCGCTTGTCAGCGCCTGGCCCACCGCCTGGGCTTCGGGCGCGCCTAGGGGAGGCTTGAAAGCGCGGACGAGAGGCGCCGCGGCCTTTCTGGTTCCTTTTGTTTTTTCCACGATTCCTTGGCCGACAAATAAAGCTCTTCGATCTCGGCGAGGCCCATCGCCTCGTTGCGCATGGACGGAACGCAGCCGGTCAGATGCGCCGGATCCTTCGCCTCGATGAAGCCGCGCCCGCGTCCCCAGCGCTCAAGTCTCGTGCCGGGAAACGGCGTCGCCATCGAGAACGAGGCCGCCTCCGTGCCCAGCTCGAGAGCGAAGTCGATGAGCTCGTTGGTCGAGTCCCTGGTCTCGCGCGGCAGGCCGACGATGTACATCCCGTAGGTCAGCATGCCGCCGCTTTTGAGGAGCCGCACCTTCTCCTTGATGTCGTCGAGACCCCGCGAGCGGCGTCCCATCGCCGCGAGCGTCGCGGTTTCGACCGAGTCGACGCCGAAGGCGACCCGCACGCAGCCCGCGCGCGCCATCAGCTCGATGAGCCCCGCATCGAGGGTATCGAGCCTGGTCTCGCAGCCCCACATGAGCGGAGTCCCGGCCGCGATCAGGGACGAGCATAACTCGGCCGTTCTCTTTCTTTCCAGCGAGAATTCCGGGTCGCGCAGCATCACGAAGCGCAGGCCGTAGCGCGCGCGAAGCCGAAGGAACTCGTCGACGACGGCGCCGACCGCGCGCGCGCGCCACTGCGTCCCCTGGGTGACCGGATACGGGCAGTAGCCGCACCCAAACGGACAGCCCCAGCTGGTCTGGCTCGTCACGTAGGAATAGCGGCGGTAGTCGACCAGATCCCAGCGCGGCACCGGCAGGGCGTCGAGCTCGTCTTGGCTCATAAAGGCGGCGGTCGGATTCTTGACGACGCGTCCCGAGCGCTTGCGCCGGACGCCCGGGACCCGGTCGAAACCGCTCTTGGCGATCTCGAGATATGAGAACGGGGACTCCCCCGTGACCACCGCGTCGACGCCCGGGCTTTGCAGGATCGTTTCGGCCTCGACGGCGGCGTGAGGGCCGCAGAAAGCGACGGGTCCCGCGAAGTCCCGCTTGAGCCTCTCGGCGACGCGCAGATCGTGGGCGCAGGAGCCGGAGCTCGTGCGGAAGAAGACCATCGAGGGGTCCTTCTCCAAGACCGCGGCGACGCACTCCGCGGGATCATGGTCGAGGAGGACGGAATCGACGAGCGCCGCCTCGACGCCGCGCTCCAGGAGCAGCGAGGCCGCGTGAAAGACGTCGAGCGTGGGCAGCTTGAGCCGGCTCGTGCGGCAGTTTTCCCCGTAGCCGCCGTGGGAATGCCGAAACGAGACGAACCCGGGAGGGCTCGGGGGATCGACGAAGACGATGCTCACGCTCGGGAGATGAGCCCTTCCTTGGCGAGCCTGCCGACGAGCACCGCGCAGTCGTCGCGCAGCCGGTCTTCAGGCGCGTCGTACTCGGCGGCGAGCGTCTTGGCGATCTCGAGCACGGTCCTGCCCTTGCCGAGCAGCTCCCAGATTCTCAAGCCCGCGCCGCTCAACGAGAAATAGGCCGCGGTCTCGACGTCGAGGATGACGGCCTCGTCGGCCACCTTGCGCCACGCCACGCGCCGGCTGTGCTTCCAGGAGCCTCTCTTCACCATCGTGTTCTGGGCCATCGCGGCTTCCTCCGTCTCAGAGCTTCAACTCTCAGGTCGAGATTATAACATTACTGGGGGCCCCCTCCCGGCGGCCGGCGCGGCGGCTTTGCGGGACAGACATGCTAATATGTCATCCGATGCGTCGCCATCTGTGGGCCGTCGGACTCATCGTCGGCGCGGTGCTCGCCGTCTATTCCAACGCCCTGCGCAACGGCTTCGTCGGCGACGACCACGTCTACATCGAGACCAACCGTTTCGTTCAGAATCCCGGCAACCTCAAGATACTCGCCGATCCGCGCTACTACTTGGGCTCCCACGAGGTCCTGGCCGGCAGCCGCCCCGTCTACCTCGCAAGCCTCATGGCGGACCGGGCCGTCTGGGGCGGCGACCCGGCAGGCTACCACGCCACCAGCGTGCTCATCCACGCGGCCAACAGCGCCTGGGTCTACGCCCTATGCGCTACCCTGGAGCTCGCACCTCCTCTGCCGCTGCTCGCGGGCCTGCTCTTCGGCCTTCATCCGATCCAGACGGAAGCCGTCGACGCCGTGAGCTTCCGCGCCGATCCCCTGGCCGCCTTCTTCGTCTTCGCCGCCCTCTGGGTCTATCTGCGCGCGCGCGGCCGGCAAGGGGCGAAGTCGCTGCTTTGCACTGCAGCCTCGGCCCTGCTTTACTGCCTCGGACTTCTTTCGAAGGAGATGGCGGCGACGCTTCCCGCTCTCGCGCTGCTCGTCGAGCTCTATTTCCCATCCCGGCCCCACCGCCGCGAGCGTCTTGCCTGGGCGCTGGGCGCGTACGCCTTCGTCGCCTGCGGCTACGCCGGTTTCTGGGCCGCGCGCTACCGCGCCGTGCCCGCGCCGGCCGGCTCGGGCTTGCGCACCGCCGTCGACCGCTTCGCCGCCGCCATGCCCACCGCGCCCGGCCAGGGACACTTCAACCTCGGCGTCGGCAAGGGTCATTTTTTCCATCCGACCTGGGAATGGTCGGGGCTCTTCGCCGACACCAGCGCCGCGACTTGGACCATGATCAAGGCCTTGGCCGGTTATTTCCGGCTGCTGCTCTGGCCGGACCCGCTCGTGGTCGACCGCGCCCCCGTGCTCGTGCGCGGCTGGCACGAGGGAGGACCTTTGCTTTGCCTGGCGGCCCTCATTCTCGCGGCTCTCTACGCCGTGCTCATGCGCAGGCGCGATCCGCCGTCGGCCTTCGGCGCTGCCTGGTGCCTGACGGCGCTTCTGCCGGTCAGCGACATCATCCCGCTCTACAATCCGGTCGCGGAGAGATACGTCTACCTCGTGACGGCCGGCGCGGCCTTGGCGGGCGCCTCTTTGCTCGCGCGTCTGTGCCGTCTGCGCGAGGCTCGCGCGGCACGCGCCGCCTGGGTCGGAGCCGGGCTGCTCGTCGCGGCGTCCGGCCTGCGCACGCACGCACGCAATCGCGACTGGCGCGACGACAAGGCTCTCCTGCTCCCCGCCGCGCGGGCTCCCCAAAGCTCGAAGTCCAGCGTGCTGCGCGCGGGACTCATGGAAGAGGACGGACGCCCGGCGGACGCCATCCGCGAATATGAGACCGCCCTGCGCCTGCATCCGGGGCTCGTCGAAGCCTGGCTCGGACTGGGGCGCAGCTACGGCGCGCTGGGCGACATCCCGCGCGCGATGAGCTGCCACGAGCGGGCCCTCGCTCTGGCCCCGCAGAATCCGGTCTCCCGGTTCGCCTACGCGGCTTTCTTGAGCCGCATCGGCAAGACGGCGCGCGCCGAAGAGCTGTACCGCCAGGCGCTGGCGCTCGAGCCCGGCTATGTCGAGGCCTGGGTCAATCTCGGGGCGCTCTACCGCGAGACGCGGCGCTACCGCCAGGCGCGCGCCTGTTACGAGAAGGCCGTCGGCCTGGCCGCCCCCGGCGATCCGTTGCCCCAATACTCCTACGCGATGCTGCTCGAGAAGATGGGGGACCTGAAGGGCGCCGACGCGCATTACCGCGCGGCCCTCGAGCAGGACGCCTCTTTCGAATCGGCGCGGACGCGGCTCTCGAGGCTCGGAGCGCGCGGGCTGTGAAGATCGCGCTTGTGGCGCCCTCGCTGCGCGATCCCGCCCACGCGCGCGTGCTCGGCGCCCTGGCCGAGGAGTACGCGCGCGCGGGCGACGCGATCCGCGTTTTTCCTCCTCGGAGCGGCCTGACCGCGGTGGAATCAAGACGTGCGCTCGAGGCTATGCTCGCGAATGTCGATCTCTGCCACATCCATTTCTTCAGCCGCGGGCTGGGCTGGCTTTCCGGCGCGCGCTTCCCTTCGAGGACGAAAATCGTGCTGACCCATCAGGGAGCCGCCTTCGACTTCATGGAGCGCCGCGACGTCTTCCGCGCCCTGGCTGCCCGCGCGGACGCCGTGACCGCGGTCTCGCGCGACGGCCTGCGGCAGCTGCGCGCGCTGCTGCCCAAGACGCTCGCGAAGACACACTGGATACCCAACGGCGCGGCGCTCCCGGCGTCGCTTCCTCCGGCCGCCGCGAAATTCAGGCGGGACACCTTCATACTTTCCGTGGGCCGGCTGGCGGCCTACAAAGGCACCGATCTCCTGCTCATGGCCTTCGCGGAGTTGGCCGACGAGCGCCGCGATCTTCGGCTTATGATCTGCGGACCGGACCAGGCCGGAGGACGGCTCCAGCGCTTCGCGGGACGCCTCGGGCTCGAGGGACGCGTGAGCTTTCTCGGCGCGACTCGGGCCCCGGCCGTCGCGCGGCTCGTGGCCGACTGCCTCTTCTTCGTCCTGCCCTCGCGCCGCGAGAACATGCCGATGGCCCTGCTCGATGCGATGGCGGCCGGCAAAGCCGTGGCCGCCGCCAAGGTCGGCGGCGTCCCGGAAGCCGTCACGCACGGCGTCGACGGGCTGCTGGTGCCGCCCGAGGACGCCCACGCCCTGGCCGCGAGCATGCGCCGGCTGCTGTTCGATCCCGGGCTCAGAGCCCGGCTGGGCCGCGCGGCGCGCGAGAGCGCACGCTCCTATCTATGGCCGGCCGTAGCGGACCGCTACCGGCGGCTCTACGCCCGCCTCGTGCGCGGCGCGCGCGGCGACGCGGCGAAGGAACTCGAGGTCGTCCTCTAGGACGGCGGAAGGTCCCTCACCCGGCCGAAGCCGGTCGTGGGTCCGCGCCAGCTCCTCGACTTGCGCGATGTCTTGAAGCGCGAGCTCCAGCCGGTTCCTCGGTTTCAGGCACGAGCGAAAGACGCAGGCGCTCAAGTACGCGCCGAGAGGTCCGGGGTGGGCGCCGTCGGGCATGCGCAGCGCGAGCCGAGGACGCTCGCGCCCCGCCTCCTCCCACGCGCGCCCCACGGGCACGAGCAGGGCGCCGAGCTCTGCGGCGAGTCCGCCGAAAAAACGGTCCAAGCCGGAGGCCGCCTCCGGCCGGCCCGACGGGGCCCAGGTCGCGAACAGCAACGGCCGCGCTCCCGACGCTTTGATCCGCGCGCAGAGCTCGCGCGCGTCGCGGCGCACGCCCGCCGCGTCGTTGATCGCCCGCTCGCTGTTCTCCTGGAGCACGACGAGGTCCCACGCCCCGGGACGCAATCGAGCGGCCAGCGAGGGACTCGAGAGGTGATCCTCCAGGCTGGCGCCGTCGCGCGAGATCCGGTCCGTCCGCATGTTCAGCCGAGGCGAGATCCGCGAGAGCAGGGCCGGCAGGTCGTTGAGGACGAGGCGCCCTTCCGGGGCCGGCGCCTCGAAGTAGGTCAGGCTGTTGCCGACGAAGAGCGCGCGCAGGGGCCGCGGCGCGAAGGCGCCTTGCAGCCATCCCTTGAGGCGAGCGAGGTCGATCATGGCGCCGAAAATCGTGGGCAGGGCGGGAATCGAACCCGCATGACCTTGCGGCCGAGGGATTTTAAGTCCCTTGTGTCTGCCAGTTCCACCACCTGCCCTCGATTGAAATCGTAACATATTCCCTCCATGACCGACCCCCGGAAGGACCCGCGTCGCGAGTTCGCGGTGGTCGCGGGATTTGTCTGCCTGCTCTTCGTTCCGTTCATGGGAAAGCCCTATCACATCGACGAGCCGTGGTTCGTTTTTGTCGCGCGGCAATTCCTGCTGCATCCCCGGCATCCCTTCGATTTCTCCTTCGTCTACTGGGGCACATCGACCCCCTACTCCCGCTTGAGCGACCACCCTCCGCTGATCTACGGGCTGGTCGCGCTGATCATGAAGGCCTCCGGCGGCGGCGAATGGAGCATGCGCCTGGCCTTGCTTCCCGTCGACGTCGCCGGGGCCTGCGGACTCTATCTGCTGGCCGCGCGCTTCCTCAAGCGCCCGCTCCTTCCGGTCCTGGCGGTCATCGCCTCTCCCGCTTATTGGCTCAACATGAACCATCTGATGGCCGAGAAGCCCGCCGTGGCCTTGGGCCTCTGGGGGCTCTACGCCATGGTCCGCGGCGTCGACGACGACGACCCGCGCTGGTTTTGGGCCTCGGCGGGCCTGCTCGACCTCGCGCTGCTCTTCAAATACAGCGCGGTCGTCTTCGTTCTGCCGGCCGCGTCCTACGGCGCCTCGCGCGGAAGGCGCGGCAGGCTCTGGGGTTGGCTTGCTCTGTGCGCCGCGGGGCCCGCCGCGTATCTTGGCTTGGCCCGGGCCGCGGGTCTGGGGTCCCTTGGGGCCTCGCTCGACTACATCTCAGGCGCGCGGGGCCAATTTTGGTCTTCTTGGCCGCACAAGCTGCGCTCGGTGCTCGCCTTCACGGGCGGCTGCGGCCTGGCCGCGACCTTGTGGCCGCTTTGGGGCGCGCGGCCCAAAGCGCGGCAAACCGCGGCGTGCATCGCGGCCGCGGCCCTGCTGTTCTCGCCTTGGCTCGACGCCCCTGCTCTCGTGCGGCCGGTCGACCGCCTGACCGGAATCACGCTGGCGGCCGCGGCTCTGTGGGCGCTCTGGTGCGTCCTGCGCGGTTTCCCCAAGAGCCGCGGCAGAATCCTCTGGCTTTCATGGACCGTGTCGGGACTCATCTGGGTGTGGCTTTATTGGACGGTGACCGCGCGCATGATCCTCTATCTCGTGCCGCCCCTGGCCTTCGCCGCGGCCGAGGCCCTAGAGTCCCGCCCGGAACGTGACCATGTGCGGGTTCTCCTCGGCTCGAGCCTGGCCGCGACGCTGGCTTTGGGCCTGGCGCTCAATCTCGTCGACGCGCGCTACGCAGGGATCCAGAGGGAGTTCGCGGACCAGGTCATGCGCGAGCACCCAGGACGCCGAGTCTGGTGCGCCTGCGTCGGAGGCCTCAAGCACTACCTCACGGCGGCAGGCGCGCTCGAACTCGACAAGTCGCGGGGAGGCTGGGAACAGGTCCGCCCGGGCGACGTCGTGGTCCTCTCTAAGGTCACCGACGCGATGAAGCCCGACCGTCGGTTGCTCGCCAATGTGAAGCTCGCGCGCGTCGAGCATCCCATCCCGCTGCGCTTGATCAGCCTGTGGACCGGCGAGGGAGGATTCTACTCGAACGCCTGGGGCTTTCTTCCTTTTTCCCTGAGCGAGGAGCCCCTCGACGAGTTCACGGTCGTCGAGGTCCTCTGAGCCGGGACCGTGGTATAATGGAACGGTGAGGCCCCTACTGTCCCTGCTGCTTTGCGCCGCCGCCGCTTCCTCTTGGGGAACCGGCGATTTGAAGGACCTCGCCGACGCCCAGAGAGCCGCGCGGGTCATCGTCGCGCCCCGCGCCAAGGGGCCCGGCTCAGCGCAGCGCCTGGAGGCCCTGCGCCGTTCCGCATCGGCTCTGGCCGACCGTCTCGAGGCGCCGGTGCCGGGCGCTCAAAGCCTGAGCGACTACTCCTCGGCCTTGCGCGCGCGCCTTTCCGAACTGCGGCGCGCCGGCGGCCTCGACCCGGCGCTGGCCCCCGTCCTCCCTCAGCTCGACGCGCTCTACGCCTCGCTGCCGCTCAAGTCCTACGCCCGGGAATTTGCCGGCCCGCTATCCGAGGCGATCGCCCAGGAGCTGCGCGAAGCGAGCCGGAGGTCTTTGACGGAGCCAGACCTCCTTGCGCGCCTGCGCCGTGAGCTCGTCCTGCCTGACGACCTGGAGGCGTCCTTCACCGAAGGCATCTCGGTGGCGGATTGGGTGAAGCTCGGGCTGATCAAGCGCTTCCTTTATAAGCACCGCCTCTCGCGGCCCAAGACCTACGCGACGGCCACGCCCGCGGAGCTCAAGGCGGGAGCGCTGGCCGTCGAGGTCGGCGTGGAGACCTCGGGGACGGTCTCCGACGGCCACCGCGCTCACGAGGACCAGGACTGGTGCTTCACGATCGGCGGCGTCGAGATGGAGATCCCTCCCGAATGGATCTTGTCTCATCCCAAGCTGCACCTGCCGGCCGCCGGCGAGACGGTCAAGGTCCGCGGCTGGACCTATTACGACAACTACCACGACGACGAGATCCCCGGCGGCAGGCCGACCGCCTGGGAGATTCACCCGGCTCAGGACGTCGAGGTCCTCAAGCCGGCCGCCCCCCTCAGCGCTGGTACAGCCCAATAAGTTCGGCGCTCGCCAGGATGTGTCCTTCCATCGCTTTGACGAGCTGCTCCTTCGTCGCGCGGGGCTTAAGGCCCAGCTCCTTGTCGAGCGCGTAGCGCTTGAAGAAATAGCGGTGCGGCGTGCCCGGCGGCGGCAGGGGACCGTAGTAGCCCACGCGGTCGAAGGACGAGACGCCCCAGCAGAGCCCGTGCTTCCCGACTCCCTGAACGATTTCCTTTTTGGCGACTCCCTCGGGCAGATCCTTGAGCCCTGCCGGAATGTCGTAGAGGACCCAATGCACCCAGGTCCCCGGCGGCGCGTCGGGGTCGTCCATGATCAAGGCGAAACTCTTGGTCTCTTTTGGCCAGCCGGTCCAATGAAGGCCCGGCGAGAGGTCCTTGCCGTCGCCGGTGTGGACCTTCGGAATCTTCTCTCCATTCTTGAACGCGGGACTCGTCAAAGTAAAGCCGTAAGGCCCCTTCTCGACATTCTGGTCCATCTTCTTCTCCTCGGCCGCGCCGACCGCGACCGACAGCAGCATGACGGCAAGCCAAAGCGCTTTCATGACCCCATTATACAAAGCCGCCCTGCAGGGCGATGTGGCGCTCCTCCTCCTCGGCGATCCGGCCGAAGAGGTCCGCTGTCGCGGGATCGCGCTCGGCGAGAGATCGTCTAAAGCTTTCCTCCGCCGCTTTGCCGCGCTCCTCGGCGCGCGCCATCAGGCGGGCGAACTCGCGGTGGTCGCGGCAGGCGGTCAAAGACCTCCACAGGCGATCGGAAACCGGACGCGCCGCCGGGTCGACGCCGAGCTGCGCCATGCGCCCGAGAATCCAGCCGAGGTGCTTGTTTTCCTCTCCGGAGAGCTCGCGCCAAGCCGCTCGCAAAGCCTCCGGAGCCTCGCCGAGACTCTCGGCCGCCCAACGGAACGCCTCCGCGGCCTGGCGCTCGGCGAAGGCCGCGGTGCGCAGGCGGTCTCCGAGGCCATCGGGCGCGTTGAAGCCGCGCGCCTTGGGCGCGTCCTCGTCCGCGGAGCACACGACGAAGGGCTTCCAATCCATTTTTCCATTGGAACATTTCACCGGGCCCTGGGTCAAAACAGCTTGACCGGTCCCGTAGGAAAGAGGAGAATAGCGCCCATGCATAAGATCTGGATGACGGCCTTGACTCTCGCTCTGATTTTCTCCGGGAGAATGGCCTCGGCGGCGGGCCTCCAAAAAGCCGACGAGCTCTACGACAAGGGCCTCTTCCAGGAAGCCCTCAAAGAATACGAAGGCGAGCTCAAGTCCGCCAACCAAGAATTCCGGCTCAAATCCCTCTATCGCGCCGCGGAGTGCCAGGCCCTGCTGTTCCGCTACGGCGAGGCGGCCCAGCGGGCCTTCGACGCGAAGCTTCCGTCCGACCCTGTCTGGCGCGGCCGCTTCCTGATCATGCGCTCGGAGCTGGCGCGAGAGTTCCTCAAGCAGTACGGCAACGCGGCTCCCAAGGACGTCGAGGAAGGGCAGAAGGACATGACTCGCCGCACACCCGAAGAGTGGCGCAAGGAGGTCCGCTCGGCCTACCGCCAGCTTTGGGACCTGCGGCGCCGGCTCATCGACGCCCCCCTGCGCGACGAGGCCTACTTCGTCGATCTGCGCAACGCCGAGGTCGAATTGGCGCCGACTCTTTGGGATCTCGCCTTGCTGCGCGAAGGCGAGTATCTGATGCTGGAGGAAACCGGCAAGGCCGGCGCCAAGCCCGCCCTGCTCTCGCTTTTGGCCGACGACTACCGCGGGAAGTGGTCCTCGGAAGAGGGGCTAGGAAGCCAGCTCGCCGCGCTCTACGAGGACGCGGCATCGCTCGGAGGGAAGAGCCGCGCCTCGGTCAGCGATCTGTGGAAGGTCAAGCGCTTGAAGCTCGCATTCGAGAACCCGGGGCTCTTCGAGCCCGCGCCCGACCACAAGGCCTTCATCGACGCCGCGGTCGCCCGCCTGACCGGCTGGAGCGATTCTTTCAAGACCGCGCTCGGACGCTCGGAGGCCGGGCTTGCCGCCGCGAACCTGCTCAACCAAAACGCCCGCTACGCCGAGACCGTCGCCCTTTGCCGCAAGATCGAGGAAAAATATCCGGCCATGCGCGCGGCTAAGCACGCCGCCAAGCTGCGCGCCTCCATCGAGCTGCCCGTGCTGGGCATGACGGCGAAGTTTGTCGCACCCGGGAGCCGCGACGCCTTCCATATCAACACGCGCAACCTGGACAAGATCTTCTTCCGCCTTTACCGCGTCGATCCCGACGAACTGCTCAACTTGCCCCGGCATTACCGCCCCGAAGGGTGGTCAGCCCTGCGCCAGGCCGACAAGGAGACCGTCGAAGCTTTCCTGGCTCGCCCCAACGCGCACGCCTGGACAAGCGAGGTCCATCCGCCGCAGCCCTACGCCTACGCCGACACCGCGGTCGTCTCGCCGGAGCTCTCGGCGGGAATTTATCTGGCCCTGGCCAGCTCGGATGAGCGCTTCGCGCCCGGCAGCTCTCTGCTCAGCGCGGTCTTCGTCAATGCGACCGACTTGTTCTTGATCGCAAGCTCCGGCGCGCAGGGGCCCGAGAGCGATTTCATCTTCGAACCGTCGGGCCCGTCCTCGCGCGAAGCGAACATCTTCCATTTTTACTCCCTCAATGGGATCACCGGCAAGCCGGCCGCGGCCCACATCGACGCCTTCCGGCGCGACCAGTACCATGAGCCGGTCCGCGTCGCGCTCGACACCGACGACTCGGGGCGCGGTCAGGTCTCCGCGGACCTGACCATGGTCTACGCCCAAGGCACGAACGTCTCTTTCGACCCCTTGGCCAAGCGCGGGAGCTCCTACGCCTACTCCTCGAATCCGCTCTGGTTCAACCACTCCGTGCCCGCGCCGGTCCAACTATTCCTCGAGACCGATCGCCCGATTTACCGCCCGGGACAGGAGGTCCGCGTCAAGGTCACGGTCCTGCGCCGCATCCCGCGCGGCTACAAGGTCTACGATGGGACGAGCCTCGTGACCTTGCGCGCCGCCGACGCCAACGGACAGGAGCTCTATAAAGGAGACCTCAAACTCAACGCGATGGGCTCGGCCTCGACCAAGTTCACGATCGCGGGCGGCCGCATGCTCGGCAACTACAGCCTCAACGCCACGCTCTCGGATTTCGGCCACGGCTTCTCGGCCTACCACTCCTTCCAGGTCGAGGAGTACAAGCGGCCCGAGTTCGAGGTCGAGGTTAAGGAGGCCGAAGGCGCTTGGAAGTTCGGCTCGCCCGCGACCGTGACGGGACAGGCGAAATACTATTTCGGCGGCGCGGTGCCCGACGCGCCCGTCAACTACAAGGTCTATCGCGAAAGCTACATCCCCTGGTTCTGCTGGTGGTGGCGCGGCTTCGCGGTCAATTACGGCAGCAATGAAGTGCTCAACGGCCAGACCAAGACCGATGCCGAGGGCAAGTTCTCCTTGACCTTCACGCCCCAACCCCAGGACCAAAACATGAAGGACCCCTGGCCCGCGACCTTCCGAGTCGAGGTCGAGTCGCGCGATCCCGGCGGCCGGACGATCACGACCTCGCGCTCTTTTCAAGCCGGCGCCAAGGCCTATCTCTTCGATATTGCGCCGACTTCAGGTTTCCTCTCCGCGGGCAAGTCGTCCGAGGTCCCGATTCGCCTGATGAACCTCAACGCGAAGGCTCTCTCGGGCCAGGGCTCGTTCGTTGTGCACCGCCTCCTCGGCCAGCCCAAGGCCCCCGAGGTCGAGGCCTACTGGGGCGGCTCTTTCCTCGACAATCCTTCGCTCGAGGCGCTTTACAAGGACGTCGCCGACGGCCCGCAGGCCGCGCAAGGGACTCTGGCTTTCACCGGGGAGACTCCGGCGCAGGCGCGGTTGGGCAGCCTCGAGGAAGGCGTCTATCGCCTCACCGTCAAAGCCAAGGACCCGTGGGGCGGCGAGAGCGCGCAATCGATCGTGCTGCTCGCGGCCTCGTCGGGCCCGAGCAAGAAGGCGCTGGGCCTTCCCAACGTGACCTCGCCCGAGCACGCCTCCTACCTTTCCGGCGAGACCGCGCGCGTGCTGCTGGGCTCGAACCTGCTCGACGGCGCGGTCTTCGTGGAGATCTGGGGCGGCCAGCACCTGCTCGAGCGCCAAGTCCTCGACGGCGGCGGCATTCGGATCCTGAGCGTCCCGGTCAAAGACGAGCACAAAGGCGGATTTACCGTCCGCTGGTTCGGCGCTCGCAATTTCAAGATCCGCAGCGGGCAGGCCAAGATCGACGTCCCGTGGAAGGACCGCGAGCTCTCGGTCAAGCTCAAGCACAACCCCGTCATGAAGCCCGGAGAGAAGGTCACTTGGTCGCTGTCCGTCTTCGACAACGACAAGAAATCCGCCGCCGGAGAGGCCGTCGTGAGGGTCTTCGACCGCTCGCTCGAGTACTACATGAAGGCCGCCGCCCCCTGGGTCTCGCAGCTCTTCGGCCAGCGGTGGGGCTCCGGGGGAGCGCAGGGTTCGCTCTACCAGCCGTGGGCGAACAGCTTCCCGGTCGAGGAGGGCTGGATCAAGAAGATGATGCAGCTCTACTACGAGGCCATCGCCGAGCCCTCGCCTCCGATGCTGCGGCTCAACAAGAGCCGCGTCTACGGCGGCTTCGGCAGGATGTTCGAGATGGGAGCCCTCAGCAGCGCAGGCGGCGGGATCCGCGGACGCGCGATGCTCGAGATGGCGGAGGACAGGGCCCTGCCTGCGTCGGCGCCGGCGGCGTCCAACGTACCGAACAAAGCCATGGCCCGCGAGGAGATGTCGCGAGACAAGGAATCAAAAGCCAAGCGCGCCGACGGCGGCGCTCCGGAGCCGCCCGTGCAGGCGCGCACCAACTTCGCCGAGACGGCCTACTTCGAGCCGCAGCTCCCGATCGCCGGCGGCAAGGGAGTGTTCACCTTCACAGCACCCGAGCAACTCACATCCTGGAAGATCCAGGCCTACGCGCTGACCAAGGACGCCAAACGCGGCGAGGTCTCGGCCGAGGCGGTCACGCGCAAGGACCTCATGGTGCAGGTCGAGATGCCGCGGTACTTTCGCGAGGGCGACGAGGGGACGATAAAGACGGTCGTGCACAACGAAACGGCGCAGCCGCTGACGGGGGAAGTCTCCCTCGCCATCAAGGATGAGGACGACCCTGATGGGAACGGAGCCGCCGAGAAGCTCGGCCTCTCCGAGCTCAAGCAGAGCTTCTCGGCGGTTCCGCGCGGCTTGAGCCCGCTGTCCTGGAAGATCAAGGCGCCGCGCGGCTCGCACAGCTTCAAAATCAAAGCGATCGTCAGAGCAGGGAGCCTCGCTGACGCCGAGGAGCGGGACCTCCCCATTCTTCCATCGCGGGAACGCCTCATCGAGACCGTTTTGGCCGCCTTGGACGGCACGATGAAGAAGGTCTTGAAGCTGCCGGTCTTCTACGAGAGCGATCCGACGCGGATCAACGAGTCGATGACTTTGCAGATCGACCCGCAGTTGGCGCTCTCGATCCTCAACAGCCTGCCCTTCCTCGTCCATTACCCGTACGAGTGCACCGAACAGCTCCTCGACCGCTACGTCCCCTTGGCCATCGTCGATTCCTTTTATAGGAAGCACCCGGCCTTGGCCGAGGCCGCCAAGAAGATCCCGAAGCGCGACACGATCACGCCGGCCTGGGACCGCAGCGACCCGAGGCGCCTCACGCAGCTCATGGAGACTCCCTGGGAGGAGCTCTCCAAGGGCCGCAAGAGCTACTGGCCGCTCATCGACATGTTCGACCCGAAGGTCGTTCAGGGCGAGCTGATGGACTCGTCCTCCAAACTCGGCCGGTACCAGGAATACGACGGCGGATTCCCGTGGTTCCCGGGCGGGCGTTCCGACCCCTACATGACCTTGCTCGTGCTCGCCGGCCTGGCCGAAGCCCAGCGCTACGAGGTCGCCGTTCCGATGCCGGTCGTTCAGAAAGCCCTCTCATACGCCAACAACGAGATTCCCAAGCACTTGAAGCCCGAGGAGCCCGAGATCGCGCTGATCCTCTACGCGGCTTACGTCGTGACTTCCTTCCCGAAGACGACGCCCGGAGCCGGGCTCGGCTGGAAGTTCGCCAAGGTCTGGGCCGACTACGCCGACAAGCACATGGAGGCGATGACGCCGCTGGGCAAGGCCTACGCGGCCTACGTCTACTGGCGCTTGGGCGAGAAGGCCAAGGGCGACCTGTATCTCAACCGCGCGATGGACGGCGCGCGCACCGACCCCATCGCGGGGGTCTACTGGGCGCCCGAGAAGATCTCATGGCTCTGGTACAACGACACGGTCGAGAAGCACGCCTTCTTTTTAAGGATGCTGCTGACCTTGCGCCCCAAGGACCCGCGCATACCTGGGATGGTGCAGTGGCTGCTGTTCAACCGCAAGGGAAACGAATGGAAGTCGACCAAGGCCTCGGCGGCGGCCATCTTCTCCTTGCTCGACGTCTTGCGCTCGCGGGGAGCGCTCGTCAAGGGCGACAAGTACCGCGTCAATTGGGGAACCCAGACGGAAGCGGCGAACGTCGAGCCCTACGATTGGCTCGAGAAGCCCTTGCGCTGGACCAATTACGGCGCCGAGATCGGGCCCAAGCAGGGGGCGGCGACCATCCAAAAGGACGGCCCCGGCCTCGCCTTCGCGAGCCTCACCTGGATCTACACGACGGACCAGCCCGCCAAAGCCTCGGGGCCGGGCATGATCGAGCTCTCGCGCAAGTTCTTCCTTCGGCACAAGAAGGGCGACGACTATCACCTCACGCCGCTCGAGGCGGGGCAGACCGTCAAGGTCGGCGACCAGATCGAGGTCCAGCTCAAGATCAACACGCGCTCGCAGTTCGAGTACCTGCACTTGAAGGACCCCAAGATCGCCGGCTTCGAAGCCGAGGAGCTGCTGTCGGGCTGGAAGTGGGACCAGCTCTCCCGCTACGAGGAGCCGCGCGATTCGCTGACCAACTTCTTCATCTCCTGGCTGCCGCACGGCGAGTACGTCCTGCGCTACCGTCTGCGGCCGACCTCAGCCGGCAAATATCGCCTGGGCGCGGCCGTGCTGCAGTCGATGTACGCGCCCGAGATGTCGGCGCACTCCGACGGCTTCTGGCTCAACGTCGAGGAGTGAGCGGCCGCTGGTGCCAGGCTTGTAGACTGTTGCCGGCAACAGTTGGCGCCGGGCGTCGCCGCTTCCGTAGAGATTTAGAACTCGCTCCAAGAGCGAGTTCGTTCCTTGTCAGCGCGGCTTAGGCGAGTCAAGTTCCCTTGTCCGCCGCCATGTAAGGTAATACCAGGCCACGCCGCAGAGAAAGAATCCCGCCACCGACCAGTGGGTCGTCTGGCCGAAAATGGTCTTCAGAAGGAAGCCCAGCGCGCAGACCAGGAGCAGCCACCGCAGCCGATTCTTCATCCGGCAAGATGATACAATAAACCCATGCCGGCCAAAAAAGGGGCCCGCAGGAAAGCTGCGCCCCCGCGACCAAACTCGCCCGCGCTTCTTCAGGAGGGTGCCTTCCTCGCGCTGATCGACTCGTCGATCAAGAGCCGCAAAGAGACCAACCTCATCGTCTTCCATTCCGTTCGCCTCGAGGAGATTCGCCTCAGCCGCGGCGAGGCGATGGCGGTTCAGGTCCTTGAGCGCCTCGTCGAGTTCGTCTCGGCCCAAGTGCGGCCTCAGGAGCGCCTCGGGCGCCTCGGCAGCGACCAGGTCGCCGTGCTGATGACCTCCCCTCTGGCGACGGCCCAAGAGGCGGCGCAGCGGATCCACCAGGCCGTCCGCGAGACCTCGCGCGTGCCGGTCAGCACCGGGGTCGCGGGCTCCGTGGGGCTCGATGACGGGGCCCGGGGGCTTTGGAAGCTCGCGCGCCAAGCCGCCGCCGAGGCCTGGGCCGAGGGGGCGCGCACGGTTCGCACGAGGACCAAGGCGGGCCCGGTGCCGCTGCCGATCAGGATGCCCCGCCTGCCGGCCAGCCCCGCGGGCTCGAGCATCGAGGCCCGCTACCAGCGCCTGGTCCTGCTCAACCGCATGTCCTTGGAGCTCTTCGCCGACCGCCCCTTCCCCGACGCGCTGGTCGCGGCCAGCAACGTCGTGCTTGCGCTCATGGGCAGCCCCTACGCCGCCGTCTATTTCTGCGACGATTTCGGCTCGCCGCACGCCGCGCAGCGCCACGGCGACCCTTTGTTCCTCGAGCCCGAGGCCCAAAGCGAAGAGGCCCTCGTCGTGGCTCAGGCCCTGCTCGAGCGGAGAATCGTCACCGCCCAGGGAACCCGCCTGGGCTGGCTGGCGGCCCCCTTGTCGAGCATCAAGGGCAAGGACCTCACCGAGGACGGGGTGCTGGTCGTAGGCTACCCCGAGTCGCGCGCGCCGAGCTCGGAGAAAGACCAGACCATGCTCGAGATCAGCCGTCTCCTGAGGAACGCGCGCCTGATCCAGCGCAACCTCCAGCAGCAGCGCGTGCTGGCCGCCGTGACCGAGCAGTCGGCAGACGCGATCATCGTCACGGACCTCGCCTCGCGTATCCTCATGTGGAACACGAGCGTCGAGCGGCTCACGGGCTACACGAAAGAGGACCTGCTCAGCCGCCAGGCGGACCTCCTAGCGCCCGCAGGCAACCGGGAGGAGCAGCACCACCTGGAGGACGCCGCGCGCGCGAGCGGCAGCGCTCATTTCGAGAGCGTGAGCCGACGCAAGGACGGGGGCCTGGTGCCCATCGAGGGCCACTGCACTTTGCTCAAGGACGACTCGGGGACTCCCTGGGGGATGGTGCGGGTCTTTCGCGACATCACCAAACGCAAGGAGCTCGACCGCATGAAGAGCGAGTTCGTCTCGCTGGTCAGCCACGAGCTGCGCACGCCGCTGACCGCCATCCAGGGCTTCGCCGAGACGATCCTCGATTTCGGCGACGGTCTCGAGGCGGACAAGCGCACGCACTTCATCTCGATCATACTCGAGGAGGCCAAGCGCCTCGGACGCCTGGTGACCAACTTCCTCGACGTCTCGAAGCTCGAGGCCGGCGCGATGCACCCAAAGCCGCGGCAGGTCGAGCTCTCGGCGCTGTGCAAGCGCCTGGTACTGCTCTTCAAGGAGCACCCCTCTTTGGCCGTCTTCGAGGAGAAGCTCTCGCCGCAGGCCTCCTCGGTCTGGGCCGATGAGGACCAGGTCTATCGCGTGCTTGTCAACCTTTGCGGCAACAGTCTCAAGTACACCCCGCCAAAGGGGACGGTGACCATCTCCTCGAAGCCGGACGGAGAATTCGTGGAGATCTGCGTCGCCGACCAGGGGCCGGGAATCGCGGAGGAGAACCGGACCCACATCTTCGAGAAATTCTTCCGCGTCGCCGACACGGTGTCAAGGAAGACTCCGGGGACCGGTTTGGGTTTGGCGATCTGCAAGGGCATCGTGGAGGCCCATGGCGGCCGCATCTGGCTCGAGAGCGCGCCGGGCCGGGGCACGCGCTTCTACTTCACGCTCCCGGCCCACCCGTGAAGCGCATCCTGGTCGTCGACGACGAGCCCTCGACCGGCGCCTTGGCGGCCGAGTACCTGCGGCTCTCGGGCTTCGAGACCGTGCTCTGCGAGGACGCCGAGAGCGCTCTCAAGATCATCGCGTCGGAATCCCGCTTCGATCTGATCGTGCTCGACAAGCGCATGCCCGGCATGAGCGGCCTCGACCTCTGCGCGGCGCTCAAGAAGGATCCCGCGACGGCCTCGCTGCCCGTGATCCTGCTTTCGGCCAGCGTCAGCCCGAGTTTGACGGCTTCCGAGGCGGGGGTCTCCGTGTGCCTCTCCAAGCCCTTCAGCCCCAAGGACCTCGTCTCCGCCGTCTCGCGCCTGCTCGCCTAGCCCCCAAAAAATAGGGACCTAAAGGCCCATTTTTTCTATAGGCCTTTTGGCCCGCCATATGCTATGGTTTTTTTCTGGGACGCGGTAATTTCGCATTGGGGGGGTTCTTAACTTTATGCGGAGAGGATATTGGTGGTTGTCGCTGCTCCTGGCACTCGGAGCGGGCAAGGCGCAGGCGGCCGTGAGCGCGCAGGACGCGGCGGACAAGCTCATCGTGGCTTTCAAGCCGGGACTGACGGACCAGCAGCAGCGGCAGTTCGTCGAGGCGCAGGGGCTCAAGGTCGTCGATGCGCTCCCCGCCCTGCGCGTCCTGCTCGTTCAGGCGCCGGCCGCGAAGCTCGGCTTCGCTCAGTTCCGGATGATGTCCGACCCCAAGGTGTTGATGGTCGGCGCCGACACCTGGCGCGACGACTGGCTGAGCATGGGCGAATCCGCTCTCGACCCTCTCTCGAAGGTCCAGCAGAGCGTCAAGGAGCTGCCCAAGTTCAAAGCCTCGACGGTCAAGGCTCTTGATGGCGCGGCGGACGGCGAGGCCCAGTGGGGCATCAAGCGCGTCAACGCACCGGCCGCCTGGCCCTCCAATCAGGGGGCCGGGGTCAAGGTCGCGATCATCGACACCGGCATCGATCCGACCGTCCCCGACCTCAAAGGCCGCGTCGCGGGCGGGACCAACGCGATCGACGACAAGGCTCCGTGGGTCGACGACCACTTCCACGGCACGCACGTGGCCGGCATCGTGGCCGCCGAGCTCGACGGCAAGGGCGTGGTCGGCGTCGCTCCCAAGGCGACTCTCTACGCGGTCAAGGTGCTCACCAAGGAAGGCAGCGGCGACATGTTCGGGATCATGCGCGGCATCATGTGGACGGGCCAGAACGGCATCTCGGTCGCCAACATGAGCCTCGGGGCGCCGCAGGAAATGCCGCTGATCCAGTACGCCCTGCAGATGGCGGTCGGCCAGGGCGTGAGCTTCGCCTGCGCCGCCGGCAACGACGGCAAGGCGGTCAACTGGCCGGCGGCCTTCCCCGAGTGCATCGCGGTCTCCGCGTCCTGCCCTGAAGGGATCACCGAGACCAAGCTCTGCCTGAGCACCTCCGAGGGCATCGCGGCCTTCTCGAGCCGCGGCTCGCAGGTGGCCTTCATCGCGCCGGGCGTCAAGATCCCCTCGACGGTGCCGACCTCGAATGACCCGTCGAACGTCCACGCCTACTCGGGCACCTCGATGGCGACGCCTCACGTGACGGGCCTGGCGGCCTTGGCGGTCGCCAAGGGCGCCAAGGGTCCCGCCGCGGTGCGCGCAGCGCTCAAGGCGGCGGCCGAGCCGCTGCCGGGCTTGTCGTCCTCCGAGCAGGGCTCGGGGATGATCAACGCGGCCAAGCTCGCGCGCTAGTCCGGTCGGTTTGCACGGGAGGCCCCGTTCCAGTTACAATGGAACGGGGCCTCCTCTTTTATGAGAGCTTTTTTCTTTCTGCTGGCGACGAGCTTCGCGCAATCCGCGCTGCCGCCCATGCCGGAGCAGCCGCCGCAGATCACGCGGCCCGAAACCCGCGTGCGCGCGGGGCATGAGGTGCAGATCCTTCTCGACCTCAAGCTCCCCAAAGACCGGCGGCTGCATCCGGGACAGAAATTCGTCTACCGGATCGCGCAAACCAGCGGCGCCGTCAAGGTCGACGCGCTGACCCGCAAGGGCTATCTCGACAAGCCCAGATTCCCGATCAAGGTCCCCTTCGTTCCGCCCCAGGGCAGGTCCGAGGTCCTCCTGCAGGTCGCCTTCTATTATTGTCCCAAGGACGGCCTCGAGGACTGCAAGGCCTTCTCGCGCTATTATCTATTCCCGCTGGTGGGCGAGGCGTCCGAGAAGAGGCGCAAATTGGCGCTGAGCGTCGAGCCCGACTAGTCGCGCACGACGGCCGAGCAGGCTTGCCCGGTCGTGCAGGCCTTCGCCGCGGAGCCGTCCTTGCCTTCCTCGGACTTCTCGCCGGGCTTCTCGTCCGACTTGTCCTCCGGCTTGTCCTCGGATTTCTCGTCGTTTTCGTCCTCGGACTTCTCGTCTTTCTCTTCGTCGGCGCCCTTCTTCTTCTTTTTCTTCGTCGTTTTCTTCTTCTTGCTGGGAGGCGGGATCGGGTTGCCGTTGGCGTCGAAGCGATAGGTCTTGGGCTCGCCGTCGCTCAAGGCGTTGGGAAACCGGTACTGGCTTGATTCGGCCTCCTTTTTCTTCGCCTTCGACTGCCCCTTCGCCTTCTTTTTCGACTTCGACTTGGCCTTCGGCGCGGCTTCAGTCTTGCCGGCGGGCTGGACCGTTCCAGAGGCTTCCTGCGCGAAAACCGAGGGGACCGGCAGGACGAGCGTGGCGCAGAGCAGAAAAACGGCCGACTTCATAAGAGGCATGGTCACAGTATAAATCTCTCGGAGCCCGCGATCAAGAAGACTTGGAGAGCCATTTCTTGATCCTCTCCTGCAGCTGCTGAGCCGGCCCGCCCTCGAAGCCGGCCAAGGATTCCTGAATGCGCTTGAGCCCGCCCGACTCGACGAGCGAGCGCGCGGCGGTCCACAGGGCTTTGGGGTACCGCCGGCCCCCCACCCGGACATAGGGAATCCGGTCGGCGGGCTCCTCCGCCGCGAAGGTCGGGCCGTAGCGCGCCGAGAAATCCTCGAGGTCGGTCAGCCGTACGCGCTCGGGGGACTCGGGCAAGCCGCGCTCGACGGCCCAGTAGAACTCGTCGGGCCCGCGCTCGAAAAGGGCCAGATGGAAGGCGGCGCGCGCGAGCTCCTCGAACGGCGTCGGGGGCGGATAGGGCGCCTCGGCCTCGAGACGCAAAGTGCTCTCGAGCTTGGCGCGCATGGCGTTGGCCTGCTGGTGGAGCTTGCTTGAGAAGGTCGGATCGAGCTTCGCCTTGTCGAGCGCGAAAGAGAGCTCCTCTTGAGCCGCCGCCATGTCGGCCTCCGGCAGGTCCAGCGGGATCGCCAGCGCGGCCTTGGCCAGAGCCCGCGCGTAGGCGAGCTCGAACTCCCATTCGCGCGTGGAGGAGAGGCGTCCGAGGTCGTAGACCAGAACGGGCTTTGGCCCGCGCAGGCAGCGGACGGCGTCGGTCCCCAAGAGCCCCGCCACCGCGCCCCGCCGCTCGACGCCGTCGGTCTCGGCCAAGAGGCGGCGGCCGGTCAGCGTCTTCGCCATGTCCGCTTCGAGACGCTTGATCTCCTTGGCCGCGGCATCGGGCACGCCCGAATAGAGCGGCTTCATCGATTGAGGCTCGGCGGCCCGCAGGACCGACGAGAGACAGACGATGAGCGCGAAAGGCCGCATCAATAAAGGAACATCTTCATGCAGTAGACGCTGCCGCCGGACTTGATGTATTCGGAAGTGTCGACCTCGATGACCTTGAGGCCCATCACCGCCATGTGGCGCGCGACCGAGGCCGCGCCCTTCTGCAATATCGCGGTCTTCGCGTCGACGACGGCCGCGTTGCAGGCCATGGAGCGGATCGCCTCCCCCTCGCCGGCCGTCAGCACGATCGGGAAGATCTTCAAGATGAGCTCGAGGCTCTCCGCGTCGAAGGCGGAGGGGTAGATCAGCACGGCTTCCGAGGTCAGCGGACAAAAGCACGTGTCGAGGTGGTAGAACCTCTCGTTGACGAGCTTGAGCAGGACCACGGGGCTCTCGAAAGCGCGCGCGACCTCCTCGTAGGCCTCGGGCTGGGAGCGAAAGCCGTGGCCGCCCCAGATCAGGCGCTTGGCCGGATGCCAGATCGCGTCGCCCGCGCCCTCGAAGGAGACTCCGGGGTCCTTGAGCCGCACGATCCGGTAGCCCTTGTCCTTGAACCAGGCCTCGAATGCGGGCACCTCCCGCCGCCGAGAGGAATGGCGCATCTGGCCGAGCAGGCAGATTCTCTCCATCTTGGGATCGACGCCGACGAAGGTCTGGTTGGCGCAGAAGACCATGTCCTCGAGGCCTTGGACGGGGTCGATCGCCAGGACCCCCTTGCCGGCCGTCTCGAAGGCGGTCCTGACTTCCTCCCATTGCCGCCGCGCCAGGCTCCGGTTGACTCCGCCGATGTGTCCCGCCATGAACGGGTTCTTGATGTCGACGACGTCGTAGAAATCGGGGGCGCACATCAGCACCCCGGTCGGGTCCGGCATCGACTGGCAGTTCTTGAGCGAGAAGCCCTTGAGGTCGCCGACGCCGCGGTAGACGCTGTGGCTCAAGGTTCTCTTCCCATATCCTTAGGAGTCCAACCATTCCCTTCGGTCATTTGAAGTTCTCGCGGCCGAAGGCGCAGGCGAACTCCTCGGCCGTGCCTTCCCAGGCGCGGCCCTGTGGCCCCCACCCCTTGACCGAGCCTCCCGAGAGGCCGCGCCAAGCCCAAGCCTCGTGGACCTCGACGCCGACCTCCGGGGTCAGGCGGTGGGCGACCGGCACGAAGACGATGGGACGTCCCGCTTTGAGCACGCGCCCGGCCAGGACCCGAAAAAAGCGCGCGCGGTACGGGGTCTCGCGGCGGAGCTCCTCGGAAAGCGCGGCCAAGGCCTTTTCGCCCTCGGCGCCATCGAGTCCGAAGGCCGAGAGGCAGTCAAGCAGCCTGCCCCGCGCCGAATCCGGAAGCTTTCCCGAGTCGGCGGCCGACTCGGTCCCGTTGGCGCCCACGAAGACGCCGGCCAAGGCGGCCATGGCCCAAGCCTCGGCCATGCGCCATGCCGAGACCTTGAGCCGCTCGCCCAGCGGCGCTTCATCCTCGAAGCGCGCGAAATCCGCGCTCTGGCGCAGCCGCCTCAGGACCTCGGCCGGCCGGCCTTTGAGCGCGCTTGCGCGCCGGACCTCTCCGAGCCACTCGCGCACCGCGTAGAGGATGCGCGTCGTCGACGGCACGCCGCCGGCCAGGACCATGCCCGCCTCCTTGCCCGCGCCCAAGAGGCGCAGCAGGCGCAGCGGCGTCCTATCCCAGGCGGTCCGCCGCAGCAGGCAGCGGCTCATGGGATTGCGGCTGACGCTCAGGCGGTCGAAGCCGAGATGGTAGGTCCCCATGAAGCCCGAGTAGAGCCCTTCCTGATAGACCGGGATCGTGTCGAGGGCGAAGAAATCGGTGGCCACCAGCAGGCGCGGTTTGCAGGGCGCGCCGCGGGCCGCGCGCATGGCGAGCATCGCGTGGCGGACCAAGGCGAAGTTAAGGTGAGCCAGATCGCCCAAGACGGGCGGATGCGAGATCAAGGCCAGCAGGGCCGGGGCTTGGCCCGTCTCGGCGGCGACGCGATCATGAAGCTCACGCGCGTGCTTGAGGACTTCGTCGCCCTCGCGAAAAGCGTAGCGATGCGGGCTCGAGAGCGCGTTGAAGAGCCATGAATGGAAGCGCAGGACGGTCTCGGCGGGCAGGAGCTCGAGCAGCAGGGAGACCCCCAGTCCGAGCACGGCGAAGGGGGCTTCCAGAAGCCAGCGCTGCCAATCGCTCTTGGCCGGGAGCGCCGTTTTGGTGCGCTCGAGGTGCACCTCGTAGGCGCGCGTGACCACCGACATGAGGTCCTGCGCCGTGCCCGTCTTGTGGGTGGGATAAGAATACGAATAGGGCACTTCAAGCGCCATTGGCGCATTCTAACATAAAAATGGTAACCTCTCGATAGACCGAAAAAAGGACGGAAACCCATGACCATGCCCCTTGCGCTCTTGCTTTGGCTCCCCAACCCCCTCTCGGCCCAGACCCCCGCTCCGACTCCCGTCCCCTACTCCGGCTACGTCGTCAAGGTCGATTCCAGCGTCGTCTATCTCGATCTCGCGGCCCAGAACGGCGCATCGGCGGGACAGGCTTTCACGGTCTATACGGAAGGCGAAGAGCTCAAGCATCCGGTGACCGGGCAATCCCTCGGGCGGCTCGAGAACAAGGTCGCGGAAGGCTCTATCAAGGAAGTCCTCCCCATGTACTCGATCGGCGCGCTTTCCTCCCCCGCCGAAGTGAAGGCCGGGATGCGCGCGCGCCTCGGGAGCAAGCCCCTGCCTCCCGCTCCCCCGCCGTCGCAGACCGCCGCGGGCGCGGCGCCGGGAGCCTTGTCGGGCCGCGCGCCGCGCTGGAAGAGCCCGAGCGTCGACTTCCAAGCGACGGGCATGGCCATCTCGGATTTCCGCGGCGACAAAGCGCTGCAGGTGGCGCTTTCCGAATCCAACAAGGTCTCTCTCTATCCGTATCCTTTCGAGGACGCCAAGAAGCCGCTGACGGTCTTCAACCATCCCGGCGTGAACGTCAAGATCATCAACCTCGAAGCCGCCGACCTCAACGGCGACGGCAAGGCCGAGCTGTTCGCCGCGCTCTACAACGAGACCTTCACGCGGTTCGAGACCATGATCCTTCAATTCGACGGCAAGGAACTCCAGAAGATCGGCGAGGTGCCTGGGGTCATACGGTCCTATCAAGAAATCGACGGAAAGAGGGTGTTGGCCGTGCAGCAGCTCAACGACGACCAGACCTTCCCCTTCAACGGCATCTATCCCCTGGTCTTCAAGGACGGCAAATACGAGGCGGGCAAGCCGTCGATCCGGTTCAAGCGCGTGGACTTCCTCTTCGACTTCACGACCGCCGACCTCGACGGGCGCGCCGTGCTTTATCTCACGAGCACCAACCACCTGCGGGCGCAGTTCGACAACGGACACTACGTCAAGACCAACGACCCCGTGGGGCAGACTCCCCTGCGCGTGCGCTGGCCCCCGATCAGCGCCGGACGCCTGCTCGAATTCCATCCGCCGATGCCGGTGGGCTACGACGCGAAGAAAAAGGCGGCCATCTACGTCGCCCACAACATCTCCATGCTGGGCAGCCTCTCGGAGCCCTTCGGGCTCTTCTCGCGCGGCGAGATCCTGCGCAAGTCCTGGAACGGCCTGGCCCTCGAGGACGACTGGAAGGCCGACATCGGAGGCTACTGCGCGGGGCTCTCCCTGGCCAACCCTCCCGGCAAGGCAGCGGAACTCGCCGCCGCGGTCGTCGGGACTTCCGGCAAGTCCTCGATCTGGGTATATGACCCCTAAAGTCCGCCAGAAAAAGATCCTCATAGTCGACGACGACGCCTCGATCCGCGAGATCCTCGCAACACAGATGGGGCGCCTGCACTACGACACCGCCACCGCCAGCGACGGCGAGGAGGCCGTGGCGCGCTTTCGCACCGAGAAACCCGACCTCATCTTGATGGACGTCATGATGCCCCGCATGGACGGCCTGACCGCCTGCCAGAAAATCCGGGCTCTCGAGAAGCACGGGCTGCGCACCCCGATCCTCTTCCTGACGGCTCGCGACACGCAGCACGACAAGCTGAGCTCGGCCTTGAGCGGCGGCGACGACTTCGTCACCAAGCCGATCAGCCTTCAGGAGCTGCGCGAGCACGTCGAGGCCGCGCTCTCGCACACCAAGAAAAAGTGAGCGGCCTGCTCCTCCTCGCCGTGCTGGCCTGCGGCGCGCAGTCCCAGGCGCGCGCGGCCGACATGGCGGAGAAGCTCTTCGGGGTGCTGCTGCTGGGCGAGGGCGGCGACAAGGACTGGAAGGACGCCGCCGACTCGATCAAGAAGGAGATGGCCAAGAAGAAGCTGCCCTTCGAGTTCGCGATGGGTCAAGGCGACGGCAAGGCGGTGCAGAAGGCCGTCGACCGCCTCGAGTCCCTGCACGTCAAGAAGATCGTAGCCGTGCCGTTGCTGCTGTCCTCCTATTCCGAGGAGATGGACCAAGACCGCTATCTGCTGGGAATCCGCGAGAAGCCCTCCCAGGAGTTCGCCGCGGCCCCCCATTCGCACAACCGGGCGGCGGGAGCCCAGGCCCGGGTCAAGGCCAAGGTGCCCGTCGTCCTGACCAAGGGCCTCGACGATTCCGAGATGGTCGTCGACATCCTCGCGGCGCGCGCCAGGGCCCTGAGCCACGACCCCTCCAAGGAGATTCTCGTCCTCGTGGGCAAGGCCCCCGCCTCCAAGGAAGGCCTCAAGGACTGGGTCAGCACGGTCGACGCCCTGGCCGAGAAGGTGCGCCAAAAGAGCGGCTTCCGCCGGGCGCAGGGCGCGGCGCTGCGCGACGGCATCGACCGCAGGGCGCGCGACGCTTCCGAAGCCGAGGTGCACAAGGCCGTCGCGGCGCTGCATCGGACGGGACCGGTGATCGTCATCCCGCTGGAACTTTCCCCCGATCTGGTGCACAACCGAATGCCTCATATCCTGGAGGGAATCCAGGTGCGCTATGACGGCAAGGGCATCCTTCCCGATCCCCGGATCGCCAAGTGGGTCGAGGATTCCGCCGAGGAAGGCGCCAAGCTCCCCGAGATGAGCGTCTTCAAAGACGGGGCCAAGGGGCCCGCGCTCACCAGGGCCCCGTCACAGCTCAAGGGCGGCTCGCAGCTGGGTTCGGATTCGCCCCTCAAGAACAAAGGAGGCTACTGATGACCACCCTCTCTGCGGGAACGATCCCGGTCCTCGACAAAGGCTTCGTGCGCCTGGTGGAGTTCATGGGCGGAGACCAGGGGGTCGTCGACTCGGCCCGCGTCTCCTACGGCGGCAAATCGCGCGGCGAGGAGGCCGACCGCAAGCTCATCGCCTATCTGCTCAAGCACCAGCACATGACCCCCTTCGAGCATTCCGTCTTCAAGTTCCACGTCTCGTGCCCGATCTTCGTCATGCGGCAATGGATCCGGCACCGGATGGCCTCCTACAACGAGATCTCCGCGAGGTACACGGAGGTCAAGGACGAGTTTTATGTCCCGCCCAAGTGGAGGGCCCAGGACGTCAAGAACAAGCAAGGCTCGCTGCCCGCGCCCGCCCTCGACCACGAGGACCTCACAAAGAAGTTCGAGACCCAGATCAAGAACGCGCTCGCCCTCTACCGGGAGATGCTCGCCGCCGGAGTCGCGCGCGAGATGGCGCGCATGATCCTGCCGGTCAACGCCTACACCCAGTTCTACTGGACCATCAACGCGCGCAGCCTCATGAACTTCGTCACCTTGCGCGCCGACGTCCACGCGCAATGGGAGATCCAGCAGTTCGCCGAGGCCCTGGCCTCCTGCTTTCAGGAAAAGATGCCCTGGACCTACGACGCCTTTCTAAAATCCGTCTGGAAGGGAGAGAACCCCAAGCTCTCGGCCCAGGCGCAGGCGCTGGCGGGAGCTCCGTGAGAGGGACCCTCTGCCTCGCCTTCTGGCTGGCCGCCTCCGGCGCCCGAGCCCAGCAGCCCCTCGAGGTGCGCCGCGGCGAGATCCAAGTCAGGATCCGGGTCGGCGGCACGGTGGTCACCGACGACATCATCCGTCTGCGCGCGGCGGTCGATGGACGCGTCGAGGACTTAAATGTCTCGACCGGCTCGTGGTTTACGGGCGGCAAATCCATGGGGCATCTGGCCAACAAGGAAATGGCCGCGATCCTCGACTCCCACAACACCACCGAGCAGGGGGTGCTCGAGGACCGCTGGAAGAAGGTCTACGAGCCCACGCCGATCCAATGCCCGGCCGACTGCTACGTCCTGCGCGTCTTCATCAAGAACCGGGAGTGGCTCAAGCCCAAGACCTTGATCGTCGAGGCGGCCCAAAAGCTGCTGCTGATCGGCCGCGTGAGGCCCGAAGACGCGCGCTGGATCAAGGACGGCCAGGACCTGGAGTTCTGGTCCGTCGACAACCCCTCTCGGAAGTTCACGGGACGGATCGCGCGCTACGTCCTCGACATCCAAGGCAACAAGGTCGACCCCGGAGGGACCTTCACCCTGGTCCTCTCCCCCTCGCGGTATTTCGACCCGGGCACGCAATGGGAAGGCCTCATCGTGCCGATGGTCAAGAAGGGGGTCCTCATCGTGCCGACAGACGCGCTCATCGAGTACGGCGGCGCCGCCTATCTCCCCGTGAGAGTCTCGACGGGCCTGACCACGCACGAGCTCACCGAGATCACGGCGGGTGCCAAGGAGAAGCAGGACATCCTCGTGCTCGACGACGCGCGCCTCAAGGAAGCCATGCGCCACAAGATGAAGCCGGGCGAGGGCGCGCCGGCCCAGCTCGAGAGACAGGTGCAGCAGGATTATCTCAAGCCCGAGCCCCTGCCGGGGCCGAAGATCAAGAACTTGCCCGACCCGGACGCGAACTATGGCGACGACCCCTACGCGCAGTAGCTTCACCCCGACCAAGCGCGTCCTGGCCATCATATTGGCCGGGGGCAAGGGCGAACGCTTGTATCCCTTGACTCACGAGAGATCGAAGCCCGCGGTGCCCTTCGGCGGCAAGTACCGCATCATCGACTTCGTGCTCTCGAACTTCGTCAACTCGGGAGTGCAGTCGATCTACATCCTCGTGCAGTACATGTCGCAGAGCCTCATCGAGTATCTCCGAGGAAGCTGGAGGACGGTCGGCCTGACTCGGGACCAGTTCATCACGGTGGTCCCCCCGCAGATGCGCCTGGGCCAGAACTGGTACCGCGGCACCGCCGACGCCGTGCGCCAGAACCTCAACTTGATCCGCGACTACGACGCCGACATATTGGCCGTGTTCGGCGCCGACCACGTCTACCGCATGGACATCGGCCAGATGCTGCAGTACCACTATGAAACAGGCTCCGACATCACGGTGGCCACCATCCCGGTCTCCCTGAAAGCCGCGTGGAGCTTCGGCCTCGTCGAGACCGACGCCAAGGGACGCATCACGGGCTTCGTCGAGAAGCCCGAGAAGCCCAAGGCCATGCCCGGCGACCCCGGGCGCGCGCTCGCCTCGATGGGCAACTACCTCTTCAACCGCGACGTGCTCGAGGCCATCATGAGCGACGAGTCGTACCAGGACCCCAACTTCGATTTCGGCAAGTCGATCCTGCCCGACATCCACAAGAAATTCAAGGTCTTCGCCTACGACTTCTCGACCAACGTGCTGCCCGGCATCAAGACCTACGAGGAGGAGGCCTACTGGCGCGACGTGGGCACGATCGGCGCCTTCTACGACGCCAACATGGACATACTCGGCGCGCGGCCCAAGCTCAACCTCAACAACCGGCGCTGGTTCATCCACTCGGGCCGCTACGACGGCCCGCCGGCCAAGATCCTCGACGGCAACGTGACCAACACGATCGTGGGCGACGGCTGCTTCATCCGCGGGGCGACGATCAAGAACTCGATCCTGGGCCGCGGGGTCCACGTGCACGACAACGCGGTGATCGAGGACTCGATCATCATGGACTTCACCAAGGTCCGGGCCGACGCCAGGCTCAAGCGGGTCATCGTCGACCGCTTCAACGAGATCGCCGCCAAGGACGTCATCGGCGGCCACCCCGAGCGCGACGCCAAGCGCTTCACGGTCGATCCGTCGGGGATCGTCGTGATCCCGCGCGGCAAGACCCGCGCGCGCCGCTAAGCCGCCGTCCCCGTCGCGACCACGCTGATCGAGACGCTCCTCAAACGACCAGGATTGTGGTAGGCGTGCGGCTGGTCTCCCGGAAAAGCCAGTATGTCACCCGGCGAAAGCTCGTAGCTGTGGCCGGCGACAGTCAATCTAACGCTTCCTTCCAAGCACGCCAGGTACTCCTTGGCGCCGCGCACATGCGGTATGCCGCGCATGAAGCCCTTCGGCAGTATCTCCATGCGGTCCATCTGCAGGCCCGGCACGGCGTCGGGGAGCAGCTTGTAGAGCCGCACCGAACCGTTGCCGCGCTCGACGCTCGGAATGTCCTTGGCGCGCAGCAGATCGCAGTCGGCGCGCGGGGGACTCAGCAGCTCCTCGATCGAGACGCGTAATGCGGCGGCGAGCGCCGCCAGGTTGCTCAACGCCGGATTGCCTCCGCCGGACTCGATATTGGCGATCGTCGAGCGCGGCACGCCCGCCGACTTGGCCAGCATCGCCTGGGTCAGCCGCCGCTGCTTCCTCAGTTCCCCGATATTGGCGGCCAAACGGCGCGCAAGGTCCGATTCCTTGGCCATATGACAATATATTAGCAATTATGTTGTTATAAAGACGCTTGCGCGATATCCTACTCTTGTCGTCGATCCCAAGACTCAAGGAGGCGTTATGATCACCGTGACCGGAGTGGACCACATCAACATGAACGTTAAGAACCTCGAGCAGAGCAAGAAGTTCTACGGCGAGGTGTTCGGCTTCGAGCTCAGGGAAGAGGGCTTTCGCGACGGCGGCAACTGGGCCATCATCGGCGTCCCGGACCGCATTTATCTGGCGCTCTACGAGGTCGGCGACGCCAAGATGGCGGAACAGGACCTTCAGGTCAATCACTTCGGCTTCCACGTCAAGGACTTCGAGGGCCTCAAGGAGCGCCTGGAGACCCTCGGCGTGCGCGTCGACCATAGCTGGGACTACGGCCGGTCGCGCTCGATCTACATCGAGGATCCCAGCGGCTACGAGATCGAGCTGTCCGAGAAGCTAGGAGGCGGGCTGCACTAAGCCATAACGCCGCCGGTCAGCCGTCGCGGTACTAGAGCTCCTTAAAAGCCGCGGCCGGCTGAATCGGTTAGTTGGCAGGACAGTATTCATAGACCTTCAAAGGTTCCAAATCGCGCCTCTCGATTATCCCTGTTTCGCGCAGTTGTGCTGGCGCCTTGATTAAACTCGCCGTGTCCTGAGACATACGGATGACCGCCCCAACATCGCCTCGATTTTTAAAAAGCCTATCGACAATAGCCATCGCTTTGCCGACAATTTGAAACTGCTTTTGGGGGCCAAAGAAATCTCCGCCGAGTTCCCCAGTCCCAAGAGCAATCCACAACGGGATGGTCCGGGGAGATTGTGCCTTCAGAATCTCGCATGCAGTATCGAAAGCCATCTGAGCATGCGCTCCCGACGGCCCCCAAAACCCAAGCATATCGGCGGGTAGCCTCCGAACCACCACGCCTGAATTTCCCTCGATGATCCGGACATCGATCTCAGTAGAAGCTTCCAGTCTTCCGAGCCATTCCATAGGCGGGATGCCCGGATCGATCCGACTGCTCAAGATGTCACACGAGAGAACAGTTCCCTCCCCTGAAAACTTCTTGATCCTTGCATCCATGGTTTCTGCTCACCAGGTAGGCTGGTCGGCATATCCTGCGCATGTCAGCCCATCCATTTTTTACAATTTTCTATCCCGGACGATGTGCCCCTCGAAACGGCCGCCGAGCGCCCGCGCTATGCTGTCGATGAGATCGATGGTCATGTTCTGGCCTCCGGACTCCATGCGCGAAATAGCCGCTTGGCTGGTGTGGAGCCGCCGCGCCAGCTCAGGCTGGGACAGGCCAGCGCGCTTTCGCGCGTCGTAAATCTGCTGGGCCATCCGCTGCCGGGCGCGAGCCTGCTCGAACCCCTTACGGAATTCCGGATCCTTCAGCTCCTCATTGAGCCATTCCCTGACGCTGCTCCCCCTGTGCTTGTTTCCCATATGGATTACCTCGCTTGCCAGCGAGCGCGCCGCCTGAGGGCGCGCTCGATCTCTTCCGTTGGGACCTTCCACGTCTTTTTGACAAAGGCGTTCGTCAGCACGATCTCGGAGCCGTCAAAGAAGTAGAGGATGCGGTATGCCATTCTTTCAGAACTGAATCGCAGCTCATAAATACCGTCCCTTAGATAGTCCGCGCGCGGACGCCGCAACGACGGCCCGTTCTCCTCCAGGCCCGCTAATGCAGCGCCCGCCGCCGTCCGAGCCGGTTTTAACAGCGCCTTCAGGAACTCGAGGACAGGCTGGTCGCCTCGCTCCCGGCGAAAGAATTTCAGCTTCCATCGCCACGATCCAGTATATATCATATATGATATTTTGTCAAGGGTCGCGATTTCCTTGGCGGACGGTCAGTGACTTGTCCAAAACCTGAAGTCGCTCTTGCAGCCTGCGCCGCTCCCGCAGTCGTCGGCCGATCCCGATGTTCTCGAGCCGCTCGTCGCGAAAAGAGTCCTTACGCACTTCGATAAGCTCCGCAGCGAAATGAGCCTCCGCGGCGATCCGCAAGAGGTCGGCCATGCTGCGACGCGACTTGTACGCAAGCCGTCTCAAGTCGTCATGGAGCGCCATCGGCAAATAGATGGTCGTCCGCATTCTGCCCCGCATATACTTCTGATCCATGTGCCCCCCTCTGCGCCATACCTATGTTCTCTGTCCCCGGGAACAGAGAACATACAGACATACATCAACGACAGCCGGGCCGCCGGCCCCTACATGAGCATACGATTGACCCCTATAAAAAGTTCCCTTTCCCCAATACGCTACAATAAGGCTGGACATGCCAAACCGCTCGATCCACAAGCGACTAGCCGGGCCCTGGATTGCGGCAATCGCGTTCGTCCTGCTCTGGCTTTCCGCGATCTCGCTGCCGCACCGCGCCGTGGATGCTTCGCTCGACGACTCGTGGCAGTCGGTGCTCGTCGACTCGCTCGCCCGCCATCGCCGCTTCGGGATCGACATCGTCCTCAATCACGGTCCGCTGGGCCTTCTGCGCGCCGATTACTACGCCGGAGGGCCTCTCGCGGCGCGCGCGCTCTGGGAGCTCGCGGCCAAGGGCGCGCTCGCTCTCTTTGTGCTGCTCGCCATCGGCCGGCTCAAGGATAGACGCCTCCAAGCCGCGGCGCTGCTCGCGAGCTGCGTGCTGTGCCTCGTCGATTTCGACACGATGTACTATTTCATCGCGTTCTCTTTGGGCGCTTTGCTGCTCGAAGATGGGCCGCAGAATGTCCCGCTGAACCTGGCGGCGACAGCGGCGCTGGCCGCCATCTCCCTGATCAAGCTCAACTTCGCGATGCTCGCAGGCGCCGCGGTTTGCCTGGCGGCGATCCGGGCCTGGCTCGACAAGGACCTGCGCCGCGCAGCGCCCGCGGCCGCGTTTCCCGTGTTCGTGCTCGCCGCGTGGTCGGCCTCCGGCCAGTCCCTAGCGGATTTCCCCGCGTTTCTACGAAATTCCTGGGACTTGGTCTCAGGCTATAACGGCGCGATGGGCCTCTCCGAGAGCTGGACGACTTTCGGGCTCGGCCTCACCACGCTTGTCTGCGCGCTGTCGGCGCTCGCCGCCTCCCCGAGAGAGCCTCGCTCGCTGCCGCGCCTAGCCTTCTGCGCGGCGGCCTTTTTCCTCGTCTGGAAGACCGGCTACGTCCGGGCCGACCACGCGCCGACCTATTTCCGCTTCTGCATGCTGACGGGACTCTGGCTCTGGGGCGGCGGGCTCTTGCGCCCTAAGCGCCGCTTGGCCCTCATTTGCGCGGCGGTGACGATAGCCGCCGGCCTCGTCGGCCTCATGCGCTGGGAGCTGTTGTCGGGCGAGGCGACGCTCGGCGCTTGGCCTGGGCGCATCGCGCGCTCGGCGCTGGACGTCATCTCATTGCCCTCGCTCGAGAGGCGCTTGGAATCGTCGCTCGCCGAGCAGAAGGCCGCCGCGGCCCTGCCTCGGACTTCGGCCTCCATCGGGAACGGTTCCGTCGATCTCTTCGGCAACGAGGCCGGCATCGTCTTGATGAACGGCTGGGATTACCGTCCGCGGCCGTGCTTCCACAGCCACGGCGCCTACACGCCGCTTTTGGAGCGCATGAACGCGGACTTCTACGCGGGACCGGACGCTCCGGACTTCGTGCTGGCCAAGCCCGGCAGCGCGGTCGATTGGCATTTCTCGGCGCAGGAGGACGGCCTGGCGCTGCGCGCTTTGCTCGAGCGCTACCGGCCGGTCCTGGCCGAGGGCCCCACGGTCCTGCTCAAGCGCGGCGCGACGCTCACCCCGAAGCCCGACGCCTTGCTCTCCGTGGCGGGCGCCGCCTTCGGCTCGGAGATCGCGGTCCCCAAAGGAACGCTCTGGGCTCTCATCACGGTCGAGCCGACCTGGCTTGGCCGCTTGCGGGCCTTCCTCTATAAGCCCCCCCTCATCACGATGAAGGTCAAATCGAAAGAAGGGAGCAAGGACTTCCATTTCGTGCCCGCCGCGGCCAAGGAGGGCTTCCTGCTGAGCCCGCTGCTCGAGACCCCGCAAGACTGGCTCGCTCTCTATTCCGGAAGGGCGGCTCGCGAGGTCGAGTCTTTCTCGTTGAGCATCCCTGCCGGAACGGCGCTTTTCTACCAAAGCGGGTTCCTCGTCGAGCTGCGCCGGCCGCGCTTGGCCAAAGAGCTATAATGGGACCGGCGCCATGAAGAACAAGTTCCTCTGCGTCCACGGTCACTTTTATCAGCCGCCCCGCGAGAATCCGTGGCTCGGAGCCGTCGAGCCCGAGGAATCGGCGCATCCTTACCGCGACTGGAACGAGAAGATCTTCCAGGAATGCTACGGCCCCAATTCCGCCTGCCCGCTGCTCGACGAGAACGGACTCATCGTCGACATGGCCGACAACTACCGGCGCATGAGCTTTAATTTCGGGCCGACCTTGCTGTCCTGGCTCGAGCGCGAGCATCCCCTGGTCTACCGCGCGATCATCGAGGCCGACAAGCAAAGCTGCGCCGAGCTCGGCGGCCACGGCAACGCCCTGGCCCAGCCCTACTACCACGCGATCCTGCCCTTGCAGAGCGCGCGCGACAAGAAGACCTTGGTGCGCTGGGGGCTCGAGGATTTCCGCCGGCGCTTCGGCCGCGAGGCCGAGGGGCTCTGGCTTCCCGAGACCGCCGTCGACGAGGAGACCCTCGAGGTCCTCATCGAGGAGGGCGTGCGCTTCACGATCTTGGCGCCGCGCCAGGCCGCGCGCGTGCGCGACCTCGGTTCCGCGGACTGGAAGGAGGTCACGCAGGAGAACCTCCTGCCGACCTTGCCCTACCGCTGGGTCTCGCGCCGGGACCCGAGCCGTCACATCGCGATCTTTTTCTATCACCGCGTCCTGCATGAGGAAGTCGACAGCGGAGAGGCCTTCAAGGCCGACGACACGCTGTTCCATAAGGTCAACGGCCGCTTCATGCCCGACGACTCGACCCAGCTCGTCTCTGTGGCGACCGACGGAGAGTTCTACGGCCACCACCGTCGCGCGGGCGCCGCCGCCTTGGCCGAGACCTTTCGGCTGGCCCAATCCTCGGGCTTGGGCATCACCAACTATTCCGATTTCCTGAGCCGGTTCCCGCCTCCCCAGGAGGTCGAGATCCGCCCGCGCACGGCCTGGAGCTGCGAGCACGGACTCGGGCGCTGGAGCGCCGACTGCGGCTGCCGCCTGCGCCAGGCAACGAGCCAGGCTTGGCGCGCGCCCCTGCGCGCCGCGCTCGACTGGCTCGCAGCCGAGGTCGACGCCCTCTACACGGCTCAAGGAGGGTTCTTCTTCAAGGATTTCCGGGCGGCGCGGGAGGATTACGCGAAGCGGCTGGGCGATCCCGGTCCTCAGGCGACGGACCGCTTCTTGGAGGCGCACGCTCTGGCGCCGCTCTCCGCCGAGCGGCGCAGCCAGGCCCTGACCTTGCTCGAGATGCAGAAAAGCCGGCTGGCGATGTTCACGAGCTGCGGCTGGTTCTACGACGACGTCGCCGGACTCGAGAGCGTCTTGATCCTCAAGCACGCCGCGCGCGCCGTCGAGCTCGCCGAAAGCTTCGGCGCGAGCCTCTCGGACGGCCTCAAGGAGCGGCTGCTCGCGGCCGCGTCGAACTCGAAGGCTCTGCCCGACGGGGCGAAAGTCTACGAGCGCCTCGCCCTCTCTTCCCGCGCCGATCTCTCGCGCGCGGCCGCCCACTTCGCGCTGCTCGCGCATCTCGATCTGTCCGCGCGCGAAGCGGGCTCGGGCTTCTGCGCCGAGCGCTCCTCGGGCGAGCGGCTCGAGCGCCAAGAGCGCGCCGGACGCGACCGCTCGTTCTCCTGGGGCGTCTGGGAAGTCCAAGATCGCATGACCGGCCTGACCACGACGGCGCTCACCGCCGTCCATCAGGAGGACCGCGTCGATCTGCGCTGCTGGGTCGGCCGTTGGCCTGGGGCCGACAAGGCGGCCGCCGGGCTCGCCCCCCTGTTCCAGAGCCTCGAGCGCGAGGAGCTCGACCGCGAGCTCTCGAAGCGCTTCTCGGGGCCCCATTTCGGCCTCGACGCCCTGTTCGCCGAGTCGCGCCTCAACGCGATGCGCCAGCTCCTGCCCGCGCCGCTCGAGCGCGGCGAGCGAAAAGCCCTGCGTCAGAATTGGGCGCGCGCGCTGGCTCTTCTGCGCAAGGGCGGCCAGGGCGACGACGTCCTGGAGCTGCTCCTCGAGTCAGTCCGCCTCAAGGTCCCCTGCGACCAGCTGCCCTGGATCTCGGAGGTTCGGTCCGGCCTCATGCGCCAATTGGAAGCGCTCATCGACGGGCCGACGGCGGAGCGCCTCTCGCGGGCCGCGCGCTGGATCGAGGTCTTCGAGGGCGCCGGCCTGCACGCGGACGTCTGGGAGCTGCAGCAGTTCCTCTGGCGCTGGCGCGCCGCGATGTCTCAAAGAGCGGCGTCCCCTCTCGAGCGCGAGGCCGCGCAGTCGCTTGGAGAAAAGCTAAGATTCTCGAGCTCCGTGCTTGCCGCGGGCGAGGCGGCGCCGCGATGACGACCAAGCGCATCAAGCTCGAGAACTCCGAGCAGGCCGTGCGTCTGCTGGGCCAGCAGGACGCCCTGCTGCGCCAGATGGAAGCCGATTTCGGCGTCGAGATGTTCCTGCATCAGGAGCCGCGCAGCGGGGAGCTCCAGCTCTCGATCAAGGGAAGCCCGGCCCGCGTCGAGAAGGCCGTCAAAAGGGTGCGCCAGAGGCTCGCCGAACTGCGCCAGACCCGGGACGAGCCGGACCGCCCCGAGGGGATAAACCTTGACGCGCCGCCGCTGCCCGACGACGGTCTATACCGGACCGCCTACGGCAAGATCGTGCGCGCCCGCACGCTCAACCAGCAGACCTACGTCGACGCGATTCTCTCGCACGACATGGTCTTCGGCATCGGACCCGCCGGCACGGGCAAGACCTTCCTCGCGGTCGCCTGCGCCCTGAGGGCGCTTGAGTCCCGCAAGGTCCACAGGATCATCATCAGCCGGCCCGTCGTCGAGGCCGGCGAGAAGCTCGGCTTTTTGCCCGGGGACCTGCTCGAGAAAGTCTCCCCCTATCTCAAGCCCCTCTACGACGCCTTCTACGCCCTGCTGGGCCCCGAGCGCTTCCGGATGTGGCGCGACACGGAAGTCATCGAGATCGTGCCTTTGGCCTACATGCGCGGGCGCACCTTCGAGGACGCCTTCATCCTGCTCGACGAGGCCCAGAACACGACCCCCGAGCAGATGAAGATGTTCCTGACCCGCATGGGCAACGGCTCCAAGGTCGCCGTGACCGGCGACGTGACGCAGACCGACCTGAGCGAGAAAGTCACCTCGGGCCTGGTGCGCATCGAGGGCATACTCAAGAACGTGCCGGGCGTGGTCTTCCACCGCCTCACCGAGGAGGACGTCGTGCGCCATCCGCTCGTCAAGCGCATCATCCGCGCCTACGACGACTGGGACAAGTCCCAGTGACGGTCCGCGTCTTTGGCGCCAACCTCCTGCCCGCGTCGGCGCGAAAGCCGTCTCTCGTGCGCAAGGCGGTGCGGGCCGCGCTCAAGCTCGAAGGCGTCAAAGCGCGCGGCGAGCTCAGCCTCGTTTTCCTCGACCGCCGCCGGATGCGCGAGCTCAACCGCGTGTTCCTCAAGCACGACTACG
This sequence comes from Elusimicrobiota bacterium, assembly GCA_016194705.1. Classification (GTDB taxonomy): domain Bacteria; phylum Elusimicrobiota; class Elusimicrobia; order UBA1565; family UBA9628; genus PALSA-1176. Next base: position 232,883 of record JACQAZ010000038.1, on the reverse strand, counting down.
ACACCGACGTCATCGCCTTCCGGTATGACGACGGACGACGCTCCAAGGATGTCCCATTCGGCGACGTTTACATCTCGGCCCACATGGCCCGGCGCCAGGCGCGCGAGCTCAAGCACTCGGTCCTCGACGAGGCGCTGACCTTGGCCGTGCACGGGACTTTGCATCTTCTTGGGTACGACGACCGCACGGAGCGCCAGCGCCGCAAGATGTTCGCACGGCAGGACCGCATCCTCCGACGCAATTAGGGCTCGCTCTTGACAAATCAAGCCCCCGGGCCTACACTTGGAGGAGTCCCGGACCAGTGAAGGAGGTCTCCCCATGAAGCCGACATCCCTGCCTGCCGCCTTTCTTGTCGGCGCCCTGTCCCTGCTCGCCGCCGGCGCCGCGACCGCCCAGACAGAATCCCCCGATCCGGGCAAGGTCACGAAGAAGCAGCTCAAGGACATCATCGGAGGCAGCGCCAATGACAAGGGGGCGGTCCCAGGCAAGGTCGTAGATTCTCCCACGGGAGCGGAACCCAATGAGCAGGGCAATGACGACCACGGGACCACCCAGTGCGACTTCACCGAAGCGAGCTTCAAGGACAACTACAAGAAGGTTGCGGTCGGCGGCTGGAAGGTGTTCCTCAACCGCCGCGACGCGTCGAACGCCTTCCATCTGTGCCTCAACGGAGACCAGACCATCTTCGTGCAGGGCATCCCGGCGGGAAAAAGCGCCGTACGGAGCGATGGCGACCATCTCGTCGTCGAGACCATCGCCGCGGACAAGTTCATCCCAGCCGACGATGTCGTCGAAGGCCGGCTGGACGGGTCCAGATTCCTCACGAAGAGCGGGGCTCACGACGTCATCGGCCGCTTCGTCTATTACATCGCCAACGCCGATCGAGACCACGCCGCCTTGAAGGGTCTGGCGGTCTCGGGAGGGAACACCGCATATGCGGACAAGGCCGCCTGGGTGCGCTTCTATATCGACCCGAGGTCCAGGGACGCCACGCAGATGGAGATTCATCTGCGCGCCATCGACGGCGAGGCTGCCGCCAAGCTTGTTGATAAAGCCTTTAAGATAGGCGGGGCGGCGAAGAGCACCTTCAACAACGAGGCCGATCGCAAAAAGATAGCGGCCTTCGTCAAGGACGAGGTCGTGAGGTTCAAGGGCAAAGGGACCTCCAGCACCAACCCGAACGTGACGATCGCCCTGAGCGTCAATAGGGAGATCGTGGACGTGAAAATTCCGGCCGCGGTCGTCTCGATCGCGACCAACGGCGACGACACCGGAGCCAAACTCGTCAACGGGGACCCCGATGTCCGGCTCTACGCTCACGAATCCCTCGTCTGGTGCTCCTACCCCGACCAGAGGAACCCCGGGAAGCCCTATGGATTGGAGACCGAGGCGCAGCATAAGGCTCACGCCAAGTGATCGCCGGACTTTGAAGAAGACTGACCGCAGGCCCGCGGAGCAAGACAAGCCCGCGGGCCTCGTCTTTTCCCTCGCGTGGGCCGCCCTGCTGGTCGCGCTGGTCTTGGTCCCCGACCAGAAGATCCTTCGCTTCAAGCTGCTGGCCGTCGAACTCGGCGCGGCCGCGCTCCTGCTGGGCCTGCTCGTCGAGGCCGCATCCATCCGCGAGGCCCTTTGGCGGCGCACCAAGCTCGACCTTTGGCTGGCGGCTTACGCCCTTTCTGCCCTCATATTCTGGCGGCTCTCGCCCGAGCCCCACAACTCGGAGCCGGAGGTCGCCCGCATGCTGCTCTGCGCAGCCGCGTTCTTCGGGGCCTCCCAAAGCTTCGCGCGCGTGCGCAAGGGAGAGCGTCTGCTCGCGCTCTGGAGCGCTTGCGCCGCGGTGGCCGCTCTCTACGCGATCCTGCAGCACACCGGCGGCGTCGGGCGGCTGCTGGTCCCGCAGATGGAGCGGCCCTTCTCGACCTTCGGCAATCCGATCTTCTTCGGCGCGTACCTGACGGCATCGCTGCTCGTGACGGCCGTCTTGCTGATCGAGTCGCAGCCCGGTCTTTCCGCCATGGGCCTTCTCCTCTGCGCCGCCCTGCAGCTCGACGCCCTCTGGCTGGCTCAATCGCGCGCGGCCTTCGCGGGCCTCATCGCCGGAGGCTTCCTTTGGGCCCTCAAGCGCCAGAGCGGAACTCGCCGGACGATGATGCTGCTCGGCGTCGCCGTGTTCGGCCTCGGCATCCTCTGGCATTCGCGCGACCGCCAATGGACGCACGGGCTGATCTGGAGCGCGGCGCTCAAACTGTGGCTGGCCCATCCTTTGCTCGGCTGCGGCCTGGGACGCTTCCACATGGAGTTTCCCGCCTACGCCTCGGCGCAGCTCAAGGCGCTCTGGCCCCAGCAGCAGACCATCGTCAACTTCGCGCACAACGAGTACCTTCAGGTCCTGACGGAAACCGGAGCCGTGGGGCTGGCTCTCTTCGTCGCGATCCCGGCCTCCTTCGCCTCTTGGTTTCTAGGCGCGCAGGCGACGGGACAGGCGGAAGGCCCGGCTTTGGCGGCCCTGGCGCTGTTTGCGGGCGCGTTCTTCTCGCCGGACCTGCGCTTCGGCGTCTCGTCTTTCGCCGCCTTCGCCGCGATGGGGATGGCTCTGGGACTTTCGAATCCCGAACCTCGGCCCTGGCCCGATTATCCGAAGCGGATGGTCCCATTGGCCTTGGGAGTCATTCTCCTGTCCTTCTGGGCGAGGCTCGCCGCGGCACCGCTGCTGGCCGAGCGGGAGCTCGCGAGCCAGCCCGGCTTCCACATCGAGGCGACGCCCGAGGTGCGCAAGGCGCTGGCCGATCTCGAGGACCGGCTGAGCAAAGAGCCGGCCAACGCGGACCTGGCCGAGCAGCTGGCCTATCTCTACGCGCGGGAAAAAGCTTGGGAGCCCGCGATCTCGCGTTTCAAATTGGCCGCCGGACTAGCGCCCGAGCATCCGGGACCCCTGAACAACCTGGGCAACATCTACTACTCGCTGGGCGACTTCGACAAGGCGATCTCCTTCTGGGAAAAATCTCTCGCCGTGAAATCCGACCAGCTCGACGCGCACCTCAATCTCGGCAAGCTTTACTACGAGCGCGGCCGGCTCAAGGAGTCGGCCCGGCATCTGCACGCGGCGCTGACCCTCGATCCGGACAACGGCAAGGCGCGCATTCTCTTGAAGAAGATGGTGGAATGATGGACCGCGGCGCCAGACTCCTGCTCCTGCTCCATGCCGGGGCGACCTTGTTCATGACCGGAGTCATCTGGTTCGTTCAAGTCGTGCACTACCCCCTCTTCGCGCTTGTCGGCTCGGAGACCTTCGCGGCGTACGAGCGCGCGAACATCGCGCGCACCGCCTCGGTCGCGGGTCCCGTCATGATCCTGGAAGCCTTGACGGGAGTCATCATCCTGCTGCGCAGGCCCGCCGCCGTCCGCAAGGGAGAGGCCTGGTTGGGAGCCGTGCTGCTCGCGATCATCTGGGGCTCGACTGCATTCTCGCAGTTCCCCGCGCACCTGTCCTTGGTCCGCGGATTCGACGCCGGGCTTTTGCATCAGCTGGCATGCGCCAACTGGGTGCGGGTGCTGGGCTGGAGCGCCCGGACCGTGCTCTTACTGCGCGTCGGCTTGCGCGGCTGGGGCTGACCATGGCGTCTCCCGCCGCGATTCTCGTCGTCGGCGCCTTCGGAGCTTTCGGCCGCGCGCTCGTCCATGATCTATTGCGCCGCAGTCCCTGCCGCGTGCTCGCGGGAGGCCGCGGGCGCACGCGCATGGCCGAGCTCCAAGACGGCCTCGAACCCTCCGAGCGCGACCGGCTCGTTCCCGCGCTCTGCGACCTTCGCGACCTCCGGTCCGTCGATTCGGCGCTGACCGGCGTCTCGGCGGCGGTCTGCGCCGCGGGCCCCTACCAAAGCCTGCCGATGAACCTGCTCGAGGCCTGCCTGCACCGCGAGATCCCGTATCTCGACCTCGCCGACGACCGCGGCTTCGTGCGCCGAGCCCGGGCGCTGGTCTCTGCTCGTCCTCCGGGATCCGCGGCCGGCGTCGGCTGGTCGAGCGCGCCCGCACTGTCGGGCCTCCTCGCGAGACTGGCCGCCGAGGATCTCGAGACCATCGAGGAGATCCAGATTCAGATCGCGCCCGGGGGGCGCGGCGCCCGCGGCGCCGCCACCGTGGCCTCGCTGCTCGACTCGTTGTCCAAGCCCATGCGGATCTGGGACGACGGGCGCTGGCGCAAGACCTTGGGCTGGTCCGAGCCGCGCCTGTTACGCTTCCCTCCCCCCGTCGGTACTCGCGAAGGCTACCTCGTCGACGTCGCCGACCACGAGCTGTTTCCCCCTCTCTTCAACGCGCGGCGCGTGCAGTTCCGCGCCGGCGCCGAGTCCTCCTGGCAGAACAGGGCGGCCTCGCTGCTGGCCTGGCTCTCGAAGGAACTCGCCTTCGACTGGACCGCCATGGCTCCGGCGTTCTCTCTCGGACTCAAGACCCTCGGTTGTTTGGGAACCGCCGCGGGAGCCCTCGGCGTGGAAGTCTCCGGAAAACGGCAGGGATCCCCGATCCGGCGCCGCGCCTGCATCGTGGCCGAACGCGCCGGAGAGATCATCCCGGCTCTTGCCGCCGCGATCCTAGCTCCGAAGCTCGCCGCCGACCCGCGCGCTTTCGAAGGACTCATCCCGCTCGACGGCTGGCTCGGCCGGCGGGAGCTCGAAGAAGAATGCAGAGAGCGCGGGCTAATTTTCTCTATGGAAGAGGTCCCGGCGTGAGCCCCTCGAAACGCCTGAGTCTCTCGGCCTGGGCCGCGCTGGCCCTGCACCTCGTCGCGGGACTCTCGATGCTGCTGATCTTGAGCCGCGGGCTCCAGACCAACGGCGATCTCGCCGACCGCCTGCAGTTCCTGATGGACCACCGCTGGCTCTGGGCGCTCGGCTGGCTGCCTTGGACCATGGCCGGAGCCTCGATCCTCGTCTTCTATTCCTGCTTCGCCCAAGCTCACTCCCGGGAGCTGGGCATCCTGGGCTGGCTCGCCGTCTGCGTCGCGCTGCTCGCAGTCGCCTGCGACTGGACGGCCCAGGGAATCGAGGTCTTTGTCCTTCCGGGCTTGGCCGCCAGGGCGGCGACCGCGAGCTTCCTGCGCGTTCACCGCGAGGCGGTCCTGCTGACCGGCGGTCTTGCCAACGGGCTCTACACCGCGGCGGCGGGTCTCCTGCTCCGGCCCACAAGAAGCGCTTATCCGCGCTGGACCGTGGGCGCGGGCTGGGGGGTCGTAGCTTTCGGGGCCTGGCTCACCGCGGCCTCGCTGGCCGACTCGACGCCGGGACTGTTCTGGAGCAACGCGGGCCTGGTGCCCTGCCTCATGGCTTGGCTGGCGGGGACGGCTCTGAGCTCTTGGCGGCGGGAAGGCTGACCCGGAAGACCGTGCAGCCGGGCCTGCTCGTCACCGTGATGAAGCCTTTGTGCTTCTCGACGATGCCGCTGACGACGTAGAGGCCCAGGCCCGTCCCCTTGCCCTCCTCCTTGGTCGTGAAGAACGGCTCGAAGATGTGTTCCAGGATCTTCTCCGGGATGCCGGGGCCGTTGTCCTCGACCTCCGAGACCGCGGCCTGGCGCTTGGGATCGCGGAACACCCTCAGGATGATCCGCCGGTCAGGCTGCCCCTCCAAGGCGTGCAGGGCGTTGCCGATCAAGTTGAGATAGACCTGCTTGAGGTTGTTCGCGTCGCCCAAAACGACCGGCTCGGGCGTCGGGATCTCCTTGATGATGTTGACTCCCCTGCGGCGGCGCTCGTGCGTGAGAAGCTCAAGGCTCGCGTCGATGACCGCCGAGAGCCTCACGGGCTCGGCCTGTTCGGTCGAGGCGCGTGCGAAGGTCAGTATGCTGCGCACGATCTCGCGCATGCGCCGCGCCTCCGCGTCGATCTTGAGGATCGTGGCCATGATCTCGGGAGGCGTGCGCGAGTCCCGCAGCAGGAGCTGGGAGAAGCCCATCACGGTGGCCAGGGGATTGTTGAGCTCGTGCGCGATCCCCGAGGCCAGGCGCCCCATCGCCGCCATCTTCTCGTTCTGCACGAGCTGGCGCGTCATCTGCTCCTGGCGCTCCTCGAACCTGAACTTGACGAAGAGCACCGCGAGCTCGTCGCCGAAGAACTTGACGGCCCTCATGTCGGACTTCGAAAAGCCGCCGGGCTTGTTGATCAGCTCCACGACCCCGGCGGCTCGGCCCTTGTAGGGCAAGGGGAACGCCAGCAGGCTCTTGGTGCGGAAGCGCGTCGTCTGGTCGATCTGGGGATTGAAGAGCGGGTCCTCGTAGACGTCGTTGGCCAAGTGCGGCTTGCAGCATTCCGCCACCCAGCCCGAGATGCCCTCGCCGGGCGGTATCACCAGCGGCTCCTTGAGTCCGTGCGCGTAGCGGGAGACCAGGCGGTCCTTGGCGTCGCGCTGGAAGATCGTCGCCCGCTCGCAGCCGAAATACTCGATGAGCCGCTCCGCCAGAAACTTCCAGAAGCCCTGAGCCTCGCCCGGAGCCAGGGCGCGCTGGGTGAGCTCGTGGACCAGCTGCAGGAGGCTGCGGCGCATGCGGCCATTATGGCAAATCTTGCGCATTTGGTAAGATGCACCTTGCGTCATGCCGACCCACTACGCCGCGAGTCTCCAGGATGTCGCCAAGCTCGCCGAGAGCCGCGACCCCGCGGAGCTCAGCGCGATCCTCGGCGAATACAAGAAGCTCATGCATGAGACCATCGAAGCCGAGCACGGCTTCGTGGAAAGGTTTCTCGGCGATCAAGTCAGCGCGATCTGGGGAGGCCTGGTGTCCCAGAGCCCCCAGATGGCGGCCATCTCGGCCTGCCGCGCCGCCCAGCGCCAGCTCAAGGGGCTCGGCGCGTACAACGCCGCCTCCGGCCTCTCGCTGAGGATTTGCATCGGGATCTCGGATGACCCCGCCACGAGCCGGACGCTGTGCCGGCTGGCTCCAGCGCGCAAGGCGGGGGTCCTCATCGCGGAGGCCACGCGCGCCCTCTGCGCCGAGACGTTCGCCTTCAGCGAGGTCGAACCCCTCGAGGCCGCTCCCGGCCGGCCGCTGCGCGTCTTCAGCCTGAAATGAGCCCGAAGCCCTCGTCGGATTGATATAATTCCAGGGTGAAGACGGAGCAGATCCCTTTCGCCGACCTCGAGGCGAAGTGGCAGGCGCGCTGGGCCAAGGACAAGGCCTTCAAGGCCCCCGAGCGCCCGCGCCCGGGGCGCAAGTTCTACTGCCTCGACATGTTCCCCTACCCGTCAGCCGACGGCCTGCACGTGGGCCATCCCGAAGGCTACACCGCCACCGACATCCTGTGCCGCGCCAAGAGGATGCAGGACTTCGACGTCCTGCACCCCATGGGCTGGGACGCCTTCGGGCTTCCGGCCGAGAACTTCGCGATCTCGAAGGGGATCCATCCGCGCGCCGTCACGCAGAGCAACGTCGCCAATTTCAAGCGCCAGATCCAGGCGCTCGGCTTCTCCTACGACTGGGACCGCGAGGTCGACACGACCGATCCGGCCTACTACAAGTGGACTCAGTGGATCTTCCTCCAGCTCTTCAAGAAGGGGCTCGCCTACGAGGCGACCGCCCCCATCAATTGGTGCCCCTCCTGCAAGACCGGCCTGGCCAACGAGGAGGTCTTCGCGGGGGCGTGCGAGCGCTGCGGGACAAGGGTCGAGCGCAAGAACCTGCGCCAATGGGTGCTCAAGATCACCGCCTACGCCGACCGCCTCGAAGGCGACCTCGACGGCCTCGACTGGCCCGCGAGCACGCTCGCCATGCAGCGCCACTGGATCGGACGCTCCGAAGGGGCGGAAGTCCGCTTCAAGCTGGAGAACGGCAAGGACCTTCTCGTCTTCACGACCCGTCCCGACACGCTCTACGGCGCGACCTACATGGTCCTCGCACCCGAGCATCCATTTGTGGCCGAAATCACCGGCCCGGCGCAGAAGGCGGCGGTCGCCGACTACGTCGACTCGGCCAGAAGCAAATCAGATCTCGAACGCACCGAGCTCCAGAAGGAGAAGACCGGCGTGTTCACGGGTTCTTACGCCGTCAACCCCGTCAATCAGAAGAAGATCCCCGTGTGGATCGCCGACTACGTCCTGGCCGGCTACGGCACTGGCGCCATCATGGCCGTGCCCGCCCACGACGAGCGGGACTGGGCCTTCGCGGACAAATACCACCTCCAGATCATCCAGGTCGTCCAGCCAGCCACGGGTTCGAAATGGCCGGCTGGAGCGTTCACCGAGGACGGCGTAGCCGTCAATTCGCCGCTCTTCGAGGGCCTGCCGACGCCCGAGGCGAAGAAGAAGATCGTCGCGTGGCTTGAGCAAAACAAGCTGGGAAAAGCCACGGTGCAGTACAAGTTGCGCGACTGGCTCTTCTCGCGCCAGCGCTACTGGGGCGAGCCGATCCCGATCGTCCACTGCGCCAAATGCGGCAAGATCTCCGTCCCCGAGAAGGATTTGCCCGTCTTGCTTCCCGACGTAAAGGATTATAAGCCCACGGGGACCGGCGAGTCGCCGCTGGCGGCCATCGACGAGTGGGTCAAGACGAACTGCCCTCAATGCGGGGGTGCGGCCAAGCGCGAGACCAACACGATGCCGCAGTGGGCGGGCTCGTGCTGGTACTATCTGCGCTATCTCGATCCCAAGAACGCCGACTTCGCATGGGCCCGGGAGATCGAGAAGTCGTGGATGCCGGTCGACTGCTACGTCGGCGGCGCCGAGCACGCGGTCCTGCACCTGCTCTACGCACGGTTTTGGCACAAAGTGCTTTGGGACCTCGGATATGTCTCCACGCCCGAGCCCTTCCAGAAGCTGCGCCATCAAGGGATGATCCTCTCGTACTCCCACCGGGACGCCAAGGGCGCCTACCATTCCTACGACGAGGTCGAGTACGACGAGTCCGGCGCCGCCGTGCTCGCCTCCACGAGCGAGAAGCTCGCCTCTCAAGTCGAGAAGATGTCCAAGTCGAAGAAGAACGTCGTCAATCCCGACGCCGTGCTTAAGAGATACGGGGCCGACGCGTTTCGCCTCTACGAGATGTTCATGGGGCCCTTCGAGGACGCCAAGCCCTGGGACATGCGCTCCATCGAGGGCGTCAGCCGGTTCCTGCGCAGCGTCTGGGTGCTCGTCTGCGACCATCCCGAGCCGCCGCCGGGCACGGGGCTCATCACCTTGCGCCACCGCACGATCAAGAAGGTCACCGACGACATCGGTTCCTTCGGCTTCAACACCGCGATCGCCAAGCTCATGGAGTACCGCAACGAGCTTCAGGCCCAGAAATCCCCCGCCCGCGCCGATTTGGAGGCTCTCTTGACCTTGCTTCACCCGTTCGCGCCGCACCTGACCGAGGAGCTCTGGGAGCGACTGGGCCACAAGGAAACCCTCGCCCGTCAGGCGTGGCCGCATTACGAAGAGAAATACCTCAAGGACGCCACGGTCGAGTACGCGGTGCAGGTCAACGGCAAGGTGCGCGCGACCTTCTCTTTCGAGGCCGACGCCGCGCAAGAAGCCGTCAAAGCCGCGGCCCTGGCCCTGGACAAGGTCAAGGCCCTTCTCAACGGCAGCACCGTGGTCAAGGTCGTCGTCGTACCCAACCGCCTGGTCAACATCGTCGTCAAAGCAGCCAAGGGAGCCCCATGAAACGAATCTCGCTGGTCTTGCTGGCCGCGGCCTGGGGCTGCGGCCAGGACATCGCCTACCACCCCGCCCCCCAGCTCCTTCCGTCGAACATCAAGAAGGTTGCCATTCGCCTGGTGGTCAACAAGACCCAGCAGTTCGGCCTCGAGGACCGGCTGACCTTGGCCATCCGCGACCAGGCCCTGCGCAGCGGGCAGTACCCCATCGTGCCCGAGGACGACGCAGACGGCATCGTGCTCGTGACGATCACGCGCTACGTCCTGACGCCGATCCAGTACGACTCCACCTTGATCCCGACCGCCTACAAGCTCCGCGTGATCGCAGACCTCCAGTTCATCGACCGCGCCAGCAACCAGATTCTCTGGGAGGAGAAGAACATGGAGGGCATCCAGAGCTACGCGGCCGCGACCTTGCCGGGCGGCATGACCGAGGAGCAGGCCAGGGAGCTGATCTGGGACGGTCTCTCGCGGGACGTCGTGACCCGCGTCGTCTCGGGCTTCGGCGCCGTGACCGGCTCATCGTCGAGGCGGATCACCGGAGACGCGCCCTCGACGGCGCCCACGGCCCAGCCGGAGAAGCCCATCGCCCCGGTCAATCCGAACCCGTACTGAGCCGACGATGGACCTCAGGCCGCAGGATCTGCTCAAGGAGATCAAGTCGGGGAGGCTGCGGCCGGTCTACTATTTGTTCGGCGAGGAAGCCTCGGCCAAGGCCGCGGCCCTCGACGCGCTCAAGGCGCACTTCAAGTCCGACGCCTTCAACCTCGTCGAGTTCTCCGGCGATCCCGATCAGGAAGCCGCGGCGGTGGTCTCTGAGTGCTCGACCTTGCCCGTCTTCGCCGAGAGGCGGCTCGTCATCGTCGCAAACCCCAAGATCCCCGCGGCCGCGCGCGCCGCGCTGGCCGAGTATCTCAAGGATCCTCTGCTCTCGACGACTCTCGTGCTGCTGTCGGAAGACCGCAAGCCCGACGCCAAGGATGCTCTCTCCAAGGCCGCCTCGGCGGCCGGAGCGCTCTGCACTTTTTCTCCCTTGCGCGAGGAGGAGGCGGTCGAGAGGCTCAAAGCCGCGGCCAGAACGGCGGGGAAAGTCCTCTCCGATGAGGCCGCCGCGGCTTTGGTCGCCGAGGCCGGCACCGATTGGGGAGTGCTGTCCCAGGAACTCGAGAAGGCGCTGCTCTACGCCGCGCAGAAGCCCTCGATCAGCGGGGCCGACGCCTTGGCCGTTCTGGGCTACCGCAAGGCCGCCGACCCCTTCGCCTTGTCGCGCATGATCCAGAGCCGTCAGCTCAAGGCGAGCCTCATCCAGGCCCGGCGCGTGATGTCGGAGGGCAAAGCCGACGAGCAGGCCTTCCGCGTGCTGAGTCAAATCAACTCGGCCGTGACCAAGCAGCTCAAGGCCAAGCGCATGCTCAAGGCCGGCCTCGCGCCGGACGCGATCTTAAGAAACCTGCGCCTCAACGCCTGGTACGACAAGGATTTTCTGGCCCAGGCCCAGAAGCTCTCCGACCAGAGGCTCCTGCGCGACCTCAAGCGCTGCCTCGAGACCGACACGGACCTCAAGTCAAAGGCGTGGCTCGACCCGAGGATCGAGCTCGAGCGGCTGGTCGTGGATTTGTGTCGGCCGGACTACTTGGCCGCCGCGAGGGCTTGAGCCGCGCGGTGAGCCAGGCGGGACTTCTTGCGGGCCGCGGCCTTCCAGTGGATGGCTCCGGTGCGGGCGGCCTTGTCCAGCGCGGCGGAGGCCTTGGACATCAGCTCCGAGAGCTTGCCCGTGTCCTTGGCCGTCGCGGCGTCGGAGACGGCGCGCACGGCGGCGCGCACTCCCTTCTTGATCTGGCGATTTCGCAGGTTGCGGGTCACCGACTGGCGGTGCGCCTTGAGCGCGGAGCGGTGGCGCTTTGACTTCTTCGCTTGTGCCATAGAGGGATATTAAAGCTTTTTCATGAGAGTTCGTCAAATAAGGCCCGTCGACGCGCTGGCCGAGTCGATCGCCTACCTCGGCTCCGCGCATGCGCGCGCGGACATCGAAGCGGACCCCTACTGGCCGAAATGGGATTCGCCGTGGTGGCACATGACTTTGCTTTGGGAGCTGGGCCGGGCCCCGCGCATCCCGGCTTCTGCGGTCGAGGCGATGACCGAGGCGCTCAAGACGCGCTATGCGGCGGACCTGCCTTTCCGCGCCGAGGACTTGCCTCCGGGCAAGGGCATCTACCGCGACGTGGCCTGCCATTGCGCGGTCGGCACCATGTTCCAGGTGCTCTTCGCCTGCGGGGTGGAGCTCGACGACGAGCTCCCGTGGATGCGCCGCTGGCTGCTGCGGTACCAGCTGCCCGACGGAGGGCTCAATTGCGAGGGCGAGGCCTACGTCGGCTCGAAGAAGAGCTCGATTGTCTCGACGGCGCCGGCGCTCGAGGCCGTCCTGCTGTGCACTCCGCGGCCCTTCACGGCTCAGGAGGAGGCTTTCCTCGACCGAGGCGCGAAGTACCTGATCGATCATCGCGTCTTCAAGTCCTCCCGGGGAAAGGTCATCGACCCCGATTGGCTCAAGCTGACCTTCCCCCGGTTCTACAAATACGACGCCCTGCGCGGACTGACCTACCTGGCGCGCTGGTCCAAGAAGAGAAACAGATCGTTGCCGGCCGACGCCTTGGGGGAAGCTCGAGAAGCCGTCGAAGGCCACGTCCATGACGGCCAGATCCGCATCGGGAGGCGCGCCTACGGCGAGCAGAGGTCCCTTCTGCGAGATGGGAACGGCTGGATCAAAGGGATGTCGCGGAGCTTCGACCTTTTGGATCAGGTGAGCGAAGTCGGCAGGCCTTCGGCGCCGCTGACACGGCTCTGGGCTGAGATCGGCCCTTCGTTGGGATCATGAGACCCGCCGCTTTCTTGGATTCTCGACGAGCGGTTCTGGGACAAGAGCGCGGAACGTCTTGGTCGTCCCAAAACCTTCGACGGAGACTCCGTGATTCGCCGACGGCAACGACAGCCCGGGACTTCCCAACGCGATGCGCGGGACCCATACTCAGGCCATGAGCGAACCGCTCGACCGCTCCCATCTGCCGCATGCCTGCGGCGTCTACATCATGCGCGACGCCGCGGCGAACATCCTCTACATCGGCAAGGCCATCGATCTGGCCAAGCGCGTCGCGCAGTACTTCAATCCAAATAAGGAGGATCTCAAGAACTCGGTCCTGGCGCCGTTGATCCGCAAGATCGATTACATTTCGTGCTCATCCGAACGGGAAGCCTTGATACTCGAGCGCAGGCTGATCCGTCGGCATCAGCCCTTCTTCAATTCTATGTGGAAGGACGACAAGTCCTATCCTTTCATCAAGGTGACGCTCGGCGAGGACTTCCCGCGCGTGCTGATGACGCGCAAGAAGATCCGGGACGGCGGCGCCTACTTCGGGCCGTATCCGCAGTCGAGCCCGATCAAGAGCCTGCTCGGCTATCTCTGGCGCCAGAAATTCTTCCCGCTGCGCCCCTGCCGCTGGGACTTCTCGACCACCAAACCGCTCGACAAACGCAAGATCACCTCCTGCCTGTATTACCACACGGGCGAATGCCCCGCGCCTTGCGCGGGAAAGATTTCTCCCGAGGGCTATCGCGCGATCGCCGAGCGCGCCGTGCTTTTCTTCAAGGGAGAGTACGGGAAGCTCAAGCAGCGCTTCGAGACTGAGATGAAAATGGCTTCGGGAAAGCTCGAATACGAGAAGGCGGCACAACTCCGGGACAACATTCGCGCCTTGGAGCAGATGGGCGAACGCGTGAGGGTCCAGTCCGTCAGAGAAGAAGACGTCTCGGGCCAGATCGCGTCCTCGGAAGCGGTCAGCGACCTTCAACGCGCGCTCGGGCTCGCCTCCCCTCCCTTCCATGTCGAATGCTTCGACATCTCCCACTTCCAGGGACGGCAGACAGTCGCCTCGATGGTCTGCTTCAAGGGCGGCGAGCCGTTCAAGGACCACTACCGCAAGTTTCGGATCAAAGAGGTCGCGGGCATCGACGACTTCAAGTCGATGGCCGAGGTCGTGCGGCGAAGATATCAGAGACTCAAGACTGAAGGCGGCTTGCCCGACCTTGTGCTCGTCGACGGCGGCAAGGGCCAGCTCTCGGCGGCGCTTAGCGCGCTCCAAGAGATCAAGGTCAAGGTCCCGTTGGCGTCTTTGGCCAAGCGCGTCGAGGAAGTCTTTCTTCCGGGCAAGTCGGAGTCGATCATCATGGAGCGCGGCCGGCCCGCCTTGAGGCTTCTGCAGCGCCTGCGCGACGAGGCCCACCGCTTCGGCATCACTTACCACCGTCTCTTGAGAAAAAAGGCGCTGCTCGGGTGAGCCTCGAGACCGCGCTCTACGACGAGCCCGCCTGGTACGACCTCCTGCACGCAGGCGGAACGAAAGACGAGGCGGCTTTGGTCCTCGATCTCTTCCGCCTGCACGGCAACGGCGGGAAGGATATCCTCGAGCCCGCCTGCGGCACTGGACGGCTCCTTGCTTTTTTTCGAAAGAAAGGCTTCCGTGTCACCGGCTACGACATCAACCCCAAGGCGCTGAGTTTCGCGCGCAAGAAGAACCGCCGCGCGCGGCTGATCCGCAAGGGCATGACGGATTTCTGCGAGCCGTCTTCGTTCGATCTCGCTTTCAACCTGCTCGGGACCTTCCGTCATTTGCTCCATGACCAAGACGCCCTGCGCCACCTGACGCTGACGGCGCGCTCATTGAGAAAGGGCGGCATCTACATCGTCCAGCTGGACTTGGCCGACTACGAGCACCCCGAGGACGACGAGGAGACCTGGACCGTGCGCGCGGGAGCGCGCCGGATCGAGCACGTCATGATGTCGCTCGCTCCGGAGCGGCGGACCAGACGCGAGAGGATCATCCATTTTCTGACGCTGAAGGGCGAGAAGAAGGAGTGCCTGCTGCACAGCCGCTATGACCTGCGCAGCTACGACTTGGCTCAATGGGAGTGGCTGGTCTGGCGCTCGCCGCTGAGGCTCGTCGCGGCGCTCATCCACCCGAGGCAGGGCCCCGGCGTCCGCGACGGCGTGTTCGTACTCCGGCGCGCGCGGGACTAATCCGGGCCGTAGATCTCGCTACGGCGCCCAATGGTCAAGATCAAGATAATGAGCTCGGCGTTTCGGATCTTGTAGAGGATCCGCCAGCCCCCAACTCGGTATGACCACCGATCCTTCAGGAGTCCGGTGAGGTGTTTTCCCAGCTCGGGATGCTCGGAAATTCGGACGATCGCCTTGCGAATCCGCTCTTTGACGGCCCCATCGAGCTTGCGGATGATCTTCGCCGCCGCCTCCGTATAGAGGACGCGGTACGTCATCTGAAGATTTCTTCGTGCTCCACGAGGCGCTGAGCGCGCTCGTCTTCTTCCGCTTTCAGAAGGGACAGCATGAGTTTCTTGTCCGCAAGGACTTCCAGCGTTTCGAGTTCTTCCGGAGACACGAGAACCGCTGAAACAGTCCCGTTCGTGGTGATGATGACGCGGTCGCGTTTTTTCTTTCCGATGTTGGCGACCATTTCGGGCAGGTGCGCCCGCACGTATGAGACTGCGGCGATCTTGGTCATGGTTTGGGTCCTCCACCCCTATTGTACAGTATATTGTACAAACCTGCCAGGCCCCCCAGCTTGAAAACAACGCCGGCGATCAGCCGCTTACTCATGAATGTCGCTGTGTCAACAACTGGGTTTGCCGGGCGGCATATCACGCAACGAGCGTTGAAAGTCGGCGCCGCGCTTGGGCCTACTTGCCTTCCATGTTGCTGGCCAGCTCGCCGAGGCCGAACATCGGCATGAACATCGCGATCACGATGGTGCCGATGACCAGACCCATGACGACGATGACCAGCGGCTCGATCAAGGAGGTCAAGCCCTTGACCGCGGCGTCGACCTCCATGTCGTAGAAGTCGGCGATCTTCTGCAGCATGATGTCCAAGGAGCCGGTCTCTTCGCCGACCGAGATCATCGAGGTCACCATGTTCGGGAAGATTCCCGACTTCTTGAGGGGGTCGGAGAGGTGGCCGCCCTCGCGGATCGACTCGCGCGTGGACAAGATCGCCTCCGAGACGACCACGTTGCCCGCGGTCTGAGAGACGGTCTCCAGGGCCTGCAGGATCGGCACGCCCGATTTGATCAGGGTGCCCAAGGTGCGCGTGAACTTGGCCACGGCCACCTTCTTAAGGATGATCCCGAAGATGGGCGCCTTGAGCACCTGGGCGTCGATGAATTTCGTGAATCCCGGCCTGTTCTTGTAGCCCCAGGTGAAGCCCTTGAAGCCGACGAAGGGCATCGCGATGATGATGGGGAAGAAATGCTTCATGAAGTCCGAGACGTCGATGAGCGCCTGCGTCAGCCCGGGCAGCTGCGCGCCGAAACTCTCGAAGATCGCCTTGAAGGTCGGGATGACGAAGACCATCAGGAAGACCGTCACGGCCGCGCAGATGCTCAAGACGATGGCCGGGTACATCATCGCGGATTTGACCTTAGCCTTTAAGGCCTCGGAGTTTTCAAGATAGGAGGTCAGGCGCTCCAAGATCGTGTCCAATATGCCGCCGAGCTCGCCCGCTTTGATCATGGAGCAGTAGAGGTCGGGGAAGGCGTCGGGGTGCTTCTTCAAGGCGTCCGAGATCGAGAGGCCGCTTTCGATGTCGGCGCGCACGGCCCCGAGCACTTCTTTAAAAGCCGGGTTTTCAGCCTGGGACTCCAATATCCCCAGGCCCTGGACGATGGGCACGCCCGCCGAGACCAAGGTCGAGAGCTGGCGCGAGAAGAGCACGAGGTCCTTGGAGGTGACCTTGCCCTTGGACTTGAACATCTTGGTGATCGCGTCGAGCGGGCTTGACTGCTTCTCGCCGATCTCGAGGATGACGAGCTTTTGGTTGCGCAGGCGGTCGACCGCGGCGCGCTGGTCCTCGGCCTCGATGGCTCCCTCGAGCACGGCCCCGTCGACTCCCTTGGCCTTATAGGCGAATGCAGGCATTATAGTCTCTCCACTCGGCGCTTCTTAAACCATTGTACCAACTCAGTGCGGCGGCGGCTGTCCCTTCTGTAAAAGCCTCCTCAAATCCTCAGGATCGAGCGAGCGGGCCATCACTTCCTGGAACGTCGCCCGCTGCTGGCGATAGAGGTCGGCCAGGCCCTGGTTCATGGTCTGCATGCCGAACTTCCCGCCGGTCTGGATGGCGAGCTGGACCTGCTCGACTTTCTGCTCGCGCACGAGATTGCGGATGGCGGCCGTCACCATCAAGATCTCGCAGGCCAGCACGCGGCCGGTCCCCGAGGCGTGGGGCAGCAGCTGCTGGCAGAGGATGGCCTGCAGCACGAACGAGAGCTGCACGCGCACCTGCTCGATCTGGTGCTGCGGGAAGACGTCGATGATGCGGTTGATGGTCTGCGCGCAGTCGGTCGTGTGCAAGGTTGCGAACACGAGGTGGCCTGTTTCCGCGATGGTCAGCGCCGCCGAGATGGTCTCCAGGTCGCGCAGCTCGCCGATGAGTATGACGTTGGGGTCCTGGCGCAGGACGTATTTCAGCGCGGCGGCGAAGGTGTCCGTGTCTTGCCCCACCTCCCGCTGGTTGATGAGGGACTTCTTGTGCGTGTGCACGTACTCGATGGGGTCCTCGACCGTCACGACGTGCGCGGAGCGGTGCTCGTTGATGTAGTCGATCATGCTGGCCAAGGTCGTCGACTTGCCCGAGCCCGTCGGGCCGGTCACGAGCACGAGGCCCTTGGGGACCTTCATGATCTCGTAGACGACCTGCGGAAGTCCGATCTCCTCGAAGGTCTTGAACGAGGCCGGGATCGAGCGCACCGCCGCCCCCACCGCCCCGCGCTGGCGGTAGATGTTCATGCGCAGGCGGCCGATGCCTTTCAACCCGAAGGCCAGGTCGAGCTCGTTGGTGGCCTCGTATTTTTGGCGCTGCTGCTCGGTCAACAGCGAGAAGATCAGGCTTTGGGATGTCTCGTGGGTCAGCTTCTCAAAGGGAGTCGGCACGAGCTGGCCGTCGATCCTGAGCGTCGGCGCGGCGCCGACGGTCAGGTGTAGGTCCGATGCTCCCCGCTCGTGCATCAGAAGGAACAACTCGCTCATCGATATCATTCATGTTTCCTTTTGCGGCTTAAGTGTCTACGTCGGATGCGGTGACCCGGATCATCTCCTCGACCGTCGTCGCGCCCGACAAAAGCTTGCGAATCGCGCAGGCGCGCAAAGTGAGCATGCCCTGCTTGATGGCCAGGAACTTGAGTTCCTTCGATGGAGCCTTGTTGAGGATCAGCTCGCGCATCGCGTCGGTGACCTCCAGGACCTCGTAAAGGCCCTGCCGGCCGCGGTAGCCGGTCTTGGCGCAGTTCTCGCAGCCCTTGCCGCGATGCAGGAGGACCTTGCCCTTTTGGGCCTGGAGCTGCTGCTCTGGCACGCCGAGCTTGACGAGCCACCCGAGGTCGACCTCGTAGGCTTCCTTGCATTTCGGGCAGATGCCGCGCACGAGGCGCTGGGCCTCGATCATGAGCACGGAGGCGCTCACCAGGAAGGGCTCGACGCCCATCATCCCGAGGCGCGTGATCGAGCCGGGAGCGTCATTGGTGTGCAAGGTCGAGAAGACCAGGTGGCCGGTCAGGGCCGCGTTGATCGCGATCGAGGCGGTCTCGAGATCGCGAATCTCGCCGACCATGATGACGTCGGGGTCCTGACGCAGGAAGGAGCGCAGGGCGGCCGCGAAGGTCAGTCCGACCTGGGCGTGGACCTGGACCTGGTTGATGCCGTGCAGCTGGTACTCGACGGGGTCCTCGGCGGTGATGATGTTGGTGTCGGGCGTGTTGAGGTTGGCCAGGGCCGAATACAAAGTGGTCGACTTCCCCGAGCCCGTGGGTCCGGTCACGAGATTGATCCCGTAGGGAGCCTCCATGCACTTCTTGAAGACGGCCAGGGCCTCGGGCTCAAAACCAAGCTGACTCATCTGGACCTTCAAGCCCGATGAGTCGAGTATGCGCATGACGATCTTCTCGCCCGGGGCGCAGGGAAGCACCGAGACGCGCATGTCGATCTCCTTGCCCTCGATCTTGAGCTTGAGCCGCCCGTCCTGCGGGATGCGCCTCTCGGCGATATTGAGGTTCGACATGATCTTGACGCGCGTGCAGATCGCGGCGTGGAACTTCTTGGGCGGCGCCGGCTGCTCATGGAGCACGCCGTCGATCCGGTAGCGCACGCGGATCTCCTTCGGAAAGGCTTCGATGTGGATGTCGGATGCGCGCGCCTTGACCGCGCTGGCCATCATGAGGTTGACCATCTTGATGACCGGAGCGTCCTCGGCGGATCTCTCGAGCAGCGAGACATCCGCGTCATCCTCTTTTTCCTCGATCGACTCGATGCCCTCGGCCTCCTCGGCGGATATGTTGGACTGCCGGACGATGTCGTCGAGGACCTCCTGCGAGCTGGCCGACTTGTAGTACTTCTCGAGCGCGGCCAGGATCTCGGTCTCGGAGGCCAGCACCGCCTTGACGTCGCAGCCGGTCATCATCTTGAGGTCGTCGAGGATCAGGACGTTGAGCGGGTCGGCCAGGGCCACGGTGATGCGGTCCTTGCTCTTGTTGCAGGGGATCAAGGTGTGCTGCCGCGCGATGGCCTCGGGAACGGCCGCAATGGCCTCCTCGGGGATCTCGGGCATGTTGGCCAAAGAGACATAGCTGATGCCGCACTGCTGGCTCAGGAACTCCAGCAGGGCGTCCTCCTTCAAAAACCCCTTCTCGATGAGGAGCGTGCCCAGCTTTTCCGTGCCTTGGCGCTGGGCCTCGAGAGCCTCTTCGAGCTGTTTTTGAGTGATCAATTTCTCCGTCACCAAGAGATCGGCCAGTCGGCGGGGCAGGCCTATCGAGATGACGTGCTGCTCTGCGTTTGCCATTCCTTAATTAGAAGGGTACCCTCCAAACCCCCGTTTGTCAATGCCGGCCTAGGATTTTCCCCGCTGGGCCGCAAACAGGGCTATAACCCCGGCTGCACCGTGTCGGTCTTGAAAGATGAGTCGTCTTCGGAGGGCGGCAAGAGTTCGGAATCGGCCGGCAAGGGCGCCAGCGGCACGTCCCGCGGAGCCGCGGGTGCCGCGGCCTTGCGGGCGCGGCGGCGGTACCCCGTCTTGGCGGCTTTCTTGGGCTTGGGCGCCGACTCCCCCCCGGCCAGGAGCAGCTTGGCCGCCTGGTTCTTTCCCTGGACCGTCTTGCGAGAGATGTCGGCCTCGAAAAGGTAGGAGATGGCGTCTTTGAGCTTGCTGCTCGGTCCGGGCTGGACCTTGTACTCCACGGCGTAGGCCGTGGCCTCGACGGCGCCGGCGCTCCAGTCCTCCTTGTTGCCCCCTTCGGCGTTGTAGGAATAGGACAGCCACTGCCCGACCGAGCCGCGGTCTCCGGCCAGCGGGGTGTTCTTTACCAAGGTGATCGCCGCCTCGCCCGCGTCGGGAATCGCGTCGCGGCCCTGCGCGGACGGCGCGGGCTTGGCCGGGACCGGCTCGGGCGCGGGTGCCGATGGCTTGGCGGAGAGAGGCGTCTTGGACTCCTCCTCGACGGCCCTGCCCATCGGCTTCTGACCGGTCTCCATGCTGGCCATGGTCTTGAGGTCCTTCGGACGCTTGTAGAGGAAGACGACCGCCAAGACGCTGAGCAGGATGACGAGCACGCTCATGACCGGGATCGCCAGCGACCGGCGCGGCTTGGGCTTCTTGTCGGTCCCGGGAGCCGGCGCCGGCTTGGCCAGCCTGGCGACCACGTCTTGCCCGCCCTCGTCCGCCGGAGTGATCACGCCCTCGTTGGCCCGCGAGGGCGTGAGCGCGCCCGGCACGGAGACCCCGAAGGCGTTCATCTGCGGGACCGGCGGAGGCTCGAGCGGGGGCATGGCCTGGGGGAAGGCCTGCGCCGACGCCGGGGGCGCGGCAAAAGGGGAGCCGAACATCATGGTCATCGGCGGCGCGGTGGAGGCCGGCGAGGCGGTCGTCGGGGGCGGCCGGTATTGCGCGGGCGGCGTCGTCATCGGGGGCGCCTGCGCCGGCGCCTCCAACGGCGGAGGAGTCAACGTCACCGGCGGGGGGACCGAGGTCAGCGGGGCGGGCGCGAGCGGAAGTCCGCCGGCCGCCGGAATGGACGGCTGCGAGGGCTCGAGCGGGACATCGGGAAGCCCCGGCGCCGTGCCTGCGGCGGGCAGTCCCGGCAGCCCCGCGGCCGGAGGCGGCGAGCCCCACTCGTAGGCCGCCGCCGCGGCAGTGGGCGCCGCCGCCGGAGGCAGCTCGGCGGGATGCGGCTCCTTCTCGACGACCCGGAAGGATTGCGAAGGGGCGAAATGGATCGGGCGCGAGGCGCCCGGCGGCTGAGCCGCGGGCTTGCCTCGGAACTCGAACTTCGCGCCCTGCTTCTGAAAGTCTGTCTGCGGGCCCAATGGTAGAGGCGTGAGCGCGGGCTTGGCTGCGCCGAGCTTGATCGGGGGCAGCTCTTTCTCGAGCGGCGCGGGCGGCGCGGGAAGCGGCGGCGGCGCAAGCGGCTCGGCCGCCGGAGCCGGGATCGGCGCCGGTGGAGGAGCGGACAATAAAGACTGCGGCTGCGGGGGCGGGGGCTCAAAGACCGGCGGCGGCGCGGCGGCGCTTACGACCTTGAGTTTCTCCAACTCGGAGAGCCTGGACTTCAATGCCTCGAGCTGTCCGGTAAGCTCCGAGATGCGGGCTTGCGACACCTCTTCGGCGTCCTCCGACGGTTTGGGCAGAAGCTCGCCCCAGCGCTGGCGGAACTGCGCGTCGTCGAAGAGGTCGAGCAGCCAGTTCTCCCCATCGCCGGCGGCGGGGCCGCCGAAGGTCTCGAGCTCGAGGCGTTCGAAGGCGCCCGTCTCGCCCGGGAGCAGCGGCTCGTCGAGCACGGCGGTGGCCGAGCTCGGGCGCAAGGCCGAGAGGCCGGCGACCTCGCAGGCCGGCAGCCAGTCGCTGTCGCGCCGGCCCGAGAGCGACTCCGCGCAGACCAACGCGTCGGCGGGCAATCCTCCCGACTCCTCGAGCTCGCGAGGGTCGAAGGGACCTGAGACATTGCCGTCCGAATAGATGAAATATCGCATCAAGGCGCCTCATCCCAGTGTATCTCCGCCGTGTTACGTTTTCAAGGCATGAAATGCTAGATTAAGCCATGTATTTGAAACAATTTTACCTCGGCTGCCTTTCCCACGCCTCTTACCTCATAGCAGACGAGAAAACCAAGACCGCAGTCGTCGTCGATCCTCAGCGCGACGTCGACGGCTACCTGGTCGAGGCCCGCCGGAAGGGCCTGCGGATCCGCCACGTCCTCCTCACCCATTTCCACGCCGACTTCATCTCGGGACATCTCGAGCTGCGAGAACAGACCAAGGCCGCGATCCACCTGGGCGCGCGCGCCAAGGCCGGCTACGCCTTCGAGGCGATGAAGGACGGCGGCGCGCTCGAGTTCGGCGATGTGAGGCTCGAGTTCATGGAGACCCCGGGTCACACGCCCGAGGCCGTCTGCATCCTGGTCTACGATCTCAAGAAGAGCCGGACCAAGCCCCGCGCCGTGCTCACGGGGGACACCTTGTTCATCGGCGACGTGGGCCGGCCCGACCTGATGGCCTCGATCGGGGTGACGGCGCGGGAGCTGGCGAGAGAGCTCTACGCCTCTCTGCATGAGAAGCTCATGGAGCTTCCCGACGCGACCTTGGTCTACCCCGCCCACGGCGCCGGCTCGATGTGCGGCAAGAACCTCTCCTCCGAGACCGTGTCCACCATCGGAGCCCAGCGGCGGCACAACTACGCCTTGAAGCCGATGAGCCGCGAAGAGTTCATCCGGCTCGTGACCGCCGACCAGCCCGAGGCGCCGGCCTACTTCTCCTACGACGCGAAGATGAACCGCAGCAGGAGACCGACCTTGCCCAAGGCGCTCAAGAAGAGCCTCAAGCCCCTGACCTTGTCGGCGGCCCTCAAGCTCCGCGCGGGGGGAGCGGTCTGCCTCGACACGCGGGAGCCTTCCGATTACGCGGGCGCGCATTGGCGCGGCAGCGTCAACATCGGCCTGGGCGGACGCTTCGCGAGCTGGGCGGGCATCCTGCTCGACCGGCGAAAGCCGCTGGTCGTCGTCGCGGAGCCCGGGCGCGAGCAGGAGGCGGTCTTAAGGCTCGGGCGCATCGGCTTCGACCAAGTCGTCGGCTTCTTGAAGGGAGGCATGCGGGCCCTCGAGAAACGCGCGGACCTGGTCTCATCCATCGAGCGCGTCGACGCCCGGTCGTTGCGCGAAGAATTGGCGTCCCAGCGAAGGCCCCTGATTCTCGACGTGCGCAACGACGCCGAGAGGGCGTCTTCGCGCATCGCCGGCTCGCTGCACATCCCCTTGAACCAGCTGCCCCGGCGCCTGTCCGAGGTGCCCAGGAACGGGCGCCTCGTGATCCACTGCGCCAGCGGCTACCGCTCGATGGTCGCGGCGAGCCTCGTCGAGAAGTCGGGAAGAAAGCAGACGGTCGACCTGCAGGGCGGCATCGCCGCTTGGGAAGCCGAAAAGCCCGTGCGGGCCTAAAGCTACCGCTCGAAGGCGCCGCCGCCCTCTTCGCCGCCGGCGCCCCCGCCGAAGCCGCGAAACTCGGCCGGCGTCTCCACGAGCTCGGGGGCCGTCTCCGAGGAGCTCTGGCATTCGATGCAGTAGCGCGCGAAGGGCAGGGCGCTCAGGCGCGCCCTGGCGATCTGGATCTGACACGACTAGCAGAGGCCGTAGGTGCCCTTGTCGATCTTGCGCAGGGCGGCCTCGATCTGGTCGAGATTGACGCGCTCGTTGTCGGAGAGCTCGAACAGCAGCTCCTTCTCGATCGAGCGGCTGGCCTCGTCGACGGAGTCGCCGGTGTCCTGCATGGCGCTCTCGGAGATCTGCTGCTTGCGCACCGTCTTCATGAGGTCGTCGCGCATCGCCAAGAGGGTCTTGCGGACCGAGCCGAGCCGCAGCGACGGGCCGGCCTTGGCGCGTGAGGGGTGCTTGCGGGCCGATGTCTTCCGGACGGCGGTTTTCTTTTTCATGGGAGCCTCGGGGAGCGTTTCTCGATAAACCTCATGGTATATCAGTTCCGGGAATTGCGCAAGGCCCAAAGAGTCCTAGGGGAAAATACCCTCTTAGTTGAGCCGCGCGGCGGCGGCCTTGAGACGGGCTAGGACCTCGGCGCGCCCGAGGATTTCGAGCATCAGGAACAGCGTGGGGCCCTCGGTGCGGCCGGAGCACGCCGCGCGCAGGGGGTGGAAGACCTGGCCGGCCTTCAAGCTCCGCTCGGCGCAGAACTTGCGTATGCGCTCCTCGAGGGCCTTATCCTCGAACGGGGAAAAGTCCTTGAGGTCCTCGGCCAGGCCGAGCAGCACGTCCTTGACGCCCGGGGACTTGAGCACCTTGTCCATCGCCTTCGGCGTGAATTCGACCGGCTTGTAGAAGAAGTCGATGAGGCCAGGCACCTCGGAGAGCAGCTTGTACTTCTCGTGCTCGAGCGCGACGGTTTTCTCGAGCGCCGGCCCGCCGTTGATCTTGAGGCCCGACGACTCGATGAAGGGCCTGGCGAGCTCGATGAGCTCGGGCACCGGGGTCTTTCGGATGTATTCCCCGTTCATCCAGTTGAGCTTGATCGTGTCGAAGGTCGCGGGATGCTTCTGGCACCCGGCCAAGTCGAACTTCGCAACGAGCTCATCCGGGGCGAAGATCTGCTGCGAGTCCGTGGTCGCCCAGCCCAAGAGCGCGAGGTAGTTGCGCATGACCTCGGGCAGGTACCCTTGCTGCTTGTACTCGAGCACCGAGGTCGCGCCGTGGCGCTTCGAGAGCTTGGCCCCGTCGGGGCCGAGGATCATCGAGAGGTGGGCGAACTGCGGCGGCGTCCAGCCCAAGGCGTAGTACATCTGGACCTGCGAGGGCGTATTCGAGAGATGCTCGTCGCCGCGGATGACGTGCGACATCTCCATGAGGTGATCGTCGACGACACAGGCGAAGTTGTAGGTCGGGCCCCCGGTGGTCTTCTGTATGACGAGGTCCTGCTGGAGCTTGTTCTCGAACTCGACCTTGCCCCGGATCAGGTCGTCGACTATCGTGGTCCCGTCGTCGGGCATGCGGAAGCGAATCGAGAAGGGCTTTCCCGAAGCCTCATGGTCCTTTTTCTGCTGGGCGCTCAAGTTCCGGCAGCGACCGTCGTAGCGCGGGGGCCGCTTTTCGAGCTGGGCGAGCCTTCGCATCGCCTCGATCTCGTCCTTGGTGCAATAGCAGGGATACGCCTTCCCTTCCTTTAGAAGGTCTCCGATATGCTTTTTGTAAAGGTCCACCCGCTTCATCTGGAAATACGACTGATGAGGACCCTTCTCCCGATTCAAGGTGAGTGGGCCTTCGTCCCAGTCCAGGCCGAGCCAGGAAATCGAGTCGAGGATGGCCTGCACGGAATCCTCGGTCGAGCGGACCTCGTCTGTGTCCTCGATGCGCAGGATGAACTGGCCGCCGTGGTGGCGCGCGAAGAGCCAGTTGAACAAGGTCGTCCGGGCCCCTCCGATGTGGAGGAAGCCCGTCGGCGAGGGAGCGAAGCGGGTCCGGACCTTTTGGGTCATTGCGTCGAGCTCTCCAGCAGTTCCTGGGCGTGCTTGCGGGAAGCCGGCGTCGCCTCGCGGCCGCCGAGCATCAAAGCGATCGCCTCGAGGCGCGTCTTGCCGTCGAGGCGCGTGACGCCGACCTTCGTGCGTCCTCCCGCGACTTCCTTCATGACCTGGAAGTGCTCGCGCCCGAAGCAGGCGACCTGCGGCAGATGGGTGACGCAGAGCACCTGGCGGCTCTGCCCGAGGTTCGCCAGCTTCTGGCCCACCGCGCGCGCGACGGTCCCGCCGATGCCGGCGTCGACCTCGTCGAAGACGAGCACGGGGACGCGATCGGCCGAGGCGAGCACGGTCTTTAGGGCGAGCATGACGCGAGAGAGCTCGCCGCCGGAGGCCACCGCCGAGAGGCGCCGCATCTGCTCGCCGGGATTGGCCGCCAGCATGAACTCGACGCTGTCGCCGCCCAAGCGCGTGTAGCGGCCTTCCTCGAGCTCGACCGAGACCGAGAACCGCGCCGAGGCCATGCCCAGCATCTTGAGCTCCTTGAGGAGCTTGGCTTCGAGCGACTTGGCCGCTTTGACGCGAGCCTTGTGCAGGGCCTCGCACGCGGCGTCGAGCCCCTTTTGCGCTTGCGCGAGCTTTTCTTCGAGCTCCTTGAGGCTTTCCTGAGAGTTCTCGAGGCGCGCGACCTCGGCGGCCGCGCGCTCGCGGGCCGCGATAAGCTCGTCGACGCTCGGGCCGTACTTCTTCTTGAGCCGCGAGAGGGCGTCCTGGCGCGAGAGGATGGCGTCCAATCGGCTCGGGTCGGCGCCCAGCTTGTCGTGATAGTCGCCCAAGCGGTGCGAGATGTCCTCGAGCGAGAGCCGCGCGCTCTCGAGCTCGTCATGGGCCGGCCGCATCGACTCGTCGATCTTGGAGAGCTCGGCCAAGGCGCGCTCGGCCTTGAGCAAGCCGCCGAGGATCGAGCCCTCCTGGCCGTAGAGCAGCTCGTAGGCGCCGCCGGCCATCGCGCGCAGGCGCTCGGCGTTTTTGAGCCGAGGGAGGGCGGCTTCGAGCTCCTCGTCCTCCCCGACTTTAAGCTTGGCCTCGGTCAGTTCCTGAAGCTGCCAGCGCGCCAGCTCCACGCGCTTGCGCCTCTCCTCGTCGGACATCGAGGCCGATTCGAGCTCGGAGCGCAGGCGCGACCAGGTCTCGAAGCGGGTCCGCGCGGCGTCAAGCTCATCAGCGAGACCGCCGAAGCCGTCCAGGAGCTCGAGCTGGGCCGAGGGCCTGACCAAGGTCTGGTGTTCGTGCTGGCCGTGAAAATCGACGAGGCCCTCGCCCAAGGACGCCAGGGCCGAGACCGGGGCCGATTGGGAGTTGATGATCGCGCGCGTCTTGCCCGAAGCGTCGAGCTCGCGGCGGATCATGACCGTGGGCAGGGTGATCTTGAACTGGGAGCGGATCTCCTTGGGAAAATCCTTCGCGTCGAAGACCGCGCCGACCTCGAGGCGGTCGGTCCCCGACCTCAGCCATGACGACGATCCCCGGTCGCCGAGCAGGAAGCCCAGGGCCTCGATCATGATCGATTTGCCCGCGCCCGTCTCGCCGGTCAGCACGTTGAGGCCCTCGCCCAGGCGCAGAGTCTCGTTCTCGATGATCGCGAAATTCTTGATGGAGAGCTCGCGCAGCATATTATCTTTCCCCCCACTTGAGCTTGCGGCGCAGGACCTCGTAATAGGACCGCTTGGGGTTGAGCAGCAGCTTGAAGGGCTTCTCGTAGCGCGTGATGCGGACCTCGTCGCCGACCTTGAGCGCGCAGCCGAGCTGGCCGTCCAAGGACAGGAGTACGCGCGGCACCTCGTGGGCCCGGCGCGTGGTCAGCTCGATGGTCAGCGGGTCCTCGACCGGGATGATCAGGGGCCGCTGGGTCAAGGTGTGGGGGCAGATGGGCGCCAGGAGCAGAACGTCGAGGCTGGGGTCGACGATCGGGCCCGAGGCCGCGAGATTGTAGGCGGTCGAGCCCGTCGGCGTCGAGACGATGAGCCCGTCGCCGAAGTAGTCGGCGACGAAGAGAGACGCGGACTTGACGTGCAGCGAGATCGCGCGCGCCTGGTCGCCGCAGCGGATGACGACGTCGTTGAGCGCGATGTTGGGCCCGAAGAGGCGGCGCTTGCCGCGGTAGGCCTCCACCGAGATCATCCAGCGCTCCTCGAGCATGAACTTGCCGCTCAAGATCGCGTCGCAGTCGCGGTTGAACTCCGAGGCGTCGGTGCCCGAGAGAAAGCCCAGGCCTCCCGAATTGACGCCCAGCAGAGGAATCGAGTGCGGGGCGAGTATGCGCGCCGCGTGCAGCATGGTGCCGTCGCCGCCGAGCGCGACCGCGATGTCGGCCAGACGCAGCTTCTCGCGGATCGAGCCCGACTGTCCTAGCCAGACGCGCACGCCGCGCTTCTTGAGGGCCGTCATGACGATCTTCATCATGCGCACGGCCTCGGGCTTGGAGGCGTTGTAGAAAAGGACCGCGGAGTTAATGGAATGCTCCTGCGACCGCGCTTTTGACTTCGATTCTAGTCCCATCGGTAGACGCCTCGACGGCGGAACGCGCGAGGCGAGGCTCGATTATACTAAATTCCTCCGACCCCCGCCGGACGCGGGGAGGATCGAACAAGAGGCAGACCTCGCCCTCGCAGACCGAGAAGCCGGGATTGTCCGTAATATCGACCGTCCGGTCCAAATGGCGAACGCGCAGGGCCTTTAAGGCCTTCCGGACCGGAGCGGTCGGCGATTCAGGACCGATCAGCCAGGTCTGTCCATGAAGGAAGGCGACCGCGACGGAATGCTTCGGCAGAGAAAGGTACACGACGCGCAACGGAGCCGTTGAAAACCTCGCGGCCGTGCGGCGCGGAAGGACGAGCAACGCGGCGGCGCAAAGATAGTAAGCCGCGATCTCCGACGCAGTCATCGGCGACAACTCGACCGCCGCCCATGGGAGGGAAGCGGCCTTGAAGCAGGTCCATCGAAAGATCGCAAGAAGAAGTTCCAGGCACTGCGCGGCGCGGTGGAGGATGAAGCCCGGGCCGACGAAGGAGAGCCCCCAGAACGCGAAGCCGGAGGCCAGGATGACTCCGGAAAACGGGACCAACGGCAGATTGGCCGAAGCCCCCAGAAACGCCGCTCGGCCGAAGAGGTTCGCGAAGATCGGCCACAATATGAGCTGCACGATGAAAGTCACTGACAAGACGCAGAGAAGTCCCCGCAGGGTCTTGGGCCAGTTTCCAGGCAAGGCCGCGTTGACCTGCGGCATGGCAACCAGAAGCCCGGCCATGGCCGCGTAAGTCATCTGGAAACCCGCCGAGAACAGCGCGCGCGGCTCGGCGAGAAGGATCAGAAGGGCCGAGAGCACGGTCGCCTGAAATGCCCCCGACTCCCGGTCACGCCAGAACCCCAAGCCCAGCGCCATGGCGCCGAGGTACGCCCGCGCGTAGGGCGGCTCCGCGCCGACCATGAGCACGTAGAAGCCGCCGCTCAAAGCCGCGGCCAAGAGCCTCAGCCAAACGGGACACGAGAACCTTGCCGCGATAAACGCGACCGCCAGCAGGACGAAGGCGACCTTGGCTCCAGAGGGCACGAGAAGGTGGATGGCCCCCGCGTCCTGGATCGCGCGATTGAGCTCCCGGGGCAAGGAGCCTTTGTAGCCGAGACAAAAGCCGGTCATGAGCTTCGAGTCAACGGGGTCAAGCCATTTCTCGAAGGCCCGCTGCACGGAGAGGCGCGCGCCCTCGGCCCAGAAAACGGGCCGCGTGAGCGCCGGGACTGGGGACGGAAGAATCTCAACGACCCGCGCGTGGAGCGCCCAGCCGATGCCCCGGTCCGAAAGAAACGCCCGTTCGTCGAAGTCGCCCGGGTTGCGCGGCAGCCGCGGCCGACGCAGGCGTCCAAGGACGGCGAGCCTGAGTCCAGGGCGTATCGCGTCGGAAACGGCCTCCGGCCGAAGGTACGCGATGACCTTGGAGCCCAGGGGCCGGCCTTCGATGGCGGCGCCGGACAAGACGAGTTTGACCCCGCGCAGGTCCTGGCGCCGCGGTGAGACGACGATTCCCGCCAGGCGAACCTCCGACGCCCTGACCCAGTCGCGCCCCTCCCGCGGGAACGGCAGACGAAAGAAGCCCCAACGGCTCAGGGCCGCCAAGGACGACATGTAGATCACCAAGACCCAGAACAGGGGCCTGCGCAGATAACGTAGGGGCACATTATATATACGATTGAGGGGTGCCCTTTGTTCCCTCCGCTTCAGTTCTACCGACGAGAACTCACTGGTCCTTCATCTTGCTGCAGCGGAAGCCGATGCCCCTGACTTCCCTGCCGTTGATGACTCCCTGCGCCGGGAGCTCGCCGCCCACAGCGCCGACGCTAAACCCCCCTTCGAGCTTGCTGAGCGCCTTCTCGCCGTTGGGAAAAGTGTTGGTGTAGGCGATCTTGATGGTCTCGATGTGGAGCTTGTCGTAGACGGCGATGGCGACATCGAGCTTCGAAAGAGCGTTCTCGAGGCTCGTCTCGCCTCTCAAGAGACCTTCGATGGGTCCGTCTCCCAAGGTCACGACCTTCTCGATGGTTGCGCCCGCGATCACGACGCTGCGCCCCGTCGCCGGGTCGATGGTGTTGTGGACCAGCACGCATTGATAGCGCGCCGGGTCAAAGCTATAATGACCGTGATGAAAACGCTGGCCGTCGGACTGATGTCCGGCACTTCCGCCGACGGCGTGACCGCGGCGCTGATCCGCCTCTCGAGCTCGCGCGTCGAGGTCGTGCGCTGCGAGACCTATCCTTACTCCGCCGCCCTGCGCGGGAGAGTCCTGGGAGCGGCCAAGCTCACGACGCCCGAACTCTCGCGGCTGAACATGGAGCTCGGAGAGGCGTTCGCGCGCGCCGCCCTGAAGATCTCTCGCGGGAAAAAGCCCTCTGTCATCGGCTCGCACGGCCAGACCGTCTGGCACGGTCCCGACCAAGATCCCGCCAACACGCTGCAGATCGGGGAGGCCTCGGTCATCGCGGAACGCACCGGCATAACCGTCGTGGCCGATTTCCGTCCGCGCGACATGGCGGCCGGCGGCCAAGGCGCGCCTCTCGTGCCCGCGTTCGACGAGTTTCTCTTCGCTAAGGGCCCTTCGCGCGCTCTCGTCAACATCGGAGGCATCGCCAACGTGTCGATCGTCGGCAACGGGAGCCTGCGGTCGGCCTTCGACACCGGTCCCGGCAACGGCCTCATGGACCTGGCCGTCCGGATCGCGACCAAAGGCCGCTCTCACATGGACGCGGGGGGGAGGATGGCTCGCCGCGGCTGGGCCAACGCGAGCCTCGTCGAGAGACTCCTGAAGCATCCCTATTTCAGGAAACGGCCCCCGAAGTCGCTCGACAAGGACTTTTTCGGCGAGAAGTTCTTGTTGAAGCGTTTCCACCCGATCACGCTGGCGAGTCTGCCGGACGTGCTCGCGACGCTCTGCCTCTTTACGGCGCGCTCGATCGCGGAGTCCGTCCCGCATGACGTTCATGAAGTCGTCGTCAGCGGCGGCGGCGCTCTCAACGCCACTTTAATGCGCGCGCTGGCGCTCTCGATCGAGCCGGCCCGCTTGAAGACCTCTAAGGCCTACGGCCTGCCCGTCATGGCCAAGGAGGCGGCGTGCTTCGCGTGGCTTGGGTGGCGCGCGCTCAACGGCAAGCCCAACAACTGCCCCCAGGCGACGGGAAGCCGGCGACGCCTTATTCTTGGTAAAATAGTCCCATCATGAAAATCTCGAAGACCCTCAGCGGCAAGATGAAGGACTACCCGCCTTTCTACCAGGCGGTCTGGAAAGCCTGCGCGCAGATCCCCAAAGGGCAGGTGCGCACCTACGGTTGGATCGCCAAGAAGATCGGCAAGCCGCAGGCCGCGCGCGCCGTGGGCCAAGCCCTCGGAAGAAATCCCTTCGCCCCGGCTGTCCCCTGCCATCGGGTCGTCGGGGCCAACGGCGCGCTGACCGGCTACTCCGCGGCCGGCGGCGTCGCCAAGAAGCGCCGCATGCTGCTCAAGGAAGGCGCGCTGGTCCGGTAGCCTAGTTCGGCAGGATCTCGATGTCCTGCACGGGGTGGACCTCCCACACCGTGACGCGGTTGACGCCCACGACGGGGTCGGCGGGATCGAACTCCAGTTCGTTGCCGTGGAAGTAGTCGAAATAGGTCCAACCCTTGAGGCGGATCTTCTGCCCGGCTTTGGGCATGGGAAAATTCTTGTGCAGCAGCCGCCACTCGGGCGTGATCTCGAGGTGCAGGTTTCCGATGTTGAAGCAATAGTCCTGGTCCCAGATGAACAGCGAGGCCGAGTCGACCTTGGCCTCGATCTCCACGCCGACCTGGACGTTGTGCTTGCCTGAGATGAGCGCCTCGGGCGTGGTCTTCGCGTAGGACTTCGGGCGCTTCAGGCGGTGCTTCATGAGGAAGACCCGGATCGGGCCGATCTTCTTGAACTTCTCAAGGGGCACGTTCACCGGGAACCAGGCCAGGTCCTCGACGTCGCCTTCCCCCGGGATGGACGCGGGCAAGGCCAGGTGGTCCTTGAGCATCGCGATCTTCTCGTCGACCGTCAGGGGCTCGTCGGCGATCCAGCGCAGCTCCTCGTTGACGGACTTGACCAGGTCTCCCGCGTACTCCTTGGCGTAGGTTTTTTGCGGCAGGTCGCCGTAGAGCTCCTCGAGCTGATCGAGGGTGGGCGCAAGCGCCGGATCGATGAGGCCTCGGCTGCGCAGGGCCTCGATGCGCGCCAGCCCTCCGTCGGAATAATCCTGCAGGGACTTGTCGTCCTCGTCCCCCAAGATCTCGCGGTCGAGTTCCTCCGACATGTAGCGCAGGTCCTTCTTTATGCGCTCGGCCTCCTGGCGCGCCTCGATGCGGCGCTGGGCGGCGCTCTTGAAGAGGCCGCGCACGCGCTCCGAGAGCTCCTTGAAGTCGGCGGCGCCTCTCGCCGTGCCGGGCTCGCCGGGGGAGACCCCCGCGGCGCGCACGCCGAGGTCGACGGCGATGAGCAAGAGTCCGAGGGTCAAAAGAGTCCAGGCCGATTTCATCATTCGCTTCATGAATCCCCCTTGTCGTCCTGAAACTAGCATATTCCGGACCGAAAGGCCTAGTCCTTTTATAGGTCTTTCGGTCCCGACCCCCTGTCGGGCCGAAATATCTTAGAATAGCCCCATGACCGCCGAACTCCGGCAATTCCGCCTCGTATACGGCCTCTTGACGGCCAACTTCTTTTTCCCCTCCTTGATGTACGCATTCTCGCCGGCGCGCGCGATCTCCCAGTTCGAGACACTCGGCCGTTGTCTCGGGGGCGGTCCCTACCCTTTCTCCGTCGGCGAAGCCGGATACATTTGGCGCGTCTTGGGCGCCGGCAACGTGATGACTTTGGCTTTCATGTGCTTTCTTCTGTCCCTCGATCTTAAGCGGTTTTATCCGGTGCTTGCGTCGCTGGCCTTTCTCAAGGCCTATTCGGCGCTCGGCTTCTTGCTTGTCTTCGCCTCGAGCCGCTATCCGGCCTTCCTCGCCGTCTCGCTCTTCGACGGCCTCACGGTCTGGGCCATGGTCTTCTTCGCGCGGCGCGCGCACCGGAGCCTTCCCGGGTGAACGCCCGCAGCCGCGCGGTCATCGAGGCGCTGATCCCTCAGGGCGGCCAGCCGCCGCTGCCCGGCGCCTTCGAGTCCGGCTTCGACGATTTTTACGCCCGGTTCCAGAATACGGCGCTGCCGTCCATGCGGCTGGGCTTTCGCGCGGCGCTCTGGGCCGCGGCCTGGCTCTCGCCGCTGCTCATCGGCAGAGTCCCCCCCCTCTCGCGCCTCTCCTCTGAGGACCGGGAGCGCGCGCTGGAAGCCATGGGCGCTTCAAGGTCCTACCACGTCCGTCAGCTTCTGCTCCTGCTCAAGGCCGTGATCTCTTTTCATTACGGCGCCCACCCGGCGGTGCGCCGTGCGCTGGAGTTCCCGTCATGAGGGTCGACGGCTCGAAGGCGTCCGCCTTCGACGAGGCGTTCGACTACGTGATCGTCGGCTCCGGAGCCGCCGGAGCGACGGCCGCCCGCGTCCTGGCGGACACCGGACGCAGCGTGGCCGTGCTCGAGGAAGGCCCCGCGGTCGATCCCAAGGAGTTCTCGACCGAGGTCTTTCCCTCGTTCCAGAGGATGTTCCGCGGCCAGGGCGGCCAGGTCGCGCGCGGGCGGGCCTTCATCCCCGTGGTTCAAGGACGATGTCTCGGCGGTTCCACCGTCATCAACTCCGCGATCGTCTGGCGCCTGCCCGACGACGTCTGGGAGCCGTGGAAGACCGAATACGGCCTCGGGGACGCCCTGCCGCTCTCCGAGCTTCACAAGCATTGGGACTTGATCGAGAAAGAGCTCTCGATCGCGGAGACTCCGCCTCAGGTCTGGGGCGAGTTCAATCGGCTCATGGACGTCGCCAAGACCAACCTCAGGGTCTCGGCCGCCCCGATTCGCCGCAACGTGCGCGACTGCCGGGCCAGCGCGCGCTGCCTGACCGGCTGCCCGACGAGCGCCAAGCAGAGCATGCTCGTGACCTACCTCCCCTACGCGGAGAAGAAAGGAGCGGCGCTGCTCACCTGCGCGAAGGCCGAAGAGATCCGCTGGGACGGCGACCGGGCGACGGCGGTGAGCGGGACCTTCGAGGCGCCCGGCCGGCCGCGCTTCACGGCGCGCGCGCGCAAGGCCGTGCTTGTGGCCGCCTCCGCGATCCAGACGCCGGGGCTGCTGGCGCGCAGCGGCGTCGACTCCCCGCATCTCGGCGAGCACTTCCAGGCCCACCCCGGCTGCGCCTTGATGGGGATTTTCCCGAACAAAGTCGGCATGTGGCGCGGCGCGACCCAAGGCTACGACGCCGACCACCACCGCAGGCTCGGCCGCTTCAAGATCGAGACGATCGCATTGCCTCCCGAAATCGTCTTCGCGCGCCTTCCGGGCGCCGGAAAGAGATGGATGCGGGCGATGCTCGAGACGCCTTACGCCGCCATTTGGGCCGTGCAGATGCGGGCCTGGGCGCAGGGCTCGGTGCGCGAGCGCTTCTTCGGGACCGACATCAAGTTCGACCTCACGCCGCGCGACCTCGTGCAGATGCGCCGCGGACTGCGCTTCACCGCCGAGCTCTTCTTCGCCGCCGGAGCCAAGGAGGTCTGGCCCGGGATCCACGGCTTGCCGGAAAGGATCAAGCCCGGGGAGGAATGGCTGCTCGAAACCGCGCCCGCCGACTCGCGCGCCTACTCGATGATCCTCTCGCATCTTTTCGGGACCGCGCGCATGAGCGTACGCGCCGCCGACGGCGTCGTGGGGACCGACTTCGCGGTCCACGCGACACGCAACCTTTTCGTCGTCGACTCGTCGCTCTTCCCGACCAACACCAGCGTCAATCCGCAGCACACGATCATGGGCGTGGCGATGCACGCCGCAAACCGCATCTCGGAGGCAAAACTCTAATGCCGGCAAGCTCCCGCTACAAGGCGCTCGCGCGCCTTTCAAACAACGAACTCGAAAAAATCTTCAGGGCCTCGAAGGGCCCGACGCCCGAGTCACTGGCCGGCTGGGAGTGGCGAGGCTACAACACGCCGTGGTTCTGCTCCGTGATCGGCATCCGGCAGTTCATCAAGGGCTTCTTCAGGAACGAGCGCGGCGGGATCGAGGGCTACAACATCCCTCCCAAGCAGACCGGCCTCGATGGGGAATGGGTCCAGAAGCCCTCGCCGGAAGCTCCGAAGCGATTCGGTTTTTACGTCGTGGGCCCGGTCCGGGCGGACTCCGTCGACAATCTTTACCCGGACGCGCTTCTGCTCGACTACGGCGCCAGCCCGCGCAACGCCTCGTGGCGGGTGGAGCGCCTCCTGCGCGACTACGTAGTGCAGCCCGATGAGAAAAATCAGGACATCATGCTGGGCAAAGCCTACCTGGCGCTCGGGCGCAGGGTCCCGACGAGCTTCTTCGTCATCGAGCGTCTGCGCAAGACGAACTGGAAGCCGTGAGACCTGGCTTAGCCCTATTGTTTTTGCTCTGGCCAGGGCCCGCCGGCGCCGCTAGGCTCCTCAAGGCCCTGACCTACAACGTCAACGGGATCCCGGTGGTGACCTCGCATTGGCCGCAAAAGCGCGACGCGATCGGCCGCCGGCTGCGCGAGGGCGGCTACGACCTCGTCGCCCTCCAAGAGGCGTGGCGCGACCAGGACGCCTTGGCCCTGGCCCAGGCCTCCGGACTGCCGTATTTCACCCGCTACCACCGCAACCTGTCGATGGGCACGGGCCTGGTCATCCTCTCGCGCTTTCCGATCCTCGAGACGCACGAGCGCGAGTTCACCTGCCGGCCCTCCGCCTTGCGCTGGCTGACGGGGGAGTCGGTGGCCAACAAGGGCGGGCTGATGGTGCGCGTGGCCACGCCGCGCGGACCTCTCGACGTCTATACGGCGCATCCCGTCGCCGCCTACGCGGACGCGAGATACGAGACCCTGCGCTGGACTCAGCTCTACGAGCTCGCCGAGATGGTGTCCGATCTTTCGAAGGACCGGCCGTTCGTCCTGCTCGGAGATCTGAACACGGCGCCCGGAGAACCGGCCTACGGCTTGCTGAGGGATCTGTTGGGGCTCGAAGACGCCTGCCTCGAGAAGGGCAAAGACGTTTGCGGCGTGACCAACGCTGCCGACGGCGCCCGCATCGACCATGTTCTGGGTCCGCGCGGGCCGGGAAGGTTCGCGCGCGCCAAGACGGCTCTTCAAGGCTTCCTGCCGGGCACGAGCGTCCCCTACTCGGACCACCTCGCCGTCGAGGCCGACGTCGACCCGCGCCTTCTGGGCAGGCGCCTCCACCCGGCGGCCAAGGAGCGCCTCGCCGCCCTGGCCGCCCTCGAGACGCGCATCGACGCCATGCTCGCCGACATGTACCGGCGCGAGGGCGCGCGCTCCTGGCTTCCGATCTACGGCTTCTTGATCATGACGCGCTACGAGCACCAGAGGCGACAACTGGGCGCCATCTTGGGGCGGGTGGAATCGGCGCGGATCCGCCTGCTCCAAGGCCGGCCATGAGCGGCTGGTCGGGCCCGGGCCTGGCCTGGCTCGAGGCCTACGGCACCGGCGCCGTATTCCTGGCCTGCCTGCTCGAATCCGTCCTGGTCCCGATCCCGACGCCGCCCTTCGTCATGGCCGCGGGGGCCTTCCTGATCCCGCAGGCGCTGCCCTGGCAGCAGGCGTTTGTGCCGATGCTCCTGCGCGTCGCCGTGCCGGGAGCGGCCGGCACCGCGCTGGGGGCCTTGGTCATCTTCTGGCTTTGCTACTGGGGCGGCAAAAAGGCGATCGACCGCTACGGCCGCTACTTCGGCGTCAACTGGAAGAATGTAATCAAGATCAACGCGCGCCTCGAAGGCCAGATCGAGGTCGCCGTGCTGGCCACGCGCGCCCTGCCGCTGTTCCCGATCTCGGTGGTCTCGGCCGCGGCCGGGATCATGCGCATGGGCACGACCTCCTTCCTCGTCTGGAGCTTCTGCGGCGCGGTGCTGCGCTACATGATGCTGGGCTACCTCGGCTGGCTGTCCAAAGGCGGCTACGACCAGGCGCCTCGGCATCTGGCCCACTGGGAGCGCTGGGCCGCCGGAGCCGTGGTGCTGACGGTGCTGGGTGTTCTCGCGTGGTGGAAGCGCCGCAAGCCCGCGTGAAAGACACAGACATCCACGCCGCGATCCGAATTTTACGGAAGGAAATTCGCCGCTGGGATGAGCCCGTCGTGGGCGTCGTGGCGCGCGCGCGCGACCCGTTCCTGATCCTGGTCTCGACGGTCCTGAGCCTGCGCACCAAGGACAAGGTGACCGCCGAGGCGGGCGCGCGCCTCTTCAAGCTCGCCAAGACTCCGCGCCAATTGCTCAGACTCGAACCCCGAACGATCGAAAAAGCGATCTATCCCGTCTGCTTCTATCGCGTCAAGGCGCGCTCGCTCAAGTCGATCGCGGCGAATCTCATCGGTAGATTCGAGGGCCGGGTCCCGGACACGATCGATGAACTCTTGACCCTGAAGGGCGTGGGGCGCAAGACCGCCAACCTCGTCGTGACCTTGGGCTTCCACAAGCCAGGCATCTGCGTCGACGTCCATGTGCACCGCATCTCGAACCGCTGGGGCTACGTGCGCACGAAGTCCCCCGAGGAGACCGAAGCCGCCCTGCGCAGGAAGCTGCCGAAGAAATACTGGATCATCTACAACGATCTTCTCGTTCCCTACGGCCAGAACCTCTGCGCGCCGGTCTCGCCGTGGTGCAGCCGCTGCAGGCTGACTCCCTACTGCGCCCGGCGCGGCGTGACCACCAGCCGCTAGAGTCCGGGGTCTCTTACTCGTCGGCGCCGCGCAATCGCTTCAACTCATCGGGCCGCAGATGGGACGTGATGAAGCCGTCGGTGACGGCGGTCCGTTCTAAGGGGAGACCATGGAACGAAAGGTTCTTCATCACTTGGACGTCATTGGCGCTCGGCCACGCGGCCCCCGGCACGATGGGCGTCTTATCGAAGAAGAAGTTGTGGTTGTGGAGATTCAAGAAAGGCTTCCAGCCCGCCGCGACATCCTTCTCGGCCGAATCCGTGATCGGTCCCGGCCGGCCGATCCCTGGCTGGTCGACGGTGAAGTACCAGATCTTGAGGCGCGGGCCCTTCCCTTCGTCGTCGCGCCTCAGGATGAGGGCGAGGAACTCCGTCGGCTGCGTCTCCATGGGATGCCGTTGCGCTTGCACGCTGAAAAGCAGAGCCTCAAGACAATCGATCGGCCTGAGATCGCCGATCCCTCCGCTGAGCATCAGCTTGCTGTTTTGCTTGTCCTGGGTGGTCGGCAGATCGGGAGCAGACACATAGCGATGCACCTCGGAGACATCGAGCCGACTCCGAACGAATCGGACGAACCTCCAATATCCGGCTGAATCAGGAAGGAAGCCCGACGTCCACTTCGCGGAGTCCTCGACCTCCCAATATTGCAGCAACCGTTTCTCATCCTTCAAGACCACGGTGGGAGGGCCGGGGAAACTGCACGTCTCGGTCCCGGTGCCGACGGAGCAGACGAAAACGAGAAGCAGGAACGCCGCGATGACGCCGCGCGGCATCGGAAAAGGGCACCCGAAGCGCATGATTCCTATCCTATCACATCGGCCCGGTCGAAGGAAAAACTGCGGCGTCGATCGCTTATTGTATAATCCCGCCGATGCGCAGCTTGGCCATAGTCCTGACAGTATCCTCCATTCTTCTCTCCGGCTGCCTGGCCTATCCAAAAGCCTACTGGAAGACCTTCAAGGGCCAGGCCCAGCTCGAGGACGGCAAGCCCATCGTCATCAAGGCCCAATTGCTCAAGACCTGCGAGAGCTACAAGGGCGAGACCGAGAAGGTGATCTCCGAACGCGAGACCCGGACCGACAACCAGGGCCGCTACGAGCTGACCATCCGGGGCACCGCCTGGAACACGAAGAACTTCTCCTCGGAGGCCGGCTGCTCGAGCCGCGTCCAGCTCTTCATCTGCCGCGAGGTCTGCAAGCCGGTCGACCAGATCGACATCGACGTCCTCGGCAAGTAATCCCGTCGTTCAGGCCGGCGGAGGCGAACAGGCCTTGACCGGGCATTGGTGGTCCGTGGGTTGGCTCGAGTTCTTGGTCCTCTTGAGCGTGGCGCGGCCGGTGGTTTGCTGCTTCTTGGCCCGGTAGTCGCCGATCGTGACTTGACCGAGATCGATGGGAGAGTCGTCGCGCAATTTATCGTTGGCGACAACACCCAGCCTGCCGGCGAACACGGAGCCCTGAGCGCCCAAATCCTTGACCATGACAAGCTCCGACTTTTCGCCCCCGTCGTCGGTCGCGATGAGGAGGTCATAGCCCTTGTCCCCTTTATAGAGGCGGGAGGAATAAGCAGGTTGGTAGTCATTGCGCGGATAATGCCCGCAGTCCGAATAGCGAAACTCCGTCTCGAGGCCGATGCCCCGGCCCTGCAGAGCGAGCTTGAAGCGAGCGAAGTCCAGACCGGAAGACTCGACGCAGGGAGAGCCGCCCGTGGGCGCGCCGTTCATCGGAACGATGCGCCCGGCCGTCTTCAAGGCCGAGCCCGCCGCGGCCGAGAAGCCCGCGACGGCGGCCCCGACGCCCGCCGAGAACTCCTCGTCGGTCCCGGACGCGGCCTCGGCCGACCAGCCCGCGCGGCAACATGCCGCGACAACGGCGCAGGCCAGCATCGCGTGGATGATCGGTCTCATGGTCGTTGGCCTTCTCATGACGGCAGTGTAATGCGGCGCGCACCGTCGGCTGAGGGCCTTCAGGCCCACTCGATGAGGAGCGTTGGTCCCGCCCGGCAATAGGACGTAGGACCTAGAAGGGCATGATCTTGCGCACGCTGGCCCAGGTCCCGACGTAGGCCGTATCCGGGCCTTTCTCCCAGACCGAGTGGACGTGGGCGCCCTTGACCGTCTGGGCCAGGTGCGGAAAGAAGTTCCGTATGTCGGCCTCCGAGGCCCGCGTGAAGTAATAGCGGTCGAAGAGGGTCGCGCCCTTCCTTTCGGCCATCTCCGTCCAGATCCGCTTGACCGCCGCGCGAAAAATTGGAAGGTAGAACTTGTCGCGGGGGAAGACGAACAGCTTGCCCGCGTCGGGGCAGAAATAGCGTCCCGCCCCGTCCTTGGCCAACAGGCGCTCCGCGGCGAGGCGCTTCAGTGCGCTTTGCACGCGCGCCTGCGCAATGCCCAGCTGCCGCGCCAGCTCCAAGGGGCTCCAGTGCCCGAAATCGTTGGAGAGCAAAGTCCAGGACCAATAACTCTCGCCGTTGGAAGTCAACACGTCCGCCTGATGCTGGGTCAGCGGGACTTGTTTTCCGGAGAAGACCAGCTTCGAGGCCTTTTGGAAGAGCGTCGCGTAGCCGTGCGGGTATTTTCCGCTGGAAAGGGTGCGCAGCAGGAAATCCGCCAGCTCCTTGCGCTCGAGCAGCGACTGGAGGTAGGAGGCGACGAACGCCCTGCTCTGCTCGGGATCGTCGACGATCTTGAGCGCCGCGGCCAGCCGCATGGCGAGCTCCGGCTGCGGAACGCTGTGGCCCGACTCGATGTAATAGTAAGCCCGATAGGTGCAGCCCAGGAGTCGGGGGCCGCAAGCCTTGTAGAAAGCCCAAGCCGAACGAAAACCCGCCGCCTCGCGCTGCCGGCTCAGCGTCGAGGAGAATTCCGTCTTGGCCACGGCGCTAAGATAGCAAATCCGCGCCGGGGATTTGAAACGACGCTTCTCATAACGACGGGGCGCGGCTTCCTCCGTTTCTAGACTCATTTCCTCCCCCGCCGCGGGCTTCCCGACCCGGGTGGGTGCTCGCGCTCCGGGCTAAGCTTCCGCCAAGGCCGGGGATGCGATCCCGGCCAAAGACGGAGAGAGGAGGAAACTCAAATGACGAAGACAGAGAAGGTGGCGGTCGCGGTCGCGGTCCTGGCGGGGCTCTTGAGCCCAGACCTGAGCCGCGCCGGCGACGTCGAAGGACTGGCGTCCGGCGGAGCCGCGGGGCTCTCAGAAGCCCTGGGCGCGGCTCGGGGCGCGGTGTCGGCCTCGGCCGCGGAGAGAGGTCATCGCCGCAAGAAGTCGGCCTCGGACCTCAAGCAGGAGGCGGACCAGCTGGACTACTGGGCCTCGCAGCCCCGCAAGCCGGTCAGCGAGAAGGAGGAATGCGAAGGCTCATTCAGCGACCATGTGTTCGTGGTCAGCGCGAAGACCGGGAACAAGTACTGCTTGAGCGCCTTCAAGCAGGGTCCCAAGGAAGGCGACAGTCGGAAGACGAAGTGGGACATAGCGGATGAGGTGGCGTCGCTGGACTACTGGGCCTCGCAGCCCCAGAAGCCGGTCGGCGAGAAGGAGGCGTGCGAAGGCGGGTTCGGGGACAACGTGTTCGTGGTCAGCCCCAAGACCGGGAACAAGTACTGTCTGAGCGCCTTCAAGCAGGGTCCCAAGGAAGGCGACAGTCGGAAGACGAAGTTCGACATCGCCGACGAGGTCGCCTTGCTGGACTACTACGCCTCGCAGCCCCAGCCGCCAACACCGACGCCCGAGCAGGAGTGCCGGCAGGGCGGCAACGCCTGGACGGTGAGCGGGCTTGGACACGGCTACTGCCTGGATCCTTACACGCAGGACTAAGCGGAAAGGATCGGGAGGAACGTGAACCAA
This sequence comes from Elusimicrobiota bacterium, assembly GCA_016194705.1. Classification (GTDB taxonomy): domain Bacteria; phylum Elusimicrobiota; class Elusimicrobia; order UBA1565; family UBA9628; genus PALSA-1176. The sequence goes on along the minus strand of JACQAZ010000038.1, from coordinate 191,501 downwards.
GCAAGAAACGGCCCCGTCCCGTCCCGTGCGCCGTACGCATGGGGCGGGGCGGGGCCCAGTTCCTCCCGCCGCCCCGCATCGATTCGAGAAGGCCTTCCGCGCCCGGACCCGACGGTTCAGGCGCGAGTCGCAGGAAAGGAGGAAGCATGATGAAGAAGGTAAGCGTCATGCTCGCCGTTCTGGCGTTGGGCAGCGTACTGCCCCGCGCCGGCGCGGCGGGCGAGTGGGAAAAGCAGGCGGCGCAGTCGCAGACCGCGTTCACGAAGGAGCTGAACGCGGCGCTGAGCCGGGCCGCCGAGAGGGGCAGGGAAGACAGGGAAGGCCCGAGTGAAAGAAAATCCGTGGGGGCCGCCCTGGTCGTCAGCTCCCTGCAGTCGGAGGTGGACCGGTGCAGCAAGCGGGTGGATGGGACCAAGCCGATCGGTAGCGGGAAGGACTTCTGGAACCTCTACTGGCGGTGTTTCACCCACCACGTCCCGCCGTACTACATCGAGAGCGTTTGGGGAGGCGACGACCTGAGCCTTTCGGTGCAGGCGGGCCGCCAGGCCAGCGAGGCTGCGGCGGCGGGGATGAACGGGATCATCACGGCTCCCAGCGGCAACGGGCCGGTGACGCTGTCGGTGTCGGCCTGGCGCAACGACAACGGCAATGACCATGACCGTGGTCGCGATCGTGATCGCGGCCGCGGCAGGAAATGAGCGCGCCGTAGACGCAAGCAGCAAGGGTCCCGCCTCGATGACGATCGGGACGGGGCCCCGGTTTGTCACAAGGGAAGCAGTTTTTGGACCACGAGCTCGATGAGAAAAAAGGCGGTGTCGGGGCCCGCTTGCGTCCTGGTATAGTGATCGGCGGCCAGCAGGCTGTTCATCAAATACGGGAAATAGCCGCGCAGCTCCGACTCGGAGCAACGCGTCAGGACCGGGTGCTCCGAGATCAGTTCTCCCCCGCGGCGCCGGGCCATCCGCTCCCAATGCCGGCGCAGGGCCGCCAGGTCCTGCGGGCGGTAGGGCTGGTCCTTGGGATGAAACAGCAGCGTGCCTCGGTGAGGGCAGAACCAGCGGCCCTCGCCATCGCGGCTCAGAAGCCGCGCGCGCTGCAGCGCCGTCAAGGACTTCGACACTCGGCCGACCGGCAGGCCCAGGACCTTCGCAAGCCCGTCGGGAGTCCAACGCCCCGCGTCGTTGGCCAGCAGGGTGAAGCACCAGTAGTCCTGCGCGCTGCGATAGAGAATCTGCGCCTGCGCGGCGCTGAGCACCGTCTCGCGGCCCTCGGCGCCGGGACGGGCGGCCTGCTCCCGTCCGGGAGCGTCGTCTTGGCGAGAGAGGCTCTCGACGGCGTAGTCGGTGAACCGCCCGGCTCCCAGCAGGACACGAAGGTAGGCTAGGGTGAATTCGCGCGCCTTGGGCTCGTCCACCGCGATCCAGAACGCCGCGGCCAGCTTCTCTACCAAGGCGGGCTGCGGGACCGAAAGCCCATTCTCGAGGTTCAGATAGGCGCGGTAGGTGCAGCCGAAGAAGGTCCGGCCTCCCTGGGCTTCGAAGAAGGCGCGGGCGCTGGGATGGCCCAGGCCCCGGCGGTACTGGCGCAGAAGGGCGGAAAAGCTCCCCAGCGCTCTCTTTCGGTCCTCCACCGCAGCCTCGCGCATCCTCATGTTTTTCCTCGTCGCTAGATTCTACGAATTCTTCGGAGGGCCCTGGCAGCAAGAATGAAATGGACCTTGACTATTCAGAGGAAGCTGTTACACTTATAAGATGTTCCCACCCGCAGCCGCGGGTGGGCGATAAAGGCAAACCCGGCGCAAGCCGGGGGCGCAAAGCCCCGACTCCCGGAGAGGGAGGGTCAGGCTGCCGAATGAATGCCAAGAAATAAATTCGCGGGGCTCAGGCCCCGACTAGCGCGCGTCTACCTCGTCGCGGCTTCCCTCCTGGCCGGGGGTGTCGGCTTCGCCGGGGCACAGACGCTCTCCAGCGCGCCTTACAGCGGAGTGACGACCGGCGGCCTGACCGCCAATTGGACGTCTTCGTTCTCGACCGGCACGCTGTACTTCTCCCAGCTCTCGACCGCGGCTTTCCCCAACGCTTTCTCGGGCAACCAAAGCTCGAACACCTTCAACACCTTCGCCTCGTTCTCAGCTTTGAGCGGCGGCACGACCTATTTCGCCCAGGTCTCGACCGCGTCGATGGGGCCGTTCACGGACCTCGGCTCGGTCATGACCCCGGCGGCGCCCGTCATCACGGCCGCGCCCTTCACGGGCGTCGCGCCGACCGGATTGACCGCGAATTGGACATCGACCTTCTCGACCTCGACGCTGTATTACACCCAACTCTCGACGGGCGCCTTCCCCAACTCCTTCTCGGGCAACCAAAGCTCGAACACCTTCAACACCTCGGCCGGGTTCTCGGGACTCACGGGCGGAACAGTCTACTTCGCGCAGGTCGCGACCGCGCCCGCTGGGCCCTTCACGAACCTCGGCGCCGCCGTCACCCAGTCGACGATCACGCCGGCGGCCTTCAGCGGCGTCACCTATTTCGGTCTGACGGCGAACTGGACCTCGAGCTTTCCCGGCGGGACCCTCTACTACACTCAGCTATCGACGGGAGTTTTTCCCAACTCATTCTCGGGCAACCTAAGCTCGAACACCTTGAATCTCGCGGCGTCCTACGCGGGCTTAAGCGGCGCAACGACCTATTTCGCCGAGATCTCCACGGCGCCCGGGGGACCCTTCACGAGTCTCGGCTCGGTCGTGACGCCGCCCGCGCCGGCGATCACGGCGGGGGCCTACTCGGCGATCACGATCGTCTCGCTGACCGCGAACTGGACCTCGACCTTCGGCGGCGGAACGACTTACTACGCCCAGCTTTCCTCGGGCGCATTCCCCAACTCATTCTCGGGCAACCAAAGCCTGAGCACCTTGGGGTTGTCCGCCGCCTTCGCAGGCTTGACCGGCGCGACGACTTACTACGTCCAAGTGTCGACCTTCGCGACCGGACCGTTCACGAGCCTCGGCTCGGCCGTGACCCTGCCGCCGCCGCTGATCACCGCCTTGCCTTTCAGCTTGGTCTCGGCCAATTCCCTGCAGGCCAATTGGGGCTCGACTTTCTCCAGCGCGACGATCTATTACTCCTCGCTCTCGACCGGCGCCTTGCCCAACGCATTCGCGGGAAATCAGACGGTCATCACGAGCAGCCTGTTCGCCTCTTACATCGGGCTCTCGCCCTCGACGACCTACTACGCCCAGGTCTCGACCGCGGCCGCGGGGCCGTTCACGACTTTGGGCTCGACCGTGACCTCGCCCCCCCTGCCGCCGATCCCGGGCCAGCCCGGCTTGGCCGCCACCGTCGTGCTCGGCGTGTCCTCGATCAGCTGGACTTGGAGCGCCGCCTCCAACGCGACGAGCTACAAGGTTTACGACGCGACGGGCGCGGCGATCCTGCTCGGCACTTCGACCGCGGCCTCCTTCGTCGAGAACGGTCTTGCTCCCAACACGCCGCACCGCGTCGTGAGCGCAGGCTACAACGCGGCTGGCGGCGGACCGCTCTCGCCCGCGCCGGCCACGGCCTACACCTTGGCCAATCCTCCGTCGGGCACCGCGGCGTCCGCGATCACCTCGACCTCGGCCTTCATCACCTGGGGGCTCAACCTCAATCCCCCCGGGACCTCCGCCGAGGTCCAGCGCTCGACCGACGGCCTCGCGTTCGCCGCGACTTTCAGCGCCGCCGCGACCCAATACCCGGCCGGCGGCATGCTCGGCTGCACGACCTATTATTTCAGGGTCCGCGACCAAGGCTTCGGCGGCTCCTACTCGGCGTTTGACTCGACGATTTCGCTGATCACCGGCAACACGGTCCCCGCGCCGCCCGGCTCCTTGACCGCTTCGGGCTTGGCGGGCAATCAAGTCGCGCTCTCATGGACCGCCTCGCCGACGGAAGGCGTCACGCAGTACGGCGTGTACTACGACGCGGGCACGGGCACGGTCAACTACGCGGCGCCCCTGGCCGTCCTGGCCGCACCCCAGACGACTTTCACGACGGGGGTGCTCGCCTCATCGGCCTCCTACACCTTCGCGGTCAGGTCGACTCACCGCTGCGGCGCCACCGAGACGGCCGGGGTTTTCGCGATCGCCGCGGCCACGGGGACCTTGCCCTCGGTCCGGGCGGTGGTCTCCTCGCCCGATTCGGGCAAGCGCGTCGCGGGCAACAGCGTGACGCTCATGGCGGCGATCGTCTCGGGCTCTCCCGACCAAGTCGAGCAGATTTCCTTCCAATACCGCGTTCCGGGCTCGACGGCCTGGACCAACGTCCCGGCCGCCGATCTCAACCACCCGAATCCAGACGAGGATTTCCCTTTCTTCATCCATTGGGACGTGACGGGCGCAGCACCCGGCAGCTACGACCTGCGCGCCGTGGCCGTGAGCGTGTCGGGCAGTTCCGACACGGCCCCCGGAGCGATCACCGTCGTCGTCGATCCGATAACCCCTGACATCATTGAAAATCTGGTCGGCGCAACGATCCAGAAGGCTCAACTCCTCAACAACGCGACCCTCAACTCGATCTCGGCCGGAGGCGAGGGCGCAAGCGACCCGATGGCGAGCATCGTCCTGCCCGCGGGCGCGCTGAGCGCCTCGACGGTCACCTTGACCGTGGTCAGCAATCCCGCGATCACGACCGGGCCGCCCAGCGGAATGGCCTTCGTCGGCTCGGCGATGCAGGTGGACCTCAATAACGGCCAGCACGCCCTCTCCGGGGGTGCCCTCTCCGCCATCACCTTGTCGTACCCGGACACGGCCAAGTTTCCGTCGACCTTCCAGCTCTATTCCCTCGATCCCGCGACCGGCGTTTGGAGCAGGGACTTCGCCTCGACCGTCAACCTCGCCAGTCACACCGTCACCGGCTTGACGCCCCATTTCAGCATCTTCGCCATCATCGCGGGCAACCCCGCGGCCCCCGACCTGGGCTCGGTGCGGGTCTATCCCAATCCCTACAAGCCCAACGGCGCCAACGCCGACGAGGGCAAGCCGTTTGGCGCCGGCGATCCGACCTCGGGGATCGTCTTCGACCGCCTCCCCGGCATCGTCACGATCACGATCTACACGGCCTCCGGCCGGATGGTCGCGAAATTCGACTCATCCAACGGCGCCGGCGCCGTCCATTGGGACGGCAAGAATCAGGACGGCCGCGATGCGGCCTCGGGCGGATACTTCGCCGTGATCTCGGCTCCGGGCCTTAAGAGCGTCGTGAGGAAGCTGGCCATCATCAGATGAGGATCACGCTACTGTTGTGGACGATCGTCGCCGCCGCGAGCCCGGCCTGGGCCGACTCCGCGGCCGGGGCGTCCTCTTTCGATTTCCTCACCATCGACGCCAACGCCCGGGCGGTGGGCATGGGGGGCGCCTACACGGCCCTGGCGTCCGACTCCAACGCTTTGCTCTACAATCCGGCGGGTCTGGCCCGCGTCGACGGCTACGAGGCCACCTTCATGCACAACGTCTACGCGCAGGGGCTCAGCCAGGAATACGTCGGCTTCGCCGCCAAGCAGGGCTGGGGCTTGAGCCTCAACTACTTGGACTTCGGGAGCATCAACCGCACGACCTTGTCCCAGCCCGGCGGAACCGGGTCGAGCTTCGGCGTCAACGACTTCGCCCTCGCGGGCAGCTACGCCCGCGCCGTCACCGAGGACCTGAGCCTCGGGGCCGGCGCCAAGCTGCTGCGCGAGACCCTCGACAGCACCCAGGCCAACGGCTTCGCCCTGGATGTCGGCGCGCTCTACCGCGTCCGGCAGCTCAAGGGCTTGAGCTTCGGGGCCTCCGTTCTGAACATGGGTCCCGACGTGAGGTTCGCCTCGCACGACGAAAAGCTGCCTCTGCTGTGGCGCCTCGGGACGGGCTTCTCCTTCCCGGCGTTCAAGAACGACAACACGCTCGCGCTCGACGTCACGCGGGAGAGGGCCGACAGGATCCGGATGGGGTTCGGCATCGAATCGGTCTATGATCAATTCATGGCCTTCCGTTTCGGGTTCACGACGCGCAACGACGCCGGGGTCGGCATCACCGCCGGCGTGGGGTGGATCTGGAAGGCTTTGAGCGTCGATTACGCCATCTCGCCGTTGGGGAGCCTCGGCATCTCGAACCGCGTCAGCGCGACGGTCCGCTGGGGCGGCGCGGCGCGAAGCCCCGGGCACGCGGCCCGGCCGGAAGGCATCGAGGGAATTTCCGACGCCAAGACCCCCGAGGGCCATTTCGTGTTCGCGCAAAAGCTCATCGAAGGCAGCCACTTCACGGGGGCCAAGGCGGAGCTGGCCGCGGCTCTGTCGCAGTTGGGACCCGACGACCGCCTGCGAGTGCTCTACTACGAGAGGATGGGGACGATCGCGCGCTTCGAGGGCGACATCCCCGCGGCGAAGTATTCCTACGCCGAGGCGATGAAGCTCTCCGGAACCCTGGGCATGAGCGATCCGGTCGTGGCCGACGCCTACACCGGCTTCGGGCTTTGCCTGGTCGCCCAGGGCGACACCGCCCAGGCCGTGAAATTCTTCCGCAAAGCCCTCGAGGTGGGCGCCTCGCCCCGGACGGTTCACGTCGTCCAAGACCAGCTCAAGCAGCTTCGTTCCACCACTCCGTAGCTCCCCCCCCGCCCTTCCCGGGCCTTTTTCTCCAATACAGAGGGAACAATTTAGGGGGGTCAATCGTATATATATCATGAGGACCCAGAGCCCCGCGCCCGCCGCCCACCAACCCGCAAAGCGAGCCGAGGGCGGGGCTCTGGGCCTCAGACTGTTCCTGCCCTGCTGCCGCGGCTGCCGGTGGGGCCGGCATCTCCCCAAAGGCTCGCGGCTTTGCCGCTACTGGCCGTGGCCCGCGATGGTCATCCGATGAGCCTGGACGCCATCGTTCCATTGACATTTTCGGGCTGCGCGCTTATACTAATCCTCAGGCGGGGTTTGCGATGCTGACCGCGGACCAAGAAGAGCGGTTGGCGGCAAGATGGCTCGGAGAGGCATTGCGCGAGATCGCGATTCTCGTGCTGGTGTTCGTGCCGCTCGATTGGTTCTTGGGACAGCACGAGGATAAGCTTCCCGTCGCTCTGGTGTCGTTTTCAATCGCGGCCTTAGTCTTTGCCGTTGGAACCAAGGTGGGACTACGCGGAGAAATCGATCAAGGATGAAATGAGATGAATGACTTCGCACACGACATCACTCCCGTCGCCATGATTTTCGCCTACGCCATGGTCCTCTACTTCGGCTGGCTCTATCTGACTCCCCACAGCGACGCCGCCGCGCCCCGGAAGAAGTCGCGGTTTCCGCCGGGAAGGAAGAGCCGCCCCATTACGGCCCACAAGGCGTCCTAGGACACCCCGGACGCTGACCCGGTTTACTGGAACTTAATCGCGGTGCCTTTGACCGCGGTGCAGGTGAACGAGTAGAGGTTGTAGAACGGGATGAAGCCGTAGTGGCTGTTCGAGGTCGTCGCGTTGACCAGGGCGTCGCCTCCCGAGGCCTTGAGCGCTTCGTCGACGGCGGCCTGGATGTCGGCGTTGCCCCAGGGAAGGACTCCGAGCACGAAATGCCGGCAGGCCCGGCCCTCGGCGGGACCGATCTCCTTGAATTGGCGCCCCGAACGCAGGATCGCGGCCGGATCCACCGCGCTTTTCGTGACGAGACCCAGCTGGCCGACCGACGTGCAGGCGCCCGCGGCGAGCGCGAAAACGATCAATCCCAGATTGCGCATGGCGGCACCCCCTGCGACTTCATTAGACGGCGCTTCGGGCGATGGCCTGATCCAAATCATCGATAAGGTCCTGTGCGTCCTCGATGCCCACCGAGAGGCGTATGAGGCCGTCGACGAGGCCGCTCTTCAACCTCTCTTGGCGCGGGATGGACCCGTGGGTCATCGTCGGAGGATGGCCGATGAGCGACTCGACCCCGCCCAACGACTCGGCCAGCGAGAAGACCCTCGTCATCGCGATCATGCGCTTGGCGCGCTCGAGGTCGCCCTTGAGCTCGAAGGAGATCATGCCGCCGAAGCCGCACATCTGGGCCTTGGCGATCGCGTGGCCCGGATGGTCGGCGAGTCCCGGGTAATGCACCCTGGCGATCTCCTTGTGCTTGCTCAAATGCCGGGCGACGGCCATCGCGTTCTCGCAGTGCTTGACCAAGCGCAGCGGCAAGGTCTTGGTCCCGCGCAGCACGAGAAAGCAGTCCAGGGGCCCGGGGACCGCGCCGACCGCGTTCTGCAGGAACTTGAGCTTGTCGAAGATCTCGCGGTCGTTGGTCACAACGGCGCCGCCGACGACGTCTGAGTGGCCGCCTAGATACTTGGTCGTCGAGTGGACCACGATGTCGGCTCCCAAGGCCAGCGGTTGCTGCAGCGCGGGGGATGCGAAGGTGTTGTCGACCACGACCTTGACCTTCTTTTTGTGCGCGAGCGCGCTGGCCTTCTTGATGTCGGTGATGCGCAGCATCGGGTTCGAGGGCGTCTCGATCCAAAGGATTTTCGTCTTGGACGTCATCGCTTTCTCGATGGCCTTCATGTCGGTGGCGTCGACGAACGAGAACGACATCCCGTGCCGCGCGAAGACCTTCGTGAAGACCCGGTAGGTCCCGCCGTAGAGGTCGTTGCAGGAGACGACATGGTCGCCGGCGTCGAGCATCTCTATGACGGTCGAGGTCGCCGCCATGCCCGAGGCGAAGCAAAGCCCGTGGGCGCCCCCCTCGAGCGCCGCGATGTTGGCCTCGAGCGCCAGGCGCGTCGGGTGCACGGTGCGCGCGTAGTCGAAGCCCTTGTGCACGCCCGGCCCTTCCTGGACGTAGGTCGAGGTCAGATAGACCGGAGTCATGATGGCGCCCGTCGTCGGGTCGGGGCGCTGGCCCGCGTGAACGGCCTTGGTCGCGAAGCCCGCGTCCTTCTTAGCGGTCATGATGTTGATTCTCCTATTTCGGCGCCAGATGTTTTACAAAAAATTCGACGGTCTTTTTGTAATAATCGGCGCGGTTCCCGCGCTTGGTGAAGCCGTGGCCCTCGTCGGAGTAAACGACCATCTCGACGTCGCGGCCCAGCGCCTTGAGCCTGGAGTAGACGAGCTCGCTCTCGGCCTTCGGCACGTTTGTGTCGTTGGCGCCTTGGAAGATCAGCAGCGGAGCCTTGATGTTGTCGAGGAAATTGATCGCCGAGCGGTCGTAGAAGAGCTTTTCCTGCGCCTTGGGGTCGCCCATCTGCGTTTGGTACCAGTCGCCGAAGCGGCCCTTGGTGAGCTCATAGTCCTGCACGAGGTCGGGCATCCCGTAGGCCTCGACGCCCCCGGCCCATTCGCCCTTGTTCTTGGCGAGCGCGATCAAGGTCATGTAGCCGCCGTAGCTGCCGCCCGTGATGCCCACGCGCGCGGGGTCGATCTCATGGCGCTTGGCGAGGAACTTGACGGCCTCGATGAGGTCCCTGCGGTCGCCTCCGCCCCAGTCCTTCTGGTTCGCGTCGAGGAACTCCTTGCCGAAGCCCGTCGAGCCGCGAAAGTTCGGCGCGATGACCGCGATGCCCGCCTCGGCCAGGGCCTGGCGTTCGGCGTTGAAATCGTCGTAGATCTGCCAGTCGGGTCCGCCGTGCACGAAGACCACGGCCGGCGGAGGGCTCCCCAAACGGTGGTTGTCGGGCCGCAGGTAGAGCATCTCTACGTGCTCGGAGTCGAAGCTCTTGTAATTGATCATCTCGGCGCGCGACAGAGACTCTGGCCTAACGCCGCCCAGCATCGACTTCGTGACGCTCACCGAGAGCCCGGTCTTGAGGTCCAGCACCCACGCGTCGGTCGCATGCGTCGAATCGCTCCAGAGATACACGGCCTTCTCGCCGGACCGGTCCAAGTCGAAACCCTCGATGCGCCCGCGCGCCTTCAGGAGCTGCTGCGGCTCGGCCTCGGGAGTCTTCATTCGGTAGAGCCCTGAGACCCCTCCCTCGTTGCGCGTGAACACGATCCCGGCGAAGGGATGTGAGACGGCCTGGTCGACGTCCCACTCCTCGTAGCCGATGAAATTGCCCTGGCCCGTGGCGACCTCGAGCAGGTAGAGCTGCAGATACCCTTTCTCGTTGCGCGCGCGGCACAAGAGCGAGCGGCTTAAGGGGTCGAACTGCTCCGGGATGATGATGCCTCCTGCGGTCGGAGGGGCCACGGATCGCGTCTCGCCCGTCTCCGAGTCCACCAGCAGGAGCTCGCCTTTCTGGTCGTCGCCGGAGCGCGTGGCCGCGATCAGCCTCCCGTTCGGGGACCAGGCAGGGAAATGCACGTTGACGGTCTCGTGCGTGAGTTGGCGGCTTTTCCTCGTCGTCAGGTCCATCACCATCAGCTGGAAGAGGAAGGGCTGCTCGGGGTCGGCGAGATAGGCCAGGCGCCGGCCGTCGGGAGAAAAGCGCGGCGAGGTCTCGGCGCGCGTCGAGACGGTGATGTTCTGCGTCTCGCCGCCCTCGCTGTCGACGAGATAGAGATCGGGGCGCTCGTTTCCGCCGAAGTCCGAGGCGAAGACGAGCCTTAGGCCATCGGGAGAATAGCGCACGTCCGTCGCCTGCTCTGCCAGCGCAGAGAGCTGGTCCGGCCAGCCGCCGCGGCTGCCCACGCTCCAGACCTCAAGCGCGCCTGTGATGTCGCTGACGAAAGAGACCGTCCTGCCGTCGGGGGCGATGCGCGCCTCGGTCACGTCGCGGACCAAGGCGAGGCGCTCGGCCGGATACGGCTCGCGTCCCCATGCGAGCCCTCCGAAGAGGAGCAGGAACAGCGGCGTCATCTCGCCTTTTGAGAAGCGGCGGCAGGGCCCGCGGCGACTTTCAGCACGATCTCGCGCAGGAAGCGGGCGTACCAGTCCAGGGCCGCCGCGGACAGGCGCTCATCGACGCCGTGGATGCGGTTGCCGTCCTCCTCCGTGACGGGCGGGTCGATTCCGTACATGATCGTCCCCCGCCCGCGCAGATCCTGAGAGTCCGTGGTCCAGGCCGCCATGAAGGGCATCACGCGCGCCTTGGGCGCCAGTTCGGAGGCGGCGGACTGCACGGCGCGGTAGAACTCGGTGTCGGCGGGCATGGTCCCGACGGGTTCGCGGGTCGGCGGGTCGTAGCGCACCTCGATGGAGGGATCGGCGATGGCCTCTTTGACCTCGGCGATCAGGTCTTCGGCCCGCACGCCGGGCATCAGGCGCGCGTTGCAGGTCGCTTGGGCCTCCCCGGGAATCACGTTGGCCTTGTATCCCGCCGCCAGAATCGTCGGCGTCACGGTGTTTCTGAGCATCGCGGCGAACTCGGGGTTGATCCCGGCCAGGCGGTCGGCGGCCATGTCCAGGATCGGTCCCGGCTTGGCGGAGAGAGCCATCTCGATCGCGGACTTGAGCTCGCCCTTGGCCGACTTCGCCTGGGTCTCGAGGAAGCCGCGGGCCACAGCGTTGACCTGCGCCGGGAAGTGGTGCATGGACAGACGCGTCACGGCACGGGCCAGCGCCGTCACGGCGTTATCCGAGCGCGGCACCGAGGCGTGGCCCGCCTGGCCGTGAGCCACCAAGGTCAGGTCCATGTACTCTTTTTCGGCGGCTTGGATGCGTATCTCGTAAGGCCCATCGTCCGACCACAGCGTGTTTCCTCCCTCGTTGACCCCGAACTCCGCTGCGACGGCCTCGGCGTGCTCCTTCATGAGCCAATCGATGTGGCGCTGCCGGTTCCCGGTTTCCTCGTCAGCCTCGGCGAAAAAGATCACGTCGCGCGCCAAAGCCGTTTTGGTGCGCTTGAGCCAGACCAGCAGGGAGGCTTCGACAGCGCACATGCTCTTGATGTCGGCCGTTCCGCGGCCGTAGATGTAGCCGTCCTTCTCGCTGGCGGCAAACGGCGGCTGCGACCAATCCTTCGCGGCCGCCGGCACGACGTCGGTGTGGCACATGAGCACGATGGGCCTCATGGCGCCTGATCCCTTGAGCCGCGCGACCAGGCTCGAGCGCGTCGGGCTTGAGGTGAAGATCTCCGAGGCGATCCCGTCCTTGGCGAGTTCCGTCTTGAGGTAGTCCGCGGCGATGATCTCATTTCCCGGCGGGTTGGATGTGTCCAGGCGCACGAGGGCCTTGAGCCGCTCGCGCGACTCCGCGAAGTAGGCGGCTTCGGGATCAGCCGGCGCCGCCGCCGCGACGCCGGCCGCGGCCAGAGCGAGCGCCAATAACGGGCTCATCGGGCCCTATGGCTTCTCCGGCGCCGGCGCGGGAACGGGCGCGGGGACCGGCGCCGCCGCCTTGTCGAGCTTGGCGAGCCGCTCCGCGGCCTTCTTGGCCTGCTTGGTGCCGGGGAAGCTCGTTCCGAGCTCCTTATAAAGGGAAAGGGCCTGCTCGTTGTCCTTGAGGTCGTCCTCGCAGACCTCGGCGGCGGCGTAGAGCTCCTCGGGGGCTTCTTTTGCGGAGGCGTAGCTCTTGGCGATTGCGCGCCGTATCTCGACCTCCTGCTTGTAGTCCTTGAGGTCCTTGCGCGCGATCGCCGCCGCCTCTCGCAGCGCGTCGACTCCGGCCGTCGGGAACATCGCGGCCAGCCGCTGATCGGTCTTGATCGCGTCGCCGGGCGCCTTGAGCCTCTCGCGCTGAAGCTTGGCCGCGTCCTTGAGGGCCGCGAGCGCGCCGTCGGTCTTCGGGAAGAGCTTGACGATTTTCTCGTCGACCTCGACGGCGAGCTGGTACTGCTTGAGCCGGTCCGAGTAGAGCTGCGAGGAGCGCTGCAGGGAGGCCAGGACCTCCGGGCTTCCGGGATATTTCTCGACGACTTCCGAGAAAGCCTCGATGGCCTTCTTGTAATCCTTGAGACTGTCGGCGTACACGGCGCCGACCGCGAACTGCGCCTTGGGCCGCAATGCGCTGTCCGGACGGACCGCGAGGAGCTTCTGATAGGCCACCAGCGCCATGACCGACCGGCCTCCCGCGGCATGCAGCCCGGCGAGGGAGAACTCGACCTTGTCGGCGCCCGCGTAATCCGCGAAGCGCGTCTCGAAGCGGTGGATCTCCTCGACGGAAGCCTCGTAAAGCGAATCCTCCATCGAACCCCCGAGCTTCTCGCAAAGCAACGCCAAGCGCTCGGCCTTGTCCTCGGACTTAGGCGTCTTGACGAGTTCCTCCTCGGCCGCCTTGAGGCGCCGCGAGAACTTGCGCCCGGCGCCGTCGAGGAAATCGGACTTCGCCTTCATGGCGTGCTTGGACTCGGGATACTCGTAGACCAGCCTCAGCAGGTCGACAAGCCCCCCCTTGACGTCGCCCCTCTTCTGCCGCAAGCCCGCGAGCAGATACAACGCATCCGGCCGCATGGGAGCCTCGAGCCTCTTGTCGACGAAGACCTTGAGATGCTCGACGGCGCCGTCCTGGATCTCTCCGTCGGCGCTTTGCGCCTCATCGCCGAGGAACTTCCATTCGGCCGCCAGGCTCTCCGCCGCGGTCAAGACCTTCGCCTTGGGCTTCTCGACGATCTCGGGTATCGCCGCCGCAGGCGCCGCCTTGCCCTCCTCCTCCGCCGCCTTGGCCTCCTCTTTCTTTCGGTTCTCGGGCTTATCGGCCTTGGGGGCTTCCTTGGCGGGTTCGGTCTTTGCTTCCGCCTTTTCGACGTCGGCGCCCATCGGGGTCTCCATGACCTTCGGCGCGGCAAGATCCGCGGCACGCGCCGATCCCGCGCACCAGAACAGACACACGAACAAGGCGTTCCAGGTTTTCATCGCGCTCTCCTAATTCTGGCTATGGGACGGCGACTTTCCGTCGCCCGCGAACTTCGACACCGCGTTGAGGATGTCGTACTTCGTGATGATGTCGTACTGGGCCTTGGCCGTCTGCACCAGCACCGCGGGGCGATCCGAGCTGATCAGGCGCATGATCGACTCGATGCGCGCCTGCGGAGTGACCACAGGCGGGGGGTCGCCCATGGCCTCGCGCACGATCATCTTCTTGAGCTCGCGGCCCTTGAGCATGAAGCCCAGAATCGCGTCCTCCGAGACGGCGCCGACGAGCCTCTTGCCCTCGAAGACGGGCAGCTGTGAGATGTCCTGCTTGCGCATCGCGTGAAGGGCCTGGATCAAGGTGTCCTTGGGCTTGCCCATGACGAGCTTGCGCTCGCGTCCTCCGTGGCGCTTGGCCGAGAGGACGTCGCGCGCGTAGAGATGCAGCTCGCTTTCCTGGTATTGGTTCTCCTTCATCCACTCGTCGTTGTAAATCTTGGAGAGGTAGCGCATGCCCGTGTCGGGCAGGAGGATCACCATGAAGTCCTTCGCGGTGAGCTTCTCGGCGTACTTGAGGCCCGCCCACAGGGCCGCGCCGCCGGAGCCGCCGGTCATGATGCCCTCCAGGCGCACCAGGCGCCGGGTCGCCACGAAGGCCTCCCGGTCCTGGACCTGGATGACGTCGTCGACGAGCTTCAAGTCCATGGTCGAAGGGAAGATGTCCTCGCCGATGCCCTCGATGACGTAGGTGTGGGCCTTGCCGACCCGGTTGAACTTGATCTTCTCGTAGTACAGGGAGCCGATGGGATCGGCCCCGATGATCTTGATCTTCGGGTCCATCTCCTTGAGATACTTGCCCGCCCCCGAGATCGTCCCCCCCGTGCCCATGCCGGCGACGAAGTGCGTGATCCGGGCTCCCGAGTCTTTCCAGATCTCGGGGCCCGTGGTCTCGTAGTGGGCCTTGGGGTTCTGGGGGTTCTCGTACTGATTGGGATAATAGGCGTTGGGTATCTCTTTGGCCAGCTTGGCCGCGACCGAGTAGTAGCTGCGCGGGTCCTCGGGCGCCACCGCGGTCGGGCAGACGATCACTTCGGCGCCCATCGCCTTCAACAGGTTGATTTTCTCGCGCGACTGCTTGTCGGTGATCGTGAAGATCAGCTTGTAGCCGCGGATCGCGGCCAGCAGCGCCAGGCCGATGCCCGTGTTGCCCGACGTGCCCTCGATGATGGTCCCGCCGGGCTTGAGCAGGCCCTTGCGCTCGGCTTCCTCGATCATCGTCACCCCGATGCGGTCCTTGACCGAACCGCCTGGGTTGAAGAATTCGCATTTCAGATAAATCTTGGGCTTGTAGCCTTCGGCCATGCGGTTGAGGCGGACCAGGGGCGTACCGCCGATGGTCTCGAGTATGTTTTCGTAGCGCATCCTAGACCTCCGTGCGTCCCGCCAGGGCGTGGGACAAAGTGCGCTCGTCGATGTAGTCCAGGTCTCCGCCCATCGGGACCCCGTGCGCGATGCGCGTGACCTTGAAAGAGCCGCCCCCTTTGAGTTTTTGCGACAGATAAAGCGCCGTCGCCTCTCCTTCGGCGTCCGGGTCGGTGGCGAGGACCACTTCGCGCAGGGTCGCTCCGGCCCGTCCGACGCGGTCCAGCAGCTCCCGAACGCGCAGGGCCTCCGGCCCGATCCCTTCCAGGGGCGAGAGCGCGCCGTGCAGGACGTGGTAGAGGCCTTTGTAGCCGCGAGAGCGCTCGATGGCCGTCACGTCCTGCGTCTCGGAGACCACGCACAGAAGTCCCCGGTCGCGGTCCGGGTCGGAGCAGAGGCGGCAGAGGTCGCTTTCGGTGAAGTCGAAGCATTGCCGGCAGGGACGTATGGCGGCCTTGGCCTCGCGCAGGGCGGCCACCAGGCCGTCGGTCTCAAAATCGGGAGCGCGAAGCAGGAAGACCGCCAGCCTCTCGGCCTGCTTGGGGCCGATCCCGGGCAGCCGCTTGAGGCTCGCGATGAGCTTTGAGAAGCTCTTCATTGGGGCTTCTTGACGATGCGGACTTTGCCGCCCAGGATCTGCTGCGCTTTCTTGAGCGCCTCCGGCGAGGCCCGGGGAGCCGACTCGGTGACGTCCTTCCAGGCGCTGCCTTCGCCTCCTTCCGGCTCCGGCGCGGCAGCCTCAGCCGCCGGCGCGGCGGCGGGAGTGTGGCCAATTTGGCCCAACTCCACGGCGACCCTCGTCGGCAGCCCGCGGATTGTGGCCAATTTGGCCTCAATCCAGCCCTGCCCTCTTTTCGCCTGTTCCAGCTCGAAGGGCTTGCCGATGATGAGCTTCCAAGGGCCCCCAGCGGAAACGTCCACCCTGGCTTTGTCGAGCACTCCGGCCAACGCCGGCTTCTCCTTGCGCGCCGCGGCGAGGACCTGGGTCCAGGCGTCGCCGCCCGCGGCCGGCGCCGACGCCTTTGCAGGCTCCTCGCCCGCGAGCTCGGGCTCCTCCCCTGGGGCGCAGGCCGCCCCCGAGGACAGGCGCCCCTCGAGTCGCTCGAGACGCTGCGCCCAGTCCGACAGGTCCCAAGCCGCCTCGAGGCACGAGAACAGGCTCAGCTCGAGGGAGAGCCGGGGAGAATCGCCCCAGCGAAGCTCCTCCAGGGCCCGGTTGAGGCGCCGCAGCAGGAACCCCAAACTCTCCGCCGAGACCGTCGCGGCGGCTTGAGTCCAGGCCGCCGGCACGGCCGCGGCCAGCCCAAGCTTGGACAGGTAAAGGGCCTCCAGGGCCGCCCGCATGTCTTTGAGAAACTGTGACGGCTCGACGCCCTCCTCGTAGACTCTCTGCAGCCATTGCGCCAGCCCCTTGGCGTCCTTGCCGAGAAGGGCCTTGGCGGCGCCTAAGAGCATCTCCTGCGGAACGAAGCCGAACATTTCGCGGACGGCCTCGGCGGTCACCTTTTTTTCGGAGAACGACCGGCACTGGTCGAGCAGGCTCACCGCGTCGCGCAAGGAGCCTTCCGCGGTGCGGGCCAGCAGTTCGAGGGCCTCGAGCTCGATCTCGATTTTCTCCTTCTTCGCTAAAGATTCGAGGTGCTCGCGCAAAAGCTCGACCGGGACGGGCCGGAACTTGAAGCGCTGGCAGCGCGAGGCGATGGTCGACGGGATCTTCGTCGATTCCGTTGTGGCCAAAATGAACACGACGTGAGGCGGAGGCTCCTCGAGGGTCTTGAGGAGCGCGTTGAAGGCCGCGCTCGACAGCATGTGGGCTTCGTCGATAATGAAGACCTTATAGCGATCCCGCGCGGGGGCCAGTCCGACCGTGTCGATAATGACCTGCCTGACGTTGTCGACGCCCGTATGCGAGGCCGCGTCCATCTCCAAGACGTCGAGACACGACGAGGAAGCGACCTCGGAGCAGGGCTCGCACTCCCCGCAGGGCGCCGGCGCGGGACCCTTGACGCAGTTCAAGGCCTTGGCGAGTATGCGCGCCATGGTGGTCTTGCCGACCCCGCGCGGTCCAGTAAAAAGATAGGCATGAGCGATCTTTTTTGAGGCAATCGCGTTCTTGAGCGTGACCGCGACGGCGGGCTGTCCTAACAGTTCTTCGAAGTCTTGGGGCCGGTACTTGCGGGCCAGAACGATGTAGGCGGGTTTGGACACGGCGGCTCCTAAGACGACTGCTGGCGACGACCTTCGAGGCTCAGGGCCCCGGGGCCGAAGGCCAGCACCTGCAGGAGGCCGCCCAAGATCGCGAGGTTCTTGAGCAGGTGGATGCGCTGCTCCGGACCTGTATGGAATATCCAGGTCGCCACGATCAGGAACGCGGCCAGGACCGCGGCGCCCCAGCGCACGTGGAAGCCGAGGATCAATGAGATGCCCCCCAAGGCTTCCACGGCCGCGGCCAGGGCGCACAGCAGTCCCGACCAAGGAATGCCGTGGACCTCCATGTATTTCACGGTATCGGAGAAATCCGTGATCTTTCCGAAGGCCGAGGAGAGGAAGATGATGGCGATGAGCAAACGCCCGGCCAGGGCCAGGATGTCGTCGTGGTCCACGAATGCAGGATACCATTAGCGTCTTCGGAGTGTCAAACTCGGGGCTGGACCAAAAAAATCCCCAAAGTGATATACTCACGTGGTGAAAATCGGCGCCAAATCGGCCCTCGTGCTGGCTCTTCTGTCGGCAGCGAGTCCGGCCCTGGCCGCGGAGGCCGCGGCGCCGAGCCTCTGGCAGGAGATGTACCTATGGGACGCCCTGCTGACCGCGCGCGACCGCGTGGCCCGGTCGCAAAGCGACCCCGCGATGATCCCGGTCATGAAGGCGATCGCGGGACAAGTGGCCCAGCAAGTCGCCAACCTGGCCCAGATCGACGCCTACATCAAGTCCCAGCAGGACAACCTGCGCTACGCCTTCAGCCAGGATGACCCCGGCCCGAGCCTGGAGACCATCGGCGCCAATTTCGACACCTTGGCCAAGGGCTCGGATCAGATTCGCAACAACCTTTATTTCCTGACGGTGCGCTGCCGCATCGCCTCGACCCAGGCCCTGCCCGACCCCGAGATGTACCAGGCGGCGCTCTTGATCCTCGGACAAGTCCAGCAGCTGCAGCTGCGCCTCAACTCGCTTTATCTTGACGCCAACGACGCGCACAAGCTCGTGGGCGACAACTCCTGGGCGACCGACAAGACCTTCCGGCACAGGTCGGACTATCTCATGCGCAGCGTGGTGAGGGTACAGGACTCGGTCTTCGCGGTCTACAACTCGGGCTATGAACTGGCGATGCGCTCTCGCTAGTCTCGCGCTGGCGGTCTCGGCCTCCGCTGAAACCGCACCCTGCCGCACAAACGATCCCCATGGCCGGATCCCCGAGGTGTCTTTGGTCCCTTACCTCGGAGGGCTCGATCATCCGCTCCAGCTCGCGCACGCGGGCGACGCCTCGAAGCGCCTCTTCGTCGTCGAGCAGCCGGGCGTGATCCGCGTCGTCCGGGACGGCAAGCTTCTCAAGCGCCCCTTCCTCGACATCCGCGACCGGGTCAAGTATGGCGGAGAGATGGGCCTGCTGGGCCTGGCGTTCCACCCGCGCTTCAAGGAGAACGGCCGGTTCTTCGTCGACTACGTCTCGAAGAGGGGCGGCCTGCACACCGTCATCGCGGAGTTCTCGGCCCCCAAAGGCGCCGACGCGGCCGATCCGGGAAACGAGTTCAACCTCATGATGATCAATCAGCCCTACGGAAATCACAAGGGCGGACAGCTGGCCTTCGGCCCCGACGGATTTCTCTACATCGCGATGGGGGACGGCGGAAGCGGCGACGATCCGCACAACAACGGGCAGAGGCTCGACACCTGGCTCGGCAAGATTCTGCGCATCGACGTCGACCAGCGCTACAGCGGCCGCGCGTATGGGATTCCGGCCGACAATCCGTTTCCCGCCGGCTTGCAGGACGGCGAGGGCGGGCTCATGGAGATCTACGCCTGGGGGCTGCGCAATCCCTGGCGCTTTTCCTTCGACCCCGTGACGGGCCTTCTCTACGCGGGCGACGTGGGCCAGGACCATTGGGAGGAGATCGACGTCGTCGAGAAGGGCAAGAACTACGGCTGGCGCGTGATGGAAGGCTCGCACTGCACGCCGGGAGTCAGGCTCGACTGCTCCAACGAGGGCTACGCGCCGCCGATCCTCGACTACGGCCACAAGGAAGGGATCTGCGTGATCGGCGGGTTCGTCTACCGGGGTCATGAGGTCCCCGCGCTGTGCGGGACCTACGTCTTCGGCGACTACGGCAACGGCCGCGTCTGGGGCCTGCTCTACGACCCGGCCGCAAAGCAGGTGCTTCGCCGGCGCCTCATCGCCGCGTCGGGGCGGCACATCAGCTCGTTTGGCGTCGACGAGGACCGCGAGCTCTACCTCGTCGACCTCGACGGCGAGGTCCTGAAGTTCGCGCCGAAAACGGCGCGGTAGGTCAGTATTGCTTTTGTAACACATCGGGGGCTACCATAGGTTTGAAGAAAGGAGGTGCACTATGACAGACCTTCGCCGAGGGATGTCGCTCGCCGCTCTTCTGACGCTCGCCCCAGCTCTCCACGCCGCCCCTACCGGACTCGACTCCCGCGTGACCATCGAGGTCCGCCAAGCGCCGATGGCGACCTTCCTCGACACGGTGTCTGCGCAGGCCAAGGTCAACTTCATCCTGACCGAGGGCTTCGAGAAAAAGAGGGTCACGGCCTTCCTCCATGACGTCACGATCAAGGAGGCCCTGGATGTTCTCGGCCAGACCAACGGCGTCGGCTACCGGCAGGTCGGCCGCAGCAACACCTACATCATCGCCGCCAAGGACAGCCCGCAGCTGCGCCAGCCCGAGATCGCCGGCGGCGGGTCCGACCTCGACCAGCGGGTCACGATCCGACTTAAGAACGCCCCGCTCGACCAATTCTTCGAGAGCATCTCGGCGCAGACGCACCTCAACTTCGCGCTCGATGAGGGACTTGAAGGCCGGAAGGTGACCGCGTTTCTTCAGAACGTCACGGTGCGCGAAGCCTTGGAGGTCATGCTGACGATCAAGGGCCTCAGCTGCCGCAAGCTCGACGACAACAAGACCTACGGCATCGGCAAGAAGAGATAGCGGACGGGAGGTTGCAGTATCGCTCGAAAGATTGTCTATTTTTCTGGCCATATGGCCAGAAAAATAGACAATCCCCGCCGGGGTCGATCCCCAGGCCCGTCGATTCTCGCCGTAATCCTGGCGGTCTGCGCATGGGCCGGACCGCCCGCCGGCGAGATCGTCCGATTCAAGACCGCCGACGGCTGGACCATCGCGGCCCTCTACCATCCACCCAGGAAAGGCAAACCGGTCGCGGTGCTCGTGCACGGCGTCGCGGCCGGCAAAGACGAGTGGCACAAACTCTCGGAGGCGCTCCGGGGCTTGGGCTACGGGACGTTGGCCATCGACCTCCGCGGCCACGGACAAAGCGTCAAGGACGGGCAGCGGCTCACCTACCCGGACTTCGACCGCGTCGGGGAATGGCCGCGCTGCGTCGAGGACATCTCCGCCGCGATCGGCTTCCTAAAGACAAAAGGAATACCCGCGAACCGCGTCGGTCTCATCGGCGGCTCGATCGGCGCCAATCTGGTCTCTAAGGCCGCGGCGCAGGAGAAAAGGGTGCGCTGGGCGATCCTGCTCTCGCCGGGGCGGAACTACCGCGGGGTCGGCGTCGACGACCTGCCGGGGCGAAAGGCCGTCGCGGCCGCCTCCCCGGGCGACGCTTACGCCCATCAGACCGCCGTGGACCTGGCCCTGCGCCCCGGAGGCCCCGTGTTTCTCGAGGCCAAGAAGGGCCATGGGGCTCAGATGATCGACGATCCGGAATTTCTCGCGAAGCTCTTGGAGTGGTTCAGGAAGAACGGCTAGTCAGGCGGGAAGCAGAGAGGAGTTCGTTTTCTTGCGGCTGTCGATGAGGGACTGGGCGCGGGCGCGGAACTCCTCGTTCCCGTCGAGAATCCCCTGGAAGGCTTCCTGAGGTATGATGAAGACGAGAGTCTCGTCCTCGACGGCCTTGATCGTGGCTCCCGCCGTGCCCATCTCGACGATCGAGGTCTCGCCGAACACCTCGCCGGGCCCGAGCTCGGCGACCTGGACGGGATTCTTGGAGCCCTTCTCGGGCCGAACCCAGACCGAGACCTTTCCGGAGGCTACGACATGGAGGCCGTCGACGGTGGTCCCGCGGAACAGCACGATCTGGCCCGCGGCGTAGCTCCTCTGCTGGGACTGCGCCGCGAGCTCATGGGCCTGCTCCGGCGTGAGGCCGTCCAAGAAGGGAACCTGCGTGTGCAGGAACTTAGTCACGGTCATATACCTTGGGTTATTATACCACGCCGCCGGCGGGCCGGCTTACGATTGTACGGCGTTGAGCAGGTCGGCGGCCTTCTGCTTGAGGTCGCGGGCGTCGGCGTCGCCGGGATGGCGCGCGATGCGGTGGTGCAGGACCTCCATCAAGTGCCCGATCTTCCGCATAGACCGCGGGTGGCGCTTGGCCTGGGAGATGAAGGCCGCGTACTCGGCCGGAGTGGCTTCCTTGAGGAGATAGCACCAGTTGATGAGATCCGAGACGGTGAGCTCCATGTCCTCGAGCGCGACCGCGATCTCTCGGCGGTGGCTCTTGGGCGAGAGATAAGTGCCGAACAGCACGTCCATCAGCGGATGGACGATCGTGAAGTTCATGCGCTGGTCCCAATGGTGCAGGACGTGGATGTCCTCGAGCCAGGCGTAGTAGCGGCTGCCCTGGTAGGAGTGCTTGACCAGGTGGAAGCGCTCGTGCACGTCGTCGATGACGAAGTAGGCGTAGAGCCCGATCGCGGCGACGAAGACGACGGTGCCCAGGTGAGCCCCCATGGTCCAGAAGGAGATCGCGAAGGCGATGACGGCCGGCACCGACCAGCTCAAGCCCAGGCCGTTCTCGGAGGAGACATAATCCCCGGAACGCTTGTAGAAGCGGCCGATCGGATAGAGGATCATGTTGTGCATCCAATGGAACTTCTGGTTGCGCCGGAAGACCTGCGACTTGCGCGTGAAAAATCCCAGGTGCTGGAAGAAGCGGTGGTAGGCGTAGCCGAAGGCCTCGACGGCGAGCACGCCGCGCAGGACCATCACGATCGGGTTGAGCGCGTAGTCGATCACGCCCGCGCTCCAGCCCCAAGCGCGGGCCGCGGCGAAGAAGCGGGCGCTCCACGGCTCGGCCCAGGCCAGCACGATGAGCCCGACCAAGCCCGCCGCGGTCCACACGCCTTTGGCCAGACGCGAGAGGCTCAGCGCGGGCTTGGGCCGCGCCGCCTCGTAGAGCTTGAGCGCGGGCCCGGCTGCGCGGATGGCTTCGGACGAGAGGGCAAGGGCGGGCGTTTCGAGCGACATGACGGCCTCCGGACGGGGATTTTTCTTAGCCTATATGATAGCACAGCTGCGCCGATTCTAATATCATAGGACCATGAGCGAGCCCGGCTTTCTCTTCATGTTCGGAATCTACGGGACCAAGCCGAACAAGGAGACGGTCTCCTTGTTCAAGGAGACAGGCGCATCCTCGGTCCTTCTGCTCGGCCGCAACATCGAGACCCCATCGCAGACCAAGGCGCTCTGCTCCGAGCTCGTCCAGCGCCTGGGCCGCCCGCTCCTGTTCGCCGTCGACCATGAGGGGGGGTGGGTCCTGCGCTTCAAGGCCGGCCTCACGGCCTTCCCAGGCAACGCGGCATTGGGCCGCGCCGGTGACCCGCGGCTGGCTTACCGCACCGGCACGGTCATGGCGGGCGAGCTGCTCGCCATGGGAATACAGCTCAACCTAGCGCCGGTTCTCGACGTGCTGACCAAGACCTACAACCCGGGCATCGGCATACGGTCCTTCGGCCCCGACCCCAAGCTCGTCTCGCGCCTGGGCGCGGCCTTCATCACGGGGATGCAGAAGCGCGGGGTCTCCGCCTGCGCTAAGCATTTCCCGGGCAAGGGGGCCGCGACGGTCGACGCGCACGTCCAACTGCCCACGATCCGCATCAAGAAGCCCGAGTTTTTTCGCGAGCATCTGTCGCCGTTCGCTGCCGCCGTCAAGGCGGGCGTGCACTGCGTCATGACCTCGCACGTGCGCTTCCCGGCCCTGGACAAGAAGATCGCCACTTTCTCGCGGCCCATCACGCGCGACATCCTGCGCGGAAGGCTCGGCTTCAAGGGCGCGATCATCTCGGACGACTTGTGCATGGGCGCGGTCACCGGCTCCATGCCCGTGCAGTTGGCGGCGGTCGAGGCGATCCAAGCCGGCCACGATCTGCTGATCATCGCCCACGACAAGACCGCGATGGCCGAATCGGCGGAACTTCTCGCGGGCGCCGTTTCGGACGGGCTCGTCGAGAGAAGCGAGATCGCCGCCTCGGCGGGCCGGATCGCCCGCCTGCTGGAACTGCGCAGGCCTCGCGCCGGCAAGCCCGAACCTCGCCAGGGAACGCGGATCGCCGATCGGGTCGCGGTCAAGTCAGTCGAGCTGGTCCAGCAGGGAGTCCTGCGCTTGCCTCTCCCGCCCGATCTCATCCTGTTTCCCGACTTCGAGCAGGTCAAGGCCCGATTCACCTTCGAAGGCGGGCCGCGCGGCCCCGAAAAGTGGCTTAAGGGGCGCTGCGGCGCCAGGCTCCTGCGCGCGCCCGTCGAGTCCGGAGGCGTCGGGCGCCTGGCGCCGGCGGTCGACGGCGCCGGACGCATATTCTTTTTCTGCTTCGAGGCGATGCGCTTTCCCGGCCAGAAAGCCGTCCTGGAGATGCTCAAGCGGCGCGCCGCCGCAAGGACCGCCGTCTGCCTGATCCGCAGTTCCTGGGACCGGGAGCTCCTCGACCGCCGGATGACCGCGATCGACGCGCGAGGGTACCGGCTCTGCCAGTTGGGAGCCGCGCTCGATAAAATGCTTTTATAGTGTCATGATCATCCTCCCGATCCTGTTCCAGGCCGCGCTCCTGGCAGGCGAGCCCGCGCCCGTAGAGATGACGGCTCCGATCGCCCCCGTCAGCGTCGCCGACCTCCACAACCAATTCATCGAATCCGTTGAAGACGCCAACAAGGCCAAGGTCCTAACCACGCTGTCCCGCACTCCTCCCGAGGACACCCGCGACGTCCAGTCCCTCTTCGACCTCTTCATGCGCTTCTCCGACATGCGGGTGCGCGACGCGGTGCTGAGCTCCCTGCAGCTGCTCAACCTTCACAGCCCCGATCTGGACGTCCTGTTCGTCCATTATCTCCAGCAGCCCGAGCCCGAGGCGCGCATATTCGCCATCAAGGGCGCGGTGCGCGTGCGGGACGCCAACGCCCTGCCGCTGATCGAGAAGATCGCCCGGAACCGCTTCACGTACAAGAGCGCCAACGACGCGACTTTGCTGTCCGAGAAGAACGAATGGTGGGTCCAGTACGAAGCTCTGGAAGCCCTGGCGCAATGGAAACAAGAGATAGCCATGGAGATGCTCGTCAAGAAATCAAGAGAAGCGCCGGAGATCGCGCGCGTCATGGGCCGTTTTCTTTGGAAGAAGTCCCTTCCGGAGTTCATCAAGTGGGCCGGCTCATCCTCTCAGAACGACCAGGATAGGGCCCACGCCGGCCTCACCGCGCCGGCGCCGAATCTGGACCTGCGGGAGACCCGCCTCGAGATGCTGGCGATCCTGCGCGACCCGAAAGCACCGCGCGAGGCGCGCCATCAATTGGCCATCAAGATCGGGCTCTGCTCGACGCACGAGGAAATCGAGCAGCTCTTCAAGGAGTACTCCTCCCAAAAGGACGACGAGGGCAAGCTCATGTTCAAGGCGGCGCTCTTCGCCTCGCGCGACAAGCTCGTCGTGCCTCTTCTGACCCAGACCCTCAAGGAAGACCCCAACGACCGCAATCGAGCCGGAGCCCTCATCGAGCTCGAGGACATCCTGGCTCCGTCGGAGCTGCGCCCGCTGCTCGAATGGGTCTCAAAGAACGACCCCGACACGGACAATCGGGACTTGGCCTCGCACGAACTCAAGACCCTGCCGCGCTGAGCCCGCCTCTCAAATTTGCTAATCTAGGGCTGAACCTATGCAATGGGCCTTTTCCCTGCTGGCTCTCTTTACATTGAGCCTTCTCGCGGCGCTGGGCTGGGCCTTGCGCCGGCTCTATGAACGGGAGTCGGGCCTCGGCAAGCCCTCCGCAGCGGTCGACAAGCTGCCTGAGGGCTGGGCGATGCTCGACGAGCTCCTCACCATGCTCCTGGCCCTGCAGGAACGCGGGGTCTCGCACTCGGGCGCGGTCTCGCGCGAGGAATTCGGCAAGGCGGTCCTGGAGAGCGCCTGCCAGCTCATGCGCTGCCAGCGGGGCTCCGTCATGCTGTGGGACGACAAGGACGGCTGCCTGAAGGTCGCCGCCGCGCGCGGGACGGGGACGGAGAAAGCCCCTTCCCTGTTCCTCAAGCCCAACGAAGGCGTCGCCGGCAAGGCCTTCTCCAGCGGGACGGCGATCTTCATCGAGGACCCGTTGACCGACCCGCGCTACATCAAGTCCGACCACGACACGAGCGAACCCTTCATCTCCATCCCTCTGCTCGTCAAGTCCAAGCCGATCGGCGTGCTCAACCTCCACGCGACCCGCGGCCACGAGCCCTTCAACGATTACAACGCCAAGTTCCTCAACATTCTCGCGGGAGAGGCCGCCGTGATGATGCACAATCTCGACCTCTTCGAGCGACTGGAGACCTTCTATCTCGAGATGGTCAAGACCTTGGCGCGCGCGGTCGACTCGAAGGACCACTACACCCACGAACACTCGGACCGCGCCTCGTTCAAGGCCAGGAAGCTTGCCGGCGAGCTCGGCCTGCCCGACCAGCTCACGCGCTACGTCGAGTACGCCGCACTCCTGCACGACATCGGCAAGATCGGCATCGACGAGGCGATCCTGCTCAAGCCCGGCAAGCTGACCCCCGAGGAGTACGAGGAGATGAAGAAGCACCCCATCATCGGCCACGAGATCCTCGCCCCCGTCAAGTTCCTCGGCCCCGTGGCCCAGATGGTGCTCTACCATCAGGAATGGTTCGACGGCCGCGGCTATCCTGAAGGCCTCAAGGGCGAAGAGATCCCGCTGGGAGCGCGAATCGTGGCCGTCATCGACGCCTGGGACGCCATGACCTCCGACCGGCCGTACCGCAAGGCCCTCTCGCGGGAGATCGCCGTCGGCGAGCTCAAGAAGGGCGCCGGCACCCAGTTCGATCCCAAAATCGTCGAGGCCTTCCTGATGCTGGAGGGGTCGGAATGGGGCCATCCGAAGGAGCCGGCGCACAAGCACTGATGCTGACCATCGTGCCGACGCCGATCGGGAACCTGGAGGACATGCCGCCCCGCGCGCTGCGCGCCCTCAAGGAGGCCGCGACGGTCTATTGCGAGGACACGCGGCGCACGAGGGCGCTCATGAGCCATTTCGGCCTCTCCACGCCGCTCTCGCGCTACCACGAGCACGATCCAAGGAGCGCGGAGCAGCTTCTCGGGCGCCTGCGGACCGGCGCCCATTGCGCCTTGGTCTCGGACGGCGGCCTTCCGGGGGTCTCCGACCCGGGCCGGCGCGTGGTGGCCATGGCGCGCAAGGAGGGGCTGCCCGTCTCGGCCCTGCCCGGGCCCTGCGCGGCCGTGACGGCTTTGGCGGGCTCCGGACTGCCGGCCGATTCCTTCGTTTTCCTAGGCTTCCTGCCGCGCTCGGCGGGGCGCCAGAAGAAGATTCTCGAAGAGGCGGCCGTGCTGCGAAGGACGATCGCGATTTACGAATCTCCCTTCCGCGTGGTCGAGCTTCTCGAGAACGCCCAGGCCGTGCTTGGGGCCAAGGCCCAGGCGTGCGTCGCCCGCGAGCTCTCGAAGATGCACGAGGAATGGCTCTCCGGAACGCTCGACTCGGTGCGCGAGCGGCTGGCCGCGCGCGAGGAACTTCTCGGGGAGTTCGTCGTCATGCTCCACCCCGATGAGGAGCCCGCCCATGCCGGTTAAGACCGCCGTCGTGCGCGCGGGGCCCGACGGCTCGATCACGGCTGAAGAGCTCAAGGCCGTCGCCGCCGCCGCGAAGTCGTGCAAGATCATCGCCTTCCCGACCGACACGGTCTACGGCCTGGGCTCGACGGGCCTGGTCAAGGCCGCCTCGCGCCGCATCTATCAGATCAAGCAGCGCTCGAACCTCAAGCCGCTGCCGATCCTCGTCCATTCGCGCGAGGCCGCCCTGCGCTGGGTCGAGATGACGCCCGCCGCCGAGCTCTTGGCGCGCAAGTTCTGGCCGGGCGGGCTCACTCTCGTGCTCAAGCCCACTCAGGAGGGGCGCCTTCTGACCTTCCCCGAGTACCAGACCTTGGCCATTCGAGTGCCCGACCATCCTCTGCTCCTCAAACTCATCGAGGCGTCGGGGGTGCCGTGGGTCTCGACGAGTGCGAATCTGTCCGGCTCGCCGTCCTTGAAAGACGGGACCGAGGTCGCAAGGGCGTTCGACGGGCTCGTCGATTTCGTCGTCGACGCGGGCCCCGCGGGGGGCCTCGAGTCGAGCATCGCCGACGCGACGGGCACGCCCGTGCGCGTCCTGCGCGAGGGCGCGCTCTCGGCGCGGCAGATCCAAGAGGCGCTCAAAGCCGCCGTTTGACCATGGAGAACTCATGAACGCCCTCAAGACCAGCGACCCCGAAATATTCGACGCGATCTCGCTCGAGGCGCGCCGGCAATCAGAGAACCTGGAGCTCATCGCCTCCGAGAACTACACCTCCGAGGCCGTGCTCGAGGCCCAAGGGTCTCTCCTGACCAACAAGTACGCCGAGGGCTACCCGGGCAAGCGCTACTACGGCGGCTGCCAGTTCGTCGACATCGCCGAGAACCTCGCCATCGAGCGCGCCAAGAAGCTCTTTTGCGCCGAGCACGCCAACGTCCAGCCCCACTCGGGGACCCAGGCCAACATCTCGATGTACCTCTCGGTCCTGGCGCCCGGGGACGCGGTCATGGGCCTCAACCTCGCCCACGGCGGCCACCTCTCGCACGGGCACCCCCTGAATTTCTCGGGCAAGTTCTTCAAGATCGTGCCGATCAACGTCCGCAAGGACGACGAGCTCGTCGACTACGACGAGGCCGAGAAGCTGGCCCTCGAGCACAAGCCGCGCATGATCTTCGCGGGAGCCTCCAACTATTCAAGGGTCTTCGATTGGGCGAGGCTCAAAAAAATCGCCGATTCCGTCGGCGCGTATTTTTCGGCGGACATCGCCCACTATGCGGGCCTCGTGGCCGCGGGAGTCTACCCCTCCCCCCTTCCCTTCACCGATTTTACGACGACCACGACGCACAAGACCCTGCGCGGCCCGCGCGGCGGCCTGATCCTCTGCCGGGCCAAGCACCAGGCCGCCGTCGACAAGATCAATTTCCCGGGGACCCAGGGCGGGCCGCTCATGCACGTCATCGCGGCCAAGGCGGTGTGCTTCGGCGAGGCCTTGAAGCCCGAGTTTAAAGAGTACCAGAAGCGCGTCGTGGCCAACGCTAGGCGGCTCTCCGGGGCGCTGGCGGACCGGGGCTTTCGGATCGTCGCCGGCGGCACCGACTGCCACCTCTTCTCGCTCGACCTGCGCCCGAAGAACGCGACGGGCAAGGAGGCCGAGGAGGCCCTCGACAAGGCGGGCATCACGGTCAACAAGAACGCGATCCCTTACGATCCCCAGAAGCCCTTCATCGCCTCGGGCATCCGGATCGGCACGCCGGCCGTCACGACGCGCGGCATGGGAGAGGCGGAGATGGACCAGGTCGCCGACTACATCGACAACGCGGTCGCCGTGCGCGGCAACGACGCGAAACTCTCCGCCGTGCGGGCCGAGGTCAGGAGGCTGTGCTCGCGCTTTCCCATCTACCCCGAACTCATGAAGCAGTTCATGGCAGAGGCCAAGTGATCGCGCAGATTCTCGTCGCCGACGACAACGTGGACATCACCTTGCTGCTCAGCGAGTACCTGGCCACGCGCAACCACCGCGTCATCGTCGTCAACGACGGCTTCGCGCTCGCGCAGAAAGCGGCCGAGCACAAGCCGCACCTCATCATCACGGACATCCAGATGCCGGGCGCCTACGGCTCGTCGGTCTATCAGGTCCTGCAAAAGGACCCCAAGACCGCCTCGATCCCGATCCTGTTCATATCGGCGCACCCGTACGAGAAGCTCAAGAACATACTGCCCGACGACCCGAAGACCCGGTTCCTCAAGAAGCCGATCGCCTTCGACAAGCTCGACGGAGCCATCCTGGAGCTGCTGCCCATGGGGGGCTACATCCCTTGAGGGCCCAGGTCGGCGTCATCGGCGGCAGCGGGCTCTACCAGCTGCAGGGCCTCAAGCAAGCCAAGGCCGTGCGCGTGAAGACGCCCTTTGGAAAGCCGTCGGGACCGATCGTGCTGGGCTCGCTCGACGGGGTCTCCTGCGCGTTCGTCCCGCGCCACGGCCCAGGCCATGTCCTGCTGCCCGGCGAGATAAACGTGCGCGCCAACATCTGGGCGTTGAAATCCCTCGGGGTCGACCGCGTGATCGCGGTCGCCGCCGTGGGCTCGCTCAAGGAAGAGCTCGCCCCCAAGCACTTCGTCTTTCCCGACCAGTTCGTCGACCGCACCAAAGGCCGGACCTCGACGTTCTTCGGTGGCGGCATCGTCGCCCACACCGCCTTCGACCAGCCCGTCTGCTCGGCCCAGACGGACATCCTTCACGGCGCCGCCAAGGGCGCCGACATCCTCGCTCACCGCGGCGGCGTCTACGTCTGCATGGAAGGCCCGCTGTTTTCGACCAAGGCCGAGTCCGAGTTCCACCGCCGCAACGGCTGGGACGTCATCGGCATGACCGCCCTCACCGAAGCCAAGCTGGCCCGCGAAGCCGAGCTGTGCTACTCGCTGATCGCTCTGGTCACGGACTACGACTGCTGGAAGACCGGAGAAGAGGTCTCCTCGTCGCAGGTGGTGGCCACGCTCAACGCCAACATCGCCAACGTCCAGCGCCTTCTCGAGAAATCGCTGGCCGCCGCGGCCGCGCGGCCGCGGCAGTGCCGTTGCGGCCACGCCTTGGCGGGGGCTTTGGTCACGGCACCCGACGCGATGAACAAGAAGACCAGGGCCAGGCTCAAGCTCCTGATCGGGAAGTACCTATGACCGAAGGGAATGGTTTGATTCCAAAGGATATTGGATGAAAACCATGATGCGGGACATCCTGCTCGCACTGCCCAAAACCGACATCCACTGCCACCTCGACGGCTCGGTGCGGCCGGCCACCGTGCTCGAGCTCGCGCGGCGCCTCAAGGTCAAGCTCCCGGCCGACACCGTCGAGGGCCTGCTGCCCTTCGTCACCGTCGCCCCGACCTGCCGCTCGCTCAAGGAGTTTCTCGACGTCTTCGAGCTCATTTACCCCCTCCTGCGCGACCCGGTCTCGGTCGAGCGCATCGCCTACGAGCTCGTCGAGGACTGCGCGAAGGAGAACATCCGCCACGTCGAGGCGCGCTTCGCGCCCGTCCTCCAGGAGACCTCCAAGTTCTCATCCGATCAAGTCGTCGAAGCGGCCCTCAAGGGCCTCAGGAAGGGATTCAAGGATTTCGGCACAACGAGCTCGGTCATCGTCTGCCTCATCCGCTCCCACGGCCCGAAAGAAAACCGCCGGGCATTCGAGACGCTCAAGCGCATGTTCCGGCCGCAGTCCAGGCTCGAGGAGCCCGCCGTCGTCGCGCTGGATCTCGCCGGCGACGAGGCGCGCTATCCGACGCGCGACTACGCCTCGTTCTACGAGGAAGCCAAGCGGCTCGGGATTTGGACCACCTGCCACGCCGGCGAGACCAAGGGCACCGAGAACCTGCGCACGGCGCTCGATCTCTGCGTGCAGCGCATCGGCCACGGCATCCATCTCATGGAGGATCAGAAGCTCGTCGCCGAGGTCGTGCGCCGCAAGATCCCGGTCGAGATCGGGATCTCGTCCAACGTACGGACCAAGTCCGTGCCGGACCTCAAGAGCCACCCCGCTTTGGACTTCCACAAGGCCGGAGTGCCCATCACGCTCAACACCGACGACCGCGGGATCATCGGCATCGATCTGACGCACGAATACGAGGAAGCGCTGGCCTTGGGCTTCACGCTCGAGGAGCTCGCCAAGCTCGCCGTCGACTCGACCGACCACCTCTTCCTGCCCGCGGACCAGCGCGCCCGCCTGCGCCGGCGCTTCGAGTCCGAGGCCCGCGCGGCCCTCCAGAAGGAGAACGCATGACAAAACTCCCGCGCCAGATCCTGCGCCTCATCGACACCGCCGTGTCCGCGCAGAAAAACGCGTACTGCCCCTACTCCCGCTATCCGGTGGGCGCAGCCGTGCTCACTGACGGGGGCCGCATCTTCGCCGGCACCAACGTCGAAAACGCGTCCTACGGCCTCTCGCTGTGCGCCGAGCGCGTCGCGATCTTCAACGCGATCACGCGCCGCCAGACGGGCTTGAAGGCGATCTGCGTGGTGGCGAGCCTGGCCAAGCCCTGCGGCGCCTGCCGCCAGGTCATGTTCGAGTTCTCCACGAAGGACACCTTGCTTTACTTGGTCAGCCTCAACCCGAACAACCGCCGACAATCCATCACCCGGACCACGGTCCACAAGATGCTCCCGGCCGCCTTCGATCCTTTGGCCTCGGGGCTCTTGGCGGCCAATCCCAAAAACCTGCTGCGCAACCGCCAGAAGAGGAGATAACGAGATGAACACCCAAGAGATCGAAGAAGTCCTCTCCTGGCTCAAGGGCACCGACCTCGTCGAGGTCAGCTACCGCCAAGGCCAGAAGGGGTTCTCCTTGGCGACCTCGGAGTCCTCGGCCGCGCCCCACTATCCGATCCCAGCCAGCCGCTTCACGCCGATCGCCTCGCCCGCCGTCGGCGTCTTCCAATGGAGCGAACCCGGGCGGCCCCGCCAGGCCGAGGAAGGCGCCGAGGTGGCCGCCGGCCAGGGCTTGGGGCTCGTCGAGACCGGCAAGGGAAAGTCGGCGCCCGTGACGGCGCCGTCGGCCGGAAGGCTCGCGCGCGTCATGGTCGAGGCCGGGGCCGCCGTGGAATTCGACCAGCCGCTCTTTTTTCTGGAGCCCGCCGCCTGATGGTCGAAGCCGGCGCCGTCGCCTGCACGGTCTGCAGCGAGCCGTCCGACGGCGCAGCCTTCTGCGGGCGCTGCGGCTCCGCGCTCGAGCCCGGCGCGCCTGCGCCGGTCAGACCCGCGGGCCCCGCCCGGCTGCCGCAAGGGCAGCCGCTCAAGCTGGCCCGCCCGAAGTTGCCGCCCAAGTCCGCCTCCTCGGACCTCGACGATGCCTTCCACGAAACCCTGCCTCAGGCCGGCTCCTCTGAGGGAATCTCGCCGTCGGGTCCTTTTATGCCGGAGACGGCGATCCGGCAGGACGGCGCGCCCGTCGAGCTCCCCAAGGCGGGACACCGCGAACCCATCCCCTTCTCCGCGCCGGCGGCCAGGCCGACCAAGGCGGTCAAGCGCAAGGCGCCCAAGCCGCCGCTGCTGCCGGCCGGGATTCTCTACGTCGTCAAATCCGCCCTTTCGATCGCGTTCCTCCTCATCCTCAGCGTGGCCGGCGTTCTGTTGGTCCTCTCCCAGCGGGAATCCCAAGGCCCCAAGGACGCGGCGCCGCGTCTGGCCAAGCGCTACCTCTCGGCGCTCTCCATCACCGATTACGCCAGCGCCTATTACCTCCTCTCGCTCGCCGCGCAGGCGCGCTGCACGATGGACGAATTCCGCAAGATGCGCGGGCCCGGCGTCTGGACCTGGGGCAACCTGCAGGTCGTGGCCGCGGAGCCCGACGCCGCCGAGGTCTCCTACGACTGGTCGGCCCCCGACAAGCCCCAACAGACCGTCTACATGTTCTTCGTGCGCGAGAACGACCGCTGGGTCGTCCCGTACAACCTGAACCTCTTGAAGCGCGTCGAGGACGCGATGCGCGAGAACGACCCCGACCTCGCCTTGCTCGAGTCCCAGGAGGCCGTGCGGGTCAACCCGCGCGACCCGATGGCGCGGGCCTACCTCTGCGAAGCCGCCAATTTCCGCAAGCTCTACGAGCAGGCCAAGCCCGAGTGCAGGGCGGCACTGGAACTCATCGGAAAGTATCCGTCGAACCTTTCCGAGCAAAGCGTCGTTCACCTCAAAGCCGTCGCCGCCGCATTGGAGCAGGGGAAACAATAATGTTCAAGAAGATCCTGGTCTCAAACCGCAGCGAGATCGCGGTCCGCGTGATCCGCGCCTGCCGCGAACTGGGGATCAAGTCCGTGGCCGTGTATTCCGAGGCCGACCGGGAGTCACTGCATGCGCGCCTGGCCGACGAGGCGGTCTGCATCGGGCCGGGGCCCTCCAGGCTCTCATACTTGAGCTTCGACGCCGTGCTCGCGGCCGCCCGCATGACCGGGGCCGACGCCATCCATCCGGGCTACGGCTTCTTGTCCGAAAACGCGGATTTCGCCCAGGCCTGCACGGATGCCGGCGTGACCTTCATCGGCCCGCCGCCTTCTGCGATCCGAAAGCTCGGCCACAAGGCGACGGGAAAGACCCTGGCCCGGGAAGCGAAGGTCCCCGTCGTGCCTGGGACCGTCGGCCTCGTCGACAAGAATTTCATGAAAGACGCGCTCGCGGTGGGTTTTCCCGTCATGGTCAAGGCCGCGGCCGGGGGCGGCGGCAAGGGCCTGCGCCTCGTGCGCGACAAGAGCCAGCTCGAGAGCCAGCTCAAGGCGGCCCAGGCCGAGGCCCAGGCCTCGTTCGGAGACGGGGCCGTTTTCATCGAGAAATTCATCGAGCATCCGCGCCACGTCGAGATCCAGATCGCGGCCGACAAGCACGGCAACATCGTCGCCTTCCCCGAGCGCGATTGCACGGTGCAAAGACGCCACCAGAAACTCGTCGAGGAGTCGGTCTCGCCGGCGGTCACGCCCGAGATCCGGCGCCGCATGCAGGAATCGGCCGTGCGCTTGATCAAAGCCGGCGGCTACACGAACGTGGGCACCGTCGAGTTCCTCTTCGAGGGCGGCGAGTTCTATTTCATCGAGGTCAACAGCCGACTGCAGGTCGAGCATCCCGTGACCGAGACCGTCACTGGCCTCGACCTCGTCGTGGCTCAGATCCTCTGCGCGGCCGGCGAGAAGCTCCCCTTCGATCAGACGCGGGCCTCCGAGATCCGCTGCCACGCGATCGAGTTCCGCATCAACGCCGAGGACGCCGAGCGCAACTTCGCCCCTTGTCCGGGCAAGATCACGAGCCTTCAGCTGCCCGGAGGAGCCGGCGTTCGCGTCGACACCCACATCTACGCGGGCTACACCGTGCCGAGCTACTACGACAGCCTCTTGGCCAAGCTGATCGTCTCGGCACCCGACCGCATGAGCGCGATCAAGCGCGGCCTGCGGGCCCTGGGCGAACTCGAGATCGGCGGCATCCACACGACCGCAGGATTCCACAAAAAAGTCATTTCGCATCCCGATTTCCAGCGAGGCGTGTTCGACACGCACCTGGTGGAGCATATGCAAGCCGATGAAGAACAAACTAGAGCAAACGATAAAATCCAAGCTGCGCGATAACATACTCACGATCGCGGAGACCGAGAAAAAAAGCGCTCAATTGGCCGACGCGGCCGAGGCGCTCATCGAGTGCTTCCAGCGCGGCAACAAGATCATGACCTTCGGCAACGGGGGCTCGGCCTGCGACGCGCAGAACTTCGCCGACGAATTGGTGGGGCGCTTCGAGCGTAACCGGCCGCCGCTGCCGGCGCTTTCATTGACGGTCAACACGAGTGATTTGACCTCGATCGCCAACGACTTCGGCTACGAGAACGTCTTCTCGCGCCAGCTCGAGGCCCACGCCAAGCCCGGCGACATCGCGGTCGCGATCTCGACCTCGGGCAACTCGAAGAACGTGCTCAAGGCGGTGGCCTCGGCCAAGAAGCTCGGCCTCATGACGATCGGGCTCTCGGGCCGCTCGGGCGGCAAGCTCAAGGGGATGGCCGACTTCTGCGTCTGCGTGCCCTCGAAGACGGTTGCGCGCATACAGGAGGCGCACATCACGATCATCCAGATCTGGTGCGGGCTTATCGAGGACGCGCTGTTTCCGAACGCGCCGAAGGCGCACTGATTCTCCAGGGGCCAACCAGCTCTTCGCCCTTAAGTTCCTGCTCCGCCGCCGTGGCTAGCAACTGTACTCGAGTACAGTAGGCGGTCTCAGCAGTCGGCTGAAGCCGATCCCCGGCGCGTTTACACAAATACATTTCCTGGTTGAATTGAAAACGACTCGAACTCTTTGTTGTCGTCAAAGACTCTCAGAACGTCGTCGTCCTCGAAAACAAGTTCAAAGAAGTCCGGAGCAGAGACTCTTGAACTCTTCACCCTCTTTCCCAGCAGCCGATGGATTCGAAAGTCCGTCCGATGCTTGTTGTCCGTCGCGCAGTCAATAAGGCCCCCCTTTGGATCAAGGAATTCCCAGCGGCCTTCGACGGAAATGCTCCCAGTGGGGGAGAAATGGAATTGGATCTCAAATTCGCCCAAGGCAATCTGGCTGAGCGTTGCCTTTGCGAAGGCGGAAAGGTTTAGGTCCTTCGGGACGCCGTTCATGAATCTCTCGATGAGTGTAGCCCTAATCTAGGGAATTATCAACCAGGCTCTGGTCGAGTTTGATCATCAAAGACCGCCCGCTGGGTCGAATTAGCAATAGGAAGGGAACAAAATGGCCCCCTCAATCGTATACCTATCAGGGGCTCTCCAGCCGCGGCGAACGCAGCCCCTTGAATTCTAGTAGCTTCTAAGCTACACTCAAGGAGGCTCGCGGTGGACATCGTTCCGCTGACGGTCCGTTACTACCATACCAGCACCGGTCGCTGTCCGTTCGAGGAGTGGCTTTACTCGCTCGATCCGAGCATCCAGAACAGGGTCAACGCCCGGGTCGCGCGCATCAGCCGGGGGCTCCTTGGCTATGCCGAGCAGCTCGGCGGCGGAGTCCATGAGCTCAAGCTCGATCTCGGTCCCGGCTACAGGATATACTTCGGACGCTCGGGAAATACCGTGGTCATCCTGCTCAATGCAGGACATAAGAAGACGCAGTCGATCGACGTTGCGACGGCTCATGACTTCTGGGCCGATTATCTCCGGAGGTGGGTCGAATGAAGCCCTACATCACTCGCGAGGAATCGCTCTATCCCCGCCTTAAGGATCGTGAATACGCGTTGGGCTATCTAAACGCCTGCTGGGAAGACGGCGACGACGGCGTTTTTCTTCTGGCCGTCTACGACGTGGCCAAGGCCAATGGAGGACTGCGTCAACTGGCCAAGAAGACGGGTTTGAACAGGGAACACTTGTTCCGAATGCTCTCGGAGGGAGGCAACCCCACGCTGAGCAGCCTGCGGCAGCTGGTCCGCGCGCTCGGTTTCAAGCTCGTCTTCGAGCCCGCGCGCTCGCGGAGCTCCCGGCCGAGCGCGCGCCATCAAGCCGGCCGCCCCGGACGGCGCGGCTCTACCCGCGCGGCTCACCGCCTCCCGTTATCAGCTTGAAGAGGAAATGCTAGACTCTGCCCGCGACTCATGGAATCCTCCCGCGACAAAATTCGCACGCTCAAGAAGATATTGACCCTGCGCGACCTCTGGCGCTGGGAAGGAAAGAAGGTCGTCTTCACCAACGGCGTCTTCGACATACTGCACGCGGGGCACGTCGAGCTTCTTGAGAGATGCCGCAGGCTCGGCGACATCCTGGTCGTCGGACTCAACTCTGATTCCTCAGCGAAGCGCCTGGGCAAGGGCCCCGAGCGCCCCGTCAACAAGTGGAACGACCGCGCGGCCGTGCTGTGCGCCCTGCACTGCATCGACGCCGTCGTCGAGTTCGGCGAGGACACCCCCGCCGAGCTCCTGGCCACGCTGCGCCCCGACATCCTGGTCAAAGGCGGAGACTACCGCAAGGATCAAGTGGCGGGAAGGGAATCCGCCGGCAAGGTCGTCATTGTTCCGCTGAAGAAAGGCTACTCGACGACCTCCCTCGTGCGCCGCCTGCGCGGTTAGTCTCTCGTCGAGACAGGGAACTTTTCACCCCCCTCAATCGTATACACATCAGGGAGTCGGTAGCGCCTATGACTTCCATCTGTTACACTATGGGGGATGAAGAAAATGGGAGAGATCAAGGTCAAGGCACGCTTGGAGAACCTCGGGGACTTGTTCTTGCGTGACGCGGGCAAACTCGGGAAGAAGCGAGTCCGCAGCGCGCAGATAGAAGCCGTCGTGGACACGGGAGCGGTCATGGTCCTATTGCCCCGAGACCTGGTGAAAAGGCTTGGCCTGCTGATCTTCGACAGGAACACCGTCTCTCTGGCCGACGAAAGCAAGGTCGAGATGGATCGAGCCGCCGGCCTCTTCATCACCGTGGCGGGGCGGCGGATGGAAACGGACTGCTTGGTCGGCCCCGCGGGCTGCGAGCCCTTGCTCGGGCAGATCGTCATGGAAGGCCTGGACCTCATCGCCGATCCGGCCAAGCGCACCTTGACGCCGCGGCCCGAGGCGCCGGACTTCCCGGTGATCAAACTCAAAGGCCAGCGGCGCGCCCTGAGTCTACTGAGCGCCGCCTGAGTCTTCCAGTTCCTTGGCTTTGTCGCGCGCCTTGCGCGCATCGGCCAGCAAGGTGCTCTTGGGGTGGGCTCTCTCGAAGGAATCCAGCGCGGTCTTGCCTTCCTTTATATTGCCCGATAGGATCTTCTCCAGCGCTGCCGAAAGCTCGACCTTCTCCTTCTTGAGCTGCGCCGCTTTCTTGGCCTTGGCGGGGTCTTTCCAATAGACCTTGTTGGGCTCGGCCGAGTCCTGGGCCGCGCCCCTGACCGCGGCGACGGCGACGATATCACGCTTCTGGTACTCATCCGAAACGACCGACTCATCCAGGCCTTCTTTGAAATGCTGGAACCAGGTCTTGAGCGCGGCCAGACGCGACTTCATCGTATCCTCGGCGCGGCACGGCGCGCAAAGAATACCGAGGATCAGCAAAGCGGCCATCGCAAGCTCGTGCATCGACCCAGTATAGCCCCGCAAGGCCGGCGCGCGCCATGTCATTCGCGTCACGGCACGGGTGATCTTGGTCACTTGATCCCTCCTACGAGCGTGTCGACGGCAGGCGAGAGACTCGCCTCCAGCGCGACGGCCTTCTTTCCGTACTCGGCCGCCCTGCTCTTGTCGTTGAGATGCGCCGCGGTCTTCACGAGGTTCATCCAGATCCCCACGTCCTTGGGCTCGGCCTCGGCGGACTTCAAGTACCGCTGCTCCGCGCCGGCGAAGTCGCCTGAGAGGAATGCGACATTTCCCAGATCGTTGAGCGCCGAGGCGTTCTTGGGATCGGCGGCCAAGACCTTCTCGAACTCAGCGACGGCCTTCTCCTTCTCCCCGTCCTGAAACACGATCATCCCCCACTGAACGCGCAGATCCATGTCGTCCGGAGATTCTTTGAAGAGCCCCTCGTAATAGCGGCGCAGGAATTTGTGGCGCTCCGCCGACAAGGCCGCGGCGTCCTCCGAGAACCTCTTCTGCCTGGCCTCGACGGACGGGACCTCGGCGTCGCGCTCCTGGGCGGGCAAAGTCGCCGGCTCGAAGGTCTCCCAGGCCCTGCGCACTTCGATGATGCGGGCCTTGCCCTTCTCCGCCTGCGCGTGGTAGGCGTAAGCCGCCTTGCGCACGGCTTCCAGGAAGGGCTTGCCCGCCAGAGTGGCCTCGAGGGGGACCCAGTAGGTGCCCTCGTGGGCCACGAGGTCCTCGGCGGGCAGCCCCGCCTCGGCGGGGTCCTCGGCGCCGGTGTCGAAGATGAGCGCCATGTGGCCCGGATAATCGAGGATCGCCGCCGGGACCTTGGCGCCGTCGAGCAAAGAGACGAGCAAAGTCGTCAGGTCGTCGCACTGGCCGTTCTTGCGCTTGAGCGTGTCGCGCGGGAACTGAGTGTAGTCGACGGGGAAATTCTGGTCCTCCGAGACTTTCTCGTAGGGATTGCTCGGGTTGGCGAAGAACTTCAAGCCCGACTCGGCGAGCGCGTCCCACAGCTGGGCCGCGACGACGATGTTCGCGTTGAGGGGTTCTGCCTTGGGATCCTTGGGCGCCTGTCGCAGGACCTCGCGAGCGTAGTCGAGGACCGGAGGGTCCTTGGGGGTCACGAAGTTGGCGATGCGCTCAGGCGTGTCCCAGGTGATCGCGTTGCGCGAGTAGACGCGCAAAGGCAAAGTCCGCGAGACGCGCTGCTCCTTGCCGCCCTCGAAATAGGTCAGCGAGAACTCGGCCTGGACCGGGGTGTCCTCGCTGACCTCGAGGACCTTGTTGTTGAGCGTCGCGAT
Organism: Elusimicrobiota bacterium; assembly: GCA_016194705.1. Classification (GTDB taxonomy): domain Bacteria; phylum Elusimicrobiota; class Elusimicrobia; order UBA1565; family UBA9628; genus PALSA-1176. The sequence goes on along the minus strand of JACQAZ010000038.1, from coordinate 152,012 downwards.
GAGCGGCAACTCGACGGTCTGATGCGGCTCGAGCCTCTTGATCTCCTGGTCGTAGCCGAAGTCCATGAAGTCCTTGAGCCTGAAGGTCAGCTTGACGTTCTGGAAAGGCGCGTTGACGTTGTTGACGACCACGGCGCGGCCTACGGGATTCTTGAGGTACCACTTGTAGTTCGCCGAGAAGATGTTGCCGATCGTGACCGAGGACAGCTCGACCGGGGCGCGGTTCATGAAGGCTCCGACCGAGACCTCGACGGGAGCGCCGGCCGGCCCCACGTCGCCGGTGCGGGCCTCCGCGGAGACCCGGTAGAAGTATTTCTGCTCGGGAAGGACGGAGTCGTCCTCGAATCGCGGCGCCTCGCTCTTGCCGGCCTCTTCGTAGGGGCCCCACGATTGGGTCGAGCGATAGACGCGGTAGCGCGCCAGCCACGGATCCGAGACGGGAGTCCACGAAATCGCGACGAGCCCCTCCTTGGCCGTGGTCGAGATCCCCACGGGGGCGGCCAGCGAGGGGTGCAGATCGAAGACCGAGATCTTCCCCTTGCCGGGATCGGCGATCACGAGCTTGTTTCCGTGGACCGCGAGCGCGGAAGGCTCGTCGAGCTCGTTGTCCTGCTTGCCTCCCGAGAACAAATCGGTCATCCAGCGTCCGTCTTTGGAATAGACCGAGACGCGCTTCAAGTCGACGTCGAGGACGTAGAGATAGTTGTTGCCGTCGAAGGCCAGGGCCGCGGGATCCTTGAACTGCCCGGGACCGGAGCCCTCCTCGCCCCAAGCGGCGATCAAGGCGCCCGAGGGCTCGGTCTTGAAGACTTTTTTAAGGCCCCGGTCGGCGAAGTAGAGGAAGCCCTTCTTGTCCCAGGCCAGGGCGACGGGCTCTTGGAGGTCGTACGAGCCCACATTCGAGGGCCCGATGCCGAAGAGAAAGCCCCCCTCCGGGCTGAAGGCGTCGATGCGCCGGTTGCCGGCGTCGGCGACATAGATCGTGCCCTCGTCGTTGATCGCGATCCCGCGCGGGTCGCGCACGCGGCCTTCCTTTTTCTTGCTGTCGAAGAAGCCGGAGCTCTCGGCGAGGTTGGCCTTCCAGGTCCCGTCGAGCGTGAAATGCTGGACCCGGTTTCCCGGCGTGTCGGAGACGTAGAGCCCCAGCTTTTGGCTCGCCGCGAACCCCCGCGTTCCATGCGTCACGGAGGGATCCTTCCCTTCCTTGGTCCCGAAACGCGCCTTCTCCTTGCCCTGTTCGTCGAGCCTCACGAACAGCCCGGCATCAGATAAGTAGGCGTAGAGGGAATCTCCCAGGGGCGCCAAGCCCAGGGCCGAAACGCTCCAAGTTCGGCTCGGCCCTGACACGGAAATCTTGGTCTCGAGGTTGGGGGGCAGAAGCTGAGTCTTGAGCTTGTTGGCGATCTCGACGACGTCGATCCTCAGGTTCCCCTTGTCGGCGACCAGAAGCCGCCCGTCGGGCGCCAGGGCCAGGCCTTCGGGCTTCTTGAATTGGCCGACGCCGCTGCCCTTGCTCCCGAACCGTCCCAGGACATGGCCCTGCGCGTCCAATTCCTCGATCTTGCCGTCTCCGGCGCGAAGGACGTAGAGGAAGCCGTAGGAATCGACGGCGAAATCGTCGCCCGTCGGGTGAAATTCCTTGGTCAGCCTGGCGGAGGCGTCGAATTTCTGGATTCGATCGTTGCCCCCATCGAGGACATAGACGTTGTCGGTCGGGTCGACCGCGATCCGCGTCGGGCCCCTGAACTGGCCCGGCTCCTTGCCCTTGCCTCCGAACTGAAACAGCAGGATGCCGTCCTTGGTGAAGACCTGCACTCGGTTGTTGCCGGTATCGGCAACGTAGACTCTCCCGTCGGCGCCGACGGCGACCGACTCGGGGCCGCTCAAGCGGCCCGGCTCCGAGCCCTTCGCGCCGAAGGCGGAGAGCCAGCGGCCGCCTTCGTCGAGAACGGCGATCCGGTCGTTGCCGGCGTCGGCCACGAAGACGGAGCCCTGCGGGCCGACCGCGACGCCTTTGGGATGATGAAACGAGTCGACGACGGTCTTGAGCAGCCGGCCCGAGAGGTCGTAAACGAGAAGGGTATCCTTGTCGCCGTCGAGGGCGTAGATCCGGGAGACTCCCGCCGCGACCGCGACGGGTTCCTTCATCGACGAATCCCTCACGGGCTCCAGGAACCGGACGGTGTCGTAAGCGCGGGCGGGAAGGGCGCAAATCAAGGCCAGCAGAAGGGCTCGGATCACTTGACCGCCTCTTTGATCAGTTTGTTGACCAGGCCCGGGTTTGCTTTGCCCTTGGAAAGCTTCATGACCGCGCCGACGATGCGGCCCGCGGCCGCCTCCTTGCCCGCCTTGAGATCGTTCGCCGCCTGCGCGTTGGCGGCCAGGGCCTCGCGCACCCACGCCATGACCTGGCCCTCGTCCGAGACCTGCGAGAGCCCGAGCTTCTCGACCAAGGTCTTCGGATCCTCGCCCGTCTCGAAGGACTTGGCGAAGACCTCCTTTGCGCCCTTGCTCGACAGGACGTTGGACAGCGTGAGGTCGACGAGGCTCGCCATCATCGCGGGGGCAACTGGACTCTGCGCGACCCCCTTGCCTTCCTTGTTGAGCCGGCCCAACAGCTCGGTCGTGATCAGATTCGCCAGGGGCTTGGCGAACTCCTTGGGCTTGCCCTTCATCGCATCGTCGAAGTAGGCGCTCAATGCCTTGTCCGAGGTCAGCACCTCGGCGTCGTATTCGGACAGAGACAAAGTCGAGCAGAGCCGCGCGCGCCGCGCCTCGGGGAGTTCCGGCAGGGACGCCTTGAGTTTGGCGACCCAGGCCGGGTCGGCCTTGAGCGGGACGAGGTCCGGGTCGGGAAATAGCGGTAGTCATGGGCCTCCTCCTTCGAGCGCATCGACTCGGTCACCATGCGCTCGGCGTCCCACAGGCGCGTCTCCTGCACGATCTTGCCGCCCGATTCGACGATCTCCACCTGGCGGCGGTACTCGTACTCAATGGCGTCCTTGACGTTCTTGAAGGAGTTGACGTTCTTGATCTCGGCGCGCGTGCCGAACTTCGTCGAGCCCGACGGCATGACGGAGACGTTGGCGTCGCAGCGCATCTCGCCTTTTTCCATGTCGCAGCGCGAGACCCCGACGAACTGCAGGACCTCCTTCAAGGCCGTCAGGTACGCGTAGGCCTCCTCGGAGGTCCGGATGTCGGGCTCGGAGACGATCTCGATCAGGGGCACGCTCGAGCGGTTGAAGTCGACCAAGGAATATTCGAGCTCGACGGCGCCGATCGCGTGCAGGAGCTTGCCCGCGTCCTCCTCGAGGTGGATGCGGTGGATGCGGATGCGCTTGCGCTTGCCGCCCTCGAGCTTGATGTCGAGCCCGCCGTTTTGGGAGAAGGGCTGCTCGTACTGCGAGATCTGGTAGGCCTTGGGGAGGTCGGGATAGAAATAGTTCTTGCGCGCGAAAATGGAGGTTTCGGCGAGCCTGCAATCCAACGCCAGCGCCGCCGAAAAGGCGAGCTCGACGGCGCGCCGGTTGAGCACGGGCAGCACTCCGGGCTGGCCCGTGCAGACCGGGCACACGCGCGAGTTGGCCGGGGCGCCGAAGCCGTCGGTCGCGCAGCCGCAGAAGAGCTTGCTCCGCGTGCCCAGCTGACAATGAACCTCCAAACCTACGACGAGCTGGTACTTGTTCACTTGCGGCCCCACAACTCGAGGAGCTTGAAATCGCTCGGGTACTTGAGCCACTTCGCCGCGGCTCGCGTCGAGACCCATTTCACGGCGTCGATCTCGGAGGCGTCGGGCTCGCCGACCTTCTCGAAGGGCTCCATGCGGTACCACTTGACTCTCTTGGCGACCGGCCGGCCTTGGCGGGAGAATTTGTAGGCCACCGTCGTCAGGGGCCCAAGCGACTTGCAGCGCCAGCCGGTCTCCTCCTCGACCTCGCGCAGGGCCGCTTGAAGCGCCGTCTCGCCCTTGTCAAGGTGGCCCTTCGGGAAGGTCCAGACCTTGTCGCCGGCCAGATTGGTCACCTTGACCAGAAGCAGCTTGCCGTCGCGCCCGACGAGGCCGCCGGCCGAGAATTCCTTATCCAATTTAGGAGCACCCTGCATTCAAGATCGGGAAGGGCTTGGCCTTCTCCAGCGCGCCGGCCGCGCGCAGGAGCAGCCCCTCCGAGAAAGCCGGGCCGATGAGCTGGAGGCCGATCGGAAGCCCCCGCTTGGTCAGGCCGCACGGGAGCGACATCGAGGCGTTGCCGGCGAGGTTCGACGGGATCGTGAAGACGTCCGAAAGATACATGGCCAGCGGGTCGCTGGTCTTCGCGCCGAAGCGGAAGGCCGCGGTCGGCGAGGTCGGGGTCGCCAGAACATCGACGGCCTTGAAGGCCTCGTCGAAATCGCGCGCGATCAAGGTGCGCACGCGCTGCGCCTTGCCGTAATAGGCGTCGTAGTAGCCCGAGGACAGCGCGTAGGTGCCGAGCATGATCCGGCGCTTGACTTCGGGTCCGAAGCCGGCGCCGCGCGTGGCCTCGTAGACCTCCTCGAGGCTGCGGGCCTCGGGCGCGGAGAGGCCGTAGCGGATGCCGTCGAAGCGGGCGAGGTTCGAACTCGCCTCCGAGGGTGCGACGATGTAGTAGGTGCCCACCGCGTAGGAGCTGTGGGGCAGCGAGACGTCCTTGACGACGGCCCCGAGCTTTTTGAGCTCGTCGACGGCCGCGCGCACCGAGGCTTCGACCTCGGCGTCCATGCCCGGGATGAAGTATTCCTTGGGCAAGCCGATGCGCAGACCCTTGATCTGCCCCTCGAGTCCCTCGAGCGCCTCGTCGGGCGATTTCTGCGAGGAAGTCGTGTCGCGCGGGTCGTGGCCGCCCACCACCGAGAGCGCGAGCGCCGCGTCGGCCGTCGTGCGCGCAAACGGCCCGATCTGGTCGAGCGATGAGGCGAACGCGATGAGGCCGTAGCGGGAGACCAGGCCGTAGGTCGGCTTCAAGCCCACGACCCCGCAGAATGACGCAGGCTGGCGGATCGAGCCCCCGGTATCGGAGCCGAACGCCAGCGCGGCCATGCGCGCGGCCACCGCGGCCGCAGATCCCCCCGAGGAGCCTCCCGGCACGCAATTGGTGTCCCAAGGGTTGGCCGTCTTGAAGAAGGCGGAATTTTCCGTCGAGGAGCCCATCGCGAACTCGTCGAGGTTGGTCTTGCCGATGAACACGGCGTCCTCGCGCTTGAGGCGCTCGACGACGGTGGCGTCGTAGGCCGCGCGGTAGCCCTTGAGGATCTTCGAGGAGCAGGTGGTCTCGACGCCCTCCAAGAGGATGTTGTCCTTGAGCGCGATCGGGACCCCGGCGAGCCGGCCGAGCTTCTCTTTGCGCGCGCGCTTGGAATCCACGGCTTGCGCCGCTCTGAGCGCGCTGTCCTCGAGCACGGTGACGAAGGCCTTGATCTTGGGCTCGAGGGTCTTGACGCGCGCCAGATGAGCCTTTACCACCTCGACCGCGCCGGCCTGCCCTCCGGCGACCTTGGCGGCGATCTCAACGGCGGTCAGTTCCGTTAAATCCATGGTCACCGAATGAAGACCGCGTCGTCCTGGCCCGTGTTGTTCGCGGGAGGGTTGGCGGGCTTGCCGGTCTCCGGCTTGAAGGCGGGCTCGGCCCCGAGGTCCTCCTTGGTCGTGAGCTTGGGCTCGAGCGCCGCCTCCGCGCGCTCCGCTCGCGCTCTCGGCGCCGGCGCCTCGTCGTCGATCACGATAGCCTGGCCGGGCTTCTTGGGGGCTCGAGATGGCGCGGGGGCCGGCGCCGGGCCGATGTCGGCCCGCCCCCCCGCCAGGCTGTTGATCGCCGCCTGAATCTTATCCCTCTTGGCGGGGTCGAGCTCCAAGGCTTTCCTGAGGTCGGCCAACGCCCCCTCGCGGTCGCCGAGCAGCGCGCGGGCCTGGCCCCGGTTCGAATAGGCCAGGCCGCGCTTGGGGTTGAGGTCGATGACCTTGCCGAGGTCGTCGACGCAGCCCTGATAATTCTGCAGCAGGAATTTTACGTTGCTGCGCAGGTAGAGGGCGTCCTCGCGCGCGGGGTTCTCGTCGATGAACGCGTCGAAGTCCTCGAGGGCCTGCGCGTACGCCTTCACCTCGCGGTAGCTCTTTCCGCGGTAGAAATGGGCCCAGACGAAATGCGGGTTGATCTGGAGCACCCGGCTGTAGTCCTTCGCCGCGCCGTGGAAGTCGCGCAGGCGGTCCTTGACCGTGCCGCGCACGAGCAAGGCGGCCGCGAAGTCCGGGCTCAATCGGATCGCGTTGTCGAGCGGCGGCAGGGCTCCCTGGCGGTCGCCCTTGGCGCTCAGCGCGCTGCCCAGCCCGAAATGGCCCTCGGCCGACTCGGGATCTAAAGCCACGGCTTGCCTGAAATCTTCTACAGAACCGTCGTAGTCCCTTGTCACGAGCCTCGCCTTGCCGCGCGCGACGAAGGACTCCGTGCTGTTGGGCCTGAGCTTCAAGCCCGACTCCGCGTCCTCGGAGGCTCCGGCGACGTCGCCCATGGTCCAGCGGCACATCGCGCGGTAGGCCGCGGCGGTCTTCCAGCCGGGGAAAAGCGCCAGGGCCTTATTGAAGCGCTCCATGGCCTTCTCGAACTCGACCTGCTCGCACATCGTGACGCCCGACTTGAATGCCTTTTGGGCGTCGCGCGGGGGCTGGCCGGGCTTGACGGCCCAAGCGGGCGCCAACAGCAAAGACAGGGAGAGGGCCGCGTTCATTCGATGACCTTGCGGACCTTGAAGTACGGCCCCTCGCGTTCCGGCGCGTTGGCCAGAAGCTTCTCGGGCTCGGGGAAGGGCCGCGGCTCGTCCTCGCGGAAGACATTCGAGGCGCCCAGAACCGAGGTCGTGGGCGGCACCGAGGCCGTGTCGAGCTTGCAAAGCTCGGCCATGGAGTCCAAGATCTTGACGAGCTGGCCTTGGTAAAGCTCGACCTCGTCGGGGCTCAGCTCGAGTCGCGCGAGCTTGGCGATCTTCTCGACGTCGTGTTTCTGGATGCCCATGCCTTATCCTATTAATTCTTTAGGCCGGCTCCAACGGGGCGTAGCGCACGATGAGCTTGGTCAGGCGTCCGTCGTCGAACTGGACCTTGACCTTGGCGGTCTCGCCGGAGCCCGAGAGCTCGAGCACGCGCCCCGCGCCGAAGCTGGGGTGGCGCACTCGCTGGCCGACCCGGTACGACACGACATGGGCCGGTCTCGCCGCGGGCGCCGAGACCCCGAAGGTCTGTTTCGATGGAGGCGCCGAGTGGAGACTGAGCTGGGCCTCCAAAATGAAGCGCGACGGCAGATTGGCGTAGACCTGGCCGAAGGTGCGGCGCGTGGCCGCGTGGGTCATGTAGAGAAGCTCTTTTGCGCGCGTGATGCCGACATAGGCCAGGCGGCGCTCCTCTTCGAGGTCCTCCGGCGAGGAGTTGTTGGCGCCGATCGGGAACAGCCCCTCCTCGAGGCCCGTCAGGAACACGGCGGGATACTCCAAGCCCTTGGCCAGATGCACGGTCATCAAGGTCACGCAGGGCTGCGTCGGGTCGTAGGCGTCGAGATCGGACTGCAGGGAGACCTGCTCGAGGTAGCGTCCCAGGTCGATGAACTCGCCGGCCAGCTTTATCTTTTCCTCGTACTCCTTGACGGCGTTCAAGAGTTCCTGCAGGTTGTTGAGGCGCCCCACGGCCTCGGGATCGGTCTCCGTCTCGGCGGTGAGCCACGCCCAGTAGCCGGAATCCTCGAGGATGCGCGCGATCGCGCCCGCCGCCGAAAGCTCGACGGCGGCCGAGTTGAGCTTGCGGATCAGCGCGGTCAGGTCGTCGATGTGCTTGCGGCAGGAGGCCGTGAGCTGAGGCACCTGGTCCTGCCGGCAGAAGGTGTCCCAGAGAGTGAGCCCGTTGGCCGCGGCGTAGAGCTCGAGGCGCTCGAGGCTCGTCTTGCCGATGCCGCGCGGAGGGATGTTGAGGATGCGTCCCAAACTGACCGAGTCCGCGGGATTCAAGATGACCCGCGCGTAGGCCAGCGCGTCCTTGACCTCCTTGCGGTCGTAGAAGCGCACGGCGCCGACGATCCGATAGGGCAGCCCCGCCCTCCGGAGAGCCTCCTCAAACGAACGGCTTTGAGCATTCGTACGGTAGAAGATCGCGGTCTCCTTGAGCGAGCGGCCGTCCTCGACGAGTATTGCGATGCGGCGCACGACCCACGAGGCTTCCTCCGCCTCGTTGGGCAGCTCGACGACCTGCACCGAGTCGCCGCCGGTCTTCTCGGTCCAGAGCTTCTTGACCTTGCGCGACTTGTTGTTGCGGATGACTTTATGGGCGGCTTCCAGTATCAACGGAGTCGACCGGTAGTTCTGTTCGAGCGTGACGACCTTGGCGTCCTTGAAGTCGCGCTCGAACTCGAGGATGTTGCGTATGTTGGCTCCCCGCCATGAATAGACCGATTGATCATCGTCGCCGACGACGCAGATGTTTCGGTGCTTGGCGGCCAAAGTCTTGGTCAGAATATACTGGGCGTGGTTGGTGTCCTGGTACTCGTCGACGAGCAGGTGCAGGAAGTACTCCTGGTAGTAGGTGCGGACCTGCTCGTGCTCCTTCAACAGAAGGCACAGCTTGAGCAGGAGGTCGCCGAAATCGAGCGCGCCGGCGTTCTCGAGTTTTTTCTGGTAGAGGGTGTAGATGCGCGACGCGGTCTGGCGCGCGGAGTCCACCGCGGTCGCGGCGTAGATCGCGTAAGATTGGGCGTCGAGCAGGTCGTCCTTGGCGCGCGAGATGATGCTGACGTACATAGCGGCCTTGTTAGTCTGATCTTCCAGGCCCAATTCCTTCATGGCCTCGGTCACGAGCTTTTTTTGGTCGCTCTGGTCGTAGATCGTGAAGTGCTTGGGGAGCTTCAAGAGTTCGTGGTGGCGGCGGAGCACGCGCACGGCGAAGGCGTGGAAGGTGTGCGCCCAGACCAGGGCGCCCTTGCCCGTGCAGAGCTCCTCGATGCGGCGGCGCATCTCCTCGGCGGCCTTATTCGTGAAGGTGACCGCGAGGATCCGTTCCGCGGGCACCCCGGCCTCGATGAGGCGCGCGATGCGGTAGGTGATGACGCGCGTCTTGCCGGTGCCCGCGCCGGCGAGCACCAAGAGAGGGCCTCCTTCATAGAGGGCCCCGGACTGTTGTTCGGGATTGAGCTTTTCGAGGTCGATAGGCACGGCGGACTCTGACGGGATATTTTATAATATTCGGGCTATGCTAAGAGCCTTGAAGTACCTGTCCTTGGTCGGAGCCGCACTAGCCGTCGGCCTTCTGGCCGTCGCCTACTTTTCGCTTAACGCCTTGGTCAAGAGGGCCGTCGAGACGCTCGGACCTGAAATCACGAAAACAGAGGTGCGCCTTGATCGCGTGAGCCTGCTGCCCTTCGCCGGCTCGGGCAGCCTCCACGGCCTCTCGATCGGCAACCCGAAGGGCTGCAAGGCCGAGACCGCCTTCCGGGTCGGCAAGATCCGCGTGTCGCTCGAGCCGAAGTCGCTGCTCTCGAGCGTGGCCGTCATCAAGCGGATCGAGGTCATCGATCCCGAGATCAACTACGAGGGCACTCTCGCGGAGAGCAACCTCTCCCGCCTGCAGAGAAACGTCGAGTCCTTCTCGGGGCCGAGCAAGAAGGCCGCCAGGCCGCCGGTGCCGGCCAAGAAGATCATCATCGACGATTTCCTCGTGCGCGGCGGCAAGGTGACGGTCGACCTCAAATTTCTCGTCCAGGCCAAGCCCCTGGTCGTGGACCTTCCCGAACTCCATCTCAAGGGCATCGGGCGCAAGACGGGCGGCGCGACGATCAAGGAAGCCGCTCAAGAAATCTTCGTGCCTCTGACCCGGTCGATCACGCAGGCCGTCGCCCAGCCGATCGCCGACCTCACCAAGAACGCGGGTTCGATCGGCAAGTCGCTGCAGAGCGCCTTGGGCGGGCTCTTCGGGAAGAAGAAGTAGCCGCTACGCCTTGCCCTTCTTCTCGTCCTTGGGCGGCTCGGTCTTGATCGGCTTGACTGCGACGGGTTTGTGCTCGGGGGCCTTGGTCTTCATGACTCGGTGAAGGGCCTCGAGCAGCTTGTTCTGGTTGATCGGCTTGGAGAGGAAGAGCGCGACGTTGGGGTCCTTCTGGACCTCGGCGACCTCCTTGTGGCTGACATAGGCGGTCACGACGATCACGGGCGGCGGAGGGGTCTTCCAGTCGCGCAGCTTTTTGAGCACCGCGAAGCCCGAGGTCGTTCCCGGGAGCATGAGGTCGAGGATCAGGGCGTCCTGATGCCGCTTGAGCTTCTCGAGGGCCTCGTCGCCGGTGCGCGCGAGGTCGATCTGGAAGCCGTCGCGGCGCACGAGGATCTCCAGGAGATTGAGCATCGACTCATCGTCGTCGACGATAAGGACCGATTTTGTCTTGGGATCCGCGAACTCAGGCATGTCTTCTCCGGCAAGGCCGTCCATTGCGCTCGTCAGGAATCGAACCTGAATACCAAGCTTCGCAGGCTTGGACACTATCCGTTGTGTTACGAGCGCAAAAGAAGGCCTTGCAGGGTCAAATTATAACTTATCCGGCCCGCTTGAGCCAAACGACCGTCTCGACATGCTCGGTGTGCGGGAACAGATCGACGACCTCGACGCGGTCCGCGCGATAGCGCTCCTGAAGGAGCCCGAGGTCGCGCGCCAAGGCTTCCGGGTTGCAGGACACGTAGAAAAGAAGGGCGGGCCCGGTCTCCAGGAGCGCTTCGACGACTTTCTTGTGCAACCCGGCGCGCGGCGGGTCCACGATCGCGGCTTGGACGCCGAGCGCGATCAGCGCCGGGAGCAAGGCCTCGACCTGCCCCGCGAAGAACTTCGCGTTGTCGATGCCGTTGAGCGCCGCGTTGGCCTTCGCGTCGGCGACGGCCGAGGGGTTCGACTCGACGCCGACGGCTTCCCCGCAGAGCCCCGCGACCGACAGCGCGATCCCCCCGCCTCCGCAATAGAGGTCGAGGACTTTTTCTGCGCCGGATTCCTTGACCCAGCCTCTCAAGATTCCGTAAAGCGTCTGCGCGCCCAAAGTGTTGGTCTGGAAGAAGGCCTGCGGCGAGATCCGAAATCTAAGCTCGCCCTCCGGAAAGCGCAGGGTCTCCGCGATGTGCCCGGGGCCCTCGAGGACCTCGGTCTGGTCGGCAATCGCGGTGTCGGAGAGCTTGCCGTTGGTCCCCCAAAGCACCGTCGTGGCGGGATAAGCCTCGTGGACGGCCCCGAGGAAGGAGGCCTTAGGCAAATCGCCGGGAGCCGTGACCAGACTCACGAGGCGGTCCGCTCCGTTCTTGGACTCGCGCACGACCAGATGCCTGAGGAACCCCGTGTGCTTGCGGGTATTATAAGGAGGGACTTTTTCCCGCTCGGCCCAGGCGCGCACGGACCCGAGCAAGGCGCCCGTCTCCTTGGACAGGAGATGGCACTCCTTCAAATCAAGAACGTCGTACCAGCGCCCCTTGGCTTTGAGGCCGAGCAGGGTCGTGGGCCCCCCGGCGACGGGCGGATAGACGTCCCCGAATGAGAACTCCATCTTGTTGCGGTAGTACCAGGCCGAGGGCGAGGCATGGGTCTTGGCCGGGGACAAACCGAGCGGGGCGAGAAGCTCCGAGACGCGGCCCGCTTTGAGAGAGAGCTGATCCTCGTAGGACAGGTCCTGGATCGCGCAGCCGCCGCAGGAGCCGAAGTGCGCGCAGCGCGCGGCGATTCTAATTGGAGAACTTGAAGAAGCAGACATCGCCGTCCTTCATGACGTACTCCTTGCCCTCGGAGCGGATCAAGCCCTTCTCGCGCAGGACGGACTCTTTCTCGTTCCTATCGATCTCGCCGAAGGAGTAGACGTCGGCCTTGATGAAGCCCTTCTCGAAGTCCGTGTGGATGACGCCGGCGGCCTGCGGCGCCCGCCAGCCGGCCTGCACGGTCCAGGCCCGGACCTCGTCCTCGCCGGCCGTAAAGAAGCTCTGCAGGCCGAGCAGCTTGTAGGCCGAGACGATCACGCGCTCGAGGCCGGTCACCTTGATGCCGAGCTCGTCCATGAATTCCTTGCGGTCGCCTTCGGGCAGCTGCGCGATCTCGGCCTCGAGCTTCGAGCACAAAGTCACGCACTGAGCGTCCCGCTGCGACGCGATCTTCTCGAGCTCTGCGATCAGTTTGGGATCTCCCGTCTCGTCGGTGTTGCCGACGAAGAGCACGGGCTTGGCCGTCAGCAGGAAGAAATCCTTGATGAGCTTCGGATCTAGGCCCAAGGACCGCGCGGGCTTTCCCGCCGAAAGACCCTCCTTGAGCTTGTCGAGGATGATCAAGGTCTCCCGGGCGGCCTTGTCGCCCGATTTCGCCTTGCCGAAGACCTTGTCGTACTGCTTCTCGAGGCTGGCGAGATCCGCCAAGGCCAGCTCGGTCTCGATGACCTCGACGTCGCGTTTGGGATCGACCGCGCCCATCGTGTGCACGACGTCGGGATCGGAGAACAAACGCACCATCATCATGATCGCGTCGACCTCCCGGATGTGGGAGAGGAACTTGTTGCCCAGGCCCTCGCCGGCGGAAGCGCCCTTGACCAGACCCGCGATGTCGACGAAGCGCACCAAGGCCGGCGTGGTCTTCTTGGGCTTGAAGAGGCCGCTGAGGCGCGCCAAGCGCGCGTCGGGGACCGCGACGACGCCGACGTTGGGCTCGATCGTCGTGAACGGGTAGTTGGACGCCGCGGCGTGCCCCGAGGTCAGGGCGTTGAAGATCGTCGATTTCCCGACGTTGGGCAGCCCGACGATGCCGATTTCCACGAGAGTATTCTATAAAAATAGGGCTCAGGCCGGAACTAAGACCAAAGTCCCGGAATTTTCTGGGCCCTCTGGCTCGGTTGCCTTGCCCTTTCGGCCCACGAGGCCTGGGTCCTTCCTTAGATAAAATCGCATCACCATGAAGACAACATCGCCTCGGTCTTTGGCCGCTCTCGTTTGCCTCTCGCTGCTCCTGACCTCGGTCGCGCCCGCGGCTCCCGCCATGGCCGGCTCTTTCGAGACCGCCCCCGCGCGCGTCGCGCCGACGGTCCTTCCGGTCCGCTCCGTCTCCTTCTCCTATTCCCCGTCCGCCGTCACCCAGCTGCCCGGCGCCGCCGCCGGACAGATCGGCCTTCCCGTCTCGGAGGTCTCCGCTCAGGCGCTCGCGGCCCCCGTCACGATGGAAGCCGCATTGCCCGCGCCGTTGGCCTCCTTGGAGGCCCCTCGCGGGCCGGTTCCGGATTTGAGCTCCCTCTTCGGGTCCTCCGTCCAGAAGCAATCCTGGGTCTCGCGCGTCAAGGACGCGGTCAAGGGCGAGATTCCTTGGTCGCAGGTCTTCGATTTTTCCGGCCGGGACTCCCTTTCCGCGTTTCCCTCGATGGCCATGGGCATCCGGCCGCTGCCCGAGCCGACCTTGCCCGCCGGCGTCAAGCTCGATCCGCCTCCCGCCGCGCCCGACCCGAAGAAAGTCCCCGGCGTCACCATCGAGGGCTTTTTCGCGGTGCCCGGCTCCAAGACGCCGGGCGGCGTGTTCGACGCGGGTCCGCGCCTCTTGAAGGCCGACCCGAGCCAGCCCAAGGACGTCGAGAGGGCGCTTCGAGAGATGATCGACCTCGACGCGGCCAAATACGGCTTGACGAGCGCGGAGCTCTCCACGGTGCACGCCGAGTTCCGGAAATACGCGACCCACCAGACCGACACGGTTTTCGTGCTCTTCAGCCAGACCCGCGAGAGCAAGAACCCCAACGGCACGGTCGAGCGCGTCCCGATCCACGGCGCGAGGCTCTCCTTCACCGTCAAGAACGTCAACGGCAACGCGGTGCTCTACTCGTCGATGGGCAAGCTCTATCCCAACATCGCGGTCAACACCGACCGCACCTTGACCGACGACCAGCTCAAGGGGCAGGCCGAGAAGCGCCTCGGCATACCTCCCAACTCCACTCACGAACTCCACTTTATCGAAAGAAAGATCATCTACTCGCAGGGCTCCTGGCACACGGCCAATCTCTACGTCATAGACGGCTTCCCCGTCATGATCGCCGTCGACGTCGCCACCGGCGACGCCTTCGCCTGGGACCCGCGCATGGGCGCGCAATCCGAGGACCAGGCGACGGCCGCGATCCTAGGCCGCGGCGAGACGAGCGATGTCCGTCAGAACGGAGTCCCAACGCTCGTCCCGCAGGGAATGAACAATCTGACCATCACGATGGCCGACGGCAGCAAGGTCGACACCAACACCCAGGGCAAGCTCGTGGTCGTCTCCAAGGACGGCAAGGAAGTCGCCTTCGAGGCCGCGCTTGAGGGCACGTTTGCGCGCGTCAAGGACGCCCAGGGCCGCACGCTCAAGATCAACGGCGCGGTCAAGCCCGGCACCGAGGGCGAGTTCGTCTACAACCCCAAGGACGCCGAGGAATGGGTCTACAACCTCATCAACACCTTCCAGGGCATCAACCGCGTGCACGACTGGCTCTACGCGCGCTTCCCCGACAAGCGCATCAACCGCGACATCCAAGGCACGGCGAACATCGACCAGGAATGCAACGCGTACTACACGCCCGGCCGGCCGAGCCTCAACTTCTTCCGCTCCAGCGCCAACTGCTCCGACACCGGGCGGCCGGGCATCATCGCCCACGAGTACGGGCATTTCTGGGACGACATGATCGGCGGCATCGTCAACGGCGGCCTCAGCGAGGGCTGGGGCGACATCCTCTCGATGTTCATCTTCGGCAGCCCGATCATCGGCGACGGCTTCTTGAAGAACACGACCAACACCTTCCCCGCCAACTTCCTGACGCGTTGGATCGCGAGGATTCCGCTGGTCGGCGGCCTGGTCGAGCCTTTTAGGCCGAGCTACATCCGCCACGGCGAGAACACCTACCAATTCAAGGAGTACGACGAGGTGCACGCGCAAGGCCAGGCGTGGATGGGATTTGCCTGGAAGCTGCGCCTCTCGCTCATCGCCAAGCTCGGCGAGGCGGCCGGAGCCGCCATGGCCGAGAGCCTGATCATCCCGACGATGCTGGCCAAGGCCGGCGACATCCCGGCGGCGATGGCCCAGGTCCTGCTCAACGACATGGACAAGAACGGCCTCATGCCGCACGAGGCCGAGATCCGCGCCGCGGCCAAGGCGCACGGCATCGACCTGCCGAAGGCGCCCGGTGCGATCACGACGCTCGTCAACCGCATGACGGCTCCGCTCTCGCGCGTGAGCTTCAAGGAAGCCTCGGCCCAGGTCCAGAAGGCCGTGCCGGTCGCGACGCTGACGGCGGGCGTGGCGCCCGAATCAACGGGGGCACAGACGGTGAGCGCCAAGCTCACTTTCAGCGCGGGGGCTTTGATCCGGACCCGCGTGCGCAACGAGATCGCCAAGTACTGCGACTTCCACGGGCTCAAGTACTCGCTCAAAGAGTACAAGGGCTGGCTCTCCTCGGATTTCCTGCTGAGCGTCGAGGGGCCTCAGGACAAGGTGGAGTACCTGCTCAAACAGATCCAGCAGTGGGGAAGCAACAGCTGACAACACGAACGACAGCGGCTTGAAGGGGCGTTACTAGACCGTCCCCGGCTTCACGGCCGGGGGCGGTCTTTTTTCAGCCCTCGTAGTCGTAGCGGCGGATGAGGTAGAGGGCCAGGCCCGCGAAGAGCACGTTGGCCATCCAGGACGCGACGGGCGCGGGCAAGGCGCCCGCGTTGCCGAGCATGCGCCCGATCTCCATAAACCAGAGAAAGGCGAATGAGAGCCCGAAGGCCGCGCAGAAATTGATGATCTTCGATAGCCGCCGCAAGCGCAGGGCGACCGGGATGCCCAGCGCGCAGATGATGAAGTTCGTGAAGGGATAGGCGACCTTTCCGTAAGCGGCGACCTTGAGCTCGCGCGCCGAGACTCCCAGGTGCGCGATGCGCTCGGCGTAGCGGCGCATCTCGAGCAGGCTCATCTCGTCGGGATTGCGCGTGCGCGGCACGAGATTGCGAGGCGGCACGACGAAATCCGAGACTTTGCGCGCGAAGGGATGCTCGACGGTCCGGCCGTCCTCGTTCTGGCGCTCGACGCCGTCGAAGAAGATCCAATGCCCGCCCGCCTCGTCCCAGAGCGCGGACTTGGCGTCGAGCTGGCTCACGATGCCCTGCGCTCCGATCTTTTCCAAGATCGGCCGCTCCATGCGGCCTTCCTTGACGATGAAGGTCCTGGCCGAGATGAACTCGTCGGGACCGCCGATGAGCGCGATGTCGAAGTACTTGTCCCATTCCCATTCGGGGTGGATGCTGTCCTTCCAGAGCATCTGCGCGCGCCGGTAGCAGGCCGGAAGGACGGTCTCCTGCGCCAAAAAGCTCGCGGCCGTCACGAGCAGCGCGCAGCCCAACAACGGCTTCCAGAAATCCTTGGTCTCGAATCCGCTGGCCTGCGCCGCGAGCCACTCGCCGCTCTGGATGAAGCCCGTCAGCGCGAACAACGTCGCCATCAAAGTCGCCATCGGGATCACTCGAATCGACCAGTACGGGACCTCCAGCCAAAGATATTGGACGATCACCCAAAGGCTGGCCTTGCTCTTGAGCAGGATGCTCATCTTGTCGAACATGTCGCCGAGGAAGATCAGCAGGGAGAACAGCGCCAAGCCCGAGAGGAAGGGCAGGAAGAAGCGCTTGGCCATGTACCACGTGAAAATCTTCACTGGGTCGCCGTCCGGCGCGTCAGATACGCGCCCAAGAGCAGGCCGATCGCGTCGGCGGTCCACGGCGCCACCGAGGCGAGGTTCTCATGGCGCCGTCCGAAGCCGATCCCCCAAGCCAGAAGTCCGTAGAAGAAGAACAGGATCAGCAGGCTCATCGCGAAGCCCTGGCCGCGGCTGTAGCGGCCCGCCGAGAGGCTCAAGGGCACGGCGATCCAGAAGAACACGAACGGGGACAGCGCGCCGGCAGAGCGCACGGCAAGCTCGACGGCGTACTCGACGCGGTGCTGTTGGCTGGTGCCGGGGTCGCGGATCAGGAGCTTGAGCTTTGAGGAGTTGATCTCCTGGATGTCCGGCGGACGGTCGAAATGGGCGCCGGACAAGGGAATGCTGACGCGGTAGCGCTTGAAACGCCCCGCGGTCAAGATCCGCGGGTTGACGTTAGGCAGCTGAATCTCGCCGTCGTCGAGCTCCAAGGAGACATCCTTGCCCTTCTCGATCGTGAGCTGGCCTCTGGCCGCGTCGACGCGGATGCCGCGCTGTTTCTCCTGCTGGCGCACAAGGTAGACGCCGCCCAGCCGCCCCGAATCCTTGTCGACCTCGCGGGCGAAGAGCTTCCAGGCCCCGAGGCTCACAAACGAGCGCGGCTCGAGATCGACGCGGGCGATCTGCTCGGAGGCCGCGGCATATTGGTTTCTGAAGGAATGGAAGCCCTCGGGGCTGGTCTTGTGGTTGAGGAACAAGAGAAGACCCGCCAACGACACGGCCACCGCCAGGAACGGCCAGCTGATCTCCAAGAAGGAGAAGCCCGAAGCCCGCAGGGCCATGATCTCGTTGCCCTCGGAGAGCTGCCCGAAGACGAGCAGCAGGGCGACCACGAAGGCCATGGGCACGGCGAGGCTCGCGATGAAGGGCAGCAGGCGCGCGAAGCACGTCGCGATCCAGATCGGCGAGATGCCCTTGATGACCGCCATGTTGAAGAGCCTTAGGAAATGGTTCATGAGCAGCACGGCCGCGAAGATCGACAGGCACAGCCCGAAGACGGGCAAGAAAAGCCTCATAAAGTACCGCGGCAGGATCGGCATCGCGGGCATTGTATAAAATTGCAAAGGTCGATTAAGTCTGCTACGATTGGGCGATGCCCAAGAGGATTCTCGTCATCGACGACGACCAGACCATCTGCTCGCTGCTGGACGACACCCTGACGGCCGCGGGCTACGAGACCATCATCACCCACGACGCTCTCAAGGGCATCGAGGCGGCCATGGGCGAGAAGCCCCCGGCTTTGATCCTGCTCGACATGCAGATGCCCGGCGGCGGGGCCACGGTCTTCATCCAGCTCGGCCTCGACGCCCGCACCAAGGGCATCCCCGTGTTCTTTACGACCGCGCTTTCCGAGAGCGAGGTCAGAGGCCAGATCCCCAACTCCCCGCAGTGCAAGGGCTACTTCCCCAAGCCCTTCAATTTCTCCGCCATGCTGCCGGCCATCGAAAAAGTTCTGAGCAAGTAGAGGACCGAAATGAGCATCGACAAGACCCTCGAGTACGCCCGCGCCAATCAAGACCATTTCGTCGACGACCTCAAGGGCCTCGTCAAGATCCCCAGCGTGAGCTTCCCGGGGTTCGACGCCGGAAAGGTCGAGGAATCGGCCTCGGCGGTCGCGGGCCTATTGAGGAGCCGCGGCCTCGAGAATGTGGAAATTCTCAAGCTCGAGGGCGCGCACCCCTACGTCTACGGCGACTGGCTCCACGCCCCGAACGCTCCGACTTTGCTGCTTTACGCCCATCACGACGTCCAGCCTGCGGGACGCGAGGAGCTCTGGAAGTCTCCCCCGTTCCAGGCCACCGAGCGCGACGGCCGGCTCTACGGGCGCGGGGCGGCCGACGACAAGGCCGGCGTCGTCGTGCACACGAGCGCGATCTCGTCGTATTTGAAGACCGCCGGCTCTCTGCCCGTCAACGTGAAGGTCATCATCGAAGGCGAGGAGGAGTGCGGCTCCGACCACCTCGAGGAGTTCCTCTCGAAGTACAAAGCCAAGATGCAGGCCGACATCATGGTGCTGACCGACACCGGCAACTACGACATCGGAGTTCCTTCCATCACGACGGCCCTGCGCGGGCTCGTCGCGTTGGATGTCGCCGTGAAATCCGCCGACCATCCCCTGCACTCCGGCATGTGGGGCGGGCCGCTCGTCGACCCCGTGCAGGCCTTGGCCAAGATGATCGCCTCCGTCACCGACAAGAACGGGCGGCTGGCCGTCCCCGGGCTGTGGGACAAGGTCCGCAAGCTCACCAAAGTCGAGGAAACGAGCCTGAAGTCCTTGCGCTATACCGTGAAGGATTTCCGCAAGCAGTCGGGCGTTCTGCCCAAGACGAAGGTCATCGGCAACAAGGACCTGCTGCGCTCCATGTGGTACAAGCCGACCTTTTCGGTCAACGCGATCCAGGCCTCATCGCGCAAGGACTGCGCCAACATCATCAACGAGAGCGCCTGGTGCCACATGGGCATACGGATCGTGCAGAACATGGACCCGAAGGCGACGCTCGCGGCCTTGAAGAAGCATCTGCTCAAGAACGCCCCATGGGGCGTGAGCGTCGAGTTCTCGGGCGAGTCGACCAACCCCGCGTGGACGACCGTGCCTGAAAGCGCCGTTTTTCAGGCCGCATCAAGGGCCTTGGCCAAGGGCTTCGGCACCAAGGACGCCGTCTTCATGGGCTGCGGCGGCTCGATCCCGTTCGTGGGGCCGTTCTCGAAGGTGCTCGGCGGGGCCCCGGCCCTTTTGATCGGCGTCGAGGACCCCTACACCAACCCGCACAGCGAGAACGAGAGCGTCCATCTCGGCGATTTCGCCAAGTCGATCATGAGTGCCGTGCATCTCTACAAGGAGCTTGCAGAGATCAGCCGCAACTAACCATGCTGCGCGCGAGCTTTAGGAACGCTCTGCTGTTTTCCCTGACGCTCCGGCCGACCGCAGTTTGGAGCGGTCGCCTGGACCCCGGCAACGCCATGGAGAAGGAGCACGATCAGGCCCTCCAGGACAACCGCGCCAGGATGAGAGAATCGAGCGCGGGCGTCGTCGGCCGCGGTCGACGCGATCTCCCGGGTCCTTATAGGGAGCCCGACTCCCCGGGAGTCGATCCCGCCAACAAGCCGCCTACCCTCGAGAACGTCGACGAGGTTCTTCCGGCGATGGTCCAAGACTACCTCAACGGGGTGCCGGCCGGGCCCCTCAATCCGATCCCGATGGCTCTTCCCGTGAGTCCGACCCTGCAAAAACTGCGATCTCTCGACTTCAACCGGGTCGACCACGATTCGCTGCGCGAGACCAAGCCAGGCTCCCGGTATTTCAAGGTCAAGGTCATCTTTTCGAGCGAGGACGGCGAGGTGGCGACGCTGGCCACCGTCAAGGCCGTCAACAGGCCGTGGCGGGTGACGAACATCGAGATTCCCGGCTTCGAGGACGCCGCGGCGAAGGCCGAAGAGCAGGCCAGGGAGGCGGCCGATCCCGTCGCGCGAGCCCGGATCGCGGTCGAGAAGTTCATCGCGGCGCGCAAGAAGCGAGCGGGGAATTTCGTCATGCAGGACCCGGTCCTCGGCACAAAATGGATCCTGACCCTGCGCACGATCCATACCGACACGATGGCGGCCCCCGACCCCGGTCATGCCCGCGTGTGCGCCGATTTCTATGAGTCGGCGAAGGCTTACCAGTTCGACATCGACTTCTTCGTGGACCTCCGAGGAGACGAGGCCGTCGTCGAGAGGACGGCGATCCACAAGATCAACGGCGAGGCCCGGGTCAAGTACAAGGATAGCCCGCCGCTCAAGCAGACGGCGCCCGTCTCGGTCGTGCCTGAGCAGCCCTAATAGACGTTGATGAGCTCGAGCCGGTAGCTCGACTTGCGTCCGTTGCGGTAGGTCTTGAGCGTGACCGTGTCGCCCACCTTGCGGCGGTCGAGCGCGTTGTAGAGATCGTCGTAGTTCTTGACGGGCATGTCGTCGACGCCGACGATGATGTCCCCGATGAGCAGGCGCCCCGTGCGCTCGTCGCGCCTTAAGCCCAAGAGCCCCGCGCGCGCGGCCGGCGTGTTGGGCGCGATGTCGCGCACGACGACGCCTCGCACCTCGCCGAGGATCTCGGCGGTCTGGTCCGGGGTCAGCACCGAGACGCCGATGCCGGGCTGGATCGTCTTGCCGTACTTGATGAGCTGGGGGACGATGCGCTTGATGAAGCTGACCGGGACCGCGAAGCCCACGCCGGCGCTGCTCCCTGAGTTCGAGTAGATCATCGTGTTCATGCCGATGAGCTTGCCGTCCGAGTCCAGGAGCGGCCCGCCAGAGTTGCCGGGGTTGATTGCCGCGTCGGTCTGGATCACGTCGTGGATCGTGACCTGACCGATGCCGAGGATCTGGCGTCCGAGCGCGCTGATGATGCCGGTGGTCAGCGTGTTGTCGAGGCCGAAGGGGTTGCCGATCGCGACCGCCTTCTGGCCGACCTGGAGGGTCTCCGAGATGCCGACCGCGATGGGCTTCATCTTGTCCAAGGCCTTTCGCACCCGCAGGACCGCGATGTCCTTGTGGGGCTCGACGCCGATGAGCTCGGCCTCGAGCTCGGTGTGGTCCTTGAGGGTCACGAGGAAGGCGTTGCCGCCGTTGACGACGTGGAAGTTCGTGACGATGTGGCCCTCCTTGTCCCAGATGAAGCCCGAGCCCGCGCCCTGGGGCACGGCGAATTCGTCCATGAAGATGTTCTGGCGGACCGCGATGTTGGTGACGAACACGACCGATGGCGAGGCGTCCTTGAAGACCTTGATCGTGTTCTCCTCATCGGGGAGCAGAGCGACGGCGGGGGCGGCGAGAATCAGCGCGGCGCAGGCCAAAGGCATTTTCATGCCGCCATTTTGCCTGATTTGGAAGGAGGGTTCAACCTGGCGGGGTTCCGGTCGGAAATTATATCATCGCTCGCTGTGGCAATATCCCCCGCCGGCGGCGCCCTCAAGATCTGCCATCTCGATACGGAGCGCTCTTGGCGCGGCGGACAGCAGCAGCTTCTTTATTTGGTCCGCGGTCTCAGAGACGGCGGCGATTCCAGCGTCGTCGCGGCACGCACCGGCTCGGAGCTCTCCAAGCGGATCAAAGACGAGGGGTTCCCGCTGCTGGCCGTCGATCCCTGGTTCGAGTGGGACGCGCTGGCCGCGTTGAAGCTCAGAAACGCGCTGCTCGCCGGCCGATTCGATCTGCTGCACGCCCACACCGCCCACGCGGCGGCACTCGGCGCGCTGGCGACATTGGCGACGACGATCCCGTTGATCGTCTCGCGCCGCGTCGACTTTCATCTCTCCCGCAATCCCTTGACCCGCTGGAAGTACGCGCGCGCGGCCTCGGTCCTGACGGTCTCCTCGGCGATCCGTGAGGTGCTCATCTCTGATGGCCTTCCCGCGGAGCAAGTCACGGTTGTCCACAGCGGCGTCGACCCCGCGCGCCTTGACGGCGCGGCTCCTCTGGGCCGCCGCGAGGAGTTCGGCCTGCCGCAAGGCCCGCTCGTCGGCCAGATCGCAGCGCTGGCCGCACACAAGGACCCCTTCAATTTCCTCGGCTCGATGAGTGCGTTGAAGGAAGCGGTCCCGGGGTTCCACGCGGTCATGCTCGGCACGGGGCCGCTCGAGGCCGAGGTCAAGGCCGAGGTCGCGCGGCTGGGATTGTCCGACACCGTGCGCCTACTCGGCTTCCGCGAGGACGCGTACCGCATGCTGCGGCACTTCGACGTCTTCGTCTTTTCGTCCTACCTGGAAGGGCTCGGGACCTCTCTGCTCGATGCGATGACGCTGGGAATCCCGGTGGTGGCCACGCGCGCCGGCGGCATTCCCGAGCTCGTCGAGGACGGCGTCTCGGGACTCTTAGCCCCGCCGCGCGACCCGCGCGCTTTGGCCTCAGCGATCAAGAGAGTCCTCGAGGACAAGGTCCTTCGGGGGAATCTGATCCAAGGCGGACGTAAAACGGCCGCGCGCTTCTCGGCGGCCGCGATGGTCAATGCTACGCGCTCGGCGTACCTGCAGGCGCTGGGGCGCGGATCGCGCTGAGCCAGAGCGAGAGCACGACGAGCCTGAAATAGACGTCGGGGTCGGCCCTTGACGAGCCGCCCCGCAGCCCCTTGAGGCCGGACTCTAGCGCCCCGCGCCGGAACAGACCGGTGACCGCCAGGGCCCCGCCCGTGAGGGCATCGGCGGCGATCGCATTCTTTGGCGAACGAAGCCAACTGCCAGTGCGCAGTATGAAGCCGTGCTTGCGCCGCGCGACGATCTCGCGCGGCAACAGGCCGGCCGCGACCCTTCGCAGCAGGTACTTGCCGCGGAACAGCCGCACCTTGAGCGCCGGCGGCAGGCGGAACATGAAATCGACCAGGCGCAGATCCAAGAGCGGCATGCGCGCCTCCAAGGACGCCCGCATCGTGGTCTTGTCGACCTTCATGAGCAGCTGGTCGGCCATCGAGGTCTGCAGGTCGAAGGCCAGCATCCCGTTGAGGCCCGAGAGTCCCTCGTAGCCGGCAAGCCAAGGCGTCAACCCGCCCGCGGCTGCCTCGGGGACGAGGACGCCGAGCGCGGCCTTCAGACGCGGTCCCGACTCGGCCAAGGCCCAGCTCGGCGCGCCTTTGAGCGGCAAGGATTTGAAATACGTCCCCGAGCCCAGTCTCCGCGCCGCCGGCGCCGCGGCCGCGCGCAGCCAGGAGGGCAGCTTGTCCAGAGTCTCGGTCACATAGGCCGCTTTGTGGCGGCCGTAGCCGCCGAAAAGCTCGTCGCCCCCCTCGCCCGTCAGCACGACCTTGACGCGGCGACGGGCGCTCACCGAGAGACGCCAGGTCGGAAGTATCGCCGCGTCGGCGACCGGCTCGTCGAGGCATGCGATCATGTCGGGCAGCGCGTCGAGTATGTCGGCCGGAAGGCGGATGGTCTCGTGGCGCGTGCCCAGATGCCGGCTCACGATCTCGGCGTAGGCGGTCTCATCGACGCTGTCGCCGTCGAAGCCGATCGAGTAGCTCTCGACGGGCGTCTTCGAGGCGCGCGTCATGAGCGCGGTGACCACGCTCGAATCGATGCCCCCCGAGAGGAACACGCCGACCGGCACGTCGCTGAGCATCTGGTCGCGTACGGCGTCCCGCAGCAAGGAGCCGAGCTCTTCCTGCGCCTTGCGCTCGTCGACGACACGCGCCTGCGTCTTCGCCTCGGGCAAACTCCAGAACCGCACGGAATTTTGCGCCCCGCGCGCGGAGACGCTCAGCCAATGCCCGGGCGGGAATTTCTCGATCGCGGCGAGGACCGTCGAAGGCGCGTGAACGTAGCCGTAGGCCAGATAGTCGAGCACGGCCGCGGGAGACAGAGCGTCGGGGGCTCCCGCGGCCAGCAAGGAGCGCAGCTCGGATGCGAAATGCAGGCGTCCCCCGCTTCTCCAGAGGTAGAGGGGCTTGATGCCCAAGGGGTCGCGCGCAAGCGTCAGCGCACGCTCCTTCGAATCCCAGATCGCGCAGGCGAACATACCGTTGAGCTTCTTAAAGAACTCGGGGCCCTCGCGGGAGAAGCCGGCCAGGAGGGTCTCGGTGTCGGAATGCGTCGCGAAGCGGCGGCCGTCGGCCTGCATCTCCTTTCGAAGCTCGAGGTGGTTGTAGATCTCGCCGTTGAAGACGATCGTGAAGCGCCCGTCGGGAGTGGCCATCGGCTGGTGGCCGCGCTCGAGGTCGAGGATCGAGAGCCGCTGGAAGGCCAGGCCGAGCCCTCCGTCAATGACGCGCCCCGAATCGTCCGGGCCGCGGTGCAGGAGCGCCCTTTGCATCGCGGTAAGCTCGCTCTCCAGGCATGGGCTTCCCTTCGGATCGAATAGGCCGGCGATGCCGCACATAGGTCGTAAATTATATAATTGATTCCCGTGACAAAGACCGCCTCGCGCTTTTCCCCCGAAAAGGAGCACCAAACCCAGCACCCCCCGCGGTGCGTCGTGTGCGGATCGTTCTCCGCGCGCAAGAGCTTCGACGCGGCGGAAAAGGGCTTCTCGCTGCTGAGCTGCGCGGACTGCGGCCTGGGCCGAACCTGGCCCGCGGTGCCCGCCTCCGAGATCGGCGGCTGGTACCCCGAGACCTACTACGGCAAGGAGAACGTCCGCTTCAACCCGCTCTTCGAGAAGATGACGCATCTCTTCCAATGGCGCCGCGCCCGCGTGCTGCACAACCGCGTGCCGCGCGGTCCCGTCCTCGACGTGGGCTGCGGCCGCGGCTTCCTGCTGAGCTTCCTGCGCTCTCTTGGCTACGAGCCGCACGGCATCGAGCTGACCGAGACCGCCGCCTGGCACGCGCGAAACCGCCTCAAGATCGACGTCATGACCGGTGATTTTTTGACCTTGCCCCACCAGAAGGAGCGCTTCCAGGCCGTGGTGTTCTGGCACACCCTCGAGCACTTCGCCCAGCCCGTCGAGGCCGTGGCGCGCGCGCGCGAGCTGCTCAAGCCGGGAGGCCTCTTGGCGATCGCGGTTCCCAACTCGGAAAGCCTCCAGGCGCGGCTCTTCGGGCGTTTCTGGTTCCATCTGGATGTCCCTCGTCATTATTGGCATTTCGGCGCCCGCTCCCTCGAACAGCTGCTGACCCGCCAGCATTTCCGCATCGTGCAGACCGACCATTTCTGCTTCGAGCAGAACCCCTACGGCTGGCTGCAGAGCCTCTACAACGCGCTCGGCTTCGACTTCAACTTCCTCTATTCGCTGCTCAAGAACCGCTCGGCCCGCACTTTGCGCCTGCGCGAACACCCCGTCCTCGCCTTGGTCACGGTGGCTTTGCTGCCCGCCTTTCTGGGCTTGAGCCTCGTGATGACTTTCGTCGAGGCCGCCCTGCGCATGGGCGGCACGATCGAAGTCTACGCCCTGAAAGAATGACCAGGCGCCTGTGCCTGGCGCTGGTCGCCGCCGCCTCCATCGCCGCCCACCTTAAGGGCATCGCCTCGCCGCCGCTGGACTACCACTATCACCGCCAGTGCAACACCGCGACGATCGCCCGCAATTACCACCGCAACGGACTGCGTTTCGGCACGCCGCAGATAGACTGGGAAGGCGACTACGCCGGCAAGGCCGCGACCGAGTTCCCGCTCTACATGTGGCTGATGGGGCTGTTCTGGCCGATCGCGGGGCTCGGCGCGCTCTGGGGCCGCCTCTTGTCGTCGGCCTTCTCGGCGCTGACGGCCGTCTACCTGTTCCTCTTCCTCGATAAAAGGGAAAAGCGCCTCGAGCGGCGCGCGGCGCTCTACGCGGGAGTCCTGTTTTCGGCCATTCCGCTCGAGGTCTATTTCGGCCGCACGATCCAGCCCGAGGCGCTCGCCCTGCTGGCCACGATGGGCGCGCTCTACCATTGGGACGCCTGGCTCGACGCACCGCGCAAGCGGGGTCATTGGGCCGCGGCGACCGGCTTTGCCTTCCTGGCCATCGCGCACAAGCTGCCCTACCTTTATCTCCTGCTGCCCCTGGCCGGCCTGGCGTGGCTCCCACCCCGGCGGCGTCCCTGGTCCGATCCGTGGGCCTGGTCGGCGTGCGCGCTGACTTTGGCCGGCGTCGCCGGTTGGTACCGGTACGCGAGCTCAGGGGTCTTCGTGGTGCCGGCGCACGCCGGCGAGTTTCTCAAGATGCTGGAATACGAGCACCTGCCCTACTTCATCTTCTTCCAGTTCTTCTCGCGCCTGCCCGAGCTGGCCGCGACCTACGGAGGGCTGGCGCTGGGCGTCGCCGGCGCCTGGAGGCTCGCAGCCATTGGCGGCCAGCGGTTTTTCGCGCTCTGGTGGGCGGCCGTCGCCATCGACATGGCGCTCGCTGGCGGCTACGCCCATTGGCACGAATACACCTCGCTGCCCTTCGCGCCCGTCAACGCGGCGCTCATTGGAGCCGGTCTCGACTGGCTGCAGAAGAAATCCGAGATGCTCGCGCCTGCCCAGCGGTTCAAAGCGAGGCTCGCGCTGGCCGGGCTTGCCCTCTCGATCCCGTTGCATGCAGCGCTGCGCATCGGGCATTGGTACCGCGTCGACTACCCCTATCTGTGGGGCGCGGACAAGGCCGCCGCCTCGGTCAGCCTTCCCCAGGACCTCTTCGTCTGCAATCAGCGCACTTCGTCGGCCTGCCTGTTCTCTCTGGACCGCAAGGGCTGGTCGTGGGAGGTCACCGAGGTCGGAGCGCGGGCCAGCGCGGAGCTCCTCGAGCGCCGCGTCAATGAGGGGGCGAAGTTCTACGCCACATCGAAGTCGAGGCTCGACGAGCCGGAGGCCAAGACTTGGAAGGCCTATCTCGAAGCCCGCCACAAGGCGGTCTACGACCGCGACGACCTGCTGATCTTCCGGCTCACGGGATCGTGAGCTTTCCGCCGCGCAGCGTCAGGCCCGGCAGGTCGATCGCGAAGGGAGTCTCGGGGTTGGGCTGCAAGGAGAGCGTGAAGTCGCGGTAGCCTCCGAACAGGCTCGCGGGCAGGGGCGTGGCCCCCAAGCGCGCCGAGAGCAAGGTGACCTTCAGCCGGCGCGGGCCGTCGAGGAGCTCGACGGCCGCTTCGAGGGAAAAAGAGAAGTGCCCGATCCGGCCCGAGACCGCGAGCGTCTTGTCGAGGGTCAGCTTGTCGATGCTGAGCCCCTTGATCCGTTCCTGGAGATAGGCTTTGAGGTCCGGCTCCGAGATCTCGGCCGAGTCGATCTTGAGCGTCCCCAAACGAAGGAACCGCACCTCGTCCCATTCCGCCGTCTTCTTGCCCTCGCCCGCCGGGACGACGACGGCGTCGACGAGCTCGATGGAGGGATGGGAGACCTTGAGGCTGCGCAGCTCCATCGAAGCCGCGGTCATCTTCACCAACGGATAGTCCGCGGCGACCTTATCCCACGGGCCCAACTTCGCCCTGAAGTCGTTGGCGGTGAAGGGGCCCGTCGTATAGAACATGAACTGGACGCCGTTGGCCTTGAAGGGCTCCATGTCGAGCCGCCGCTGACGGTAGAGCACCGCGTTTGAGCCGTCGGGAAGAGGCCACTGGCCCGCCTTCTCGTAGAATCTGGCGAACCAGCCTTTCGGATCGGTGACGATGCTCGCCGCATCGGGAAGGCCCTCGATGACGCCGGAGGGGCCCAGTTGGGAATCCTTGAGGACCACGAAACGCGAGAATTCGCAGAGCCGCTGGTTGACGCCGCGGATATGGACGGAGGGCAGCTTGAGGAGCTTGGAAAGCCAGGTGAAATTCGTCCCGTTGAAAGACGGAGCGTTGGCGACCAAGGTCAGATTCGAGATCGCCGCGGACGCTTCGCTTTCGGATTGCGCGGCGCGCAGTATGTCGGCGATGTGCCAGTCCTCGCCTCCGGGCGGATTGCTCGGCAGCAAAGTGACGTCGTGGAGCGGCAGCGGGAGCTGCACCGCCGAGATCCAGCCGGTCGAGTAATTGACCGCGCCGAAGAGCTGGACCGCCGCCAAGGACCAGATGACCGGCGTCGGCCAGGCCCCGCAAAGGGCCACGGCCAAGGCCGAGAGCCCTGGGGTGATGAAGCGCATCTGCCGGTTTGGGACCAGCGCCCAGAACACATATGAGGTAAGGACCCAGGCCCACACCATCCAGCTTTGGGACAACCGCTCCCTGAAATTGGGCACGGCCAGGGCGACCCAGCCCAGGACCCAAAGCGCCGGGCCCAAGGTGTCGGCCGAGACCAGAAAATAAAGGAAAAACGAGCCCCCCCTGGTGACGGGCACCGCGAAATCGGAGGAGGCCTGAAAGAGGCGTGGGACGAGCACGGCCAAATGGTCGTAATACCACGGACCGAAACCCGCCAACGCCACGCCCGCGGCCGCCAAAGTCTGGAAGCGGCTCTTTTTCTCGGAGAGCCCCCGCAAGGCCAGCAGGTAGGCCGGCGCCATGTAGCTAAAAAAGCTCCATTTGTGCAGCATCCCGACGGCGAAGACGGCCCCGAACAGCAGGGAGGGCACCCATTTCTTGAAGTCGTCGCAGGCCAGCAGGGCCCAGTAGGCGACCGCGACCCAGGCCGCCACCGAGAGATCGATGAGCTGGGTGAAAAGGAGCTCTTGGATCGCGGGGCTCGCGGCAAAGGCGATCACCGCGCCAAGGGCGGCCCAATCGGAGCGGAAATTGAAGCAGATGAAGAACAGGGAGACGGAGAACACTGCGAGATAAACCCAGTTGACCCAAAGCGCCGCTCCCGCCGGATCGGAAGAGTCGTAGGCGTGCATGAGCGCCATGTGGTAGAGCGGCGGGAAAGGAGGCATCCCGGGCTTGGGCGCCAGGTGCATGATGTCGGACCAGCGGCCGGACCTGGCGGCCTCGCGGTAGTCGAGCGCGATCTCCATGTGGACGGCCTGGTCCCAGGCAGGAGGCCGCTTCTGCGAGCGGGCGTAGGACCTGACCATCAGCGCCTGCGCCATCAGGAAGGCCGAGAGTCCCAGCAGGCTCAGCGCAGCCATCCGGCGCCTGCGGCGTTCCTCTGCGGGATCGAGGTGGGAAACGAGCACCGCGCACATGGGCGCTAGTATACAAAAAATGTTTTTGAGAACTTTGTAATTTTGTACAATCCGGCCCATGAGAGCGGTCATTTTGATCGGCGGCAAGGGCACGCGTCTGCGGCCCTTCACGATCGACACCCCCAAGCCGCTTCTGCCCGTGCTCAACCGTCCGTTCCTGCATTACCAGTTCGAGATCCTGAGGGCGCACGGGATCAAGGACGTGATCTTGTGCACGGGCTACCAATCGGCGGCCTTCCGGCGCAGCCTGGGCTCGGGCCGCGCCTCGGGCGTGCGCCTGCGCTACGTCGTCGAGCGCGAGCCCCTGGGCACGGGCGGGGCGCTCAAGAACGCCGAGCTTCTGCTCGCCTCCGGCGAGCCGTTCCTGGTGCTCAACGGCGACGTCCTCAACACCCTCGACATCGCGGCGTTTCTGCGGCATCACAAGAAGCAGGACGCCAGCGTGACGATCGCGCTGACCAAGGTCAAGGACCCGACTTTGTACGGCCTGGTCAAGACCGACTTGAGCGGACGCATCAGAGAATTCCTCGAGAAGCCCTCCTGGGACGAGATCGAGGCCAACACGATCAACGCGGGCGCGTACATCTTCGATCCGTCCGTTCTCGCCCAAATCCCGGGCGGCGTGCCGTTCTCGTTGGAGCGCCAGCTCTTCCCGCATCTCGTGGCCAGCGGCAGCCGGGTCTTCGCGTTCGTGAGCGCCGGCTATTGGATCGACATCGGCACGGTCGAGCGCTACCGGCGAGTCCACCTCGACATACTCGGCGGGCACACCCCATTCAAGCCCAGCGGGTCCCGCAAGGGACGGCTGTTGATGGGCTCCGGCGTGAAGGTCGGCAAAGAGTTGACCTACGGCGGCGGCC
This sequence comes from Elusimicrobiota bacterium, assembly GCA_016194705.1. Classification (GTDB taxonomy): domain Bacteria; phylum Elusimicrobiota; class Elusimicrobia; order UBA1565; family UBA9628; genus PALSA-1176. The sequence continues at coordinate 121,948 of JACQAZ010000038.1, read as the reverse complement.
CGGGGACCATCGTGCTCGGTCCCGGCACGACCGTCGGAGATTTCGTTCGGTTCTCCGGAAGCGTCTGCGTGGGGCCGCGCTGCGCGATCGGCAAGGGGGCGTGGCTTGCCGACTGCGTGGTCCTCGAGGGCACGCGTGTCGGAGACGGAGCGCGGCTCGAGCGCTGCGTGGTCGGCGCCGGCTGCCGCATCGGCGCCCAGGCCGCTTTGACCGAGGACGCGGCACTTGCAGGCGGCTCGGAGGTCCGTTCTTTCAGCCTATTATGAAGCGGGGAGTGACGACGGTCAAGAAGCCATGGGGCCATGAACTGATCTACGCCCAGGCCCGGAAATACGCCGGGAAGATTCTGGTCATCAACAAGGGCCGGCGCCTGAGCCGCCAGTACCACAAGGTCAAGCACGAGACGATCTACGTTTTGAAGGGCCGGCTCTCGCTGGAGCTCAAGGGGCGCGTGAGGCTGGCGCGGCCGGGGCAGTGCTTCGCGATACCGCCCAAGGCGGTGCATCGCTTCTCGGCCCCGCGCGGCCGGGTGACCTTGCTCGAGGTCAGCACGCCGGAGCTTTGGGACGTCGTGCGGCTTTCGGACGATTACGGGAGGAAGTGAAATGGAAAAGACAACGGACATCAGGTTCGGCACCGACGGCTGGCGCGGCATCATGGCCCGGGATTTTACCTTCGAAAACGTGCGGCGCGTAGCCCAAGCGGTGGCCGACTACGTCAAGGAAGAGGCCGAGAAGGGGCCCAAGGGCAGGAAGGGGTTCTCGACCAATCCGATCATGATCGGCTACGACCGCCGCTTCCAGTCCGACGCCTTCGCCCGCGAGATCGCCAAGGTCCTGCAGGGCAACAAGCTCTCGCCGATCCTGCTCTCCGAGACCTTGCCGACCCCGGCGATCAGCATGCTCACCAAGAAGATGAAGGGCCTGGGCGTCATGGTGACGGCCAGCCACAACCCCGCCGCCTACAACGGCATCAAGCTCAAGGCGGACGGTCGGGCCGTGCTGGAAAACGTGACCAGCGCCGTTGAGGCCTGCGTCGACCGCAACCAGCCGGCGCGGAGCAACGACTTCAAGGAAAAATCGTTCAAGGACGTCTACCTCCAATACCTCAGATCGCGGATCAATCCGGCCCCGATCAGATCGAGGCTGAAAAAGACCGTGGTGGTCGACTATCTGTTCGGGGCGGCCTCGGGGCTTCTAGAGGAGCTCGTGCCCTCCAAGCACATCGTCGCGATCCACGCCGAGCGCGACCCGTTGTTCGGCGGCATCCATCCCGAGCCCATCGAGCAGAATCTCAAGGCCCTCATCGCGAAGGTCAAGGAAGAGAAGGCGTTGATCGGCATCGCTTTGGACGGCGACGCCGACCGCATCGGCATCGTCGACGACACGGGGCGGTATTTTACGCCCTGCCAGATCTACCCGATCATCATCGATTACCTCTTGACCAAGAAGGGCGTCAAGGGCAAGATCGTGCAGTCGGTCTCGATGGGCTATCTCTCGGGCCGCATCGCCAAGGCCCAGGGCCTCGAGTTCGAGGAACTGCCGGTCGGATTCAAGCATGTGGCCGAGCAGCTCGCCTCGGGCGCGGCCGCGATCGCCGGGGAAGAGTCGGGCGGCTACGCCTGGAAAGGAGCGCTGCCCGAAAGAGACGGCCTTCTGACCGCGCTCTTGTTCCTCGAGATGTGCGTGACCCAGAACAAGCTGCCCTCGCAGCTCTGGAAGAACATCGAGAGCAAGTACGGCAAGTCGGTGTTCAAGCGCGTCGACTTCAGGCTGCACCGCGCGGTGGCCGACAAGAACGCGTTTGCCGCCAAGCTGACCAAGAAGCTCCCCAAGAAGATTCTCGGCTCCGAGATCAAGCAGCTCATGCAGATCGACGGGCTCAAGGTCATCCTCGCCGAGGACCATTGGATGCTCATGCGCCCCTCGGGCACCGAGCCCTTGATGCGCGTCTACGCGGAATCGGACTCGGAGAAGCGCACGCAGGAGCTCTTGGACCTCGCGAAGAAGTGGGTCTCGCCGGCGGTCTGACATGCTCAAGGCGATGGTGCTGGCCGCCGGCGCCGGAACGCGCCTGCGCCCTCTGACCCACGAGACGCCCAAGCCCATGGTGCCGGTGGTCAACCGGCCGGTCATCCACCACGTGCTGGACAACCTGCTGCGCCACGGCGTCAAGGAAGTCATGGTCAACCTCTACGCGCACGCAGACCAAGTGCGCGGCTACTGCGGCGACGGCTCTCGCTGGAGCCTCAAGGTCTCGTACTCGCACGAGGCCAAGCTCATGGGCACCGCGGGCGCCATCAAGAAGGTCGAGGACTTCTTCAGGGACGGTCCGTTCATCGTGATGTCGGGCGACGGTCTCTCGGACATCGACATCTCGGCGATGTGGGCCTTCCATAAGAAGCGCAAGTCCCTGGCGACGATGGCGGTCAAGGCGGTCGACTCGCGCTTCGAGTATGGAGTGACCTTGGCCTCGCCCGACGGCCGGATCAAGGGATTCTTGGAGAAGCCGTCGTGGAGCGACGTGTTCTCGAACAAGGTCAACACCGGCATCTATTTGTTCGAGCCGGAGATCTTCGCGCTCATCCCGAAGAACAAGGTCTTTGACTTCGGCCATCAGCTCTGGCCCAAGCTCCTCAAGCTGAAGAGGCCGATCTACTCTTACGAGACCAAGGGCTACTGGACCGACGTGGGCAACCCGTCCGAGTACCGGCAGTGCCAGATCGACGTTCTCGACGGCAAGGCGAGGATCAACATCCCGGGTCGCGAGGTACGCAAGGGCGTGTGGGTCGAGGAGCCGGCCTCGATCTCGCCCAAGGCGGTCCTCAAAGCCCCGTGCGTGATCGGCAAGGGCTCGATCATCGACGACGGCGCCGAGATCGGGCCCTACACCGTGGTCGGCGACCGCGCGCAGATCGCGGGACAAGCGACGCTCAAGAACTGCGTCCTATTCGACAACGTGACGGTCGGGCGCAACGCGCACCTCTCCAACTGCATCCTCGGCGCCAACGGCAGCGTGAAGGAGAACATCACGCTCTACGAGGCCGCGGTCCTCAACATCAGGCAGTAGAACCAGGCCAAAAGAACTGTCCTCGGCTCCCATACCCCCCGTCGATAAACCGACCTCTTTTTTGATATAATCGCTCCCTTGCCGACGCCCCTCCTCACGCTCGGATCAAAGGGGCCAGAGCTCGGCAACGGAGGCTCACCACCATGCAGCGTAAAGGCCGCTTTTTCTTCACCTCAGAGTCCGTCACCGAAGGCCACCCCGACAAAGTCTGCGACCAGATCTCCGACGGCGTGCTTGACGCCGTATTAAAGGAAGATCCCACCGGGCGCGTCGCCTGCGAGACCTTCGTGACCCGCGGCATGGTCATCGTCGGCGGCGAGATCACGACCAAGGCCTACGTCGATGTCGACCGCCTCGTGCGCGAGGTCGTGCGCGACATCGGCTACGATCACCCCAAGTTCGGGTTTGACGCGACCTCCTGCGGCGTCTTGAACGGCATCGGCCGCCAGTCCCCCGACATCGCCCAGGGCGTCGACACGGGCGGGGCGGGCGACCAGGGCATCATGTTCGGCTTCGCCTGCCGCGAGACGCCCGAGCTGATGCCTCTGCCGATCATGTTGGCTCACAGGCTCACCCAGAAGCTCGCCGAGGTCCGCAAGAACAAGACCCTTCCGTATCTCGGCCCGGACGGCAAGAGCCAGGTCACCGTCGAATACCTCGACGGACGGCCCTTGCGGGTTGACACGGTCGTTCTCTCTACCCAGCACACCGAGGAGATCCTCGACAAGACCGGCAACCAGATCACCGAGAAGTCGCGCAAGGAGCTCATCGAGACCGTGATTCGTCCCGTGCTCGGCAAGCGCCTGCTCGACGATAGGACGACCTTCCACATCAACCCGACCGGAAAGTTCGTCGTCGGCGGCCCCGCCTCCGACACAGGAGTCACCGGCCGCAAGATCATCGTCGACACCTACGGCGGCTACGCCCCTCACGGGGGCGGCGCCTTCTCGGGCAAGGACCCGACGAAGGTCGACCGCTCCGCCTGCTACATGGCGCGCTACATCGCCAAGAACGTCGTCGCGGCCGGCCTGGCCGAGAAGTGCACGGTCCAGCTCGCCTACGCGATCGGCGTGGCCGAGCCCGTCGGGGTCTACTTCGACACCCACGGTACGGGAGCCGTCGACGAGAGCAGGCTCGAAGGGGCGGTCCGCAAGTTCTTCCCGATGACCCCCAAGGGCATCATCACCACGCTCAAGCTGCGCCGCCCGATCTATCGGGAGACCGCGGCCTACGGCCACTTCGGCCGCGAGACCTTCGAGTGGGAGAAGACCGACAAGGCCGAGTCCCTGCGCGAGGAGCTTCTCGGCAAGGGCGCCAAGTCGGGCAAGAAGGCGCTGGCCCTGGCGTAAGCCGTGGCCTGCTCACGGGACTGCAAGAAGACCGGCATCTCTGCCGCCGCCTCCTTCATCGCCTTGGCGGTGATGGAGTTCGTCGTCCATGGCAAGCTGCTGCTGCAGGTCTACCAGAGCGCCAAGTATGCCCATGTTTGGAATCCGGACCCGATCATGCAGAAGCGCATGCCGGTCCAGATGGCGGGCAATCTTCTCTTCGCGATCATGTTCACCTTGATCTACACGCGCGGCTACGAAGACGCCAAGTCCCCGCTCGGGCAAGGCCTGCGCTTCGGATTGCTTGCGGGACTGCTGGGGCCCACCGTGCTCGCGATCCACAACTACTTCGTCTACCCGGTCTCCTGGCATCTGGCCGCCGCCTGGGCCGCGGCGGGCCTGATCGAGTGCCTCGTGCTGGGCGTGATCGTCTCGTCGATCTACCGGCCGGCGCCTGAAGCCCCGCACGATCACTGATGGACAAGACCGTCGAGTCGGCGGAAAAGGCCGTCGAGGGAGTCTTCGACGGCGCTACGATCATGATGGGCGGCTTCGGTCTGTGCGGCTATCCCGAGAACATGATCGCCGCCATCCGCCGCAAGGGCGTCAAGAATCTCACCTTCATCTCGAACAACGCGGGCACCGACGAGTACGGCATCGGCTCGCTGATCAAGAACGGACAGGTCAAGAAGATGATCATGTCCTATGGGGGCGAGTGCAAATCCTTCGAGGACGGCGCCCTGGCCGGTACCATCGAGGTCGAGTGGAACCCGCAGGGGACTCTCGCCGAGCGCATCCGGGCGGGCGGCGCCGGGATCGGAGGCTTCTTCACGCCGACCGGCTACGGCACGAAGGTCGCAGAGGGCAAGGAGACCCGCCAGATCGACGGGCGCTGGTACGTCTTCGAGAAGCCCTTGAAGGCGGATTTCGCCCTGATCAAGGCCTGGAAGGGCGATGGCCTGGGCAACCTCCAGTACCGAAAGACGGCGCGCAATTTCAACCAAGCCATGGCCACCGCCGGCGGAGTCGTCGTCGCCGAGGTCGAGAAGCTCGTAGCACCCGGCGCCATCGAGCCCGACCAGGTCCACACGCCGGGGGTCTACGTGGACATGCTCTTCCAGGGCTCGGGGTACGTCAAGCCCATCGAGAAGCTGACCGTCCGTCAGCGCGAATCGGCGGGGGCGCGCTGATGGCCAAAGACATGGACAAGCGCGTCACAATCGCCCGCCAGGCCGCGCGGCAATTGAAGGACGGCGACTACGTCAACCTCGGCATCGGCGTCCCCACTTTGGTTCCGAACCACCTTCCGGGCGGAATTGAGATCGTCCTTCACACCGAGAACGGCATGCTCGGCTACGGACCCTACCCGCTCGAGGGCGAGCAGGACCCCGACCTCATCAACGCCGGCAAGGAGACCATCACCGAACTTCCCGGCTGCTGCTATTTCGGCTCGCACGACTCTTTTGCGATCGTGCGCGGCGGACACCTCGATGCGACCATACTCGGCGCGATGGAGGTCTCGCAATTCGGGGACCTCGCCAACTGGATGATCCCGGGCAAGAAGGTCAAAGGGATGGGCGGCGCCATGGACATGGTGGCCGGCGCCAAGCGCGTCATCGTGGCCATGGAGCATACGACCAAGGAAGGCAAGCCCAAGATATTAAAGGAATGCACCTTGCCCCTGACGGGCAAGGGAGTCGTCTCGGCCGTCATCACCGAGCTGGCCGTCTTCGACGTCACCAAGGACGGCCTGCTCCTGCAGGAGCTCGCCGCGGGCACGAGCCTCGACGAGCTCAAGAAAGTCACCGAGCCCCCCTTCAGGGTCACCAAGGACCTCCGGGCTTTCAAGCCCTAGCCTCTCGTAACACCCAAAGTCTGGCGGCGTTCCCTCAATCCTGCTACACTTAGGGAACCTCTGCAAATATATGGTGTCCAAACCTGTGTCGGAAAGCGAGTTCCTCGAAGGAAACGCGGTCCTGGTCTACAACCTGGCCCTGCGCCTGACGGGGAATGCATCCGACGCGGAAGACTTGGCGCAGGACGCGCTGATTCGAGCGCTCAAGGCCCTGCCCGGCTTCCGCGGCGAATCCTCGCTTTCGACCTGGGTCTATCGCATCACGGTCAACACCTGGAAGAACCGGGTCCGCTCCGAGAAGCGGCGCGGTCTTTGGAAGATGGTCCCTCTGAGCCTGTTTTCGGGCGACGACGAAGACGAGGAGCCCAACTTCAAGGACGACAGCAAGCCTCTCGACACGGGCCTGGAGACAGACGAGAAGGGTGCCATGGTGCAGAAGGCCCTGCTGGAACTCGATCCGGAGAGCCGCGCGGTCGTCATACTGCGCGAGATCGAGGGGCAGTCCTACCAGGAGATCGCGGCGGCCCTCGACATACCCGAGGGCACGGTCAAGTCGCGGTTGTCCAGGGCCCGAGAGGCTCTCAAGGAGAAGCTGCAGAAGTACGTCACACAGTGATGGATTGTAGAACCTTTCGAGAGCGATTGACCGAATTCCTGGACCGTGAGCTCGCGGCCCCGGAACGCTCGCAGGCCGAGGCCCACTTATCGGCCTGCTCGGGCTGCCGCTCCGAGTACGAGGAGCTCCACGGCATCTCGAAGATGGTCGCAGGCGTCGGCCGCAAGCCCCTGCCCGTCGGCTTCATGCAGCGGCTCGAGCGGCGCCGTCAGGCCGGGGAGTCTCCGGCACCGTCCCGCAATTTTTTCCTGCTGCCGCCCGGAATCCCGCGCTACGCGGCCTTCGCGCTCTCATCTCTGATCGTCATGTTCGTCGTGATGGACAAGGCCCGGAACATGCTCCAACCCGAGCTGGGGACGATCTCGGGCGTCGCGTCGAACATGGCCGTCGACGCCCCGCGCCGCGCGCCGGCCGCGGCTCCCAAATTCGCGGCCGCGCCGCCGGCGTCGGACACTCTGTCCTCCGTGCGCGGAGCAGGCGGAGGAGGAAGCGGCGGGTTTGCCGCGCTCAAGAAAGCGGCGGGGGGCCAGCCCAACGATTTCGACCGCGCGGGGCAGTCGGCCGCTGGCTCTCTCGATGAAGCGGCCAGCCGGAATCTCGAGGTCGCAGGCGCCCGCGACAACAAGTCCGCCGTGGAATCCGTGGATTTCCTCAAGCAAAAGGCCGAATTGCAGCAGAGGCTCGTCTCCGAGAAAGAAGCCAAGGACGCGTCGGTCACCAGCACGGGAAAGGCGCTGGCCCGCGCGAAGGGAGAGCCGCTCGATGCGCCGGCGGCCGCCCCCGCCGAAGGGAAAGCGAAGGTGACCTCGAACGAGGAGCTCATCGCGGGCATAGAGGCCGAAAAGAAGAGAAGCAAAATGCGGATCATCCCGCCGTCGAGCCGCGAGGAGCGCACGCGCCTAGCCATGCTTTCCGCGATGCAGGGCGCAAACAGCGCGAGCGCCTTCCAGCTGCGGGCGCAGGTGGCCCCCGCGTCGTTGGGCCCCGGGCAGACGCCGATGATCATCGCTCAAGAGCCGGCCAAGGTCGGATCGGCGGTACCCGACCTCGAGCGCCTCGACAAGAACGGCAAGCTCGACGAGGCCCCCGGCGTGCTGATCCGCTCCGAGACCGAACGCCGCGATCTCTGGCACAAGTACGAGATGACCGCGGCCCCGCCCAAGATCGACTACGCAAGCCAGATGCTGGCCGTCGTTTTCGCGACGAGCCCGAGCACCTCCATCCAGATCTCGCGCGTGACGCCCAGCGAGGATCGCATCGTGGTCTCCTATCACGAACTGCCGCTCGCCAACGACGCCAAAGCCCTCGCGGTCCCTTCCTACCAGTTCCGCGTCATCCCCAAAACCGAGAAGCCGGTCTACTTCGAAAAGCTGCCCTAGCACCCGCCCCGGAACTTTCAGCCGCCCTTCGTGTCTTATCCCGCACGACGCATGGGGGAGAGGATATGAATCAATGGGGAGCCGTGAAGCTGGGACTCGTAGTGGCGGCCGCAGGAGCGTTCGGGACCCTGAGATTCTCGCACGGCGCCGCCTCGCCAGGGCGGGTCGTCGGGAATATCGACTTGCTGAAGAGAAGTTCGTTCCAGGGACTGGCCGCCGTCGCCGGAGCGGCCGGCGGCATCGGCGAGGAGAAAGCCGAGTTCGCCTCGGACAAGCTCCTTAAGGATGTAGGACGCGACCGATTCAACGGCGTGACGCGAGCTGGAGTGACGCCGCAAGGCGCGGTGCGCAAAATCGTACGCACGGCGTCCCTTGCCTTCGAGGTCAAGGATCAGGCCAAGGCCCGCAACCTCGTGCGCGCGGCGGTCTACCGCAACGGCGCGGAGATATTCTCCGACACGAGCTCGGGTGACGGCGACAACCAATCCGGGATGATCGTGATCGAGGCTCCCCCCGAGAAGCTCGAGGCGATCTTAAAGGAGCTCGAAGGGCTCGGGCGCGTCGTCTCGCGCTCGGTCTCGAGCCAGAACATGAGCGAGGAGTACGTCGATCTCAAATCGCGCCTCGAGAACGCGCGCAAGGTCGAGCGGCGCCTGACCGAGCTCATGGAGTTCAAGACCAACAAGCTCTCCGACATCCTCGAACTCGAGCGCGAGCTCGAGCGCGTCGGCGGCGAGATCGAGCAGACCATCGGCCGCATGAAGTACATCGACACCCTGGCGGCGAGCTCTCGCATCACGGTCAGCATGGCACAGCCGAGCGTCATCAAGGCGAGCGAGGCGCCCGGCGTGCTCACCGAGATCCGCAACTCGATCGTGGGCTCCTTCAACACCTTCGTGCGCACGGGGCTCTCACTGCTCAACTTGACGGGCTTCGTGTTCGCCCTCGGATTGTGGACCTTGCCCGTGACCGGCATTCTCTGGCTGCTCAGAAAACGAATCTGGGGATCATAAGCCCCAGGCGTGCATAGAAAAGGCCCCGTCCCGCGAGAGGCTCGCGGGGCGGGGCTCGCTATTTGGCCGACGGAAGGATCAGTTCGATCTGGACGAGCATGTATTCGCGCTGAAGCGATTGGAAAGTCTGCTCGATGGTCCGCCTGACCCCGTCGCGGTTGATGACGCAGAGCGAGGAGACCGTGCCGCGTCCGAGGTCCTGCCAGCGGCTGAAGATCGACGCGTCCTCCACCTTGAGGGCCGGCATGCTCTCGGCGGGCTGCGAGGCCGGAAGCAGCGCGATGAGCCGCTGCCGCAATATCTTTTCGACTTCCTTGCAGGCCGCATCGTCGGCAACCTCGACCGTCTGGGCCGAAGCGATCCCCTCGATCATCGAGGAACCCTTGGCCCCCGCGAATATCCCCGAGCGGCGGCCGACCCAGTCGGGCCTCGGCTCAACGGGCTGGATCGTTTCCTTATTACGCGCCGGTCCCGAGCTGCAGCCGGCGGCCAACACGCACGCGGCGAACAGAAGCCGTCTCGTCGTCACAGCTCTATTTTGGCAAATTTTGGGCAAAGCGGGTTCCGGCGGGAACCTTTCCCGACCCCGGGTGTCGTATCCGCATGACCGCACGGAGGGACGCCATGAAGACGCAGACTCGACTCACGAAGTTCAATCTCGCCTGGTCGCTCGTGCTCGCAAGCGTCCTGGCCGCGACGCAGACCCAGGCCCAACAGCTCATCGCCTGGCCGATGGGGCAGGGGAAACTCCTCAACACGATCATGCCGGGCATGCCGATCCGCCCCCTGCCGCTGCCGCATCCCCTGCCGTTCCCGCGCCCGGGGCCCAATCCTCGGCCCCCGGTCGTCACCCCGCCGGTGACGACACCTGTCTCGCTGTCGGGCTACTCGGTCGAAGGGACCGTGGACGACCAGGCCGCGAACTTGAGCTACCGGATCACCTTCCATAATCCCACAGGCTCGCGCCTCGAGGGAGTCCTCATCGTTCCGATCCCGGCCGACACCGTGCTGTCCGGCTTCTCGATGACGGTCGGCGGCAAGAGCATGAAGGGCGAGCTGCTCGAATCGGGCCAGGCCACGACCATCTACGAGAACATCGTCCGCCAGCTGCGCGACCCGGCTCTGCTCGAACTCATCGGCGAGCGCATGTTCCGCGCCCGCGTGTTCCCGATCGAGCCCAACTCGGACGTCGAGGTCCGCCTCTCGATGACCCAGGTCCTTCATAAGAGCGGCGACCTCACGAGCCTGACCGTCCCCCTGAAATCCGCGCAGATGATCCAAGGCGCCTCAGGCCGCGGCTCGATCAAGCTCGACTTGAACACGAGCAAGCCCATACGCACGCTCTATTCCCCCAACCCCGCGGTTGCGATCACCAAGGACGGCGACAACAAGGCCCGGATCACTTACGAGCCGGCCTCGGCCGCCACCGCCGAGGACTTGAGCCTGTTCTACTCGATGCGCGAGGATCCGCTGGCCGCCGGCCTTTTGACCTTCAAGGAGCAGGGCGAGGACGGCTACTTCATGCTCTCGCTCTCGCCCAAGCCTCACGTCGATGAGAAGATCGTCACGCCCAAGGACGTGGTCTTCATCGTCGACCGCTCGGGTTCGATGGAGGAAAACGGCAAGATCGAGCAAGCCCGCAAGGCGTTGGCCTACTGCTTGAAGCGCCTCTCCGCTCACGACCGTTTCGGCATCGTCGACTTCGCGACCGACACGAGCGCCTTCGAGGACCATCTCGTGGCGGGCACGACCGACAACAAGGCGCGCGCCCTGCGATATGTGGAGCGGATCGAGGCGGCCGGCGGGACCAACATCGAGGGCGGCCTCAACGAGGGGCTCAAACTCCTCCATCATGAAGAGGGCCGCGTTCCGATGGTCTTCTTCATGACCGACGGCCTGCCCACGGTCGGCCAGACCGACATCTCATCTTTGCTGACCAACGCCGAGCAGACCAATCAGGCGCTGCGCGCGCGGCTCTTCACCTTCGGCGTAGGCTCGGACGTCAACACCCTGTTCCTTGATAAGCTCGCCGAGACCAACCGCGGCACGCACGACTACGTCGCGACGGGAGAGGACATCGAGAATAAGATCTCGACGCTCTACCAGAAGGTCGCCAAGCCGGCGCTGACCGACGTCAAGCTCGACTGGAAGGGTGTCGACGCCGTGCAGGTCTATCCGCGGCCGGTCACGGACCTCTTTTACGGCGCGGAGCTGACTCTGATGGGACGCTACAAAGGACACGGCAAGGGGAATCTGGTGGTCACCGGCCGGTCCGGAGGACGGGAAGCGCGCTTCGAGTTCCCAGTCGAGCTGCCCGACAACGCTCCGCGCCACTCCTTCCTGCCCCGGCTCTGGGCGAACATGAAGGTCGCCCACGAGCTCGACGCGATACGCCTGTCCGGCCGGGCCGACCCGGAGGTCGTCAACGAGATCGTGCGCCTGGCCAAGCGCTTCGGGATCGTGACTCCCTACACCTCGTATCTAATCACCGAGGAGGGCATGAACCTGCAGAACGCCCACAACCAGCAGGTGCGCATACTCAACGACATGTCGCAAACGGCAAAGGCCAGCGGCTTCACGGGCGGGGCGCGCCTCGCCATGAAGGCGCAGGCCGCGTCGAGCCTCTTCCAGAGGATGGCGGAGGTGGCGGCTCCGAGCTCGCTCTCGATGGTCTCGGGCGCGGCATCCAATATGGACGTCGCGGCTAGCCGAGGCGGAGGCGGCGGTTTCGACGCGATGAAGAAGGCGGAGAACGAGGTCCGGCAAGAGCTCAAGGACGAGGGCCGCAGCGTCGCCGAAACCAAGTCGGTCGCCGGCAAGACCTTCTACCGCCGGGGCTCGTCGTGGATCGACGGCGACTACGAGCTCGCCGAGAACAAGAGCGGCCTGGGGATGGTCAAGATCAATTACCTGAGTCCCGAGTACTTCGACCTGCTCCACGCGCACCCCGAGCTCGGCCGCTACCTGGCCGTCGGCTCGGACCTGACCGTGGTCTTCGAAGGCAAGGCCTACCAGATCGTTCCCGGCGCCCCCTGACCGGCGCCGGTCCGTCGCAACCCCTCCCGGCGCCCACCCGTGCCGGGAGGGGTCTTGCTTTCTATTTGTAGCCCCGCTCCCACTGGCCGTACAGCGGGTTGACGATGACAAACCAGCTCTCCCCCCAGCGCGGGTCCTGACGCAAGGCCTCGGTCCGCTCCGGCGTGAGGTCGACATCGTGCAGCTCGATGAAATCGCGCAGGCTGTCGCCGAAGAATCCCAGGATCGGCATCGGTGCGTCGGCCGCGCACCGGGCGTCCGTCGCCTTTTCCACGCACTGACGGCGGACCTCCTTGGTGTCGTCTTTTCCCGCCTTGGTCAGCACCTTGTCTGCCGGCCCAAACAATCCGTTGCGCATCAGGTTCTGCACGGTTGCGGCCTTCTGCGCGTCGTCGCGGTCCGTGATGAAAACGACATGCGCGCCGCGCAGGCGCCTGACCTTGTCGAGGAACTCCTTCGCCCCGGCCACGCTCGGAGCCCGCGCTTCCATGACCCATTGATTCCAAGTATCCGGGTTGAAGCGGAACTCGGTGTTGATCTGGTACTGCTGGTGGTCGAGAACGGTGTCGTCGACGTCGAGCACCACGGCCCAGTCTCCGGTCTCGCGCCCCGCTTTCCCCGAGATCTTCTCGTAGCCGGTCCGGTACACCGTCACGCGGGCGGCGACCGCCTCGTGAGAATTCTGGAACTTGATGAGCCGCTGGAAGGCGTCGGGCAGCTGCGCCGCGTCGCGATCCTTGCCCGGCGGCACCGCCTGCGCGGACACCTTCTGCGCGAGCCCCGCGGCTCCGCTCATGATCGGCGCAAGCTCCTGGCGCAGCAGCGCGTCGCTGACGCCCAAGTTCTGCGCCCGAAGCGGAATGCTCAACCCGAGGGCTAACGCCGCGAGCAAGGCTCTTTTCATGCTTTTCATCACGTCCTCCCGGTCCATCGGACTGGACCAACAGAGAAAGGGTAGCACGCGTCCAATTATAAGCGGTAATAGTATTCATTCATCTTATACATTAGACATGCTAATATATGCACCGAGGCCTTCCCATGCTGGATTTCGACGCTCTGCACGCCTTTTACTGGACCGCCAAGCTCGGCGGCGTCGGCGCCGCCGCGCGCGAACTCCACGTGACTCAACCCGCCGTGAGCCAGCGCCTGCGCCTGCTCCAGACGAGGCTCGGCAAGACCCTGTGCGGACGCGCCGGAAACGGCATCGCCCTGACCGAGGATGGCGACAAGGTCTACCGCGCCTGCGCCCCCGCCTTCGAAGCCTTGGCCTCGCTCGAGACCGCCATCGAGGGCAAGGAGCAGGACATCCAAGGCCGGCTGCGGGTCGTAGCGCTCAGCGAATTCTCGAAGGCGTATCTTCTGCCCCGCATCCGCGAGTTCCGCCGCAAGCACGCGAAGGTCCGCTTCCATCTCGAGTACCGTCTCCCTTTCGAGATGATGGCCTCTCTAGTGCGTCACGAGGTCGACTTCGCGTTCACCATCGAGGTCTCGACCCACCCCCAGATCGAGGCCGTGCCGGTCTACGTCGAGGAGCTCGTTTGTCTCGGCCCGGGACCGGCGCGCCGTCTTTCCTGGGAAGACCTTGGCCGGCTGCCCTGGCTTTCGTGCCGGTCCGAGGACCACGCCTGGTTCGAGTTCGAGGCCCTGCTCCAGAAGCACGGGATCCGGCTTCCGGCCCCGGCCATCGAGGTCGCCGAGCAGGAATCCCTTATGAACTTGGCCGCCTCAGGCGCGGGCTACGTGCTGGCGCCCCTGCATTCGATGAAGCTGCGCAAGGTTTCGGGTCTCGTGCGCCACTGGCTTCCCTTCCCGCCCTTGCGGCAGACCATCTACGCCTGCCGGCTCAAGACCGTCCCGCTGGGCCCCGCGGGCCGGGAGTTCTGGGAGTTCATCGCGAAGTCCCGGCAGAAGCCTAAAGTCTGAGTTCGAGCGGCGCCAGCTCGGCCCTCGGATGGGACTTGGAGAGGCGGACGTCGCCGCGATGACCGCGCAGGCGCAGGGTCTCCGGCGCCTTGCCGCGGTCGAAATCGAGATAGAAGGCGAGAAAGTAGCTTCCGGCGGCCAGCCCCTTGAACTCGAAGCGGCCTGAAGCGTCGGTCGTCGTCGACTCGATGAGCTGGCCCGGACCCAGGGCGTAGGGGGCCTGCGGGTCGCGATGCGCGTAGAGGCCCACGCGCGCCGGCCGCGGCGCGCCCTTGATGCGGCCCGAGATACTGCCCGGCTTGAGCGCGCCGCCGGGCGCTGCGGCGGCGAGCAGCCCCTCGGGTATGCCTGAGCGCCGCCTCCATGAAGCGGCCTTGCCGCCGTCGCCCAGGTGCTCGTAGGCGGCAGCCAGCTGGGCCGCGGCCAAGGGGCCGATGCGGTAGCGGCTCTCGTCGTCGAGCAGCGCGAGATAGGATGCTTGCCGCGCGCCGGGAGGCGCGCAAGCCAGATTTTCGAGCAGCCAAGCCCGCGCCCCCGGATCGCCGAGCCGGTGGCCTTCGGCCAGGGACTCGCGCAGGCTCTCGGCGTCCATCTGCATCGCGTAGCCAGCGTAGAGGAAGCGCAGGCCCGCCAACATGAAGACGCTCCGCTTGGACGCGACGTAGGCGGCCACCGCCGCGAGGCTCTCGGCGGAGAAATCCGACTGACCCCGAATGCCGAGATCCATCCGATGCACCTCGTAGTCGGGAACGCCCTGCTTTTCGATGAGGACCGCGAAGGTCCGCGTCCGGGCCGGAGCCGCCGCGAGGCCCACGGCCTGCGCGAGAGAGGCTTTCCCCGCGTCGTAGCACGCCTGATCGGCCGCGCCCGCGCCGGCCGCGACGATGAGCAGCCCCGCCGCCCAGACCCAGCCGCGCCGGTCGGGCCGGCCCGCGGTCCAGCCCAGCAGAGCGCCGCCGGCGCCCACGACGAGCGCCAAGACAAGACTTAGGCTCAGCCAAGTCAGGAGCGGCTCGCGCGGATCCAGGCTCTCGGGCATGAACCAGGCGTATTGGATGACATCCACGGAGGACGACACGGCAAAATGAGCCGCGCGCTCGAGCGCGAGAAGCCCCGCCGCGCACAAAGCCAGCCGCTTGAGCTTTTCTTGCGGGCGCAGCGAGGTCAGCGCGGGCCAAGCCCGCCGCGCGGCGAGCAGGAAGACGACCGCAAGCCCCAACACCGCGATCCACAGCAAGGAAAGAGAGGCCGCGCTCAGCGCCTCTCGGTGCGCGATCGCCAGCGAAAAAAAGCCCGAGCCGGGCCGGCGGGGCAGGATGAGGTCCTCCGACTGCGGCAGGCGCGGGATCATGAACAGCCCGGTCATCGCCAGACTCCCAACGAGGGCGCACGCGCCGAGCCGCCCCGTCCGGAGTTCGGTTTTCACCGGCGCGACTTGCTGCGACCCTTGATCTTGATCGCCAGGGCGGGCTCGTCAGCGCGCCGCGAGCCCCTCGCCTCGGCCTTGGGCTTTTCGGCCAGCACGATCATGCGGCGGCTGTCCATGCCGTAGGCCGAGCCGTCGAAGCCGCCCCAGACTCTCTGGTAGGTCAGGCCCGCCGAGCCGATGAGCCTCTTGATCTCCGTCAGAGTATAGACCCGCACGCTCACGAAGGAGGGCGTGCGCCCGCCGTCATGGGCCATGATGGTCCGGTGATTGTCGAGGCGGCCGGTCTCGAAGTTGAAGGAGATCTGGTCGAGGACGACGGCGCCCTTGGCGTCCTCGGCCTGCTCCCAGAGATTGGGCTCGAAATGCCGCATGAGCCACTCCTTGTTGAGCAGGTCCATGAGCAACTGGCCTCCCGGCTTGAGGCCCTTGCAGACTCCCTCGAGGGTCTTGGCGTCGTCGCGCTCGGCGGGGAAGTAGCCGAAGGAGGAGTACAAATTGACGACCGCGTCGAACTCGCCGCGGTAGCCGAGTTGGCGGATGTCGCCCTTGAGGAAATGGACGTTGAGCTGCTCGGCCCGGGCGGCGTGGCGCGCCTCGGAGAGCGGCGCCTCGAGGGAATCCAGGCCCAGCACGCGATGGCCCCGGCGCGAGAGCTCGAGGGTCTGCTTGCCCGCGCCGCAGGCCAGATCGAGGACGCGCGAGCGAGGCTCGAGATTCAGAAAGCGCTCGACGCCGTCGACCTGCGCCTTGACCTGGTAGGCGGGCCGGTGGGTCGGGTTGTCCTCGAACTGCGAGCGCCACCAGTAGTCGATCTCCCTCTTCGTCATGACCGAAGGGAATGGTTGGACTCAAAAGGATATGGGAAGAGAACCACGGCGCCAATTCTACAAAACTACGCGCCTTGCCCCGGATAGGACTTTAGACCTATTTCTAGGTTCCCCTTTGGCCTAGGCCCGGCTTCCCTCCTTGGCCCAGCCGCCGGAGGCCTTCTCCTTTTATACTCAAAGCAAGGTAGGGTTGTCCCCCTACCCGGCTGGAGCCCCCAAAAGGGGATCGTTCAACCAGACGGGATCTCGGGCAGCCTTCCCCGGCCAAGAGGCGTAACGCCCCTCTACGGCCTTGAAGTTAAAAAGTCCGCCTCACTCCCAGGGAGGCGGACTTTTTTTGTACCATGGGGCATGTTCAAGATCGGCCTGGTCCAAAACAACCCGAAATTCCTGAAGGCCAAAGAAAACGTGGCCGCCGTGCTCGAGCTCATGGACAAGCTCGATGCGGATTTGTGGGTCCTTCCTGAGCTCTTCAATAGCGGCTATAATTTCAAGACCAAAAAAGAGGCCGCCCGCTGCGCCGAACCAGCCGACGGCCCTCTCTGCCGGATATTCAAGGCCTGGACCGCGGCCCGGAACTGCGCGGTCGTCGCCGGCTTTCCCGAGAAGGCCGGCTCGAAGCTCTACAACTCGGCCCTATTCGTCAACGGCCCCAAGGTCCGGACCTACCGCAAGACGCATCTTTTCGGAAACGAAAAGAAGTTCTTCACGCCGGGAGACACCGGCTTCTGGGTCGAGCCGGTCAAGGGGGTCAAGGTCGGCGTCATGATCTGCTTCGACTGGTTCTTCCCCGAGTCCTGCCGGACTCTGGCATTGAAAGGCGCGCAGGTCGTGGCGCATAGCGCCAACCTGGTCCTGCCCTGGGGGCCCGAAGGCATGAAGATCCGGAGCCTCGAGAACCGCGTCTTCTCGGCGACCTGCAATCGCGTGGGCAGCGAGCGCGGCCTGCGCTACATCGGACAGTCGCAGGTCATCGCCCCTAACGGCGGAATCCTTGTGCGTCTGGGCGATGGCGACGTGCGCGCCTGCGTCGTCGAGACCGACCCGTGGACCGCCAAGGACAAGAAGGTCCATCCCCGGAACGATCTGTTCAAAGACCGCCGCACGCGTCACTACGAGCTCGCTCGTGCCTGAGCTCAATTCCAAGCCGGTCCGCGCCTCGCTGACCCAGGTCTCGGATCTCATGACGCCGCCGGATGCCAACACCTACGGCTCGGTCTTCGGGGGAAAGATTCTCGCGATGATCGACAAGGCAGCGGCGGTCTGCGCGATGCGCCACGCCAGCCAGCCCTGCGTGACGGTCGCCATGGACCGCGTCGAGTTCCTCGTCCCGATCTACGTCGGCGATCTCGTGATCGTCGACGCCCGGCTCAACTACGCGGGCAAGACCTCGATGGAGGTCGGCGTCGAGGTCCATGCCGAGGACATGACCAAGGGCACCAGGCGTCACACCAACTCGTGCCTCGTCACGATGGTCGCCGTCGACAAGAATCGCCGGCCCGCCCGGATCCCCGGACTGCTCCTCGAGACCCGCGAGGACAAGACGCGCCACTCCGCCGCCGAGACGCGACGCAACACCAGGAAGGCCTGACGAAACAGAGTCAGGCGACCGGGTAGCCCCGGAAAGCCAGGAAGCCCTTTACCTTCTCGTCGGGCGCAGCGCCGTAGAGCTTGAAGGTGAGGCCGGCGGTCATAAAAGCGAGGCGTCCTCCTCCGTACAGCTCGACCTTCTGAATCTCGGAGCGGGGAACGACGATAAAATCCCGGCACGAGAGCAGGTCCGGCGCCTCGGTCATGGCGGCACCCGGGATGCGCTGCGCGATATCCGCGCGGGCGCCGATGTAGACTCCTGCGGGCCGCGCGGGCGCATCCTCGAACTGCCGCTCGGCGGCCGCCCCGAGTGCTGCGCCCGCGGCACGGCCCACCGCCCCGCCCAGGCCCTCGCCCATCGCCTCCCCGATGATCTCTCCCGCGCCGCCCTCTTTCTCCTTGTGGTAAGCGATGGACCTGATGAAAAGGTATACACCTTCCGCCCGGAGCAGACACGGCCCCTGCACTTTCCAAGATGGAAATTCGGTTTCGACCGCGGCGAGGATAAGGCAGGGGGACTGGGGGTCGGCCGCGGGAAGTGCGGGCGCCGCCGCCCCGGCCGCCGCTCCCGGGGCCGGCGGTACCAAAGCCGCGGCCCTCTCAGAGAGAAGGTTCGCCAGAGACACCGCCTCCTGCGCCCACTGCCGCAGGAGCTTGCGGTCAAAGACCTTGACTGCCACAAGCTCCTGAGTAATCCACGCCCTGACCGCGGGCAGAGACTTGGAGGACTGGGAGAAGTCGCGGATTCTTTTGCGCAAGCCCGGATCATCGAGAAGCCGCCGCGCCAGCCCGTCCTGAGAGCTCGAAGCCCAAAGTTCCGAATCGAACTCAGCGTCCCCGGTGGACAGCCGGTTACCCTCGACGGTGTTGGGCTTGCCGATCGCGAGCTGGAAAGGCAGCGGCCTAGGGAGCCGCGCCTCCACCGTGGCGTTCATGACCACCACGGCGGCGCCGGGCGGCGCGCCGGGCGGGGCGGCCATCCCTTTCGAGCCCGCGCTCAAGGTCACCGCCACTCCCTGGCAGTCCCACTGGTGGACCTCGAAGTCCTCGGTGAAGCTCTTGGAGCGGTAGGGAGGATGCGGGCAGCCAAGAGCCTGCGCGACCGCCCGCGCGGCCTCAAACCAAGCCTTCTCCGCGCGCACGATAAAATAAATGAGCCCCCCGATCAACAAAAGGACGAAGGCGAAGAGTCCCACGGCTCCCCATTTTGAGACCTCGCCGCCTTCCGGCGCTGGCTGGGCAGCGGGCTCCGCGGCCGCGACCTGTGCGGTCTCGGTCGAAACCGAGGCTTGAGCTGCCTCTGTCGATACTGCGGGGACCTGCTCGGCCGGCGGCGGTGCCGTCTCCTGCGCGCCGGCCGCGACCAGAAATCCAAGGATCAGGCTCGTCAGCATGCGATTTCATTCTGCTACTTCGATGTCCTGGTGTCAAACTCTAAACCGTGCACGGCCTAGGCCCTTTGCCGGACCCGTATTGGGTCCTCGGGCTCGTGTCGAAAGCCTCTTTCGCCGGTAAGATTTATCATATGAGGAGAGCGCTGTCCTTGGCGCTGGCCGGATTCTGTCTTTGCGCTCAAGTCCTGCCCGCCGCTAATTTCGAGGCGGGCCGCGTCGAACCCGTGCCGATGGTCCGGCTGGGCGCGGCCCTACAGTCCGCTTTGCCCGCTCTCAATCTCCCTGCAGCCGAGCTGGGCACGCTCGTCCTGCTCGCGAGCCGCATCCAGGAGGCGTCCTTGCCTTCCCCCCTTCAGATAGCGCAGGTTCCGCTCACCGGCCCCGCCGCGGCGCAGGCGGTGCTCGCCTCGGTCTCGGAGCTCCGCGCGAAGTATTCTGACGAGGATCTGCGCAACCTCTCGCCGGGAGAACTCAGCGGCGTCGCCGAACAATTCATCGCGCGCCTTCAAGGCGGCTCCTCTGTCCCGGCCTCCCCGGTCGCGACGGATTTCACCATCCTCAACCGCGGCGAGGCGGTCTCCTCGTCTCTCGCGCCCTCCCTACCCACGCCGAGGCCGACCGTCTATCTCCTTTCGAAGCCCCTCGAGGTCACCGCCAAGCTCGGGCCCGTCGCTCAGGTCCTTCATTACGCGGGTGAGACCGCCTTCCAGATCCTCAAGGCGGCGCTTCTCCTGAAGGCCGGCGCCCACATGGCCGCCGCCGTCGCTTTGTTCTCGATCGAGTTCGTCAAAATGCCGCCGATGATCACAGCCCAGAGCATGGCCGACCTGCAGATCCGCTATTGGTGGAAAAAGCTCAAGAGCCTCAAGGAACTCGCCCGCATCGACAACGTCGATCGCATCACGGTGCTGACCGCCAGCGAGACGCACTTCAACTGGGTCGTCGCGGCGCGCCAGGAGAACCGCGGGCTCATCTTCCTGCAAACCTCGAAGCCGCTGCGTGAAATGTCGACTTTGGGCTTCGGCGAGCCCGTCAAGATCGAGGACCCGCGGGCCGCGCACCTGAGACTGACTTTCTCATTAAGCGGCAAGGAGAGCCGCATCCGTTGGACGCCCACTTTGCAGGACGCCTTCGACAAGAAGCCCATCCCCGACGAGATCGCGGCCTCCTGGCGCGCGGAGATCCGCGAGGCCAAGAAGGACAAGAGCTGGTTCAAGAGATTCTTCGACTTCGCCCTGGAGAAGAACCTCAAGGTCAACGCGACTCTCATCGACGCCGCCGGCAATGAGACCGCGTTCGGCACCTTGACGCAGGGGCAAAGCACCAAGAAGCTGCTGGGGATCACGCGCTGGGATCAGGCGGCCGACTGGATCAAGCGATTCTGGGGGCCGCCCCTGCCGCGGCTGCCGCGCCACATTCCGCTGAGCGACACCGTCGTCGAGAGGTCCCCACGGCCGTTCTCGCTCAAGGCGCTGCCGGGCAGGCTCTGGCTATGGCTGCTCGGACGACTGATCGTGATCAGGCCTTAGGACGGCCCGCGCGACCCAATAGAGCCTGGACCTCTTTGCGGAGATCCGCGACCGAGTCCTCCGGCATGAGCGACCGTTCATGCTCGAGCACCGCCGCGCCCTCTCCCCAACCGCGGTACTTCGCGCCCCTCTTGAGCTGGCCCAGCTTCTCGAGGGCGAGTCCTTTCAGGTAGTACGGCAATGACTGGCCGCCTCCCTTGCGGATCGCGCGCTCGAAGCACTTCAGCGCCGCGCGGTAGCGCCTGTTCCGGAAGTGGAGAACGCCCCGATCAAAATCGTCTTCCCGAGCCTTCGCGTTCATCACAGGAGTGTGGCCCCCAAAGCTCCTCGCGTCAAGTCCGATTTCTGGTATACTGTCATGACCCGATAAGGGCCAACCCGTCGCTAAGGCTGCGGGGCATAGACAGACACAAGAGGTTACACAAGCAAATGAGCATGAAAGGCAAAGTGAAGTGGTTCAACGACCAGAAGGGCTACGGTTTCATCACCCCCGATGACGGCAGCGCGGACGTTTTCGTGCACCACACCGCCATCCAGGGGCAGGGATTCAAGACCCTGGCCGAGAACCAGGCGGTCGAGTTCGAAATTCTTCAGTCCGACAAGGGACCGAAGGCCGCCAACGTCGTCAAGATCTAACGATCCGATCGACAAGAGAGACCCCGCGGCTCGGCCAGCGCGGGGTCTTGATTTAGACCTTTCCGTGACTGAATTCTCATGACGACAGAAGACTCTCCGCTGGGTTCCCGCCCCATTGCGCTGGTCCTTCCCGGCGGCGCGGCTTTGGGGAGCTGGCAGGGCGGCTGCCTCTACGCCCTGGCCCAGAAAGGGATTTCCTTTCACAGCATCTTCGGGACCTCTATCGGCGCGCTCAACGGCTGCGGCTACTTCCAGGACTCGATGGAGCGCATGTGGAAGGTCTGGCGCGACGTGCGGGGCTCGGATTTCTTCCGGTTCCGGCCCGGCCTCAACCCGGTCCATATCTTCTCTCAGCGCCACCTGCGCGAGTATCTCTCGGGGCACGTGGACGAGGAACGCGCGCGCCGGCTCAAGCGGTGCTGGTTCTACGTCATCTCGACCGACATAGCCCACGGCAAGACACACCAAGCCGTCTATTCGCCCGAGACCGACGGCCCCTGGCACGGGAATCTCCTCGACCACATCCTGGGCTCGATCTCGATCCCGCTCCTTCTGCCTCCGGTCCCGGTCGACGGCAACGGCTCCGGCCCGCTGCTTCTGCTCGACGGCAACGCCAAGTCGTACGTCAACCTGCTGCCGGCCATCGAGCGCGGGGCGCGCGACATCGTTTTCTTGAGCGTCGTGCATCCGGCCGAACTCAAGAGGCCCGCCTTCGGCCTGCGTTCCTACATCGGCACGCTGATCAACCAGTTCCTTCAAGGACAGATCGACCATTCGCTGGACGCCGCGAGGCTTCTGGCCAAAGACAAGGGCCTGCGCTTTTTCGTCTTTCACCCGGAGAGGCCGCTCACCATCAGTCCCTTGAGCTTCAAGACGGCGGAGTGCCGCGCGGCCTTCGACGGGGGCTTGGCCGACGCCGAACGCCTGCTCGCTAATCCCGAGGCTTACCGGGTAATATAGGAAGGGCCCGGGTTTTGGACTCGGGGTTTGGTTCGGTCTCCGACTCGCCTTTTCTGACCCTGTCGATCTTCGCGACCGCCTGGTCGAGGCGCTTGAAGCTGGTCTGACTGATCTCGTCGTAAGCGGCGCGCGTTTTGTCGAGTTCGTCGCCGAGCTTGGCGAAGCGCTCGCGGAACTTCTCGTAGACGGCCGCGAAGTTCGAGATCAGGGCCAGGACCTCCTGGGTCGCTCGCGCGAAGTAGAAATTGTCGAAGGATTGGCGCACGATCGAGAGCACGGCGTAGAGCGTGAAGGGCGAGCAGAGCACGACCTTCTGCACGAGCGCGTCGTCGACTAGGCCCGGCAAGGCCTCGTGGATGAAGCCGTAGACCTGCTCGTTGGGGATGAAGAGCAGAACGTAGTCGAGGGTCTTCTCGGCGGGGTTGATGTACTCCCGCTTCTGGATCTCCTTGATGCGGTTCTTGACGTCGCGCAGGAACTGGTCCTTGGCGCGCTCCCTCTCCTCCTCGGCCTGCGCGTTGACCATGCGCAGGTAGTTGTCGAGCGGGAACTTGACGTCCATGTTGAGCCGGTGGTCGTCGGGGAGCAGGAAGGTGAAATCGGGCCGCGAGGCGACGGTCTCCTGCGAGCGGTTCTTGAGGTATTGGACGTTCTCCTGCAGGCCGCTGGCGCGCAGGATGTCCTCGGCCATGCGCTCTCCCCATTGCCCCCGCGCGCGCGAGTTTTCGAGAAGGGACCTCAACCCCTCCGTCGTCGAGGCGAGCTTCTGGGTCGTCTCGGAGGCGTCCTTCAAGCCCCGCTCGAGCGAGCCGTATTTTTCTCGGCGTTCCGCCTCGAAGGTCTTCATGAGCCCCTCGTAGTCCTTGAGCTGGTCGGAGAGGCGCGTGACGGCGGTCTCGACGGCCTTGCGCTTCTCGTCGAGCTCGGCCGATTGCCGCACGCGCTCGGTGGCGAATTTTTGCTCGGCGAGCTCGAGGAGGCTCCTAAGCTCCTCCTTGGAACGTATCCGCTCGGCCTCCTCGTTCTTGCGCGCGGAAAAAAATACGAGATAAAAGACGACGCCCGAGATCGCCGCGCCCGCCGCCACGCAGAGAAGCACGGTGAGCGCGCTCATCTCGAGGACCTCGCCGCCGCCTTGAGCGCGCTGAACTTCAGGACCGAGGATTTGCAGGTCCTGCCGGTCTCGAGATAGAGCTTGAGCTTGGCCAGGCAATCCTCCCAGCCCTGCGCGCAGCCGGAGTAGTACCTGTCCGCCCCCGACCGGCTCGGAAACCCGCCGTGAAGCAAGGTCACCTCGCAGCCGCGGCCGTGAGGCGCGATGAAGAAGCTCGACAAGGGCGGCACGACGCTGCGGCGCTGGGGCTTCCACATCCACGCGACCTTGCGGCCCGGCTCGAGGTCGACAAAATATCCTTCGCTGTCGCCCACGGCAACATGGGGAGGGAAGACCCGAGCCGAACGCCCGTCCCCGTTGGTACCGCGGTCGCACATGACCTTGGGCCAGATCATGCGAAAGCGCCCGGCGTTGCGCGCGTCGGTCTCGGCGCCTTGAAGCCACCAGCGGCAGAGCTCGGTGGCCGAGGTCAGCGCCCTGTAGACGGCCTCGGGCCTGGCCTTAATGCGCACGCAAAAGCGCAGGTCCCGCGTGCGAGAACGGGGACGGCGGGCAATAGAGGTAGCTTGTCGGATCGCAACCATCGGGATCTTTCGCTGCAACGGAAGCCTTTATAGTTTAGCAGACTACGAGTCCGGCGGCTAGGGGAGTCTCTGAGGCGCGGCGGGGGCGGGAGGGCCGTCGGGCCCGTCCTTGAGAATCCGGAAGGAATGAACGAGTTGGTTGAATTGCGGCTCATAGACGGGATAGCCTTCCTTCCCGTCGCGCTCCTTGGTCGCGGGGTAGATGAGAACGTAAAATCCCCGCTGCATCGGGATGACGACATAAGCGTGTTGACGAACGTTGTAAGGCTGGCCCGTGTCCGCGTCGAGCACGGTGCCCCATTTGAGGTCTCCCGGCACGCGGCTCGGCGACGAGACGACGAAGCGCTGGCCCTGCCGGCCGTCGAGCAGTTCTCCCTTCTTGAGGGGCCCGACATTCTCGATCATCGTCAGATGGGGCTGATAGAGGTCTTGGAGGGCCTGGCGGATGTAATCGCCGGCGCTCGAGTAAATCTCCAGGACGCCGTCGGGAAGGCGGTGGGCCGCGTTGTAGGCGTGCCAGCGCACGCTGAGGCTCGGGGCCCCCATCAGGAAATTGGGATCAAAGGGCCCTATGAAGTTGGTGTTGGTGAAGCCCTTCTTGTCGCTGTCGGTGACGACCTGCCAGCCCCAGGGGACGTCGCATTGATAGTCGCCCCAGATCGAGGCGTAGTGGGCGTACTTGGGCTGCTTGCAGGACGCAAGCATCAATGCGCCCGCCAGCAGAAGAGCCGCTCTGAATCCAGTTCTTCCTTTCATCTGACTCGGCGCCTGCTGAGTATAACAGGCGTTGACGGGTTTGTCCATACTTAGTGCTCAGCCGGAGCGGCCGCCGCCGCGGCGCCGATTCGCGAGCCATGCCATCCCCGCGGATATCTGGGCATGGAGGGGGCCGTCGCCGCGGCGGTTGGCTATCTGCTCCGCACGCAGATAGAGAATCCGGGCGCGGCCGTCGTCCTCCCTCATGGCGTAGAAAAAAGCAGCCGCGGCCATGAGCTCCGGATCGTGGCGAAAGGCCGGAAGGGCTTCCGCCTTCTCCATCAGCCAACGGGCCTTGTCGGTGAGCCCGCGCCGGTCTAGGGCGTAGGCTTTCCAGATCAGCGGCTGAACCGCTCCCGGAGCCTCGAGGATCCACCGGTCGAGCTCCGACATCACCCTTGGCACCAGACGGATCTGTTTGAGCGGTTCGTCGAGGGCGTCGGGGAAGAGACGGTTGGGCGCCGCCAGCCTCGGCAGAGCGTTGGCGACGAGCCAGCCATCCACCCCGGCGCGCCTGATGTAGACCAAGGCGGCGTCATCGGCGTAGGCCAGGCGCCAGGCCGGATCCGCGTCGAAGATTCGGGCCGGGTAGTCCGCGCGATTGTTCAGGATGAGGGCGTAATCGCAGCGGTACACATCGCTCACGAGGCTCAGGGTCTCGGTCCAGCGCGCGGCGTCCTTGGCGAACGAGGCGTCGTACAAAGAGGTGCGCTCGTCGATGAAGACGGCACGCTCGCTGCCGCCGATGAGGTAAGCCCCGGCCTCCGCCTCGTTGAAGAGGCGGCCCCTCACGCCGTTCTCCTTGAGAAAATGCAGGGCGCCGTCGAGCGAGGTGACGCCGTAGCCGCGCCAGCGTCCCAACGGGGCGAAGACGGCCGTCCAATGGAGCCAGAACAGGAACGCCATCAAGGCGGCCCAGCGGGCCACCCGCAGGGCGTTGATGGGCTTGGACGCCACGAAGTGCCCCACGGCCAAGGCGATGACCGGGCACGCGGCCAGCACGTAGGCGCAATGCATGGCGGGGACCACCAGGGAATACAGCAGGAGAGTCGCGGCGTTGATCGTCAAAAGGAACTCTTCCTGCAGGACGACGAAGCAGGAACCCAGACCGGCGAGGGCGAAGAGTGCGTAGAGATTGAGCCACGCGGAAAGAGGCCGCCACGCGGCGCCGTAGGTCCCGAGGCCCGCGAATGTGTCGCCGATCAGGCCCAGGCCGTGCGGGTTGCACGCCAGGGCAAACAGCGCCGCGGCCATGACGCCGAGGTATTTAAGCCGCTCCCTCTGGGTCGTGCGCATCGAGGTCTTGAAGATCTTGAGCAGGACCAGCCACACGCCCAACATCGCCCGCGCGCCGTGGAGGTTGGCCCACAGCAGCTCGACCGCCGCGACCTGCAGAACGACGGTCCAGCGGAAGGGCTTGCGGGGACGCAGTATGCGGATGAGCAGCGCCAGCATCAGCAGGTCGAAGACGGCCGGCTTCTCGGTCAGCCCCGTCCACGAGGCGATGGCCCCAAAACCCAGCACCGTGACCGCGGTGAGCGGGCTCGCCGGGTTGATCGGGACCAGCAGCGCGAAGGCGGTCGCCGCGACCAGCGCCTTGAAGGCGACCAGGCCCTGCGGGCCGAAGCCCCGATGGATCAGGCAGAACACGACGTCGGACAGCCAGGATGTCGTGGTCCAAGGGCGTCCGGCCATAGTGTAGGAGAAAGAGTCGTTTGCGGGCAGCGCGCGCTCGGAGAGGATCTTCGCGCCCGTCTTGATGTGGATCCAGGTGCTCGACTCGTGGACCGAGAAGCAGCCCAACAGGAACACGAAGGCGAACAGCAGCCCGGCCAGCGGCCAATGCGGGTGGTGCGGCTTCTCGTGCGGGTGGGCTTTGGCGTGTCCTTGCGCCGCGTGGGTGGCCATGGAATGGGGCCTATTCTACAACAATACTCCGCGTCAACGCGGGGGCGGCAGGAAGCGCAGATCGATGAGGTAGCGGCCGCGCACGACCAAAGCCTCGCGCATGTCGCGATCGGCGATCGTGATGCGGCTGCCGTTGAGGATGGGGTCGTAGACGGCCTGGGCCGGGCGGCCGTTGACCTCGACCGAGGAGAAGCGCCCGTGGCCGGGCAGCTCGACGACGTAGGTGCGCGAGCCGGGCTGCCCGCGAAAGCGTCCCGCGCCTGGGGTGATGGTCAAAGTGATCCCGTCGTTCTCGCGCGAGTATTGCAGCCCCGTCAGGCAATAGGCACCGGTGCTGTAGGCCGTCGTGAGACCGTCGTCCTCGTACAGCGCGGTCGCCCCCCTCTGGTCTGCCGCGCCCATGTAGGCGCGCACCAGGAGGGTCTTGAGCGCGGCGCCCGCCATGCGGGGCGCGTAGGGCTGCAGAGCGATGGGGACGCCGCCGCGCACGAAGAGCGGAAACGAGCTGATGTCGGCCGAGAACTCGCGCTCGAGCGGGCCCTCGTACCTGGCCCCCGAAAACCAATCGTACCAAGTCCCCTCGGGAAGCCAGACCCTCTGCGAGGAGACATGCTTCGGGCCTTTGCCGGGAGCGACGACGGGCGCCGCGAGGAAGGCGTCCCCGTAAAGATACTCCTGCGGGTTGCGGTAAGCCCGTTCGTCCTCGGGATACTCCAGATAGAGCGGCCGCAGCAGCGGCAGGGATTGGTCCTGCCCTTGCCAGACGCTCGAGTAAGTATAAGGGAAGAGCTCGGAGCGCAGATGGAAGGAAGTCCGCATCGAGTCCTCGATCTCCTTTGGGTAGGACCACGGCCTCTTGTCGAGCCACGGCTTGTTCATGGAGTGCAGGCGCAGCGCCGCCGAGAAGGCGCCGAACTGGGTCCAGCGCGCCAGCAGCTCGCCGCTGCGCTCCCCCTGATAGCCGCCGATGTCGTGAGCCCAGTAGAACGCGCCGACATTGCCCGCGTTGGCCGTGAACGGGACTTGGAATTTGAGCGTGGGCCAGAGGATGAAGGTGTCCCCCGAGAAGTGCATGGGCTGGCGGTGGTTGCCCCAGTCGCCCCAGCGGCTGAAAACAAGGCCGCGCAGATTGTCCTTGCGGGAACGGCGGTAGTAGAGCTCGTTGACCCATCTGAGGTGGTTGGCGGGGTGGTTCTTGTCTTCCGACCAATAGTCGAGCCACCAGAAGTCGACGCCGCTTTTCTCGAGGGGCTCGTAAACGGTCTTGAACAGCGCCTGCATTTGCGTCTTGTTTCCCGCATCGAAGGGAACGGTCTCCCTCTTTGCTGGATCGCGGCCCAGGGCCGTCATGAAGTCGGAGTAGCGGTCCTCGAAGGGCTTGACCGAGCCGGCGAGATGGTCGTTCAAAGTCGCGAAGAGCCCCTCGCCGTGCGCCCACTTAAGGAAGCCCTCGGGATCGGGGAACAACTCCTTGTTCCAAGAGTAGCCCGTCCAATCGTCCTTCTTGTGCCAGTCCATGTCCATGACGATAACGTCCAGCGGGAAGTCGTGCTCTTTGTATTCGCCCGCGATTCTCTGGTAGTCCTTGGCGGAGTGAAGCCACCAGCGAGAGTACCAGGAGCCCAGCGCGTATTTGCGGGGCATGGGCACGCGGCCGCCGATGAGAGTCAGAGTCTTGAGCGCGGCCTTGTAGTCGTGCCCGTAGCCGAAGAGATACCAGTCGAGGCCGGAATCCTTGGACCGCGCCGCGAACCAGCCGTCCTTGAGCAAAGGGCGCGCCGAGTCGTCGATCAGATGCCAGCCGTCCCGGGAGAGAAGCCCCTGCTCCATGGGAGCGGGCCCCTTGGTGTTGTCGAGGTTGCGCGCGCCTCCGAGGTCCTTGTCGCTCCGCGCTCCGGGCTTCCATTCGGATTGCGCGTTCCCAGTCTTGATCAAGGCGCGCAGGTTCCCCGCGTGGAAAGGCTTGCCGTCGGGCTTGTAGATGAGCTGGATGCGGCCCGTGTCGATGACGAGCTTTTCGCCCGAGCGTTCCTCGCGGAAGCCCTCAAAAACGACGCCGCGCTCGACGGCGAACAGCGAGGGCTCGTCTACGAAGCGTCCGTCCTTCTGGTACTCGAGCCGGATGAGCTCGGGCGCGATGACCGTAAAGCGCGCCGGCCCCATGACGGTCTGGGCGCCAGCGGCGGGGCGGACAGGAGGAAGGCAAGCGAGAGCGCGCGCCGCATCAAAGGCGCGGCCGCAGGCGCCCGATGAGGTCCGCGTTTTCCGGCGTCTTGAGCGCGTCGAAGGCGAAATCGGCGTTGAGCCATACGAGCAAAGAGTCGTGTTCTTCGACCGCGGTTTCGAGCCATTGCCGGGCGCCTGCCGCATCCCCGAGACCCAGGCACAAGCGCGTGAGCATCAACGCGGGCACGTACTCCGAATTACGGCGCCCTTCGAGTTCCCTTCGCAGGAGCGCGGCCTCGTCCTTGCGTCCTGAGAGCGCCAGAGCCCAGCCGAGCGTGCCCAACCACCAGGGGCTGCGGTTGGACAGGGCGACGGCCGTCTCAAACTCGGAGACCGCGCCCTTCAAGTCGCCGCGGCCGACCAAGGCTTGGCCGATGATCCAGTGGGGCAGCATAAAATTAGGGCTGATCTCCACGGCGCGGCGCAGGAGGACCTCGGCCTCCTCGAAGCGCCGCGCGAAGATGCGCAGCCAGCCCGAGATCGCGATGACGATCGGCGAGAGGGGATCGAGCTCCATCGCGCGCCGGCTCGACTCCCAGGCCTCGTCGTGACGCTCCAGCGCCCCAAAGACGACCGCCGACCAATAGTGGGCCGGGGCGTAATTGACGCTGAGCTCGAGCGCGCGATTGAGATGCTTGAACGCATCCCTGGCATCATGATCGTACATGAGGCTGATGAAGCCCAGCGGAGAGTGCCCGTCGGGCAGGTTCGCGTCGAGCTCGAGGGCCCGCCCAGCGGTCTGGCGTATGCGCAGGGCCAGCTCGCCCGGGCGCCGCATCCCGTAGAAGGCCATCAAAGAAAATGTGTCGGCCAGGCCCGCGTAGGGCGGCGCGTAGCGGGGATCCTCGAGCACGGCCAGCTCGAAGTAATGCCTGGCCTTCTTGAGCCCCGAGCCGCGCTGGCTCCAGTACGAACGCCCCTTGAGGTAGAGCTCGTAGGCCTCGGTGGTGGTCAGCGCCCTCGGCCCGACGGAAGTGAGCTTGCAGGCGACGTTGAACTTGGCCTTGAGCGCGGTGACGATCGCGGTCGTGATCTCGTCCTGGATCGCGAAAACGTCGCGCATTTCGCGGTCGAAGCGCTCCGTCCAAAGCTGGTAGCCGTCCTTGACGCCGACGAGCTGGGCCGTGACGCGCAGTTTGGTCCCGGATTTGCGCACGCTGCCCTCGACGACCCAAGAGACGCTGAGGCTCTCGCCGATCTTGCGCACGTCCTCCTTCTTCCCCTTGAACGCGAAGGCCGAGGTGCGGGCCGAGACTCGCAGGCCCTCGACCGAAGAGAGAGAAGAGATGATGTCCTCGGTGATGCCGTCGCTGAGGTACTCGTTCTCCTGGTCCGAGCTCATGTTCACGAAGGGCAGCACCGCGACCGCGTTCTGGCTCTTCTTGGGGGCTTCAGCCTTGAGCGGCGCAGCCGCGGTCCCGTCGATGGAAAGCTTGTAGACGGCCAGCGGCTCGACGATGTTCTTGAGCTCGACCCTGCCCATGGGCAGGAGCGGGTCCTTGATCTTGTTGTGGATCTGGTCGAAGACCTGTTGGGAGACGCAGACCCCTCCGGGTTCGGCCTTGGGCTCGATGCGAGCCGCGATGTTGACGCCGTCGCCGAAAACGTCGGCCTCGCGCTCGACGACATCGCCCAAGTGGATGCCGATGCGCAGGCTCATTTGGCGCTCGGGCTTGGCAGCCGCGTTGCGCGTGGCCATCGCGCGCTGGATGGCGGCCGCGCATTGCGCGGCTTCCAACGCGCTGGCGAATTCGACCATGTAGCCGTCGCCCATGGTCTTGACCATGCGGCCCGCGAATTCCTCGAGGATGGGCTTCATGAGCGCCCGGTGCTCGTCGACGAGCGAGAGGGCCAGCGCCTCGTCGCGCTGCGTGATCGCCGAGAACGAGACCATGTCGGCGAACATGATCGCGGCGAGTTTCCGGCGGCCCGAGGACGCCTTGTCTTTGTCGGCCATATAATAAGGAAGCGAGCCCGCGGGGAGAGTCGAACTCCCGACCTACCGCTTACAAGGCGGTTGCTCTACCGCTGAGCTACGCGGGCGATGGGACTATTTTACAACCTTTTTGCATCCCGGACGGGGTCTAGGACTTAAGGCCCAGGACAGGCCTACCCGAACCGCCCATACTCAGGCATGGACCGCCGGCTCATCGCCATCGGCTTGGCCATCGCTTCTTTCCCTTTGACGGGTTGCGATCCTCGGGAAACCAAAGCGAAATCCGGCGCAGCACAGCCATCCTTCGACGCCTCCGAGCCTAAGAACGCTCCAGAGCCCGTCGTCTTCGGGGCCAGAGTGCAGCCCGAGTGGCGCGCCGGTCCCGAGCCCGCCGTTTCCGCCTCCGCCGTCTCACTCAGAGCGGCGGGGGTCTCGCCCGACGCGGGAGACGGCGACCAAACCGGCCGCAAGGTCTTCGACGGCAGCTGGGCTCCAACGTCGGCTCCTGTCGTCCGTCCGGCTCTCGCGGGCGGTCCCGATCCCATCGTACTCACGAACCGCAAGATGAGCATCGACACCGACGGCCTCATCGCCGATCCGGTCCTGGCCCGCCAGATCAAACGCCGCGACCGCTGGCACCAGGACAGCACATCCTACCTCTACGCCAACGGAAGATCTCTCGACGCGACAAAGGTCCCGTACATCGTCCTGCCGTTGAGCTACCACGGCGCCGAACTGGGCGACCTCGCGCTCGTCGAATACCGCGGCCGCAAGGTCTGGGCGGTCTGCGGCGACCGCGGGCCGCGCTTCGGCGAGGCTTCGGCCGCGGCGGCTCAGGCTCTGGGCATCAATCCCGACGGCCGCAGCGGCGGGGTCGGCTCCGGCGTGACCTACACGGTCTTCCCCGGCTCGAGCGGCGCGCGCCCGCGCGACGAGGCGGAGCTGGCCGCGTTCATCGACCGGTCGGCCCCTTCGCTCTACGCCCGCCTTGGCAGAAACGACGAGACGCGCGTTGCGTCCTTACGCTGAAAGCCTACTTCGTCGTCGCCGTGAAGGTCCCGTCCCAGTCGGCCGCCGGCGCGTGGTCTCGGTAGGCCTTGATGCGCGCGCCGTACAGATCATACAGAACCTTCAAATTATAGGGCGCCTTGCGGCACTGCTCGATGAGCTTCTCCGCGGCGTCCCAGTCCTTGGCGCGATAGACCTTGAGCATCTCGGCGTGGCGCGCGGCGAGCTCCTTGAACTCCGGGCTCGCGGCGATCTCGGCGTCGCCCATCAGGCCGAAGATGTTGACGGGCCGCGTCTTGCCCTTGACGCGGATGCAGTCGAGCTCGATGGCCGCGAACTCGGGCGCGAGCTCGCGCGTGCCGGGCCCGATGACGGTCTGCGCGCCGTAGGTCTTGGACTGGCCCTCGAGGCGCGAGGCGAGATTGACGTCGTCGCCCAGCACCGAATAGTTGAACTTCTGGTCCGAGCCCATGTTGCCGACGAGGCACGGCCCCGTGTTGAGGCCGACGCCGATGTGGATCGGGATGAACTTGCGGTTCTGGGCCTTGTCCTCGTTTTCCCAGTCCGCGTTGAGGATGTCGAGACGCCGGTGCATCTCGAGCGCCGAGCGGCAGGCGTTGACCGCGTGCTCCTTGTCCTCCTCGGGGGCGTTCCAGAAGGCCATGATGCAGTCGCCGATGTACTTGTCGATGGTGCCCATGCGCTCCATGATGATGCCGCTCATCGGCGTGAGAAACCGGTTGATGACTTGGGTCAGGCCGTGCGCGTCGTACTGCTCGGAAATGGTGGTGAAGCCCCTGATGTCGCAGAACAAGACCGTCATCTCGCGTATGACGCCGCCGAGCTGGAGCTTCTCGGGGTGCTTGGCGAGCTCGGCCACGAGCTTGGGGTGCAGGTACTGGCCGAAGGCGGAGCGGACCTGCTTGCGCTCGGCCTCGCTCCTTAAATGGCTGATCAGCGAGGACGACATGTAGATCAAGAGCACCGTCACGCTCGGAAAAACGGGATCGAAGAGGTAGTGCCTCACCGTAAACATGTGCCAGGAGAAGCCGAAGGCGCCGAAGATGCCGCCCGCCGCGACGACCGCGCACAGGCCCGCGTTCACGCGCGGAAGCAGGAACAAGAGCAGCAGTCCCAGGACGACCATGTAAAGGATCTCCGCCCCGTCGGCCCAATCCGGGCGGTGGAGGTACACGCCGAGCAGGGCCTGCTCGGCAAGATTCGCGTGGACCTCGACGCCAGGCGCGCCGGGGTTAAGCGGAGTCGCCCTGAGGTCCTTCAAGCCCGCGGCACTCGTGCCCACGAAGACGATCGCGCCTTTGAGCTTGTCGCCCGCGCATTTCTTGTCGAAGACGCACCAGGCCGGGACCGTGCGCTCGGGCGCCTCCTTGGTGTAGTAGACCCAGACGCGGCCGGTCTCGTCGGTCGGCAGCACGAACTGGCCGATCTTGACCTTGGTGATGCCCGTGTGCGCCCCGAAGCTGGTCTCGCCGGAGGCGCCCGAGGCCTTGATCGCGTATTGGGGCACTCCCTGGGCGGCCCGCAGGGCCTCGGCCGCGAGCGAGGGCAGCAAGGTCTGGCCGCGGCGAAACAGAAGCGGCGCGCGGCGCACGATGCCGTCGGGCTCCGGGATGAAGCCGATGCTGCCGTTGCCCGCCGCGGCCTTCTCCAAGACCGGGAGATCGGCGACCGCGCCGGGGAAGTCGGGCAGATAGGACAGCGGGCCGTCGCCGGCGTAGGCGAAACGCGCATTGGCCAGGGGAACGACGGCGTTTTTCTCGCCGATCAGCGCGAAGCCCGTCACCACGTTGGCCTTGGCAATCGCGCTTGCGAAGAGGAGGTCGTGGTCCGGCAGTTCCTTGACTCTGCCCTTGAGCTCGCGCGTCTGCGGCGTGTCGGGCCACAGGGAGGCGACCTGCGAAGGCGAAGTCCGGTCGGGCTCGGCGAAGACGGCGTCGAAGGCGATCACCGAGGCACCCTGCGCGCTCATGCGCTCGACGAACCTGGCGAGCAAGGTCCGCGGCCAGGGCCACTGCCCGAGCTTGGCCAAGCTCTCGTCGTCGAGGTCGACGATGCGCACGGGGACCTGCTCGTACTGGCGCGGCCTGATCTTCTGGAAGCGGTCGAAGACCCTGTTCTTGATCTCGTCGTCGAGGCCGCCCTGCCGCGAACGGATGGCGACCGCGCCGATGAGCAGGGCCAGCGGGACGATGACGTGGGCCCAGCGGTAGATCGCGTTGGTGCGCCGCGTGAGCCACTTGGCGGCGGCGCTATAAAAGGAAAGCACGCCCCATTGTCGGTTATTTCGCGGTCCTGGTTCAATATTGACTCCCGGACCATGAACTGGCATGATTTACGCTCCGGTCAAACCTCAGTCAAAAAGAGAGACAACACGCGATGATATTTAAGGAATGGCTCCTGCTCGGCATGGCGTTGTGCCTGACGGCGTCCCCCGCGGGCGCGCAAAACAATCCCAAACCCGACATCGACCAGGAGACCCGGGCCCCGGGCCGCGCCCAGCAGCGCCAGTCGACGGCGCAGGCCGCCGAGGAAGCCTCGAAGCTCGAGACCGCCGAAGCCGACATGGGCATCAGCTACGACCAGATCCTGGCCAAGCCCGACGACATCGAGCTCAACTACCGCTACGCCCGCGCGCAGATAGCCAGAGGCGAGTTGAAGTCGGCAGCCGCGACCCTCGAGCGCATTTTGCTTATCAGGCCCGAGCTGGCCAAGGTGCGGCTGCTCTACGCGGTCGTCCTGCTGCGCTTGGACAATCTGGTCGAGGCCCAGCAGGAGCTCGAGACGCTCAAGGCCCTGCCGATGCCCGACAGCCTGCGCCAGGAGATCGAGAAGTACCTTGCGCTGATCAAGTCGAGCCGGAAGAGCACCCACCTCTCCGGAAGCTTGGGCCTGGGCTGGGAGAACGACGACAACCGCAACGCCACTCCCTCCTCCGACCGCATGCAGTTCGGCGGCGTCCCGGTCACTTTGATCGGGACCTCCGGCATGCGCCACGACGACGCGTCCATGCTGTTCATGGGCAACGCGGGCGTCGTGCACGATCTCGGCTTCCAGGAAGGGCACAACGTTTTCGCAAATTATTCTTACTACCGCGCGGAGCAGGCCTCGGTCAAGAGCCTCAACCTCCAGGCTCACTCGGTCTCGGGAGGCTTCACCTACAAGTCGCCTTGGCTCAACGTCACCCCCAAAGGCTACTTCGATCACATCCTGCTCGCGCAGACCACCTTCCTGAGGCAGTGGGGCGTGGGCGCGCGTCTCGACCGCGCGATCAACCGCAATCTCACTCTCTACATGGAGTTCAAGGATGTGGAGCAGCAGTACCAGGTCACGGCCAACGTCCCGACGGGCCCGCAGCGCGACGGCGCCGACCTGACCTTCGTCTGGGGCGGCGATTACGTGCTGAGCGCCAAGCAGAAGATCGGCGTGTCCTACGGCTACGAGCAGAAGGACGCAAACATCGAATCCCTCTCGTACAACCGCAACACGATCAACCTGCGCCACGAGTGGCTCCTGCCCAAGGGGACCTTCCTTCTGTCGGGCGCCTCGTTCAACCACGACGAATACGACCAGCCCGACCCCAACGTCGCCAGGACCTTCCGCCGCGACAACTGGATGCGCTTCTCATTCACCGCGGGAGCGCCGATGTCCTTGATCCACCCGGTCCTCAAGGACCTGCTCTTCACGCTGAGCTACGAGTTCTTCGATTCCCTCTCGTCGATCGAGAACTTCGCGTACACCAACAACAAGATCGTGGGTCTGCTGACCTATCGGTGGGACGCGGCGTTCTAAAGGAGATACATTATGAGACTCAAGAAAACTCTGGCGATCCTGACCACCCTGTGCCTCTCCGCGGGCCCGGCCTGGCCGGAGCTGGTCCGCATCGGCGGCGCCGGTGCCGTGCGCGGCAGCGTCAACGCGGTGGCCCCCGACGCCAAGGTCGGGCGCGTCATCGAGAGCGGCAAGACCATCTACCTCAACGACCACGTCACGACCAAGAACGAGAGCCGCCTGCAGGTGCTTCTGCTCGACGAGTCCGTCTTCACATTGGGCCCTAACAGCGACATGGTCCTTGACGAGTTCATCTACGACCCGAACTCCGACGCGGGCAAGGTCACGGCCAAGCTGACCAAGGGCGTTTTTCGCTTCGTGACCGGCAAGGTCGCGCGCCAATCGCCGACCAACATGAAGGTCAACGTTCCGACGGGCACCATCGGCATCCGCGGCACCAAGGCCGCCGTCGAGGTCAAGCCCGACAACACCTTGGTCATCCTCGAAGGCGCCGGCAAGAACAACACCGCCAACGAGACCCCGGGCCGCCTCGAGGTCTCGACCGGCAAGGGCGACTCGCAGTCGCTCACCAAGGAAGGCTTCGGCTCGAACCTGCCCGACGGCGGGGCCGCAAGCCCGCCGACCGACCACTCGGGCGACCTCGCCCGGATCAACGCCGATCTCTCCCCCAAGCCCGGCAGCAACGTGGCACCCCCCGAGACGGGCGGCGGCGCGAAATCCGACGCGACCGAGGAGACCGGCGGCGTGATCGGGGCGCTGACCAGCCTCGGCGACACTAAGACCTCGGGCGGCGAGACCAACACGGCCTCGCAGACGACGACCCAGGCCACCCAAAGCTCGGCCAACAGCATCGTCGACGGCACGACCACTTGGGACTTCATCCGTTCGCAGATCGTCACGGGCGACGGCTTCTATTTCTCGGGGCACTCCCCGATCTCCTGCACGGGAGTCGGCTGCAACGGCTCGGGAAACCCGGTGGGAGCGGTCCAGCTCTACATCAACTTCGCCGCCGCGACCTTCGGGGGCGCAACGAGCTTCTCGGGGCCCAGCGGATTTACCGGCTCGTTCATCCACATCCACGGAATCAACGCCGCGTCTCAAGGCGACACGATCCAGCAGCTCATAGGCGGGGGCGGCGCGGGGTTGACCGCGATCCCGTTCCCGACGGGCTCGTCCGTGATCACGCTGGCGACCGGCAGCAACACGGACTCGAGCACCACCGGAAACCCCGGCGGCACCGGGAACTTCGACGGCACGACGATCAGCCTTCAGAACTCGGGCGGGGTGGTCGCCAAGAACGCGGCGGTCAATCTGGTCTGGACGGGAACCAACAGCTCGGCCTCAAGCATCAACGCCAGCGGCTCCTTCATCGCGCCGCGCTAGTCGCGGCCGCGCGCGCGTCTGACGGCGCTGAGATTGACCCTCGCCTCGGCCAATCGGGGGTCTTCTTTTAGGGCCGACAGGTAGAGCGCTTCGGCCTCGCCGAAGCGGCCTCGACGCGCGAGGATGTTCCCGAGATTGACTTTCGCCCGCGCCAAAACAGGCGCGAGCCTCAAGGCCTCGCGGTAGTGCCGTTCGGCCTCGTAGCCTTTGCCCGCGTCGAGAAGAAGGTTCCCCCAATTGTAATGCGCCTGGGCTCGCGCCCCAGTCAAGTAAAGCTCGGCGCGATAGTGGCGCAAAGCCTCATCGCGCGCGCCCGAACCCGCGAGCAGCAGGCCCCAATCGTTGTGCGCTCCGGAAAGCCTCGGCTCAAGCTCGAGCGCCGCCGCATACTGCGCCTCGGCTCCTGGAACGTCGCCGGCGCGCCCCAGCGCGGCGCCGAGATCGAGCCGGCACAAGGCGCACCGGGGGTAGGCCGAAACGGCGGCTTGCAGATGCTCCAACCCTTCCGTCAAATCCGCAGCGTCTCCCGTCGCCAGCGAGGCGCCGAGATGCGCGTGCAGCTCCGCCGAAGGATTGATCTCAAGTCCCTGTCTCCAGGCGGAACGCGCTCCCGCCTCGTTTCCGTCTTTGTGGAGAGCGACGCCCAAATTTTCATAGACCAGCGGCGTGAAGGGGCGCAAAGCGGCGGCATTCTCGAGGGTCCGAAGACCATCCTGGAACCGGCCGGCCGTGATGAGCGAGACGCCGAGGCTCGTCCGGGCGAAGTCTCCCGGAGCGCGGTCCACGGCCGACGACCACAGCGTGACCGAGTCGCGCCAGACGGCGCATTGGCGCCACGACATGAACCCGAGCGCGCAGAGCCACGCCGCCGCCAGCGCGCGCGTCGCGCGGCCGGAGCGCAGAAATGCAGCGCCGAAAAGGCACGAGAACCCCAGCGACGAAAGATAGCTGTAGCGCTCGCCGGCGCTGAAGGCCATCCCTTGCTGGAACAATCCCGCCGCGGGCAAGATCGTCGCGGCGTAGCACGCCAGCGCCGCTCCTATCGCTGGACGATCGCGCGACGCTCGCGCTGGCGGCGGCGATGCCCGCCAGCGCCAGCCCGACGTAGACGAAAAGCTCCCAGGACCAGCGGCCGAACCAAGGCAGGGGGTCGTGATAGGCGGCAAGCCGCGAGGGCCATGCCGTCTTGACGGGATAGAAAATCAGGCTGTAAAACAACTGCCCCGCGCGCCACGCGAGGCCGCGCTGCTTCCAAGTGAAAAGCACCTCCTGCTTGGCCGCCGCCGCGTAGTTGAAGAGGAACCCGCAGAAAGAGAGCGCAGAGAAAGGCGCCAGCGACCACAGCACGCGGCGGCTGGGCTTCTCGAGCCACCGCCTTGGGTCGGCGGGGAGCCGGCGCAGCGGGTAGATCTCGAGGACCAGCAGCACTCCGGGCAAGATCAGCCCGGCGCCTTTGGCCGAAAGTGAGGCCGCGAAAGCCGCAAGGGAGCCCGCCTCCCAGAGCGTGGGGCGGCGGACGTTCGGGTCGGCGGCCTTCAGTCGGAAGAGCACGGCCGCCAACCAGAAGAGTCCCGAGAGCGTGTCTTTGCGCTCGACGGCCCAGGCCACGGACTCGACGCGCAGCGGATGGATCGCCCAGAACAGCGCCGCCAGCGCCGCCGCCGCCGCCCGGGAGGATGGGTCGGCCGCGGGCCGAGCGCGCTCGAAGAGCAGCAAGCACACGAGGTAAAACAGGACCCCGGCGGCGGCGTGCAGCACGATGTTCGTGAAATGGAAGCCCCACGGCTCGAGCCCCCACAGCTGGTAATCCGCCGCGAAGCTCAGCCAGGTCAGCGGCTGCCACAGGCCGCCCGTGTGCCCCGTCAGCATCCAACGCAGATTGCTCCATCCCAGGCCGCGGATCATCTCGTTGTCGATGATGTAGAGCTTGTCGTCCCAACCGATGAAGGAATTGTCGACGATCGGCGAGAACGCCGCCAACGCCGCGGCGGCGACCAGCGCGCCCAGCGCCCAACGCCAGAGGCGCTCTCCGGTGGGCGACCTCATCGGCGCAGGAAGCGCGAGACGGCGGCGAGATTCGCGCGGGCCTCCGCGAGGCCCGGCTCACGCCTGAGCGCGGCCTGGTAGCGCTGGGCCGCGAGCCGGTAGAGGCCGCGCCGCGCGAGAATGTTTCCCAGGTTGACGGAGGCCTGCGCCAAGCCCGGGTCGATGCGCAGGGCTTCGCGGTAATGCCGCTCGGCCTCCGCGAGCCGCCCCACGCCGAGCAGAAGGTTTCCCCAGTTATGGTGCGCCTGCGCGCGCGTTCCGACGTCGCAGAGCGCCGCGCGGTAGCGCAGCGCGGCGTCCTCGTTCCTGCCGCGGCGCGCCAGGGAGAGGCCCCAGTTGTTCCACGCTCGCCCCAAAGTCGGGACCAGAGCGACCGCGACCGCGTATTCTCGCTCGGCGTCATCGTAGTGTCCCGCGCGCACGTAAGCGTCGGCCAGGTCGGTCCGCCAAGCTGCCACGACCGGACCCTGGGAAAGCGCCGCGCGCATGAGCAGGGTCCCTTGCACGAACCTCCAGCCGCTCTCATTCGCCAGCGACGCTCCGAGCCGCGCCTCGAGCAACGGGTTCGGGGCGAGCGCGAGCCCGCGCCGCCAGACCGCGCGCGCGCCGGCCTCGTCGCCGCTGCTCTGAAGGGCGATGCCCAGGTTCTCGTAATTCGATGAGAACTTCGGGTAAAGCGCGATGGCCCGCTCCAACAGAGGCAGCCCCTCCCGGCGCCCGTCCTCGACCAGGACCCCCGCCAAGGCGGAGAGAGAGACCTCGCCGGGCTCGCGGGCGTAGGTCGACGACCAGAAAGTGATCGAATCTCTCCACACCGCGCACTGCCGCCAGGACGCTACGCCCAGCGCCGCCAGCCACACGAGAGCCGCGCCCCGCGCGGCGCGCCCGGCTCCGGCGAAGGCGGCGCCGAACAGCAACATCCCCTGCATGGGCTTCGCCTTGCTGAAGCGATCGCCGGCGGCGTAAAGATGGCCTTGCTGGACGAACCCAAGCATCGGC
This sequence comes from Elusimicrobiota bacterium, assembly GCA_016194705.1. GTDB lineage: Bacteria > Elusimicrobiota > Elusimicrobia > UBA1565 > UBA9628 > PALSA-1176. Next base: position 81,594 of record JACQAZ010000038.1, on the reverse strand, counting down.
AATATCAACGCGCCATAACAGGCGAACGCCGCGAGAGCCGCCGGGAAGCGACGGCGCCGCCAGAGCAGCAGCGCGGCCGCGGACGAGATCAAGGCTGCAAAGCCGAACAATTCCCAAGACCAGCTCCCGAACCAGGCTCGAGGCGGGTAGAGCGGCGAAAGCCCGCCGGGCCAGAGCGTCTTCGCGGGGTAGAAGCAGAGGCCGTAGAGGATCTTGCCCAAACGCCACGCGGCGCCCAGCGGGAGCGAGTCCCTGATGACATCCTCGTTGATCGCAGTCACCAGGTTCAACGACGCGGCGGCGGCCGCCAGGGCGAGGTAGGCGGCGATCGGGACAAGGACGCGCCGGCAGGCAGGCTCGCGCCACCGCCGCGGATCGGCGGGGAGCCGCCCGAGCGGATGGACCTCGAGGACGAGCAGGGCCAGCGGCAAAGTCAGGCCCGCGGCTTTGGCCGACAACGACAGCGCGAATGCCGCCAGACCCCCCGCCTCCCACGCCGCGCGCCGTCTCCCCGCGCGCGCGGATCTCAAGTGCGCGAGCACAGCCGCGGCGCAGAAAAACCCGGAGAGAAGTCCTTTACGCTCCGTGGCCCAGGCTACGGACTCCACCCGCAGCGGGTGCACCGCGAAGAAGAGGGCGCAGAGAGCGGCCGCGATGGCGGCGTCTTCATGGCGGCGAAACCCGCCGCGCCCGAAGAGCTCCAGGCCGACGGCGAACAAGAGCAAGGCGGCGCCCGCGTGCAGGAGGATGTTGGTCAGATGGTAACCGGACGGCTCGAACCCGAACATGGCGTAGTCGACGGCGAGGCTCAGCCAAGCCAGCGGCTGCCACAGCCCTCCGCGCGTCGAGTTGAGCATCCAGGCGAAGTTTTCGCCTCTCAAGGAGCGGATGCCGGGATTGGTCAGGATGTAGAAGCCGTCGTCCCAGCCGACGAATTCGTTTTCGAGCGCGGGAGAAAACGCCGCGAGGCTGGCGGCGACGATGAGCAGCCAAATTCCGAGACGTTCCCTGGTCGAAGCGCTCACGCCTGATTTTACCAGTTTGGCCCTGTCGCCGACGACGAGCTAAGGGTCCCAGCCGCCTAGGACCAAAGGCCCCTTTACAAGAGGCGGAATTCCCTTATACTAAGGAAGTTCGGAGGAACCCCTATGAGAAAACCCCTCACGCGCCTCTTGGCCGTCCTCGTGGCCTCGCTGATGGTCTGCCCGGCCCCCGGCCGCGCCATCGACGAGACCTGTTCCGGTCCCGCATGCGAACAGCTCAAGGGCTGGAAGGTCGACCCCTCCGGCAAGTACTTGACCAAGGAGGGCTACCTGCCGATCCCCATCGAGGACTACAAGGCTGACAAGAAGAAGGATGCCCCGAAGAAGGACGGGGCGCCCGAAGTCAAGGCGAAGGCGCTTAAGAGTTCTCTTAAAGTCAAAGACGTCCCCGACTCCCACGTCGTCCAGCCGGACCCCGAGCCCGGCTTCATGGAGAAGGTGGCCCACAGCCCGTACACTTGGGTCGGAGGCGGACTGCTCGCCGGCGCCATCATCGGCATCGCCGGAGGCCCGCTGGGCATCCTGCTCGGCGGGATCATCGGCGCCGTCGTCGGCGCCGTCGCGCATAATTACTTCATGCCCGAGAAGAAGAAGAGTTAGGCCGGGAAGGCCCCAATGGCAGCGCGCGCGCGAGTCTCGAGGCTGTGGCTGCTCCTGCCGATGGCGGGCGCTCTGGCCTGCGACATGGGCCCCGCCTCCGGGCCGCCTCCGGCGCCGCCCAACGTCGTCGTCAACTGCACGGGCCAAGGCGACCGCTGCGGCTCGTCCACCGACTGCTGCGACACTTTGACCTGCGATTCATCGGGGACCTGCAACGACGGCTCCTGCAAGAACAAGGGCTCCGGCTGCCGCTCCTCCTCGGAATGCTGCGGGACCTTGACTTGCAACGCCAACGGCGTCTGCTCCGACGGAAGCTGCTTCGGTCAGGGCGTGACCTGCTCCTCCTCCTCCGAATGCTGCGGGACGCTGACTTGCGACTCGAGCCTGAGCGTCTGCACCGACGGCAGCTGCATGCAGTCGGGCGGACGCTGCGGCTCGTCCTCGGACTGCTGCGGGACCCTCACCTGCAGCTCCGGCGGGCTCTGCCACTAACGGTCATCCATCCGCGGCCTTGATAATTCCGGGCTCGCGGGCTATCCTTTCTCCCATGGAGGAAGCCAAACCGTTGCGCTGCTCGGCCTGCGGCGGCGAGGTGGACATCGCCTTTCTCGGGCCGAACAAGGATCGCATCGGCGTCTGCCGCTTCTGCAAGACGGCCACCGACCTGCCCGAGACTCACGGCAAGACCCATGAAAAGATCGTCTTGGAACCGGGCGGCAAGCGCACCGTGGAGCGCGAGACCGTCTGGGAGGGGCCCATCCCCGCCGATTCCGTCGAAGGCAAGCTCCTGGCCTCGGGTCTGCTCAAGCCCATGTCCCGCGATGAGGTCATCAACGGCACCTTCGTCTACAATGACAAGACCTTCAAGTCTTTCGAGGAGCTCAAGGAGCACCTGCGCCGCACCTTGCCCGCGGACCGGGCCGAACAGCTCATCAAGTCCCTCTCAGAGAAGATCGAGAAGGGGTTGCGCGAGGGCGGCGTGAAGATCACTCAAACCGAACAATTCGTCGAGGGCGGGGATCTCGCGCCGGAACAACTGGAGACGATCAAGGCCGAGATGCGCAAGAAGCACCCGGGCGCCATGCTCAAATTCGGCGACAAGCTCGTCTCGGTCGACGCGCCGAGCGCGGCGCCCAATATCGTCGAGGTCGGCTCGGAGGCGGGCTTGCTGGACCGCCTGCTGCGAGCCGCGGCTTTGATGGCCTTGGGCGCCGTGATTTACGCCAACCACGGGGCGCTTTGGCGCTGGCTGAGCGGCCTGCTGGGCCGCTGATCAGCGGCGGATCAGGCCGACGCCGCCCATCGACTGGCCCACGCTCGGGCTCATCTTCGAGAAGGCCGTCAGCGCGTCGGGATGCTTCGAGAGCCAGCCGAAGGCCTCGGGATTGAGCACGAGGCCGCTCACGAAGCCGGGCTCCTTGAGGACGTTCTGGACGCCGCGGTCCTGGGAAATGCGCTTCAAGAGCAGGCTGTTGGCCAGCGCCGAGATCGCGCGCGAATCCTGCATCGCGGGGCTGCGCACGAAGCCGCTGATCACCGCCTGCGAGCTCAAGAGGCCGCGCAGCAAGCGCGGGTTGTCGAGCACTCCCCGGATCAGCGGATGGCTCAGGTACCGGTCCACGCGGGCGGGATCGCGCACGAATTTCTCGAAGCTCTCGGACTTGGCCAGCAAGGTCTTTTTGACGATGAAATCCACTGGTTTGGACATCAATTCGACGAACAAGCTCCGGCCCTCGACGCGCTCGGCGCCGGAAACGGCGGACCTGGCGGCGACCGCGGCGGGAACCGGCCGCGCGGCGGCGACAGCGTCGCGCAGCGGCCCGGGAACCGACGATCGCTCGGAGGAAACCGCGTCGACGTTGAAGCCAGTGACGGCCCGCTCCTCGGCCTGCGGCGCATCCGACGCTCCTGGGGAGGAGTAGCCGAGATACAGGCAGCCGGTCACTGCCAGGACCGCAAGACCCGCCCAGCGGTAAGTTCTCTCCATGGCTGCGATAGTATGACCGTCGCGCGCGCTCCGGTCAGGGGGCCGAGGGCCCAGGCGCGAGGGGGCCCAAGGACCCCCTTGACAACGCCAGACCCTTCTGTTATACATGTAAGGCTCTGTTCTAGAAATGAACGCAAATAAAGCGCTGATTCTTCCGTCATTATTGCTCCTGGGCCTGGCGGCCCCGGGGCCGGCGGGGGCTTTGATGCTGCTCGAAACCGAGGCCATGGAGAGCCCGCGGGCCGAAAAACCGGCCGCATTCACCGCACCGCGGGGGGTTACTTTCGTTCTCGATCCGGGCCACGGCGGCACCGACCTCGGCGCGGTCGTCGGCGGCCATCGCGAGAAGGACATCGCGCTCTCGATCGCGCATCGCCTCAAGGAAAAGCTCGAGGCAGCCGGCGCGAGCGCCGTGCGCATGACGCGCGACAGCGATCAATTCGTCCCGCTCGATCAGCGCATCGACGAGAGCCTCGGGTGGTCGGGCTCGGTCTTCGTCTCGCTGCACCTCAACCAGGTCCGCTACAAGAAGCTCAACGGGATCACGGTCTACGCGTTCGGGAAGGATCACTACAAGAAAGCGGCCAAGGAGAGCCGTAAGCATCGCAAGTACGCCCCGCTGCCGCCGCCCCCAAAAGAGATGGCCAAGGCCAGCGCCAAGCTCGCCGAGTCCATCGTCGATTCTCTGCGCCGCGAAGGGCTGCGCGTCGAGGCGCCGGCCCGCGCGGGCTTTTACGTCCTCAAGAACCCGGGGATTCCGAGCGTTCTCATCGAGCTCGGATATCTGAGCAACCCGCAAGAAGCGGCGCGGCTCATCGACCCGGCCTATCAGGACAAGCTCGCGCAGGCCTTGGCCTCGAGCCTGCAGTCCTACCTCGCCAAGTTGCCCGCCGCGCGGCCCTGACGCGAGAGTTCCGCCAGGAAAACGGCCACACCGCGCGCGTCGAGCTGGCAATGCTCGCCCGACTCCGCGACGAACTCCGCATTCTGACCGCGCTCCCTGAGGATCTCGGCCATTCGCGCGGCCCCCTCGAAAAAGCCGTATTCGTCCTCGCGCGTGCAGTCGATGTAGACCGGCGGCAGGCCGGAGGCCGAGAGGGCGCGCGCCAGCGGGTCTTCTCGGGTCCAGGCTTCCGGCCCGGCCACGCGCTCGCGCACGAGCTTGAGCCAGGATTGGACCTTGGCGCGGTCGGCGCGCGTGCGCTTGATGAAGGCGTCGATCTCCGCGGGCGAGGCGAAGGGCGAGAGCTGGCTAAAGCCCGGGCAGGAGAAGACCGCGCCCGACCAGAGTTCGGGCTTCTTGAGCACGACGAGTCCCGCGTTGAGCGAGCCCTGCGACATCCCCCAGACGTAGCGCCGGCGCGGCCGGCCGAATTTATCCTCGAGCCAGGGCAGCGCCTCGGAGACGAAGGGGCCGAACAGACCGGCCGATTTGGGCCCGGGCTTGTCGAACAGGACCCAGTTCCCGCCGTAGGACACCGCCACGACGCGCGGCGCCGGCAGCCCGCGCTTCTTAAACTCGGCGTAGTAGACCCGCGCCGCGGGAAAAGAGCTCCACGACTCCTCCGAGCCGCCGCCGTAATGGAAAAAATAGAGGACCGATTCGGGATCGTCGGCCGCGCCCGGCGGGGCGCGATAGGCGCAGTACCGAAAGCCCTGGCCCTGACCGCATTGGGCGCTTGGTTTGGGGCCCGCGAAGTAGTACGGAACGAAGTGGGCGTAGAAGCGCGTCGAGCCGCAGCCGGCCGCCAGCAGCAGCGGGGCCAGGGACATCCAACTCCGGAGGGACGGCGGTCTCATGGGGGGCCGCCGGTATTATAGAATAGCGGCCTGGTGAAGCGCATCGTCATACGCCGTCCCGGCGGGCACGACGCCCTCGAGCTCGTCGAGGAGCCCGACCCTCCGGCCGCCCCGGGCCGCGTGCGCGTCAAGGTCGCGGCCGCCGGCGTCAACTACGCCGACGCGGTCGTGAGGATGGGCTACTACGAGGCCGCCAAGGGCCTCTACCCGATCACGCCCGGCTTCGAGTTCGCCGGCACCGTCGACGCGGTCGGGTCCGGCGTGACGGCCTTCAAGACCGGGGACCGCGTGGTGGGCATCTCCCGCTTCGGCGCCTACGCGAGCGCGCTCGTCGTCGATCCGCGCCAGCTCTGGCCCTGCCCCGAGGGCTGGGACTTGAGCGAGTGCGCGGCCTTCCCCGCGGTCTATTTGACGGCCTACTACGGGCTCTTCAAGACGGCCAAGGTCGAGCCCGGCGAGCGGGTGCTCGTGCACTCGGCGGCCGGCGGCGTGGGCACAGCACTCCTGCAGCTCTGCCGCGTCGCGGGCTGTCCCGCCGTCGCGGTCGTCGGCGCGGCGCACAAGGTGGACCTCTGCCGGTCTCTCGGGGCCGAGGCCGTCATCGACCGCTCAAGCTCGGATCTGTGGGCCGAGGCCGACCGCGCCGCGCCCGACGGCTACGGCGCGATCTTCGACGCCAACGGCGTCGCGACCCTGCGCGAAGGCTTCAAGCGTCTGGCGCCGGGCGGGCGGCTGGTGGTCTACGGCTTTGCCGACATCCTGCCTCGCGGCAAGGCCATGCCCGGGCTGCTCGACCTGGCCTGGAACTACCTGCGCGTGCCGCGCTTCTCGGCCCTCGAGTTCAAAAACCGCGCGGTCATGGGCTTCAACGTCGTCTACTTGTTCGAGAAGCTCGAGCTGGCGGGAGAGGCGATGATCCGGATGCTCGACTGGGCGCGCCAGGGACGGCTCAAGAAGGTGCCCGTGGCCTGCTTCCCCGTCGAGAAAGCCGCGCAGGCCCACGCCTCCTTGGAGTCGGGCACGACCCAGGGCAAGCTGGTCCTGACCTTCTAGGCCCATTGCTTTACGGGGAGAGCCCGAAAGGCCCATCCCAGGACGCGTCCGCGCCCCTATACTATCTGCGTGAGGACAATCATCGCCGTCTTTTGTCTGTTGGCCGCAGGCGCGCCGCCCCTGTTCGCCCAAAGCGTCCCCACGCCCGAAGAGGCCAGCGCGAAGATGGGAGAGACCATCCGCGAGCTCTCCTCGCGCAGCCCGGGCAAGGCGCTTCAAGAGAGCATCGAGAGCTACCAGCAGATGGTCAAGGAGCGCCAGCGCCGGGACCTCCTTCCCCGCGCCGCGCCCGCGCCGGCGGATCCGGGCTCGCCGTTCAATTTCGGCCGCAGCGCGTCGATGGACCCCATGTACCGCCAGAGCCTGCGCTTCAACACGGAGTCTGTCGACATCAATCTCTATCGCCCCTCCTCGCGCGTGACCCTAGGAGCGGGCTATACCGAGAGGAGCCTAAGCGACCACGGCGCCACGATCTACGACAAGACGGAGAAGTACGGCTTCATCAAGTTCCAGCTTGGCGGCTCGAAGGACGAAAAGAAGCGCCGGATCATCTGGCTCCCCACCGCGACCTACACCGAGACCGAACTCGGCCCCAACAAGGTCCGCGTCGACCGCGAGGAGCACGACCGGGGCCTCAAAGAACTTAAGCCGTAGTCCCGACTTAACAAATTAGATATTGCGCGGACCCGGACCGCCTGCTACCCTCCTTTGGACACGCCGCAAATCTCAACGCCGAGGAGATTGAATGAAGAAGGTCCTGCTGGGACTCGCCACCGCCGCCGGCCTCGCCTACGCGCGTTTGTTCGGAGGCTCCATCGACGGCACCGCCTGGGACGTGAAGGTCAAGGCTGATTCGCTCTTCTCGTTCTCCCGCAGCGGGACCTTAAGCTTCGAGAAGGGCCGGCTCAACGCGCTCCTCCCTCAGGCCGCGGGCTTCGCTCCAGGCAATTACCAGTCGCAGAGCGTGGGAATGCCCGGCGGCACGATCTGGAGCGCGGCGCTCGAGGAAGCGAGCCGCGGCGTGCTGAGCTGGCACGGCCTCATCCGCGGCGACGAGATCCAGGGCATCGCGGTCCTTTGGCGCACCGACGGCAAGCCGGAACGCTTCCTCTTCAAAGGCAAGCGGCACGGCGCGTGATCGTCGCCTTCCACAAGCCCTACGGAGTCATCTGCCAATTCACGCCTCTGGAAGGGCATAGAACGTTGTCCGAATTCCATCTGCCGAAAACGATCTACCCCTGCGGACGCCTCGACACCGACAGCGAGGGCTTGTTGATCCTGACCGACAACGGGATCATCCAGGCGCGGCTCTCGGACCCCAAGTACAAGCAGCTAAAAACCTATTGGGCGCAGGTCGAGAGACTCCCCGATGACGCGGCGCTCTCGCTCCTGCGAAAGGGACTCAGGCTCAAGGACGGTCTCACGCGGCCCTGCGAGGCGCGTCTTTTGAAGGCCGAGCCCGACCTGCCGCCGCGAGAGCCGGCGATCCGCTACCGCAAGAACGTTCCGACGGCGTGGATCGAGCTCGCGATCACGGAAGGGCGCAATCGGCAGGTGCGGCGCATGACGGCCGCGGTCGGGCACCCGACTCTGCGCCTGCTGCGCGTGCGGATCGGACGCGTGAGCCTCTCGGAACTCGCCCCCGGCAAATGGCGCCAGGTCGAACGCGCCGAGCTTGGCCTCTCCTAGCGCCGGCGGTAGCGGATGACGGTCACGACGTCCTCGGCGGCGAAGTCCGGATAATAGCTCTCCATCGTCGCGAACATCTCCTTCCAGGTCAGACCCGCCGAGAGACCGTTGAGGACGCGCGTCCCGATCTTCGAATAAGGAACTTCCTCGACCGACTCGAAGGTGACCGGCAGCAGCTCGCCGGCCGCGTTCTTGATCTGGCCGGGACCGGCCCTGTAGCCTTTGTCCGCGCCCTTCCTGAGGTAGACGGTGCTGACACCCGTGACGGCGTTTTGATAAGCGCCTTGGTCGCGCATGTAGAGTTCGTTGCCTGGCAAAGCCTCCTGCCCATTGCCCAGCCAGGCCTTGTAGATGTCCGAGCCTTGCAGGGCTTCCATGATCTGGCCCTTGGTCCCCGCGAACTCCACGAGTATCGTGGAGCCGGCGGCGTTGAAGTTGTAGTTGGCCGCCCACTTGAGCCCTTCTTTCTCGAGACCGGCGGCCGCCTTCTCGACGGGAGCCAGCAGCCTCTGCGCGAGGCGGTGCGCCTTCGAGCCTTGGCGGTAGAGACTTTTCTCGGAGGCTCCTTTGGCGAGCGCCTCGCGCACCGCCGCGTTGAGCGCCAAGCTGTCCACGCGAACGTAAAGGTGGGCGCGGTCCCCATCCTTCAAGGACACCCAGGCGGTATGATCCTCGGGGAGGACGCGGTCGGATACTTCGGCGAGCGCGGGCCGCTCGAGGGCCTTCAAGCGCCGCTTGAACTCGGCGGCTCTCCTGGGCTGCTGTTGGATCGCCCAAGGCAAAGCGTCCTCGACGACCGCGACCTCAAGCCGCGTCATCGGCTTCCAAGACGATGGCCTGTCCTTCTGACGCAGCCAGAAGGCCTTGGCGCGGCGGCTGAGCGCCTGGTTTATTTTCTGCGAGCGGGCGTAGCCTTCCAGCATCGCGGTCTCGAATGCCGGTGTGCCCTGGTTGTTGTGGGCGAAATGGATGTTGCCGACCGACTGCTCGAGGATCGGCCCAATCCTGGTCAGATGCCCCGGCTTGGCCTGGTGGATCGAGAAGGGCCAGCGGTAGGCCTCGAGGGACAGCTCCTTTTCCTTGGCCAGCGCGGGGACGTTCTCGCGCATCTTCATGACGCCGGTGATGAGGTCGCGCACGACGTTCAAGGGAGCCATCGCGTTGGCGGCAAACGGCGGGGCCTTGGGCTGGTACATCGCGATCATCCCGACGTCCTGCGGGACGTCCTTCGTAAAGCCTTGCGTGCGCGTCCAGAAACTCGCGATGAAGTCGGTGAAGGGGTTGTTCCTGCGCTTCTCGACGGGGACGCCGGGCTGACGGAACCAGATGCTGTCCTTCCAGGTGTCGTAGCTGTCCGGGTTGATGTCCTTGGTGCCCTTGATCCCCGAGACGACGTAATGGGCGTACTCGAGCCCTTCGGCGGCCTTCCTCTGTTCCTCGGGCATCTGGGGAACGATCTTGGCGGCGACTCTCGAGGGGACCGCGAGCACGACGTCGCGCGCGCGGACCTTGTAGACCTTGCCGTCGCGCTCGAAGGTCACGTGCACGAGGCCGTCGGGGCCGTTGACCGCCTCGCGGATATGAGTGCGCGTGCGGATCGTGTTCTTGTGCAGCGAGGCGAGCTTGTGGGCCACCTCGTAGATGCCGCCGCCCGTGCCCTTGGCCCAGGTGTAGCGCGTGACGAGCTCGTCGACGTAGAAGAGGACGAAAGCCAAGGCCGAGACCTGGTCGAGATGGCCGCCCAGCGCGGATTGGCAGTAGCTGTCGAGGAAGTCGACGACCTGGGGACCGTAAGGCTTGAGGAATTCATAGGCCGTCATGTTGTCCAGGTATTCGGCCTTCTTGGGCGCGCGCTCGGGCGGATTGAAGTCCGTGAAGCCCTCCTCCTCGAGCCGAGTGAGCTCCTTGTAGAGACCGGTGAAGCCCGGGTCCTGCAGGTCGAGGCTCGCGGGCTCCCAGACCCCCTTCACGCTGGCGAGCTTGCCGTCGAAGTGTTCTTTGAGGTCCTCCTGGATGTCCCGATGGATCGCCAGCGTCCCATCCTGCCAGTCCTTGAGGACCTGGGCCTTCGTGCGGATGCGGCTGTCGATGGGCTCCTTGATCGCGATGGTCTTGATGGGCGGCTCTCCCATGCTCTTCCAAATCTTGGCGACGACGCCGGTCGGCTTGGTGATGTAGGCCGCCCCACGGACGAACTCGATGTCGGAGGCGCGCAGCACGCCGCCGTAGGCGAGTCCTCCCGTGAAGGGCTCGCGCTCGAGGTGCAGGTTGTCGCCGGCCCGCAGGCCCCAAGCGGCCGAGATGCCGGCCCAGCCCATGCCGCCGACGATGCGGTCGTAGACGTGATCGATGACGTGGACGGGCTCGCCGGGATTCTCCTTCGGGGTGATCGTGGCCTCGCCCATGACGCGGATCTTGAGGCGCTGGCCGTCCAAGGTCGTCTCGAAGTCGATGGGCCCGGCGGGCCGCTCGCCGTCGTAGACCTGGTCGAGCTTCTTGAGCCAGTCTCCCGACGCCGGACCCTCAACCGACGCGACCGTAAGCGCGGCCATGGCGGCGTCGATCTTGCCGAAGGCCTCGGGCGAGACGGGCTCGACGACGCCGGGACCGCCGCCGGGAGCGGCGGGCGCGGGCGCAGGGACGGCCGTCTCGGGGAGGATGGCGGGGACGATCGTGCCGGGAGAGGCGAGGTCGCCGGCTTTGATCAAAGGGATTTCTGTCCCGGCTTTGAGGTCCGGCACGGTCCCGGCCAATGGAACGGCGGTCTGGATCACCTTCACGGCGCCTGCGGCGGGCGTTTCGCGGCCGTCGGCCGCGAAACCGAACGACGAAAAGATCAAATTTGAGACGACAATAACGACGACGCCGCGAGAAAGTCTCTTCATGGGTATATTCTAATCCATGCCCTCAAAGACCGCATGGGCCGGAAGGGTTTTTTAGACGGTTCTTTGGACCGGGCCGGTTCCTCGCCTGTGGGCCTAGGCCGTCTAGGACCTAGCGCCGGAAGCGGTGGCCAGACGAGCGCGCGATGTTGCGGCGCAGGCGGAAGTGGTGGGTCGCGGCGGGCTTGTAGGCCTGCAGGACCGGGGCGACGCGGTAGCCGAAATCCGGCAGGGCCGCGCGCGGGATGGTCTGGCCGATGAAGGCCTCGATGGCGGTCACGAAGGGCTGCTCGTCGATGCTCATCAAGGTGATCGCGTCGCCGACCGTGAAGTTGCGGCCCGTGCGGCCGATGCGGTGGACGTAGTCCTCGGGGTGCTGCGGCACGTCGAAATTGATGACGTGGCTGATGTGGCGCACGTCGATGCCGCGGGCCGCGATGTCGGTGGCGACCAGGATCTGGTGTTTCTGGCCGCGGAAGCCCTCCATCGCCTGCGTGCGTTGGGCCTGGGTCTTGTTGGAGTGCAGGACGGCGACCGGGATGCCCTTGCCCATCAGGAAGCGCGAGAGGCGGTCGGCCCGGGCCTTGGTGCGCACGAAGATGACGCCCGAGGTCAGCTGGACGTTGCGCAGGATCGCGAGCAAGAGATCGTATTTCTGGTCGATCGGCACGGGATAAAGCATCTGCGAGACCCCCGCGGCCGGCGACTGCGGGCGGTCGATGGCGATGCGCACGGGGTCCTTCATGAACTCGCCGACCGCGCGCTGGACCTCCGGCGGTATGGTCGCCGAGAACATCAAGGTCTGGCGCTCGCGCGGCAGGGACTGCATGATGCGGCGGATGTCGGGCATGAAGCCCATGTCGAGCATTCGGTCGGCCTCGTCGAGGACTGCGACCTTGACGTCGCGGAAATGGATGGTGTGGCTGCGGTAGTGGTCCAAGAGGCGCCCGGGCGTCGCGACGACGATCTCGGCGCCTTTCTTCAAGGCCTGGACCTGGTTGTGGAAGCTCGTGCCGCCGATGATCTGCACGCACTGCATCGGCGAGAAGCGGGCCAGGTCGCGCACGGCCGTCTCGACTTGGGCCGCGAGCTCGCGCGTGGGCACCATGATGACGGCCTTGACCGACGGGGCCATGTGCGCGTGATTGGCGTGGCGTTCTTTGAGGAGCTTCTGCAGAAGAGGCAGGACGAACGCCACGGTCTTGCCGGAGCCGGTCTGGGCCGAGCCCAGGACGTCCTTGCCTTCCAGAGCGGGAGGGATGCCTTGAATCTGGACGGGCGTAGGCGAGGTGAAGCCCATCGCCTTGACGGCCTTGTTAAGATCGGGAAGAAGGTCGAACTGCGTGAACGGCATGCCTCATTCTAGCATTTAGCGGCCGATGTCCTCGTCCCAGAGCCGGGGATTCTCGGCGATGAAGCGCCGCATGAGCAGGGCGCACTCGGCATCGTCTAGGTCGATCACCTCGACGCCGTGCGACCTCATGAACTCGGGGCCGCCGGGGAAGATCTTTGACTCGCCGGCGAAGACCTTCTTGATTCCGAACTGGACGACGGCTCCCGAGCAGAGGTAGCACGGCATCAAGGTCGAATAGAGCACCGTGCCGCCGTAGCCTCCGATGCGCCCCGCGGCTCTGAGGCAGTCGATCTCGGCGTGCGCCATCGGATCGCTCTGCTGAACGCGGCGGTTGTGGCCGCGCCCGATGATCTTGCCGTCCTTGACCAGCACCGAGCCGATCGGGATGCCTCCCTCGGAAAGGCCCTTGCGGGCTTCCTCGATGGCGGCCTTCAAGAACGGGTCCTGCGGCATTGCCCCAGTATACTTAAGGCGCAGCGCTGGCGGCAAACAAGGAGGTCAGGCGCCTGCGGGACTGCGCCTCGTAGGAGAGCGCCCACTCGCGGTAGGCGCTCCAGAACATGTACTCGATGTTGCGGCGCTCGCCCGCGAGTCCGTCGCCGGCGCGGTCCAAGGCCCTGACGCGCGCCGATTGCGCGATGAACTCGTCGATCAAAGCCACGATAGCGGGCGAGCCGGGCGCAGAGGCCGCGAACGGGAAAAGGTAGCCCGGCGGAACCGAGGAGACACCCGAGAGCCTCTTTCCGAAATCCTCGACACCGTAATAGGCGTCGATGGGGATGCCTCTCTGTCCGGCGCGGGCCGCGATCAAGGCGTCGGCTCGCTTCGCGTCGAGATCCAATGCCGGCTCGCGCACGAGCGGCGCGCGTCCCGCGCTGAGTTTCTCGGCGTAAAGCGAGAGGAAGGTGAGGTAGTATTGAACCAAGGCATAATCGCGCTCGGGCTTGGGCGGGTTCTCGAGATCGCCGCCCCGCACGGCGCTTGAGCGTCGCTGCTTCCAGGGAATGCTCGCCCCGCGCAGCTCGAACGAGATCACGGCCTTGCCCCCCTCCAGGCCCCAGTAGCGCAGGCCGACGAAGGAGTGTTTCTCGGAATCTTCGTCCTCGGCCTGGGGCGTGTGCGGCGCGGCCGAGGCCCCGGCGATGAGCTCGGCGACGCGCCTCGAGCGCCCCGCGTGCCAGGGCAGCAGCGAGGGGTGCGCGACGTTCTGGAAGCTCTCGGTGGCCGCGCGCGCGAAAAGCGCGTTGTTGACGAGCTGGAGCGCGGACTGCAGCGCGGCCATCTGGGTCTCGAGCCGTTTGGGCTCGGCCTTGAGGAAGACGTGGTACTGCGTTCCCGCGTGGCCGGTCTCGGCGATGATCATGCGGCTGCGGCCCATGGCCTCGTTGATCGTCGCGGCGGGATGGTCCTTGTCGCTGACGATCTCGGGCTGCAGGAAGCGCGCGCCGGGCGTGTCTTGGTAGCCCGCCGGCGGGTTCTCCATGTGCGGGTTGGGCGTGATGAAAGAGGGCGCGCCGGGAGAGCGCTCGAGTATGAGGCTGACCTTCTCGCGCCAAGCCGCCTCCTTGCCTTTCTCCGCGGTCACCGCGGCCTCGAGCTTGCCGAGATATGAGAGCTTCGCGCTCACCGACCAGGCGTTCCAGGTTTTGTAAGGGTCCTTGTCCCAGAAGTTGAGGCTGCGCCGAAGTCCGTAGCCGACCTTGCCCAGCGCGCCGAGATTCTCTTGGACCTCGGCCATCAGCTCGGGCCGCATCTCGACGGGACGGTAATAGCGGAAGACGTTGCCCGAGGAATCGCGCGGGTCGGCCGCGAGCAGGCTGCCCTCCTGCTCCTGCTGGATGAACACGCCGTCGAGCTTGCGCGACGCCGTCCGAGCGATGACCGCGTCGAGCGAGACCGCGACGGGCTTGGCGAGATCGAACTCGGCCTGGCCCTCGGCCGCGCGCATCTCGACCGAAGGAGTCCCGGCGGGTGAGCCAAGAGGAATGCCTGCGTCTTTCACGGCCGCGGGGGCGCCCTCGGGGATATTGACCGTTTCTGGAATCGCCGTGCCCGGGATGGCCAAGGGCTCGGCTCCGGCCGCCATGCCGACTTGACCGGGAAGCGGGGTTACAGAGAGGTTCGCCTTGGCATCTGGCTTTGGAATCTCCAGCTCGACGCGGCGAGGCTCGTTTGCCGACGACAGCGAGCACAGGCCGGCCAAAAGCCCGGCCGCGAGCGCCTTGTTCCTCATATAGAGAAGTGTAGCCCGGGCCGGGCACGCGCGCCAGGGGTCCCACGGCCCCCCTTGCCTGGGCCTCTTGGGTCAGGGGGTGGGAATCTGGTATGATAGCCCCTCAATCGAGGAGGAAGAAATGACAAAATTTCACGCCCTGCTGCTGCTCCCCGTCCTGGCCGGAGCCTCTTTCGCCGGCGACCCCGCGCCCGAGAAGAAGCCCGACGCGCCCGCGAAGACCGAAGCGGCCAAGCCCGAGACAAAACCCGAGGCCAAGCCCGCGGCGAAGACCGGCGGCCCGCAGACCGAGGAGCAGAAGACGATGTACGTGCTGGGCATGTGGCTCTCGCAGCACGTGGCGATGTTCCAGCTCACACCCGCCCAGTTCAAGTTCGTCGAGATGGGGCTCAAGGATTCGGTCACGCACCAGAAGCCCCAGGTCGATCCGCAGCCCTACCTGCCCAAGCTCCAAGAGCTGGCCGACAAGAAGCGCGAGGCCATGGCCAAGAAGCAGGAGGAAATGGCTCAGAAGGAGGCCGGGCCCGAGAAAGAGAAGGCCAAGGCCTTCATCGAGAAGATGTCCAAGGAAAAGGACGCACAGAAGACGGCCACGGGTCTGATCTACATCCCGATGAAGGAAGGCAAGGGCGCCTCTCCCAAGGCCTCCGACACCGTCAAGGTGCACTACGCCGGCACCTTGATCAACGGCACCGAGTTCGACAGCTCGATCAAGCGCGGCGAGCCCGCGACCTTCCCCCTGGACCACGTCATCCCGTGCTGGACCGAGGGCGTGCAGAAGCTCAAGGTGGGCGGCAAGGCCAAACTGATCTGCCCCTCCGAGATCGCCTACGGCGACCGCGGCGCCCCGCCCACGATCCCCGCGGGCGCGACCTTGATCTTCGAGGTCGAGCTGCTCGACATCGTCAAGGCCGACAAGGACAAGAAGAACTAGCTCGCTCTTCGACGCCGGTGCCGGCGCAGCAGGCAGTCGTCGGACACGACCAAGAGTCCCGCCTTTGTTGCGAGCCGTTCCCCCTCCGGATGGGTCACGCCGTCCTGAAGCCACAGGGCCTTGGCCTTGATCTTGATCGCGGCCTCGATGACGGGCAGGACGAAAGCGGGATTGCGGAAGACCTCCACGACGTCGACGGGGAAGGGGATGTCCGCGAGGCTCTTGTAGCAGGTCTGCCCCAGGATCTCCTTGTGGCCGGGATTGACCGGCACGATCCGGTAGCCGTGGTCCTGCAGATAGGCGGGGACGTAATGCCCGGCGCGCTCGGGCTTGGCGGAGCAGCCCACGACCGCGATGGTCTTCATCGCGAGAATCTTGTCCACGACGTCCTCGCCGCCTTCCTTCGAACCGAGCCGGCAAGCGTCTACGATCGGTAGGCCTCGATCTGCAGTTCGCCTTCCTCGGTGTGGACGTGCAGGGAAATGGGACGGCAGCAGACCTCGCAGTCCTCGTACATGGTCTGGCCGTCTTCCTCCGAGGTCACGTGGACCTCGAACTCCTCGCCGCAATAGGGGCAGGCCACCGAGAGGTCCTCTTCCTGATGCTCGGTCTCGGGCTGGGCCGTCACCTCCGACAAGACGGTCTCCAGGACCTTGGCCTGCCTTTTCTCTTCCTTGGCTTCCGCCCTCTCGGCGGGCCGGGCGGAACTCACCGCGCGCGGCGCCTTCTTGCGCGTTTGAGCCCTGTGACCGTTGCTGCTCGGCTTAGCCTTCACAATCACAATATACCCCCCGGCCTAAATTTGCGCAAGACCCAGATTTCTAGGCCCCCTTCGAGACCTTCTCGATGGTCAGCCAGCGGTTGGTGCCCGCGAATTTCTGGTGCATGCGCGTGGTGGGCTCGCCGTCGGGGTGCTCGAGCTCGGCGAGCTGGACGTCGGCCAAGGCGTCGAGGCCGCGGTGGCGGAAGGTCTTGAGCGACTTCTCCAAGGCCATGCCGATCGTGCGGAAGGCGAGCAAGGTCGAGAACTGCAGGACGTAGCCGAGCTCGCCGAGCTGCTTGTTGGTGATCAGCTTGTCCTCCTTCTTGGCCTTGCCCCAATGCAGCGAGGGCGAAAGGTTGAAGCCGAGCATCTGGTCCGGGTAGTGCTTGTGCACGCCCTCGGCGAAGGCCCGCGGCCCGTCGATCTCGGTGTTGTTGAACTCGGCCCAGATGAGGTCGACGCCCAGGGAGGCGGCCTCAAGCGCCCGGTCGACGGCATGTTCGACGCTGCCTCCGCGCCCGCCGGGAACGGCGCCGTCAACGGCGTCGGTGCGCGCGATGATGACGAGATTGGTCTGCGCCGCTTGAGCCGCGGCCTTGACCGCGATGAGCTTTTCGATCCACTTGTGCGTGGGCACGAGCACCTTCTCGCGCTTGACACCGTGATGGGCGATGATGTGTCCACAGGTGCGCTCCGCGGGGTCCTGGTCCTCCAAGTGGACGCCGGCAGCACCCGCCCGGATGAGCTCGCGGGTCAAGGTGAAGGTCTGGGTCGGGCCGCCGAAGCCGGCTTCGATGTCGGCGAAGATGGGCGGGGTGTTGAGCACAGCGCCTTTATTATCGTAAAAGTGGCGGTCGCGCGTGCCCTCGATGCCGCGGATGAGCTCGCGCACAAGCTCGACCATCATGTGCGAGGGATAGATGCCGATGTCTGGGTACATGTTGTGCGAGACCGCCAGCTGCCAGCCGCTGGCGTAGATCGCCTCGTAGCCGAGGTCGGTGAGCATGGAGGCCGTCATCGCGTCGTAGGCCCCGGCGGTGTGCAGGAAGCAGCGCTCGGGACGCGTCTTGCGCATCGCGAACTTCTCCTTGAGCAGGCCGCGCAGCTTGTCGGAGGGGTGTTCTCTTTCGTGCGGAGCGTACATCTTATCGAACTCGGCCTTGGGATAAGTCCACTTCTTGACGCCGTCGGTCTTGGCTTCTTTGGACTTATTGAGTTCCTTGATCATGTCTTGGCTCCATGCGCTGGCGCGCTGATATCTCTCGGCATCCTTCGGATGCTCCTTCAAAATCTTGGCAAGCTCCTCATCGAACCACTGCCCGATGAGATCCTCCGTGACCCTTGCGCCCTCGGCCGTCTTGACCGCGTGCCGGATGCGCTGGGCGACCATCAGCCGGTAGATGCGGTCAGTGGCGAGGTCCTCCATGAAGTTGCCGATGAGCTGGCCCTTGGCGTCGTAGCCCTTGATCATGCGCGCGCCGAGGCCCGAGAGCACGCCGAAGCGGTACTCGATCATGGTGCGGATCGCGTCCTTGGTGCCCGCCACCGTGACCGCGCCGATGCCCGCAGGCGTGGGGACGAGATCGGGATGGCGAGCGGACTTGGGATGCGTCACCGAAAGCTGGTTGGGCGCGGGGAATTGGGAAATGGCGCCCTCATGCTGGTCCGGATGCCCGGTCCAGGCCCCGTCGAAGCCTAGCGCGGCTTCGTTTTTCTTGTCGATCTTGAGGCGCTCGCAGGCGCGCGCGTTGATCTCGGGATTCTGCCGGTCCGGGAAGAGCGCGGTCATGCCGCCGATCGCCAGCGCGCCGCGGCGGTGGCAGACATCCACGATGCGGTGGCGGATGTTCTGGAAGAAGGGGATGTCGTGCGGGATCGTGTTCCTGTCGGGCAGAATCCACTTGGGATCGCCGAGCTTGAAATCGATGAGGCTGGCCATGTAGTCCCAGCGGCCGAGGTTGAGGCCGATGATGTGCCGGCGCGCGGCGTGGAGGATCTCCTCGGCTTGGTAGGCCGCGGGCAGGGACTCGATGAGGAACATGATCTTGGTCGTTCCGGTCGCAAGGCCGACGGCCTTCTCCATCGCGGCCAGAACATCCGAGAACCAAGCCGCATCCTCGTGAGACTCGGTTTTGGGGATGTAGAAGCACAGCTTTGGCCTGAGTGCTTCGTCCTTGATGGACGCGAGCCGCTCGTTCCTAGTGAAGAAGAACACGCAGGCGAGGTCGAAGAGCGACCCGGAGACCGCCTCGCCCGGGATGCAATGCGTTTCGTCAAGGTGCAGTCCGCGCGGCCGGTAAAACATCAGCTGATTCGACGGCTTGATCTTCGAGACCTTCTTCGTCGCGGGGTCGGTGTAGGTCAAGCTCCCCTTGATGGCCTCGATCGTGTTCTTGTGCGCGGCCCTCACGTGCTCCCAGTCGGTCGTGATCGAATCCTCGCCGTCGGGCATGCAGCCCGGGTCGCCCGCGTTGCACATGCCCACTAGAAGCTTTGGATTGTCCGCCGGCCCCGTGATCTGGTTGCGCTGGTCTTTGGCCCACTCGGGCAGCGCGATCCTCCACTTGCCCTTGGTCGCCTCGGACTCGGGCAGATAGCCGGGAAGCCGGCCGCCGTGGGCTTCTTCGAGAGCCCTCCTGCGGCGTTCGAGCAGCGCCTGGCGGCGGGCCTCGAAGGTCCGGTGCAGCGGCAGGAAAAATTCCTTGAGCCCCGTGGGCCAGGCGTCTTCCTTTTTCTTGGCAGGCTTCTTCGCGGCGGTCGGCATGGTCTCGTTTTCGAGGCTTAAATTAGAGTAGGAAAATGCCGGGAGCCGGTCAAGGAACTAGAGGACCTAGGCGAGCGGCGATTTTTCGACGGCCGTCATTCGAGCTCGAAAGTCCCGCTGACCGTCGCGCTGACCGAGATCTGTCCGACGGCCATGCTGCCCTCGGCTTCGGGCCCGCCGCCGGAGTTCTGCACGACGTTCTGCGACGCACCCTGACCATAGCCGTAGCCGCCGCCCCACCAAGGATAGCCGTAGGGCGACCAAGAGCGCGAGCCGTACTCGGAGACCTGCACCGTCTGGGGCTTGCCGAGCTTCTGGCCCAGGGCTTCGGCCATGGCCTGGGCCTTCTCCTGCGCGGCCTTGACGGCCAAGGCGCGGGCTTGGTCGCGGTTCTTGCGCAGCTCGGTCGTGCGGAACTGGGCGCCGTGGACATAATTGGCCCCGGCTGCGACGGCGTCGGCCAGGACATCCTCGAATTTAGCGACGTCCTTGAGCGTTACGACGATGTTCTTGCGCACGACGTAGTCGAGGAGCTTGGGCTGCTGGTGGGCGGGACGGTCGTATTCGGGAGAGATGCTGATCTGGTCGGTCTGGATGTCCTTGCTCTCGACTTGGCGCCTGCGGATCGCTGCGATCACGGCCTTGACGCGCCCGTCGTTGTCGCGCTTGACCGCGGTCAACTCGGGGCCGAGGGTCTCGACGCCAAGAGTGATGACGACCTCGTTCGGCGCGACTTTGACCTCGGCTTCGCCCGAGACGGAGATCGTCCGCGCGGCGAGGACCGGAGTCCCGCAGAGAAGCATCGCAGCGAAAAGAATCTGTTTTTTCATGATTGCGGCGGCTCGATGACGAGCACGAGCCGTCGGTTGGCGGCGCGCCCCTCGGCGGTGCCGTTGGACTTGGCCGGCCTAAATTCGCCGTAGCCCTCGGCCAGGAGCTTCATCGGGTCGAGGCCCGCGTGCTCGTGCAGGTAGCGCGCCGCCGCGATGGCTTGAGCCGCCGAGAGATCCCAGTGGCTCGTGAAGCGGCCGAAGAGCTCCCACTTGATCGGGGCGTTGTCCGTGTGTCCCTGGATGTGGATGTCGCGCGCGGGCATGCCTTTCAAGACGGCGCCCAGCCGGTCGAGCAGACCCGCTCCCGCGTCGGTCAGCTTGGCCTGGTTGGCCGGGAACAGAAGCGGTTCCTGCAAGGTCAGCGTGATGACGCCGCCCTCCTGGTCGATCTTGGCGTCCTCGCTTTGTATCTCCTTGAGGATCGCGTCGGCCAAGGTCCCCATCTCCTCATGCGTGCGGGCCAGGCGCTCGCTGCGGGCTTTGTCGGCGGCCGCCTTGACGGCGTTGACCTTGTCGAGCTCGGCCTTCCAGGCGTCGCGCTCCTTGGCGAGCTTGGCGAGCTCGAAGCCCGCGCGCCGGCCATGCGAGGAGAGCGAGGCTCGGGCTTTCTCGGCCTCGTTGAGTTTGGCCGCCAATTCCCCCTTCTCCTTGATCAGCTGCTTGACCTTGCCCGCCAGCTCGCCCTTGCTCGATTCCGCCGTCTGGCTCAGGTCCTCGTTGTTCTTCTTCTGCTGGTCGAGCTCGCCCTGGGCCGACTTGAGATTGTCCGAGAGCTCCTGAACCTTCGAGTCGTCGTCGGCCTTGTCCTTCTCAAGCGCGGCGACTTGGTTCTCTTTGTCTTTGAGCTGCCCCTCGAGCTCGGAGATCTGGGCGCGCAGGTCCTTGATCTGATCTTGCTGCCGCCTGATCTGAGCTCCGCCGCAGCCGGCGCCGAGGGCCGCGCAACACAGCGCAAGAATTCCCTTTCTCATGGCGCCCAATTATACAACAAGGCGCATGAGGTCCTGCGCAAGCCTGATTTTCCTTCCACGCAGGAGCCGCTCGGCTTTTTTCGCCGACGCCGGCGAGAGATGCGAGAGAAGCCCGCGGCGGCAGCCCGACGCTTCGAGCGTGGCCAGGGCCAGCTCGGGGGTCAGATGGCCGTACTCCAAGGCCTCGGCCCCCCCGGTCACCGTGCACTCGATCACGAATAGATCGGCCTCGGCCGCGAACGAGACGAGCTCCACGGAGAACCCCGTGTCCCCGGAATAGACCAGGCTCCTTCCCTTATAAAGGAGGCGGTAGGCCAAGGCCGGGGTCGGGTGAGGGACGGACAAGCAGGAAAGTCCCCACTGGCGTCCCTTCGCCGTCGCGCCCGCGGCCAATTCCCGAATATCGAGCTCGTAGCCTCTGGGTCCCAGCCAGGGAGCGTAGGCATTGCTCAAGCCGTCTACGAATTTCCTCACGCCGCGAGGGCCCCAAATGCGAAGCCTTCCGGATCTGGGTTTGGCGTCGTAGCGGAGCAGGAAGAGCAGCGCGGCCAAGTCCCCCGCATGGTCGGGATGGCGGTGGGTCAGGAACAGGTCCGTGATCCGGGCGGGATCGAGGCCCGCGCGGAAGAGCTGCCGCAGATTGCCGAAGCCCAGATCAAAGAGCAGGATGTCGCCGCCAAGCTTGACCGCGTAGCCCGCGGGATTTCTGACCTGCTCCCCGAAGGCAGGGAAGGAGGCGCCGGAGCCCAGCACGATCAATTCCATGAGAATAATATAGAATACAATTCGAGAGCACCGCTTTAGGAGATTCCCATGACCACCCGCGTCCTCGACAGCTTCAAGACCAAATCCACCCTCTCCGTCGGCAAGAAAAAGTACGGCTACTACAGCCTCAAGGCGCTGGCCAAGGCCGGTTTCGCCGTCGAACAGCTGCCGTTTTCGCTGCGCATCTTCCTCGAGAACCTGCTGCGCCACGAGGACGGCTCGGTGGTCAAGAAGGACGACATCGCCGCCGTCGCGGGTGCCGCGGGCAAGGCGCCCGAGGCGCGCGAGGTATTCTTCACGCCGGCGCGCGTCGTGCTCCAGGACTTCACGGGCGTGCCGGCCGTGGTCGATCTCGCCGCGATGCGCGACGCGATCAAGGAGCTCGGCGGCGAGCCCGAGAAGATCAACCCCCTTCAGCCCGTCGATCTCGTCGTCGACCACTCGGTCCAGGTCGACGCCTACGGCACGACTGAGGCCTTCGCGAAGAATTCCGCCATCGAGTTCTCGCGCAACAAGGAGCGCTACGCCTTTCTCAAGTGGGGGCAGAAGGCGTTTAGAAATTTTCGGGCCGTCCCTCCCGAGACCGGCATCGTCCACCAGGTCAATCTCGAATACCTCGCGAAAGTCGTCTGGTACTCCAAAGAGGGCGGCCAGACTCTGGCCTACCCGGACACGGTCATCGGCACCGACTCGCACACGACGATGATCAACGGTCTGGGCGTGCTCGGCTGGGGCGTCGGCGGCATCGAGGCCGAGGCCGCGATGCTGGGGCAGGCCATGCCGCTCTTGATCCCCGAGGTCGTGGGTTTCAAGCTCAGGGGCTCGCTCAAGGAAGGCGCGACCGCGACCGACGCGGTCTTGACCGCGACCGAGATGCTGCGCAAGAAAGGGGTGGTCGGCAAGTTCGTCGAGTTCTACGGCCCCGGCGTCTCGAACCTCTCTTTGGCCGACCGCGCGACCTTGGCCAACATGGCTCCCGAGTACGGGGCCACCGTCGGCTTTTTCCCCGTCGATGAGCGCACGGTCGAGTACCTCAAGCTCACGGGACGGCCCGAGGAGGAGCTCGCCCTCGTCGAGGCCTACTGCAGGGAGCAGGGCCTCTGGCGCACCGACAAGGACGAACCGCTGTTCAATGACACGCTGAGCCTCGATCTCGCGGATGTTGAGTCGTGCTTGGCCGGGCCCAAGCGTCCGCAAGACCGCATCGTCCTCTCGGCGGTCAAATCCTCGTGGGAAAACACCCTGCCGGCGCTTTTGCAGGAGAAAGACAAGAAGGGCAATCTTCCGGCTCCGGCCGGAACCGAAGTCGCGATAAAAATGGACGGCCAGGACGCCAAGGTCGGCCACGGCTCGGTCGTGATCGCGGCCATGACGTCATGCACCAATACCTCTAATCCCTCGGTCATGGTCGCCGCGGGGCTTCTGGCCAGGAAAGCCGTCGAGAAGGGGCTCACGACGAAGCCCTGGGTCAAGACGAGCCTCGCCCCCGGCTCCAAGACCGTCATGGATTATCTGACCTTGGCCAAGCTCAAGGAACCTCTCGAGAAGCTCAAGTTCCATCTCGTCGGCTACGGCTGCACGACCTGCATCGGCAACTCGGGACCGCTGCCTGCGCCGGTCGCCAAGGCCGTCGGCGATAAGAACCTCATCGTCGCCGCCGTTTTGTCGGGCAACCGCAACTTCGAGGGGCGCATCAATCCGCTGGTGAAGGCGAACTACCTCGCTTCGCCGCCGCTGGTGGTGGCGTACGCTCTGGCCGGGCGCATGGACATCGACCTCTCCAAGGAGGCCATCGGCAAGGGCAAGGACGGCAAGCCGGTCTACCTCAAGGACATCTGGCCGACCAACGACGAGGTCGCCAAGACCGTGGCGCAGTGCGTCACGCGCGACATGTTCCTCAAGCAGTACTCCGACGTGTTCGCCGGCGACAAGGACTGGAAATCTCTCGAGGTCTCGGCCACCGAACTCTACGATTGGGATTCAAAATCCACTTACGTGAGGCTTCCGCCCTATTTCGAGGGCATGACGACCAAGCCCGGCGCCATCGAAGACATCGCGGGCGCGCGCGTGCTGGCGATCTTCGGCGACTCGGTCACGACCGACCACATCTCGCCGGCCGGCAACATACCGAAGGACGGCCCGGCGGGGCTTTACCTGCAGGAGCACGGCGTTGCGCCCGATGACTTCAACTCTTTCGGCTCCCGGCGGGGAAATCATGAAGTGATGGTCCGGGGAACCTTCGCCAACATCCGCATCAAGAACCTCATGCTCGAGGGTGTGACCGGCGGCTACACGATGCACCTGCCGGGCAAGGAACAAATGGCGATCTTCGACGCTTCCGCCAAATATCTGGCCGAGAAGACGCCGCTCGTCGTTCTCGCGGGCAAGGAGTACGGCTCGGGCTCGTCGCGCGACTGGGCGGCGAAGGGCCCAGCTCTGCTGGGAGTCAAGGCGGTCGTGGCGCAGAGCTACGAGCGCATCCACCGCTCTAACCTGGTCGGAATGGGCGTGCTGCCTCTGCAGTTCAAGTCCAATGATTCCGCGCAATCGCTCGGGCTGACGGGCCTCGAGACCTTCGAGATCAAGGGCTTGGCCAAGCTCAAGCCGCGCCAAGAGATCAAGGTGAAAGCGGGCGCCGTCGAGTTCACGGCCCTGTGCCGTATCGATACCCCCATCGAGCTCGAGTACTACCGCTACGGCGGCGTGCTCCGCTACGTGCTCTCGCGCATGCTCGCGCAGTCGTCTCAGGGCGCGCCGGTCGCGGCTTAAGGCCCGGGTGGAATATCAGGCCATTTTCGACGCGGGCCGGGATGGCTCTTCGTCCTGGCTGCCTTTCGCGCTCGTCTTCTTCATTTGCGCCCTGACGTCGGCCGTGGCTTGGGACTCCAGCCGCGCGCGTCCCCGGATCCGGCGAGTCATGCGTTTCCTCCCCTTCGCCGCGATGGCCGGGATCTCAGCGGCGTTCTACGCTCCCTATGTGCACACCGCCCAGCTCAGGGATCTGCTGGCGTCGGGCCGGGCCTCCATCGTGGAAGGCCCGATCGAAAACTTCCATTCGGGTGCTGGGCGAGGCCGGTCATGGGAAAATTACTCCGTCCGGAGCGTCGCCTTCGGCTATTGGGACACTATGGGAGTCCCCGGATTTCACCGTACGCGCGCCCGCGGAGGGCCGCTGAGGGCGGGCCTTCCCGTGCGAATCTCCTACGGCCCCGGCAAAGAGATCCTCAGGCTCGAGATCCCGAAAAACGAACCGTACGCGCCGCCCGCCGAGCTGGGCTTCGGCGCCAGGATCCTTCTCATCCCGCTGGGTCTCTTGTCAGGCCTGGCCCTCTGGCGCGGGAAGACGGGACGCTTCGGTCCGCCCTGCGCGGAACAAGAGCTGCTGTTCATCGAGACCATGGTCTCCGCGCGCAGGCCGGGGACGGGACTCTCGCATCTGGCCGGCTACAACAACGCGCTGGCTCTGAGTCTCACGCGTGAGACCCTGCACATACGCCTGGGAATGCCCTTTCGCCTCTTCATGCCCGATGTCTTCGGCCTGGAGCACGACATCGCGCTGGGCGCGCTCTCCAAATGCGAGAAGCAGGAGCTGCCCGGCTGGATGCGAATCCCGGCCTATCTCGGCGGAGACGACCGCGGGGCTTTGGAACTCGCCTACCGGGCCGAGGCCGGCGCGAGCCGCGGCATCGTCCTCTATCTGGGCGCGCGCGACGAGCTCTGGACCAAGCTGCGCGAGCTCAGGCCCGACCTGGCCTAGCGGCCGACGCCCGGCACCGACCCCGACAACAGCGCGGCCAAAAGCCCGATCGCGACCGCGGGCAGCGCCCAGCGCACGACCGTCTTGCGCATGTCGGCGAGGATGACTCCGACGCCGAAGCAGCCCGCGAAGACCCCCTGGTAGGCGGCCCAGCGCAGAAGGAACTCCTCGACGCGCGCGCCCCACAAGCCCGCCGCGCGACCGGGCCCGGCGGAGAGCACGAGCGCGGCGGCGGCGGCGGCCAGCCAGAAACCGCCCTTGGCCGTGCCCGCGCGGTGATGGTGGTGCGGCTGGTGGCTCATGGGCGAGGTCCTAGCGGCGCTTGAAGCGCCCGAGCCGGAAGCGGTGGAGGTTGAGCTCCGGTTTGCCTCCGACGACGAGGTCGGCCATCGTCTTTCCGATGAGCGGCCCGAACTTGAAGCCGTGGCCCGAGAAGCCGGCCGCGATGAAGCCGTTGGGGGCGTCGGGCAGTCGGTCCAGGATGAAGTCGTCGTCCTTGGTGTTGTCGTAGTGGCAGACGTGGCCCTCGTACTCGGTGAAATTGGTCAGCTCGGGAATGAAGCGCTTGAGGAAGGCCCGGCACTTCTTCTCGAAGGCCTGCGGCAGCTCCGTCTCGCCGCCTTTCCCGGGCTTGGCGATGGGCCCCTTGCGGTGGTCGCCGATCTTCATGAAGCCGTGCAGGTGCAGCGGGAAGCCGTAGAAGCCCGCCGCCAGCGAGGCGAAGACCGGGAAGTGCTCCGGGCGGTAGCGCCCGCGGTTGGCCGGCGGGCGCAGGTAGAGCTGGTATTGGCGCGTAACCTTGATCGGGATGCCGTAGCTCTTGAGGAGTTCCGGCGTCCACATCCCCCCGGCGAACAGGTAGGACTCTCCGACGTGGAGACGCCCGTGCTCGTCCTTGAGGCCTCTGATTCCTTCCTTCTTATCGCGCAGGACCTGGGTGATCTTGACGCGCGAGCGAAACTTGGCGCCCTTGCGCTGGGCGAGGCTGGCCAGATGCGTGACGGCTTTCGAGGCCCACAGCATGCCGCCGTCCTTGTGGAAGAGCCCCCATTTGACCGCCCGCGAGTTGATCATCGGGTAGTGGCGCTTGAGGTCGTTTTTTTCGAGGCGCTGGACGGGGAGCTTGAGCTCCTTGAGCACGTTGAGGCTGTGCTCCTCGTAGCCGTGGCTGACGGTGGCCAGCTCCAGGACGCCGTTCTGTTGAAGGATCTTCTCGCCGGTCTGGGTGTTGAGGTCGAGCCACAAGGGCAAGGTCTTGAGCGCCATGTCCGTGTAGAAGGCGTCCTTTCCGTAGGTCAGGCGAAAAACGCGCAGATGGTCGCCGGAAGCGGCCCATTGGTTGGGGATGTCGTATTGGTCGAGCAAGGTCACGGCCTGGCCTTTCTGGGCCAGCCAATAGGCGGCCGAGACGCCCATGATGCCGCCGCCGACCACGATGACGCCATGCTTGTCGCTCATCGCTTGAAGCGGCCCTCGATGGCGCGGACCACGGACTCGAGCGGGGCGCCGCGGCGCACGCGCTGCCAGCGCCCGCCCTCGCCCTCCACCTGACGCCCGAGCGCCGAATCGGCGGTGACCACCGTCACCTTGCGCACCCCCGCGTAGGACCGCGCGCGCACACGATCGAGGATGAGATCGTCGGCCTCGAGCTCGTGCGTGAACCGGACGCTCAGTCCGGCCGAGATTCCCAAGGGCGCGCCCCGGCGCGGGCCGTCGAAGAACACCTCGATCTCCAGGCGCCCCCCCGCTGCAGCGCAGGCCCGGTCCAAAGCGGCGATCAGCCTCTCGGCGTCGGCCTCCTCTTGAGCCCGGAACGCGGGCCCCTCGTATCCGTAGCCGCTGCGGACCAGGTTGCTGCCGTCGACGCAGTATAAATGGACGGCGGGGCTTTCCATGATCGTCATCACCGGACCTTAGTCTACCAAGTTGCGTGGGCTCTGCAAAGGTCCGCGGGGCCCTTGACAGCCGCGCTCGGTCTCTCTACACTTCCTAATAGCGTTACGACGGGGGGGTATGCGACGCATCGCCAAGGCGTTGCCGTCTTTTCTGCTGGCCGCGGGGCTTTGCTCCGCGGCGCTGGCCGCTCCGCCGTCGGCCGGCGAGAAGAAAAAGCCCGCCAAGTCCGATGCCTTCAAGGGCAAGACGACCTTCGGGATCATGGCGGTCATGGAGGACCAGCTCCAGAACGCCCCACCCTCCCCCGGCCGCGACGAGGTCGAAAAAGTCCTCAAGCCCGCCGTCGACGAGATCGGGCGCAAGCTCCCCTCCGAGCGCGACAAGGCCGCCGACAAGAAAGTCGACGCGGTCACTCTCGCGGCCGAGTCCGTCGACCTCAATTCCGAGCCCGCAGAGACGGCGCGCCTCATCAACAACGAGGTCGCCTACCTCAATACGAGCGCGGGCCATTTCGAGACGGCTCGGGATTTCTCCGAGCGCGAGATCGCCCGCGATCCGACCGACCGCGACGCCTACATCAACCGCTCGATGGCCAATTACGGCCTCAACAAGCTCAAGGAGGCCTACGGCGACGCCGACCGCGCCACGCGCCTCGATCCGGACAGCCCGGACGCCTACCGGGCCCGGGCCATGGCCTCCTACGGCATGAGGAACTACCTCCAGGCCATCGAGGACTCGCGCCGCGCGCTCGCGCTCGACCCCAACGACAAGACGGCCTTCGCGATCATGAAGCTCTCCGAGAGCCGCGTGCCGGCCATGGACCTCGACACGATCAAGTCGCGCTTGGCCGGCGAGATCCAGCGCGAATACCACGGCATGGTCCAGCAGATGAGCCAGATCGCCCAGAAAGGCCAGCAGCCCGCCATGACTCCGATCCCTCAGGCCGCCGAGAAGATGCTGCGCCAGGCCGCGGGAAAGATCACCGTCAAGGATTATCAAGGCGCGGTCGACGACGCCGACCGCGCGATCGGCGTCGACCCCGGCAATCCCGGCGCCTACTATTACCGCGCCGCCGCGCTCAACCTGCTGGGACGCTACGAGGAGGCCGAGGCCGACGCCAGCCGCGCCTTGGTCCTCTCGCCGAGCGATTTCTCTCTGCGCGACACGCGCGCCTGGGCGCTCAACCACATGGGGCGCTTTCGCGACGCGATCGCGGACTCGAATCACAGCCTCGAGGTCAACCCCAAGAATCCCTACGCCTTCGCCAACCGCGGCTATTCTTATGAGCAAATGGGCGATCTCGATACGATGCTGCGCGACCTCAAGGTCGCAGCCGCCCTTTCGCCCCAGTTCGAGCCGGCCTACCGCGACGCGGCCGCCCGCCACGGCCTGGACCTCGACCCCGCGGCGACGGAGAAGAACGAGGCTCAGCGCAGGGCCGAGCGCGACGACGCCCGCCGGCGCTCCTTCCTGACCGTGCTGGCAAGCTCCGCCATCGGAGGGCTCCTCATCGCGGCGGGCTTCCTGCACCTAACCTCCTCCGAGAAGCCCGCCAAGTCCTCGCCGGTCAAGGCCGTCACGGTGCCCGGCTTGAACCTTTCGAAGCTCGAGGCGGGCTACGTCTTGGGGCGCCAACTCGGCATCGGAGGCATGGGCATCGTCTACGAGGCGGTCGACAAGGCCCTGCAGCGCAAGGTCGCCGTCAAGATCCTGCGCGACGAGCTCAAGCGCACGAGCGTGGACCGCGAGCGCTTCCTTGATGAGGCCCGCACGGTCGCGGCCCTGCACCACCCCAACATCGTCGACATCCACTCCATCGTCGAGGACCTCTCGGGGGTCTACCTGATCTTCGAGTACATCGACGGCCGCGACCTGCACACGGTGCTTTCCGAGCGCGGCCGGCTGACCGTGGGCGAGACCAAGGCGCTCCTGCGGCAGGTCTGCGCGGGCCTCGACTACGCCCACCACCACGGCGTCGTGCACCGCGACCTCAAGCCCGGCAACATCATGGTCACCGACCAGGGCTTGGTCAAGGTCATGGACTTCGGCATCTCGCGCCACGCGCTGGACGCCGCCGGCCCGCTCTCGCCCCACGAGAAGGCCACGGCCTGCGGCACTCCGGACTACATGGCCCCCGAGCAGGAGGAGGGCCTGGTCCGCAGGGAGTCGGACGTCTTCTCCTTGGGCTGCCTGCTCTACGAGTTGACCACCGGCCGGCGCGTCTATCCGGGGCAGGATACCGGGTCATTGAAGCTTGCGCGCAACTACACGCGCCCCTCGCATCTCGTCGACGGGCTCTCGCCCGAGCTCGACCGAATCGTCGACTGGGCCCTGCACCCCGACCCCGCGCAGCGCATCAGGTCCGTGCGCGACTTCTGGGCGCTTCTGGAGCGTGTGCCCGACCGCGTCGGGACCCCGATCGCGGCGTCCTAGACCTTCCGGGGCTCACCCTCCAGCCTTCGAGAACTGTCGACTCCGCGAACATTGTCACTTTTTTGGACCACATGGTCCAAAAAAGTGACAATCCCCGGCAAGGGTCTCTGGGAGACGGCAGGCACGCAGGCTCTATCGTCTAGCGGCGATCACGGCCCACTCGGACTCGGTCACGGGCGTGATCGAGATGCGCCCCAGACGAAAGAGCGCCATGCCCTTGAGCTCGGGCATCGCGCGCAGCTCGCCGAGTTCGATGATCCGGGGTAAAGTCTTGACGAATTTCACGTCGACATGGAACCAGATCGGCGCGCCGGGCTTGGCCTTGGGATCGAAATGACCGTCCTTCTTGTCGAACTGCGTCGGATCGGGATAGGCGGTCTTGGCGACCTCCATGATCCCCGCGACGCCGACGGTCTCGCAGCTCGAGTGGTAGAAGAAGGCCTGGTCGCCGAGCGCCATCTCCTTCATGAAGTTGCGCGCCTGGTAGTTGCGCACGCCGTCCCAGCCCGCGACTTTCTTCTTCCTCAAGTCCTCGATCGAGAAGACCGAGGGCTCCGACTTCATGAGCCAGTATTTCAATTCTTGGAGCCCTTCTTCGGGGCGTAGGGATACCACCAGGGCTTGTTCTTCTGCTCGAAGTCCCAGTGGACGTGCTTGGCCTGCTGGAATTCCGCGAGGCCCTCCTCGCCAAGTTCCCGAGAACCGCCCGTAGCCTTATAGCCGCCGAATGGCCCGGCGTCGTTGTCGGTCAGCGGATCGTTGATCCAGATGGTGCCGGCCTGGACCTCCTCGAAGAATTTTTTGACCTTGCGCGAATCGTGGGTGTAGATGTTGGCGCCCAGCCCGTAGATCGAGTCGTTGGCGTACTTGATGGCATCGTCGAAATGGCGATAGGGCATGACCGGGCAGACCGGGCCGAAAGTCTCGTCGCGCATGACCGACATCTTGTGGTCGACGTCGGCCAGAACCGTGGGCTGATAGAAAAATCCCTTAGCCTTGTCCGCCGGCTTGCGGCCGCCGGCGACGACCCTGGCGCCGCGCTTGACGGCGTCCTTGACGTGGTCCTCGACCTTCTGGCGGTACGAGGGGCCGATCATCGGCCCGACGTCGGTCCGCGGGTCCATGCCGTCGCCGACGACGAGCGACTCGGTGAAAGCCTTGAGCTTCTCGAGGAAGGGCTTGTAGATGTCTTTCTGGACGTAGACGCGCTCGGCCGAGGTGCACACCTGCCCCGTGTTCAAGAAAGACGCCCAAGCCACCGCCTTGACCGCGATGTCGAGGTCCGAGTCCTCGCAGACCACGAAGGCGTCCTTGCCGCCGAGCTCGAGGTGGCACTTCTTGACCATGTCGGCGCAGATGTGGGAGATCTTCTTGCCGGTCTCGAGCGAGCCCGTAAACGCGATGACGGCAGTGTCGGGATGCCGCACGAGCGCCTCGCCGGTCGTCTCGCCCAAACCGGTCACGATCTCGACGACCCCCTTGGGCAGGCAGTCGAAGATTTTGCCGAAACTCAGCGTCGAGAGCGGGGTCTGCTCTGCCGGTTTCAACACGATCGTGTTGCCGGCGGCCAAGGCCGGGGCGAGCTTCCACGACATCAGAAGGATCGGGTAGTTCCAGGGCACGATCGCGCCGACCACGCCGTAGGGCTCCTTGACGACGAGGTTGAGCTGGGAGTTCTCGGTCGAGGGGATCACGCGACCGCGAGAGTTTCGCGCGATCTCGGCGTAGTAGTCGAAGCAGGACGCCGACCAGGCCATCTCGTCCTTGTTCTCGCGCAGGGGCTTTCCGCCCTCTGCGGTCAAAGTGCGGGCGAGATCGTCGGTGCTTTCCTTGATCCGACGCGAGACCTCGTGAAGCATCTCGGCCTTCTCATGGGCCGGGACTTTGCGCCAGGTCTCCCACGCTTTCCTCGCGCGCGAGACCGCCTTGTTGACCTCCTCGGCGCTTTGGTTGGGGACCTCGTCGAGGACGGCTTCCGTGGCCGGGTTCAGGACAGGGACTTTCTTGATCGTGGGGGCTGTAGCCATAGGAATCTCCTGCGGAAGAATGGATGGATTATATCATTAGGTCGGGACGAAATCCGTCCCGCGCCGGATCAACCCTTCGAGCCCTTCGCCCGCTTGCCGATCGTGACGTCGCCGGAACCGGCCTTGACCGAGATGCGGAACTTCGCCGACGCCGTGTCGCCGATCTCGTTGCGGAAACGCCCCGAGCCCGTCCGGATCTCGGTCTGCAGCTTGGTGCGGTCGGGGAAGACCAAAGACACGTCCCCGCTGCCGGTCTTGACGTCGACCTCCCCGTCCTCGGGGCTCAGCGACCATTTGAGATCGACGCTGCCGCTGCCCGACCTGACCTCGGCCGAGCCCTGTAGGCCCTCGAGGGCCACAGCGCCGCTGCCGCACTTGATATCGACGCGTTTGGAGCGCGAGTTTCCCTTCATGGTGCCGCTGCCGACCTTGGCTCTCAGGTCTCCCGCGCCTCCGGACAATTCGATGGAGCCGGAGCCGGCGTTGAGCGTCAACGTCCCCTCGAGCCCCGCGACCTTCATCGCTCCGCTTCCGGCCGACGCCTCCAACGAGAGGCTCTTCGGCGCCTCAACCGCAAAGCCCGCGTCGCAGCCCGACCGCCGGAACCAACTCGTCGATTTGTCCTTCGCCTTGAGGCGCAGAGTGCTCCCATCCTGTTCCATGGTGATCTCACAATGCTCGGCGTCGGGATTGACGACGGACACCTTCACCTCAGAGGCATCGCCTGCTTGGACCGAAACGTCTCCGCCCGCGGTCCGGATCTCGAGCGCGCGCAGGCCGGAGGCCGGGAAGACCTTCGCGGTCTCTTCGGCGCCCGCGGCGCTCAACGACGCCGTCATGGCAAGGATTGCGATCATGGAGTTTGTCATTGTTGTCTCCTGAACAGTCAAATCAACGGCTGCGTCTTCGGCACTCTGACCACCACGGTGCCCGCGATCTTGTCGTGCCAGGTCTGCTGCTCCTGGTCCCAGGCCGCCCACAGAAATCCGATGAAGGCCGCGCCCAGGGACAAATAGCTGGCGAGGTGCCTGACCAAGGCCACCCAGAAATCCATCGGTCTGCCGTCGAGCCGGACGCCCTTCAAGCCCACTACGATCCCGCCGAAGGTCGTGCCCTTCCAGGTCCACATTCCGACTTGATACAAGGCCCACCCCGCCATGCCGACGAAATGCAGGTGCGTGACGCCGCCCACGATCGCCAAGAGGACGACATCGAGGACGATGGCTCCGAGGCGCGGCCAGAATCCGGCGCGCGGCAAGGAGAGCTCGGCCGTCGCGACGGCGGTCGGAGGGGGCAGCGGCGCCTGCGCCGTCGGGGCCGGCGAAGGGACCGGCGCTGCCGCGCCGTCGGCTCCGACCTCGGCGCGGAAATGCTCGAAGAGCGTCAAGATGACGGCGCCGAAGCCCAAGGCCAAGGTCATCATCCAGACGACGTAGCCCACGATCGGGATCATATGAAGGAGACTGACCGCGGCCGCGCCGGCGACGACGGCGGCCCAGGGCTTCTCCAATTGCGGCAGCGAGAACTCCCGGCCGAGCTGTCCTCCCGCGAAGGAGTAGACGGCCGCCTTGCCGAACAAGGCCGCGGCCAGGGCCGCGCAGAAAAGAAACGGCACGGCCGTAAGCCCGATGACCGAGACCGTCAGCAGGAAAGAGAGCGGCCCTAGAAGCGGCAGCCCCAGGGCGCCGCAGAAGAAGGCGCTCGCCGGGCGCTCATTGAGGACGCGCACGCAGCGCATCAGCGGCCCCGGCATGAGCAAGGCCGCGAAGAGGTAGAGGCACAGGAAAGCCCCCGCCAGGCCCCAAGCCAACGCGCTCGACGGGGGCAAGGGCGAAAGCCAAAGCATCCGCAGGCTCCAGTCCCGGCCGAGGCCGGGCAGGCCGCGCAGCGCGGGCGGGAAGGCGATCGAGGTCCGGTCGCCGGAGATCTTCGCGCCCTCGTCCTCAGTCAGGGCGCCGCCGATGGTCACGACGCTGCCGCGGATGTCGGCCTTGGGACCGAGGTGAACGCCGCCCAGCACCGAGACGACGTCGTCCTTGACCGGCGCGTCGATGTCGGCGCCGCCCAGGATCGTGACGACCCCCTCCTTGACGGGCCCGCGCACGGTGGCCGAGCCCAGGATCACGACGACGCTCTGCGCCGTCTCTCCCTCGGCCACGCTGACGCTGCGGCCGATGGACACGAGCTCCTCCTTGGAGCGGCGGTTTGCGGCCGCCGCGGGATGGACCAGCGCTCCGGTCAACGCGAGCGCAGCCAAAATGATGCGGTTGTTCATACTCCCTCCTCTATATGCCGCAGACCGCGCGGCCTCGACGCCAGCTGCCAGAAGAAGACGGCTCCTCCGGCGCACAGCAAGTAAGTGAGCAAGACCGGGACGAGCAGGGGCTGCCCCAACGACGACAGCACTACCCAAAGCGCGCGGCCCAAAGCGGCTGCGGCGCCGTTGTGAGCCGAGGCGAGCATGCCCAAGGCCCGGGCGGGAACGGCCGACGGGGCCGCCTGCAGCCAAGACGCGAGCCGGCTCGCCGCGAAAGCCACGGCGCCGGCGGCACCCGCGAGTCCGGCCAAAGAGGCGGCCCGCGCGGCCGCCGGCCAAGCCCACCAAGCCCAGCGCGTGCGCGCCTCGATCCTCTCCATGACCATCGGCAACAGGGAGGCCGGGGCCTTGAGCGGCGGGAGGCGCTTGAGTCTGTCGCCCAGCTTTCTTTCCCAATCGCTCATGTGCCGGTCTCCAAGATCTTGCGCAGGGCTTCGCGGCCGCGGAAAATGTCGGTCTTGACCTTGGCGAGGGTCGCGCCGAGCTTCGCTGCAATCTCCTCGTAGCTCAAGTCCTCGAAGTGGAAGAGCACCAAGGGCACACGCTGATGGTCGGGCAGCGCCTGCAAGGCCCTTTCGAGAAGACCCGCATCCTCGGGGTCGGGAGCCGATTTCTCGGGCCCCGCCAAAGCCTCGATCGCGCCGTCGTCCTCGGCGATCTCGCTGAAGAGCTTCCAGCGCGCGCGGTGGCGTGAGAGATGGTTGAGGCAAAGGTTGGTCGTCACCGCCTTGAGCCAGCCGCCCTTAGTCGGGCTGTCCTTGATGGACTCGAAGTTCTGGTAGGCTTTCAGGAAGGCATCTTGGGCCATGTCCTGGGCCTCGGCCCGATCGCCGAGCAGTCGCGCCGCCAGAGTGTAGACCATATCTTGGTAGTCGGAGATGAAGTCTTCGAAGTCCGCCGCTGCGGTCATCGCACTTTCATCCCTATCAATAGAACACGGCGGGGCTCAAAAAGTTGCAGGGCCGCCGCTGGCCTACAGCCCGCGCAAGGCACGGCGCGCGGCGCGGATGGTGTGGTCGAGGTCCTTCTTGTCGTGGGCGAAACTCACAAAGGCCGCCTCGAACTGCGCGGGGGGGAAGTAGACGCCTTGTTTCAGCATACGCTGAAAGAATCTTCCGTACTTCTTCGTGTCGCACTTCCTAGCGGCGGCCAGGTCGCAGATCGGACCTTTGCCGAAGAATAAGGTGAACATCGAGCCCGCCGAGTTGATCTGCACCCGCGCCCGCGCATCCTCGGCGGCCTCCGAGAGTCCGCGCAGCAGGTAGTCGGTGATCTGGCCGAGCCTCGAATACGGATTCTCTTTCTGCAGGAGGCGCAATGTCTCGAGTCCCGCGGCCACCGCGACCGGATTGCCCGACAACGTTCCCGCCTGGTAGACGGGGCCCAACGGCGCGACTAAGGACATGATCTCCTTTCGACCGCCGTACGCGCCCATCGGCAGGCCGCCGCCGATGATCTTGCCCATCGTCGTCAAATCCGGAGTGACGCCCAGGATCGTCTGCGCTCCGCCGTAGCAGAGGCGAAAGCCCGTGATGACCTCGTCGAAGATCAAGAGCGCCTTGTTCCTCTTCGTGAGAGCCCGCAAACCTTCGAGAAAGCCGTCGTGAGGCAGGACCACGCCCATGTTTCCCACGAACGGCTCGACGATGACCGCCGCGATCTTGCCGCGATACTTCCGGAAGGCCTTATCGACGGCGGAGAGATCGTTGTAGGGCAAGGTGATCGTCGTCTTGGCCCAGGCCTCGGGGACTCCCGCCGAGTCCGGCGCGCCCAAAGTCAAAGCGCCCGAGCCCGCGGCGACGAGCAGAGAATCCGTGTGGCCGTGGTAGCAGCCGGCGAACTTGATGACGAGGTCGCGTTTGGTGAAAGCGCGCGCGACGCGCAGCGCGCTCATGACGGCCTCGGTGCCCGACGAGGTCAGGCGCACGAGACCGAGAGAGGGCAGCGCGGCCTTGAGCTCCTCGGCGAGCTGGACCTCGCGCTCGGTGGCCGCGCCGAAGGTCGAGCCCGATCTGAGCGCGTCCGCGGCGGCCTTGGCGATCTCGCGCCGCGCGTGGCCGAAGATCAGCGGCCCCCAGGAACCGCAGTAATCGATGTAGCGCCTGCCCTCCGCGCTCGTGAAATGCGGCCCGGAGCCCGATCTGACAAAGACCGGCGTACCGCCGACCGCCTTGAAAGCGCGCACAGGAGAATTGACGCCCCCGACCAGCGACTTCTGAGCCCGCGCGAAGAGTCGTCGGGAATTCACGGCAGCCAGCGGGCGGCCTCTAACGCGTAGTAGGTGAGAATGAAGTCGGCGCCCGCGCGCTTGATCGCGGTCAGGCTCTCGAGCGCGGCTCTTTTCTCGTCGAGCCAGCCGTTGGCGGCGGCGGCCTTGAGCATCGAGAACTCGCCCGAGACGGAATAGGCCGCCGTGGGCAGGCCGAAGCGTTCGCGCACGGCCTTGATCACGTCGAGATAGGGCAGAGCCGGCTTGACCATCACCATGTCGGCGCCTTCCTTGACGTCGAGCTCGGTCTCGCGGAGGGCCTCGTGGAAGTTCGCCGGGTCCATCTGGTAAGAGGAGCGGTCGCCGAAGCTCGGCGGGGATTCCGCCGCCTCGCGGAAGGGGCCGTAGAAGGCGGAGGCGTACTTGGCCGCGTAGGCGAGTATGGGAGTCATGCTCTTGCCGCCCGAATCGAGCGCCTTGCGGATCGCGCCGACCTGGCCGTCCATCATGCCCGAGGGCGCGATCACGTCGAAGCCCGCCTCCGCTTGCGAGACGGCGGTCTTGGCCGCGAGCTCCAGAGTCGCGTCGTTGACGATGTTGCCGTCCTCGACGATGCCGCAGTGGCCGTGGTCGGTGTACTCGCAGAAGCACAAGTCGGCGATCAAGACCAGGCCCGGGTGCTTGTCTTTGAGGGCGCGCGCCGCCTTCTGGACGATCCCGTCCTTGGCGAATGCGCCCGAGGCGCGCGCGTCCTTCTTGTCGGGGATCCCAAACAGGATCACACCGGGGATCCCCGCGGAAACGATGGGAGCGCAGGCCTTGACCAACTCGTCGACTGAGTACTGGTAGTGCCCCGGCATCGACTTGATCGCGCGTTTCTCTCCCTTTCCCGGCCTCACGAACAAAGGCATGATGAAGTCGTCGGGTGTCAGCACCGTCTCGCGCACGAGCCGCCGCAACGAAGGGCTCTGGCGCAGGCGGCGCAGCCGCGTGGTCGGGAAGGCCATGGGAGGGCAATTTTACTATAATGAGCGCCTATGCGTGAAGGAATCACGTTCCACGACGTTCTGCTGGTCCCGAAACGCTCGGACATCACCTCGCGCAAGCACGTCGACACCTCCGGACGATTTTCCAAGAACATCCAACTGAAGGCGCCGGTGGTCTCCGCGAACATGGACACGGTCACGGAGTCGGCCATGGCCATCGCGATGGCCCAATGCGGGGGCCTGGGCGTCATCCACCGGTTCCTGCCCGTCGAGGAGGAGGTGGCCCAGGTCACCAAGGTCAAGCGTTCCGAGAACATCGTCATCGAGGCGCCCTACACGGTCGGGCCCGATGATACGATCGAGGACGCGCGCGC
The DNA here is from genome assembly GCA_016194705.1 of Elusimicrobiota bacterium. GTDB lineage: Bacteria > Elusimicrobiota > Elusimicrobia > UBA1565 > UBA9628 > PALSA-1176. The sequence continues at coordinate 43,924 of JACQAZ010000038.1, read as the reverse complement.
GGCCATGCGCCGGCATTCGGTCGGCGGCCTGCTCGTCGTCGATTCCGACAAGAAGCTGCTCGGGATCGTGACCGAGCGCGACATCAGCTTCGAACCCGAAAACAAGACGCCTCTGAGGCGAGTCATGGCCAAGAAGCTCGTGACCGCCAAGCCCGGCATCGCCATGGAGGCGGCCCAGGAGCTCCTGCGTCAGAACAAGATCGAGAAGCTGCCGCTCGTCGACGGCAAAGGGGTCCTCATGGGCCTCATCACCGCCAAGGACATCAAGCAGAAAAAGCTCCATCCCGAAGCCTCGACCGACAAGAAGGGACGTCTGCTCGTGGGAGCGGCCGTCGGCGTGATCGGCGACTTTTTAGAGCGCTCCGGCGAGCTCATCAAAGCCGGAGCCGACGTACTCGTCGTCGACGTGGCCCACGGGCATTCCGAGCACGTCATCGACGCCGTCAAGAAGATCAAAAGGAAGTGGCCCGCGACCGAACTCGTGGCGGGCAACGTCGCGACCTACGAGGGGGCCCGCGACCTGGTCTCGGCCGGGGCGGACGGAATAAAAGTGGGGGTGGGCCCGGGCTCGATCTGCAGCACGCGCATCGTCTCGGGTTCGGGCGTCCCGCAACTGAGCGCGGTCATGGACTGCGCCAAGATCACGCGCGAGCGCGGCATCCCGATCATCGCCGACGGGGGCATCCGCGACTCGGGCGACATCACCAAGGCCCTGGCCGCCGGGGCCTCCTCGGTCATGCTCGGCTCGCTCTTGGCGGGCTGCGACGAGAGTCCCGGCTGGACCGTCGTGCGCGACGGCACGCGCTACAAGATCTACCGCGGCATGGCGTCCTTGACCGCGACGCTCTCGCGCAAGAAGAAGGAGCATGAGGAGCTCGAGCTCGACCCCATCTCGGTCGCCGAGGTCGTTCCCGAGGGAGTCGAATCGATGGCGCCCTACAAGGGCCCGGTCGCCGAGGTCGTGCACCAGCTCGTCGGCGGCCTGCGCTCGGGCATGAGCTACTCGGGTGCGCGCACCCTCAAGGACTTCTGGGACAAGGCCGAATTCATCCGGATCACGGCTGCGGCCTGGAGCGAGTCCAAGCCGCACCACCTCGAGAAATAGGCGGGCCCGCCTAGGAAGGACCCACCTTGAGTTCGCCGTCCTGAAGGGACATTGCCAATGGACCCAGGGCGGCCCGCGGAGCGCGCGGGCTGAGTCTCACGCAGCGGAACTTGAGGCCGTGCCAGCGGCAAACGATCTCCTCGCCGCAGACCGCGCCCTCCCCCAAAGGCGCTCCCTCGTGTGGGCAGACGCCGTTCCACACGCAATAGCCGCCGTCTTCCTCGGGCCTGATCAGGAACTCGAACGCGCCGAAGGACACGGGATTGGGCCGGCCGGTCTTGAGACCGGCCAGCGGCACCGAAAACGCCTTCTCGACCCGCGGCATGACGACGTTGTTGGTCTTGAGGTTGGCGCTGACGAAATCGGGCGTCGCAGGCTCAAAGGAATAGCCTTTCTTCCTGAGCTCCGCGCGCCGCTCCCGGATGGGGACGTCCTGGGCGTTCTGCTCGGCGTTCATGCGGCGGATCTTGCGGTCGACGAGGAAATGCAGCGGCTTGAACAGCGGATGCGAGACGATGTACCAGTCGCTGCGGTGAAGTTTGGGCAGGCAGCGGATCACGGTGAAGACGTAGATGAGGTTGAACAGCGTGAAGCCCTGATAGTAGGTGCTGGGCGCGACCCGGATGTCCGAGACCTGGATGAGAAACGGGACCCCGAGGATCCTGAGCCTGGTCAGGCTGAGCTGTCCGTCGGGCGCGGTGGCCAGCCGCAGGGCCTGCAGGTAGGTCGAGTGGACGCGGGGACGGTGTTCCTGGTCCATCTGGTTCCAGTCGAGGTCGGAGACCTCGCAAGACGCCGGTATCTCAAAGCTGCCGGTCGTGACGCTGACCGACTTTCCCATGGTCTTGAATTTGGCGAGCAGCTCGTCCTGGCGCACGCAAATCATCGCTGGTCAATATCGCATATTTAATGTTGACAAAATAGCTCGCCGGGGCTACATAATGAAGGTGAGGCTTCTGCGCCCCTCGGAAGCGCTGGTCCTCGTTCTCGGCCTGCCCTCGTGGTCCGCGGCCGAGGCCGTCCCCTGCCCCGAAGCCTATCAGAAGACCTACGAGGCGGAGCTCGGACTCGCCGCGCAGTCCTGGAACGACCAATGCGAGGCGGGCCTGACTCCCGATCAGATCCTAGAGCGGGCCCGGCGCCCGCGTCCCGCCGCGACCGTCCCCGCGCGCAAGGCGCCCAAGAACGAGCTCTCCACCCAATTGGGCCGGACCCTGCAGACCTCCGATTTCGGCAGGCTCTACGACGGCGGCTCTTCTGGCCTCGGCGTCTCAGCTCCCGAGGGCACATCCCGACAGCCGTCCGGCAAAGCCCCGCAGTTCACGCCCGCCGTCCCCTCGGGGCCGCGTCCTTTACCGCCGTCTTTGGGACCGTATCAGCAATACCACGGCCCCGACACGGATAAGCCCGGATTCCTCAGGAAGGCCTGGTACATCTTCCAGGACATCCGTCATTTCTACGGCTATGAGATGACGGCGCAGGAGAAGAAGCGTCTTGACGAGGTCAAGGCCCTGCTTTCATCGACCTCCTCCGGCCAGCAGTTGATCGCCGACCTCGGCGGCTGGACGGAGATCGACATGCTCGTCGAGATCAAATTCGCCGAGCGCGCCAATCCCCGCGAGCAAGGCGCGACCTTCCCGCTGCTCCACGCGCAGGCGAGCAAGGACTCGCGCAAGATCGGGCTCGCCCTGAGCCAGAACCTTCTCAAGGAGCCCCCCGAGATAGTCGCCACGATCCTGGCCCACGAACTCAGCCACGCGCGCGACTTCAAGGCCCACGGGTTCGAATTCGGCCTCGCCCTGCCGAGCGAGTACCAGGCGCACCGGACCGAGGTCTACGTCTACGAAGAGCTCCTCGCGAAGGCCGCGCCCGAGCGCCGCCGCGAGCTCGAGAAAACCAAGCTTGGTCAATACACGAAGTTCGTCGCCGCGCTTTGGGAGGACCAACTGCTCAAGAAATACCCGACGGTCGACGGGTTCCTCGCGCAATTCCCCAAGGGCGGCAACCTGCCCGGCATGGCCTACCAAGCCTACGCCGACATGGTTCACCGGACGATCGCGCCCGGTTCCCCTCAGCTCGATTATCACGTCTATGACCTCTACAAGACCGCCACGGACGAGACCGACGCGAAGGAATCCAAGGCGAGCCCGGAGCTGCTCGCCAAGCGGCAAAAACTCGTCGACGCGATGAACGCGCGGGACGAGGCCTTCCGGAAGGGCCGCGGCTTCGAGATTCCGGCGGGCGTGAGATGAAGAAGCCTCTCGCGGCGCTGGCCGCGCTCGCTCTTCTGGTTGCGGCCGCCGCCTGGGCTTGGCGCATCCGGGCCATCACCCACCCAAGATACGAGACCCAAACGGTGGAGACCCGGACCCTGAAGGCCAGGTACCCCGCGCAATGGGAGAAGATCGACACGGCAAACCCACGTCTCGGCGATGCGATGATCGTTTTCACCAATCATTCCCAGCAAGCCGAAGCGTATCCGGGCATCTCTCCCTGGGACGCGCCGCGCATGCATCTCAACCTCAACGACCTCGGGACCGGGTACGTCTCCGTCGACGCCGTGGCCAAGGAGTTCCTGCAAGGCGAGAACGCGACGATCGCGGACCTTCGCCTCGACAACGGGGTGACTGCAAAGACCTGGTCGACCGTCGAGCCGGTCTCTCCCGATATCCCCGCGGAATTTCGGCACATCGTCTTCGCGGGACCCAACCGCCGCTTCTACGACGCTTCCTACATGGTGCCGGCGAATTGGAAGAGGCGCCGTCGCTACGAATTCATCTTTGAAAGGATTCTCGGCAGCATCGAGTTCAAGCCGTGGGAGCGCCGCCTTGACAAGTAGTCGCGTGCGGATTGTCAGGTTTTTCTGCCATATGGCCAGAAAACCTGACAATATCCGAGGAGCCTGATTTGCGGCCGAACGCTTGTTGCCCACACCCCATGACCTCCGCCGCGTTTTCTCTATGCGTTGTCCTGGCGATCCCATCGTGGGCGCAGCAGAATCGCTCTCGATTCATCTCGGATTTCTTGGACCATTATTCCCCGGTCGATACCGCCTCAGCGCCTGCCCTCGACCCGGCCCTGGTTCGCGGACTGTCCCAAGCCGCCCTGAATCAGACCAAACAGCCGACGACCTACGATTCTAGTTACACGGCGATCAAATATCCCGGCGGAGACGTCCCGGCCAGCCGCGGCGTCTGCACGGACGTCCTGGTTCGCGCTTATCGGAAGACCGCCACGGACCTTCAGGTCGATGTCCACGAGGATATGAAGGCTGCCTTCGCGGAGTATCCAAGAATCTATGGGCGCAGGAATCCGGACTCGAACATCGATCACCGCCGCGTGCCCAATTTAATGGTCTTCTTTAGGCGGCGCGGCACCACTCTTCCCATCTCAAAACGGGCCGAGGATTATCATCCCGGCGACATTGTAGCCTGGGATCTGCACGGCGGGGTCACCCACATCGGCCTCGTGGTGGACAAAAAGAATCCCGACGGCTCGCGGTACTTGATCGTGCACAACATCGGGATGGGCCCCAAACTGGAGGACGTTCTCTTCGATTGGAAGATTATCGGCCACTTCCGTTACGCGGGCCGGCGTCGACCTTGACAGCCCTTTTGGCTGGGGCTATACTGCCGACATGCGTCTGAGGCTCGCGCTTCTCTTGATCGCTCCCGCTCTTTTCGCTTCGAACCCTAAGCCGGACTGGCTCTCTGGGCAAAGCTCACAATATCCCAAGTCGGCCTATATCATCGGCGTGGGCCAGGACGCCACGCAGGACAAGGCCGCCGACCGCGCCCGCACCGAGATCTCCAAGGCCTTCAGCCTCCAGCTCTCGGCGACCTCGCGCTCCTCGGCCTCCGAGGTCGACTCCGGCAAGAGCTCGAGCCTCTCGCAAACCACCTCCGATGACGTGCGCACCTCGACGCGCAAGGTGCTCGACGGCGTCGAGATCAGCTCCTACTGGGACGACGGAAAGGGGAATGTGTACGCCCTGGCGGTCTTGAACCGCGAGCACGCGCTGAAGATCATCACCGACAAGCTGGCCGAGCTAGACAAGTCCGTTCCCGACCTCCAGGACCAGATCAACAAGTCCGACGGCAAGTTCGCCAAGCTCAAGCTCGCCCTGAAGCTGCTGCGCCTGGCGAAATCACGGCGGCACTTGAACGCCGACTACCGCGTCTTGAGCCCGGAAGGCAAAGGCATCCCGGCTCCGGAGGCCTTGAGCGGCGCCTTGGAGCAGGCCAGGAAGGCCATCGCGGCGGTCACGATCCAAGTCGAGACCGAGGGCGTCAACGCCGACGTCACGACAAGCCGCATCATGGACGGGCTTGCGGCCTACGGCCTCAAGGTCGCCGAAAAATCCGGGAGTTCCGCCGACGTCCTGGTGCAGGCTAGATCCGCCGCGCAGAGGCTCGAGCCCGAGAACATCACTTGGTTTTGGGCCCGCGGCTCGATCCTCGTCAAGATGAGCTACGGCTCGACCGGCGAGGTGTTCACGCGCTTCGAGGAGCAGGGCTCGGAGGCCTCGCGCGATCCCTCGACCTCGGTCGACGTCACTTTGACCAAGCTCGCCGACCAGGCCGCCGACCACATCTTCAAGGTCCTGACCTCCAACGACGTCCTAGACGACTGAAATGGGCCGGGCCCAACCGCTTTAGGCGGCTGGGCCCGGGTCTTCTCGGGGACGGCCTGTACCCCGAATTCTGTCCCCCCGGCCTACGCCGAGTTGGAGGATCATTTCTCTGAGCAGCTACTGGAGGGCCGTCCCGGGAATTACCCGGAACCGCGCGAGCAGCACCGGCCCCCTCACTGCCTTGCTCCGGACGGGGTTTGCCTTGACGCCAGACCTCGCGGCCTGACCGGTGGGCTCTTGCCCCACCTTTTCACCCTTACCCCGATCCCGAAGGACCGTGGCGGTATGTCTCTGTGGCACTTTCCATCGACCGGGCTTTGAGCCCGATCTTCCCGCCTTTCGACGGGCGTCCCGCTCTGTGGAGTTCGGAAGTTCCTCCCCTCTTGCGAGGAGCGATCCCCCGGCCGTCCCAAATCTAGTATAGCCCTAAGCGGCTTTGGCCGCCAGGGTCTCCGGGCGGTAGATGATGCGCTGGCAGCTCTCGCAGGTGACCAGCGCCTTGGCCTTGGTGGCCTCGACGATGACCTGCGGAGCGAGCGTGATGCGGCAGGCGCTGCAGTTGGAGCCCTCGATGGCGACCACCGCGTCGAGCTTGCCGCGCGAGCGCACGTGGTTGTAGATGCGCATCGTCTCGGCCGGGATGGGCGCGGCGGCTTCGTCCCTTTTCGCCTTTGCCGCGTCAAATCGGGTCTTGAGGTCGGCCAGCCGGCCCTCGTGCGCCGAAATCTCGGCCTCGAACTTCTTGCACTCGGCCTGCGCCTCGACATTCGCGGCCTTCTCTTCTTTGCGGGTCTTATCGAGGTCCTCCATGGTCTGGAGAATCTCGGTCTCGATCTCGCTGCCCTGCGCCTTGGCCCGCTCGATCTCGAGCTGGAGGGCCTTGAAAGCTTCGTTGGTTTTGACGGCGTTGAGCTCCGTTCCGTGCTTTTTCGCCGACTCTTCTTTCTGGGCCAGCTCGAGTTCCTTCTCCTTCTTCTTCTTCTCGAGGGTCAAGAGCATGGTCTTCAAATCCGAGGCCTTGTGCTTCTCGGTCTCGATGGCCTCGCGCAGGTTGGCGACAAACACCGGGATATTGTCCATATCGCTCTTGAGCTTATCTAAGGAAGCGTCAGCCTCCTGGATCGCGATGAGCTGAATCAGGTTCTCCTTTGTCAGCGCCATGCAAGAATTATACTATATCCGCCATGAAGGCCACAAAGTGGGTCATCCTCGTGGGCCACGGCGGCATCCCGACGGACTGCCCCCCGGGGCTCGTCGGGGACTTCAAGCGCCTCGAGGCCTCTTCAAAAGGGAAGCCCTCGAAAGAGCTTCTCGAGGCGGATGCCAGGCTCAGAAACTGGCCGCGGACCGCGAAAAACGATCCCTACAAGCTAGGGCTCGAGAGCGTGGCCGAGTCCTTGCGGCGGCGGCTCCCGGGCCATCGCGTGCTCGAGGCCTACAACGAATTCTGCGCTCCGAGCCTCGAGACCGCCTTCGAAGAGGCCGTCGAGGGCGGGGCCCAGCAGGTCACCGTCATCTCGACGATGTTCACGCGCGGAGGCTCCCATTCGGAAAGCGAGATTCCCGCGATCGTGTCGAGGCTTGAGAAGCGCTACCCCAAGATCCTCGTGCGCAACACCTGGCCTTTCGACCTCGACGCGGTCGCGCGCTTCATGGCCGGCGAGGTCGAGCGCGTCGAGGCCGAGACGGCGAAGGCATGAGAAGGCTTGTTCTCGCGGGAGCTCTGCTGGTTCAGGCATGCGCCGCCGGGGCGGCGGTCGTCTCGACTTTCAACCCTCTCGACCCCTTGAGCCCGGCGGAGATCGCGACGACTGTCAAGGTCCTGCGCGATTCGGGGCTCTTCTCATCCGATGCTCTGTTCCCGCTGATCGTCCTTCAGGAGCCGCCCAAGGCCGAGGTCGTCATCCGCGCCTGGATGAGCCCGCGACGGGCATTCGCCGTGATCATCGACCGGCATCGCAACGAGACCTCGGAGGCCGTCGTCAATCTCGCCGACAGAACCATGGAGTCCTGGCGCATCATGCCCGAAGTCCAGGCCAATTTCCTCGTCGAGGAGCTGACCTCCGCGCCGGAGATCGTGCGCGCCGACCCGCAATGGCAGGAGGCCATGAAGAGGCGCGGCATCACGGATTTCTCCGAGGTCCAGATCGACGGCTGGGCGCCCGGAACCTTGGGGGTCAGCGACGCGTCGGGGCCGCGGCTGGTCCGGGCGCTTTCTTTCTACAAGGGGAAGTCGGTCAATTTCTACGCGCGCCCAGTCGAAGGCGTCGTCGCCTTGGTGGACATGAACCAGCGCAAGGTCGTCGATCTCGTCGACACGGGCGTGGTCCCCCTCTCCCAGGACGACGGGGCCTTCGACGAAAAGTCGGTCTCGCCCCGCGAGGCGCCCAAACCGTTCGAGACCCTGCAGAGCGAGGGTCCGAGCTTCACGGTCTCCGGCCATGAGGTGCGCTGGCAGAACTGGCGTTTCCGCTTCGCGCTGCACCCGCGAGAGGGCCTGGTCCTCTACACGGTCGGCTACGAGGGCGAGGACCAGGTCCGCCCGATCCTCTACCGGGCGTCGCTCTCCGAGATGGTCGTGCCCTACGGCGATCCCGACCCCAACTGGGCCTGGCGCAGCGCCTTCGACGAGGGCGAGTACGGCATCGGCCGCCTGGCCGGCCCCTTCGAGCCCGGCGTCGACGCCCCGGAGAACGCCGTGTTCTTCGACGCGGACTTCGCCGACGACTTCGGCAAGTCCAACAAGATTGCGCGCGCTGTGGCCCTCTATGAGCGCGACGGGGGCCTGTTATGGAAGCACTTCACGATCGACCCCGAGCACAACGAGTCGCGCCGCGCCCGCGAGCTCGTGCTCAAGTCGATGGCCGCCGTGGGCAACTACGACTACGCCTTCAGCTGGATCTTCCGTCAGGACGGCTCGCTCGAGATGCAGATCGAGCTGACCGGCATCATGCTGGCCAAGGGCGTGGCCGTCTCCAGCGCGACGGCCCGCCACGACTTCGCCCACCGCGTCTCGCAGGCCGTAGCCGCCCCCCATCACCAGCATTTCTTCAACTTCCGGCTCGATTTCGACGTGGACGGCGCCAGCAACACCGTCGTGGAATCCAACACCCGCTCGCTGCCCGGGGGTGCTTCGAACCCCTACGGCAACGGCATCGAGGTGGAGCTGACGCCGCTCAAGAACACCAAGGAGGCGCGACGCGACGTAAGCCCAGCCTCCTCTCGGCGCTGGATCGTCCAGAATACCGGGGTCATGAACGCCCTGGGCGAGCCGGTCGGTTACGCTTTGATCCCAGGCGAGACCGCGGTGCCCTATGCCCGGCCGGAGTCCAAAATCCGCAAGCGCGCGGGCTTCCTCAACCACCAGCTCTGGGTCACGCCCTACGCGCGCGAGCAGGCCTACGCCGCCGGCGACTATCCCAACCAGAGCGACCGCGGGACGGGCCTCGAGCCGTGGACGCGCGAGGCCGATCCAGTCGAGGACCAGGACCTCGTCGTCTGGTACACGATGGGGGTGACGCACCTGCCCAGGCCCGAGGATTGGCCCGTGATGCCGGTCACGCGCGCCGGCTTCAAGCTCGTCCCCATGGGATTCTTTTCGCGCAATCCGGCCCTCGACGTGCCGCGCCGCGCCGCCCTCAAGCAGGGGAAGAAGACCAAGGCCAAGCCGCAAAAGAAGTGGCTTCCCGAGCCGAACCCGGAAAGCCGTCCCAACGCACCCTAGCCGTATTTAGCCGGCCTTTTCCTGAGTCTTCTTGACCTGCTCCTCGTACTGGTGCCGCAGCCGGCCCGTGAGCTCCTCGTACTCGGCCTTTCGACGCTGGTTGAGCGAAGCCAAGGCGCTCATCGCCGCGAGCTTGACCCCTTCCTCGGAATCGTTGACGGCCGCGGCGACGATCGGGGTCGCGGTCATGTCGCCGACCTCGCCGATGACGTTGAGAGCGGCCACCCGCACGACGGGATCGGTGTCGCGCACGCCCTTGCTCAGGACCTTGAGCGCGTTGGGGTCCCGGCAGGTCTTGAGCATGAGCACGATGCCCACGCGCATCTGCGGATCGGTCTCCAAAGTCATCGCGCTCTCGAGCACCGTCATGATCTTGGGGTCGTTGACGGTGAAAAGGGTCTGCATGGCGGCCCAGCGCACATTGGCCTCGCCGCTGGTCAGGGCCTGGCGCAGATTGGCGAGCTGCTTGCCGTCGAGCATGGGGGCTAGGTCGGCCTTGGTCACCACGGCCGGGGCCTCCGGGGCCGCCGGCTCGAGCTTGAGGTTGGCCACATACTCCTCATGGAGGAAGTAGCCCGAGATCGCCAGCATCAGCGTCGCGATGATCATCCTCATGCCATTATTATACACCCTCCCCCCAAAAAAGGTATTTCAGGATCGCAAAAATACGGTTTAAACCCTACTAAAATTCGGTAAAGCCGCCCGGGGGAACTGGCCCCCTCATCGGAACTCATGCCAGTAGGCGAAGACGAGGGCCTGATACTCGGCCCGCACGTCCTTGCCGGTCGCCTCTCGCCACGCTGCGGCGGCGTCGTTTTTTCGCGCGAGCGCGTCGAGCAGCGCGGGAATCCTCGCTGCTCCAGTGGGCGGCGGCCCGAGCAAGCGCGCCCTGAGGAGACCAGATAAGAGATAGTTGACGTTCGCCTTGCCCGGCTCGTGGAAGGAACCGAAGGGCGCCAGGTCGTCGAACGCCGGTGCCTTGGCGCCGCGCGCGCGCCATTGGCGCACCCGCTCCGGGGCCAGCGCCCGAACCTTGTCGTCCCACATGCTCGCGATGTAGACGGCCAGGCCCTCCGTCATGTAAACCGGCATTTTGGGCCCGCGATCGTGGCGCGCGCGCATGTAGCCGGCGACCCAGGCGTGGCCCGTTTCGTGCAGGGCCATCGATATGGTCTCCGCTCGCGTCGCTCGGCGCACCTTCTCCTCGCAGACGACGACGAAATTGGTCGTTCCGGTCGAGCGCTGCGCGTTGATGCCGAGCGCGTCATAGAATCGGCGCAGGGCCTCCTCCTTGCCGAACAAGAAGAAGCGCGCCGGAGGCGGCGGCCCTCCGAAGATTCTTCGTCCGATTTCGACGAAGCGTGGGAGCGCGGCGAGGATCGGAGCCGTCAGCGGGGTCTTCTCGTCGGCGAAGACCTCGAGGGCCGTCGGGTCGAGGCCGGGGACCTCGACGCGGGGAGGCTTGACGCCTAGGTAGCGGCCGAACCGCTCAAGAAGCTCGCCGGGCTGGGGCCGTCCTCCGCCCGCTTGAAAGCCCGCATCGAAGGCCTTCTGCAGCAGCGGCCGCGCGTTCTCCGGTTGATTGAGCTTCCAGTAAGAGAAGCCCGCCAGGTAGGCGGCTTGGCCGCTTGGCTCGAAGCCCTCATGAGAGAGAGCGTCATAGCGCGCGATGCCTTCGAGGAAGCGTTCGCCCCAGACCGCTTGACGCAAGCCATTCTCGCGGTCGACGCGCGGGACCCTGGCGGGCTGCGGCGCGGCCGAGGCTTGAGCTGCGATCAGCAGGGCGCCAACGACCCGCATCGCTCCGTTCATCCCCCGGAGTTTCACCCCAAAACCGCCGCGCGTCAAGCCCGGGGCGGCGGTTGACAAGCGGCGCGAGCGGGGCTAAAGTAATGGCATGGGCGCCCTGCTAGCCATGGTCCTCCTGCTGCAAGGAGCCGTCGCCGCGGAGGTATCCCTGAACTGCGTCACGAAGTCGGGCAAGGCGTACAAAGAACCAGCGACGCTGTCGGCCTTGGTCGCCTGCCAGCAGAAGAAGCTCAACGCCTCCGCCGCGGCCTATCGCAAAAGGAATCGCGCCGACCCTCCCGAATCGATCCTCGAGGGGTGGGATGACCGTCAGCGCGCCGAGGTCGTCGATTTCGTCAGGCGCCATCCTGAAAGGGCGGGGCTCGACAGCCCCAAGGAAACAGCGAAGCAGACCAAGGAGCACCTGCCGAGCAAAGACGCCGCGGACACGGAGGCCTTGGGGAGGTCCCTCCAGAACATGTCCGACGGCGGCAAGAAAGGCGTGACGCCCGAGATGGCCAAGCAGATCGACGACTATCTCAAGGAAAAGCAGGGCTCTGTGAGCCCCGACATGCGGGCCTTGCTCGACTCGACCCAGAACGGACCCAATCTTAGCGATCAAACCGTTTCAAAGCTCAAAGACGCGGCGCAAGCCGCCAAGGGCAAGGGCCTCGACCTCGACGTCGACAAGAAGACCGAGGACTTCCTGCTCGCCCCCAAAGAACCCAGCCCGAACAACAATTAGTCAGACCACCTTTCCAAGACGCCCTCCGAGATTCTACAATAGGGCGTCCGGACCATCTGAGGAGGAACCCATGAAGACCACCCCCATTCTCTGCGCCTTGCTTGCCGCGTCCTACCCCGCATTCGCCGCGGCCCCGCCCGCCGACCCCCAGAAGGAGGCGCTCGTCGAGCGCGTCGGCGACACCGCCTTCCTGCAGCTCAAGGCCGAGAGCTTCGCGGGCCTCGACGCAAGGCAGAAGGAACTCGCCTACTGGCTCGCCCAGGCGGCCATCGCCGTCGATCCGATCATCTACGACCAGCGCTCGCGCTTCGGCCTGCGTCAGAAGCGCCTCTTGGAGGAGATCGCGGCGCATCCCTCCAACGTCGAGCCCAAGGTCATGACGAAGATCTCGGGCTACACCAAGCTCTTCTGGGCCAACCGCGGCAACCACAACGACTACACCTCGCAGAAATTCGTGCCCGGGTTCACCTTCGAGGAACTCGATGCCGCCGCCGAGGCGGCGCTCAAGGCCGGCGCGTTTGCGACCGCCAGCGGCGAGCTGGCCCCGCTCAAGACCGAAGGCGAGCTCGACAAAGAGCTCGGCGAGCTCAAGGCCTCGCTCTTCGACCCCGAATTCGAGCCCCGCGTCACCGTCAAGAGCCCCGAGGGCAAGAAGGATATCATCGAGGCCAGCGCCAACAATTTCTACTCCGGGGTGAGCTTGGCCGACCTCAAGGACTTCAAGGACAAGTACGCGCTCAACTCCCGTCTCGTCAAGAAGGACGGCAAGCTCGTCGAAGAGATCTACCGCGCCGGCACCCCGGACGGCAAGATCGCGCCGGGCCTCTACGCCGTCTATCTCAAGAAGGCCAACGAATATCTCGCGAAGGCGGCCGCCGTCGCCGACCCCGCCCAGGCCCGCGCCATCTCGGACCTCGTCCGTTTCTACGAGACCGGCGAGCGCGAGGACTGGATCAAGCACGGCATCGCCTGGGTCAAGAACAACGCTCTGGTCGACTTCTCTAACGGCTTCGTCGAGGTCTACCTCGACGCGCGCGGACAGAAGGGCAGTTCGCAGGGGTTTGTGACGGTCACGGACCAAAAGCTCAACGCGGTCATGCTCAAGATCGCGGACAACGCCCAGTATTTCGAGGACCACTCCCCCTGGGACCCGCAGTACCGCAAGCAGGGAGTCAAGCCGCCGGTCGCCAAGGCCGTCGACACCTTGATCGAGACCGGCGACTTCATGGTCGGCACGGTCGGCGACAACCTGCCCAACGAGGACGAGATCCACGAGAAGTACGGCTCGAAGAGCTTCCTCTTCACGGAATCCTCGCGCGAGCTCTCGCACGCCGGCGGCTTCAAGCTCCTCGAGGAGTTTGGCTCATCTGCCGAGGAGATCGCCAGCGGCAAGAAGTACACCGACGAGGCCGACGACCTCATGACGGCGATGCACGAGATCATCGGCCACGGCTCGGGCAAGATCAAGGTCAAGGGCGATCCCGCCTCGTACCTCAAAGAATACTATTCAGCGATGGAGGAGGCCCGGGCGGATCTCATGGCGCTCTGGAACGTCTGGGACCCCAAGCTCAAGGAGCTCGGGGTCATCTCGGACCAGGAGGCCGTGGCCCGAGAGATGTACTACCAGGCCGCTCGCGCGCCTCTGACCCAGCTCCGGCGCATCCCCAAGGGCGAAACGATCGAGGAGGACCATCAGCGCGACCGCCAGCTCATCGTCCACTACATCATCGACAAGACCGGCGCGATCGCTTACGAGAAGCGCGGCGAGAAGACCTATATCGCGATCAAGGACTTTCAGAAGATGCGCGAGGGAGTCGGCATGCTCCTCAAAGAGCTCATGCGCATCAAGGCCGAGGGCGATTACGCCGCGATCAAGGCCCTCATCGACAAGTACGCCGTGCATCTCGACCCGGCCCTGCGCGACCAGGTGCTCGCGCGCTACAAGAAGCTCGACCTGCCGACTTATTGGGCGGGAGTCAATCCCGAGCTCAGCGCGAGCCTCGGTCCCGACGGCAAGGTCGAGGGTGTTTCGATCTCCTACCCGCATGACGCCCCCCACCAGTACCTGCGCTACGGGGCGATGTTCGACGCGGGACTCTCGAAGGCCTACTGACGGCGCGCGAGGAAAGCCTTGAGCCGGGCCGCGAGCTCCCCATAGAAGGGGTTGGTCTCGGGCCGCGGCACCGAGTTGTGGTGGACCGCCGCTGAAAGCGGGTACAGGATGAACTCTTGAGCCGCCGAGGCGCGCAGGGAGCGCATGAGCTCGGCGACCGCCCCGGGGTCGACCACGGTGTCGGCCTCGGACTGGGCCGCGAAGACGCCGACGCCGCTATCCTCGATCTTCGACAAGAGCGCGGCGCGGCGCAGCGACTCCTCGACGCTCAGCCAATAGACCTGGCAGGCTCCGTTGACCGCGAGCTTTTTGTACCTGTAAGGGTTGTCCTCCGGAGCGTCGGGGTTGTCGTTTTTCCAAGGCTTGAAGAACATCGCGCCTGCGATGCAGGCCGGCGGAACCCTCGCGTCCTTGATCTTGACCGCCGGCGAGAACAAGAACAGGTCGCCGACGGGCCGCCTCGACGAGTCGTTCTTGGCGAGCGCGTCGAGGACCAGGCCCCCGCCCGTCGAGAAGCCGCCGAGCGAAACGCGGCCTCCCAGCCGCGCGGCCAGCCGGAAGCCGGCCTCGGTCTCGGTCTGCCACTGCCCGAGGCGGACGCGGAGCAGATCCTCGGGCTTGGTGCCGTGGCCCGGCAGAAGGATCGCGACAACGTTGTAGCCCGCGCCGTAGAAGATGTCCGCCAAGGCGCGCACGTAGTACGGCGAATCGCTAAAGCCGTGCACGAGCAGGATCGATTCCTTGGTCCTGGCCCCATGGCTTAGCAGGAAGGGGAGGTTGTCGGCGTTCTTGATCCCCGCCTTCTTCCCCGCGATGTAGGCGTGGAAACCCTCTGCGGTCTCTTGGAAGTCTCTCGCCTCGGCGTCGACGACCCGGCGCGCCGTGGCCGCCGGTGGCGCGACGAGGACGGGGTCCGGGCTCGTCTGGGACCATGCGCCGGGAGCCCACAGCAAGGCCGCGATGAGGCTGACGCCGCGAGGACTCGGTGTCACTGTCGTCGGCTACGGCATCGGCGGGCCGACGTACTTCGTCGACCGGCAAAGCACGAAATCCTGCACCGGGCCCGCGTTGGTCTTGAAGGTCAAGGTCGCGACGTAGACCTCGGTCCGCGTGTGGCCTTCGGTCTCGTCTTTGATGACCGTCCTGTCCGAGAAGTCGCCTTCCTTGAAGGGCTGTCCCTTATAGGTCCAGGTCTGGCGCGTGGTCGGAAACCTCGGAGGCGCTCCGCCTTGGTAAAACCAGTAGGTGTATTGGAAATCGCCGTCCACGCTGGAGCACTTGGTCTCGCCGGCGGCGGCGGCGCAGACTCCGGCAACGACGGCAAGAAGCATGATCGTGATGACCTTCATCGTTCCTCCGAAGACTCCGTATATTATACGATGTTCCCGGTCCCCATGGGCATGACAGCGGGCAGCCTCAAGAACGTCACCCAGTTCATCCAGCTGGCGGTCGCGCCGATCTTTCTACTGACGGCAGTGGCTGCGACTCTGACGGTCTTCATCAACCGCCTGGCCCGCATCGTCGACCGCGGGCGTTCGCTCGAATCCCGCGCCTCGCCCGACAACATGCCGCACGAAGAGCTCCTCGTGCTCGAGCGCCGCGCCCAGCTGATCTACCGGGCCATGTCCCTGGGTGTGAGCGCGGCGATCCTCGTGAGCCTCTTAATGGCCCTGGCCTTTATCGGCGAGGTCTTCGGGTTCAACACCGCCGGCCCCGTGGCGCTCATGTTCATGGCCGCTCTGTTCTCCTACACGGGAGCGCTGATGTGCCTGCTGCGCGAGGTGTTCCTGGCGCTGGGCAACTTCCGCCTCGGAATTCACGCCGCCTCCCCTCCCTAACCGGGACCACCGTCGGAAAATTGGTATAATCGCCGGGTCCCGTGATCCTCGATACCTATTTCCCGCCGCGCCCCCCCGAACACCTCACCTGCGCCTCCAACGTCCGTCGCGCCCGTGAGGAATTCCTTGCCAAGCGCCCCGCGAACCTCGAGTTCCTGCTGCGCAAGCGCTACGAGTGGATGAACGAATACGTCGAGGGAAAGCCCCGCGTAGTCGAGCTCGGCGCGGGACTCGGGCTCTCGAGGGAGTTCATCCGCCATCCGGGGCTGCTCCTGACCGACATCACGCTCTACCCCTGGATCGACCGGGAAGTCGACGCGGCGAAATTGCCGTTTTCGGACGGTTCGATCGACGCTTTCATTTGCAGCCACACGATCCACCACCTTTCGCGTCCCCTTGCGTTCTTCGACGAGGTCCGCCGCTGTCTCAAGCCCGGCGGCAGGCTCCTGATCCAGGAGCTCGAGGCCTCCTACCTGCTGCGCCTGCTCCAGCGCGTCATGAAGAACGAGGGCTGGTCGACCGCCGTCGACGTCTTCGACCGCGGCGAGCCCTGCATCCCCGGCGGCGACGACCCGTGGACGGCCAACACCGCGATCCCGAACCTGCTGTTCTCCTCGCCCGAGCGCTTCGAGCGCGAGGCCACCGGCCTCAAAGTCGTGCGCAACGAGCTCTGCGAGTTCCTGATCTTCCCCCTTTCGGGCGGCGTCCTGACCAAGGTGCCGTCGCTCCCGCTGCCTCGCGCTGCGCTCAAGCTCATCGACGCGTTCGACCGCCTGATGGTCGCCACGTTCCCCAAGCTCCTGGCCTTGGGACGGAGGGTCGTCCTTGAAAAATCGCGCTGAGTACTGGGACGCGCGCATACTCGACTGGGAAGCCTCGCGCTACGACGGGAGCTTTCGCCCGTCTCTGCCTCCGGTCGAATGGCTGGCGGGCTGGCGCTCGGGGCCCACGCGGCTGCGCCAGCGCCTGGCCGTCGAGCTGCTGCGCCCGCATCTTGCGGGCCGCGACGTCGTCGAGGCCGGTTGCGGGACCGGACGGCTGGTCCCGCGCTTCTTGGCCGCCGGCGCGCGCAGCTACCTTGGGCTCGACCACTCCCGCGTCGCCGTCGAGTCAGCTCGGCGCGCCCTCTCGGGCGAGGTTCGGGCCGCGTTCGAGGTCCGCGAGGCCCAGGACCTGCCCCAGAACTGCGATCTCGTGGTTTCCTTGGGCGTGCTCGATTGGCTCGCGGACGATGAGCTCTCGGCGTTCTTCCGCAGGCACGCGGCGGCTGATTTCCTACACACCTTCTCAGAGCGCCGCGGCGGGCTCAAGCAGCTCGTCCACCGGGCCGGGCGCGCGCTCGACTCGGCCTTGAGGCCCGCGGCCGTGCGGCCGCGCTACATGCGGCTCTCGGAGCTCCGCGCCCTGCTGCCGCGCAGCTCGCGTCCGCTCTACGTCTATCGCGATCCAGGACTGCGCTATGCGGTCTTCGTCTCGACCTTGCCTCTGGCCGCAGGCGCGCGCATATGAGCGAGCTGACCATACTCGGAGGAGGCCCGGCGGGTGTCGGGCTTGCGTACTACGCCCATCGCAGCGGACTGCCCTTCGTTCTCTACGAGAAATCTCAGGAGCTCGGCGGGATGTGCCGGACTTTCCGGCATGGCGAGCACCGCTGGGACGCGGGCGCGCACCGTTTCCACGACCGCGATCCCGAGGTGACCGACGACGTTCGTTCGCTGTTGGGCGCCGATCTGCGCCCCGTCTGCGCGCCGAGCCAGGTTTGGACGCGCGGACGCTTCGTCGACTTCCCGCCGACGCCCTTGAACGCCGCGCTCTCCTACGGAGCCTTCGGCGCCGCGCGCATCGGTCTTGAGCTTCTGAAGACCCAGAGTCGGCCCCGCGCCGCCGCCAATTTCCAGGATTTCGCCGACAATCGCTTCGGCCCCACGCTGGCCCGCGAGCTTTTGGTCAATTATTCCCAGAAGCTTTGGGGCCTTCCCGCCGGCCAGCTCTCTCCGGACGTGGCGACGCGGCGCCTGCACGGCATGACTTTGCGCTCCCTCTTCATGGAGCTCGTCTCCCCCGGCCGCAAGACGGCGCACATCGACGGCAGATTCCTCTACCCGAGGCTCGGTTACGGCCAGATCATCGAGCGCCTGTCCGCCTGCCTGTCCAAGGACTCCCTTCGGACGGGCCGGGAGATCTCCGGCATCGAGGTCGAAGGCGGGAAAGTCAGGAAGCTTTATTTCCGCGACGGAACCCGCGAAGAGACTCCCGGCCGGGTCGTCTCCACTTTGCCGGTCACTTTTCTCGTCAAGCTCCTCGGCGACGCCCTGCCGGCGGCGGCGCGCGAGGCCGCCGAACGGCTCTGCTTCCGCCAGATCCGGCTGGTCTTCCTGCGGCTCGATCAGGAGCGCGTCTCTCCCAACGCCTCGATCTACATCCCCGAGACGCGCTACTGCGTCTCGCGCGTCTCCGAGCCGAAGAACCGCTCGAGCGACGCCGCCCCCGCCGGCGAGACGGCGCTGGTGGCGGAGGTCCCCTGCTTCTCCGGCGACGCGCTCGACCGCCTGCCCGCCGCGGCCCTGGCCGCGCGGGTCGTCGACGAGCTCTCCCAGATCGGGCTTCTGCGCTCGGAGCGCGTCCGGGAATGGCGCCACGTCCTATTGCCCAACGCCTATCCGGTCTACGCGGTGGGCTACGAGCGCGAGATGCGGACGATCCGCGCGGCGCTCTCCTCGATCTCGAACCTCGACACGATGGGCCGCGCCGGCGCCTTCCATTACAGCCACCTCCACGAGCAGCTGCGCTTCGGCAAAGACTACGTCGCGACGCTCGGAAAGAGAAGCCGCCCCGCTTTGGAAACGGCTTAGACTCGCTATTGATATCTTCCAGGTCCAATTGAAGAAGACCACGGCTTTGCTTCCGCTGCTGTTTCTCTCCCTGCGGGCTTCCGCGCAGCCCGCGGCCGACAAAACCGTGCGGTATTCCCCGCCGCTGACCGAAGAGCTCACGCGCTTGCGCGAGGCGGCGCTCGCCAGCGACTACGGCTATCGGCGACTGGCCCACCTGTCGCACAACATCGGCCCGCGCCTGAGCGGCAGCCCGCAGGCCGCCAAAGCCGTCGAATACGTCGCCGCCGAGATGCGCGCGCTGGGCGCGGAGGTCTCACTCGAAAGACTCATGGTCCCGCATTGGGTGCGCGGCGCGGAGACCGCCGAGCTGGTCGAATACGCCGGCCAAGCGGCGGGCTCGACGCAAAAAATCCTGGTCACCGCCTTGGGCGGCAGCGCAGCGACGCAGGCGGACGGGCTGACGGCCGAGGTGGCGGTCGTGTGTTCGATGGACGAGCTTCGAAAGCTCGGCAAAGGCAAGATTCAAGGCAAGATCGTCCTGTTCGACGTGAAATTCGACAAATCCATGGCCGAAGCCGGATATTCCGGCGACGCCTATCACCAAGCCGTCTTCTATCGCGCCGCCGGCGCGAGCGCGGCGGCCCGGCTGGGGGCGGCGGCCTCCTTGGTGCGCTCCGTGGGCAGCGCCGACTTCCGCCTTCCCCACACCGGAGCCGTCAACTATTCTTCCGAGACGGCGCGCATTCCCGCCGGCGCCGTCGCCGCCGAGGACGCCGAAATGATCTCGGACCTCGCGTCCCAGGGGCCGGTGAAGATGCGCTTGGTTCTCACGCCCCAAACGCTGCCGGACGTCGCGAGCGCCAACGTCGTCGCCGACCTCAGGGGGACCGAACACCCCGAGCAGATCGTCCTGGTCAGCGGCCACCTCGATTCCTGGGATCTCGGCACCGGCTCGATCGACGACGGCGCCGGGGTCGCCATGGCCATGCAGACGCTGCAGCTCATCAAGCGCCTCGGCCTCAAGCCCAAACGCACCGTCCGGCTGGTGGCGTGGATGAACGAGGAAAACGGAAATCGCGGCGGAGAGACTTATGCGCGCGACCACAATGACGGCTTGATGAACCAGATCCTGGCGATAGAGAGCGACAACGGCGCCGGCCACGCGCTGGGCTTCATGGCCCACATGAAGCCCGAGGCCCTGGCCATGCTCAAGCCGCTCTCGGAGCTGCTGGCGCCCATCGGAGCGGGCATCGCCAAGCACAGCGAAGAGCCCGTTGAAGTGGACATCACCCCGCTTCAAGAGCTCGGCGTGCCCGGAGCCATGCCGTTGAATGATCGGCGCGCCTACTTTCACTACCACCACACCGCCGCGGACACTCTGGACAAGGTCGTCCCGCGCGAACTCCAAGAGAACTCGGCGGTGATGTCGACGCTCGCCTGGGCCGCCGCCAATCTGCCCGACGTCCTGCCGCGGTAAAGAACGCCGCGCCCGCTAGCGCTTAGGCCGCGGATTCAGCTCGGACTTGAGCTTGGCGATCTCTCGCCTCGTCCAGTCGCCCTTGGGGATGCTCCCGCATTCTCCGTCGAAGCGCCTGACGGCGTCAAGTCCCTCGGATTTGTGGCCGAAGCGCGTCGCGGCGTAGCTCTTGTCGAAGAGCGCTTCGCAACGCTGGTGCGCCGCGATATCGGGCGCGCCCAGGACGGCGTCGGCGGCCAAAGCCGCCAACGGCCAATCCCCCGTCTGGTTGAGCGTCATAGCGCGCTTCAGCAGCCATTCCGGCGAGCCGAGCGTGTATTCCGCCTCCAGTTTGCGGAGCTCGCCGCGCATCCAGCTATCCTTGGGAATGGCGCCGCAATCACGGCTGAAGCGCCGGCCCGCGGCCCAAGCCTCTTGATCGCGGCCCAGCCGCGCGTTAGCGTAGGCGGAGTCGACCAGCAGGGCGCAGCGATCGTCGGGGGAGAGAGCGCGATCCTCGGCGGCCGCACCGGCGATTTGGGCCGCCTCCTGCCATTTGCCCCAGCGGTTGAGCTGCATCGCTTTCCCGATATAGTCGATCGCCTTGCGCCCGCACGCCGCGGCCAAAGCGAGCGCGAGGATCGCCGCGGCGGCGCGTTTGGCGTGATGCAGCCGGGAGCGCACCGTGCCCGCCGGGATGCCCAGCCAGTCGGCCATCTGCCGGTAAGAATATCCCTCGCTCTGCTTGAGCAGGACGTCGCGATGCATCGGACCAAGGCTGTTGATCGCGTCTCGGACAATCTTATCCCTCTCCTGGGTTTCGAGAACCTCGTCATGCGCTCGGCGGCCGTCTGGAATCTCGAGACATTCCGGATTTCCATCCAGCGGCGCCTGGCGCGCCAACGCCTGAGCCCGCTTCCGGCGATGTCCCGCAGCGACGTTGCGCGCGATCGCGTAAAGCCACGTCGTGAACGAGGACTCGCCGCGGAAGCTTCTGAGGCTCCGGACCACCTGCAGGAACACCTCTTGCGCGGCATCGTCGGCTTCGCTCTCGGGAACTCCCTGCGAGAGAACAAAGCGGTAGACCCGTTCGCGGTGCTGCTCGATGAGGTCTTTGAATGCCTCGTCGGGGTTTGAGCTGGATTTTCTGACGAGCTGTTCGTTATTGTTGGCCATTTGCCCGTTAGTCGCTGCGACGAGCGAAAAGGTTCACTGGCGTCTTCACTTCCTGCTTGCGGGCGCCAGAGAATAAAAGACTCCGGCCCCCCTATTGGGGATCTGGCCATTTGCCGCGGTGTCGTGATCGAGCTGTTCCTGGGTGACGGTCTCGCGCCGAAGAATGCCGGTGGCCGTCGCCGTTGCGCCGCCCAGCTTCTGAATCTGGTCCCCGTCGACGTCGACGCCGAGGATCGTGGGGATCTTCGATTCGATCAACGGACCGCGCAGAGTCACCAGGACTCCCACGAATTGATCGAGTATTTTGCGGTCCTCAATGATGACTGGCTTTTGCATGGTGGAGTCCTGGCGATTCGAGGTCGAACCGGTACTGCAACCGGCCGATAGCGCGGCGGCGATAAAGAATACCGATCGCATTATGGTAATCTTACCGAATATTGAGTGATGGCCAAAAGAATTTCGCAGCATGGAGAGGGTATGACCTTCAATACGATCGCCGCGGGCGCCGTAGTGTTTTTTGTCATCGCGATGATTTTTCTCGCCGTGAAGTACAAGAATGCGACATTGGACAAGGCCGCGATGCTGCCGGGCGAATCCGTCCTTTTTGAGGACCATGATGGGAGGTTCGCCGATCTTCCCATCAAGCATGGCGCGGTGAACACTCTTTACTATCGGAAGGCCGTGGTCCGGATCACCAATCACAGACTCCTGATCGCGCAGTCGGCCCCAGGGTCGTCCACGGTCGCGCGCATTCAATTCGCGATCTACCACGACCCGGAATCGATTCCCATGGGATTTGGCGAACGTTTCAAGGACGGGTACATGAGTTTCGTCGCCGGGCCGAGTCAGATGCAGTTCGTGACGGAAGCCAACAAGAGAATGCTCAAAATCGCCTCCAATATCCCGCCTGATTATTCAAACCTATACCCCGTCTACATTCTCATCGACAGTCCGAACCTCGATCAATACGTCAAAGCGTTGAAGATCAGGAATTAGCGCACTGCTTCGTTCGGATCGTCTCGCTCGTCAAGCTGGCGCCGGGGAAGCTATAATAGAAAAATGGTGAAACGAAACATCGCGATCGCGATCGCGGCGCTGGCCGTAGCAGTCTTGTCGGCATGCCCAACGTCGCGCGCATCGGAGAAGAAAATGAACGCAGAACAGTTGATCAAAGAATTGGCGCGGACCGACCTGTCTCAAGATCAGCGCTACGATGTCGATGCTCGACTCAAGGCCCTGGGAAAGGACGCCATCGGGCCCCTGATCGCCCATCTCAAGGACCAAAAGACGGCCCGAACAAGAAAGCGCATCGTAAACGAAGGCGAGCTGACCAACGCCCCGGCCAATCTCAGCGCGAAGGGCCCCGCGCCCGAACCTATCGTCAAGGACGAGGGCGTCACGCTCGGCGCGGAGTGCGAGCGTGTCCTTCTGCTGGTCATCACGCCGCTGAGCTACTATTCACCCTACGAGTCGCGCCGCAAGCCCATCAGCGCGGGCGCGGACCAATGGATGTTCCGCGTGGAGAACTGGCAGACTTGGTGGGCGAAGAACAAATCCAAACCGCTCGCGCAGATTCAGGAAGAGCTCAAGCCCGTCATCGACAAGTACTGGCAGGAGCACGGAACCGAGCAGGTCGTGCGCTGAAAGAGCGCGCATAGCGCGAGGGTGATGATTAATCGACGAACCGTATTCTCTGCTGCCCTCCTCGTCCTGTTCCTGCCAGCCGCGATCGCACGAGCCCGTCGCCCCCCGGTCGATCCAGCGCCGCAGACGAGCGGGATCAGCGTCTCTCTAATCGAGAAGCGCAAGCTGCGCCTCGTGCGCTACCCGAGCGGCCCAAACGTCCCCCAGGGGAAGGTCGCGCTCGACGGCGCGCTTGAGGTGACGATCGCCAACCAAAGTCAATCCCGCATCCGTCTCGTGCCCAAGCACGAGGTACACGGACTGGTCTTTCGCCCTCTCGGGGGCGGGCCGCCGTTCGTCCTCATCCACGATTGCCAGTGCGTTCACGATGCCCAGTCGACTGCCTGGGACGCCTATGGGATATTGCGCGGCCAGTCGCGCACGCTCCTGTTCGACGACTGGGGGTGCTCGGCGGCGCAGTGGATTCCCCCCAAACCGGGCCGATACCTCGTGGCCTACCGCACGCTCGTCTATCCGAAGAAGCTGCCGCCATCCCCGGCCCCGAGCCGCGAGAGCCCGGCGAAGCTGCTGGCCGCCTGCAAGCGCGAGTTGGCTTCGGACGATTACTGGAAAGGGGCGATCATTTCGAATGCGATTGAAGTGACGCTCGGTGAGCCAATCCCGCGGCCCATCTCAACCGGTTTGTGAAGTGTGCTATGCTTGACTCGAATCGCTCGAGCAGACGGAAAGGAGGCCCCATGCGCCCGCGCACGAATTCGTTCCGTTATGCGTTCCTTGCGTTCGTTCCGCTTTTCTGCGGACGCGCGCTCGCCGCGGCACCCCCGCCGGCAAAGGCCGCCGCCCCCGGAGAATCCGAGTTGCGCGCCGTCTACAAGGCGGTCCATGGGAAGCCGCAGAAAGCCTACGGCCAGATCATCAACGCGAAAGCCGTGCTCGATTCCGATGAAACGTGGAAACCCGATCATGTCTATCTCGTGTACGGACCTTTCTCGACGGGAGCCCACACGCTGACTATCGAAGCCGGCACGGTGGTGCTCTTCAACGACGACCAGATCCGGATCGTCTCGGCGCCGCACGGCTACATCCAGGTCGACCCGGGCGGCGGCATCAAAATTCTCGGCACGGAAAAGGACCACGTCGTGCTCGCCTCGTTCGACGCGGAGGACCTCTACTGGGACGGCATCGGCGCCGGATCCAATTATAAAGACTTCACGATCCAATACGCCGACTTCTACAAGGCGGGAGCCGGTGCGGGCGCCGGCGCGATCTCGACGCTCCATTCCGGCGACGATCCGGCGCTCACGCTCTCGCACGTGAACTTCTACAAGCTGCAGAGCAAGGGGCTCAAGATCTGGAACGAGACCGGACTCGCGCCGGACTCGAGCGTCACCGTCTACGGCTACAACCCGAAGAACACGAGCAAAAATACTCAGTACCCCGTCATGGACTGCGATCCCGTGGCGGCGGGGACCCTCACGCGCGCGACCTTCGCCACGAAGGCGGGCGTGCCCGAGTACGCCCGGGTCATCTCGGTGACGACGCCGATGGTGCTCAAGGACGTGGTCTGGCACGATCTCGGCATCCCGTATCGCGTGATGGAACTTCAGATCCCCGGCGACACATACACGGGCGCGCCGGTGAAGCTGACGCTTGAGCCCGGCGTCACGGTTCAGATCAACGACATCATCTACGTCGGCGGCAAGACCGGCAACGGAGAGACGGACATGGGCAACCTCGTCGCCGCCGGCACCAAGGAGAAACCGATCACCTTCACGTCGGGTTCGATCGAGAAGCACCAGCCGGGAGACTGGCAGTCGATTTTCCTGCGCGCGGGCTCGTTCGATCCGAAGGTCACCAGGTTCGACAACTGCGTCTTCGAATACGGCGGTTCCCTGCCGAAGAACACGATGTGGCACGACTCCGACGGCCGCGGCGACGTCGGCTCCGAGATCGCCATCATGAGCCCGCCGCGCAGCGAGCCCTACGACGGCCCGAAGATCACCAATTCCATCTTCCGAAAGTCGGGCGGCCAGGCCGTGCGCGCGCGGACCATGGGGCCCTATCGCCTCAACCAGCTGTACACCGACGCCCAGTACGGCAATAAATTCGAGGACTTCGCCGACCTCAAAGAGCGGCAGCTGCCTTTGACGAAGGAGTAGCCATCCAAGGTGAAGAACATGCTGTATGGCATTTTGACGATGTTTTTTGGAGCGACCGGAATCTACCTCTACGCCCGCGCTTCGTCGACGATACGGACCGCAAAGGACTGGCCGACCGTCCCGGGGAAGATCCTCGAGCGGGGCGTCGGCGCCCAGATGCCGGGTATGAGCCGGGGAGTAGTCATGCCGCTCGTACGGTACACCTACGTCGTAGGCGACAAGACCTACACGAACGATCAGGTCTATTCGATACGGCTCACCGGCAATCTGGCCGATGTGATCAAGAAATTGGTCGAAGCGCTCCCCGATCCTGTCCCGGTGCACTACGATCCGAAGCATCCGGAGGACTCCTATCTCGTCCTCAACCCGATGCGCGCGGCGTGGGTAGCGCTGGTCTTCGGCATCCTCGCCTCGCTGGTCGGCGTGATCCTGGTTTTAACAGGGTTGCTTAACCGTAAATAAAGCGGCGGCTCAGCCGCCCTTTTCGAGGCCGGCGGGCTTGACGAGGCGCGGTTTGCGGGGCACACTCTCGGTGTGCGGGAAAAAGAGAGCAAAGAGACGGGCTTGAATTCCTTCCTGTTCGACATGAACGCGTGGCTGCGCGTCTCGGCGCTCGTCAAGATCCTGTTCTTCGAGTTCATCGCCGTGTTCTGCCTCGCGATGGAGCTCGCCGGCGCCCTGCGCGCGCGCGGCGTCCTCGGCTGCCCGCCGGACAACCGGCTCTCGACGCCTGACGCGGTATTCTTCACGATCGGCCTGCTCTGCGCGGCGTGGCTCGTGTGGCGGATTCTTCGGCCCACCGTGGTTGAGCTCGACTATCGGCCCAACCTCAAGGTGGGTCCGCTGATCATGCCCAACCCGGCGATCCCCAGCGTCGACTTCGAGTTCTTGTCGACCCATCCTTCCTATGTGCTCGTCGAGCTGGTGGTGCTGGCGGCGATCTCGGTCTTGCTTCTTGTGGGCGACCCGCCCGCGGTCGGCGGGTGCTCGGATGTCGGCCCCTACCTGATGGCGCGCATCGGCGTGGTCCTGGCGGTTTTCTTCCCCGCCTTCCGGTTGTTCGCCTGGTACATCCTCGGGCGGCGCAGCCGCCGGCCGATGCCGGGCGTTTGGAAGCCGGTGCTGATCTTCTGGTGCATCATCTCCCCGCTCGTATTACTCGCCGTGTGGATCCTCATTGGCCAGAAGCTCAAAGAGAGCCGGCTGCCGTTGGTCGACGGCGCCGCCTTCGCCGGCGGTCTCGGCGCGCACGGCAACCTCGAGAATCAGCTGGTGCGCGTGCGCGGCACGCTCAAGCTCCCCCGCGCGGCGCGCTGCGCCTGCGACGATCCCAAAGATCCCAATTTTTGCAAGGTCGCCGCCCTTCTGATTGACGTCGGCGGCGGCGAATTGGTCGTTCACACCAGCGGAATAGACTCAAAGGACCTGTTCAAAAAAGGCGACCGGCCGGCCGGCTCGCCTTTCTCCGCCACCGGCCGCCTCATGAAGATGCCCGACGCCAAGAAAGAGCCGTACAACCGCCTGGATTGCGGCTGGGATGAGTTTGGACCCCCGCCCGCGGAAGGCCGCGCGTTCGTCGAAGTGGAGTATCCGTAAGGGCTCGAGTACACATACAGAAAGCCCCTCGACCAACGGGTCGAAGGGCTTCCATTTTGGAGTGGTGGGCAGTATAGGATTCGAACCTATGACCCCTGTCGTGTGAGGACGAAAGGGGATGTTTGAGCCAGCCCGACGACAACCCCTCTTTTTGTTAGTTCCTCGTCGAGAAACCGTCTTGCATGGGGTTGCACCAGCTTACATCCGTTACGGCCCATTTTCACCCTGAAATGGCAGAAATTTGGCAGAAATCTTCTTTGACGATCCGGTGCCATGACCGGCGCGCTCTCGAATGAATTTCAAGCTTTGCGACGACCTCCTCTACTATTTGAGCTGCGGTCTTCCAGACCGACGCTTCCGTGCCGCTCTTGAGCCGGGACATTTTCTTCGCCCATAAGATCTGCACCCGGTGCCTGGCGATCCGCCGTTGAAGCAAATGCGGCCGGACCAAGAACGCAAATTCGGGTTTCAAAGAATGTCCCATGTCAGAATCTCGCTCCGAACGTAAAACGCTGCGCTGTGCCCAATTGGCCGAATGGCGTCAATGCGTAGTCGAGACTGTAGCCCTTCAGCTTGAGTCCAAAGCCGCCCGCGAAGCCGCTCATCGCGGAGACCCCAGTCACGCGGCCCGTCGCGTTCTGTCCGCCCAGCGACCCGTAGCCGGCGCGAACGGCGAAGCTGCTCATGACCGCATACTCGGTGCCGAAATCGAACTCCGTCTCGCGCGAGTATGGTCTCTCTTTGAAGTCCGCGGCGAGGGTCATCCCAACAGGCAGCCGGTAGCCCACTCCCGCCGCCAAGGTCAGCGGCAGTTGGCCGGTCTCGTTGAGGAACTTCATGCCGGGGCCGACGTTCTGCACCGCGATCCCGAACAGCGGCACGCCCGGTCCCCGTACGCCCGAGAGCTCCTTCTGCGCGCCGAGATCCACGGCAAACCCCGTCGCCGAGGTGTCGGCCAGACGGCTCGAGAGCACCTTGAACGCGCCGCCCACTCTCAGGTCCGAGGGCAACTTGGCCGCGTAGCCCATGGTGAAGGCCGAGTCGACCGCCGAGTAGGAACCCGTCGCGCGGCCCGTGTCGTCGCGGCCGGTGATGGCGCCTTGCGTGAGGAAGCTGCCGCCGCCGCCGATGACGCCGTATTTGAGCGCGTGGGCGTAGCCCGCGTAGTCAAAGCGTGTGTCGGAGCCCAATTCGATGTGGGTCAAGGTCAGGTCGCGGCCGCGCATGCCGCCAGGGCCTTGGCCCTGGAGCCCGAGGTTAGCGAGGCCCGCCGGGTTCCAGTTAAGCGCGTTGGCGCCGGTCGCCAGCGACGTGTAGGCCCCGCCCATGCCCAGCGCCCGCGCGTCGACGCCGATCTTGAGAAAGGAGGCGGTCTCCTCGGCGTGGGCCTGCGCCGAGACCAAGCAAGCTATCAGGAGAAATATTCCAGGGAACCTCATTTTATTTTAAGACCCCCGCTTTGGCGCTCTTGACGATGGCCGGGAGGCCCGCCTTCTTCGCCGTGACCGTAAAGATGTAGATTCCCGACCCCGCCCCATTCGTGTCCCAGACGTAGTCGTAGCTCCACTGCGGCCCCTTGCCGTTGCCGTCGTCTAACACCTGGGGCGAGGGCGGCGCGCCGGAGCGCAGGTGATGGCCCGAGACATCGTAGATATCGAGCTGAACGGTATCGGCCAGACCCACTTGCGTGCGGATCGTCACGGCATGGCCATGCTTGGACGGGTTGGGAAAAGCATAGAGGTCGCGGAAGACGAAGGAGGAGTCCGCCGAGGCCGCGGCGGGCAAAGCGGCCGTACCGGCTCCTTGAGGTGCCACGACCTGGTAGATGGAGAAATGCGAGGTCTTGGCGCTGATCATGCGCAAGCCGGCATCGAAGGTCGAGTTCAGGGGTTCCCACCGGCCGGTCTGAGCGTTCCAGTAAGCGATCCTGAGCACGCTCGGGTCGGGTCCCGCCGGATCATAGGGCAGCGAGAGGGTGGCAGACAGGGAGAACTGGGTCCCGTCCGGCCCGAAGTCGTAAGGACTGCCCTGGCGCTTGAGGCCCGCAGTTTGAGCCGCATCGGATCTCGCCTGTTCGTCGGCAGGCGGAGCAGCGGAGAGCTTGGTGATGGTGATGTCCGTGTCCTGCGTGAGAGCCCCCGCGGGCACGATCACCTGGGCGCTGGTGGTCATATGGTTCACTGTGCCGCCATTGGCGGCCTGCACGTTGACGGGCTTGATGGTACGGACGAACGTGGAGGCGGATAGAGGCGAGCTGTCCTTGAAGAGGCCTGAGATCGTGACCTGTACCTGCTCCTCGACCGGCAGCACCGCGATCAACGCGGAGCGGTCGAACTTGACGCTGAGGTCAAGGATGCCGTTGTTGTTGGCATCGCCCAACTGCGGCGCAGGCTGGGAGAGCGCGGTGATCGGCTGGGACAGCGGCACGCCGTTGATCGCCGTGATCTTGAGCGAGGTAGGAGCTATATCGGCGGATGATTTCGTCCCGGTGACCTCGATGATGGCGGCTTCGAATTGACCTTGGCTCTTCAGGTTAATGGTCGCTGGATCGAGGGTCAAAGCGACGGCAAAGCCCGTGCCGCTGGAAGCGACGACCGTGAGGAACTCGGACTTCAAGGGCTCCACGTTGCCGGCGCGGTCGACACTTTGGAAGGTCAAAGTGTGGGTGCCCACGGCTACCGTGAAGGAGCTTGAGAAGACCTGGGCCGCGGCTTGGTCGAGCGAGAACAGAGTCTGCAGCACGCCCGAGCCAGCGTCCGTAGCGGTGAAGGAGATCGTGTCCGTGGGGGTGATCGTCACCGATGAGGATGCCACGGCCGTGCCGTTGATGAGGAGGGTCGTCTGCGGAGGCACCGAGTCGACCAGGAAGGTGGAGGAGGCTTGTGCCTGGTTGCCGGCGAAGTCGGCCACAGAGGCGGTGACCGTATGGGTCGCCTGGGACAAGGCGGCAGGCGTGAAGACAGCCGATGAGGGGGTCACGACGGCCAAGTTCGTGACATCCACGCCGTCCAGCCTCAGGCGGAAGGTGGCCGTATTGACGCCGGTCCCAAAGTCGGAGTAGACAGCGACGATGGCTGGAGTGACCGTCGTCACCGTGCTGCCGTTGACCGGCGCCAAGGTAAGGCTTGGCGGCGTCGCGTCCGGGCCGCGCACACTGGCGGTGACGATCTTCAACGCTTCGAGGTTCGCCACGTTGTCGCGGCTCTGGAAAGCCACGGTGTGGGTGCCAGCAGTGAGGCTGAAGGTGGAGGCGTAGACCTGCTGCAGGCCGTCGTCGATGGTCAAGAAAGTCGTGGCGACCCCGGAACCGAGGTCGGCCGCGGCCAGCGACAGAGTATCGGTCGAGATGATGGCAATGCTGGTCGACGAGACGACATTGCCGTCGACCAGGAGCTGCGTGACCGGCGGCGCGGCATCGACCGCCACCGTGGCGCTGCGCGCGGCCTCGGTGTTCCCCAACACATCCACGCTGTAGAAGGCGATCGTGTGGGAGCCCTGGGCCGAGAGCGTGAACGTGCCGCTATAGAGTGCGAACGGGCTCGTGTCGATGGCGATAAAGGTGCTCGCCACTCCCGCGCCGATGCCGTCACCGACCAGCGCGGCGTCGTCTGCGGCCTGCAGCGTCAGCGGCGTCGAGGTGGAAACAAAGACAGGGTTGAGGCCGAACTGAGGCAAGCCGATCGCCAGGCTCGTGCGCGGCGGCAGGCCGTCGATGGTCAGCGGCGTGACGTTGATGATCTCGCTGTTGCCGACGTTGTCTTCGGCGAAGTAATAGACGGTGTGCGTTCCCGGCGCAAGCGTGAACGCACCGTTGTAGGCTTCGTTGGCGCAGGTGCCAGGCGGCGCGTTGGGGTCGAGCGGCACGGACTGGCAATCCGCGGACGAGGGGTCGTGGTCGATGACGAAGAAGATCGTATTGACGCCCGAGGCCACGCCGTTGGATACGGGATCGGTCGACGTGAGCGTGAAGGAGGAGTTCGACGAGACAAATAATGTCCCCAGAGCGTTCTTGGTGCTCGCTCCCACAAAGGACAGCGTCGTGATCGGCGTCGTCAGATCTATCGCGACAGAGGCGCTGCCCGCGGCCTCCGCGTTTCCAAGCTGATCGAGGCTGAAGAAACCGACGGCGTGCAGGCCTTCCGTCTGAATGCTGAAAGTTCCCGGGTAGACGGTGAAAGCCCCCGAGTCGATGGCAATGAGGGTCCGTGCAACGCCGGAGCCGAGCCCATCGCCCACGGCCGCGAGATCGTCCAAGGCCGCCAGGCTGAACGTCGTGATGTTCGAAGCGTAGAGCGTGCCGGAGGAGAAGCTGGGGGTGCCCGCGACGAACGCGGTGCGCGGCGGCAGCGCGTCCACCGCGACCGTGCTCGAGCGGACGGCTTCGGTATTGCCCGCAAGATCGACGCTAAAATAGCGGATCAGGTGCAAGCCAGCGCCGCTCAAGGTGAAAGTGCCGCTGAAAACGGTGAAGGAACCGCCGTCGATCGCGTAAGAAGTATGAGAGGGCTGCGAAGTCGTAAATCGCAGGGGCGTGGCGGTGGTGATGAACACGGTGCCGGAGACAAACTGGGGGCTGCCGATCACCAAAGTCGTCATCGGGGCAATGGAATCCACGAGGAAGGTCGCGCTTGCCGAGGCCTTGTTTCCGAGATTGTCGGCGACCGACGCCGTCACGGTATGCGTTCCCTGGGACAGGGCCGCGGGCGTGAAGGTCGCCGAGGAGGCCGTGACCACGGCTCTCGTGGTGACATCGACGCCGTCCAAGCTCACGCGCAAGGTCGCGCCGTTGACCCCGGAGCCGGAATCCGAATAGAAGGCCGTGATCGTGGGCGTCGTCGTGTTCACCCGATCGCCGTCGGCGGGAGTCAGGGCGAGAGCGGGAGCGGCGGCGTCTACCGTCACGGCCGCGGCATGAGCCGCCTCGGCGTTGCCGACCGCGTCGATGCTGTACGACTGGATCGTATGCGCGCCCGGGCTCGACACCGTAAACGAGCCGACATAGGGCGAGAACGGGGCTGTGTCCACGGCGATGAAGGTGCTCGCCGCTCCCGCACCGATACCGTCGCCCACGGTGGCCGCGTCGTCTGCGACCCTCAGCGACAGCGGCGTCATCGTGGAAACGTAGACTGGGTTCGTACCGGATTGCGGGGAACCGATCACGAGGCTGGTGCGCGGCGGCAGGCCGTCCACGGTCAGAGCGGTGAAGTTGATGATCTCGCTGTTTCCCACGTTGTCATCGGCGAAGTAATAGACCGTGTGCGTTCCCGGCGCGAGCGTAAACGCGCCGTTGTAGGCCTCATTGGCGCAGGTTCCAGGAGGCGCATTGGGGTCCAAGGGCACGGCGAGGCAATCCGGAGACGAGGGATCGTGGTCGATGACGAAGAAGACCGTATTGACGCCGGACGCCACCGCGCTAGAGACCGGGTCCGTCGAGGTGAGTGTGAAGAATGTGCCGGACGAGACGAACAGAGCCCCTAGAGTATTGGTGCTGCTCGAACCCACGAAAGACAGCGTCGTGATCGGCGCCGTGAGGTCCACGGCCGCGGCGGACGAATGGGCGGCCTCGACGTTGCCGGCCAGATCGGTGCTGTAGAAGCTAAGCGTGTGCAGTCCTTCGGCGGCAATGCTGAAGGTCCCCGTGTAGACCGAGAAGGTCGTCGTATCGATCGCGACGAAGGACCGGGCCACGCCCGTCCCCGCGCCGTCCCCGACCGCCGTGCGGTCGTCCACGGCGGCAAGGCTGAACGTCGTGAGGTTCGTGACGTAGACGGGCGCGGAGCTGAAGCTGGGAGTTCCCACCAGCAGGCTCGTGCGCGGCGGCAAGAGATCCGCGGCGCCGACCGAGGCCGCGACGCTGCGTGAAGCTTCCAGGTTGCCGACGTTGTCGATGCTCTGGAAGGCCAGCGTGTGGGTTCCGACGGCCAAAGTAAAGGTCGAGGCGTAAACCTGCGGCGCCCCCGCGTCCAGCGTGAACAGGGTTCTCTGCACTCCTGAGCCGGCGTCGACAGCCGACAGGGAGAGGACATCGGTCGAGACCAGGACCAAGGCGGAAGTCGAGGCGGCCGGTGCGCCGTCGACGAGGAGCGTCGTGACCGGCGCCGCCGTATCGACGCTCAGCGCCGTGGAACGAGCCGATTCCATGTTGGCCACGTTGTCGACGCTGCGATAGTCGATCGTATGCGCGCCGGCCGAGAGCGAGAAACTCGAGACAAAGGCCTGGAACGGGCTCGCCGGTGTCGAGGCGTCGACGCGGAACTGGACCGCCGAGATCCCGGATGTTACGCCGTTTGAGACCGGGTCCTGGGCCGTGAAGCCGATGGTCGTCCCTCCCGAGATGAAGGTCCCGCTGGAGGAACTGACGAAAACCGCGGTCGAGAAGGCGATTTGGGTGACCGGAGGCGTGGCGTCCACTTTGACCGTCCGGGACTTCGTGCTCTCCACGTTTCCGGAACGGTCGATGCTCCTGAACTCGATCAAATGGACGCCTTCGGGCAGAGAGAAGGGCGACACGAATGCCTGGAATGGCGCCGTCGGCGTCGATGCGTCCACCCGGTAGTCGGTCTCGGCGACGCCCGACGGCGGGAACGAGCCAACGGCCGTATCGGTCGCGGAGAATCCCAGCAGCGTGCCGCTCGCGATGAAGAGCTGACCCAAGCCGTCGATGAACTGAGCGCCGGTCGAGACGATGAGGGAGGTGGTCGGCGCGACCGTGTCGCCGAGGACCTGGAAGCTGGAGCTGGCTCCGAAAACGGCAACAGTGGAGCCGCCCGTCGAGACCGCTTCACGAGCCGTGACGCTGACCGTGCCGGACAGGATCGCATTGTTTCCAAAAGGCGCGCTGGAGCTCGTCGCCTGGAAGACCGCGATGACCAGGCTGGTGCTTCCGGTCGGCGTGAGGAGGCTCTTGTCGTTGAGGCCTTGGAAGGTGAAGGAACCCGCCGCGGCTCCGGGACCCTGGTAGAACTCGTCCTGGAAATCGCCGCTCATCACCTGGCCCATGGAGATCAAGGTCAAGGTCCGAGTGTCGTAATTCAAGGTGAAGAGGTAGCCGCCGAACGGGACCGTGTCGACCTGGACGGACAGCTGCAATTGCGCGGTCGCGCCCGCGCTGAGCGTGGCTGGGACCGGCGTCAGGAAGATCTGGTCGGAAGCCGCGGCCGGCCGGGCCGCGAGCCCGGCTGCCGGCAGCAGAAGCCAGAAGGCGATCTTCCTCATGTTCATATGATCACGGACCCGCCCCCGCCGGCGGCGACGTCAGGAACGGCGAATAAGTGACGTTCGTCGACGACACGGCATCCCCGGTCCCTCCGGGGTTCGTCGAGACGGTCGGGCCGCTAGGGCTTCCCCAATAGTTGTTGATGACGTTGGCGGCCGAGCCGCCGCTGGTGGTCACGCCGAAGCTCGAGTTCCCCGAGAAGATCGATTGGCCAATCGAGGCCCCGGCCAGCGGGAAGACCGACCGATACCCGACGACGTTGTTCGTAAACGTAGTGCTGGTGATAGTGATAGTCGTGCCGCTGCCCAGTTGGAAGCCGTCGGCCGCCGAGAAAGAAACATCGCAATTGCTCGCGGTGAGATTGCCGCCCGAGAGCATGTAGCTGCCGTTGGCGCCGCCGTAGCGGACCACGACGTGGCTCCAGAGGTTCGTATTGCCGTTGCCGCCGAGGCCGAGCGCGCCCCAGTCGCCGCGGGCCGGCGAGCTCGCCGCCCCGTCCAGATTCGTGTCGCCTCCGAAACCGTCGTCCTTGAGGCTCGTGAAGACGATCGGTTGAGCCGAGGTCCCCTGAGCGGTGATGGTCCCTTCCTGTCCGGTGAACGACGAGGTCGTCCCGCGCAGCTTGATGACGGTGCCCGGCTGGACGGTCACGTTCTGGCGGAAGTTGACAGGTCCGCCGCGGATGACGTACGGGACCCCCGGGTTGGACCAGGTTCGCACGACGCCTCCCACGTTGGAGTTCGTTTGGACGTCGATGCCGTTGATCCCGCTGTTGATCAGCGAGATCGGTCCGAGGAAGTTGAGGATGGCGGCCGGGTTCCAGAGGAAGCCGTCGCCGTTGTTGACGAAAGTGGCGCTGCCGACGTTGAGCGTGCCCGCCGTGTTGCTCGCGAAAAGGCCGTTGGTGCCGTTGCCGGTGAACGTGGAGTTCGTGACCGTGCTCAAAGCGCTGCCGTCCAACTCGAGGCCGTTGGCGCTGTTGCCGTTGAATTGGATGTTGGTGAGCGCCGCGTTGGCTCCCGTGAATAGATCGACTCCCATCGTCCCTCGATTGCTCATGATCACCCCGGTCGAGAGGGTCAGCGTGGTCTGCGTGTAAAGTCCCTGAGCCGCCGATGAGGAGATATCGAAATTGGTGATCGTCGAGGGGCCGACCACGCTGACCATGGCGTTGCCCGCCGCGCCGCCGTAGCGGAAGACGACGTTGTCGAGGCTGTTGGGCGTGTTGCCGCTGAGGCTCAAGTTCGTCCAGTCGCCCGGCGCCGGCGAAGTGGCGCCATCGTCGACGTTGGTATCTCCCCCAAAACTGTCGTCCTTGAGACTCGTGAAGACCACGGGCTGGTTTTGTGTGCCTTGTGCTATGATCGCGCCCTCCTGGCCCGTGATCTGGGAGATGATCGACGGCGTGCTCAGCAGCTTGACGATCACGCCGGGCTGCAGCGTCAAATTGGACCTGAAGTTGACCCCGCCGTTGCGGATCACGTAGGGCATCCCGATGTTGGACCAGGTCCGCACGGCGCCGCCCACGTTGGCGTTGGACAGGATGTCCACCCCGGCGATGCCGCTGTTGGCGATCGTCACGGGGCCGCTGATGTTGAGGGCCGCGACCGACGGGTCGAACTTGATGACGCCGGCGTTGTTGACGAACGTCGCCGTGGCCATGGTGAGCGTGCCCACGTTGGTGTTGGTGGCGAAGATCCCGTAGCCCGCGTTGCCGGTATAAGTCGAGTTGTAGATCCGGGACGTCGCGTTGCCTTCGAGCTTGAGGCCATCGGAATTATTGCTGAGGAACTGGACGTTGGTCAAAGTGGAGCTGGACCCCGTGAACAAGTCGACGCCCGCGGTACCGGCGTTGGCGGCCAAGATGCCGTTCGATAGGGTCAGCGTGGTCTGGGTGTAGAGCCCTTGGGCAGCCGACGAGGAGATATCGAAATTGGTGATCGTCGAAGGGCCGACCACGCTGACCATGGCGTTGCCCGCCGCGCCGCCGTAGCGGAAGATGACGTTGTCGAGGCTGTTGGGCGTGTTGCCGCTGAGGCTCAGGCTGGTCCAGTCGCCGGGTGCCGGCGAGGTCGCGCCGTCGTCGGCGTTGGTGTCGCCGCCGTAGCTGTCGTCCTTGAGGCTTGTGAAAACCACGGGCTGGCTCGGCGTTCCTTGAACGATGATGGCGCCCTCTTGGCCCGTGATCTGAGAGATGATCGACGGAGTGCTCAGGAGCTTGATGATCGCGCCGGCGGCGATGATCAGGTTCTGGCGCAGGTTGATGCCACCTGCGCGGATGACGTAGGGGATGGGCAAAGCGGGCCAAGTCCTCACGAAGCCGCCAAGATTTGAGTTGGACAATAGGTCGAAACCGGCGACTCCGCTGTTGGTGATCGAGATCGCCCCTTTGACGCTCCAGAAGGCAAGAGCCGGATTGACCTTGATGGCGTCGCCGGGATTATTAAGGAACGTGGCCGTGGAGATGATGAGCGTCCCGGTGCTGTTGTTGACAAAGAGTGCGATTCCGGCGTTGTTGCTCCAGGTCACGCTGCTAAAGGAAGCCTGAGAGGCGCCCTGCATCAAGACGGCATCCGAGCGGTTCGAGTCGAACAGGACGTTGCTCAGCGTCGCGCTCGAGGCCGTATCGATCAGCAAGGCCTGGGGGCTGCCGCAATAGGTCACCGCGCTGCTCGACATGTCGAGCTCGCCGTTGGAATACAAGCCTTTGGCCGCCGCCGAGGTGATGACGACGTTGGACATGATCAGAGGAGCCGCGCTGGTCCCGTTGACCATCGCGGTCGCCAAGGCGTTGCCGCCGTAACGGAAGATCGTGTTGTTGAAGACGTTGGGCTGCGTGCCGCCGATGACCACGTCGAGCCAATCGCCGGCCGCGGGGCTGGTGGCCGAGCCGTCGCCGTTGGTGTCGCCGCCCACGCTGTCGTCGAGCAGGCTCGTGAAGATGACGGACTGGTTCGGCGTGCCGAGCGCGCGGATCCAGAGGGCGCTCATGGTGAGCTGGGCCGTCTGGGTCACGCTGCCCTTGAGCTTGACGATGGCACCGGGATTGATCGTGAGGGTCGAATTATGGGACCAGCTGACGTCGTTGCCGCGGACGACGAAGGGGAGACCGATGTTGTTCCAAACGGTGTTGATGCTGTTGGCATCCCCGGCGATGAGATCGAGCCCATTGACCGGATTGCTCGTCGCTTGATTGCCTTGTCCCGCGACCATCGCGCCGGGACTCAGCCGAACCGCCGCGACGGACATGTTCGTGAAGAGAGCGTTGTTGAAGGTCGCCTTGCCCGCCGTGACTTGGATGGACTGGGCGTATTCCAGCGTCGTATAAGTCAGGTTGGTGGCCGCGTTGGCGTTGGTGAAGATCACCCCGACATGCTGGCCCGCGGCGCCGAGCGTGGGGCCGTCGCCGCCCGTGTCGCCGCCGATCGAGTCGTCGGCCAAGGAGGTGAAGGTCACGGGGCTCGTCACGGTGCCGGTAGTCACGAGCGCGCCGTTGACGGTCAGGCTCGCCCCGGGAGCGAACTTGACGATCGTTCCCGCAGGCAAATTCAGAGTCTGGCCCGTGTTGATCGTGGCCGCTCCCGTGAGCTTGTAGGGGCTCAGGATCGGGACGAGCGTTCCCGAGACGCTGCCTGAGAGGGTGATATTGCCGTTCAAGACGACATCGCCGAAATCGGTGAGGCCGCCGAACACGGGATTGCGCCGGACGTTGGCGAACAACGTGAACCCGGAGACGGTCGCGGTCGAGGAGAGCAACTCGATGCCAGGCGCCGTGGGGACGTGGCTCACGAAGAAGCTGCCATCCGGGGCCGAGGTCGTCTGCAGGCCGTCCACCAACGTGATGGGGGCGTTGGGTATCGGATCGCCAAAGACAGTAACGAGGCGCCCTTGGACCGTGGTCAATGGGTCGGGCGTGACGTTGACCATCACCGAGGAAGGCGACGAAAAGACGCCGCTGAGGTTCTGCGCCTGGGCCGATATCTGGACTTGCTGACCCGAAGTGCCCGAGGGGATCCGTACGGTAGCCGCATAAGGCGGGGCCGAGGCCGTGGTCTGCGCCGTGCCGTTGACCGAGTAAACGACTTGGGAGACCCCGATGGCGTCCGACGCGGAAGCCGTGACGGCCACGGGGCCGCCCTCGATGGCATTGAAGCCCGGCACGGGGCTGAGCAGGCTCACGCTCGGCGGAGTCGCCGGGAACTGAGGGGCGTAGAGGCCGATCTCGAGCACGCCGTTGCCCGACTCATACACCAAGCTGTCGGTGGCGTCGATCCGATTGGGCCTGACCGTGCCGGGAAAATCGAGGCGCGCGACGTAGGTCGGGTTGGTCGGATCCGACTCGTTGAAGATGGGCAGGGAGTTGGCAAAGCCCGGAGACGCCGTCAGGACCAGGCTCCCTTTGGCGACGACGCCGAAGGCGATCTGGCTGATGTTGGTGGCGCCTACGACGCGCGGGTTCATGGGGTCGGTGGCGTCGATGGATTGGACGCCGGCGCTTTGGCTTGCGACGAAGGCGAAGTTTCCGATGGCGGTGATGCCCTCGGCGGTCAGCGAGACGGAGCCCTTGAGGACGGGCGTTGCGGGGATCGTGACGTCGACGATGCTGACCTGCGTGCCGCGCGAGACGAAGGCCAGGGAGCTCTCGATGCCGCCGACGGCGATGGCCTTCATGGTCCCGGTGAACGCGACGGAGCCGATGATCGAGGGCGAGCTCGGGTTGGCCAGGCTTGCGACCTTGAGGCCCAGGTTGTCGCCGATGTAGAGCTTTGAGAGGTCGGCTGAGAGCGCGACGGCCTGGACGCTGCCGCCGGTGCTCAGAGTTGCGACAGAATGGGGCGAGGAGGGAGTCGAGACATCGACGACGTTGACGTTGGTGCCGTTGGCGACGTAGACCAGCGTGCCTCGGACGGCCAAGTCGACGGCCGCTGTGCCGCCAAGAGAAACGGACCCGGCGATCGTCGGGATTTGAGGGTTGGTGGCGTCGACGACGGTGAGGCCTGTGCCGGTGGTGGCGTAGGCGAAATTGCCGCCAGCTTTGACGTTGGTGACGCCGCTGATGGATATCTGCCCGAGAGGAACGGGGTTGAACTGCGCGACCATGAACGTCGCCGTGGATGAGACGGTCCCGTTGGTCGCGCTGATTGAGACTTGACCCGACTGGGTGAAGGTGACGAGGCCTGAAGGTCCAGCGACAGCCATGCCGTTGTTGGAGGACTGATAGGATGTTCCAGTTGTCGATGAGGTGAGGTCCTCGAAGGTTCCGTCCGTAAATAGACCTTTAACCAAGAGTTGTTGGGTTGCTATGGGGGACACAGAGTTGAAAGAGATGGGGATATTGTTTGGCGTAACAGAAAGGGATTGAAGTGAAGAAATACTCACGCGAATGTTATCCGTGTCGGAGAAGCCGGAATTCCTCGCAACGATTGCTGCTGTTCCGTTCGCAACGGCTGTGATCAATCCATCCGGGGATACCGTTGCCACCGTAGACGCCGAGCTGCTGTAAGAGGTCCCGGTGCGCCCCGCGCTCAGGTCGACTTGAGCACCACCGGCAAGGGCGCCGATTGTCTGAAGGGAGATGTTTGTACCTACCGATCGCAGCAGGGGAATCGAATGCGGGAAAACTTGGACCGCGCTTAAGGGCGTCAGGATCCCTACCGAAACAGCTATCGTTGA
Organism: Elusimicrobiota bacterium; assembly: GCA_016194705.1. Taxonomy (GTDB): domain Bacteria; phylum Elusimicrobiota; class Elusimicrobia; order UBA1565; family UBA9628; genus PALSA-1176. The sequence continues at coordinate 4,224 of JACQAZ010000038.1, read as the reverse complement.
TGTAACGTTCTCATTCGTTATGGACACGGAAGTTATTCCGTTACTAACAGCGGTGAGCACGCCGCTGGGGCTTACGCTGACTATGGAAGGATCGCTGGACACATACTGGGTTTCAGGCGAGAATGTGACATCCTGCAAGATGGAGTCTGAGTATACCGCTGAGATATTTAGCTGCGTGGATTGACCGGGGAAAGTAAACGATGCGGAGGATGGAGAAACATCAAGGAGGTTTAGAGTCGACCCGGTATCGACCACAACAATGATGTCACTTTGAAGGCCTGCAAATATCTTGTCTTGCGCCACGATGGTAGCGACATCAAAAGTATTGCCGCTGACGGCTGTTAGCACGCCGTCCGGTGAGATCGTCACGATGTTGGAATTGCTTGTAACATAGTTTACCGAGTTAGTCCGTGTAAGAACTGTAGTCGATCCATCGCTATAGGTCTTTTCGACAGTCAGAGGGTATGTCTGTCCCAGATGCCGAATCTTCATCACCTCCGGAATGATACGGATTCTCCTGAGGTAGATGATCATGCCGAGGTCGGTGATGCCGTTTGGCACCATTGGCTTCAGGGGCAGCTCAAAAAAGACGTTATGCAACGAACCCTCAGGCACTGTCAATTCAGGAGGTAATGGGAAAGATTCCTGCCCAGAAAGTCTGAGAGGCCACAAGAAACAACTCATCACCCCAATCGTCAGCGCAAGAATGCGTGTCGGAGGGCTTCCGAAGGACGAAGGGGAACTATAGTTGGGGTGCCTCAATTTTCCCCTCTTTTCGCATTCTGATGTAATCCTTCAGCTGAATTAGAACGTGCTCCAAAGGTTTTCCCACCAATAATGAAGTGGTGATCTCCTCCGTCGCAATCCGCAAAGTGATCAATTCGGACTGCTTCCCAGTAATGGTGATTTCTTCAGGAGCATGCATATAAACGAATCGGCGATGGTTGCCGCCAAGGTTCAGCCGGTACCTCCCGGGAGGCACACCGTAAAGATAGAGTTCCTGATCCAGAGACGAATGAGGTTCCCAGATTCTCTCGAAAAAGAAAGGATCCTTCCTTTCCAAAATGATATCGGCATGGAACTTCGGCCACTTCCCAAGGAACTCGGTCGCGATGATTTCGGGGAACACCAACTTAACTCTGATCGCGGGTTTTTCCTTGACTAGGTTCGGTAAAGAAAAGTGCACATCCTTGGTTGTCTTCCACGGCTCGATCGGGATGTCCTTCTTTAGTGCGCAGATCGAGACATAGGGCTGCGGGTCGAGGTAGTTCGTCATGAGGTTTTCTTGGAGGGGCAATGGATGGCCGATGACTTGGTCGACGCAGGCTATGATTTGGGCTGGACGGTTTGCCACCATGTGTTCGATCCTGTAATGACCATTCTGTGCTTGTACCTCATTGGGTGCCCTGGACTCATAGTCTTGCACAGAAATAAATCTGCCGGTGCTCACGTTGTTGATCGTATCTGCCTTCAACGCCGTTCCGTTATTCCAAGAGATATTCCCCTCGATCGATCCAGTTGGACTGTAATCAAAATCCGCTCGAGCGTTGGAGCGCTCTGGGCTAAGGACAATGTTCCGCGTTACATGTTCGGGGAACGCAACCCATTCTCCGCTAATTTGATCGACACTGACGGTATAAGTATCCCAAGCCAAACCCGTGAAGCTGTAACTTCCTGAGAGCAGCGTCATTTGCTCGGCAACTTTGTCCAAGCCAGCTTCAACAGGCCTAAAAATCTCAACCTTGGTTAGCCGTATCGGGGCATGAGTGTCTGTCTTCCGCAGGACACCAGAGATGCTTCCTCCGTGGTTCGCCGGCATGGCGATCGAAGATAAAGAAAGTGATGTCGCCAGTAGCGTCGTCGACAATGAAATCCCTTTCATTCTTGGAGTCATGGCATTGGAAAACAATGATTCTTGCTCAAGCTTCCGTTAATTTCGGTCGGGGCATGGCTCATAATTTGTCCCATCTGGCTGGGGGAAAACCCGGTCGCGCTAAGGAAAAGTGGAAGGTTCGTCAAGCCGCATGCACTGAAGGCAGAATAAAGCCGATTCCAAACTAACGGGGGTCCGCATGATGCCTGCTGAGGAATCGCAATGTCCCCCAGCGTTCCATCCGGGCCTATGTGCGCATCGATTAAGCCATCTGTGCAATCAGCAACTTTAACCCCGGCCTGAGTGCAAGCGATAAGGGCGGGCGTGTACGAATCAGCAATCCTTGGATTGGCAGTAAAATTCTTTATCGCCAGGTTCCATTCTTTTTCGAGAGTCGCATTAATCTGCAGAAGATAATCGGTGTCAATTTTCAATGCGCTTGAAGGTGCCGACTGGCAAATCTTTCCAGACATGCAATACAAAAGATTCGCAAAGAGGCGGGTCTGGGTGGCAAACGTCGCATTAGAATTGTTCGCAAGCGTATTTCGTATCTGCGCATAAGTCTGGGTTCGCGTGTAACAGGGCGATGGCGATATATCGCTGCTCATGTTGGCCGAGACAAATCCTTGAGTTACGGGCACGCCACATAAAAGGAAGCCAAACGTACCTCCGATCACCGCCGTCAAGGCGCTGGCGCCTTGGTATGTGATGACGTCCTTGTCAGAAACGTTTCCTGGGTCAATGAGCCCTCGCAAGCATGTGGTTAGAGCGGGAATGGGCGACGGTGCCAAGTGCCATCCTCCCTGGGTGATGCCCTGACCTGGTAGGCTATTGAGCACGGTCCCATCTTCCGTTACCAATCCGCGGCCTGTCTTCTTGAATACCCCGGTCACATAATCCAAAGTGAAGATCTCCGTGACCGTTCCTGGCTTCAGGTTGTCGTCGTTCGGAAAGGTCACCTGGGCCGGCGGATTGAAGGTCACATCCGGAGGCTGAACGGTGTCTTCAAACAAACTTGTCTTTCCCCCAGCTACAGGCATAGGGATCCTGTCATGCCGCACGAATTGCGCGCATATCTTGCCCGTATGGGTGCCATCCGCGAAGTGCGCCTGGCCGGGAGCAAGGATTAACTTCCAAAGTGGATGTGACTTTATTGTCAGAGTGCCGCCTTGAACGTCGGAAACATTTATACATAAATCCGGATCGAGCTCCGGAAGCATCGACGGTATCCCAAGATCGGTGTCCTGGCCCTGCACGGCGGTGACGGGATAGGAAACCTCAGGGTAAGTGTGGCCGCCGATGACGCCGCTGTCGATGCCGGCCACGACGATGATGTGCGGGCCGGAACTGACGAGAAGCCTAAACCTTCCGCCCTGATCCGTCGTGGTCGAGATGTTCTCGTCCTCGCCAAGATAAACGATAACCCCTGGTAAGGGGACTAGAGTGATCCCGTCTACCACGCTACCGACGACTGCGGTCGGGGAGGACGGTTGCGGTGCTATTCCGAAGAAATTCATGACTGGCGCCCCTCCGACCATTGCATCGAAAAATGCCTGGACTAACACCGGGCCAGGGGTTGCGCCGAACGTCAAAAGGGTAGAGGCCGTTCCTGAGCTGTCCGTTATGGAAGTTGTCGTAGGCTGGCCATTGAAGCTGCCCTGTCCTTGAGTGATCTTGAAAGTCACCGTCGTTCCCTGGATATTGTCGCCGCCCGCATCCATGGCCTGGACGACCAACGGAAGCGTGGCGATGTCGCCTAGCGCCCCGCTCTGGTTGTTCCCGCTGTAAATGCGCAGAAGGGTGGCCTGCATGGGAAGCGTGGTAACGGAGAACAGCGTAGCGGAGCTGAAGCCGACGGCGGTGATTGCGACCGTGTTCTGGACGGCCTGCCCACCCAACTGGAAGGTCGCCGAGGCGATTCCGGTGGCGTCCGTCAAGACGGTGATCTGCCGCAGACCGCTCGGCTGGAAGGTCCCCGCCCCCATCTGCGCCGCGAAAACCACGGACACCTGGGCAACGGGAGTCGATGTGGAGCTCAATGCCTTGACCGTGATAGGCTGCGCCACAACACTGTTGATCGCCGCCGTCGAATTATTGACCGATGTCAGGACAAGGGTTCCAAGCGCCTGCGTTTGAAAGGAACTGGCAAAGGCCTGCTTAAGGGGATTGCCTCCGACATCCAGAACCGCCGTCGAGACGCCGATCGTGTAGCTCCGGCTCGGCTGCAGCGGCTGGCTCGGGAAGAAAGTCGCGATGACTCCGTCCTGGGACAAGCCTATCATCCCGGCGACCGGCAATCCCGTAACGGTGTCCTTCAGCGTGATGCCGTTCAAGGACACGCCGCTCAAGAT
>JACQAZ010000046.1 GCA_016194705.1 Elusimicrobiota bacterium | reverse complement strand
TCCACCGTGCTCCAGCAGGTGGGCGCCGACGACGGCGCGGGTTGGGTCTACAACAACACGATCACCGACCCCAACCTCGGCACGCTGTGGGTCAACTGCACGCACACCGACACCAAGGGAACGACCTGGACGACGTACTGAGGCCTCCCCATCCATTGGGATAGAGGCATTATGAGAGCGAAGGGGCCCCCTCGGACCGAGGGGGCCCTTTTGCCTCGTTCCCGTCGCGGCTTCACGCTCATCGAGCTCATGATCGTGGTCGCGATCATCGGCATCCTCGCGGCGATCTCGATCCCGCGGTTCGCGCAGCTCATCCGAAGGTCGAGCGAAGGCGCGAGCAAGGGGAACCTCGGCGGCGTGCGTTCCGCCTTGAGCGTCTATTATGGGGACATGGAAGGGCAATACCCCGCCGACCTGGCGTCCCTGACTGTGTCGGGAAAATACCTGCAGACCTTGCCGGTGTCGAAGTCTCCCAACTACCACAGCGACGTCTCTTCGGTCCTGACCGGACTCTTCGCGCCGGACGACACGGGCGGCTGGATGTACGACAACATAGTCAGCGACGGCAATGCCGGCGTCATCTGGGTCAACTGCACCCACAGCGACAGCCGCGGAACGACCTGGACTACTTACTGACGCTTTGATGGACAAGGCGCTGGCCTTCTGGCTGGGCTCCTGCCTGGGCAGCTTTCTCAATGTCGTGATCCTTCGCCTTCCAAAGGGCCGGTCGATCGTTTCGCCGCCCTCGCGCTGCCCGCACTGCCGGGCGCAGATCGCCTGGCACGACAACATCCCCATCTTGAGCTGGCTCCTGCTGCGAGGCCGCTGCCGCCGCTGCCGAAAGCCGATCTCGCCGCGCTATCCCGCCGTCGAGCTCGTCTTCGCCTGCCTGTCGTTGGCGCTCTGGCTGCGCTGGGGGGCCCAACCTCTATGGGCGGGCTGCGCGATCCTCGCCTCGGGAGTCTTGGTCGCCGTTGCGCTGATCGATTGGGATACCTTCCTGATCCCCGACGAGTTGTCATTGGGCCTGCTGGCCGCGGCGCCGCTGATTTGCTCCTTCAATCCGATCATTGCCGGGTCGGCGCCTGCGTGGTACTCGCCGTATCTTGTCTGCCTGCGCGGCGCCGCCGTGGGCTTCGCGCTCTGCTGGGCGGTGGCCGCCGCGGGAGAAAAGATCTTCGGCAAAGAGGCGATGGGCGGGGGCGACATCAAGCTCTTGGCGGCGATCGGGGCCTGGAGCGGGGGCTTGGGGGCCTTCGACTGCCTCATGGTCGGCTCTCTGCTGGGCTCGGCCTACGGGATCGCGCAGATGGCCGGCGGCAAGCTCAAGCGCTCGGACCCGATCCCCTTCGGGCCGTTCCTGGCCGCGGGCGCGGTCTTCAATTTCTTCTACGTGCTGCCTTTGGGCTTCCCTTTCGTCTGACCCGGTAGAGCTTCCTGCCGACTTCCTCATTTTCCTGCACGAGGCCGTAGTTCTCGAAGGCCCCGCGCCAAGGTCCTTCCGCCAAAACCTGGTCGGTGATGAAGACCGGCTGATTCTGCACGGCGAACTCATCGAGACGCTGATTCAAAGCATTCGAGTTGATGCCCCAGTCGCTGGCGAAATAGCGCATGTTGAGCGGTTTGCGGTGAGCGAAGTAAGGGACGTAGACTTGGCCGCGAGCGGTGACGACGATCCACGCATTCTCAGGCGCCGTCTTCGCGACGAACAGCGCGTCTTGATACGGAGCATTGGAGGCTGCGTCCGCGCGCGGGAGTATGCTCTGCGTCGCGTTGAAGAGCCCGGCGCCCGCGGCCCATGCGGTGAGCGCAATTCGACCCTCCCGCGCCGGCATCGATTCGAGCGTGACGGCCGCGAGCAGCCAGAGGGGGACGAGGTCCGAGATGCGGTAGACGTCGAGGAAGGGCTCCCAAGACGAGAACAACAGCGCGTAGGACGCGATCCAGATCAGACAGGCCGCGACGAGCCCGGCGCGGGGGCCGCGGCGGCATTTCCAGACCGCGAAAGCGGCGGCGGCCAACGGAGCCGCGGCCAGCAGGAAACCCAGGCCTGCGGGGCCGGCCCGGTCGACCATGAGGCGCAGCGAGGTCTCAAGCCAATCGCTGAGTCCGTGCAGCGAATATCCGCCCTGCCAGGTAAACGAGCGCTCGACGGTCAGCGCCGCGCTGCCGAGCAGCCATTTTCTGAGCTCGTCGAACGAGGCGGGCCTCACGCAGAAGACCGCAGCGGCCGCGTAGGCCGCGCACAACGCACCCGCAGACGATACGGCGTAGGCCGACGCTCCTTTGACGCCGGCGCGGGTTTTCCAGAGTCGATAGGCCACGACGGGAAGGAGCATCGCATGGCCGACGTGGCCCAGGATCGCGCCGGCGTGCCAGAGCCCCAGGAGGCCCCAACGCGGCCGCTCGCAGAGCGCCTCGGTCGCGGCGAGGAACACGAACACCATGCCGAGAAGGTAGACCTGGGCTTCGAGGCTCCAGAACCAGTAGCACTGCGAGAGGGCCAAAGCGGCCGCCGCGCCCAAGGCGATGGAGGCGGAGAACTTCAGCTTTCTGAGCATCGAATGGAAGAGCGCGACGCCGAGGCCGCCGAGAAGCGAGTCCAACGTCTGAAGAGGCAGCATGGCCGGTCCCGCGTAGCCGAGGAGCCGCCAGAGGCGATGGAAGACCAAGCCCACGATGCCGTAGGCCAGGTGGTTGCCGTGCACGAGGTGGGCCCAATCGCCGAGCTCGACGGCGATCGCGCAGGCGACGCCGTCGAAGTTATAGTACGCCGAATGAAAGCAGAGATAGAACAAAGCCGTCGCCGAGCCGACGATCCACGACAGCCTCTCAGCGCGCAGGCGCATGCAGACTCCCGAGCATCTCGGCGACCTTCGCGGCGTCAGGGTCGTCCGGCGCGAGCTCTACGAAGCGCGCCAGGTGGGACAGCCCCTCGGCCTGCTTGCGCAGCCCCAGATCGAGCGTGCCGAGGTTGAAATGGGCCAGGGCCAGATCGGGATTGATCTCGAGGGCCTTCTCGAGGCAGGTCACGGCTTCCATCTTGCGTCCCTGCGCCTGCAAAGTCACGGCGAGCAGCACCCAGGCGTCCGCGTCGCCCGCATCCTCCGCGAGGGCGCGGCGCAGGAAGCGCTCAGAGGCCCTGGCGTCGCCGTTTTGCCAGGCCAGGCGCCCGAGGTTGTAATAGGCTGCTCCCATGTGCCCATCGAGCTCCAAGGCCTTGAGCAGCTGGGCATGCCCGGCCGCGAGCTCGCCGCGGACCAAAAGGGCCTCGGCGAGACCGTTGCGCGCCTTCGCCGAGACGGGATTGCAGGCCACGGCCTCCTCATAGAAGCCGGCGGCGCTGCTCCAGGACAGGTTGCGCCGCACCGTGGCGGCCAGGTACCAGACCAGCAGAGCGGAACCCGCCAGCAGAGCGCCGGTGCGATGCCGTTTGCGAGCGATCTCGAACAAGCCGCCGAACCCCGCCGCCAGGCCCAGCGTCGGCACATAAAGGAAGCGGTCGGCGCCGATCGTGTCGAGAGGAAAGACCAAGTGGGAGGTAGGCAGCAGGAACAGGCACGGGCCCAGCAGCCAGAAGGACCACGGACTGCGTCGTTTGAGGCAGGCGTAAAGGGTCGCGGCGAGGATGGCGCCCCAAGCGGCGAGGCAGAGCCACGAGAGCGGCTCTGCCGCCGAGGCGTACGGTATCAACGGACGGTTGTAGTCCGAGCACATCCCGGTCCCGGTCACGCTGGGCCAGACGTAGTGCGCAAAGGCGAAGCGAGGGAGCGTCAGCGCGGCGGAGAGCCGGGAATGGAAGTAAGGGAAGCCCCCGTGCATCATGCGCGGCAGCACGGCCGCGCGCAGAGCGAGGTAGGCGCCGGTTGCGGCGAGCAAAGACGCATGCGCGAGACGCGCCTTGCGGTCCCAGGGCTTGCGGCCGTGGAAGGTCCAGTCGGCCAGCGCGTAGAAGGCCGGGAACAGGATGACCGGCTCCTTGGTCAGCAGGCCGGCGCCGTAGAGCGCGACCCCCGGGGCGAGTCTCCCATCTTCAAGACACAGCCAAGCGCCGAGGACGAAGGCGGCGGTCATCACCTCCGAGCGCCAGCTGACAATCGTCACGGCTTCGGTATGGACCGGCAGCAAAGCGAAGACAAGTGCGGCGGCCGCGGCCGCCTCGAGCGTCGTCCGCCTGCGCAAGGCGGTCCAAAACAGCAGGCAGACCAGGATGTGCAGCAGGAGATTGGCGGCGTGCATCGGCGCCGGCGCGAACCCCGTCGTCGCGGTCTGGACGAGGAATGAGAGCACCAGTAGGGGACGGTACTCCTGGACCGGAGAGGCGCTCCCCAAGACCGGCTCGACGTAGCCGCTCGAGAGGATCTTGGGCACGGCGCTGATGCCCTTATGCAGGAGAGGGTTTCTGACGATCCAGGCCTGGTCGTCGTGGAAGAATTCCTTTATGCGCAGCGTTGGGCCGTAGGCCGCGAGGGAGGCGAGAACGATCAGAAGCGCGGCCTTGCGGTCGAGCAAGCGGTCGTTCACCCACCGATTATAGCTTGATCCGGGCTTGACGCGCCGCGCTTTGGGGGGCAAACTCTGGGATATGGTAAGAACGGAGGGCCCGAATGGATAGGATCATCGGCAGGCTCATCGTGACCGTCCTGGGGCTCGCAGTTTTTCTGGGCTGGACGTCGTTGAAATCCTGGTGGACCGGCGGGGCCGGCGGCGGGGCCGGCGCGGCGGTCAACAAGATTCCGGCCAAGGTCTGGGACGGCGGGGGCCACAAAGTCGTCTACCGCGTGACCGGCACCGGCAAGATGCGCGTGTCGGCCTGGTTCTCGGGCCGCGATGCCGCCGGCGGCCAGGAAAAGCGCTCGCTGGAGACCTGGGAGAAGGCCGACGCCGGCATCCATGAGTTCACGATCGACGCGCCCCTCAATTCCGGAGCGACCTTCGATGCCACGGCGGAGGAGCCCAAGACAGGCGACAGCATCGCCATCACGGTCACCGCGGACGGCAAGGAGCTTTGTCACGACGGCCAAACCCTCAACGAGCCGCTCAAGTCCGGCTACGCCTTCGGCGTTCAGTGCGAGATCGATGATTTCGCGGGTCCTCAGGGCGGAGCGGCGGGGGTTGAATGATCGTGGCGAGCTTCAGCGGAGCTCGTAGAGGCGCGCTTGCTCTCCGGGTTCCTCGTGCACCGGCTTGAAGTACGACGCGTCCTTGAGCCCATCGGCGTCGCGCTCGAGCTGGATTCGCACGGCGGAGGACGAGTCGAGCGAGAGACCCAGGTCCAGGCCGTCCTGCCAAAGAATGTAGCGGACCTTGCGTGAGCTCAAGGTCTCGTGAAGGGAACGGGCGTCGGGGCTCGGCGGCAGCGGCAAAGCGGGCCTCGCTGATAGGAAGCCGTCGCGCACGTACATGACGCTGGCCAGCACGTCGGAGGGCTTGGTCCGCGTCTTGATCCAGGCGTAGGTCCCCGCCAGCTCAGGCTTTGTCCAGGCCTGCCTGTGGCCCAGCCATTGCGGGGATTGGAAGACCCCCTGGCAGAGCAAGAGGGCGGCCAGCGCCGGCTTGGCCGCGCGGCCGAGCCCCTCGGCCAGGCACCACAGCAGGAAAGGCAGGGGCATGATGAGGTAGCGCTCGTAGTGCCAGGGCCAGGCCAGGTGGAGAAGCGCCGTGCCGGCGAGGAGCCACAGGGCTGGCTCCCAACGGTCCCGCCGCAGAATCTTCCAGGCCCCGAGGATCGCGATCGAGAGCAGGCCCGCGCCGACGGCCGGAGCCGCGGCGGACCAGGAGACGGGCATGAAGCTCGCACCCCAGGAGGACAGATAATAACTCGAGTTCTCCCAGGCGACCGAGGGCAGGCGGCCCAGCCCGCCGGCATAGGAGGCCGCGAGCTCCTCGAGCTTCTGCTGGGCCGAGCCCGACACCGCGCGGGACCAGAGGCTGAAGGCGAGCGCTCCGGACAGGGCCGGCGCGCCGACCAGGGCGGCCTCCTTCCAGCGCCTCTTGGAAAGCGGGCGAGCGATTGCCGCGGGGAGCAGGGCCAGCGCGGCCGTGCGCGTCTGCGTCGCGAGGAGCAGCCAGGCCGAGGCTGTCTTGGGAGCGGGTCGCTCGACCGCGAGAAGCAGGCCGAGCGCGGCAATCAGAAACGGACCTTCGCTCATGACGGTTCCGGCCTGGGACAGGACCAGCGGGCTCAGCGCGAACAGCCCGCAGACGAGCATCGCGGAGATCCCGTCGAGCCGCGACCTGAGCCAGCGCCAGAGCAGCCAGGGCGCCGCGGCCAGCAGCAGGGCGCAGAAGGCTTGGTAGACCCACCAGTTCTCGCCGGCTGCGAGCGCCAGGGGTGCCAGCAGCGCGGGGAAGCCCGGGCCGATCATGTAGAGGGGCGGCTGGCCGGGCACGGTGAGCAGCCGGAAGCGGCCCTCGAGCAGCGAGTGAGCCCCGATCAGGTAGAGCAGGTCATCCTGCTGGCGGCCGAGGTACTGGGCGGGGGCGCAGGCCAGGATCATGACGCTTGCGATCGCCAGCACGGAGTCGGGGCGCTTGGCGGCAGGCCTTGAGGGACTCAATCAGTTTTCGTCGATGGTCGCGAGGATCGAGCGCGCCGCCTCGTTGTCGGGATCGAGCTCGACGGCTCTCGAGAGGTACTTCTTGGCGCTTTCCGTCTCGCCGAGCCGGGACAAGACGGCGCCCGTCCTGGCGAGGACCCGGGCGTCCTCGCGGCCGGGCGCGTCGTCCTTTTCCGCGAGCTCGCAGGCCTTCTGGAAATTCTGCGCGGCCAGCTGATATTCGTCGAGCTCCTCGCAGACGCAGCCCGTCATGAAATAGCCGTAGGTGTTCTTGGGATCGGCCTCGACGGCCGCTTGGAACTCCTTCAAGGCCATCTCGGCGTGCAAGATCGTCCGGTCGAAGAGGTATTCGGTCATGCCGCGGTTGAGGTGGAGCAGGGCCTCGGCCTGCGAGAGGTTCGAGTCGATGGTCAGAGCCCTCTTGGCGTTGTCGGCGACCCCCGCCTTTTCCCAGCCCTTCATGATGCCGATGTTCCAGGCCGACAGGAGGAACACCTGAGGCTCCTGCGGCAGGAGCGAGGCCGCTTTATCCAGAGCGACCTGGGCTTTCTGGTACTCGCCGCATTGATGGTAGGCCTGTCCCAACTCGAGCAAGGCCTGTCCGTTGTTCGGGGATTTCGCGAGCTTCGCCTCGAGCACGGCGGCCTGCTTGCGCGCCGCGGCAGCTCCGGCCTGCGAGCCCGCGCCTGGACCCAGGTCGGGGATGAAGCGGCTGCCGCAGTAGGGGCACCTATCGGCTTTGAGGTCCGAGGTGCCGCCGCATCCGGGGCAGGTGTACTGGGCGTCCACGGACCTACTTGGGCCCCTCGAGCTTGGTCCCGCAGCCCGGGCAGGCGGCCGCGGCGGAGGGGACCTCGTGGCTGCATTTGGGGCAGAGGGAGGCCGCGAGCTTGAGGCCGCAATGGCCGCAGAACTTGCCGCCGACGGGCACCTCGTTCTGGCAGCCCGGGCAGACGGCGTTGGCGGTCACGAGGCCTCCGCCGCAAGTCGTGCAGAACTTGTAGGCGGAAAACACCTGCGTCTTGCAGGTCGGGCAGGTCATCATCGCAGATGGAGCGGGCAAGGCCGCCTTGGACGGGGTCACGGCTCCGATGAGCCCGCCCGCGATGTTGGCAAATCCCGCTCCCGCCCCCATGCCCATGCCGAAACCCATGCCCTGGCCCATGAGATTGCCGCCGCCGCCGCTGGTGTTCTTAGCGGCCTCCTCGAGCACGTCGAAGGTGCGCTTCATTCGGTAGGCGTCCTCGCCCATGATCCGGTACTCGGCTTTGTTGGCCATGGCCGCCTTGACGTGCTGGACTTCCGGGTCGTCGTCGGGTACGTCGATCGCGTTGACGAAGAAGTTGACGATCTCGAGGCCGAAGGCGGCGAAGTCGTCCTGCAGCTTCTCCTGGACGGACTTGGAGATCTCGGCCAGATGAGCCGTCACCGTCAAGATCGAGAGGCGGTCGTCGATGAGCTTGGAGGCGATGTAATCCTTGGTCTTGGTCAGGATGACGCCGCGGAAGTAGTTGACGATGTCTTCCTTGGCGAGCGTGGGTACCGTGCCGACCAATTGGACGACCAACTTCCGGCTGTCGGTGACCTTGAAGCCGAACTGGCCATTAGCCCTCACGGGAAGAAATACGTTCAGGATAGGATCGAGGATCGGGACGGGCCTTGGAGTCCCCCATTTGACGTCGAGCAGGACGGCCTTGTCGATGAAATAGATCTCGGCGGAAAAGGGCGACTCGCCGCCGAACGCGGCGCCGATGAAGGTCTTCATGAGCGGGATGTTTGCGGTCATCAAGGTGTGCCGTCCGGGGCCGAGCAGGTCGAGAGCCTGGCCGTTCTTGTAGAAGAGGGCCTCCTGGGTCTGGTTGACGATGAGCTGGCTCATCGCGGTGATGTTCTCGCCGGGCCACTTCCACACCAGGACGTCGTTGGGCCCTTCGTGCTTGATGACATCGAGGATCGCCATGCCGCCTCCTTAGTAACGCCGCTGATCGAGTCCAGGCGAGAGTTTAGCAGTCAACCCGGGATTTTTCAATGGCAAAGCTGGCGGAAGGGGAGGGATTTGAACCCTCGAGAGGCTTTCACCTCTACACGATTTCCAGTCGTGCCGTTTCAACCGCTCACGCACCCTTCCAAAATTGAAAACGTCTGAGAGAGTATACCTAAATCGATGGCCCCACTGAAGCGCCCGTCCGGTCCCCCAGTCCTACGCCGGATGCATCTTTTGGGAGCTAACAGTCCTAGGTCCATGGGCCTACGATGACTGACCCTTAGGCCTCTTACCTCCCACGCTCCGGCAGCCTATACTCCAAGAGAGCAATGGAGGGCAACGCATGAAGTCGACAGGGGCTTCGTTGCGCGATGTTTGCGCATCCGCCAAATCTTTTCTCTCGGCTCTTCTGATCGCGTCGCTTCTCGTTTCAATGATGGGCCCGGAGGCAACCCGCGCCGTCGCCGCTGATTTCGCGGCTCCCAAGGAGATCGCGACCCTCCGCCTCCCCGAAGTCCGTACGGGCGCGAACAAGTCGATTGAGTCCTTGACAAAGGAAGTGCCCGCCCTCACCAGCATCTCGGTGGGAGATGCGATCCCCACGGCGGCCGCCGACACGGCAGTCGGCGTTATAAAGGAAGCAGCCAACGACCCCGCCTTTGCGGCGCCGACGTCCCCCTCGGTCATGGCGTTGCCGGAGCCGACGGTCCCCGCAGACGGGGCGGCCCCCGCCGCGGCGGAGGGCGAGGCCCCGGCGGCCGGCAAGGCCGAGAAGGCGCCGGCGCGGGGGCGTTTCGAAGGCAGCGTCATTTTCGACCATGTTCGCAGGCCCTCGGGTACGGTGGACGTCGCGGATGGGCTGGACCCAACGCCTGTCGAGTTCACCGAGCTGCGCAGGTACGCGCCCGGCTACGGCCGCGGCATACTGAAGGCCAAGGACAAGATCAAAAATCGCATCTACTATCAGGCGCCCAACGGCACGCTCGTGCCGGTCAACGGTGATGTGGCCGGCTACCTCCAGCCGGCGCGCTTGACGCTGTACAAGACTAAGTCGAAGGGGACGGGAGCGATCTACGTCGTGGCGCCGAGCGGGCGGAGCTCGTTGAAGAATTACGAGGCGGACCTGGGGGCGCTGGCCTCGGACGCCTTGGCTCGAGGCGCGCGCCTGCAGAGGGTCTTGGACCGGCTCGGGCGTCCGGCCCGCGCGCGCGGCGCGACCAAGGAGTTCTCCGAGAACCTGAAGGAGCTTCAACGCGAGCTGGCCGAATACAGGACTGCGCAGGAGACGTGGACCGCCAAGAAGAACGATCTCTACGGGAAGGCGAAGGAGGCGGACGTCGCCTTCCTCAAGGCCGTCGTCGAGGGCGCCGATTTCGGGAAGAGCCATACCGACTTGTCCTTCCAGGCGCTGGTCCAGGAACGATTCGCCGACGCCGACGCGCTGATGGCCGCGCTGTATCCCGAGTACATCAGGGACTTGCGCCGCTACATCCCCAACTTGAAGAGCCTCGGCATCGGCGACCTGGAAAAGTCGATCTTCAACGACCCGGACCTGACGTTGGAGTATCTCAGGTACCGAAAATCCACGCGAAACCGCGATGTCCCGGCCATCGGGGCGCTCTCCCAGGCCCAGATCGCCTTCTCGCTGGAGGCGATCCCGGCGGCCCTGGAGCGGCTCGCAGCGTTTCAGAAGCCGTCGCTGCAGCCCCTGGTCCCCGAGGCTCGCGCTCTCGTCCTCGAGGCCCTCGCCCAGACCGATAAGGCGAAGCAGGCCGTGGACAAGCTCGACGCCGTGATCCGGGGAGCCGACTCCGAAAAGGACCTCCGCGTGGCGCTCAGGGAAACCACCGCCGTGTTGGGGGCGTACGCGACCGAGCGGGAAGCGTGGAAGCCCAAGAGAGACGCTTTCTATGCTAACGCGAAGGATGCAGACAAGCTCTTCCTCGCCGCGCTCATCGACGGCGCCGACTTCAAGAAGCTCCACAAGAAGAGCATCACCGTGGGCGCCTTGCTGACGGAACGCTTCCCCACCGCCGACGACCTGCTTTCCGCCCTTTATCCCGACCACATCGAGGAGCTGCGGACCGACATCCCCAATCTCAAGAGCCTCCCCGTCACGGACTTCGAGACCTCCATGTTCGTCGACCGCGGGCTGACTCTGGAGTTCTTGGAGAATCAACGCAGCCGCGGGGAGGCGGCTCGTCAGAACCTCCGCGGACTTTCGCGCGCCGCCTTTGCCTTCACGCCGAAGGACATGCCTGGGCTGTTGGAGCGTCTTGCGAAGGATAAGGGTCCGTTGAAATCGATCGAGCCCGAGCTGAGCGAGCTGGCCAAGGAGTCGCTGCCCGTCATCGCGCAATGGGAAAAGACCCTCGATCTCCTGCAGACGGCCTTCGGCGAAGACAAGTCGGGCAAGGCCGCGGCGAAGTCCTTGGACGAGCTGCGCCGCATGATCGCGGAGCGGCAGAACGGGGCCTCCGGCTGGCAGGCGCGTCGGGATGCCTTGCTCGGCAAGGTCACCGACGCCCAGATCCGCAACTTTGTCGCCTACGTCGCTTCGGCGATCGATCCCCAGCGCGGCGATCTCAATTCGCTGATCGCCACAAAGTTCCGGACCGCCGACGAGCTGCTGTCCTGGCTCTACCCGAAACGCATCGCGGAGCTGCGCCTCTACATTCCCGATCTCAAATCCATCGGGGTCTCCGACTTTCAAGGATCCATCTTCCTCCACCCGGAGCTTACCGACGAGTTCATCAAGAACAGGAAGTCGCTGGATAAGAAGGCGCTCGCGGCGATCGGGGCCCTGTCCTACGCGAAATTCGAGGTCTCGCCGAAATCGATTCCGGCGATGTTGAGCCGGCTCGAGAAGCACGAGGACGGCGTCTTGAAGCCTTACGAGGCGCAGCTGCAGGGCGTAGTCACCGAGGCCATGCCCGCCCTGGCGCAATGGGACCGGGCCGTCGAGAGGCTCCAGCGCGCCGTCGCCGGCAAGGGAGGCAGCCGGAAGGCCGCCGTGATCATCGAGGAGCTGAGCCGCATGACCGCGGCGCGGCAGGCCGACTCCTCCGGGTGGCGGCAAAAGCGGGACGCGCTCCTCGGCCAGGTCGGCGACCCCGTCCTGAGTTCCTTCCTGACCCAGATGCTCACGCCGCTCGATCCTAATCCGGTCTCCTTGAACACGATGATGGCGGCCCGTTTCCACAACGCCGACGAGCTACTGGCTTGGCTGCATCCCCAGCGCATCGAGGAGCTGCGCCGCTTCATGCCCGGGTTGTCGGCGATGAAGATCGACGGCTTCGAGAGGTCCATCTTCGTGGACCGGGACAAGGTCGGCGACTTCATCGCGAACCGCTCCCTCTTGGGAGAATCGGTCCCGCAGCCTCAATCCAAAGGGCTCTCGGACGTGCGCTTCGTCGTTCCCATGGGAGGCGACAAGCTCAAGCCCAAGTTCAAGAGCGGCGACTTCCGCCTGCCCTACCGCGTCACGGGCGCCAAGGATCTCGAGGATTTCGCTGACCCGAACAACCCCGGCTACGCGACCTTCCGGCCCGACGCGACGCCCGGAGCGGCGAAAGAGAAGCTCAAGGAGCGCTTCGGCATCTTCTCGGAGCTGATCGAAACCAACTTCCGCGTGCTGCCCATCATCAGCAGGTTCTCCTCCGAGCCGATGCCCAAGGCCGCCGGGCGCGCCATCGTCGCCGAGGTGGGGACGATGGTGAGCCACTACGAGACGCTGACCAAGAGCGCCCAAAAGGCCGCCGACGGCGAGGCGGTGCGCCAGAGATATGCAGCGATCGTCGCTGAGCTCGAGCAGCTCTGGAAGGACGTGCCCGAGACCGGGACTCTGCCCGAAGCGGTCGCGCAGCGGATCAGCAGCATCGAGCCGGGCGCGGAGCTTGCCGCGGTCAAGAACCTGCATACGATGGTCAATTTCATCCACCAGAGCAGCTTCGAGGCGCTCAGCGCCCAGGAGGCGGCGGGCAACGAGAGAGGCGCGATCAATTTCAACAACGAGATCCCGTTCATGGACCTGGGCGACGAACCCTTGTCCAAGAACAACCATCTCCTGAGCAAGCCGCTGCGCGCACTGCTCAACCGGGACAAGCGCCCCGGCGGCCACCAGACCGACACGGTGATCATCCGCGGCGACGAGGCTTGGGTGCACGCGCACCTGGGCCTGCACAGCGCCGAGATCTACGTCAAGTTCGCCGACCCCGACGACGGCGGCATGCTGCGCATACGCTATCAAGAAGGGACCAACACTCCCGTCGGCAACCCGGCGCGCCTGGCCTTGGTCAGAGAGGAGCACATGCGCCTGGGGATCCACACTGAGGTCGAGGACACGAGACCTCGGGATCCGAAAACGGGCAAGCCCATCGCCACCCATGGGAAAGATCCCCTGCACCTGGTCTCGATCATCGACAAGGACCACGGCCTCTCCTCCGAGAAGCAGCTCGAGAGGCTCTTCTCCTTCACTTTGCAGGGGCTGCACGACACGCTGGACATGAACTGCGCATTCAACAACCTCGGCGAGGACGGCTGCGCGAAGGTCGTCCCGCAGCTGGCCGACATCTATATGGCTGAGGGGCGCTGGGCCGAGGGTTGGAACAAGGGCGGGAATTACCACGACATCTATAAGGAATACATGGGGCGGAACAAGACGCGCGAGACCATGCGCAAGACTTTGGACAAGGAGCTGACTCGACTGGGCCTCCCGACGATCCCCGAAGACGCCGTGATGGGCCAGGCCGCGGTCGAGAAGCACTTCACCGCCGCCGTCAATCGGGCCTTGATCCGCGGCGAGCTCAAATGGGACGACGCAGGCATCCCGCAACGGCAGGACTACCGTCCCGTCGAGGCCCTGGCGGCCTACGTCCACGGAAGCCGCGACGCCGCCGAGGCCGTCGCCTCCGTCATCGGCCACTTTGAGTCGGAGCTCGAGTACGAGCCGATCGGCGCCGTCGGCGCGATGCGCACTGAGCGCGCCATCTGGCAGTTCGGCGATCAGGCCTTGGTCCTCTACGGCTTGCGCGAGCCGGAGACCGGCACGCTGGGCTACACCGCCGCTTTCCGCCACGACCCCGCCGCGGGGCTCACGCCGCTCGACGCCGAGGGCTTGATCTCCTTCCTGAACGAACGGGGCGTCAAGGCTCCCGCACCTGAGGCGTTGACCGGCGCCCAGAAGGCTCTGCTGAAGGTGTGGCAGCTGGGAAATCCTTCGCGCTCGCCGCTCTCCGGCACTCGCGTGGACGGCCTGGCGGCCTCCGCCGGCCGGGGCGGGCTCGTCACGGCCTCGGTGACCTTCGACCGCAAAGGCAAGCCGGGCGCCGCCCTCATCGTGCCCTACACCACGCCCGACGACATCGGCGCGATCAAGAACGCGGCGGCCGTGGTGACGACGGGCGGCGGGCTGTTGAGCCATGCCGCCATCACGACGCGCGAGCTGGGCCTGGCCTCCGTCATCCTGCCGCGCGCCGAGTGGAAGAAGACAGGCGAGGGCAAGGACGAGCTCGAGCTGACGACGTACGAGCCCGAGGGCGAGGCCGTCCACGTGGACGGGGCGGTCGTCAGACCCCGCCTGCGCGCGGTGCGCCTCACGCTTCACGAAAGAGACCTCGTCCGCGTCAACGGCGCGACCGGCGAGATGTACGTCTTCCCGAAGGAGTCGGAATCCCGCAAGGCCGGAGCCGTGGCCTTCGCCGTGGAGGAGGCCCTGTTCAATCCATCCAAGCGCGCGTCGGCGGGCGCCATCCTGTTGAGGCTGCTGACCCACAGGCGTGAGGACATCCGGCAGCAGGCTCGCGACCACGGAAGGCGCCTCTTCGAGGATCGTCTCACGACAGTCAAGTCCAATGTCCCCGCCGAGACCGAGGCCGGCGCCGCGTCGATCGCCGCTTTTCACGCGGAAATCAAGCAACTCGAGGATATGGCGGCGCTCTTCGACCAGAAGACGGACGCCTTGGCTCCCCTTAAGGCCGCTGAGGAGCGGCTGCGCGCGGCGCTCGCCAATCGCGAGGAGGCGGCGCTCATCGCCGCGCGCCCGGAGGTCGTGCGCCTGAACTCGACGAAACCCACGACGGAGGACCTGCCCGCCGTGCGCCGGCTGGTGCGCCTGCTGCAGAACCGCGCCGTCGCCGACAAGGTCTATGCGAAATCTACTTTGGGGCTGTTCCAGAATCTCGAGAAGAGGCTGACCGAGGAGAAGCAAGGCGGCATCAAGGGCATGGCGCCTTCCGTTCTTCCTCTGGGAGTCGTCGATGACGATTACCGCATATTGGTGGGCGGCAAGCTTTCCAAGCTGGGCGAGATCCTGGCCGTCGTGCGCAAGGCGGGCGGCTACGTGCCCGAGGCGCTGGCCGTCACCACCGAGGCCTACCGGCGCTTCCTGAGGGAGAACGGCCTCGAAAGGCCGCTGCGCGTTTTGGCCGAACAATTGGACGCGGTCCTCTCGAGCGCTCAATCCGAGGCGGCCCGGCAGGAGAAAGTCGCCGAGATCTCCAAACAGATCCGCACTTTGCTTCTCTCCGGCAAGCTCGATGCCAAATCCGGCGTCGGCCAGGAGATCTGGGAGGGGATGCAGGCCCGCGGCCTCGCGGCGGACGGCAAGCAGCTCGCCATCCGCTCCTCCGCCGTCCAAGAGGACACGGCCGACGCCGCCTTCGCGGGAGCCGCCGAGTCCTACCTCCACGTCAGGCCCGAGGAGGCGCTGCACAAGGTCATCGAGAACTGGACCTCCTTCTGGCTGCCGCGCGGCATCGTCTACCGCCACCAGCAGAAGATCCCCTCGACGAGCCTCGCGGCGTCGACGATCATCCAGGAGATGGCGGAGGCCGACGTCGCGGGCGTCCTCTTCACCCAGAACCCCGTCACCGGCGCCGACGAGTTCGTCATCAACGCCGCCTACGGCCTCGGCGAGGGGATCGTGTCGGGGATCGTCCAGACCGACCGCTACGTGGCGCGCAAGTCGGACGGGCAGGAGACCAAGCTCCCCTTCATCGGCGACAAGCGCGTCGCCGTCATGCCCAAGTCCGGGGCGTCGGGCACCGAACTGCAGGGCGTGGCCGCGGAGCGCCGCAAGCGGCGCGCGCTGACCCCGGAACAGACGCAGCGCCTCGCGCTCATCGCCAAGGCGCTCGAGGAGCACTTCGGCTATGCGCTCGACATCGAGTTCGCCGTCAAGGGCGACCGCATCGCGATCCTCCAGGCTCGGCCCGTCACGACGCGCGGCGAGGTCAAGGCGGCTCCGGCCTCACAGGACAAGCCTCTCGTCGTGAAGGTCCCCCCGGTGGAGGCTCCGGCGGCGCAGCCCGCCGCTCCGGCCAAGAAGAAGATCGTCTTCGTCTGCACCGGCAACGCCTGCCGCAGCCCGATGGCGGAGTTCTTCGCCAAGGACATGCTCGCCAAGGAGGGCAACGCGGCCGTCGAGGTCTTCTCCCGCGGCGTCCACGCCCGCGACGGCGGCTATATGTCCCCGGACTCCATGTATCAGCTGGAGCTGGCCGGCATCGACGGCCGCCCCCATCGCTCCTACAAGCTCAAGATCGAAGACGTGCGCAACGCCGACTACGTCCTCGCCATGGACCAGAGCAACGTCGACGACATCCTGAGGAAGTTCCCCGAGGCCGGCGGCAAGACGCACCTGTTGAAGGAGTTCGCCCAGACCGGCACTGGCGACGTCGAGAACCCGTGGCCGGCCATCGGGCGGGCCTACGAAGAGACGGCAGCGGAAATCGTGGCCGCGGTCGACGCGGTCGCGCGCCAGGTCCAGAGCGGCGAGCGCAAGCTCAAGTCCATCGTCTTCGCGTGCTCCTTCAACACGAGCCGAAGCCCCATGGCGGAGTACTTCGCCAAGGAGGAGCTCAAGCGCCTGGGCATCAAGAACGTCAAGGTCGTCTCGCGCAGCCTCTACGCGAAGGCCCGCGTCGGCAAGCCCATGAACTGGACGGCCCAGAAGCTCCTGGAGACCCTGGAGATCGACGGGAGCGGGCACAAGTCCACGCCGTTGACGAAGCAGGAAGCCAAGGACGCCGACGTCATCCTCGTGATGGACGACGACAACATCGGCGACATAAAGTCGCGCTTCCCGCAGGCTCGGGACAAGGCTTTCCTGCTGAAGCAGTTCGCCAAGACCGGCTACGGAGAGATCGAGAATCCTTCCAAGAAGATCTTCCGCGCCTATTCCACGGCCGGCAAGGAAATCAAGGAGGCCGTCAGGGCCGTCATCGACAAGGCCTCGGCCGAGGCGGAGCCCGAGCCGAAAACGGGGCCGCGCAAGAAGCGCGTAACCTTCGTCTGCTCAGGCGGCGCCTGCCGCAGCGCGATGGCCGAGCACCTCGCCAAGGACATGCTCGCTAAGGACGGCAAGACCGATGTCGAGGTCTTCTCTCGCGGCGCCAAGAGCGGCTCTTACTACTCGTACGACGACGACTCGTACGGCGGCTTTGGCGGATCGTCGCACTATTCGTCGGAAGCGATGTCGGAGGGCTCCAAGGCGTACCTTAAGGCCAACGGCATCGACGCGGGCGCTCACCGCTCAAAGGGCCTGACGCTGCAGGACGTGATGCGCAGCGACGTCCTGCTCGCCATGGACGAGCAGAACCTCGACGACATCCTTCGCCAGTTCCCCGAGGCGGATGGCAAGACCTTCCTCCTCAAGGAGTTCGCCGGTTTGGGGACCGGAGACATTGAGAACCCCTCTTACGGCAGCACGGCCGGACGCCTCCTCGCCTATGAGCAGACGGCGAAAGAGATCACGACGGCGGTGAAGGTCGTCGCGAAGGCGGCGGCTTCCGCGGAGAGGAAGATCAAGTCCATCATGTTCGCATGCTCCTTCAACACGAGCCGCAGCCCCATGGCGGAATACTACGCCAAGGACGAGCTCGGGAAGCTCGGCGTCAAGGACGTGCATGTCTTCTCGCGCAGCGTGGGCTTTGGCGGCGGCGGCAGCGGCAGTTACTTCGGCTTCGGCTCCGGCGGCGGGAGCTACTCGTCCTATAGCCCGCCGATGAAGAGCGAGGCGATAGACAACCTGGCGAAGGCCGGCATCGACGGCCGCCCGCACAAGTCCACGCCGATGACCGCGCAGGACGTCGCCGACAGCGACGTAATCCTCGTCATGGAAAAGGAGCACGTCGAGAACATTCTCAAGAAATTCCCGGAGGCCAAGGGCAAGGTCTTTCTCCTGAATGAATTCGCCGGGCTCGGGGGGACGGAGATCGAGAACCCCTCGAAGACCGCGCCGCGCTTCGGCTACATCAAGGCGGGAACCGAGATCAAGGAGGCCGTGCGCGCCGCGATCAATAAGGACTTCACGCCTCCGGCCCCGCAGGCCGAGGCGACCCCCAAGAAGGCCGTGCTCTTCGTGTGCGACGCCAATCATAGCCGCAGCCCGCTGGCCGAGCGCCTCTTCAAGGACCGTTTGCGGCGCGAGGGCATCACGGACGTCGACGTTTGGTCTCGCGCCCGCTATGGCGGCATGGGTTCGATGGCCGATCTGTCCGCCGAGGTCCTGCGCCACAAGGGCATCCCGGTCGAGCCGCACTCCGGCCGCGGCATCACCATCCGGGACGTCAAACGGGCCAGCGTAATCCTAGTGATGACGCCGGACCAGAAGGAATATCTAGAGCGCCGTTATCCTTCCGCCAAGGGCAAGATCTTCACGATGAAGGAGTACGGCGGCGGCGAGGGCCCCATCCTGGACCATGTCCGCACGATCGATGCCTTCCTCGACATGGCCGACCAGATGGAAGCGACCTTCGACGCGCTCGTGGGGAATCTCAAGAAATGAGAATGCGGCTTCCCTCCGTCGGCACCGCGCTCTTGCTGCTGGCGACCGCCTCCTTTGGCGGCGAGATCCTTCGGGGCGCGGGCAAGGATATCCCCGCCGTCGCGCTGCCGGGGACTGCGATGCACGCAAGCCCGATCCCAGCCGTCGAGCTCGACGTGAAGGGCCTCGATCCGCTGAAGCCGGTCGCAGGGCTCGAGGGTTCGCCGGCGCCGGCTCCGGAGGTCAAGACCGAGGCGGGGGTGCTGCACACCAAGTCGATCATCATCGACGGGCCTGCCGCCGCGCTGGGAACGGAGCCCGGGGCGGACGCCGTTGAGGCGACAGACGGCGCGGCATCGGGAACAGACCGCGTCGTCCGATTCGCCGACCAGCTCCAGGAGGCGCTGGCCAATGGCCTCTTCGACGCCGGCGCGTTCTTCGACAGCGCGAGCAAGACCAAACCCTCACCGGAGCTCGGCGACGGCGCCGCGGCCGGCGCTTCCGCGGCCGAGACCCGATTGACGCCGTTGGGAAAACACACGGCCGCGTTCAAGAAGGCGATCGCATCTGGAGCAAAGATCTATTACATGACGCGCGCCGGCTACCCGGTGCCGATGAAAGGCGACGTTAGCTCCTTCTTCGAGTCGGGACAGCTGACGCTCTATCGCTTGAAGCGCACGGGAAGGGATTCGCTCTACGTCGCGACGCCCGGCCGGAACACTCCGTTGAAGGCCTACCATGAGGAGGCGGACTCCCTGGCCATGGACGTCATGCTTCCGGCCGCGAAGGTCGAGAAGGCCGTAGGCCGGATCGACGCCGCCATCCGCGACCATGCGGAGGGAAAGTTCCAATCCTTCTGGAAAGAGGCCAAGGTCTCCCTGAACGAGTTCGTTGCGGCGCGCAACGCGTGGAAGCCCAAGAGGGATGCTTTGTACGCCAAGGCGAAGGGCGGCGATCGGGTCTTCTTGAAGGCGGTCATGGACGGCGCCGATCTCAAAAAGAACGTCGCCGCGCTCGACGTGGGGACCTTGCTGCAAGGGCGCATCCCGAACGCCGAGGCGCTGCTGGACGCCCGGTATCCCGAGGAGATCAAGGAACTGCGGCGCCTGATCCCCAATCTGTCCCACGTGGGCATCGCCGGCTATGAGAACTCGCTCTTCATTAATCCCGAACTGACCCGCGAGTTCATCGCGCAACGCCGGGAGCATGCGGCCGAGGAGCCGACGGAGCTCTCCGCGTTGTCGGACGCAAGGTTCAATATCACCTCGGCAGACATCCCTCATCTCTTGGATCGCCTCGAGAAGGACGAGGGGGGTTCGCTTAAGGCTTTCGTGCCCGAACTCAGGTCGCTCGCAGGTGAAGCTATGCCCGCGCTTGAGCGCTACAACGAGGCGCTCGACGCCATGGAGCGCGGCATCCGCAAGGCCCGGTCCGGCAAGGCCGTCGTCGCCGCCGTCGCCGCCGCCAACGCGGCGCTGCAGGAGTTCCGGACCGACGACGCCAAATGGAAAGCGCGGCGCGACGCCTTACTCGTCAAGGCCGCAGACCCGTGGGTTCGGCACTTCCTGGAGCAGACGCTGGCGGCACTCGGCGCGAACCGGTCGCAGCTGTCGCTCGACAACATCCTCACGCAGCGGTTCCCCACCGCCGACAAGCTGCTCGCTTCGCTTTATCCCGAGTACATCGCGACTTTGAAGCGCTACGTTCCAAATCTTGCCGCCATGACCTCCGCGGGCTTCGAGAGGTCGTTTTTCGCGGACAAGGACAGCGTCGACGAATTCGTCGTGACGCTCGAGCACGCCGCGAGATCGGGCCGCAAACCCGAGATCCCGGCGGCGGCGGATTTGGCCGGCGTTCCCTTCTTGGTCGCCGCCGATGAGGAAAGTTCAAGAAATGCCGTCTCGAGCGGCCTCTATCAATTACCCTACCGCGTCCCGGGTGTGCGCAATGCTGTCGACGCCGAGAAGCCCCAGCTTGGAGCCGCTTATCTGTGGCCCGACACTCAGCCCAACCAAGGCAAGGACAGCCTGCGAAGCCGGTTTAGGGTCTTCGACGCGCTGATCGAATCCAACTTCCGGGTGCTGCCGCTCATGAACCACGCGCGCGGCATGACCAAGTCCGGGGCCAAGGTCATCGTGGCCGAGATGGGCAAGATGGTGGCGAGCTACCAAGAGCTGGCGGCGCTCGGCGGCAACGCCGCCGACGGCGAGGCGGTGTCCGAGAAATACAGGACCATCGCGGCATCCTTGGAGACGGCCTGGATCCAGCTTCCCGAGGGACAGCCTCTGCCCCAAGACTTGGCGGCTCAGGTCGGCTCCTTCGAGAAGAACGTGGGGCTCTCCGACATGCGCCATCTCCACAGCCTCGTCAACTACATGCACAAGATGAGCCTCACTCTGCTGGCCAAGAAGGACCAAGGCCAGGGCACGGGCCGGCTTTCCTTCGGCGGCCACCAGATCGCCTTCACCAACCTTCAGGAAGGTTCGCTCATCCGGCAGGGCCGCCTGCAAAGCCCGCCGCTGGCGTCGCTGCTTTCGCGACTGGGCGATATACAATCGGCACATCAGGATCGCATCATCGTCAATGGGGATGAAGCTTGGTGCCACGCCACGCTGGGCAAGCATAGCGCCGAAATCTACGTCAAGTTCGCGGCACCCGACGACGGGGGCATGCTGCGCATCCGCTACGAAGATTGGGAGACGGGCCGCGGCAAGCGCGAGCGTATGTCGCTCTTGGAGATGCAGCTCGGCGACATGGGCGTCTCGCACGATCTGGAGGCCGACCAGTTCTTGACCGCGGTGCTGGACAAGGACCACGGCCTCAGCTCCGAGTCCCAGCTGGCCGAGCTTTTCCCTAAAGTCATCCAGACTTTGCACGAGGATTCGGAGCTAAACCTGTATCTCGAGAAATTCAAGGGCGCGGAAGGTCTTGAAACGATGCGCCGGTACGCCGATCTCTTCATGGCCGAGGGCGGCTGGCCGAGCAAGGAATGGAACCGGAACGACAACGCGAGTTTCGGCAAGCACTACGACGCCTACGTCGAGAAGAAGCAGGCGGCGCAGCGCAGGCTCCTGACTCAGGCGTTGGATGCGGAACTTTCGCGCCTCGGCCTGCCGCGGATCCCGGAGGCCGCTGGCTTTGGCCGGGCCGTCATCAAGCGCCATTTCACGGACGCCGTGCAGAAGGCGGTGATCATAGGCCAGCTCTCGCTGGGCGAGGAGGGAGTTCCCGAGCCGCAGAAGTATAGGCCCGTGGAGAGCTTGGCCGACTTCGTGCTAGCCGATCCCGCCGAGGCGCGGCGCGTGGCGTCCATGGCGAGCCATCTCGACCCCGAGCTCGCGTACGAGCCCATCGGCGCCGTCGGCGCGCTGCGGGCGGAGCGTGCGGTCCTGCGCCTCGGGCGCAAAGCCCTGGTCCTTTATGTCCTGCGCGATCCCGAGACGGGCTTCATCGGCTACGCCCGCGCGCAGGCCTTTGATTCCGAGCTCTCCGGCGACTTGACGGCGGCGGCACTCGCGCAATTCCTGGAGCGTCAGGGAATTGCTGCCCCGACGGTCGAGGACGTCGGCGCCGCCCAGGCCGCGCTGCTCGACCAGATGCTGCGGGCCCGGCCCGCCGCCTCGCCGTACTTGGGCCAGCGCGCGGCGGGGCTCGCGGTCTCCGCCGGCGAGGGGGGCTTTGTCACGGCGCGAGTCACTTTTGAGAGAGCCGGCAAGCCCGGAGCCATCTTGATCGTTCCGTTCACCGAGCCCGACGACATCAACGCGATCGGTCAAGCGGCGGCCGTCGTGACGACCGGGGGAGGCCTGTTGAGCCATGCCGGCATCACGACTCGCGAGATGGGTATTCCCTCCGTCATACTGCCGACGGCGCGGTGGCGCAAGGACGGCGAGCGGCGCGTCTATATCGAGTTCGACGTCTACGCGGCCAACGCCAGGCCCGTCGAGCGCAAGGGGCTCAGCCTGACCCCCGAGCTGACTCTGCGGCGCTTTACCATGAAGGAAGGCGGGCTCATCCGCGTCAATGGGGCGACCGGAGAATTATCGCACTTCGACGACGTTGAAGCCGACGCCGCCGCGGCTTTGGACTATGTCGACGAGACTTTGAAGGGTAAGCGCGCGGCGCCGCCGACGACCTCGGCTGGCGTTGCCGCCGCTCTCGAAGAGACGCTTTTTAATCCCGGGCCCCGGCGCGATGCCGACGCGAAGGTGGTGGCAAGTCTGCTGCGCCAAACGGACGCTCCGCGGCGCCTGGAGGCGCGCGACCACGGCCGCCGTCTGCTTGTGGACCAGCTCAAGCGCATGCAGGACGGCCGCGTCGAGCTCGGCGAGCCCGAACTGCGGCGGCTGCAGGCGCTGGCGAGGATCTTGGGAATGCAGGAGGGCGTCGTCGAGCGCGCCCGCGCCGCGGTGCAGGACGCCCCGCGCACCGAGGTTCTGTCCGACTTCGAGCGCGCGGTCCGCAGCCTGGCGCATCGCGCCATCGTCCCGGATATTCTGCCTTTGGGCGCCGCCGCCGAGGGCGACACCGGGATCGTGGGCGGCAAGTTCGCAAAGCTCGGCGAGATCTTGTCGGTCGTGCGTTCGCTGGACGCCTACGTCCCCTCGGCCCTCTCCGTCACGACGCAGGGCTGGCTGAGGTTCCTCGAAGAAAACGGCCTTAAGGACCAGCTCCGGGCCTTGGCCGAGGAACTCGACCGCGTCCAATCCGAGGCGTTAAGAGATGAGGAGCGCCAGAATAAAGTGGCTGAGCTTTCGGAGAAAATCAGCGCACTCATCAGATCGGGCAAGCTCAACCGGGAGAGCGGCCTTGGCGCCGAGATTTGGCGGGGCATGCGGGATCATTGGCTCGTCGACGGTCAAAAACGCCTGGCCGTGCGCTCGTCCGCGGTGCAGGAAGACCAAGCCGACGCCGCCTTCGCGGGAGCCGCCGAGAGCTACCTCCACGTCAAGGCGGAGGATGCGCTGGCCATGGTCGTCGAGAATTGGGCCTCTTTCTGGCTGCCGCGCGGCATCAGCTACCGCCACGCCCACGGCGTCAAATCGACCGAGCTTCTGCCCTCGACCTTCATCCAAGAGATGGCGCAGGCCGACGCGGCCGGGGTGATCTTCACGCGCAATCCGGTGAGCGGCGCTGACGAGATCGTCATCAACGCGGCCTATGGTCTTGGCGAGGGCGTGGTGTCGGGCATCGTGCAGACCGACCGCTACATCGCGCGAAAGTCGGACGGAGAGGAGACAAGGCTTCCTTTCATAGGAGAGAAGCGCATCGCGGTCATGCCGCGCGCCGACGGCGCCGGCACCGAGATTCGGGGCATCCAGCGGTCGCGGCGGCGGCGCCGCGCGCTGACGCTCGAGCAGACTCAAAGGCTCGCGCGCATCGCCAAGGCGCTCGAGGCTCACTTCGGCTTTCCGCTCGACATCGAGTTCGCGATCCAAGGTGACCGCGTCGCCATACTGCAGGCGCGGCCCATCACGACCTCGGCGGAAAAAGGAAAGTCGAAGCCATGAGAGCCCTGATCCTCGCTTTCGTCGTCACCGGAGCGGCGGCAGCCGCGGACATTCCTGGCGCCGGGAAGACCGTGCGCCCGATTTCTATCGCGGTCGAGGCGCATTATCCGCTCTCTCCGGCCGTCCTTGCGGAGCTGGCCTTGCCCAAATCTCTCGAGCCGTCCCTGCAGAGCCTGCTGGATGCCCGTCTCGACGCGCTGCCCGACTTCGCGAAGCGTCCGGAAACGGACGCCGCCGGCCAAGCGGACTGGATTCGGGAGCATCTGCGGACCAGGATCGACGAAGAGATCGCAAAACCCGACCTCGACATCGGCGAACTTGTGGCGGGCGGCGTTGAGAAGGCCGCCTCGGCGGTCAGTCAGCTCGAGCAGCGCAAGCGCGAGCTCAAGAATCTGCTCGCCGTCTCGGTCGTCGTCCCGGACGCCGGCGACGTGCGGGCGACCAGAGAGCGCGTCAAGGAGCGCTTGAGGCAGGCCCGGCAGGTTCGTGAGGAGTCGCCTTTGATGCCGGCGGCTTTCGGCCTCGGGGGCGCGGCCCGGCGCGTCGAGCGCTCGGCCGAGAGCGCGACGGCCAAGGATCCGGACGTCGCGCGAGCGGCTTCCATCGCCGTCCACGTCCTCAATGACGCCTAGGAAGCGGCCGCCGTCATGGCGGACCTCAAGAGCTCGGGCCTTCACGTTTTTCGCACGAGCCTGCGCAAGCTGCTGACCGTGCTGGAGATGCTCGATCTCGCGCCGGCGGAACGCTCCGCGCTCAATGGCATGTTCTCGACCGCCGGCCGCTGGCGCGACGCGCAGGTCAAGGACAAATGGCTCGGCGGGGGGGCGAAGGGCGAAGGCGGCGAGTCTCCTGAGCGCTCGATGGAGCTCAAGCGCTGGCACACGCAATTTACGGGCATTGCGGCGCGCCTGAAGCCCGCGCTCGAGGCCGTCGCCTCGGCTCCCGCCGCCGAGCGAAAGAAGCTCTCGGAAAAAATAAGGCGCGCCATCCTGGATCAAGCCTCCGAGGCATCGAAGCGTTTGGGGACCGTGCGCGACGAGAACGACTCCGAGGGACTGCACTCCGCGCGCCTGACCATCAAGCGGCTGGGAGACCTTATCGAGGCCTTCACCGGCGAGTCCCCCGGGCAGATCCGCAATCTACAGGACTTGCTGGGCGGCATCCACGACCGCGATATGATCCTGCACAGCCTCCCGTCGTCGGCCGTCTCCGACATCGCGCGCGCGAAAGCCGAAAGACGCAAGCTGCTGGACCAGCTCTACAGTGTCGACAAACCTTAGCTCTATGATCTCCTCGCTGATTGCCTTCATGCTCGCCGTCGGCCCGTCGCGAGCGGCTGAGGTGCGCATCCTCGAGTTGAGGCCGACGCAGTTCGCCGTGGGCGAGGTGGCGGTCCAATCCCGCGCGCTGGAGCTGAAGGGAATGGAGGGACTCGAGCTCGGTCAATATCTCGTCGAGCATCCGGTCCCGATCGTCGTCGGCCCCGCCAGCCCCGACGATACCGTCGTCGGGACGGCTCTCTACATGATCGACCGTCACCATCTCGCGCGCGCGGCCGCGGAGACCGGGATTCCCTCGCTGCCCGTCAAGCCGGTGGCCGACTGGTCGGCAATGGGCTGGGCCCAGTTCTGGGACAAGATGCAGGAAATGAACTGGACCTATCTCTACGATGGGATGGGTGAGGGCCCGCTTTCTCCCGACACCCTTCCGAGGAACGTCATGGCGATGCCTGACGATCCCGTCCGCAGCGTCACGACGGCCCTCAAGGGATTGAGAGTCATCACCAAGAGCCCGAAGCCTCACGCCGAGAACCATTACTGGGTCCCGTTCCTGCGCCGGCGCATGAAGACGGCCGACATCAACGCGAACTTCGACGCGGCCGTGACGGAGGCAACCGCTTTGTCCGAGAGCCGCGCGGCCTGGAACCTCCCCGGCGCCAGGCACGCGAACATGCGCTCTCCCTCCGAGGCCGCGCGCGGCGGCGAGGCGGCCCTGCTCGAGTTCAGGCCCACGCAGCTCATCATGGGTGAAAGGACGGTGCGCACGAAAGTCGACGAGCTCAAGGAAATCGTCGAGGAAGGCGATATCAGGCGGCATCTCGTCGCCCATCCGGTGCCCGTCATCATCGGCCCGGGGGGATCGAAGTATATGCTCGACCGCCACCACCGTGTGCGGGCGGCCTGGGAGGCGGGCCTGGTCTTGACGCGGTACGTCGTCAAGGCCGACTGGTCAAAGCTCAGCGAGGCCGAGTTCGAGGAAAGGATGAAGCGCAGGGGCCTCGCTTATCTCCTCGACGAGCACGGCGCGGGCCCCGTGCCGGCCTCAAGGCTTCCCCGCGACGTTCGGGGCTTGGTCAACGACCCGGTGCGCAGCGTCGTCGACCGCCTCGTCGAGCTCAAGGTGATCCGGGCGCTCCGGAGGCCTCATAGCGAGAACGCCTGGGTCGCGTTCTTTCACAAGAACCTGAAGACGCCGGACCTCGACGCCCATTTCGACGAGGCCGTCGCGGAAGCCGCCGCGCTCGCGCGCAGCCCGGCCGCGTCTTACCTGCCAGGGTACCTTCACGCGCCGCGGCGTTGAAGCTCACGCGCCCTTCCACAAGCGGCTTTTATACTGTTTCCCCGGCCCCGGACTCAGGGGCTTGACAAGCGGGGCTTCCGGGGTAAGACTGTTGACTGTGAGAAGCGAAGCCGGGAGAATGCTCCTCGCCGCGGCGGTCATCGTTTGCGCGCTGCCCGCCGCATCGCGCGAGGACGCCCCGACGGCCACCTTGCCGAGCGAGACCGACGAGCGAATCTCCGATTTCAACGATCCCCACTTGAGCTGGCCCCCGGTCGGGAAGCCTCGCGGGGAGCTCTTCGTCTTCCTGCCCGGGACCGGCGGCAAGCCGGGCAAAGCGAAAAACATGCTGATCTGCGAGACCGCCGCGTCGCTCGGGTATCACGCCGTCTCCTTGATGTATCCCGACAAGTGGGCTTCCCAGAAGACCGTCTCGCAGAGCTCCGATCCGGACGCCTATCTCAAGTTCCGGCTGGCGATCATCCAGGGAGGCAGGATCAAGGCCCGCAAGACGATCTCGCCGGCCGACTCCATCGCCAATCGGCTGGAGAAGCTTCTCAAGCATCTGGCCTCGAGCGAGTCCGGCCGGGGCTGGGATCAATTTATCGACGAGAACGGCGGCGTCATTTGGAAAAAAGTGGCGGTCTCCGGCTCATCGCAAGGCGGCGGCCACGCCTACATCATCGGGAAGTACCACGAGGTGGCCCGGGTGATCATGTTCAACTCCCCGAAGGATTACAGCTTCCATTTCAAGCGCCCCGCCAAGGGCTTCGACGCCGAGACCCAGACGCCTTTGAACAGGTTCTTCGCGTTCAACCACGTCAAGGACAACGGGAACGGGTGCAATCACGAGCAGCAGAAAGAGATCCTGCGGCAGATGGGACTCGACGGCCTGGGCGTGGCCGACGTCGACAAGGCCAAGCCGGATTTCGGACACGCCCGGGTCCTCTACACCGACATGGAAGTGGCCTCCAAGCGCTACCACGGCTCCGTTCTCAAACCCGAATGCAAATGCCAGGCGGTGTGGAAATACCTGCTGACCGAGGCCTCCTCGTGAGCGCGGCGCGGACGGCCGTCCTGTTGGCGGCCTGGCTCGCCGTTCCCGCGCCCTGCGGCGCCGCGCGCAGGCTCGTCGTCGGCGTCCGGGGCTTTCCTCCCTTCGCGATGAAGGATTCCATGGGCAGATGGAGCGGCCTCGGGGTCGAGCTTTGGGACGAGATCGCCCGGGACCTGAAGGTCGACTACGAGTTCCGGGAACTCGGCATCGAGCAGATGAAGGAGGGGCTGCGCCGCGGGAAGGTCGATCTCTGCGCCACGCCCCTGGCGCTGACCCCGGAGCGTGAGGAGGCGTTCGATTTGTCCCACCCCTTCTATACCGGCGGGATGGCGCTGGCGCTGCGTCCCGAGGCGCGCGACCACCCCTGGTGGGCCGCGATCAAGATCTTCTTTTCCTGGGGCACGCTGTCCTTGCTGGCTCCCATCGGCGTCGCGATGGTCATCCTGGGCTGCTTCGTGTGGCGGTTGGAGCGCAGGCACAATCACGAGCATTTCGGCGGCAAAGGCGGCCGCGGGATTCTGGCGGGGATCTATTGGGTGGGCTCGACCTTCACCTCCGGCACTTGCGAGGGGGTGGCGCTCAAATCGCCGGCTGGCCGCGTGTTCGCTCTGTGCTGGCTGCTGTGCTGCGCGCTGGCGCTGAGCACCTTCACCGCCTCATTGGCCTCGACCATGGTGGCCCGCCAATCCACGGGAAGGTTCATGGAGCTTTCCGAATTGAAAAAAATCAAGATCGGAGCGGGAGGGCTGAGCGCTGGCGCGGAGCTCCTGAGGAGCGTGGGCGCCGACTTTACTCCCGCTCAGGGAGTCGGCGATGGAGTCCGGGACGTGCTCGAAGGCAGGACGGACGCCTTCTTCGCCGCGGACGAGATGCTGCGGTGGTACCGCGACCATCACCCGGACGAGCGCTTCCTCATCGAGCCTGTCAAGATGCGGCGGCGCTCGATGTACGCTTTCCAACTGCCCGCCCGCAGCGGCCTGCGCAAGAGGATCAACGTCTCGCTGCTCAAGGTCCTCGCCATGCCGGTCTGGGACGATCTGAAGACGCGCTACTCTTTGGCCGAGGAATCCGAGATGGAGCCCGAGGTCCGCTTCGGCGGGCACCATCATCATGCCCGCGCGTCGCCGTGACCCGGCGCCTATTGACCGGCGTCCTTGCGTTCGTCGCGCTTGATCTCGCCTTCGACCTTGTTTTCTTCCTTGTTGAGCTGCTTCTGCTGGTCCTTTGTGATGTAGCCGCCGTTGGCTTTCGCCTCGGCCTGCTCCTGGCGCCGGATGCCTCGCTCCTCGGTCCTGATCTTTGAGCCCTGCTGGTAGGTCAGCTTTTTGTCTGTCAGCGCGTGGTCCACCTGCTTGACCTGTTTGTCCTCGCGCTTGAGGACCTCGGTGCGCCGAGGGTGATTTTCCTCGAAGGCCTTGCGGTCCTCGGGCTTGATCTTCGCCGCGTCTTTGCGCTCGTCGCGATTGATTTCGCGCCCGACCTTGGTTTCCTCCCTGTTCAGCTGTTTTTGCTCGGCCTTGGTGATGCGGCCTCCGTTGGCCTTGGCCTCGGCCTGCTCTTGGCGCCTGATGCCTTGCTCCTCGGCCTTGATCTTCGAGCCCTGCTGATAGGTCAGCTTCTTGCCCGTGAGATCCTTGTTCACGTGGTTGTTCTGGCGATCCTCGCGCTTGAGGACCTGGGTCCGGCGGGGATGCTCCCTTTGGAAGTTATTTCTGTTCTCGGGCTTGCCCCGCGGCTTGGCCTGTTTTTGCGGCCTCGGCGGCTTGGGCGCCTTGGCCTGCTTGGCTGGCCTCCCGCCGCCGCCGGCCTTCTTCCCTGCGTGAGCGTCGCCGGCGGTGATCAAGAGCGCCAATCCCAGGACGGCTGCGGCGAGTCGATTCGTCATTTCAATGCCTCCCATTGACTGTCTTGCGACTATTACGGCTGGTTATACCAAAAGTTCGAGTGACTTTGGTCACGCAGTCGATACGAGTCACGGGCGGGCGCAGAGAGCTATAATAGGGCCATGCGATCGGACGGCTTCGCGGCGGCGGCCTTGGCCTTGACGCTCCTTTGGGGCTGCGCGTCCGCGCCGCCGCCCAAGAAGCCGCTGCCCCCGCCGCCGAGGACGGTCTCAGCCGAGCAGCGGACCGAGATCGACCGCGACTACTTCCTGGCCGTCAGCGCCTACACGCGCGGCGATTATGCGCAATCCCTGGGGCTCGTCAAGCGGATCCTCGCCCTGGAACCCTCGAACCCCGACGCCGTCTCGCTGAGGCGGCGCATCATGGCCGCCCAAAAGGCCGGCGGGCCTTGAGATGAACCCGCTGCGGTCGATCTCCTTCAAGCTCTCGGTCCTGACCTCGTTGTGCGTCCTGGCGGTCATCGGGCTCATGGCGCGAAGGATATTCTCCGGCATCGAGGAGGGCCTCATCGGCGAGATGAAGGTGCGCGCCCAGTTCTTCGCCCGTCAGTCGCGCGAGGCGATCTTCCCCAAGCGCGACGCGTTCTCGCTGCACTTCAACGTCGAGGAGATGCTCAAGGAAAGGGCGGTCACCTACGCGGCCGTCCTCGACAAGGGCGGAAAGACGCTCTCGCATTCCGACCCGAAGCTCATCGGAGTGGTCCTGACGGACCCGTTCTCGCGCAAGGCTCTGGCCTCGAGCGAGATCGAGCTCCAGCGCTTCCGCGGCCCCGACGGCCGCCTCGGCTACGACCTCAGCGCCCCGATCTCGGTCGGCTCGCGCCGCGTCGGGACGGCCCGGATCGGCTTCAACGAGTCCTCCCTGGACGCCGCGCTGGGCGGGCCGAGGCGCGACATCATCGCCGTCACGGCCGCGGCGACCGCGCTGGCGGTCCTCTTGACGGTGACGATCGCGGGCTGGATCACTCGGCCGCTCCCCATGCTCGCCGCGGCCGCGCGCGAGGCCGGGAAGGGCAATTTCGGCGTCCGGGTCGATTGGGACTCGGCCGACGAGATCGGCACGCTCTCCCGGGCGTTCAACGAGATGGCCTCGGCTAACGCGACGCTGTTCCGCAGGCTCGGGGAGGAGCGCGAGAAGCTCGCCGGCATCTTCGACGCGACCAAGGAGGGGATCGTGCTCTGCGACGCGGCGGGCCGCATCGCGCTGATCAACCCCTCCGCGCGGGCTCTGCTGGGCCGCCAGGAGCGCAGCGACGACGCGCTGCAGAGGGCCTTGGAGCCCGAGCACAAATCGACTCCCGAGATCCGCGACATCCTCGAGGGACGCGCGCGCATCACCCCGTTCCAGTTCGAGCGCCGGGAGCCCAAGCTCCTGATCCTTTCCGGCGTGGCCGACCGGCTCGGCGACGAGGACAATCCCGCCGGCTTCCTGTTCATATTCCACGACGCGACCTTGGAGAAGAGGGGCGAGACCCTTGCGCGCAGCTTCCTGTCCTTGGTCACGCACAAGCTCAGGACCCCGCTGGCCGTCGCGCTCGGCTTCCTCGAGGTCATGCGGGGAGAGAGCGCCAACTTGACGCCGAACCAGAGCAAGGCTTTGGCCACCGTCGAGAAGGAGAACGAGAAACTGCGGCGCCTGGTCGAGAAGCTGATCACCTTCTCGGCGGCGCAGAGCCCCGAGAACATCGTGCTGGAGCGGGCGGACAACTCGCTGGCCGAAGTCATCGATCAGGCCATCAGGACGATGTCCGCGATCCTCGACGACTCGGTCGACCTGAAATGGGACCCGGCCGTTTGTTCCGGGCTTCCCAAGGCGAGGATCGACCCGCTTCTGATCAAGGAGGTCCTGGCCAACCTCATCGAGAACGCGGTGAAGTTCAACCGCGCGCCGCGCAAGCTCGTCGAGATCGCGGCGGTCAAGGAGGGGGACTCGCTGAGGGTCTCGGTGCGCGACAACGGCCCGGGCATCCCGGGCGAGGAGCAGGGCAGGCTCTTCCGCAAGTTCTACCAGATCGACGAGCATTTCACGGGCCAGATCCCCGGCTTCGGCCTGGGCCTGGCCTTCGCGAAGAACGTCGTCGAGGCCCACGGCGGCGCCGTCGGGCTGCGCGGCGCGCCCGGCCAGGGCAGCGAGTTCTACTTCACCTTGCCGCTGTAATCTTTGGCGGTCCTGCGGGGTATAGGGGGCATGGCCCCCCGCACACTCGGACTCGTCGTCGCGCTCGCGATCTCACTGGCGGCTCTCATGGTGGCATGCCTGCCTGAGCCGGACCAAAAAAAGGCCGCCGCGGTCGCCGCCGCGACCGGCGTCTCGGCGGTCCCGGCTGCCGCTCCTCTCGAAGCCGACGCCCCCGAGCCTGCGCCGCCTCCCGTATCCCGGGTCTCCCTCTCGTCCTCGGAATTGCCCTCCGGCGGCTTCATGGCCGTGCGCGAGGGAGTCAAGCTCGGGCCGTTCGTCCTCGAGCACACGGAGGTCAAGGCCGAGGTCTCGGGCGGGTTCGCGCGCGTCGAGGTCAGCCAGCTCTACTCGAACCCGCATAAAGAGCGCATCGAGGCGATCTACACCTTCCCCCTGCCCGAGAACGCCGCCGTCACCGACATGTTCATGCGCATCTCGAGCCGCGTCGTCACGAGCGAGGTCCACGAGCGCGAGCAGGCCAAGAAGATCTACGAGAGCGCCAAGGCCTCGGGCCATGTCGCGGCCCTGCTCGAGCAGGAACGCCCCAACATCTTCACGCAGTCGGTCGCCAACATCCCGCCCGGCGAGAAGGTCTTCGTCCAAGTCAAGTACGTCCACGAGCTGGCCTACGACGCCGGCCGCTACCGCTTCGTCTTCCCGATGGTCGTCGGCCCGAGATACATCCCAGGCTCGCCGACGGGGGGAAAAGACAAGGGGCAGGGCTGGTCGCCCGACACCGATCGCGTGCCGGACGCCTCGCGCATAACGCCGCACCCTCTCTTGCCCGGAGAGCGCTCGGGCCACGACATCGCCGTCTCGCTCGAGCTGGCGCCGGGGCTGCCCATCGAGGGGCTTCACAGCATTTCCCATGAGATCAAGGTCGACCGTCCCGCGCCGGGGCGCACCCGCGTGCGCCTCTCGCCCAACGACGTCATACCGAACAAGGACCTGACCGTGGAGTGGGGCCTGCGGGCGCGCAAGCCCGAGATCGCGGTCGTCTCCCACCGGGTCAAGGACGACGGCTATCTGATGATGCTCATCCAGCCGCAGGCCAGCTTCAAGGCCTCCGAGATCCAGCCCAAGGAGATGGTCTTCGTCGTCGACACCTCCGGCTCGCAGTCGGGCGAGCCGCTGGCCAAGGAGAAGCAGCTCGTGCGGCGCGCGCTCAAGGACATGAACCCGCGCGACACCTTCCGCGTGATCCGCTTCGACGACAATCCCGAGGTGTTCTCGCCCAACGCCCTGCCCGGCACGCCCGACAACATCCGCTCCGCGCTCTCCTGGGTCAACGCCTTGAACACACGCGGCGGCACCGAGCTTCTCAAAGGCATGCGCGCGGCGCTGGACCCGCCGCGCGAGCCCGGGCGAAGGCGCATGGTCTTCTTCCTGACCGACGGCTACATCGGCAACGAGACCGAGGTCCTGGCCGCGATCGAGCAGCGCCTAGGAGACGCGCGGATCTTCTCCTTTGGCGTGGGCTCGTCGGTCAACCGTTATCTCCTCGAGAGCATGGCCAAGGTCGGCCGGGGCTTCGCCCAGTTCGTGCGCAACGACCAGAACGGGGACAAGGCCGTCGAATTGTTCTACCGGCGCGTGCGCAATCCCCTGCTGCTCGACCTCAAGCTCGACTGGGGCGGGCTGCCCGTGACCGACCTCTATCCGGAGACCTTGCCCGACCTCTTCGACGCCCAGCCGCTCTACGTGTTCGCCCGCTACTCGGGGCCCTCGAGCGGCACGATCCGCCTGACCGGGACCATCGCGGGCCGCAAGTACGAGGCCAGGCTCGCCGTGCCGCTGCCCAAGGAGCGCAAGGCCAACTCCGTGCTCGCGCCCCTCTGGGCGCGCCGCCGGATCGAGGGGCTCATGGCCCGTCAATTCTCGGGAGACAAGTCGGACATCGTCGAGCAAGTCAAGACGCTGGGCCTGAAGTACAAGCTCATGACCCGGTACACGTCTTTTGTCGCCGTGGAGCGGACTCTTCGCGAGGGGATGAACGTCCCGCTGCAGACCGTGCTGATCCCGACCGAGATGCCCGAGGGAGTGAGCTTCGAGGGCACCTTCGGCAAGGAAAACGCGGTGGTCTCGATCCCGCGCATGAAGCCCGGAGACCCGGTGCTGATGATCGCCGCCCCGCAGGGCACCGCAGCCGTCATCGCCGACTTTCCCTTCGGGCGCCGCCAGCTTTGCG
Source organism: Elusimicrobiota bacterium (assembly GCA_016194705.1). Lineage (GTDB taxonomy): Bacteria > Elusimicrobiota > Elusimicrobia > UBA1565 > UBA9628 > PALSA-1176. The sequence goes on along the minus strand of JACQAZ010000046.1, from coordinate 32,837 downwards.
CCTACGACCCCGGACGCGAGCGCTGGGCCTGCCGCTTCCTCGTGCCGCGCTCGGTCCCGGACGGAAAATATCTGATCCGGATCCTGTGCGTCGGTTCTGACGGGTCCCGCACTGCGATGGAGGCCTCCTACACCGTGGACTCGAAGGCCCCCGTCCTCGAGATCGCGGCCAAGCGCGTCGGCTCCGAGGTCGAGCTCACGGTGCGGCCCAAGGCCTTCGTGCTCGAACAGAGGTCCGGCCCTCGCGGAGCCATGACGATCGTGCACGACATCAAGCGCTTGCGGGTGCGCGCGCCCGGCGGGCAGCTGGTCGCCTTCAAGCTCGAGGACAGGCCCGGGGAGTTCATCTGGAAGGCGAAGGTCGCCGGCCGCGGGACCGCGATCGTCGAAGCCGTCGACTTCGCGGGCAACATCAGCCTCGAGCGGGTCGCCCTGCCGTGAACGCGTGGCTCTGGCTGCTCTGCGCCGGCGCATTCGGGCTCGAGATCGAGCGGTTCCCAAGCTACTCCCGCATCGTCGCGATAGAGGTCCATCGAGACTCGGCTCTTGTCTCGACGACGGGCGGCGCCTACCGCCTGTCGTTCTCGCCGGGGCTGCGAGCCGAGGCCGTCTCGGATGAACCGAGCGCGGCCCCGCCTGCCGCGGCGCTTCCTCCCGTCGAGGGTTTCCCGGTCACCGCGCGCGTCGACGGCTATGCCGGCACATTCGGAGGCGGCCTGCGCCGTCTGCCCTCCGGCGAGCGCGTCGCCGGAACCCCCGACGTCGTCACCGCGCTGGCCGCGTCTCCCGTCGGCCTGCTCTGCGGCGGCGAGCACGGCCTCTTTCTCGTTTCACATCGCGGAGTCTCGCTTGTCGGCTTGAGATCCCTGCCCGAAGAGAACGTCAACGCCCTGGCGGTCGGCGGCGGCGCCCTTTGGATCGGTCATTTCGACGGCGGGCTCTCGAGCCTTTCGTCGGGAGTGTGGCGGCACTGGGGCCTCGCGGAGGGACTTCCCTCGGAATGGGTCGACGACGTGTCCTGGGATGGGGAAAGGCTTTGGGGCGCGACGGAGAAGGGCGTCTTCTGGATCTCGGACGGCCGCGCCGTCGCGCCGGACGAGCCGCGTCTGCGGGAGCCGTCCTCCGCTCTCTTTTTTTCCCGGGGCTCCACTTACATCGCCCAATCCGGCCGCGTGCTGGTCTGGACTCGCGGGAGGCTCTCGAGCTTGGCCGTGCCCGAGAAGCACCCGCAGAAGCTCTGGGTCGAAGGCCGCACGGTGTGGCTTGCCGGTCTCGAGGGGCTCTACCGCTTGAGGGATGACAAGGTCCTGCGCTACGACGCGCTCGGCGGGCCTCTTCCGGCGGATTGGATCACGGCCCTGGCTGTTCGGAACGGGACGCTTCTCGTCGGGACCTACGACGCCGGCCTGTTCTCGCTTTCAGGCGGCAAGTCCAAGACGCTGCGCCGGAAGGTCTGGGTCAACGTCGGCGCGCTGGCCGTCGACGGCGAGGCGATCGCGTTGGGAGCGCGCGAAGACGGGCTGCATCTCCTGCGCGACGGGTCTTGGACGCGCGTAGCGCGAAGAGACGGCCTGCCGGGGGACGACGTCAGCGCGGTCGCCTTCGACGGGACGAGGACCCTGTGGGTCGGGACGAGAAGCGGACTGGCGCGCGTGAGGCTCTAGAGGCCCAACGTCATTCCTTCGTGGGCCACTGCGTGCTCTTGTACTCCGGGAGCCAGCGATCGAAATAGGCCCTGGCCCTGGCCACTAAGCCAGGGGTGGACCAGAAGCCGACTTGGTTGGCTAGTTCGCCTCGATGCTCGGCGTCGGCGGCAATGTTTACTCCGCGTTTGAAGCCTGCCACCATCCCGTCCGCAGGGGCGTAGATGTTCCAGTAAGAGCCGCGAGCGTAAGTCAGATCGAGGATCGCGGCGAGATCTGCGGGGCTCTTGCGGTAGGCCGAGACCATCAGCGCCATTGTGCCGCCCGGCTCGCCTACCCGATCCTTGAGCGCGGCGGCCTCGGATTGCATGCGGGCGACTTCCGGGGAATCCATCGACGCTCCGTTCTTGAGCGCCTGGATCAGCGGCTGAATCTTCGCGACTAGCTCGGCCATCTCGGGGGTCAGCGCCAGCTCTTTGTCGAGATATCGCGCTTCGCGCAAGTGCGCCAAGAGTTCGTCCTGTATAATGCCCATCACGGGGAACCCCACGTGCCGCCGAAACCTGACGTGGCTCGTCTCGTGGATGACGATCGACGCCAGAACCTCGAGCACGGTCTCGAGCTCCTTGCCAGAAACGAGCTTTCCGGCAGGACTCCGCAGGATGATGCCGACGCCGCGATTCTCCACGATGAAGAGCATGCCGCCGCTGGTGGGCACATAACCTCTGACGTGATTGAAGTCCAGGATCTTGCCGAAGTAGCGATTGAGCTCGCGCGGCGTGGCGATCCTCATGTCCACCGGCTCGGAATTGAGGTAAACCGCCGTCTCGGCGGCCGAGGGATTGCTCAAGCCTTTCCTCGCGAGGAACTCGACGCAGGCTTTCGAGAAGGCCCGATCGGCGGGCGAAGGCTGAGAGGGCGCCCTGGCTGCGGCTGCTCCCGGGATAATCGCCGCGGCGGCAATGCCGAGCAAGGTCAGGGCCGCCGCGTTGACCCGGCCCCTCATGGGGTCCGATCGGAGCGGCCGAGCTCCGGCGCGTAAAGTTGGTAAGACGACGCCGTGTACCAGGCCAGCTCGAGGGCCAGATTCTTCTTCCGGCAGGTGACGACAAGGCCGTCATCGGCGAGCTCGGTGACCTGCGCGGCGCCGGAGTCCAGAGCTTTCTCGCACGCGACGGCCAGGCGCCAGACCTGAGCTCGGTGCCGGTCTTCGAACGAGGCCTTGGCCTTCTCGTCGTCGGTGTCGAGGCCGAACACCAGTTCCATGCTGTCGGCCGCGACATCGTACATGCTCAGACCGCATCGGCTGGGACTGGAAAAGCCGTTCTGTTCCGCCAGCTCGACGGCGGCGCTCGGATAGGGAGTCCTTCGGCATCGCTCCTTGCTCGCGAGCAGCCCGAGCGGGTGGCTGTCGACCGCTTCATAGACGCGTTCGCCTCGCGCCTGAAATCCCGCGAGCCTGTGTTGGAGTTCCTGGGTTTTGCGGCGGTTGATTCCCGTGACTCTGAAGAGATCCCGGCGCAACCCCTCGTCCATCTCCTCGAAGTCCAGCTTGGCGCCTTCTCGTTCCAGAAGACTTACCATGAGCGAATGTTTCGCCGGGAGCGCCTTCGGCTCCGCCGGGGCTGCCTCGGAGAGAGACAGCCCGGACGATGTGATGAGGAGCGCCAGTGACGCCAGCGCGACCGTAGGGTTCATGGTCTGAGTGTAGCCCCCGGGGCTAGAGGTTGAGCGTCATCCCTTCCTGCGCGCCGAAGACATCGATGGAGTGGCCGTTTCGAGAGACCCAGTCTTTGCATTCCGCGACGTAGCGGTCCATCATCTCGTCGGTATGCAGCGGGTCGTGGTGGAACAGCGCGAGCTTCTTGACCTCGGCCTTGACCGCCAGGCCGATCACGTCCGAGAAGGTGCTGTGGCCCCAGGTCTTCTTGTACTTGTATTCCTCGTCGGTGTATTGGGCCTCGCTGATCAGGAGGTCGGCGCCGTGGACGAAGCGCGCGATGGCCTCGTCCTCCTTGGCGCTGTAGCCGCCCATGTTGTTGAGCTTGCCGTAGGGTTCGTGGTCGCTGACGTAGCACACCGTCCAGTCGCGCGTCTCGAAGCGGAAGCCCACCGTGATGCCGGGGTGGTTGAGGTAATGATAGGTCACCTTGATCTCGCCCAGGCGCAGGGGGCCGGAGAGCTCGACGCAGTCCATGCGCGCGGCCATCTCGCGCATGGCGACGGGAAAATAGGTCGGGTTCATCTGCCCTTTGAGCACCTCCTCGAAGCTCTGGGTCGTGCCGTGCACGCCGTAGATCTGGAGCTTGTTTTGGGGCAGGTAGGCCGGCGTGAAGAAGGGGAAGCCCTGGATGTGGTCCCAGTGCGTGTGGCCGATGAAGAGGTGCGCCTTGAGGGGGTTCTGCTGGAACTCCTTCATGAGCGCGTTGCCGAGTTCCCGCAGTCCCGTGCCCGCGTCGATTATGATGAGGTCCGAGCCGAGCCGCATCGTCGTGCAGGGCGTGTTGCCGCCATAGCGCTGGGTCGCGGGGCCGGGCGCGGGGATGGAGCCGCGCGTGCCCCAAAAGGTCAGCGCGAGCTTTGGCTTGGCGCCGCCGAGCATCTCGTCGACCTGCTTGACGAAGGCCGCCAGGTCGAAAGGCTTGACGATGTAGGCGTCCGCGCCCGCGCTCTGCGCGGTCTTGATGTCGTGGACGTAGGATTTCGAGGAGCTGATGAGGACTTTCGTTCCTTTGAGCGAATCATCCTCGCGCATCTTCTTGCAGACCTCGAAGCCGTGCATGCGCGGCATCAGGAGGTCCAGGACCACGAGGTCGGGGCGCTCCTTTCGGATGACCTCGAGCCCCGCCGCACCGTCGCAGGCCGTTCGGACATCGTAGTTGGGCTTAAGGATCTCCGACATGAGGTCGAGCATGTCGGCGTCGTCGTCAACGATGATGACTTTCTTCATCAGGGGGGCGAGCCTCTAGGTTGTAACAGGAATTGCGCGCTTCGTCAATACCTTGCTACTGTTTTGGGATGCCGCCGGCGATCCTGGGCCTGTCGTTTCTCTCGGGAGCCGCGGGCCTGGTCTACGAGGTGATCTGGGCCAAGCAGTTGGCCGTCCTGATCGGCGGTACCGCCCTCGCGCAGACTGTCGTCTTGGCGGCTTTCCTCGGCGGCCTCGCGGCCGGCAACGCCTTCTTCGGCGGGCGCGCGGACCGGTCTGCCGAGCCTTGGAGATACTACGCCCGCCTCGAGTTCGGCGTCGCCGGCTTGGCGGCCGCAGCACCCCTGTTGCTGAGGGCCTTGGATTTCGGCCCGCTGCGCTGGCTCGCGGCCGCCTGCGCCGCGGCCCCCGCCTTCTTGATGGGAGGCACGCTGCCCGCGCTCTGCCGCGCCGCGGGCGGCGAGACGCAGTCGACCGTCGGGCGTCTCTACTACGCCAATTCCGCCGGCGCGGTCGCTGGCAGCCTGCTCTGCGCCTTCTGCCTGATCCCGGGCCTGGGCCTCGACGGGGCGTTCTTCGCGGGGGCGCTCGTCAACGCGGCGGTCGGCTTCGGTGCGCTTGTCCTGGCGCGCTCAGTTCAGGCGCCTGCGGCGCCGGTCCCGCGCGAGGGTCGCGACGAGACCCTGACGCCGGCCGTGGTCTACGCGGCCGTGTTCCTGTCCGGCTTCGTGGCGCTGACTTACGAGATCGCCTGGACCCGCCTGCTGGCTCTGGTCATGGGCTCCTCGGCGTACTCGTTCTGCGAGATGCTCGCCGGTTTCATCGCGGGCGTCTCGCTCGGAAGCTGGCTCGTCTCGACGGCGCGCGCGCGCCGCTGTCAACCGGCCCTGCTGCTGGGATTGGCGGAGCTCGGAGCCGGGATCTCGGTTCTGGCGACTTTGCCCGCGTACGGGCGCCTGACCTTCTGCTTCATGCATCTGCGCTCGCTGTTCTCGCACGGCGGCGCGGCGTTCTATGCCTTCGAAGCGGGAAAGTTCGCCTTCTGCTTCGCGCTCATGCTCGTGCCCACGATATGCCTCGGCGCGAGCCTGCCCTTGGCCGTCCGCCTGATCGGTCCCAGCCGCGGGGGCTTCGGCGGCGGCGTCGGAGCGGTCTTCGCCGCCAATACGGCGGGCAACGTGCTGGGCGCCTTCTTCGGCTATTGGTGGATGCCGTGGCTCGGGCTGCAGGGCCTCATCAGGTCGGGGACGACGGTCCATTTGGCCGTCGGGGCGGCGGTGCTCTGGCTCGTGCTCCCGTGGTCCGCCCGCCGCAAGTGGGCCGCGGCCTCTGTGATGGCCGCGGCCGTCTTCGCTTACCGAGCATGGATGCCCCTGTGGGACCTGCGGCTCATGTCGCAAGGCCTGTTTCGCAGCCGCATCATCAGGCCGCCGCGACGGTTCGACGAGTTCCGGGCGCATTTCGACGGAGTCACCATGCCGTTCTACCGCGACGACCGCGAGGCGACGGTCTCGGTTCTCAACTTCCCGGACGTGGAGACCGTGCTCAAGGTCAACGGCAAGAGCGACGCCTCCAACGGGGAAGACATGCGCACGCAGATCTACGTCGGCGAGCTTCCGATGCTGCTCAATCCGAGGGCCCGCCGCGTCCTGGTCGTCGGCTGGGGCAGCGGGATCACCGCGGGCTCTCTTCTGCGCCATCCCATCGAGCGGCTCGACGCCGTCGAGTTGATCCCGGCGGTCGTGCCCGCCTCGCGCCACTTCCGCGCCGAGAACAACGGCGCCCTCGACGACCGCAGGACGGGGTTGCGCATCGAGGACGCCAAGACCTTCCTGCGCCGACCGGGCTCGCCATACGACGTGATCGTCAGCGAGCCCTCAAATCCCTGGATGGCCGGAGTCGGAAACCTATTCACGGCCGAGTTCTACCGCAGCGCCCGCGCCAGGCTCGCGCCCGGGGGCCTCATGGTGCAGTGGTTCCACGTCTATGAGATGGACGACGACCTGTTCAGGATCGCCCTGCGCACCTACCTCTCCGTCTTCCCCCACGTGACCCTGTGGAACGTCGTCGACGCCGACGTGCTGCTCGTCGGCTCCGCCGAGCCCGTCGCCCCCGACTTCGCGCTGATGGAGAAGGCCTTCATCGCCCCGGCGGTCTGGAACGATCTGCGCCGCACGGGCCTCTCGGCCTTGAGCACCTTCCTCGGGATGCAGTCGGCTTCCGAGGCAAGCGTTCGCGAGATGGCCGGGACCGGACCCCTCAACGAGGACCGCCGCCCGCTGCTCGAGTACGGGGCCCCGAAGTCCTTCTTCCGGGCCGACCGAGTGCGCGTCGTCAACGATCACGACGACCGCGCGGACGCCGCGAGCGCCGGCTCGCTGATGCTGGCCGGCTACCTCAAGGCGCGGGGCAGGCCAATGGAGCGCCGCGAGTTCATGGACAGGATCGCCTTCCCTCACAGCGTCTTCGAAGAGAGGGTCTTGAGGCGGCTGGTCTCCGATTGGATGCGCCGGTACCCGCGCGATCCGAAAGCCGCGCTGGCCCTCTACTGGATCGAGGACTTCAAGAAGAACAAGAAGGCGGCCGAGGAGGCTCGGCGCCTGACCATCCGGCTGTCGGGGCGGTCTCCCTCGGCCAAGAAAGTTATAATAGGAAGCGAACGATGAACGGCGAAATTGACGCGGCCGCGGAGGTCCCCGAAGTCGCTGCGGGCTTCTCGGCCGCCTGGCGCCTCTTCGCGGAGCGGTTCTGGCTTCTGATGTCGGTCGGCGGGATCGGGGCCGCCGGCTGCATGCTGAGCGTGTTCATCCCTTACCCCCTGGCGCTCCTCCTGCGCGGGACCGTCCCGGCCCTTGCTCTCTGGACCTTGACGTCCTTGGTCTCCCTCTCCGCGGGCCTGTGGGGCACGAGCTGGGTGCAGATCGCGATGATCGAGGCGGTCCTCGACCCTCAACGCAAGCCGAATTGGAGAGAATGCTACCGCGCCTCGTGGCCCAAGGTCGCGGGCTTCTCCTGGGTCTGCATCCTCTTCTTCCTCGCGCTGACCGGAGGAGTCTTCTTCTTCGTCCTGCCGGGCGTCTTTCTCGGCGTGGCTTTGGTCTTCGCTCCCGTCGCCGCCGTCGCGGAGGATTCGGCCGGGATGGCGGCGCTGACGCGCAGCATGGAGCTCGTCTCGGGGCGCTGGGCTCCGGTCGCCTTGAGGCTGTTTCTCGCCGGCCTGGCCGCCGCGCTCCCGGGGCTGATCCCTTGGATCGGCTGGCTGCTCTCCGGAGCGGCCGCCCCATTCGCCATGGTCTACGCCGTCTCTCTCTACGACAGTCTGCGGCGTCTTGCGCCCCGGCCGCCTCCTCCCGCCTGGCAGCTCAACCTTCCCTTGGGCTTGGCGGCGGCGGGACTTGCGCTGGCCTGCTGGATGGCGGCCCTAACCGCTCTCAAGATACGCGACGCGCTGCCCCTGCTCGAGGCGCAGTACCAGACCTTCATGGATCACCCCTTGGATCCGGAGAAGGCCCAGAGGGCGCTGGCCCTGCTGCATGGCGGCGCTTCGCAGGAGAGCCTCACCGCCGTCTATCAATTGCTGCAGCCCTCCACGGCCACCGCGCCCGGGACTCCCGCGCCGCCCCCCACACCGTGAGAAGGGACGCGCACAAGAAGCTGGTCGTCGGGGCGGGCATACTGGTCTCAGGAGCGATCTTGACGGGCTTGATCTTCAAGAATCTCCATGCCATCCTGCGCGTCGGCCAAGACATCGAGTGGGGCTGGATTTGGGTGGCCCTGGCCTGCTCGCTGTCGAGCTACGTGATGATCGCGCTGGCACTCGAGGAGGTTCTTGCGATCCTGGGCTACGCCCTGTCCTTCCCTGAGATGCTGGGCATCGCCTTGGTTTCCGCGACGGCCAACTATTTCGTCTCCAGCGCGGGGGTCAGCGGCTTCGCCCTCAAGGCGCATCTGCTGCGCAAGAGGCACGTTCCCTACGGCATCACCTTGACCGCCTCGGTCCTGAGCTCCGCGATCCTGTACATCGTGCTCGCCGTCATCATCGGGCAGGGCCTGGTGTACCTGTTCCTCCACCCGCAAGCGACCAAGATCGCGATCATGGAGAGCGTCGTTGGGTTGGTCTTCCTGCTGGTCTTGACGGTGCCGGGACTGGTCTTCTTCTTCAATCATGAGCTGCGCTCGCGCATGGCGCGCCAGGCCTTCCATTGGGCCAACCGCGGGGTCTTCGCCTTCTCGAAGTCCGAGATCCCCCGTGAGGAGTTCGATGAGTTCGAGGAGCAGCTCGCCGAGGGGCTCGAGCGCGTGCGCCAGGGCACCCATGGTCTGGCCCGGACGGTCGGCTACACCGCGCTCGACTGGCTGCTGTGCATGGCGACCCTGCTCTTCGCCTTCCGGGCGGTCGGCGTGGGCCTCTCGATCGGCTCGCTAAGCGCCGGGTTCACGGCGGGGATGGCCGCGACCTTGATCCCGTTCTTGCCCGGCGGTCTGGGCGTGGTTGAAGGCTCGATGGCGGCGATCTTCCAGAGCCTAGGCATCGACTGGGAGAAGGCCTTCGTAGCCGTGCTGCTCTACCGGGTCGCCTACTACGCGGTGCCCGGCATGATCAGCATTTTCGTGCTCTGGGGCCTGAAGGTCTCCGAGCCTGAGCTTCTTCAGGACACCGTGCGCGACACCATGCCGGAGGAGCTGCGCCGTCAGGCGGAGCACCTCGAGAAGCAACAGCACGAGAGCGAGCGCGGGCCTTAGTCGTACGAAAAGCTTCATCCGCGGCCGGAACACAAGTAGGGCCGAAGGGAATTTGGTAAAATCCTCTCCATCTGGAGAGTCTTGAGCCCGGGAGTCTGGGCGCAGCGCTCAGGCTCCCGGGCGCCACGATGAGAATCCTTCTCGCCGTTCTTCTCTGCCTGCCGGCCGCCGCTTCGGCCGAGGACTTTACCGCGGACACTTACCTCAACCGCGTCCTCGATGCGGCCCCGGAGGTCGGCTCCTCCAAGCAGTCCTACAAGGCCGCGGAGGCTTCGTTGCGCCAAGCCATCGCCGAAGCCTGGCTGCCGGCCTTCAACGCCTCGGCCAGCGCCACCCCGTGGGGCAACAACCCGTCCAACGGCAATACCTGGAACCCCTGGCGCCTCAACGCCGTCGACACGACCTATTCTTTTGGGGCGACCTGGAACGTCTTCAACAGCTTCTACGACACGCGCGCCATCGTTCAGAAAAGGCTGGCCCGCGACGCCGCTTTGGCGGTACTCGACCAGACGCGCCAGACCCGCTCGCTCGAGGCCTTGACCACCTATCTCGAGTTGTTCCTCAAGCAGAAGCTCAAGGAGGTCGCCGACGTCGATCTCGAGGCTCAGAAGTCGCAGTACGACCTGACCTTGGACCTGTACCGCCACGGGATGAAGAGCCAAAGCGACCTCCTGAAAAGCGAGACCGACTGGCGTTCGAGCGAACTGCGCGCGTTCGGCGCCGAGAGCGAGCGCCGCAAGGCCCTCTACCATTTCAACCTGCTGATCGGCCGCGGCGTCGATTCCTCGGCCGAGCTGCCGGAGCTGACCCAAGGACCCACGCGCTTCATGAACGTCGACGAGGCGTTGGGCAAGGCCGCCGTTTTGCGCCCCGAGCTGCGCCGGAGCGCGGCGGATCTGAGGAGCAGCGAGCTCTCGGTCCAGGGCAGCGCGCAGAATTTCCTTCCGAAGCTCAGCGCGGCTTTCAGCTGGAACGAGTCCCGCAGCGCCACTTTCGGCAACACCGGCCTGCCCTCGGCTCCGTCCCGGCCTTTCTACGCCTTCGGGCTCAACCTGTCCCTGCCGGTCGGCTACACGGTGGCGACCCAGGCCGAGGCGTACATCGCTGCCCGGGCGGCGGCGCGTCAAGCCGCTTTCGAGCGTGCGGCGCTGCTGCGCACCGTGCGGGAGAACGTCTACTTCACGCGCATCGACCTCGATCAGACCCTCATGTCATATGAGGTGGGGCTCCAGCGCGAGCGCATCGCCAAGAGCAACCTCGACATCGTCCTCGAGCAGTACCGGCAGGGCAGCGCCGACGTCATCCGCCTCGCCCAGGCCCGCGCGGACTACCTGCAGGCGCAGACCGAGCGCCTGACCTTGCTGCACGACACTCAGCTGCGCTGGCTGCAGTTCCGCCAAGCCACGGGAGAGCCGTTATGGGAGCGATGAAGCACATCTGGCACAAGCACACCAAGGCCGTGATCGCAGGCGCGTGCGTCCTGTTCGTGGCCCTGTCGGTTTCGGGCTACAAGTACTACAAGAAGAAGCACACCGAGCCTCCTCCCGTGGAGTCGCCCTCGAAGGGGGACCTGGAAGTGCATTTCAAGGACAGCGGCGACGTGGCGGCCAAGACCTTCGTCGACGTCGCCTCCAAAGTCAGCGGCCGGGTCATCGAGCTCAGGGTCGCCGAAGGGGCTTCGGTGGCGAAAGGCCAGGCCCTGGCCGTGATCCAGCCCGGGCGCACGGAGTCGGAGCACTACGTCCCTTCGACGTTGACCGCGCCGCTCTCGGGGACGGTCATGCGCTACGTGCCCGAGACGGGCGACAATCAGATCGGAAAATTCGTCAGGATCGGGGACTACGTCACGGGCCTCATCGATTCGCAGACCCCGACTTACCTGATGACGGTGGCGGACCTTTCGCGCATGATCATCAAGATGCACATCAGCGAGATGGACGTGCTCAAGCTCTCCCCGGGACTGCCCGTCTCGGTCACCGTCGACGCTCTGACCGACAAGACCTTCTCGGGCAAGGTCAGCCTCATCGCGCCTCAGGCCGAGAAAAACCAGAACGGCTTGAAGGTGTTCACCATCGAGGTGGAGATCGGCCAGGGCGACGCCCGGCTGCGCCCCGGGATGACCGCTCGGGTCGACGCGACGCTCCAGAAGAAGGAGAAGGTCATGAAGATCCCGCTCTCGACCGTGTTCGAGGACGCCGGCAAGACTTTCGTGTATCTCGACGACGGCGGCGACAAGCCGCGCAAGCTCGAGGTCCATCTCGGGCTGCGCGGCGAGCTCGAAGCCGAGCTGCTCGCCCCGTACACCATCGGCGAGAAGGACAAGCTCCGCACAGAGAAACCCGAGGAGAAGCCGAAGTCTTCCTGAAATGATCGAATGCGCTGAGCTGACCAAGGTCTACGGCGAGGGAACCGCCGCTTTTCAAGCCCTTCGCGGAGTCTCCTTCTCGATCAAGGACGGCGAGTTCGTCGCGATCACGGGACCCTCGGGCTGCGGCAAGTCCACGCTCATGCACCTGCTCGGCCTGCTCGCCAAGCCGACCTCCGGCAAGCTCGCGATTCTCGGACATCCCGCCGAGCATCTCTCGGACGCGGACAGCACGCGCCTGCGGCGCAAGAGCATCGGCTTCGTCTTCCAGGCCTTCAATCTGCTGGTGCGGCACTCCGCCCTCGAAAACGTATGCCTGCCGATGGGCTACGCCGGCGTCGGACGCGTCGAGCGGGAGTTGCGCGCCGTCGAGCTGCTCGACCGCGTCGGCCTCTCGACGAAGGTCCTCAACACGCCGCTCGAGCTCTCCGGCGGCGAGCGCCAGCGCGTGGGCATCGCTCGTGCCCTGGCGAACAACCCTGGCCTTCTTCTGGCCGACGAGCCGACGGGAAACCTCGACTCGAAGTCCAGCGTCGAGATCATCTCTCTTTTCCGCGAGCTCAACAAGGAGGGCATGACCGTCGTACTGGTGACGCACGACATAGGGATCGCCAAGAACGCCGACCGCGTGATCCGTCTCAAGGACGGAAAGCTCGACGGGGGGCACGGGTGAACCTCTGGGAGGCCCTGCGCACGGCGTGGCTCGAGATATCGTCGAACAAGATGCGGTCGTTCTTGAGCTTCTTTGCCATCACGATCGGCACGGCCGCGATCCTCTACACGTTCGCCCAGATCCGCGGCATGCACAAGATGATCGATGAGAACCTGCTCCTGATGGGACCGGGCCGCATCTATATCGAGAAGAAGGAGAACTACGTCTCCAAAGGGCTCTCCCCCGGGCTGACCTCGGACGACGCCGAAGAGATCCGTCGGACCATGCCCGAACTCTACATGGTCAACCCGCTCGTGCGCGGGTATGGGCAGCATTTCAGGTTTCAAGATTATCACAACGAGGACCTCCTCGCCACGGGCATCACGGAGGAGTGGGTCAAGCGCGATTGGGTCTACCGCCAGCGCGGGCGCTTCATCAATTCGGAGGACGTTCGACAAGGCGCGCGCGTCTGCGTCATCGTACAGCCCGGGGGCTGGGTAGAGAAGCCGTGGTGGGCCAAGTACTTCCACGACTCCGATTTCGGCGACATGCTCAAGCGGCGCGATCTGCTCGGCCAGACCGTGAAGCTCGGCGACCACCTCTTCACCGTCGTCGGGATCATCAAGGAGCCGCCGCGGGACAAGGACCCGCGCTGGGAAACAAACAGCTACGGCGGCAGCGGAACGATACTCGTCCCCATCACGACATACCAGCGCACTCTGTCCTTTCAGTCGAGGCAGTCGGTGGTCCGTCATGTCAATCGCGTCGAGATCGACACGGGAGACGAGAAAACGATCCCGCTCTACAAGCGGCGCATCGACGAGTTCATCAAGGCGCGCCATCGCGGCGAGGTCGACTACGACATCAAGGATAACCGGGAGGATATCCAGGGCATCCTAAACCAGATTCATCAATATGTCGTCGCGATCCTCGCCATCGGGATCGTCGCGATCCTGGCGGGCGGCATCGGCATCATGAACGTGACCTTGGCGACGATTTACTCGCGCATCAAGGAGATCGGCATACGCCGCGCCGTCGGCGCCACTCGGGGCGACATCATGATGCAGTTCCTCGTCGAGGCCATGGCCTTGGGCTTGATGGGGGGGATCGCCGGCCTTGGCTTGGGGGCCGGGGGCGTGATGTATCTTTCGCGCCACGCCGAGCGGGACATGTACAGCATGGCGCCCTCGCACTTCCTTTTCACCGTGCTCATCGCGGTCGGCACGGGTTTTGTCTTCGCGCTTTATCCCGCCAGCCAGGCCTCCAAACTCGACCCGGTCGAAGCCCTGCATTACGAGTAGCGGCGCGCTTTACCGGGCTCCCTAAAAATCCTAGAATTACCGCGACAAATGGCACATTTCGCGATGCTTGTCGCCGGCGTCACGGCCTGCGTCTTTGCCGCCCTGATGCTGTTCAGCCGCTCGCTGTACGTGAGCGCGGTCTGCCAGCTCGTCGTCCTCTTCCAGGCCGCCGTCTTCTTTTTCTTCGCGGGCGCCCCGATGCTGGCCTTTCTCCAGGTCATGATCTACGCCGGAGCGGTCATGGTGCTCATCGTGATCATGATCATGGCGGCCCCCGCTCTCGAGACCGGGGGCGAGACCCCGCTGTCCTTGCCCAAGCCCTTCGCCGCGGCCGTGATCGTGGTCCCTCTCGTCGAGACCGCCGTCATCCTATGGCGCGGGGCCCTGCCCGAGGGCTCGGTGGGCGGCGCGCTGGCCGTGCAGTCACAGCTCGGGCCGGTGCTTTTCGGCCCGTACGCCGTCGCGACCGAGGTCGTCACCGTCTTGATGTTCCTGGCGGGCTTGGCCATCGTCGAGCGGAGGGCGCGATGACCGCGTCTCTTTGGGGCGTCGTCCTGTTCTTGTTCGCGGCGGGGCTGCTGCTGGTCGTGCTGCGCCGCCAGCTCATCGCGATGCTCCTGGGCCTCGAGCTCATGATCAGCGCGGCCAACCTCGCCTTGGTCTATCACGCGGGCCTGTTCTGCGACGCCGAGGTCCTGGCCGCGGTCCTGCTGATCCTGGCCGTGGCCGCGGCCGAGGCCGTGGTCGGCCTCTCTTTGATCCTGAGGGTCTACCAGTCGGGCCGCCCCGTCGACGCGGGGCGGCTGCAGGAGCTGCGCGGCTGATGGCGGCTCTCCCGCTGGCCGTCGTCGTCCTCTTCGCCGCTCCCGTGGCGGCCTTACTCGTCGGCTTTCTCATCGTGCGTCCGCTCAAGCCCTCGTTGACTCACGTTCCGATCCTGATCTCCTGCGCGCTCGTGACGGCGGCGAGCGTCTGGCTCGCCTCCCGAGCCTACACGGGCTGGGAGCTCGACCAGGACGCGTTCACTTGGCTTACCGCGGGCTCCTGGAAGATCTCGTTTGGCGTCCGCATCGACGGGCTCTCCGCCAGCGTGCTCGCCATGGTGTCTTTCGTCGGCGGCCTGATCCACCTCTACGCCTGCGGGTACATGGCCGAGGACCCGGACTTCTCGCGCTTCTTCCTCTACTTCCACCTTTTTTATCTCGCGATGATCGGGCTTCTGGTCTCGAACAACTACGTCCAGCTCTACTTGTTCTGGGAGCTCGTCGGCGTCGCTTCCTATCTGCTCATCGGGTTCTGGTACCACAAGGAGACGGCTCGAAGGGCGGCACTGCAGGCCTTCATGACCAACCGCGTCGGCGATTTCGGGCTCATGCTCGCCGTGCTCCTGCTGCTCCTGCTCTTCGGCCCGGGCGGTGCGCGCTTCTCCTACGTCTTTCCGCTGATCTCGACGGCCGAACCGAAGCTGCTCGGACTGACGGGCGTCCTCTTGTTCTGGGCGGCCTCGGCCAAGTCGGCCCAGTTCCCTCTGTATTTCTGGCTGCCCGACGCCATGGAAGGGCCGACCCCGGTGTCCGCCTTGATGCACGCCGCCACCATGGTCACGGCCGGGATCTTCCTGCTGGCGCGTTCTTGGCCCATCGTCGTCTCCGTGCCGGGCCTGCCCGAGCTGATCGCCTGCGTCGGAGCGTTCACCGCGATCGGGGCGGCGATCGTCGCGGGCACCAAGACCGATCTCAAGCGCATCCTCGCCTACTCGACGGTCAGCCACCTCGGGCTCATGGCCTTCGCCCTAGGCCTGGGCGCGGTGGGCCCGGCGATCTTCCACCTGATCACGCACGGCTTCTTCAAGGCGGTCCTCTTCCTTTGCGCCGGCAACATCGCCCACGCCCTGCATCAGAGCACGGCCTCCGTCGACGACGTCGGCGACATGAGGCGTGCGATGCCGCTGACCTTCTTCTGCTTCGCGGCCGCGGCGCTCTCGCTCTCGGGGATCGGGCCCTTCGCGGGCTTCTTCAGCAAGGACGCGATCCTGCACGAAGCGCGCCGCCACGGTCCGGCCGCCTTCGCGGCGGGGCTGGCCATCGCCGCGGGCAGCGCCTTCTACATCTTCCGCATGTTGTTTCTGACCTTCTTCGGCCGGCGCGCCGAGCAGAAGCGCCGAGGCGAGCACGCGCACGACGCGCCGCCGATCATGGCGGTTCCCGTTCTCTTCCTCACGCTCGGCGCTTTGGGCGTCGGCTGGCTCCAAGACGGCTTCTCGCGCCTGATCAATGTCGGCTGGCCTTTGCGCGCGGGCGTCGAGGCGCTGCCCGCCTTCGACTGGCCCATGGCCATCTGGGGCACCGCCGCCGCCCTGGCGGGAGCCGGGGCCGCCTACTGGCTCACGATGGGCCTGCCGTCCTGGGACTGGCAGTGGCGCTCGCGCATGCCCGAGCTCGAGGCGGCCTTCGAGTCGGACCTCGGCTGGAAGACGGTCGTGGCGCTGCTCGCCCATGGCGTGCGCATCGGCGCCGACGCCGTCGGCGGACTCTGGGACAAGGGGATTTGGGACGGCATCGTCGAGTCGACGGCCGACTTTGCCAGCGGCGCGGCCGACCTGGCCTGCGCGCTCGCCACGGGGAGCCTCAACGACTATCTTTGGTGGATGCTGGCGGGCACGTCGGTTCTTCTGTGGACGGTGGTGAGATGAGGCTGCTCACCGCCCTCTGGGCGCTGCCGGTGCTCGGAGGCTTCGCGGCCTTGGGCTGGCGCAAGGATCCCCGCGGCGCCGCGCTCGGCTTCTCCGTCCTGGTCCTTTTGGCCTGCGCGCTGCCGCTCCTCCGGCTCGATGCTCTCTCGTCCCTGTCCGAGGCCGGCCCCGTTTGGGCGTGGGGAATCCGCTACCGCTTGGGCGTGGACGGCCTGTCATTGGCGCTTTGCGGACTGACGGCTTTCTTGACGGTGATTTCGATCTTGGGCTCCTGGAAACAGGAGTTTTCTCCCGGCTACTGGGCCGCGTTCTTGTTTCTCGAGGGAGCTCTGATGGGAGTCTTCCTGGCTCGCGACGTCTTCTTTTTCTACATCTTTTGGGAGGCCGTGCTGATCCCGATGTTCTTCATCATCGGCCTTTGGGGCTCGGAGGGTCGGCGCCACGCGGCCATAAAATTCTTCCTGTTCACCTTCTTTGGGAGCGTCTTCCTGCTGTTGGGCCTGCTCGCCTTGGTGACGCGCCATCATCAGACGACCGGCGTGTGGACCTGGGACATGGACGCGCTCAGGGGCGGAGCGTCGGGCCCCGCGGCCTTGGCGACCTTCGCGGCCGTGATGATCGGCTTCGCCGTCAAGGTCCCGGTCGTTCCACTGCACACCTGGCTGCCCGACGCGCACACCGAGGCTCCCGCCGCCGGCTCGGTCATGCTCGCAGGCGTGCTGCTCAAAATGGGCGTCTACGGCATCGTGCGCGTGGCCCTGCCGGCCTTCCCGGAGCTCTCCCGCTCGCTGCTGCCGTGGCTGGGCGCGTGCGCCGCGATCAACGTGATCTACGGGGCGCTTTGCGCGATGGCGCAGACCGACCTCAAGCGTCTGGTGGCGTACTCGAGCGTCGCCCACCTCGGCTTCTGCCTGCTCGGGGTCTTCTCGCGCACGCCCGAGGGACTCGCCGGCGGCAGCCTCCAGCTCATCAACCACGGCCTCACGACGGGAGCGCTGTTCCTGATGGTGGGCTTCCTCTACGAGCGCTCGCACCGGCGGGGCATCGCGGATTTTGGCGAGCTCGCCGGCCGCGCCCCTTGGCTCGCGTTCTTCTTCGGCTTCTCGGTCTTCGCCTCGATCGGCCTGCCGGGCCTCAATGGCTTCGTCGGAGAGTTCATGTCCTTGGCCGGCATGACGCGGGTGCTGCCGTCGCTCGCCGTGGCCGGCGTGGCCGGGGTGACCATGGCCGCCGCGTACCTGCTCCCCGCCTACCAGGCAGTGTTCTGGGGCGCGGCCGGACCCGAAGCGGCGAGCGCGCGCGTCACCGACCTCGATTCCCGCGAGCGCGGCCTCTTGTGGAGTCTCTCGCTGCTGATGCTCCTCATCGGCCTCTGCCCCGGCCCTTGGCTGCGCCTGGTCTCGGGCGCCGCCGCGGCGGCGGTGCTGCCATGAACCCCTTGCTGCAATTCCCCTTCGTCGGTCTGGGTCCTCAATTGTGCCTGGGGGCGGGGCTCCTGGCCGCCTTGGCCGCGGGCATGTCCCAGCGGCTGCCGCGCGGGTTCCTCAGGGCCGTCGTGCTCTTCGTGCTGGCCTCCTCGACGCTCCTGGCCGGGCTGACCGTCCCCGGCGCGTACGGCCCTCTGATCCGCATCGACGGGCTCGGCGTCTCCTGGCAGTTTCTGTTCTATCTGGGAGCGGTCCCCTACGCCCTGTCGTTGGCGGAAGACGAGGTCCCCGCCGCGCTGGCCTTAGGTTCCGTGCTCGGCATGGCCTTGCTCGCGGTCTCGGGAAACTTGCTGATGCTTTTCATCGGGCTCGAGTTCATGTCGCTTCCGGCGTATCTTCTAGTGTCTCGCGGTGGAGGCAGAAGCGGCCAGGCCGAGGAAGCCGCGGTGAAGTATTTCTTCGCGGGCGGCTTGGCCGGCGCGCTGTTTCTTCTGGGCATGGCCCTGTACTACGCGGCCACCAAGAGCCTGGCGCTGGTCGGGGCGGCGGGAACGATGGCCGAAGCGGGAGTCGCATTGATGGGGGTGGCGGCGCTCTTCAAGCTCGGGGCCGTTCCACTGCACTTCTGGCTGCCGGATGCTTACGAGGCGGCCTCGCCGGAGCTCGCCGGGCTCATGTCGACCTCGATGAAATCGGCGGGACTGCTGCTGCTGCTGCGCCTGCTCGCGCTGACCCCAAGCTCGGAGTTCGCGGCTTGTTTGCCGGCCCTGGGAGCGCTGACGGCCGTCGTGGGCGCCATTTCGGCCCTACGCCAGGAGCGCCTGCAGAGGCTGCTGGCTTACTCCTCGATCGCGCACGCGGGCAACCTCGTGCTTGGCGCCGGGGCCTGGGCGGCCCAGGGCGCGCTGCCCGCGGGCACGGCTCCCCTGTTCTTTTACCTCGCCTCCTACGCTTTCATGAGCAACGGCGCCTTCGCGTTCTTGAGGGCCTCGGGGATCGGCTCTCGCGCCGAACTCAAAGGCTACGCCCTGCGCGCGCCGCTCAAGGCCGCCCTGTTTGCCGCCCTTCTCCTGGCCCTGGCCGGGATCCCGCCGACGGCGGGGTTCCTCGCCAAGCTGCTGATCTTCTGGGAGGCGGTCAAGGCCGGGCTTTGGGCCCCGGTCGCGGGCGCGGGCTTAGCCGCTCTGCTGTCGCTGGGCTACTATCTCGGACTGATCCGCGACATGTATTTCGAGGAGTCCCGCGCTCCGTCCAAGACGCCGATCGAGGTTTCCGCCGCGTTCTCGGGCGTCGTCTGGGCCTGCGCGGTCCCGGCCGCGGTCCTGGGGCTGGCGCCGTGGCTCGTCGGCGGCCTGGCGGGGTGGCTTGCGCCGTGAGCTCCATGGCGATCGGGCTCGACGTCATGTTGACAGCGGCCGTCGTTTTGGCCCTTTCATGCGCGGGCTGGCTGTTCGGGCCCAAGCCGCGCCACGAGGGCGACGCCGAAATGCCCTACGAGACCGGCGAGGTCCCGATCGAGCCCGCGGTCGACCGGATGGCGGTGCCCTATTACCGCTTCGCGGTCCTGTTCGTGGTCTTCGACGTGGACCTCGCCTTCCTGCTGCCGTGGGCCCTCAACCGGCGGTCCGTCGATCTCCCGCAGATGCTGACGATGTCGGCCTTCGTCGCGCTGGTCGCGTTCATGCTCGCGTATTTTTGGCGCAAGGGGGCGCTGGAATGCCGGTAGACGACTACGTCCCGGCGGGCACGATCGCGACCCAGCTTGAAGCGGCGCTCGCTTGGGGCCGCAAGTACTCGCTCTTCAACTACCCCTTCGTCACCGCGTGCTGCGGAATGGAATATATGTCGACCGCGGCCTCGCACTACGACCTCGACCGATTCGGCGCGGTGTTCCCTCGCTTCTCGCCGCGCCAGTCCGACGTGCTGATGGTCGTCGGCACGATCTCGCACAAGATAGCACCCGTCCTGCGCCGCATCTACGACCAGATGGCCTCGCCCAAATGGGTCGTGGCCTTCGGCGTTTGCACCTGCACGGGCGGCTTCTACAACGACTATTCGACGGTGCAGGGCATCGACACCATTTTGCCTGTGGACCTTTACATCCCGGGCTGCCCTCCAAGGCCCGAGACGGTCATCCAGGGGCTGGTGTTGCTTCAGGAAAAGATCCAGAGGCAAGCGGGGAAACGCAGGTGATCGCCCCGGAACTGCGGCGCTGCGCCGCGGCCAACAATGTCGAGGAACTCAAGGCCTTGAAAGAGCAGGGCTACAATGTGCTCGTCGACATGACGGCCGTCGACTATCTCGGACATCCGAAGCCTCCGATTGGCGAGCGCTTTGACGTGATCTACCAGGTCATGAAGCTCGACGCCGAGACCGGCAAGGACGGCGGGCGCGTCGAGCTGCACTGCGGCGTCGGCGAGGAGCCCGTGTTGAGATCGGCCGCTTCTCTTTGGCCCGTCGCCGACTGGCTCGAGCGCGAGGTTTGGGACATGTTCGGCGTGGGCTTCGCCGACCGGCCGCGCATCAAGCGCCTGCTGATGTACGAGGAGTTCCAGGGACACCCCTTGAGGAAGGACTATCCGATCGCCAAGCGCCAGCCGCTGATCGGACCGGATTCGGGAGAACTCCCCGAGAGCCCTTCATTCAACGTCGTGAGGCCGACGATCAAGTACGACTAGGATGAGAGAACAGAAGACCTACATGCTCAACATGGGACCGGCGCACCCTGCCATGCACGGCGTTGTGCGCCTCGTCTTAGAACTCGAGGGCGAGAAGATCGTCAAGACCGACGTCGAGATCGGCTACCTGCACCGCGCCTTCGAGAAGCACGCCGAAGCGGAAACCTGGAACAACGTGGTGCCCTGGACCGACCGCCTCAACTACGTCTCACCTCTGATCAACAACGCGGGCTACTGCATGGCCGTCGAGAAGCTCGCGGGGATCGCGCTCCCGGAGCGAGGGCAGTACCTGCGCGTGATCGCCTCGGAGATCTCGCGCGTGACCGACCACCTGACCTGCGTAGGCGCCTCGGCGATGGAGCTCGGCGCCTTCACGGCCTTTCTCTACATGATCAAGGCCCGCGAGTACCTTTACCAGCTCGTCGACCAGCTCACGGGAGCGCGGATCACGACCTCCTACACGCGCGTCGGCGGCGTCAAGGCCGACATGCCCGCGGATTTCCCCGACAAGTGCGCGGAGGCCTTCAAGAAGGTCCGCGAGGCGGTCTCCGACACCGACAAGCTGCTGACCAAGAACCGCATCTTCATGGACCGCGTCGACGGCACGGGGGCGATCACGAAAGAGGAGGCGCTGTCCTACGGCATCACGGGCCCGTTCCTGCGCTCGACCGGCGTGCCCTACGACGTGCGCCGCGCGCACCCGTATCTCGGGTATGACAAGCTCGACTTCGAGGTTCCGGTCGGGACCAAGGGAGACAACTTCGACCGGTATCTGTGCCGCATGGCGGAGATCGAGCAGTCCCTCCGGATCGTCGAGCAATGCTTCAAACTGATGCCCGAGGGCAAGCACTCTCTCGAGCCCAAGGAAATGAAGGACGCCTTCGAGTACCAGGACCAGGGCAAGCACGGAGAGACCGGCCTCTTGGCCAAGTACAAGGCGAAGGTCGACCAGACCTTGCAGGGCGGCCAGCGCGGCGATAGGCCCGATGTCCTCGTGCAAGACCCGATCTTCGTGATGCCCGCCAAGGAGGACGCCTACGGCTCCATCGAGGGCCTCATGAACCACTTCGAGCTCGTCATGTGGTCCTGGGGCATCAAGGTCCCGGCCGGCGAGGCGTACTCCGCCGTCGAGGGCGGCAACGGCGAACTCGGCTTTCACATCGTCTCGTCGGGCGCCGACCGCCCTTGGCGCGTGCGCTGCCGCCCGCCGTGCCTCTACATCATGGCCGCCTTGCCCAAGCTCTTGAACGGCGGCTGGGTGGCCGACGTGATCCCGACCTTCGGGTCGGTCAACATGATCGCGGGAGAATTGGATCGATGACTCCCGTAGCGGCGGCCAAGCCCTTCACTGCCGAGGAGGAGAAAGTCCTGAAGTCTTGGACCGCGCACTATCCCTATCCGATCATGGGCCTGCTCGAGGCCCTGCGCCAGGTCCAGCTATGGAATCTCTGCGTGAGGCCCGAGCATGAGGACTACGTCGCCTCGCTTTTCAAGACCACGCGCACGCGCGTGCACGAATTGGTCACCTTTTTCCCGATGTTCACGCAGGCACCCACGGGCCGCAAGCGCGTCGGCCTCTGCCACGGCCTCTCTTGCGCTTTGGCGGGTTCGGACAAGATGGCCAAATGCCTCGAGGACAAGCTCGGCGTTCCCGAGGGCGTGACGACCAAGGACGGCGAGTTCTCGTGGGAAGAGATGGAGTGCCTGGGCGCCTGCGATTTCGCGCCGGCGCTCCTCGTCAACGAGGACCTACAGGGAAAGGCCACGGAAGATGTGGTCGCCAAAGTTGCGAGGGGAGGCAAGTAGTCGATGGTCAAAGTGCCAGACATTAAGACTCTTGCCGGCAAGAGTTCGATCTTCATGGACGGCCTGGCATCAACTGTCCCCGGCGACAGTTCTACAACCCCGGCACCACAGGTAAGATGAGTACGAAGATTCTTACGCAGCATTTTAACGAGCCCAAGCTCCACGAGCTGGCGACCTACCGCAAGCTCGGCGGCTACAAAGGGCTCGAGAAGGCGCTGAAGATGAAGCCCGCCGAGATCGCGGCCGAGGTCGCCAAATCCAACCTCCGCGGCCTGGGCGGCGCGGGCTTCCCGGTCGGCGGCAAGTGGAGCACGATGCCGCCCGCCGACAAGGCGCCCGAGCGGTATGTGGTTGCCAACTACGATGAGAGCGAGCCCGGCTGCTTCAAGGACCGCGTGCTCGGCGAGCGCGCGCCGCACCAGATCATCGAGGGCCTGCTCATCGCGGCCCACGCCGTCTCGGCCGAGTGGGCCTTCATCTTCATCCGCGGCGAGTACGGCATCCCGTTCAAGATCCTCGAGAAAGCGATCGCCGAGGCGGATGAGGCGGGGCTGACCGGCAAGGTCAGGGTCCGCCTCATGCGCGGCGCCGGGGCCTACATCTGCGGCCTAGACACCGCGCTGCTCGAGACGATGGAGGGCAAAAAGGCTTGGCCGCGCCAGCCGCCTCCCTTTCCAACGGTCGTGGGCCTCATGGGCCAGCCGACGGTCGTCAACAACGTCGAGACGCTCGCGATGCTGCCGCACATCATCGTCAACGGAGGCGACTGGTTCGCCAAGCTCGGCGTGCTCCCGAACCCCGAGAAGAAGCTTCCCGGCAGCGGAGGCACGGCGGTCTACTCAGTCTCGGGGGACGTCGAGAAGCCCGGCGTCTACGAGTTCGCGATGGGCGCCCCGCTGCGTGCAATCATCGACGCCGCGGGCGGCGTCCGAGGGGGGCGAAAGGTCAAGGCCGTCATCCCGGGCGGCGCCTCGACGCCGCCTCTCTCCGCCTCCGAGCTCGACACGCCGATGGATTTCGACTCCCTTCGCTCGGTCGGCTCGTTTTTGGGGGCCGGCGGGGTCATCGTTCTCGATGAGACCCGCGACATGTCCGAGGTCGCGCACAACATCGAGCGCTTCCTCGCCCACGAGTCCTGCGGCCAATGCACGCCCTGCCGCGAGGGCAGCGAGTGGACCACCCGCATCCTCGGTCGGATGCTCGAGGGCAAGGGGACCAGCGGAGATCTCCCGAACCTCCAGCGCATCGGCGAGAACATCACGGGCAAGGTCATCTGCGCGCTCGGAGACACGGTGGGCATGGTCACGCGCGGCTTCATGAAGAAGTTCCCGGACGACTTTAAGTCGAAGGTGCCCGCATGAGCGAGTCCAAGACGGTCAAGTTCAAGCTCAACGGCCGCGAGGTCGAGGCACCGGAGGGCCGGCTCCTGATCGACGCCGCCAAGGACGCCGGCGTCGAGATCCCGCACTACTGCTACCATCCCGCGCTGGGCAATCCGGGCAACTGCCGGCTCTGCGTCGTCGAGGTCCAAGGCGCGCCCAAGCCGCTGGTCTCCTGCCGGACCTTCGTCAAGGAAGGCATGGTCGTGGCTTCCGACTCGCCGGCCGCCATGCGCGCTCAGCAGTCCTCGCTCGAGCTGCACCTCGTCAACCATCCGCTCGACTGCCCGGTCTGCGATCAGAGCGGCGAGTGCGGCCTGCAGGACTACTACATGGAGATCGGCCGCTACGAGAGCCAGGTCCGCGAGGACAAGCTGCACAAGGGCAAGCGCATCGAGGCCGGCCCCCACGTGATGCTCGACCAGGAGCGCTGCATCCTCTGCACGCGGTGCACCCGCTTCGTCGACGAGGTCACAAAGACCCACGAGCTCGGCATCTTCGGCCGCGGACACGGGCAATACATCGACCTGGTCCCAGGCAAGACGCTCGACAACCCTTATTCCGGCAACGTCGTCGACATCTGCCCCGTCGGGGCTCTCACGGAGAAGGATTTCCGCTACAAGGTAAGGGTTTGGTACCTCGACGAGACCGACTCGGTCTGCCCCGGCTGCAGCCGCGGGTGCTCGACCTCCGTGCACACGAACACGGAGAGGCCCTGGCACAACGACGGCAGGCGCGTCGCCCGCATCAAGCCGCGCCACAACCCCGAGGTCAACGGCTGGTGGATCTGCGACGATGGAAGATTCGGGTATGACAGCCTGGATCATGATCGATTGGGCCGCGTGATGCGTCTCAAGGACCAGCGCCGCGAGCTCTCGTGGACCGAGGCCTTCGAGGAGATCGCCTCCGCCCTGGCCTCGCGCTCGGCGGGCAAGGGGGCGGGAGGGCTCGTCGTGATCGCCTCTGGCATGCTCTCGAACGAGGACTGGGCCGCGTTCAAGGTCCTCTTCGTCGACACCTTGGGCGTCAAGCACTTCGTCTTCGGCCCCGAGCCCGACCAGCTCGGGGAGGAGGATGAGCTCCTGCGCAAGCGCGAGAAGGTCCCCAACCTCAAGGGCGGCCAGGCCCAGGGCTTCGGCACGGAGATCCCCTCGGCTTCGTGGGACTCCCTGGCCAAGGACATCGAGGCCGGAAAGGTCTGGGGCCTGTACGTTGTCGAGCGCGACTTAACCAAAGTGTGGGGCCAGCGTACGGCCGATTTGCTGTCCAAGCTCGGTCTCGTGATCTTCCAGGGCCCCAATAAGACCGCGACGGGCGACCTCGCGCATTATCGCCTGCCCGCGACCGCCTACGTCGAGGAGGAGGGGCACTTCACGAATTTCGGGGGGACGGTCCAGGCCTACAAGAAGGC
This sequence comes from Elusimicrobiota bacterium, assembly GCA_016194705.1. Taxonomy (GTDB): domain Bacteria; phylum Elusimicrobiota; class Elusimicrobia; order UBA1565; family UBA9628; genus PALSA-1176. The sequence continues at coordinate 7,812 of JACQAZ010000046.1, read as the reverse complement.
CCTCGAGCCGCTGGGATCGGCCAAGCCCGACTGGGCGATCTTCCATGGTCTGGCCGAACACTTGGCCGGCGATCGGCGAGAGGAGGCCGTAGCATGACGGCGGCATGGCCGCTCCTCAAGGTCGCGGCCGCGCTGGGCTTCGGGCTCAACGTCGCCGGCCTTCTGGCCTGGGCTGAGCGCAAGCAGAGCGCCGTCATGCAGGACCGCATCGGAGCGAACCGCGCCGCGATCTTCGGCTTCAAGCTTTGGGGCCTCATCCACATGCTCGCCGACACGATCAAGCTCCTCACCAAGGAGGACTTCGTTCCGAAGGGCGCGCGCAAGGGACTCCATGGCGCGGCTCCGGTGATCTCGCTGGGATTCGCCCTGCTCTGCCTGGCGGCGCTCCCCTTCGGCGGCGTCGTCGAGGTCGCCGGCCGCTCCTGGAGCCTGCAGCCCGTCGAGAGCCCCGTCGGCCTGCTCTTTGTCCTGGCGATGCTCGGCCTCGGCGTGCACGGCGTCATGATGGCGGGCTACGCCTCGGGCTCGAACTACGGCCTGCTGGGCGCCTTGCGCGGCGGCGCGCAGATGATCTCCTACGAGGTCTGCCTGGCCGCGAGCCTCGCGGGCCTCCTGTTCATCTACGGGACCCTCGACCTTCAGCAGGCCGTGCTGTGGCAGGGCCGTCACGCCTGGGGCATCCTCGTGCAGCCTCTGGGCTTCCTGCTCTTCGTGACCGCCGGCGTGGCCGAGACCAAGCGCGCCCCGTTCGACCTTCCCGAGGGGGAGTCCGAGATCGTCGGCTACTTCGTCGAGTACTCGGGCATGAAGATGGGCATGTTCATGATGACCGACTTCGTCGAGTCCGTCGTCGTCGCTGGCCTGGTGACGACGCTGTTCTTGGGCGGCTGGACGATCCCGTTCTACGAGCCGCATGGCGCGCTCGGAGCGGTCTTGATGCTGGCGTCCTTCACGGTCAAGCTCTTCGTCACACTCTTCCTGCTCATGCAGGTCCGCTGGACCTTGCCGCGCTTCCGCTTCGATCAGCTCCTCCACCTCGGTTGGAAGAACGTGCTGCCGCTGGCCCTGGCCAACTTCATCGTCACGATCTGGGCGGTCTACCTTCGGAGCCGCCTGTGATTTCGGTGACGACCGTGCGCCGCCCCGCGCGCACCATGGCGACCCAGATCTATTTCCTCGAGATCTTGAAGGGACTGCTGATCACCCTGAGGCATTTCTTCGTCAACATGAGCCGGCACGTCCTCTTCGAGCTCGGGCTCTCGAAGGAGCCCGGCGCGGTCACGATCCAGTTTCCCGATGTGCCGGCGATGCTTGGGAACCGCGCGCGCACCCGGCACCGTCTTTTGAAGCGCGACGACGGGACGCCGCGCTGCACGGCCTGCATGTGCTGCGAGACGATCTGCCCGGCCAAGTGCATCCACATCGTCGCCGAGGACAGCCCCGACGTCCAGATCGAGAAGCGCGCCAAGAGCTTCGACATCGACCTGGGGCTCTGCGTCTTCTGCGGCTACTGCGTCGAGGCCTGCCCCGTCGACGCGATCCACATGGACGCGAACGATGTCGAGCTCTCGGCCTACTCGCGAAAGGACATGATCTGGAGCATGCCCGAGCTCCTCGGAGACAAGAAGAAGGAGGCCCACCGATGAACTTGGGAATGCTGGGAGCGGTCCACGTCAAGGACGCGCTCGATATCGCGCTGGTCTCGACCTTGCTCTACGCTTTGCTCGTTTGGTTCAAGAAGACCAAGACGGCCTTCGTCGCGATGGGCATCCTCGTGCTGGCCCTGGTCTACACGGTGGCGCGCATCATGGGCATGTACATGACCGTCTGGATCTTTCAGGGCTTCTTCGCGGTGCTGATCATCGCGATCGTCGTGATCTTCCAAGAGGAGCTGCGCCACATCTTCGAGCGCATCGCGGTCTGGAGCCTTCAGGGCGGAGCCAATGAGGAGTCCTCGCCCAAGGAGGTCGAGATTCTCGTAGGAACCGTCGCCAACTTCGCGCGCGAGAAAATCGGAGCCTTGATCGTGCTGCACGGGGCCGATCCCCTGGACCGCCACATCGAGGGCGGCTGGGACCTCAACGGCGAACTCTCGGAGGCGATCCTCGAGAGCATCTTCGACTCCCATTCCCTGGGCCACGACGGCGCGGTCCTCATCGAGCAGGGCAAGGTGACGCGCTTCGGCTGCATCCTGCCGCTGTCCAAGGAGTTCGCCAAGACGACCAACCTGGGCACGCGCCACACTGCGGCCTTGGGGCTCACCGAGCGCACCGACGCGATGGCCTTGATCGTCAGCGAGGAGAAAGGCTCGATCTCGGTGGCCGAGCGCGGCGAGCTCAAGAACATGCCCGATCTGCGGACCCTCCAGGAGACCGTCGAGGGCTTCTTCCTCGAGAAGGCGCCCCGCCCCTCCGAGAGGAGCCTCATGAGCTTCCTGAGGCACAACACGCGCGAAAAGGCCATCGCGGTCGGCGTCTCGATCCTCATGTGGCTCTTCTTCATCGGGATCGGCTCGCGATGAAGACCTCCTTTCACGCGCACCGCCTGCTCAACCTGCTGGCGCGCCACGGAAAGAAGTTGGCCCCATTGACGATCCTGACCCACGACCACCCAGACCCCGACGCCCTGGCCAGCGCGTGGGCCCTGGCCCATCTCGCGCACGGGCTCTCGAAGGTCCGCGCGCGGATCGTCTACGGCGGGATCATCGGTCGTGCGGAGAACCGTCTCATGGCCGAGCGCCTGCTCATCCCCGCCAACCCCCTGCGCAAGGGCGAGCTGCGCGAGGCCGCGCACGTCGCGCTCGTCGACACCCAGCCGCCTTTCCGCAACAACCGCTTCTCCCCGCGCGGCCGGCCCGACCTCATCATCGACCACCATCCCCGCCACCCGGACACCCAGGCGGACCTCGCGCTGATCGACGAGTCCGCCGGGGCGACGTCGACGATCCTCGGCGAGGCGCTGCTGCGCTCGGGGCTAAAGGTCCCGCGGAAGCTTGCGACCGCGATTGTCTACGGCATCGGCTCGGAGACCCAGAACCTGGGCCGCGAGGCCGGCCCGCGCGACATGGCCGTCTACCAGGCCTTCTGGCCGAAGGCCAACATGAGGGTGCTTTGGAAGATTTCCTATCCCCGCAGGTCCTCGAATTTCTTCGGCGATCTGGCCCGCGGCATACGCCACGCCTTCACGGTCAAGAACGTCATCGGCGTGAACCTCGGCGCCCTGCGCACTCCCGACCGCGTGGCCCAGATCGCCGATTTCCTGCTGACGCACGAGAAGAGCAGCTGGTCCATCGTCACGGGCCGCTACCAAGCCCGCCTGCACGTCTCGCTGCGCACCTCTGACGCGGGCGGCGAGGCGGGGCGCCTGCTCAAACGCCTGCTCGGCGGCGGAAACCGGGGCGGCGGCCACGGGATGATCGCGGGCGGCTCCGTCGAGGTGGGCTCGGGCGCCCCCGAGATCAAGTGGCGCCAGGCCGAGGAGAAGATCATCAAGGCCTTCCTGCAGAGCCAGGGCGTCAAAGACCCGGGCCAGCGCGCCTACCCGTTCCGCGATGGGTCGTTCTAGCCGGCTCGTTTTGATCGCCCTCCTCGCCTTGGCCGCTTGCGGCCGCGGTCCGAAAGGAGAGGCTCCCGAGGTGGCCATCCCGATCTTGCTGCAGGCTCCTCAATCGTCGCTGGGATCGCTCAAGGACCTCAAGGGACAGGCGGTCGTCCTGGAGTTCTGGGCCACCTGGTGCGGTCCCTGCGTCCAGGGCATACCCGCGATGAACAAGATGGTGGAAGCCTTCGACGGCCGGCCCGTGCGCTTCATCTCGGTCACCAGCGAGCCGAGCGAGCAGATCGAGGACTTCCTCAGGACCCATCCGATGAAGGCGTGGATCGGCATCGATTCCGAAGGCAAAGCCGAACGGGCTTTCCGCGTGCACGGCATCCCCGCGATCTTCGTCATCGACCAATACGGCCGCATCTGGCACAAGGTCTCGCCGATGTTCTTCTACAAATCGGACGTCGAAGACGCCATCAACGCTCCTCCGCCGCAGGTCAAGTAAGCGCCCTCAAAGATTGTCAGGTTTTCCGGACATATGGCCAGAAAAACTGACAATCCCTGGGTGCCCGGCTACGCGGCGATCAGCGCAGGAGGCGCTTATAAAGGAAGGCCGCTATCAGGACGCCGACGATGCTCAGCAGGTTGAAATGGAAAAGGCAGCCGAAGGTCAGGTCCACGACGCGCAGGTCGAGGTGCGCCGGCTGAAGACCGGCCGTGATGTCGTTGGCAAGAAGGTCGTGGACCTTTCCCTGAGGTGAGACCGTCGCGATGAACTTGCCGAGGAAGCTGCCCAGCACCGCTCCCGCGACGAGGACCGCGGCGGCCTCGAACCAGGACTTCAAGCGGCGGCGGCCGTGCCGCGGCGCGCCTTGATCTCGGCGGTGATCAGGGGCAGGAGCTCGTTGACGTCGCCGACGACCGCCACCGAGGCCAGCTGCATCATCGGGCACTCGGGGTCGGTGTTGATGGCCACGATCGTGCCAGACGAGGACATGCCGGCCAGGTGCTGGATCTGGCCGGAGATGCCGCAGGCCACATAGAGCTTGGGGCGCACGGTGCGTCCCGTCAAGCCCACCTGATGCCGGTATGGTATCCAGCCGGAGTCGACGACGGCCCGGCTGGCCCCGATGGCGGCGCCGATCGCGTGGGCCAGGTCGCGGACGATCTTGAACCCGTCGGCGTTGCCCAGGCCGCGGCCTCCGGAGACGATCCTCTCGGCGGCGCCGAGATCGACCTCTGAGGTCTCCTCGGCCTGGAAGCTCACGAATTCGATGCGCGCCGGGCCCGGGTCGAAGGCCACGGCGACCGTCTCTCCCGAGCGGCCCGGCTGTCTCTCGGAGCGGGGGTAGGTCATGGGCTGCACCGTCGCTATCTGCACGGCAGATGCGAATTGGACCTCGGAGATGATGTTTCCGGAGAACTGCATGCGCCGGGCCTTGAGGCCGGTCCCGTTCTGGTAGACCTCGGAGGCGTCGGCGGCCAGACCCGCGCGCAGCCGCACCGCAAGCCGCCCCGCCAGCGATTTGCCGGCCACCGAGGCCGCGATGAGGACCTTGCCGAACTTCTCCTTCTCGACGAGCTCGGCGACCGCCTTGGTGTGCAGCTCGTCGTTGAAATTCTCCAGCGAGGGGTGCTCGATGACGAAGGCCTTGTCGGCACCGCGCTCGATGAGGTCCTTCGCGTAGTCCGCCGGCTTGGCGCCGAGCACGACGGCGACGAGAGGCTCTTTGAGGGTATCGGCGAGGGCCCGGCCCGCGGTCAGGAGTTCGTAAGCGGAGGACGCGAGCTTGCCTCGCTGGACCAGCCCGACGACGAGGATGCCCGAGTTGGCTTGGCTCATTAGATCAGCTTCCTTTCGATGAGGATGTCGACGAGCTTCTTGGCCTTCTCGGCGGAGCTCGCGCCCTCGACCTTCATGCCGGCCGGGCGAGAGGGCGGCGCGGAGCACTTGGAGACCAGCGCCGGCGCGAGCGCGCCGAGCTCCTCGGCTTTGAGGTTCAGATCGGAGGCCCTCCACTTCGGGATGGCCGCTTTCTTGGCCGCCATCTTGCCCTTGAGCGAGGGCAGGCGCGGCTCGTTGATCTCCTTGACGGTCGAGAGGCAGGCGGGCAGGGCCACCTTGAGCACGTCGACGCCGCCCTCCATCATCCTCCAGACCACGGCGGACTTGTCGTCGATGGAATCGATCTTCTTAACGGAGACGATGCTCGGCCAATCGAGCCAAGCGGCGGTCTCGGCGCCGACCATGCCGGAGTTGCCGTCGTTGGTGTTCTTGCCGAAGAGGACGAGATGGACCGGGGACTGGGCCGAGAGCTTTTTGATCGCGGCCGCCAGCGCGAAGCTGGCCGCGTAGGAGTTGTCGCCGTCGAACTCGGGTCCGACGACCGCGACGCCGCCGTCGCAGCCGCGCGAGACCGCGTCGCGCACGACCGACTCGGAGGAATCGGGGCCGACCGTCAGCGCCGTGGCCGTCGAGCCGGGCACGCGCTCCTTGAGGCGCACGGCCTCCTCGACCGCGTATTCGTCGTAAGGGTTCATGGCGTACAAGAGGCCCTGGCTCTTGATCTTGCCGGTGCAGGAATCGACGCTGACGTTGGTCGTGGTGGGAGTGTTCTTGACGCAGACGACGATGTTCAATGCCATTGGAACTCCATTATACAAAATGGTGGTTGGGACAGGATTCGAACCTGTGTAGGGCGTAGCCCGACGGTTTTACAGACCGTTGCTTTTGACCGCTCAGCCACCCAACCTTAGAATACAAACTATACGCCACCGGCGGCTCCGGAGCCCATTCCTAACGAATTCCTAACGGATTCCGTGAACACGGTGTCCGAGATCGCATCCACCTCTTTAGAATCGTCCAGCCCCAAGGTCGCCAGGTAGCGCTCGGTCGTGGCGATGGATGAATGGCCGATGACGCGCTGCAATTTTCTGATGTCCTTGGTCTGCTTGTAGAAATCCGTCGCGAACACGTCCCGCAGATCGTGAAAAGTGAAGTTCATGATGCCCGCCCGCAGGCAGGTCCGCGCGAACTCCTCCTCGATGTAGCTCGTGCTAAGCGGCCGTCCGTCTTCGTGCGTGAAGACGTGCTCCGAGCGCTTGGGCATCCGCTTGAACATCTCGACCAGGCCCGGCCCCATCATGACCGTACGGTTGCGCGACTTCGTGTCGATCAGATGGAGCACACGAAGGCTCAGGTTGACGTGCTTCCACTCTAGAGTCTTGACCTCGCCCAGCCGCATCCCGGTATTGAGCACCGCGACGACCACGGGCCTGAATTTGTCGCTGCACGCCGCGATTAGACGCTGTTTCTGGTCGTCGTTGAGGTACTTGCCTTCCGAGGCGATCTCCTTGAACTTCTTGATCGAGCCCGTGTCGAAGGGGGAACTGGCGATCTTGCCCCACGCCTTGGCCCAAGTGAGCAGCCCTTGCAGGAAGGTCAACTCGCGGTTGATCGTCGCTCCCGTGGGCGGCGTCTTCCGGCGCTTGGCCTTCTGCGATTTTCGGGCCAGCTTATAGCGCTCGATGTCCTCCACGTTGAGGGAGGCCAGCCTGCGATTCTTGTCGAAGTGCCGGAGGATCGTGTGCGACCGGTTCACCTTGTCCGTATACGTGCTCGGCTTGTTCTCGACCTTCGACCAAATCAGGTAATCGACGATGGCCTGTCCGACGGTCACGCGCCCTTTGGGCTCGCGGCGGCCTTCCAGCGCCGAATTGTAAGTCTGGATGTAGACTTCTTTGGCCTTGACGTAGTCGGCGGTGCCCGTCGTCCCGTAGATCCTTTGCCCATCAATGGCGTACCAGTATTGCCAGATGTCGGATTTGTTCTTGCCGGTCCGGTAGCGGTAAAGGCCCATGTGGTGCCCATTATACTTTTTACGGCTGCCTCCCTCAACCGAGAACAGCCAGTCGTCGACCAAAGACGCCTTGAACCTGAGCATGCGCCGCTTGCGGCCGCCCGGCACCACGTCGTAAGGGATGTCCCCGGCCTTGATGAGGTTTCTGACGGTTCGCAGCGATGCGCCTATGTGCGCCGCCAACTCCTCGGCGGTAAGATACGGCTCCTCCGATCTTGTGGTTCTGTCGATAGGCGCTCCAATTGACATATATTGTGTTAATTAACGGTCAAAAAAATTGGCTCATGACAGAAAATTGTGAGCGTGCGCCCAGCCCCACGGGCGGAAGTGTCCCATCCATGGGGTACAGGCTTGGATGATCTTGAGCTTCATGTACTGCTTGTCCCTGTAGCCGTAAGCCCTGCGGATG
>JACQAZ010000045.1 GCA_016194705.1 Elusimicrobiota bacterium | reverse complement strand
GCGGCGCCGTGCTGATCCGGGCATTCTTCCTGCCGCCCCGCGCAAACAGCGCGCGGTGCGGTTGCGCGCGAGCTTCGCTCGCGCGCTCGTCAACGTCGTTCAGGGCTTATCTGAGGATTTGGGCCTTCATTGACAAGCGGCCGCCGATAGGACTACACTGGAACCCATGAGAGCCCTGCTCCTGCTGGCCGCGCTCTGCGCGGGGGCCGCCGGCCCGGCGCCCGCACCCACGCCCGAGGAGCTCGCGCCGTCCGCCGAGCAGCTGCGCCGCTCCTGCGAGCGCTCCCTGCTCGGCGGCCTCAAGAGGAGCCAAGCCGTCATCACCTTGCGCGAGTACGACGTCCTCGGCCGCCTGGCCAAGGACAAACGGATCAAGGCGGTCTTCTATCTCAACCGCTCCGCAGAGGTGCGCTGGGCGCAGCGCCCCGAGCTCTGGACCATCACCTTCGACCAGCTGCGCAAGGAGGCGCCGCCGACCGACGCGGTCGAGCGCGCGCTCAAGGCCAACGCCGCCGTCGTGGCGGCGGCCTCAAAAGGCCTCTACGAGGTCGCCATGCCGCTGATCTCCGAGGGCCAGCTCCAAGGAGTGCTCGACGTGCTCGCCGACGCCAAGGGCCTGCGCAGCCTTGGCGCCGACGCCCAGAAGACGCTCAAGCGCGACGCGCCGATGCGCACGGCGGCCCGCACGACCAAGCCCAAGGACGCGGCCGCTCAGCGCCAAGCCCAGCAGCATTTCTTGAGCGGCCTGATCTTCTTTCAGAAAGGAGACGCCGCCAAGGCGCGCGAGGAGTGGCTGCTCGCGCAGAAGCTCGACCCGGGAGACCCCGAAGCGCCTGCGGCCCTCAAGCGGGTCAAGACGAAGCAGCCATAGGCTGCGCCGCGGACTGCGCCGCGGGCTAGGCCTGCCCGGTCTCCTGCAGGATCTGCGCGACGGTCGCCAGGAGCAGGTCCTTGCGGTAGGGCTTGGCGAGAAAATAGGTGTGCGGGTCCATGTCCACGCTCTTGAGAATCTCCACCTCGTCGGCCGCGCTCAGGATCAGGATAGGGACGTCGCTGGTCTGCACGGAGAGGCGCAGGCGCTTGTGCAGGGAGGAGCCACCGCCGGCCGGCATCATGTAGTCCGTCACGACCAAGGCCGGCCGGGACTGCTTGGTCAGCGCCAGGGCCTGCACCGCGTCGGCCGCGAGCTGGCACTGGTAGCCCGCCGAGCGGAGCGCGTGCGACACCAGCATCGCCAGCTCCGCATCGTCCTCGACCAGGATGATGGATGCTCCCGCCACGGCGAAATTGTATCATAACTTCCCATGAACGTCGTGATCGTGACGGCCGACGCCGCATTGGACGGCGGCTGCCGCGAGGCGCTCAAGAATTACGGCTTCGAGCTCTCGAGCGCCGTCACGCTTCCCGCGGCGCTGGCGGCGGCCGCGGCCAAACCCCTCCATCTGGGGCGTCCCGACCTCTTCGTGCTGGCGGGCCTGCCTCTTGAAGAAGCCAAGAGCGCCGCGGGGGCCGTGCGGGCCGACCCGAAATGCAAGGCGGCGGGCATCCTCGCGGTCGACGACAAGCTCGGCCCCGCGGAATCTTCGTCCCTCCTCGACGCGGGCGCCGACGACTGCTACAACAGGCCTTTCCTCCCCGCGATCTTCGCGGCCCGCGTGCGCGGCGTCCTGCGGCGACTTAAGGGGCGCCCCGTCGAGACCGACCCCTCCACCTTCCTCAAGCCGCGCGAGGGACTCGTGATCCAGCCGGTCGAGCGTCTGGTCCTGGTCGACGGCGCGGCGGCGCCCCTCGACCGCCTCCAGTTCGACATCTTGATCCACTTGGCCCGCACTCCCGGGAAAGTCGTGGCGTTGACCGAGCTCTCCGCGACTTTGGGCCTTGACGACGATCACGCCTCGGCGCACAAGCTCGAGGAAAAGCTCATCGACCTGCGCCTCAAGCTCGGCCGCCTGCGTTCCGCGCTGAGTCTCGACGGCCAAGGCGGCGTCGAGTTCAAGACCTAGGCGCGGCGCTGCCGCCGCGCGGAGAAGCGCGGCACCAGCGCCATGACGGCCATCCCCGTGAAGGCCCAGCACAGCTCGCGCACGTGGCGCACCAGGCCGAACGCGAAGCCCGAGGCCGGGGGCAGGCCCAGCAGGGCGAAGACCGCGGTCTTTCCTGTCTCCTGGGTGCCGATCTTGCCGGGGACCAGGAGCACGGCGTCGATGCCGATCGAGAGGACCTCGACGGCGAAAGCCAAGCGCCACGGGGCGGGGACCCCGATGAAGCGGCAGATGAGCCAGGCCTCGATGGCGCTCCATGCGTAGGCGGCCAGGAACAAGCCCACCGAGGCCCCCATGCGTCCGGGGTGCCGGCGGAAATACATCCGCAGGTGCCAGGGGACCTTGCCGAAGCCCCAGAACTTCTTCTCGGCGAACTCCTCGATGCCCGCCTCGCGAATCCAATGCCGGCCCCAGAGCGAGTAAACAAGATAAGCCCCCGCGGCCAAGGTCAAGATCCACGCCGCGGCGAGCCGGAGCCTGACCCAATGCGGGGACGCCGGCAGATAGGCCGAGACCACGAAGACGAAGCCCGCCAGCACGAACATGATCTGCGCGACGATCTGCGTGAACTTGGCCACCACGACAGACGAGGCGCGGGCCTCGGCGGTCTCGGCGTGGTGGAGCATCGTCGCGCGCGCGACCTCGCCGCCGAGCGTGGCCGAGGGCGTCAGGTAGTTCAAAGAGTCGCCGAGCACGCGCAGCAGCCACAGCTCGCGCAGCTTGAAGTGCCGCGCTTGGTCCTCGGGGAAGGCGCACCACCAGGCCGCGGCGTTGAAGAAATGGCAGAAGCCCTCCTGCGGGAGGATCAGCAGGAACCCCCAGCCGACGCCCGCGGCCGTGCGCAGCACCGCGCGCGCGTCGAGCTTCCACAGCAGGATGACGAAGGCAGCGGCCGCGATGAGAAGAAGCGCCCTCTGAACATGACGCATGCGAGAGCATACATCAAAAAACGCTATAATCGAAACGCCATGCCAAAGAGAAAGAGCGGCGCGCGCAGATCCAGGGCCGAGCTGGCCCGTCTCCAGAAGCGGCTCAAGACCGAGGTCGCCCGTCTCAAAGCCCGGCGCCCGAAGGATCCCGGGGAGCTGGCGCAGTTCGAAGCCTCTCATGCGCGCCTGACCGAGGCCGTCAACGAGATATGCGGGTTCCTCGCCAATCTCGGCATCTAGGATGCGGCCGGTCCTGCTCGCCATGGTCCTGAGCGCGCCCTGCGCCGCGGCTCCCGCCGCGCTGGCCTCCCTGAAGTTCCCCGGCACCAAGGACTTCGTGCGCGCCGCCAAGGACGTCGTCGACGTGCGCCTCACGCTCTCGCCCGATACGGCCGCCGGCGCGGGGCTCTTCGAGGACGCGGTGCGCGTGCCCTCGTTCAGCACGGAGAGCGTCGCCGCCCTCGACGCCCGTCTTCAGGCCGATCTCGCGGCCCTGCGCGCGATGCCCTGGCGCAAGTGGCCGGTCGACCGCCAAATCGACTTCCGCTGGACTTACGCGATGGCCGAGGAAGCTCATCAGCAGCTTGCCGTCGAACGCCTCTACCTGCACCGCCCGGCCGCCTGGCTCGAGCCCCTGGCCAACGATTTCATCGCTCTCTTGACCTACGCCCCGCAGCGCGCCGACCTGCGCGCGCGTCTGGCCTGTCTGATCCCGGGAATGGTCTCCGAGATGCGAGAGGTCTGCCGGGTCCCCACGCAGCGCGACGTCAAGACCGCAGACGGCGTCGCAGCGGGCGTGCTGACCATGCTCAGGGCCGAGCCGCCCTCCGTGACGCGCGACAAGGCGCTCGCGTACCTCGACGCCTACGTGAAAGGACTGCGCGAGCTGCGCGGACTCAAAGAGTTCGAGGTCATCGGCGCGGAGAACTACGCCTGGCGCTTCAAGCGCCACTTGCTCCTGCCCTGGACTCCTGCGCAGCTCCTCGAGCTCGCCCAGCGCGAGTTGTCCAGAGTCGACGCGGAGGCCTCGCTCCTCAAGGCCCGCGTCGCGGCGCCGACCGCGACGCCCGAGGAGCTCGCCCTGGCGCGGGCCCTGACACGCGAGGCGCTGCTGGGCCTCTACGACGACGTCTCGCGCCAGGACATGGAGTTCCTCAGGCGCTCGAACCTGCTGAGCGTGCCCGCCGGCGTGGGCCCGATCCGCGCCCGCGAGACTCCCGACGCGATGGTGCCGCTGACCGGAGACGGCGGGAGCATGAACCCTCCGCCGCCGTTTGCCGACTCGAACCAGGGCTGGTGGAACGTCGAGCACTTCCGCGCGGACTGGCCCGAGCCGACCCGGGTCGCTATGGTACTCGACGCCAAGGAGCACAAGCGCACCGGCACCGGGCCCTACGCCGTCCACGAGGGCGTCCCCGGCCACCACCTCCAGCTCTCGATCGCGCGCCTCAAGGTCAACCCCCTGCGCAACCTGCTGCAGGACAACACCTTCGTCGAGGGCTGGGCGCTCTACGCCGAGGAGATGTTCCAGGAGGCCGGCGGCCTCGGGACCGACCCGGCAGCGCGCTACAATACGTTGATGTCCTATCGCTACCGCGTGCGCCGCGTCTTTTATGATACGCGCGTGGAGTCGGGCCAGTGGACGCTCCAGCAAGCCGGGGACTTCAAAACCGAGGCCGCCCCGGGGGCCGGCGTCGTCGACGAGGACATCGCGCGCGCCGTCAATTGGCCGACCCAGCTCATCGGCTACTTCGCGGGCAAGCAGCAGATTCTCGCGCTCAGGGCCGACTGCCGCCGCAAGCTCGGAGCCCGCTGCACGGAGCGGCGCTTCCACGACGAGCTGCTCTCGGTGGGCGGCGTGCCGCTGGTCTTCGCGCGCGCCAAGCTGCTCGGCGAGCCCGTGCCGGGGCTGGAATAGCGATGCGCACGGCCATGGCCCTGCGCCGGATGATCGGCGGGCTCGACACGATCACATACAAGAGCGGCAATGCGGAGGCCGCGACCTTGGTGCTCTTCCACGGCTACGGCGCCGACGGCGCCGACTTGGCGCCGATCGCCGGCGAGCTGCCCGTGCGCGAGCCGATCCACGCCGTGTTCCCCGACGGCCCGCTGGTCTTGAAGATCGACGGCGTGCCCAGCGGCCGCGCCTGGTTTCCAATCGCGGTGGATGCGATCCAGAAAGCGCAGATGGCCGGCAAATCGGTCGACTGGTCGTCCTCGGAGCCGGGCGGCATGGCCAAGGCGCGCGACTCGGCCGGAGAATTCCTCAAAGCCCTGGGCGTGCCGTGGCCGAAGCTGATCATCGGCGGTTTCTCCCAGGGCGCGATCCTCGCCGTCGACCTCGCCCTGCGCTCGCCCGAGCCTCCGCTGGGTCTCGCGATCCTTTCTGGGAATCTCGTCAATGAAAAGGGCTGGCGCGAGCTGGCCCCCAAACGCAAAGGCCTGCGCTTCCTGCAGAGCCACGGCAAGTCCGACCCGATCCTCGGCTACGAGGGCGCCAAAAGGCTGACCGGCGTGCTGCTCGAGGGGGGGCTGACCGGCGAATTGCTGACCTTCGAAGGCGGGCACGGCATCCCGCTGGCCGTGATCGAGGAGCTAGGCAAGTTTATCGAGAAGCTGGCTTGAACCGGCTCTCGAGCTGAGCCGACAGCCTCGAGACCGCGCGCATCTTCGATTCCCTTCCGGCCGCGACGACCGCAAGAGCCTCTTTCGAATCCGGCGTCTTCTCGAGCCGACGCTGGGCCGCCTTGAGCGCGACGAGCGACGGATAGGCGAGCGTCACGTCGTCGCCCATCCCGGAGGGGCCCGAGCCCTCTTTCGAGCAATCGGCCAGGCTCAAGCACGGCGGCTCGGCCGCGACCTCGCGCAGGAATCTCCAATCCGCGTCGTCCTTGACGTTCTTGCCGAGCAGATAGACGATCGTGCCGCGCTCGTTGCGCTTCTCCGGCGCGAGCGCCTTGTATTTGCGCCGAAACTGATCCTTCTCCGCGCGGACGAGGCCGTTGAACTCTCGATCGAGCCTTGGGTCGTTGTCGTTGCGCGAGAGAAGGATTTCGTCGAGCATCTTGGCCTTGGCCGGCCGCGACGGCGTTCCGCGGGCGCTCGCCGGGAGCACGAAGCTCGTTTCGATCGAGTGGACGACGCTCGGCCGCACCGTCTTTCGCGCCCATTGCCAGGCTCCGGCGCCGAGCCCGGCCAGCGCGCCGGCGATCCAGAGGAACCGCTTGATCATAAAAAAATTATCCACCGGACCGTTTTGAAACGATTCGGTGAATAAGTCTGAAGAGTTGGTTTCGCAGATTCCTTATCGGTACAGGTCGTCCTGCATCTGCTTTCGCGCGCCGTCGTCGATGATGCGCCCGAACTGGTCGTCGGCGTAGAGCCCGGCGTCCATCTTGACCTTCTCGGTGCAGTTGGTGCAGAACTTCGAGATGTTCTTGAGCAGGATCGTCGAAGAGCCGTAGGAACCGAAGGGCGTCTCGTCGCAGGCGGGCTCGCCGGCGAGCAGGGCTCCCGTCCAGATGCTCTTCATGTCGTTGCCGTTGGCGTCCTTGAACGGGTCGGGGCAGCGGGCGTGGGGCCAATTGCCGTTGTCGGACTCGGTGTGGCGCGCCTCGTGGTAGACGACCATCATCCGCGAGACCTGCGGATGGCTGAACTTGACGAAGTTCTGGGTCAGCCACATCTTGGTGGGGTCCATGAAGGGGATCACGCAGGCGACCGCCTTGGCGCTGCCGCACGAGTTCATGCCGATGCCCGTCACGCGCGACTCGAAGAACTCCGCGTAGGCCGCGCCGCCCTTGCCGAAGATCTGCGAATGAAGGGGCGTCGCCTTCTCGGCGGCGATGCCCTTCATGAAGGCGAGGTCGGCGAGCATCTGGTCCTGTATGTTCTGCGGCACGTTGGAGTCGAAGGTCCAGCCGCGCATCTTGGGCCGGAATTTGAAGCGCTTGGCGGCCTCCTTGGCCTCCTGCGGCGTGAAGTAGTAGAGGTCGGCGCCGCTCTGCTTGGAGGGCGCGCCCTGCGCCGAGTCGGTCTTGGCGGCCTGAAATTTAAGCGCGGGCAGTTCGGGGCCGCCGCCGGAGCCGTCGAAAAAGGAACCCGTCTCGGCGCGGGACGGCGCGGCAAAAGCCAGGAGAGCGAGCAGGAAGAGGACGTTTCGAGTCATGGCAACCTCCGGTCCGGATGTGTCGCGGGCCGCCTCAGCTATGATGTCAGCCTGAATATAGCATGCGCAGGGCCGTAGGGCCTAGCCGAAAGTTAGGACCTTTGGCCCCTTTTTTAGGGGGGGCCCTCACGGTCGATCAGGATGGGCGCGAGGTGCGCAACGGGCGTGTCCTGCGTGATCTCGAAGACGCCCGGGCTGTCGTGGATGCGCCCGCGCAGCACCTGGGTCTCGCCCATCAGGCCGAGGTAGTAGCGTCCGGGTCCCAGGGTGGCGAAGCGAAAGCGCCCCTCGGCATCGGCCGGCGCGCTGTCGCTGAGCGTGCCGCCCGAAATCGAGGCCTCCGGCGCCGTGGTCACCCCGACGTAAAACAGGCCGACGAGCAGGCCCGCCGCCGGAGCCGTTGCGAGCAGCACCGAGCCGCTGACCTCGCCGTCGTGCACCGACTCGACCGGGGTGACCTCGATCTTTTTCTCGTAGATCGGCCAGAGGCCGTCGATCTTGACGAGCCACCAGCGGGCCTGCTCCTCGTCGCCGAAGCGCGCGAACGCCCCGGAGAAGCCCTCGAAGATGTACTGCGACTGGGTCACGTCCTCGAAGCCCGCCTTGCGCGGCTTGGCCATTTCCGAGAGGCTCTTGAGCGTCTCCAAGCGCTCGCGCGTCTGCGGCCCGGCGCGGAGCAGCCCCGTCGCGAGCCGGTAATCCGGCACCACGCGGCCGGGGTAGGTCAGCGCCGAGGCCTTGAGCGCGCGCTCGGCGTCCCACCAAAAGAACCAGCCTTGGCGCAGAAGATTGAGTCCCTGCCTGGCGAACAAGCTGCGGAAGTGATGGGCTTCGAGGTACTCGTACACGCGGACGAGGTTGGCCTGCGAGATCGAGACGCCGGCAAGCTCGGGCTTTTTCTCCTCGAAGGCGTAGGGCTGGGTCCTCGTCGACTTGAGCCAGGCCACGCCGACGTCTCGGGCATCCACAGGGGGAGCCAGCTTGGCGGCCTCGGCGAGGCTTCGGGGGCCCAGGTCCCAGCCGGTCTCGAGGCGCCAATGGCAGAAGATCGCGCCGGCGAACCAGACCAAGAAAAGCAGAGACATGATCCTGCCGCGGTAGCCGGCCAGGTCCGGGTGCAGCAGTGCCGCCGCGACGGCCGCGCAGGAACCCGAAAGCCAGAACGGCAGGCTCCAGATCAGCAGCGGGCCCGCGAACGCCCCCGCCAGCCGCCACGCCGAGGCGATGATCAGCCAGCGGTAGGCGCAGAAGCCCAGGGCCGCGAACAGGAAGCCGCAGAACGCGCCCAGCGGCGGGCTGCGCCAGCCGCGCCGCAGGCAGGCAAAGGCGGCGGCGCCCGCGAACATCGAGAAGCGCCATGACTCCCAGGTCCCGGAGAGCGGCATCGCGGAAGGAAGCTCGTCCGGACTCAGGAAACGGCGCCCGAGCAGCCAGCCCGTCGTGCGCGAACAGAGCAGGAAGAGCAGGCCCCAGCCGAGCCACGAGAGCAGCGCGGGACGCTCGTCGCGGGCCGAGCTTAGGAGGACCGCGACCCAAGCGGCCAGCGCGGCCGCCAAGGCCGCGTCGAGCAGGCCCGACCAGCCGCCGAGGGCGTGCCAGAACTCCATCGGCTATTCGTCTTCGCTCTGTTGGAGCTTGGCAAGGACCGCGAAGTCCTCGAGAGTGGTCACGTCGCCGCGGACTCCCTGTCCGGCGGCGACCTCGCGCAGCAGCCGTCTCATGATCTTCCCCGAGCGGGTCTTGGGGAGGGAATCCGTGAACCGGATCTCGGCGGGCTTGGCGATCGGGCCGATCATCTTGGCGACGTGGCCGCGCAGCTCTTCCTTGAGCTCGGGGGAGGGGGAGGCGCTTTTCTGCAAAGTCACGAAGGCCACCACGGCCTGGCCGAGCATCTCGTCGGGACGCGCGACGACGGCGCTCTCGGCGACCGAGGGATGCGAGACCAGCGCGGATTCGATCTCCATCGTCGAGAGGCGATGGCCCGCGACGTTCAAGACGTCGTCGATGCGTCCCAGGACCCAGAAATAGCCGTCCTTGTCTTTCCGGGCGCCGTCTCCGGTGAAATAGATGCCGGGGATCTGAGAGAAATACTGCGACTTGTAGCGCTCGGGGTCGCCGTGGATCGTGCGCAGCATGCCCGGCCAGGGCTTACGGATCACGAGGAACCCGCCCGAGCCGGGCGGCACCGGCTTTCCTTGCTTGTCGACGACGTCGGCGTCGATGCCCGGGAAAGGAAGCGTGGCCGAACCGGGCTTGGTGGGCGTGGCGCCGGGCAGCGGGGTGATCAAGATGCCGCCGGTCTCGGTCTGCCACCAGGTGTCGACGATGGGACAGCGCTGCCCGCCGATCACGGTGCGGTACCAGCGCCAGGCCTCGGGGTTGATCGGCTCGCCGACCGTCCCCAGCAGCCGCAGCGACGTGAGATCGTGACGCTTGGGGTACTCGGGGCCAAGACGCATGAAGGTCCGAATGGCCGTCGGCGCCGTGTAAAAAACGGAGACGCGGTGGCGCGCAATCATCGACCAGAAGCGGTCGGGCGTCGGGTGCAGGGGGCCGCCCTCGTACATGAGGCTCGTCGCACCGTTGGCCAGCGGGCCGTAGACGACGTAGGTATGTCCCGTGACCCAGCCCACATCCGCGGTGCACCAGAACGTGTCGTCCTCGCGCAGGTCGAAGACCCACTTCGTCGTCAGTGCCGCCTGGACGAGGTAGCCGCCCGTCGTGTGCAGGACGCCCTTGGGCTTGCCCGTGCTCCCGGACGTATAAAGGATGAAGAGCGGATGTTCGGAGTCGAGGGGCTCGGGAGGGCAGACGGCGCTTTGTCCTGCGACCGCCTCATTCCACCAATGGTCGCGTCCCTGCGTCCAGCCGATCTCCTGGCCCGTGCGCTTGAGCACGACGACGTGCTCGACGGACTTGCAGTCTTTGAGCGCCTCGTCCACGGCGTCCTTCAATTTGACGACGGCGCCGCGCCGCCAGCCGCCGTCGGCGGTCACGACGATCTTGGCCTGCGCGTCGTGGATGCGGTCGCGCAGGGATTCCGCGGAGAAGCCGCCGAACACCACGCTGTGCACGGCGCCGATGCGCGCGCAGGCGAGCATCGCGATCGCGGCCTCGGGGACCATCGGCATGTAGATGCAGACGCGCTCGCCCGAGCGCACTCCGAGGTGCTTGAGGGCGTTGGCGAAGCGACAGACCTCGTAATGGAGCTGAAGATAGGTGAGCGTGCGGACCTCGCCGGGCTCGCCTTCCCAGATCAGAGCGGCCTTGTTGCGCCGCGGGCCGTCGAGATGCCGGTCGAGGCAATTCGCCGAGAGGTTGAGCTTGCCGCCGACGAACCACTTCGCGAAAGGGGGCTTCCACTCGAGAGTCTTTTTCCAGGGCTTGATCCAGTCGAGGTCCCGGGCGGCCTTGTCCCAGAACTTCTCGGGGGACTTCAAGGCCTGCCTGCGCAAGGACTGCAAAGCCGAGAAGGATTTGACGTGGGCGGACTTCGCGAAGGCGGGAGAGGGCTTGTAGACCTGCTTTTCCTCTAATAGGACGGTGATGTTGGCGGACTCGGACGATTTCGATTGGGTCGTGGCCATGGCCGGATTCTAACATTTTTCGGCACCGGGCTTTCCCTTCGAACCCTTGACATTCTTTTTGTGCGGATGTACACTTGTACAATGAAGAAGAAAACGCCTCTCGTGTACACCAACGTCGGCTTCCTGCGGGAGCAGCACCGCGTACTCAAGCATCTAGCCGTCGAGGAACGGCGCGGCTTCGCCGACCTCGTCCGGGACGCCGTCGACGCGCTGATCGAAGAGAAGCGCGCCCGGAGCTCTTTGTCAGAGGCTGACGATTTCGTCCTGCACAAGCTCGGCCGGTCCTGGGTCCTCAAGGAGGAGCGCCCGTACAGACCGGAGCGCTTGAGCGCCGTCGATCGAGATCTCTACGGAGGGAGCCCGCACGAATGAAGGTCCTCTTCGACACCTCAGCCTTCATCGCTCTGGGTTATCCAAAAGACGCGAATCACGCGGCCGCCGTGGACAAGATGGAGCGCCTCGCGCCCGACCGGCCCCGCACGTTCACGACCAACGCGGTCATCTACGAGACTTTGAATTGGGTGGCGATCAAGATGGGGCCAAAACAGGCGGACGGTCTTTGGAACCATATCCGGCGCGAGTCGAGGATGTCCGTCATCGCCCTGGCGCCGGAAGACGAGGCCGGGGCCCTCGCAGTGATGAAGCGTTTCTCCCAGATCCAACTCAGCTTCGTCGATGCCTCGACCATCTTCCTGCACCATAAGCTCGGAATGGATCGAGTCTTCACCTTCGACCGCCACTTCGTGCAGGCCAACGTCGCCGTCCTCTAGGGTCGCGAATCATCTAGCGTAGGGCTTCATTTTTTGTATAATCATTCCCGCTATGCTACCTACATATCGGCCCCACAACCGCAAGAGAAAGAAGACCATCGGTTTTCGCGCCCGCATGTCCACCCCCGGTGGACGCCAGACGCTCCAGAGACGCCGCCGCAAAGGCCGTCACACGCTGGTCAAGGTCTGAGTTAGTGCCGTGTCGAGTCGTTTCGGCCCCGAGGCCCGCCTCGGGGGCCGCAAGGATTACAGGCGCGTTTTCGCCGACGGACGGAAGTTCGTCGGGCGTCACATCATACTTTGGTCCTGCCTCAACGAAGCCCCCGATTCTGCGGCGCGCCTGGGCTTGTCCGTGAGCGCCAAGGTCGGCAACGCCGTGCTCCGCAACCGCTTGAAGCGCCTCGTGCGCGAGTCCTTCCGCCTCAACCGGGATCGGCTGTCGGCGGGGCGCGACATCGTCGTCTATCTGCGCCCGGGTTGCCGGTGGGAGAAGAGGCAGCAGGCGGAGTCAGAACTCCTCGAGCTCTGCCACAAGGCCGGGCTGGTGGCCGCGTGAAGACCCTCATGCTTTCCGCCATCAGACTTTATCAGCTAGCCCTGCGGCCGCTCCTTCCTCCGCGCTGCCGCTTCTACCCGAGCTGCTCTTCGTTCTCTCTTCAAGCGATCGAAGAGAACGGCGCTTGGCGAGGAAGCCTTCAAGCGCTCGGGCGCCTGCTGCGCTGCCATCCCTTCCACGCCGGCGGCTACGACCCCGTGGCCCATCATGGATAAGAATCTTCTGCTCGCCGTCACGCTCTCGCTGGCCGTCTACGCGATCTGGTTCGGCGTCATCGAGAAGCGCGTGCTCCCCGTCCCTCCGCCGACCAGGCCGGGAATCTCGGCTCCCGTCCCGTCGGCGCCTCCCAATACCCGCGAAACTGTGACGGCGCCGGCCGCCGAGCCCGTCGTCGACAAGGAGGCCGCCCTCAAGGCCGCAGAAAGCGTCACCTTCGGCAACGCCAATGCGCTGATCTCGCCCCGGGGTGCCTCCATCGTCAAGTGGGAGGAGAAAGAAGCCCTCGGCATCGTGGGCCTGGTCGACGATCCGCGGCCGGGCTTCTTCGCGACCTTCCCCGAATTGACCTTCAGACGCGACGCGAACGGCGAGGGCCTGGTCTACAAGGCCAGGCGTCCCGACGGCGTCGTCGTCACGAAGGAGTTCGTGCCCGAGGGACCCAAGACTTTGCCGCGCATCAAGATCACGCTCGAGAACACGGGGGGCAGCGCCGTCGAAAGCGGGGCCTGGACCTTGTCGATCGGCCCCGGCCTGGGCACGATCGAGACCGAGAAGGCCGAGAACCCGAAGGTCTGGCGCGCGGTCGGCCTCGAGGCCGGCAAGAAGAAAGCGGAGGACTTCAAGCCCGGCGAGCACCGAGCGAACTGGCGCTGGGTCGGGGTCGACAACCGCTACTTTCTCGCCGCCGCCATCCCGGCCCCCGGAGACTTCGAGAAGGTCGAGTCCTCTCAGCCTCCGTTGGTCGTGCTTTCGGCGAAGTCGGTGACTCTCGAGGCCAAGGCCTCGCGGACCTGGGAGGTCCCTTACTATCTCGGCGCGAAAGGCTTCCGTTGGCTGGCGCACTACGACGCCGACCTCGATCGCGCGATCAACTTCGGGATCTTCCACCCGATCGGCCGCGGCGTGCTGACCGTGCTGCTGCGCCTGCACGACGCCACGGGAAACTTCGGCTGGTCGATCATCATTCTGACGATCCTCCTGCAGCTCCTGCTCTTCCCGTTCACTTTCCAGAGCCTCAAGTCGATGGCCAAGATGCGCCGCCTGCAGCCCGAGATCGCGCGCCTGCAGCAGCGCTACGCCAAGGACCAGACGCGCCTCTCGCAGGAGACCATGGAGCTCTACAAGAAGGAGGGGGCCAACCCTCTCGGCGGCTGCCTGCCCATGCTCATGCAGATGCCGGTCTTCTACGCCCTCTACAACGCCCTGCGCAACGCCTGGGAGCTGCACGGCGCCGTCTGGATCTTCTGGGTCAAGGACCTCTCGGCCAAGGACCCCTTCTACGTCCTGCCGCTGATCATGGGCGGCGTCATGTTCCTGCAGAACAAGCTCAACGCCCAGCAGACCGCGGACCCGGCCCAGGCTCAGATGATGACCTGGATGCCGGTGATCTTCACTTTCATGTTCCTGAAATTCCCGGCGGGGCTTGTTCTCTATTGGCTGACCAACAGCATCGTCAGCACGACCCAGCAGATCGCGCTCAAGGGCTATCTCGATCCCAAACCCGGAGTCCGAAGGTAGCGACCCTTTATTGCCGTCACGGAGGTGCATCATGGAAGGCATGGAAAGCGAAGGCAAGAGCGTATCGGAAGCGGTCGAAGCGGCGCTGAAAAAGCTCGGAGTTCGCCGAGACCAAGTCGAAGTGCAGATCCTTCAGGAAGCCAGCTCGGGGTTCATGGGAATCGGAGCCAAGCCCGCGCGGGTCAAGATCACCCAGAAGCATTGGGGCGAGCCCACTCCGGCGGGAGCCCCGCCCAAGCCGGCCGCGCCTAAGCCCGAGCGGCGCTCACAGAACCAGCCCCTGCGCCGCGGCCAGCCCGAGCGCCGCGGTCAGCAGTCCCGGCCGAACGTCCCGCACGCGCGTCCAGCGGCGGCGCCGGCGCCTAAGGAGGCGCCGGTCCGGCACGACCCAAGGCCGGAACCCAGACGGGAGCCTCGCCCCGAGGCCGCGCCCGTCGACAGCAAGGCCGCCTGCGGCCAGTCCGCGGCCCTGCTCAAGGAGCTCCTCGGGGCCATGGGCTTCGAGTCGTCGAAGATCGCGGTCTCCTGGGACGACAAGCAGGAGCGCGTCAAGGCCGTCCTCGACACGCCCGACGCGCAGCTGCTCATCGGCTCCGACGGCCGCGGCCTCGAGTCCTTCCAGTTCATCGCGACCTTGATGCTCAGCCGCCGGCTGGGCACTCCCGCCGCGGTCCAGGTCGAGGCCCTTGGCTACTGGGAAAAGCGCGAGGCGGACATCCTCGGCCAAGCCCAGCGCGGGATCGACGAGGTCAAGCGGACCGGGAAGGCTTGCCGGCTCGCCCCGATGGACCCCGCGATGCGGCGCCTGGTGCACCGAAATCTCGCCGGACATCCGGACGTCGAGACCGCCTCCGAGGGCGAAGGCTCGTGGCGCAAGATCGTGCTGAGGCCCCGGCGCAAATAGCGGTGCGGGACACGATCGTCGCGGCGGCCACCGCGCCCGGCGCCGGCGCTCTGGCCGTTCTGCGTCTGGGCGGCGGTGCGGCGCTTGAGACCGCGCGCGGCTTCCTGCGTCCGCGCGGCGGCGTCTTCGAGCCGCGCCGCGCGGTGCTATCCGACGCAAGGAGTCGCGACGAACTCGTCGACGAGGTCGTGGCGACCTACTTCCCCGCGGCGTCTAGCCCCACCGGAGAGGACCTCGTCGAGGTCTCCTGTCACGGCTCGCCGTACATCGTGGAGCGCCTCCAGCGGGCCGCGCTGGACAACGGGGCGCGCGCAGCGCTTCCCGGCGAGTTCACTCAGCGGGCCTACCTCAACGGGAAGCTCGACCTCGCGCAGGCGGAGGCCGTCTGCGACCTGATCGCGGCGCGCACGGCCGAGGCGCATCGCGCGGCGCTTTCTCAGCTTTCGGGGGGGCTCTCGAAGGAGATCGCCAAGCTTCGCGCGCCGATCCTGGAGCTGGTGGTG
>JACQAZ010000039.1 GCA_016194705.1 Elusimicrobiota bacterium | reverse complement strand
GTCGCCAGAGAACGGGTTGTCCGGCGGATAGATGCTCGCCAGCCCGTTGACGTAGATCGTGGTGTCGGTGATCAACGCCGCGCTGGAGAGCGTGACCTCCGGGAACCTGTGGATGATGGTGTTGGCGGGGCTGACTTGGCTGTCGACGCCGACCGTGAAGAGGCCGTCGTTGTTGTAGTCGACGAAGACCTTGATGTTCGTCACGTCGCTGGCCTTGTTGTTGGTCGCGAACAGCGAGTTGTAGGAGCCCGCGCCTCCGTTGATCGTCGACGGGATGAAGCGGTCGAGCTTGAGGCCCTTCCACTCGACGGCGCCGCCCCCGGGCACGGCGAGATTGAGCCTCGCGATCGGGTCGTTGGCGTCGTTTTGGGTCAGCTTGCTCGAGACGCGCGCGCTGGCCATGAGCTGCAAGGTGTCGGCGGTCGCGACGACGACGACGTTGGTCGACACGATCGGCGGCAGCGCGGAGTTGACCGCGCCGTTGCCGGGCAGGGGAGTCACGTCGAACTGGGGCACGACCGCGACGCCGTGGGTCAGGCCCTTGGTCGCGGCCACGCCGTAGTCGTAGACCACGAAGAAGGTGTGCGTGGTGATCCCGACCGTTCCGTTGATGCCGCTCGGGCTGACGATGCTCAGCGTCGCCTGGCGCGTCTCGCCCGGCGGGAAGGCGCCGGAGGCGACCTGCTTGTCGATCAGGGGCTCGAAGGCGCCGCTGCCGTTGTCCGGGCTGCCGAGGTTGTCGACGTCGAGGAAGAGGCGCACGCCGACGATGTCCGAGTCCAGGCCCGAGCCCTGGTGGTGGACGGTGACCGTCGCAATCGAGCCGTTGAAGGCGTCGGTCCATATCTTGAGCGCCGTCACGCCGGCCGCCGTCACGCCCTGGTTGACGTAGGTGTAGGAGGACAGGGCCTGGGCGGGCGGCTGCCACCAGGCGTTGATGTCCTGGCCCTGGACCTCGATGATCGCGGGCTGGCGCTCGACGTCCGAGGTCGAGGTCTGCAGCGCGAAGTTGTTGACGGCCACGCCGACCTGGCTCGCGGGAGAGAGGGTGACGTCGCCCGAGTCGCGCACGCGCAGGCCCAAGCTCGCCGGCAGGTCGCCGTTGGGGTCCGAGGAGGAGATGCGCACGGCGAGGAAGTAGGTCCTCTGCGGCGTCGCGCCGCTGAAGGTCGTATAGGTCGGCGCGGCTACGTCGAGGAAGGTCCCGCCGAAGCCGGGGTTGCCGAACCACCAGCCCTGGTCGGCGACGCTGTAGGCCCCTGTGGTGACCAGGACGTCGTCAAGAGGGGTGAAGGCGCCGCTGCCGGTGTTGTTGTAGTAGAGGCCGAGCTCGGCGACGTGGCTTGGGGGCAAGGTGCTCTCCGGGCGCGAACGGACCAGGAGCTGGCGCAGGGCGCCGGTCAGGCCCGAGCCCGTCGGCGCGATCTGCATCGAGAGGCGCAGCATCGGGATCGCGTTGGGCGAGCCCGCGGTCGTGCCGTCGCCCTGCAGCAGGACCTTGCGCGTGATGCCCAGCGAGGTCTTCGAGGTCGGGATCGGCCCGCCCGGCGGCGGGTTCGACTCGGGCGCGAAGTCCACCGCGCCGACGACCATGCCCGCGAGATGGATGTCGCCGTCGGAGCGGCGCGCCGGGTCGGCCGGCAGACCCGAGCGCCCGCCGTCGTTGGTGAAGCCGAAGATCCCGGGGTTGTTGTAGTCGGTCGCCGAAAGCTTGAGGGTCTCCTGGAACAGGTCTGTCAGCACGATGTTGTTCGAGACGCCGCCGTCCGAGGGCGTGAAGAGGTGGTAGGTCGTGTTCGGCAGCACGCCCGTGTCGCGGATCGTCGGCGTGGTCGACGGCGAGGTCTGGAAATCGACGATCCCCGTGTAGTACTGGCCGTTGAGCGGGTCTCCGGAGGCGATGTTGCCGAAGAGGTCGCGCGCCACGAGGCCGATGGTGGCCGGCGAGTCGACCGCGTCGGCCGAGGTCGTGCTGCGCGCGATCGTGCCCGGCAGTCCGGTCTTAAGCGGGTTGCTCGTCGTGTAGGGATGGTGGATCGTGAGATAGGTCGCCTTGCCCGGGGTGATGATGTGGTTCTGGCTGATCGGCGGGAAGACGAAGCTTCCGCCGAGGATCGCGCGGGCGCTGATCGTCGTGGTGCCCGCGATCGTGTCCCAGAAGTAGATCGGGGCCACCCTGTTGACGAGCGTGCAGACCGGCGGAGGGCAGGTCGGGATGTTGGCGTTCTGCGGCAGGGGCGGCCAGCTGCCCGAGGGGTTGGTCGCCACGATGACCTGCGCGGGATCGAAGCCGGCGCGCGTGGTCGTCTTGTTCGAGGTGTACTGGATCGCGTAAGGCGCCGTCGAGGTCGTGAGGTTGCCGAACTGGTCCAGGAGCGCCGCCTCGACGACCGTGTCCGTCGAGACTCCCGCGAGCAGCTCAATGGTCGTGCCGGAGATGAGCCGGCGCGGCGGCGAGTACCAGCCGATCTGCGAGACCGGCCCGGGGACGACCGTGTAGGTCGCCGCGGCCACGACCCAGCCGGGGTAGCTGTTGGGCTGGGCGGCGATACCCGAGACCGTCAGCTGGAAGGTCGGGTTCGAGAGCAAGGTGTCGATCAGGTAAAACGAGGCCGACGACTTTCCGACCGCGATGTTGGCCTCGTAGGGCTGAGGTCCGAAGCTGCCAGGGACCGGCGTCGAAATCTGGACCTGGCCCAAGGAATTGGACTGGATCTGGAACGACACGACGCCGGTGCCGGCGTCGTCGCCGGACCGGATCGCCGAGGGGTTGCCGTAAAAGTCCTGCGTCTCGAAGTCGAACTCGAGCGAGGTCGTGCCCGCGAGCAAAGTCTGCGCGGCCCCGGTCGTGATCGCGATGCGGTCGACGAACTCGGGCAGGATCGTGATCCGCCGCACGCTCGAGAAGAGGTTGGCGGCCGAGACGCCGATGACGGGCTTGGTGCCGCCTCCGAAGCCGTAGTTGATCGAGGCCTCGGTGTCCATGTAGAAGAAGGTGGTCTGATAGCGGTCGATCGGTATCGTGAGCGTCGTGGTGCTGACCACGAAGCTCGGGGCGGAGAAGCGCGAGCCCGGGATCGTCGCGCTCGAGAAGGCGAAGCCGACGTAGTCGTTGTAGAGCGAGGGATTGCGCACCGAGGTGGACAGGGCCACCGTGACGGTCTGGGTCGCCACCGTCGGGTTCTGAAAGGTGTCCTGGATCTGGCCCTGCAGCAGCATGGCGGTGTTGGCGGGATCGACCACCTTGCCCGCGACCTCGGTCGTGGACGGCCCCGTGATCGCGACCTTGAACGGCGCGCCGGGGTCCATGCGCAGCGCGTGAGTCGCGGTCGCCCCGCCCATGGTGGCCGTGATCGTCCATAGGCCGGTCCGGCCCCCCTCGCCGGTGTTGGTCGCCGGGCCCACGCCCGAGTAGGAGCCCATCTTGTCGTGGTAGCGGAAGGGAGTCTCGGCGCCCGTGAAGCTGTCCGAGATCGTGAAGCCCGTGATGAAGAAGTTATTGCCCGAATCGCGGAAGCCGTAGTCGCCGGAGTTGCCGAACAGACCCAAGCCGAAGCCCGCCGCCGTGTGGACGGCGATCTCCGCGATCGACAGGGTGATGGGCGAGCTGCCCTGCCTCGTGGCGTTGCCGAAGTCGTCGTAGCGCTGCAAAGTATAGCCCGCGCCCGAGCCCGCGGCGAAGCCCACGCCTGGATCGGTGGGCACCGCCGCGCCCAAGGCGAAGGTCGGAGTCGAGATGAACTGCACGTGGGTGGGCAGCCCGCCGACGGTGATCAGCGCCCCCGACACGTCGAGCTGCGAGACGATGAGGTTGTTGAGCGTGCTGCTCCCGTCGGCGGGCGCCGTCGTGCTGCCGATCCAGACGCGCGCCGAGTCGCCGGCCTTCGACGAGACGAAATACGCCAACTGCGGGCTGATCCCGACCTGGCCCGTGGCGTCGACGATCTGAACGGTCGAGCCGCCGACGTTGATCCAGCTCGCGCCGCCGTCGTTGCTGACGCCGATATAGCCGGTCGTGCCCACGACCATGGCCGTCGAGATCACCAGCGGCGGGCCGGCCAGCACGGGGTTGCCGAAGGTGTCGGTGGCCTGCCCCGTGAAGGCCTTGAAGCCCGGGTTGGCGGGCACCAAGGAGCCGGCGCCGACGTTGACCGCGGCCGACGGCGTGACCAGCACCGAAGCGGGCGGTCCCGGGACGATCGTCACGCAGGGACGCACCGAGAAGGGCGCGCCGAACTCGGTGTTCACCGCGGGGCTGATCTTGTCGACGGCCTTGAACCAGCGGCCGGGATTGGTCGCCGAGCCGCAGACCCCGGCCTTGAACAAAGTGATCAGGGGGGTCGAGACGATCACGCCCTGGTCGCTGGCCAGGAAGGTATGGCTCGACGGCGCGAAGGTCGTATTGAGGATCGTGTTCGTGCAGTCGGGCGGGCTGCCCGGGCAGAAGGTCTCGCCGACGTAGTCGACCTCGTCGAGGAAGAGGTTGGTCCCGGTCGAGAGGACGTTGCCGAAGACGTCCTGGGCGACCAAGGTCGTGCTGCTGAAGGCCTGCCCCGCGACCATCGCCACCGGCACGTTGAGCCACTGCAGGTGGTGCTTCGGGCCGGGCGTGACCCAGAATTTCGACGAGGTCGCCGACGAGAAGGTCATGGCCGAGAAGGCGGTCGTCGAGGCCGACACCGTGTAGGAGGAGAACGCGACCTGCGGCGAGACCTGGAACTGGGCGCCGCCTACGACCAGGGTCTTGGGGCCTCCGGCGACCAGCCCCGCGTTGGCGCCCGGATCGAGCGGCGCGGTGGCCTGGACCGTGGGCATCGTCGCCGGCGGGCTCACGGAATCCTGCGAGGCCCCCGTGATCTCGGTCACGAGGTTGCCGAAGGCGTCGACGAGGTTGACCGTCGCCGCGAAGTTGAAGGTCGGGGCGTTGGTGACCAGGATCGTGAAGGTCGTCGGCGTCCCCGTCTTCTGCGACGCGCTTCCCGGCAGCTGGCTCTCGCCGGGCAGCAGGACCTGCAGGGCGGCCGCGGGCGCGGCGTAGACCTTGAAGGCGGGGGGCTGGGCCGCGGGAGCGTTGGCCGAGCAGATCGAAGACGGATTGGGCGAGCAGACCTGGTTGAAGACGCTGGCCACGGGAGCCACGGTCAAGGCCGCCGCCGGGGTCTTCTGGATCAAGGTCACCGCGGTGGTCAAGGTGCCGTTGGCGGGCAGCACGGTCCCGGGGCTCGGGATCGTCGCGTACGGGTCGGTGGCCGTGTAGTTCATCCCGGCCGGCAGGCCGGCGGCGACGAGGTTGCCGAACGAGTCGACGAGCTCGACGGTGATGTTGAACGGGACGCCCGCGGTCTGAGTCGAGATCGAGCCGGTCAAAGAACCCGTGAGGACCCCGGTCCCCAGGTTGTACGAGCCGCCTCCGCGCACGGGCGTCCGGCCCGGCAGGACGAGCTGCAGACTCACGGGCGGCGCGGGCACGACGGTGAAGGTCGAGCTGATCGGCGTAAACGAGAGCCCCGAGCCGGTGAAGTCCGACGGGGTCAGCCACATCCCGGTGGCCGCGGCGTCGAGCGTCACCTTCATCAGCGGGTTGTCGGTCTGTCCCGACGGCGCGAAGACCGTGGTCGCCCCCGCCGTGAGCGCGTAGAAGGTCGGCAGCGCCGAGAGAGCCACTGTCCGCGGCACGGGATCGTTCTTGATGATGTTGAAGTACTGGTCGACCTCGGCGACCTTGACGTCGAACTGCGTGCCGGCAGTCTGCTGCGTCGGCGGGAAGGCGGGGTCCTTGCCGTTGCTGCCCGGCACGCCGGGCAGGTTCTTCTCTCCGGGCAGCAGGGCGAGAAGCCCGTAAGGCGAGCCGGGAGTCACGGTGAAGGCCGTGCCGTAGTCGGCGATGAGAGTGAACGAGCGCGGGTCGGTCACGACGGCCGTCGAGGCGAAGAGCTTGACGCTGGGGCCCGCCGCGAAGATCGTCATGTTGAAGGTCGCCGAGGTGATGACGAGTTGGGCGGTGCTGATCGCCAGGACGTTGGGCCCCCCGTTGAAGGAGACCAGGGCGTTGGGATCGCCGGCCGAGAGCGTGATCCATTGCGAGGCCCCGGGCGTCAAGTTCCAGAAGGAGTCCGTGAGATCGACCTCGATCGGGAAGGCGGTTCCCGCGGCCTGGGGCCCCGGGGCGAACTTGCGCCCGGAATCCGACGAGTTGCCGGAGTCGGCCGCTTGGCCCGGCATCAGTATGCGCAGGAGATGCGGCGCCGCCGGCTGCACCGGGAAGACCGCCGAGACGCCGGCCGTCAACGGAGTGGCGCCGCCGCCGTCGGCCGCGGTCAAGGTCTGGTTGCCCGCGGTATAGAGGATGACGTTGGCGATCGTCGCGCTTCCGCTGCCCATGCCGAAGCTGCCGGGCGCCGGAGCGTTGGGATCGCTCGAGGTCACCAGGATCGAGGGCTTGGTCACGGTGCTGACCACGTTGAAGCGCGCGTCCGTCGCGTAGACCGCCGCGTTGAAGGCCTGTCCCGCGGTCTGCGTCGAGATGGTCCCGGTCACGCCGACGGGCGCGGTCGTCTTGCCGCCGGAGAGGGTCAGCGACGGCACGACGGTCATGAGCTGGACCGGGATGCCGGGGAGCACGGTGATCGTCGTGTCGGTCGAGGTCGTCAAGGTCCCGCTCTGGTCGACGGCGCTGATCACGAGGTTGCCGGTGGCGATGCTCGGGATGAAGCCCATGAAATTGGTCTGACCGGGACCCGCCGAGCCCAGGGGCGCCGCCGCGGGCAAGGTCGCGTAGGGGTCGTTGCTCGTGAAGCCCACGAGGTCGCCGTCGGGAGTCAGGTTGTTGTACTTGTCGACCGCGCGCACCGTTATCGTGTAGGACTGGCCGGCAGAGAGCGGCCCGGCCTGGCCGGCCTTGCCCTCGGTCGAGCCCTCGACGGCGAACTCGCTGGGCACGAGGATCTGCAGTCCGGCCACCGCTCCGCCGTTGACCGGTATGCCCGCGACCGTGTCGGTCGAGAAGGTCATGTAGGTGTTGTCGCGCACCGACATGGTCAAGGCGCCGTGGGTGACCGGGATCACCGTGAAGAAGGTCGTTCCGGCGTTGAGGGCCTTGAGATACGGCTTGGGCTCGAGCAGCCAGCCGTCCTGGATGTTGGTGTCGAACGGGAAATAGAGCTCGGCCACCAAGGTGTTCGAGGAGTTGAGCTGGCCCGCGTTCATGAACGGGGTGGTCCCCGACACCACGTTGTAGTGCGAGTCGACGAGGTTGACGGTGATCGTCGTCGTGACGCCGGCCGTCAAGGTCGCGGCCGTGGCGTTCGAGCGGCCGCCCGAGGTCGGATTGAACCCGTAGGGCGGCGTCCCGGCCAGGCCGGGTGCTGCGACCTGGCCCTGGGCGATCAGCTGCAGTCCGACCGGCTTGTCCCACCAGACCGTCATCGGGTCGTAGTCGGTGCCCGCATTCAGAGTGTAGTAGAACGTCGTCGTGATGCTGGCCGGCGTCGTCGAGACGATCGCCGCCATCGTGCTGGCCGCGACCGGCGTGAACCAGAAGATCGTGGCGCCGTTGAAGAGGGGCTGGGAGGCCAAGGTCGGCGCGTAGGCGTCGCTGATCAGGCTCAAGCTGACGGGATCGCCGGCCGCCGAGTCGGTGTTCCAGAAATTATCGACCGCGTAGACGGTCGCCGCGTAGGACAGGCCGGCCTTGAGGTCCAGCGGCGCGCCGGTCTTGCCGTAGGGCAAGGTGTCGGCCTTGCCCTCGACGCGCGTCTCGCCGGGCAACAGCACGAGCAGTCTTTGCTTGGGGTTGCCGAGAATCGGCACCGGCGTGGTCTGTCCCGCGCCGAGGCCGTTCGAGAGGTTCGGGAAGTTGCTCGAGCCGCTGGCCTGTATGCGCTGGCCGCTCAGCGAGGCCGTGACGAAGGTCCAGGTGATCGTCGTCGAGCCCACGAAGACGGGGTTGGTGTTCGCCGGCAAGGTGTTGAACGGGCCGTCGTGCGGGTCCGAGCTCTGTATGCTCATCGACGCGGCCGACGAGAGCACGAGGTTCCAATAGGGGTCGACGACCTGCAGCAGGAACTGGATCGGCGTGCCGGCCGTGTTGTTGGTGAGCGGCGCGCCCGTGCGGCCCTCGGTGCCGACGGTGGTCACGCCGGGGCCGGGCAGCTGATGCGGGTAGTCGGCGACGACCTGGACTTGGGATGCGGCCGCGGGATTGACCGTGACCGTCCCGTCGCCGAAGAAGCCCGGGTTGCCCTGCTGGTTGACGTGCACGTTGCGCGCGCCCGCCTTGCGCAGCAGCTGCAGATTCGCGAAGGTGTGTATGCCGTTGTCGCCGCCGGTCCCGACGCTGAAGAGATAGGGCTTGGGCAGGCCGTGGTCGGTGTCAGGGGTGTTGTCGGTGTCCTCGACCTCGGGCCCGGCGCCCGAGTCGATCGAGAAGTCCACCGTGCCATTGAAGCTCGTCGCGCGGTTGCCCGTTCCGCCGGGACCGTCCATGGCCTCGACGGTCAAGGAGGAGGGCAGGCCCGCGGTCACGGGGTTGGGCGCGACCGTGACCTTGAGGCTCTGGGCGGGGGCCGCGATGAAGAACTCGGGCGCCTGGAGGACTGCGGCCTGCACGTTACCCGCGTTGTCGACCGAGCGCGACCAGACCATGTACTGGTCGCCGCGGTTCCAGCAGACGTTCGGGGGCGCCACAGGACAGACCAGGCTTCCGTAGGTCCAGTTGCCGAAGGAATCCGGGGGACCCGCGAGCACCCAGAGCTGGCCGCCCGAGGCCGCGACCCAGGTCGAGCCGTTCCAGAAGAAGCCCGAGGCGTCCCAGCTGCCGAAGTTGAAGGGGCCGGTGCCCGGCACCAGCGGCGCCGTGTCGCGGAAGATGGTCAGCTCGATGTGGCCCTGCTGCCAGGTGGGCGAGAGGCCGGGGTAGACGCCCGAGCCCGTCCCGTTGATCCCCGAGGTGTAGCCCGGGTCCGAGGAGCTGCCGTTGAGGATCTTGTTGTCGTTGTAGGTCGTGCCGTTGACCGGGTTGGTGACCTGCGAGGTCGGCGTGGTCGTGTCGAAGAGCACGGTCGACTGGCCGACGACGTTCTGCGCGTTGCCGACGTTGTCGGTCGCCGACGAGGCGATCACGTAATGGTGGGTGTCCAGGAGCTGGGAGCCCAGGGGGCCGTTGACGAAGGTCCAGGAGGCCTGGAAGAGCTGGGTGACATTGAGCCACTGCTGGCTCGCGCTCGTGAAGGCCGAGCCGTCGTAGTACTTGGCGGCCTCCTTGTCGAGAACCGACACGACGCCGGATTTGACGCCGCTGGCGCCCTTGGCGTCGTCGTTGGAGGCGCCCGAAAGGGTGGCCAGCGCCGTGATCGCAGTCTGGTCTCCGGGCGCCGTCGGGCTAGAGAACGGCGGCACGTTGTCGAAGATGAAGGTCCGCGTCGCCAGAGCCGTCTCGTAATTGCCCGCCGCGTCGATGGCCTGGGTCATGACGTAGAAGGTCTTGCCGTTGCCCGAGAACGGCGGGTTGGTTTGGCCGTCGTGCGTGCCGTCGTTCCAGGCGAAGTTGAGCGTGCCGGGAGCCGCGAAGTCGGCGTTCTGCGCCGAGGTGTAGCCCCACGGGTTGTTGACGCCGAAGGGCCCGCCCGAGCCCGATATCGGGTAGAAGGCGGGCGTGAAGTTGCCGGCCCAGTGAGGGGCCACAGGGTTCCAGTAGAAGGTGGTCGCGCCCGTGACGTACCAGATCATGGCCTGCACCTGCGTGACCGGAGCCACGCCGTCGAGCGAGGTGCCCGAGATCGAGGTCATCGACGAGAAGCGTACCCCGTCGCTGGACGGATAACTCACGCGAGACACAGGAGGGGTATTGGTGAAGCCGAAGGTCGAGGACGCGATCGTATAGTTGCCGGCCGCGTCGGCGGTCTTGACGTCGATCTGGAGGTTGGTGTTGCTCCGGTTGGGCCAGGTCACCAGAGACGCGTCGTAGCGCCAGGTGAAGAGGCCGCCCGTCGTCGTCGAGTCCTTCGCGAGGTTCCAGAAGGGAGCCGCCACCCAGCCGACGCCGTCCTGCCAGTACTTGGAGAGCGGCGCGTCGAAGATCAGCACTTGCGGGAAGTCGACCGGGGAGAGGTGAGGGCCGTTGTCCTGGGCTTGGCCCGAGACCGTGGGCAAGGTGTTGTAGTAGATGCCGTTGGCCGGCAAGGCGATGGTCGCCGTCGGCGAGGAGACGTCGAAGTAGAACAGGGTCGAGCCGAGCGCGGTCTGCGTGTTGGCGGCCACGTCGAAGGCGCGCGCGCTGACCTGGTACTGCTTGCCGTCCTCGAGCCCGCTGGCCAGATTGTTCGGCAGGGGCAGCTGGGTGTTCTTCGTCCAATTGGTGACGACCGGCACGACGGGAGAGAGCCAGCTCGTCTCCAAGGCGCAGCTCGTGCCCCAGGCCGCGCCGTTCCAGCAGGTGGCGTCGGACATGCGCTCCATCTGCGCCTGGACCCCGGCGACTCCCGAGGCAGCGGCGCCGGGATCCGAGGTCGTGCCCGTGGCCGAGCTGAAGTTGTTGAGATACACCCCGGCCGACGGGAAGCCCACGCCGGAGGTCGGCTTGGCCGTGTCGTACTTGATCGTGATCGTGGCCGGCGCGGACTCGACGCCTGCGTTGGTGATGGCCTTGACGAAGAAGTTGTAGTTGCGCCCGTTGGTCGCCGCGAGGTTGGGGACCGCGGGCGCGCCCGAGAGGCTGAATGTGAAGTTCGGGATCGAGCCGCCCAGCGCGCCGACGTCGATCCATTTTTGGGCGACGGACGAGAACGTCGACACACCATCGTAATACATCAACGTGTCCGCTTCTTGGAAGGACACGGAGGCGGCGGCGACCCCGAACTGGTCTACGGCCGTGCCGCGCACCGAGAAGGCCGTGTTCAGGTTGGCGCCGGCCGCCGGCAAGGTCGGCGGATAGGAGAAGTTGGCCGCGGCCGCGTTGGGATCGTAGGTGAAGGTGATCGTGTGCGCGCTCGCCGCGAGCTGCGTATTGCCCGTGGGCAGGGCGTTGTCGATCGCGATGACCTGGACCTGATAGGTGTACTTAGGCGTGAGCGCCGGGGCGTTCATGCTCCAGAACTTGGACGCGGTCGAGTAGGTCCCGCCGCGGCCGCTGGGGATGTCGTTGATCGGATAGAAGCTCAGCGGGCAGCCGGCCACACTGACCGTGCCCGGGACCAAGCCGTTCCAGCAGTAGCCGTCGGTGAGAGACTTGATGGACACCGAGATCTGAGAGGCGTTCGAGATGCCGGCCAGGACGTCGATCGCGGTGCCCCCGATCGACGCGAGCGAGGCCACGATCTGGCCGTTGGTCGGGATCGTGATGGTCGAGGCCGGCACGCCGAGATCGACCGTGAAGGTCGAGGAGCGAGCGGGCGTGAAGAAGGCCTCCGTGTTGACGGGGTTCGCGTTGTCGAGCGCGGAACTCGTCAAGTAGTAGGAATCGCCGTCGGTCAGCTGGGCGTTGCTCGGCAGGTTGACCTTGAGCTGCCAGCTCGTCTGGTCGACCTCGATGCCATCGATGGCCGGAGTCAGGTTTGTCGGCACGCTGGTCCAGCCGCCGCCGTTCCAATAGTTGTTGTCGGCCTTGCGGATGAGCTGGAGCCTGACCGAGCTCACAGTGCCGGGGTTGCTCCCCGCAAAATCCAGCGAGGTGCCCGACAGAATGGCCAAGGATGACTGCGTGCTGAAGGCCACCGGCAAGGTCACGGCCGAGACGGGGGCGACGTTGTCGAAGATCGTCGTGACCGTCGAGTAGGACGCGGAGTACGAGCCCGCGGCGTTGATCGCGCGCGCCTCGTAGGTGTAGGAGTCTCCCGCCACGAAGAAGCTGTTCTGGCCGCTCGAGACCGTCCAGGAGAACCACGCGGGGCTCCCCGAGTAGGTCGCGGTCGTCCAGGCGAGTTCCGCTTGGGTGGCCGGGTCGAGGTCGAACTGCATCGGCGGCACGGACTTCGGATCGGCGAATAGGCTC
This sequence comes from Elusimicrobiota bacterium, assembly GCA_016194705.1. Lineage (GTDB taxonomy): Bacteria > Elusimicrobiota > Elusimicrobia > UBA1565 > UBA9628 > PALSA-1176. Next base: position 57,661 of record JACQAZ010000039.1, on the reverse strand, counting down.
GGCGCGTTGAGTTGGCGGATGCGCAATTGGACGGTCGTGACCACGCCGGGCGCGGCCTCGGAGGCGGAGCCGCTGATCAAGGTCCCGCCGTCGGCGGCGAGGCTCGGCAGGCGCGAGAGATTGACCGGGAATCCGATGGAGATCGCGGGCTTGCCCGTGTCGTAGGTGAACGTGTTCGAGGCCACGGAGGCCGCGAAGCTCGACTGCTGGTTGCCGGCCGCGTCGGTCGCCGACGAGACCACGATGTAGACGTGGCCCGTGACCCACGGGATGCCCGTAAACGACCAGTTGCAGGAGACGCCCGCGCAAGGCCCGCCCATGGCCGGGAAGGAGACCGCGCACGAGTTGTTGAAGAGGCCGTTGTTGGGGCTGTAGCAGTTATTCGGGCCGGCCGTCCCCTGGTCCTGCACGATCAGCGACATCGTCGAGACGAACAGGTTGTCCGAGCTCGTGCCCGAGATCGTCGCCAGGCTGCTGTAGGTCGCGCCGTTGACCGGGACCTGGATTCCCGACGCCGGGTTCTGGCTGTCGAAGGAGAAGTTCCAGGCCGGCTGCAGGGGCACCGAGGTCTGGGTCCTGGTCGTCTGGGCGTTGTTGGTCGTGAAGGTCTCGACGAGATAGGTCGTCACGTTGTTGGCGAACTTGGACTGCATGCCGGCCGGGAAGCTCCAGGTCCAGTTGGCGAAGCCGTTGGCGGTCGTCGCCGCGGCCGCCGCGTTGGCGAAGTCGGGCGCGTTGCCGGTGAATTTCCCGGCGGCGTAGTCCCACCAGCCGCCCACGCCGTTGAACGAGGAGATCGCAACCATGACGCTCTGCACGCCGGCCGGCGCCTCGGCCGCCGTGCCGCCGATGAGAGTCGCCAAAGAGTTGACGTAGCCGCCGGGCCCCGGGGTCGTGAAGGCCGCGGTCGGGACGTTGATGTCGAAGGTGAAGCCCGCAGACGAGGTCGCGACCTGGGCGTTGGTGGCGAGATCCGTCGCCGAGGACAGGATCACGTACTGGTGGGCCTGCACAAAGGGCGTGCCGGCGGGGAAAGTCGAGTTCCACGCGCAGGGCGCGCCCGCGACGCAGGGACCGCCGAAGGCCTTGAACCACGAGGTCGCGCAGGAATTCGTGAAGTCGGAGCCCGGCAGGTAGCAGGAGTTCGCCCCGCCCACGGTGGTGTCCTGCACGTTCAAGGCCACCGTCGAGACGCCGACGTTGTCGGTCGCGACGCCGTTCATGCTGGCCACCAGGCTGAAGAAGCCGCCATCGGGCGGGAAGGCGACGCCCGCGTAGGGAGCCGTGTCGTCGAAGGTGAACGTCGAGCCGAGGACTCCGTAAAAGGCCTCGGAGTTGCCCGCGGGCGCCGCGTTGTCCTGGCCGGAGCTCGTCACGTAGTACGAGGTGCCCGTGATCATCGTCGGCGTGTTGCCCGCCGCCGGGATGCCGGGTCGAATCGACCAGGTCGAGGTCCAGACCTGGACCGCGCCCGCAAACGGGCTCGCCGTGCCCGTGATCGTGATCGGGCAGAGCCCCGCGGCCTGCCAAGTCGCGCCGTCCCAGCAGTTCTTGTCCGAGAGGCGCGTGATGCGCAGGCTCACGCGGTTGACGAGGCCGGGGTTGGAGGCCGGCAGGTCCGCGAACTGGCCCGTGATGGTGGGCAAGGTTTTGACGTAAGACGCGTTGCCGGGCGCCGTCACGCTCGACTGCGGCGGCGTGATGTCGTAGGTCACCTCGAAGGTGCTCAGCGGGACCGAGTAGTTGCCGGCCTTGTCCTTGGCGCGCGGGATGATCTCGTACTTCTCCCCGGAGAGCAGCGGCATGCCGCTTGAGAGCGTCCAATTCGTCCAGTCGACCGTGTAGGTCGCCGTCGTGTAGGCCAGCTCGCGGCTGGTCACGGTCTGGTCGATATCGAAGAGACCGGTGCCGGTCCCGCCCGGCGGCGGCGGGTTCCAGAAGAAGCCGGTCAGGAAGCGCTGCACGCTCAAGTTGACGATCTGCAGCTGATCCGGCGCGGTCACACCCGCCGTGCCCGAGATCGTCGCCAAGGTGTTGACCCGGAAAGGCTGCGCCTGGGTCCCGTCCGGCTGAGTGAGCCCGACCGTGGGCTTGGTCGTGTCGAAAGTGAAGGTGTTCGAGGCCACGCTGGCTGCGAAGCTGTTCTGCTGGTTCAGGGCGGCATCGGTGGCCGACGAGACGACGATGTAGACGTGGCCCGTGACCCACGGGATGCCCGTGAACGACCAGGCGCAGGTCACGCCCGCGCACGGCGCCCCCATGGCAGGGAAGGACACCGTGCACGAGTTATTAAACAGGCCGTTGTTGGGGCTGTAGCAGTTGTTCGGACCGGCCGCGCCCTGGTCCTGGACGACCAGCGCGACGGTCGAGACCGCGACGTTGTCCGAGCTCGTGCCCGAGATCGTGGCCAGGCTGTTGTAGAAAGAGCCGTTGACCGGCAGCTGGATGCCCGAAACCGGGTTCTGGCTGTCGAAGGTGTAGGTCCCGAGGTCCTGGGTGTGCTGGTTGCCCGCGTTGTCGGTCGTCTGCGAGCGCAGGTCGTAGACCTGGCCGTTGACGAACTTGTTGATGGGCGGCAGGTTCCAGGTCCAGGTGTCGTTGGGCGGCGAGCCGTTGAAGACGTAGGTCGCCGTGCTCGAGAACAAGCTCGAAAACTCCGGGGAGAGTCCCGTGAACTGGCCGGCCGCGTTGTCCCACCAGCTGCCGACCGCGCCCGCCGCGCTCGAGGACAGAGAGAGGTGCAGGCTCGTGATGCCGGAATTGTCGTCGATCGCCGTGCCCGCGACCGAGGTCACGAAGGCGTTGAGGTAGCCCGCGTTGCCGGGGCTCGTGAAGGCCGCGGTCGGAATGCCGATGTCGTAGGTAAAGCCCGCCGACGAGGTCGCGACCTGCGCGTTGGCCGGCGCCGCCTGGTCGGTCGCCGATGAGAGCACGATGTACTGGTGATTACGCGTGAAGGGCAAGGTCGCGCCGAAGTTAAAGCTCCAAGAGCACGAGGTCAGGCCGGCGCAGGGGCCTCCCATCGCCTTGAACCAGGAGGCCGCGCAGTTGTTGGCAAAGCCGGCGCCGGGCATGAAGCAAGAGTTGGCCCCGCCGACCGTGACGTCTTGGAGGTTGAGGGCGACCGTCGAGAGCGAGACGTTGTCGAGCGCCGCCCCGCTGAAGGGGGCCATCGTCAAAGTCTGGAAGCTGGCGTCGCGCGGGAACGCGATCCCGGCGTAGGGCGCCGTGTTGTCGAACGTGAAGGTCGAGAAGAAAAAGCCGCCGTAGTCGCTGAAGGTGCCGCCGTTGCCGTTCTGCGAGACGTCGTCGGTGCTCATGACGGTGATGTAATAGGAGTCGCCCGAGGTCAAGGAGCTGGCCGGCGGCAGGTCGGCGGGCACGACCGACCAGTTTGCGCCGGCGACGACCTGCGCGAGGCTCGACTTCATCGTCGCGGCCGAGACGAAGCTTCCCCCCGCCCCGCCTCCGTTCCAGAACTTGCCGTCGGCCAGGCGCTGCAGGCGCACGTCGGTCGCCGTGATCGCGCCGGGGTTGACCAAGGGCAGGTCGGCGGCCGTGCCGCTCAATGTGAGCAGCTGGCTCACGATCGAGTTTTTGGCCGGGTATTGGACGCCCGAGATCGGCGGGCTCGAGTCATACACGAAGAGATACGAGGTCGCGTAGGCCGAGATGTTGCCGGCCAGGTCGATGGCGCGCGCCTCGACGGCGTAGGTCGCGCCCTGCTGGAGCGGGAAGCCCGCGGGCTGCGCGGGGACCACGCCCGTCGAGAGGAACCAGTTCGTCAGGCTGCCCGCGTCGGTGGCCTTGATCCACGCGAGGTCCCCGTTGGGCTGCAGGAAGTTGAGCGAGGTGCCGGGGTCGGCGTACACGGCCGGGGGTCCGACCTGCCGGAAGCGCACGTCGACCTCCTTGAACGCGGCGTAGGCCGCCGGCACGAGCGCCGTGCCCGAGATCGTCGAGAGGTCGCGCCACTTCTGGGTCGTGGTGTCGGGGACCTGCAAGGTCACCGTCGGGGCCACGACGTCGTAGGTGAAGGTGATGCCCGCGCCGGCGGTCTCGAGGTTGGGCCCGCCGCCGCCCGACGCGTTGTCCTTGCTCTGCACCTGGACCGAGTACTTGACGCCGTTCATCCAGGTCAAGGTCGAGACGTTGGACTGGAAGGTCCAGGAGTTGGTGCCCGAGTTGTAGACCGCCGAGCTCGCGGCGAAGCCCACCGAGGCCGTCCAGGTGCTCGACGCTTGGTTCCAGAAGAAGTTGTCGGCGGGCACGCCGTTGTCGGTGATGCGCTTGATGAGCACCGAGACGCCCGCCGGGTCCTTGACGCCCGAGGTCACCAGGCCGATGTTCGGGTCGACGACCGAGCCGCTCAAGGTCGGCGGCGTCCTGATCGCGCCGGTGTCCGGCGGATAGGTCACCGTGGTCGTCGGCGAGGTCATGTCGATGAAGAAGCTGTTGGTGTTGCAGGGAACGGTGCCGCACTCGGCCTTGGGCACGAAGTTGTAGCCCGTCACGGTCAAGGTGAAGGTCGTGTTGTTGACGAGGCTGAAGTCGGGCATCGCGTCGAGCGGCGAGGTGCCCGAGGGATAGCTCCAGGTCCAGCCGGTGTTGGGCGCGGGCTGGTTCATGTTGCGTATGTTCGGGCAGGCGCCCCAGACGGCGCCGCTCCAGCACTGAGCCGTGTCCTTGCGCTTCAATTGGAGCTGGACCTGGGTCGTGTACTGATTGGCCGAGCCCGAGAAGGCCGCGAGCTGGTTGAAATAAGCGTTGTTGGCCGGAACGAGGATCGATGAGAACGCCCCCGGCGGCTCGAACTGCACGTGGCGGTATTGCGTCCCCGGAGCGGGGAACGAGGGCGGCAGCGGCGGCGGCGGCGCGTTGCCGCCGTTGTCGACGGCGCTCGAGATCACGTTGTAGAACGAGTCGATGAGCAGGTTGTTGTCGATGACCGCGGAGGCCCAGGTCCACTGCGTCCCGGTCCAGGTCGTCGTCGACCAGATCGGCGAGCCGGAGTTGACCCAGGCGCCGGTGACCTGGTTCCAGAACCAGCCCGTACCCGTGTGGGGATCGCCGTTGATCGCGTTGTTGCCGACGTCGCTGTTGATCGCGATGTAGACATACTTGACGTCCGCGGAAGAGCTGTTGACGAGATAGTCCTGCGCGGTGCCGGTGATCGAGGCCAAGGTCGTCGTCGAAGCGAACGAGCCCGGGAAGACGATGCCCGAGGCCGGCGGCGTGCCGTCGAAGGTCAAGGTCAGCACCGCGATCTGGGCGGCCGAGGCGCCCTGAAGGCCGGCGTTGTCCTGGGCGTAGACGGTCAGCTGGTATTGCCGGCCGTCGGCCGAGGCCTCATTGCGCGTCCAGCCGTTGACCGAGGTGTCGCCCGGCGGGAAGTTCGTAAACGACCAGGTCCCGGCGGCGAGGTTGACGCTCGCAGAGAGCGGCGCGGGGGCCGCGACCCAGGTCGTGCCGTTCCACCATTGGCCGCCCGCCGGCGAGTGGCTGCCGCCCGAGACGTCCTGTATCTTGCCGAACACCAAAGAGACGCCCGAGGGGATCTTGCCGCCGACTTGAGGATCGGTGAACGTTCCCGAGGCCAGTATGATGCCGTAGGTCGAGATGTAGACCGAGCTCGCCGCGGGCTGCACGAGCGCCACCGTCGGGCTCGTGCGGTCGATCACGAAGGAGAAGGTCGTGTAGACCGTGTCGAAGTTCGGGGGTGTGGCAAGATCCTGGGCGCGCGCGATGACCGAGTACTGGAAGCCGTCGTTGAACTGCGACTCGGGCGGCGAGCCCGTCGTGTACCAGGCCGCCGCCGCGCCGCCCGGCGTGCCGCCGACGAAGCTCTGCGAGATCCACTGCGGCGTGCCCTGCCACGAGGCGCCGTCCCAGTAGGTCGTCGTGCCCGGCGCGCCGCCGCTCATGTCGAGCTTGAGGAACTGCAGGCTCACGGCGCCGACGCCGGCCTCGTTGACGGTCAGATCCCCCGGCTTGTCGACCGCGGTGCCGGCGATCGGCGTGGCCGGCCCCTGCGTGAAGCCGACCGCCGGGAAGGTCGTGACCGCGACGGGCGCGAAACGGTCGATCTTGAAGTTGTAATCGACGGCGCCGCCGGGCGTCGTGATCGTCGAGCGGCTCACGTTGCCCGCGTTGTCGATGCCGGCGATGTAGACGTTGTAGTCGATCGCGACCGAAGGCGTCGTGAGAGCCGAAGTCAGCGCGGCGTTGGTGTACGACCAACTCGTCTGCCACAAGGTCGCAAGCGTGTAGGGGTTCGGCGTGCACGGAGGGCAGGTGATGTCGAAGGCCGAGCTCGACTGGTTCCAGTAGGTGTTGTTGCTGAGCTTCTTGATCGCGATGTAGACCGCCGCGGCGCCGCCTGCCATGGAGCTGTGGTTGCCGTTGACGAGAGGATCGTTCATCGTGCCCGTGAAGCTCGACACCGTCGGTATGAAGGCCGCGGGCCCCGGCAGGACGACCGTGACCGCGGGCGGCGTGTAGTCGGCCGTGAAGGTCGCGATCTGCACGCCCAAGGCGTTGTTGGCCTCCTGGTTGGTCGAGCTGTCGGTCGCGCGGACCTGGATCGTGTACTTGTGGCCGTCCAACCAGGTCGGGATCACGTCGCCGGCCGGGTTCGAGGGCGGGTAGGTCCAGGTCGCCGGGTCGAGCGTCGTCGTCGACACGACGCGCCAGAGCGGCACGATCGAGGAGAACGCGCCGCCGTCGTAATAGCTGGGCGGACCGCCGTCGTCGTGGATCGAGATCTCGACGCGGTTCAAGCCCGATTTCGCCTCGGCGCTCGAGACGATCACGCCGTCCTGGCCGGTTCCCGAGATGACGGTCGGCAGGTTGGGCCCCTTCTGGTAGGTGTTGTGGACCGGGGCCAGGACCGTGCTGGTCGGGAAATTCACGTCGTAGATCATCGTGTCCATGATCGCCGGCGTCGGGGAGAGGTTGCCGGCGAGGTCGGTGGCCAAAGCCGTGACCTGGTAGCGCTTGTTCGGCAGCCAATTGACGCCGGGCGAGGTCAGGTTCCAGTTCGGGAAGGCGTAGCCGGTCATGGTCACGTAGTTGGAGCTCATGCTGGTATTCCAGCCCGAGCCCGTCCAGATCGGGTTCTTGCCGCCTTGGGCGAGGTCGGTCTCGGAGATGTCGCGGATCTCGATGGTGACCGTATTGACGCCGGCGGGGCCCACGTCGATCGCCGTTCCCGAGAGCGTGGGCAGCTGGCGCGTCGTGCCGTAGTACGGGGCGTTGACCATCGGCGTCGTGATCTTGACGTCGGGGCCGCTTTGGTCGAGCACGAGCTGGGCGGTCGCCGGCACCTCGAGGTTGCCCGCGAAATCGCGCGCCATGATCGAGATGCCGTAGGTCGTGCCCGCCGGCTGCGTGATCGTGGGCGCCGACTCGCCGACCAGGGAATCCGGATACGACCAGATGACGGTGCCCGTGGAGAGCGCCGAGCCCGTGATCTTGACCGGCCGCGGGGTCTGCGCGTCGGCCGCGCCCCAGCCCGAGCCGTTCCAATAGTAGCTCGCGCCGCCGGCGAGAGGAACGTACCAGATGTTGAGGAAGTAGGTGCTCGCCTGCGAAAGATCCGCGTTCGAGGTTCCCGAGATCGAGGCCAGGCTCTGAATGAAGCCGGTCAGCGGCGGCTGAGTGACCTTGGAGACCGGCGGAGAGTTGTCGACGATGAAGCCGTTGTAGTTCTGGCCCGTGTAGAAGGTCGAGGTCTGGTTGCCGACCACCGCGCCGCTGACATCGAGCGCCTTGTCCTTGGCTCGGCCCTTGATGTAGTACTGCCGGTCGGAGCGCCAGTCCGCGGCCGTGAAATTGGAGGTCCAGGTCTTGGTGCCGCTGGCCACGATCCAGATCGCCGCGTCGGCCTCCTGCAAGGTGTTCGAGGAGAACTTGGTGCCGTTCGAGCTGCACTGCACCGGCGGGTTCGGGCAGTAGTTGGGGACCCCCGAGTAGTAGAAGCTCGTGCTGCCCGTCAGCTGCGTGCCGGTCACATCCGAGAGGTACCAGATGATCGTCTGGACCGTGTTGTTCTGCAGGGCGTCGGTGAACGGGTAGAAAGCCTTCTCGGCGTCGGCGGCCGTGCCCGAGAGCGCGTTGCCGCCGTTGAGGACCGCGGCTCGGTAAGAGACCGAGTTGGCCGGCACCGTGATCTGCACGGTCGGGGCGTCGGTGTCGATGAAGACCGTCATGCTCGAGATGCCCGAGGTGAAGGCGTTCTGGGTGTTGGTCGAGCGGTCGACGCCGCGCGAGGCGACGGTGTAGTAGTTGCCCGACTGCAGGGCGGGCGAGAGCAGCGCGTTGGCGTAGCTCCACGGCGTGGGGACTCCGCCGATCGTGTTCCAGCCCAAGGTCGCGCCTGAGCACGAGCCGAAGGCCGCGCCCGTCCAGCACAGCACGTTCTGCGGGTCGAAGATCTGCACGTCGACGTGGTCCATGCCCGAGAACTTGTTGTTGCCGAAGGCACCCGCGGGGTCGCTCGCGGTGCCGGAGATGTTGGTCAGGTTCATGTAGACGTTGCCCGAGGAGGGCTGGATGACGCCGGCCACGGGCGGCGTCGCGTCCCAGACGAAGGTGAACAGGGCCGCCGGCGATTGCGCGTTGCCCGGGAGGTCGGTCGCCAGAACCGAGATCTTGTAGTCGACGCCGTCCTGCAGGGCGGCGGCAAGGCCGGTCAAGGTCGAGGTGCTCCAATTATAGGATGTGACCGGCGCGCCCACGGGAGTAAAGACGTCCGGCAGGAAGCCGCCGCCCGCGGCCACGAAGGCGTTGGAGGCCGGCACCCAGGTCTTGCAGGGGCCGGGCACGCAGCTCGGGTTGTCGGTGATGGTGATGGTAAGCCCGGTGTTCGTCAGCGAGTTGGCGACCGGCGGCGCCGGGCTCTTGATGTCGGAGGCGTTGCCCACGATGGCGTTGAGCGGCGTGACGGTCGGTCCCAAGCAGGTGTTGACGCCGGCGCAAGCGGGGCCCGAGGGCGTCGTGATCGCCGAGGTCGGCGCCGTGTTGTCGATGAAGAAGGTCAGCGAGGCCGGCGTGCCCGCCACGCCCGCCGTGTTGAACGGCGTCACGGTCAAGGTGTAGGTCGAGTTGTCCATGTTGTACGGCGAGACCGTCCAGGTCGTGGTCCAGCTTCCCAACGGCGCGCTGAGCGTGGTGAAGGTCGAGGCCGTCATCCAGATCGCGGTCGGGTTGAACCAGTAGCTCGTGGGCTCGGTCAGGCGCTTGAGCTCGAGCTGGACGCTGTTGGTCGGCCGCATGTTCGTGCCGGTTCCCTGGAAGTTCACCGCGAACGGCGCGCTGTTTTTGTACTGCCCGTTGGGCGCGGGCTGGGTGATGCTGACCGTGGCGACCGGCGCCTGCAGGTAGATCGTCAGATCCGTGTGCGCCCCCTCGATATTGAGCGACTGATCGCGGCCCTCGATCGTGATCGTGTAGGTCGAGAAGTTGTCCCAGGCGACGTTCGAGGTGTCCATCGACCACGCGTAGGTCGTCCCGGAGAGCAGGCCCGAGACGACCCCCGAGTCGAGGAACACGGCGCCGACCTGCCAGGCGTAGCCGTTCCAATAGGAGCCGACGTTGCCGCAGGGCCCGTTGGTGCAGGCCGTCTCCTTGATCTGCAGGAAGACATCCTTAATAAGGCCCGGAGCGGCGTCGCGCGCCGTGCCGTAGATGGCCGGCAGCACGGTCGCGTAGGCGTGGAAGGGGTAGGGGGTCCCGTCCGTCGGAGCGGTCGCCAGAGCCACCGGGGGCGTCACGTCGTAGACGAACGAGTTGGTCGTCACGGTGACGCCTTGGAGCTGGTTGTTGGACTTGTCCTTGACGACCGAGGTGATCAGATAGGTGTTCGGGCTCGAGGCGGCCATGATGTTGGTCGGCAAAGTCCAAGTCCAGGTGCCCGACGCCGTTCCGACGAAGGTCGCCGTCGACCAGGCCGGGCCCGGCAGGGGCAAAGCGGTGCCGAGGTTGAAGGCGCCGGCCGCGTTGTTCCAGTACTTGCCCAAAGTCGTGTCGTAGAGGGCGATCGTCACGGAGGAAGCCGCGATGCCGCTTTGGTTGTTGCGGCCCGCCGGGCAGCCGCCGTTGCAGTAGTCGCCCGCGCCCGCGTGCAGGTCCAAGACCAGGTCGTCGGCCGGGCCCGAGGAGACGCTCGTCGCGGCCCCCATGAAGCCGCCGTTGGCCGGGAAGTAGACCGAGGCCGTGGGAGTGGTCAGGTCCATGACGAAGGTGTAGAGCGCGGGCGCGGATTCGACGTTGGTCGCGTTGTCGGTCGCCTGCGGCGTGATCGTGTATTGGAAGCCGTCCAAGAAGCTCGCCCCCACGCCGATGGCCTTGCTCCACGGATTGACCGCGCCGCCGACGGACAGGAAGCCCGAGTCGGTGCAGGGCGCCACGAAGCCTCCGAGCGGCTGCCAGTAGCAGCCGTCCGACTGCGAGAGCTTGAACTTCATGTTGTTGACGCCCGAGGGAGAGCGCGTGCCGCCGAAGGGATCGTCGCTCGAGGTGCCCGATATCAGCGCTAAGGTCGGGTTGTTGTTGTTGACGGGCGGGAAGTTCGCCTTTGATGTCGGAGCCGTGTTGTCGAAGGTGAAGGTCAAAGCCGGGCTGCCGTCGAAGTTCTGGTCGGCGTCGAGCTGGGCGTTGGAAGGCGTCGGCGAACGGTTGCCCAGCCCGTCGCTGGCGCGCACCCAAATGACGAACTGCGTCGAGTCGAGCGCGCCCAGGCTCATCGCGGCGCGGCTCCAAGTCGCCAGGCCCGAGGCGGGCAGCCACTGGTTGTACTTGGTCGTGTCGCTGCTGGTCCAGTCGTTGGCGACGACGCCGCTCAAGCCTCCGTTCCAGTACGCCGCGTTGACGCCGCCGCCGTTGATCTGCTTCGACTGCACGAGGATCTGGACGTTGGTCAAGGAGTTCCCGGCGGCCTGGTCCGAGGCCGTGCCCGCGATCGAAGCGAAGGCGGCGAGGTTGAGGGTGTTGCCGTTGAGCGGCGAGGTCGAGACCACGGCGGGCACGTTGATGTTCCACTGCATCGCGAAGATCGGCGGGCCGGCCTCGACGTGGCCGACGTTGTCGGTCACGCGCGAGTAGAAGTAGTAGGTGTTGCCGGTCGTGAAGGCGCCCGCGAGATCGGAGTAGGTCCAGGTCGTCGTGCTCGAGCCGAACCCGCCGCCGCTGTTGATCGTCGAGGTCGACCAATAGCACGGCGGGCTGCCGACGCTCGTGAAGGTGTAGGACGAGCCGGTCCAGAACGGGCCGGTCAAAGTGTTGGTGGTCAGGCAGATCGAGACGTTGCCGTTGGGACTCACGCCCGAGATGTAGGCGTTGGCCGTGCCGGTGAACGAGCTGACCGCGTTGCTGACCTGGCCCTGCATGGGCCAGGTGACGGTCGAGACGCCGGCAGTGGCGTCCACCAAGAAGGAAAGAGGGACGTTCAGGGCGGTCCCGTAGAAGCCGCTGACGTTGCCCGAGGTGACCGAGATGTTGCCGTCGGGCCTCGTCGAGGCGTCATGCGACTGCGCCAAGGCGAAGTAGGTCCGGTCGCCTTGGGCGGCGAACTGCGCCGGCGTGGGCATCGAGAGGCTCCAGGCCGCGCCGCCGCTGAAGGTCACGGTCGTCACGGTCGTCGTGAAGGCCGCGCCAGTCCAATACTCGCTGCTCACGCCGACCACGTACCACATCACGGTGTCGAGGCCCTGGTTGTTGGCGCTCAAGACGCCCGCCGAGATGCCCTGGTCGGGCGGGTCGGCGGCCGCGCCCTGCACGGGCGGCACCGAGACCGAGGCGTAAGGCTGGCTGTTGAGAGGCAAGGTGACGCTGATCGTCGGCGGGCCGAAGTCCGCGGTGAAGGTGAACGAGCTGATCGCCGGGAACAGATAGCCGCCGGTCTCGTTGCCCTGGACGTTGCCCGCGCGGTCGGTCGCGCGCGCCGCAAGCACGTATTTTCCGCTCAAGATCGCGGCGTTGAGGTTGGTGTTGTAATAGGTCCAGGTCGAGTTGCCGATGGATTGCTCGTAGAGGTCGGTCGCGGGCAGCCACTTCGTGCTGCCCGACCAGCCGAAAGAGGTGCCGTCGAAGAACTTGCCGTCCGACTGCCTTTGGATCGAGACCTCGACGTTGGCGATGCCGGTCGGCGCCTTGTTGGGGTCGGCGAGGTTCGGGTTGGGGTCGAGCGCCGTGCCCGTGATCGAGCTCAAGCTGTTGATGTAGGAGCTCGTGACGGGGACGTTGACCTGCGCCGTAGGGAACGAGACGTCCCAGCGGAAGGGCGCCGCGGAGGGCTGGCTGATCGTGTTCCCCGCCTTGTCCTTGGCCATCATGTCGACGCGGTAGCGGTAGCCGTCCTCGAAGAGCTGGTAGTTGGTCAGGTAAGTGGTCGTCCAGTTGAACAGCCCGCCGCCGCCCGCGATCGAGCCGGGCAGGCAGGTGTTGTCGGTGGTCGTCAGACAATCGGCGCCGAGCGCGACGAAGGTCGACTGCAGTATGTCCCAGACCTTGTTCGGGGAGTCCTTCAAGCGCCTGACCTGGAAGTAGACCGCCCCTGGATTGAGACTGTCGTTGAAGACGGGCGGGTTCTGCGCCGTGGCATCGACGACGGTCGCCGAGGTCACCTGCAAGGTCCCCGCGCTGTAGGCCGCGGCCGTGGGCTCGAGCAAGGTGATTGCCGGCGCCGAGGAGTCGATCACGAAGTTGGGCGTCGTGTCGAAGATCGAGCTGAAGACCAGGCACGTCGCGTCGCAGGTGCGCAGCTGGATCTGGTAGTTGAAGTTGAGCAGCCACTTGCCCGAGGCCATGCCGTAGCTCCAGGCCCCGCCGGTCACCGGCAGGCCGGCCGCGGGGAACCAGGTCAGCGTGTTGGTCCAGTTGGCGCCGTCGAAGTACTTGGCCGGGATGGTGTCGGTGGCCTTGATGAGGATCTGGGCGTTGGGGTTGCCCGTCGCGGTGCCCGAGATCGTCGTCAGGGTCGTGGGCATGTAGTACGGGTTGGTCCCGACGGAGTCGCCGGGCTGGGGCTGCAGGACCTTGCCCGAGCCCGTGATGCTGATCACTCGGAACTTGATGTGGTTCGAGGGCGCCGAGCCCGCCGTCGCCGCGTCGAGCGCGCCCTCTATGTTGTTGACGGTATCCGTCGACCAGACGATCACGTCGTAGGTGTTGTTGGCGACCCAGGCCGTGACTGCGGTCGTGTTGAGGCTCCAGGTCTGCGGAGAAGTCGGCGAAGCCCAGCTGAAGATGAAGGTGTTCGAGCTCGTGAAGCCGTCGGTGCCCGAGACGCCGGGCAAGCACTCGTTGGGCTTGATGTGGCCCGGATTGCCCGTGTCGTCGTTGCAGATCTTGACGTAGGTGTACTTGAGGCCCGAGCCCGTGTCGACCGCCGTGCCCGAGATCGCGGCGATCGGGGTCGCGTTGTCCGAGTTGTTGATCGGCGTGACCGCGTAGCTCGTCGGGATCTGCTTGTCGATCTTGAAGCAGCGGACGTTGAGGTTGCCAAGCGGGATCGAGCCGCAGGCCAGGCTCGGGGGAACCTCGACGTTCGGATCCCAGGTCCCCGTCCCGTCGGCGCCGGCGTCCTTGCCGCGTATGCTGACCGAGTAGACATGCGTATCGCTCAGCGCGGCCTGGGGGTTGCCGTCCGAGGTCATGTCGTAGTTGTAGTTGTTTCCCGCCACGCCGCCGGCCGACATGTCGCGGTAGGCGGCGTTCGAGCCCGGCGTGATGTTCTGGTTGAAGGTCGAGCCGTCCCAGATGCCGCCCGTGTTGGTGTCCGTGATGGAGACCTGCTCCTTGCAGATGTTGGCCGCCCCTCCGGGCCAGGAGCCGGGCCAGCCGTCGGGAGGCGCGTTCAAGTCGAAGGCCGGCATCGTGCAGCTCACATTCGCGCCCATGCCGGGGCCGGAGCTGGGCAGGTCCAAGGCCGTGCCGTAGACCTTAGCGAGGTTGAACAAGGTGATCGTCGAGTAGAAGATCGTCGCGTTCGTCGTCGAGGACAAGGCCGGCGGGATGGTCCCGACCGGCGAGGTGAAGGCCGAGGTCGGGGCGTCGACGTCCCACTGGAAAACGCCGAAGAGGGTCAAGGACGAGGTCAGGTTGCTGAAGGGGGCCGCCGTGTTGTCCTGGGAATAGAGGTAGAGGTAATAGGTCGAGGTCGAGTCATTGTTCCAGAAGTGGTCGGTGTTGGCGCCCAGCACGTAGCTCCAGGGCACCGCGCCCGCGTTGGCCGCGTTGTCGGGCGCGCTGATCGGGATGTTGGGATCGCCGCGGGTCGCGACCCACGAGCCGCCGCCGCCCGGCGTGAACCATTGGGTGCTGGTCTTGTCGATGCGCATGACGCCCAGGCCGACCTTGGAGGCGCCCGTGTTGTAGTTGTTGGCGCCGAAGACGTTGTCCTGCACCTTGCCGCTCAGCAATTGGGGCAGGTTGATGGGCTTGCTGAAGGAGATGCCCGACGAGATGTCGACCGCGTTGATCGGGATGTTGGGCGGCGCCGTGTCGTAGACGAAGTCCCACGTATAATAGGAAGGGCTGCCCGCGACGTCGGTCGCCGTGGCCTGAAAGTGGTAGAACTCGGACGGGTTCTCCCAATTGATCGCCGAGGAGATGGCGACATAGAAGGCCGGCTGGTTGCTCGCCAGGACCATCGTGCTGCCGGCGACGTTCCAAATGCGCGTCGCGCTCTGCGCCCAGGTATTGGGAGGCGTCCACTGGAAGAGATCGTTGTTCTTGTCCGTATAGCTCAAGGACCAGATGACCGTCATCGTCGAGACGCCCGAGCCCGTCCCGTCGGAGAGCTTGAGGCGGATCGAGTTGAGCGGGACCTTGGAGACGTAGGGCGCCGGATTGGTGGTCGGGTCGGGGACCGTGTAGAGGCCCACCGAGGCGCCGCCGGCGCCGAACTCGAGGTCGCCGTTGCCGAGGTCGGAATCGGCCGGTGTGCCGGTCGTGATCGTCACCGACACGAACGAGGGAGCTTGGTTGTCGAGCCTGAAGTACTTCTTGAACAGCGGGCTCGTCTTGCAGTCGGTGGATTGGCTCGTCGCGGTCCCGGTCGAGTTGCCGGCGCCATCGGTCGCGCAGGCGTCGACGCGGTAGACGTCGCCTTGCACGAGCTGGCCCAGCGCCGCGCCCGAGAGCGCGAAGCTCCAGCCGTTGGCCGTCTTCGTGCTGTTGATCGTGGGGCTGACCGTGACCCACTCGTTGTCCTGGGTGACGCTCGTGCAGGCCGTGAAGAGCCCCAGGCTTTGGTCCAGGCATGAGACCGGGGTCTCCGCGACCTGGCCGAATTGCAGGTGCACCAGGCGCAACCAGATGGTCTCGGACTCGCGCGGGTCGTTGACGTTGTCCAGATACGTACCCGTTATGGAGGAGAAGGCGGTCAGGAAAGTCGCCGTACCCGAGCTGTTCGCCAGGTTCGCGCGGTCGAGGGTGAGCACCGGCGTATTGGTGTCGAAGATGACGATCACCGAGCTGCCTTGCCCGCTCCCGCCCGAGGACCCGGTGACCTGCACGCAGTTCGTGTTGCTCGTCGTGTAGGTTCCCGTCGAAGTGTCCAGGCAGTTGAAGCCCGGGCTCTCGGAGAAGACCGAGATGCGGTACTGATGGCCGCTTTGCCATTGCGGGCTGAAGAGGCCGCTCGAGAGGTCGATGAGTTGGGCGGCGCCCGTGCCCAGCGGCATGGCCGGGGCTCCCGTGCCGATCCAGAGCTGGAGGTTGTTGGTCGCGTTTAGGTTCCCTTGCGAGCCGAAGGCCATCCAGTTGGCCGTTGACACCTGCGGCAGGCCGATGTCCTGGATCAGGAAGGTGATCGTCGAGACCCCCGTGCCTTGGTCCGAGAGGTTGCCCGAGACGTCGGCGACGGCGCTGGTCGAGCCCGACACGGGCAGCACCGGGCTGTAGAGCGGCGGCTTGCGGTCCAAGGTCACCGCCTGGGTGCTGATGAACTGGGCGGGCGAGCCGTAGCCGTTGGGGTTTCCGACCCCGCCGTCCTTGCTCAAGGCCCGGACGAAGATCGCGTAGGGGCCGTCGTCCGGAGCCTGTGTCGTGTTGAAGCTCGGCGGCAGGTACCAGTAGGCCGTGCCGTTGGGCGAGAGGGTCGCGTTGACCCAGTTGTTCTCCGCGTTGCCGTCCGGCAGCGAGATCTGCGTTCCGTTCCAAATCCAGCCGCTGTGCGCTCCGGTGCCGAGGAACTTGATCTGGACCTGGACCTTGTTGATCGGGTTGTTGGAAGCGCTCGGTACGCCCAGTTGGCCTTGGTCGTTGTACGCGGCCGAGCCCGTGATCGTCACGAAGTTGTTGGCGTTGTTCCAGAAGCCCGAGGAGAAGCCCGAGGTGATCGTGGCCGTGGGCACGGTCACATAGAAGGTGCCCGGCGTGGCCAGCGCGGAGGTGTCGGCCGTGCCCGAGGAGGGGTTGGTGATCAGGATGCGGTAGGGCCCGACCGCGTTGGAGAAGCCCTCGTTGACCGCGACCGAGGTCGAGATGTTGAGGTAGGCGTTGAGTTCCGTGCCCTTGCCGCCGACATAGGCCAACGAGGAGACCGTGATCCCCGATTCGAGCAGGCCGGTCAGGGTATTAAGGAACTGGATCCTCACCGTGTTGGTGCTCGGGATCAGCCCTTGGGCCGCGCCGCCCCAAAGCTGGCCGGTCCAGTTCTCGTAGCCGGTGCCCACAATCGTGATCGTGCTGACCAGGCCCGTCGTGCCGTTGCTCTGCGTGATCATGCCGCCCGAGGGCTTGGTGGCCACGCCGGTCATGCTCGAGATGGTCGGCGCGTTGAGCGTCAAGGTCATCGGGATGTCGGTCACGTTGGCGCAGGTGGAGTTGTAGCCGCTTCCCAGGGCCACGCCGGCGTGCGGGCAGCCCGTGCGGTCGTAGAAGTCCGGGAATTCCTGGCCGTCGGGGAAGCTCACGCGCAGGGGATAGGGCGTGCCGGCCTGCACGTGGTTGGTCAGGCTGATGGTCGCGCGCAAGTGGGTGCTGTCGACGATCGTGACGGTCGTCACCGTGATGTCGTTCTGGGTCGTGTCGACGCCGGCGCCGGCGGCGCCCGTGCTCTTGAAGAGCCAGAACAGCGCGGAGGTCGACTGCCCGATGCAGAAGTTGAAGTTGGTGCCGACCAAAGAGATGTCGTAGCTCGGGCCGGTCAGGAAGCCGTTGGCCGGCGAGGAGCTGAACGAGGTGATCGTCGGGATCGGACAGGTCGATGTGATGATCTTGTCGAAATAGACGACGCTCTGGTCCTGCCAGATGATCGGCAGGGGGTTGGGCGCCTTGGTCCAGCCGCCGAGCTTGGGGTTGTCCGCGCTGCCCGTGGCGCCGGTCGAGTTCAAGGCTCCCGTGACGGCGCCCCTGCGCCAATAGTAGGTGTGACGGACTTGGCCCGCGGAGGTGGTCATGGTCGCGTTAAAGACGGCGTAATGGATGCCCTCGGAGCTGGCGTAGGCGACGTAGAGGTCGTCGGCGCTTCCGTCGGAGCGGTTGACGATGCTGATGGAGGGGTGCCCGAGGGGGTCGCCTGCGTTGCTGACGAGGTTGTTGACGCCCCCCTTGCCGTCGATGATCGGGCCGCCGACGAAGTTGGTCCAGAAGAACTGGCCGCCGGTGCCCGCGCCGTTGGAGACGCGGCGGTTGTAGTGCAGCGTGCCGGTGGCGTCGGTCACGACGAAGAAGGCCGTGGCCGAGCCCGGCAGGTTGATCGCCGCCATCCCGTAGGAGTTGTCGCCGACCACCGAGGCGCCGCTCGAGAGCTCGAGCATGTAGTCCGCCACCGCCTTGGCGGAGCCCGACGAGAGCCGCACCGCCACGGCGCCCGAGTTGACGTTCGCGGCGTAAGGGGGGGCGGTCATCGTGTTGCCGGTGATCTGGGTGCCCGGCGCGACGTTATTGTTGGGCAGGCGCAGGCCAAGCAGGACCTCCGAGTTGATGAGCGCGGAGCCCTGGAGGACAGGGACCAGCACCGGAGCGCTCGGCTCGAAGGCCGTGGGGTCGTCGTTGGTGGTGTTCGCCGTTTCTTGGTAGCAGTAAACATAGATGTTCGGGGTGCCGGCGACGTTGTAATCGCTGAGGTCGGCCTTGAGGTTGTTGATGCCGATGGCGCCCGTGAAGCTCAAGGCGGGGTTCTTGCTCGTGTAGCCGCTCGCCTCGGCAAAAACGGAGACCACCGTCTTGCTGGAGTCGCTCGAGACCACGACCGAGGCGCTGTGCTGGGACAGGGGATCCCATCGGGAGTTGACGTTGTTGACGTCGTCCTGGCAGGCGCTGGCGGCCGTGTCGGCGACCATCTTCTGGCGGCGGATGCCGACGGTCGCGTCCCAACTGATGCTGCCGTTGGACTGCAGGGTGCCGCGGCGGATGAACACCTTGTTGCCCGAGGAGTCGTTGGTGTTGATGTTGGTGCCGCCAGGAACGGTGCCGGTGCCGGCTATGTCGTTGGCGCCGTCGTTGGCCGCGGCGTAGATCTCGTTGGTGTCCGAGCGGTACCAGACGCTGGTGTTGGGGCTGGCCGCGTCGGGCGCCAAGGTCAAGAACGGAAACACCTCGGTCTCGGCCGTCCAGGTGACGCCGTCGGCCGAGAAGCGCCAGACGCCGCGGTCGCCGTTGACCGTCGAGTGGTAGAAGACCCAGTAGCCCCAGCCCGGCACGAAGATCGCGTTGTGCTGGCCCGAGAACTCCGTGCCGACGCCCGGCCCTGTGGTCATTGTGATCTGCGAGGAGTTCAGCGGCCGCGGGCACAAGGCGAGATAAAGCCCGGCCAACAGGGCCGCGCCCCGCCTCATCCATGACCGCCTCGACTTCGCGTGTCGTTCTTTCATCCCTATCTGATCATCGCGTCAAAAATCTTCGGATCGTTCTGCAGCGCCAAGGTCATCAGCTTGGCCGCCAGGCGCCCTTCCTGCAGGCGCGCGTAGCCCTGGCCCAAGGCCAAGTACGCGGGAGCGGGTTTTGCCTCGTCGGCGAGCCCCTTCGCGTAAAGCGGGACCAGCTCGCGCCGCAAGATCAGGCCCGCGAAGCGCTCCATCGCGGCCAGGCCCTTGTCCTTCTCTCCGGCCGCAAGACAGGCCCGCGCCAGGTCGAGCTGGGCCTTGGGATCGCGCGGCCGCGAGCGCGCGAGCTCGGCGAAGACGCGCACGGCCGCGGAGAAATCCTGGGCCTTGAGGTACATCTCGCCGGTCTCTCGGCGCGACGTCAAGTCCTTCAAGCTCGCGCCGTCTTTCTCGAGCTCGGCCGCGCCCAAGGCCAGCAGCCCGCGCGCGCCGTAGGCCCGCGCCAGCTCCCGCGGCCGGTCGAAGCCCTCTAGATAAGGAGAGACGCTTTCGCGGCGCGCGTTCAAGAGCTCCGCGTTGCGCGCGAAGGCTCCCGCGTCGTGCACCGAGCGCGCGGCGGCGAACTCGAGGATGGGCCGGTCGTCCGTGTTGAGTCCCGCGCCCTCCTGCGCCAGAGCGGCCAGGACCTTTTCGCCCGCCGCGAACGAGGTCAGGAAACCCTCCGGCCCGCCGAAGCCGATGGCGGCGAGGTCCGCCTGGACTCCCGCTCCGGCCAGGGCCCGGCTCAAGGCCTTGTAATCCAACTTAAGCTCGTCAGGGGTCGCGACGAGGAGCACGTCGCCGCCCGTGGGCCACCACAGCGAGGCGTGCGGAAAGACCGAGCGGAATGTGCGCAGTTCCGCGCGGACCGCGTCCGTCGGCATCCCGTAGAAGTGCAGCCATTGGCAGAAAATCCCGTCCGAGGCCAGCCGGACCCTGACGCTTTCGTAGAATTCCCGCGTGAACAACGCTGCCGAGCCAGGAAGCCACGGGTTCGAGGGTTCAGAGATGACGATGTCGTAGCTCCTTGAAGCGCGGCGCAAGTAACGGCGCGCGTCATCGAGGACCAAGCTCACGCGCGGGTCCGAGAGCGCCGCATGGTTGAAGTCCGCGAAAGCGCGGCTGGCGCGCACGACGGCCGGCTCGATCTCGACGACCTCGATGCGCTCCAAGGGGTGGCGCGCCAAGGCCCCCACCGTGATCCCGCTGCCCAGGCCGATGACCAAGGCCGAGCCGCCTTTAGCCGAACCTGCTCCCGCGCGCGCCTCGCGCAGCAAGGGAGGCAGGTGACCGGAGAGGACCTGGGTCGGCATGTCGGTCAGTCTCGACGTCGAAGCGTCGGGCTTGCCGTCCAAGGTGATGGTGAGCGTCCCGTTGTCGTGCTTCCAGACCGACACCGAGGCCGTGCGGCCGTCCTCCGAGAAGACCTCGCGGCGGGAGTCGAGCAAAGTCCTCCACGCCTTGATATCATTTCCGCGGGCCAGGAAGTCGGCGGCGCGCGGCATCACGCCGCTCTCCAGGACGCTCCGGCTGGGCAGCGGGCTCGCCCACCAGAAGACCAGCACGCCCACGGCGACCCAAGGCAAAGCGACACGGTAGGCCGGTTTTGGCTCGCGCGAGAGGGCCAGCAAGCCGAGCACGAGGTTGACCAAGGCCAGCGCCGCGACGCTGCCCGCAAGACCGAACCTCGGGATCAGCAGCAGCGATGCCAGCCACGGAGCGGCGGCCGCGCCCGCCGTGTTGAGCGCGTACATGGCGCCCAGGCGTGAACCCGGACGCGCGCTGGGCCCCGCCAGGTCCGCGCACCAAGGGAAATTAAGGCCCATCAGCAGTGCCGCGGGAAGCAAGGCCGTAAACGCGAGCCCGAACTGGGCGGGCAGGAACCACGCGGATTCCGGGCCCAGCGCCGCGTAGATTTTGAGGTAGACAAAAGGCAGCCAAGGCAGGACGAGCAAGCCGGCCAAAGAGCAGACCGCGATCCCGCTCTGCAGCAGGCCCAGCACGCCCCAGCGCGACCAGCCGCGCCGCGCCAGCGGACCGGCGAGCCTGCCGCCCAACGCGAGGCCGGCCAGGAAGGCGGCCAGCATGATCGTGAAGGCGTAGAGCGACGAGCCCAGCACCAAGGACAACAGGCGGGTCCAGAGAGTCTCGTAGGCCAGAGCGCACAAGCCGCTCAAGGCGAACACGGCCCACAAAACCGGGCTGCTCTGCGCCGCGGCGAGCGCCTCTTTTTCCGGAGGAGCGGCCGCCGCCGGATCGCTGAGCTTCCAAGCCAACGCGCCCACCGCGAGGCTGACGAGGACCGCGACCCCGACCGTGCCGCGCAGCCCAAGCGCCGGCAGAAGGACGAAGCCCGCGAGCACCGCGCCAGCCGCGCCTCCCAAAGTGTTCCAGAAGCACAGCGAGCCGACTTCCTCCGCGACGAGCCCGCCCTGGATCAAAGCCTGCCGCGCGAGCAAAGGCAGCGCGCCTCCCATCAAGAAGGTTGGAACGAGCAGACAGAGCGCCGCCGCGACGGGCGGCAGCCCGGAGATGAGGACCGGCATCGCGGCCCCGCAGAGGGCCACGGCCGCCTGAAGGCCCGCGAAGAGCCCCGGACCCGAGGCGACGCGGTCGGCGCGCCGCCCCAGGACCCAGCTGCCAAGAGCCAAGCCCGCCATGTACACCGAGAGCAAGGCGCAGGCCGCCTCGGCCGTGTTGCCCACGGAGAGCGCCAGCAGGCGCAGCCAGGCCAGCTCGAAGACAAGGCCGGCCAGCCCGGCCCCGAAGGCCGCGAGCTTGAGCGCCGTCGCCGACTGTCTATGATCCCGGGTCATGCTAGGTGCCGATCTTATTCAGAGCCTCCGCGGCGCTGCGCCGCACTTCGCCGTCCGCGTCCTGCTCGGCGGCTTCCAGGGACGGCACGGCGTCCTTGGCCTTGCGGCCGATCTTGCCCAAAGCGGCCGCGGCGACCGCGCGGACGGCCGCCTCGCGGTCCTTGAGGGCCTCGGCCAAGACCGGCACCGCTGCCGCGGCCTTGGTCCCGATCTGCCCCAGCGCCGCGGCGGCATACGCCCGGATGTCCTTGTCCCGGTTTTTCAGCGCCAAGATGAGCTCCGGGACCTGCCCCGAAGATCGGGCGTCGATGGCCTTGACCAAGGCTTGGCCGCAGTAATGCTTGAGCTCGGCGTCCTTGAGGCACTTGACCAAGGCCGGGACCTGGGAACGCGAATCGGGGGTGATGACCTGGAACAAGGCCTCCCCGGCCTGGACGCGCAGCGCGGGGTCCTTGAGCAGGTCCATCAGCTTGGCCACGCCCGGCTTTCCGATGCGGACCAAAACGGCGATGACGGCTGGGCGGCGGCGCATGTCCATGGCTCTGAGCAGCTCCGGCACGGCCTCGGGCCCGGCCTTGACGAGCGTCTCGCGGGCCGCCGCGCGGGCCTGGGGGTCGCGGGAGCGCAGGGCGTCGATCGAATCCGAGATCGAGTCCGCGAAAACGGGAAGCGCGGCGCAGGACGCTATTAAGATCAATAGCGCGCGCGCGCGCAAAATGGAGACACCCCACCCGTTGGTGTTCATTTTTTCCTTAAGAGACGACGGCGATGCGAAACTTTCTGCTCACTTTCTCCGTGCGGCGCGGACTTCGAGTCAAGCGTGCTGTCTGGTCATGCGGCGGACCGTCTTGGTTTGTTTTCTGCCTGGGGGTTGGCCCCGATGGGGCCTCAGCAGCGGAGGACGGCGGACTTCTGGAGGGAACGCCTCGAGATCGTTTGGGAGCGGCAACAGAGCAGGACGAGCGCCAAGGCCAAAGCCGTCGCCAAGGCGGGCGGGCCGGAGCCCTCCGCGAGCCTGAGCCGGACCGGAAGGGCCCAGGCCTCGTGCGCGGGGATGACGGGGAATTGCAGGCCCCAGAAACCGGCCAAGGACGGGATGAGCTCCAGGAGCCTGAAGAGGACGCGCGCCTTGGGCAGCCGGGAAACGGACGCGGTTTGGGAGATCTTCTGGGACTCGGCCGCCTTGAGTTGATCGGCGATGAGCTTCACCGAAACCGGATGGCCGTCGGCGTCGCGCACGTCCAAGCCCTGCGCGTTATGCAAAGCGGCCCAGGGGTCGACCCCCCGGGCCTCGAGACCTACCGCTTGCTCGGCAAAGACCGGATTTGAAAACGCCGCGACCGCGGCACACGCAACTGACAGCGCCACCAGCGTCACTCGGCGATTTGGTCCGGTCATTTGCCCTGATCCTTGTACCAAAAACAGGCCCGGCCCCACCAACCATCTTACCCCTCTGTCCCGAAGATAGCTAGTTAGGGCCGGGCGGATCTGGACAAATTTCCGCGCGATCCAGTCATCTTCGGCAGCCAGGCGACCCGGTCCGGGCCCTTCGCTTTGCGCCCCACTCTCCCGAATGGTTTGCCGCTTATCGGTCAACTCGACCGCTGAATGTAGTATAGCAGAGCCCGGCCAAAAGTCAAGACCCAGACTCTTGACACGTCCACTGATCGTCGAGAAAAACGGCGCGGGCCTAGAAAGGCCGGCCGCGGGGTCGCTCATGCGTCCCAACTATAGCCCTTTTCCCGTCGCAGGGAATTTCGAGAATGTTAACGCAGCAGGAAGGAATAGCGGCGTTTGCCGTGCAGCACCCGGCGGATTTCGACGCGGCCTGACCTCACCAGGTAGAACGCCAGGTATTCGCCGACGACGACCACGCGGTAGCCTCGCGCCGCCAAGCGCCCGTCTCTCGGGATCAGGCCGGACCCCGGGAATTCCCGCAGGCGCGACAAGGCATGATCAAGCTTGTCGATCCACAAAGACGCCTGGTCGGGATGGTCCTTCGCGATGTACCTTCGGATCTCGGCAAGGTCCAACTGCGCACGGCGCAGGTAGACGACGGGCCGCTTCTTCACTCAGGGGGTTCTGAGAGCCCGCATCATCTCGGAGTGGCTGATTCCCTTGTCGCCGCGCGACGCGTCGGCTTCGGCCTCGTCGAGCTTCTCATAAAGGTCGAGCCTCGCCTGCTGCCGCTCATAGGCCGCGGCGCTCATGACGACCAAATCTTCCCGGCCGTTCTTGGTGATGTAGACCGGCTCGCCGCTGTCGTGGCAAATCGAGGAAATTTGGTCGGCGTGATTGCGCAGGTCCGAGATCGGCCTTATCGTCGCCATCGTTAAAATTATATCAGAATTCTGATATTTCGCAAGGCCTAGGACCAGACCGACTTCGAAACCCTCAATATCGTCTGCTCGCGCGACTGCCCGACCGAGACGATCGAGACCGGGATGCCGGCGGCTGGATTTCATGCGGAAAGCCTGCTAAACTAAGTCTCGGATGATACCCAAGGGCCTTCCCGGCGCAGACCTCGTCGCCTCGGGGCTGCTGGACCTGAGCCTCGGCCGCGAGACCCCGGAGGCTCTCCTGGTCTCGATCGGAGCCCCTCGGCTGCGGCGCGCCGGGGTGCGCGTCGAGTCCCCGCTGAGCGACCCCGAGCACCGGCTCTACGCCTTGCTCAGCCGCGAATCCTCCGACACGGCCCACTCGCGGTACAACGCGCTGCTGCGCCGCCTCATCAGCTTCGAGCGCGCCCTCGAATGCGCGACCTGACCGGGGCGGACCAAGTGCGCCGCTTCATGCGCGAGCTCGGCCGCTCCTCCGCCAAGCCAGCCCGCATCTATCTGACCGGCGGCGCGAGCGCCGTCCTGCTCGGCTGGAGGGCCGCGACGATCGACGTCGACATCAAAGTCGTGGCGGAGGACGACGAAGTGCTGCGGGCAGTCCCGCGCCTCAAGGACGAGCTCCGCATCAACGTCGAGCTCGCCTCGCCCGAGCAGTTCATTCCGCCCCTGCCCGGTTGGGAGGAGCGCAGCCGGTTCATCGCGGACGAAGGACGGCTCGCTTTCTTCCACTACGATTTCTACGCCCAGGCCCTGGCCAAGATCGAGCGCGGCCACCGCGTCGACCTCGAGGACGCCGCGGCGATGCTCGAAGGCGGCCTCATCGAACCCGGCCGCCTGAGGGAGTTCTTCGGCCGTATCGAGCCCGAGCTCTACCGGTATCCCGCCGTCGACGCCAAGGCCTTCAGGGCCGCGTTGGACGAGTTCCTAAGCGACTAGGCCCAGACGGTTCTCGCGTCGCGCACGATCGTCTGCTCGCGCGACTGCCCGACCGAGACGATCGAGACCGGGATCCCGGCGAGCCGTTCGACCTGCTCGACGTAGTGCCGCGCCGTCGACGGCAGGTCCGAGAACTTGCGGACGCCCGAGAGGTCGCCCGAGAAGCCCGGGAAGCTCTCGTAGACGGGCTCGACCTCGAGCTGGGCGCGCCGCGAGACGGGAAAGCTCGTAAGCTTCTTGCCCTTGTACCTGTAGGCCGTGCAGACCTTGATCGGATGGATGTTGGAGAGCGTGTCGAGCTTGGTCATGACCAGCGAGTCGATCCCGGAGAAACGGATCGCCGAGCGCAGCTGCGGCAGGTCGAGCCAGCCGATGCGCCGCGGCCGGCCCGTCGTCGTGCCGTACTCCCCGCCCTTCTCGCGGATGTAGGTCGCGACCTTGCCGTCGATCTCGGTCGGGAACGGACCCAAGCCGACGCGCGTCGTGTAGGCCTTGGTGACGCCCATCACGCGGCTGATCGCCTGCGGAGGTATGCCCGAACCGACGCACGCGCCGCCGGCGATCGGGTTCGACGAGGTCACGAAGGGATAGGTCCCGAAGTCGAGATCGAGCATCGCGCCCTGCGCGCTCTCGAGCAGCAGGTTCTTTGCGGCGCCTCGGGCCTTGGCCAGAAGCTCGGACGTGTCGCACGCGAAAGGAGCGAGGAACTTCCTGAGCTCGTCGTAGTCCTTGAACACCTCCTCGGCGATGGCCTTGACGGGCTTGATGCGCGAGAGCTCGGCGGCCCTCACGTTGAGGTTCTGCGTCACGAGCGCGCGGAAGGTCTCGGGCTCGAGGTAGTCGCAGACCCGGATGCCGATGCGCGCGACCTTGTCCTCGTAGCAGGGCCCGATGCCCTTCTTGGTCGTGCCGATGCCGCGGCCGCCTTCCTCGCGCAGCGTATCAAGGTAAATGTGATAGGGCAGGATGACGTGCGCCGCCAGTGACAGGTGGAGGCGGCCGCGCGAGCGCACGCCCCGCTTTTGGAGCATGAGCACCTCGTCGCGGAAGGCCTTGGGGCTGACCACAAGGCCGTTGCCTATGACGTTGTGAACGCCGGGGAAGAGAATCCCAGACGGTATCAGATGGAGGGCGAACTTCTTGCCGTCGAAGACCACCGTGTGCCCCGCGTTGTTGCCTCCCTGGTAGCGCACGACGAAATCCGCGCCGCGGCTCAAGTAATGGACGATCTTTCCCTTGCCTTCGTCGCCCCATTGGGCTCCCACGATCACGAGCGCCGGCATGCGTTCACCCCCTGAAAAACCTGCGCCACCAGGAATGGCTTTCTTGGTTGCGTACCGCGATGCGCACGACCTTCAAGCGACGCTCCCGCGAGATCCGCGCGTCGCCGCAGACTCCCGTCGAGAACCGCACCCGAGCCAGAATGTCGCCGGAGGCCGTGGGCGAGGCTTTCTTGTCGGCCGAGCCCACGGATTCGATGGCCTCGATCGGGGCGAGGATGGGCACGGGGCCGCTGTCGGAGTGGCCGCCGAAGACGCGCGCGAGGTACTGCGCGATGTCGCGCGCGTCGACGATCTTCGTGGAGACCATGTCGCCGACGCGCATCTCGGAGGCGGCCATGCCGGCGGCGTCCGGCTCGAGCTCGATCTTGAGCACGAGCTGGTCTTCGGGCCGACTCGCCCGCTTGACGCTCCGGCGGTCGCCCTCGGGACGCTGGTGCAGGGAGTGGAACTCCCCGAGCGCGAGGATGTCCTTGCGCAGCTGGAGCTTGACCTGGCCCGCTCCGAAATGGCGGGCCAGCAGACGGGTCAGGTCGGACTCGACCGCGGACGTGTCCTGGCGCCCGAGGTGCTCGAGCGCGGCCGGCGGGCTCTCGCGGAAGTGGCTAGAGAGGCGCTTCTCGATCTCGAGGCTCTCGGCCGGTACGCTGCCCTCCCAAAGTCTGCCGCCATACAGAGCCTTTTCATACTCGAACCAGCCCTTCTCAAGCGGCACGGAGAACACGGCGGGATTGAAGGAGAGCACCGCGCGGCAGCGCAGCAGCACGAAGGCCTTGATGTTGAGGATCACGAGGAACAGGCCGAATTCGCTGGCCTCGGGCACCATGAACTTGCCCTTGATGACGACGATGTTTCGCAGGAGGCGCCCGATGGCCTTGACGGCCTCCTCGACCTCGTAGCCGCACATCTCGAGGGCGAGCTCGGCCTCTCCCCGGTCGCAGCCGGTCTCCTCCATCAAGAGCGCGATCTTTTCCTGCATGGAGCCTCAGGCTTTGGGGTGGGAGCGCCGGTAGACGCGTTTGAGCTGCTCGAGCGACAAGTGGGTGTAGACCTGCGTGGTGGCCAAGTTCTTGTGCCCGAGCATCTCCTGCACCGAGCGCAGGTCGCAGCCGGCATCCAAGAGGTGGGTCGCGAAGCTGTGCCGAAATACGTGCGGAGTTACCGGTTTGGACCACCCGGCCGAACGGACCCAGCGCTTCAAGAGCCAGGCGACCCCCTGATCGGAGAGCCGCCCCCCGCGCCCGTTGAGGAACAGCGGCGCGCCGGCGGGCGCTCCCGGGCGGGCCTTGAGGTAGTCGCGCAGCGAGGAGAGCGCGGAGGTCCCCACCGGGACGATGCGCTCGCGAGAACCCTTGCCGAAGACCCTGACCGTGCCGCCCATGAAGTCGACGTCGCCGATGTTGAGCGAGCTGACCTCGGAGCGGCGCAGCCCGCTCGAATAGAGCAGTTCGAGTACGGCGCGGTCGCGCGCCTGAAAGCGCCGGGAGGCGGCCGCCGGCGGCGCGAGCAGGCTGCCCATCTCGGCCTGCGTCAGGAACTTAGGCAGCCGGGCCTCTTTCTTGGGCAGCGGCACGTTGAGGAAAGGATCGGCTTTGAGAGTGCCCTGTTCGCGCAGGAAGCGCGCGAAAGAGCGGAGCGCGGAAATCCTGCGCAGGAGCGAGTTCCGCGCGAGCTTCTCCTCCTTCTGGAGCTGAGCCAGATAGGCGCGCACGTGCGAGCGGGACAGGGATTCCGGGGCGAGCTCGGGATGGAGCGCCGCGAAATGGCCCAGATCGGCGCGATAGCCGCGGCAGGTGTGGGCGGAGTAGTTGCGCGAGGCCCTCAGATTCGCGAGGAACCGCTCGACCGTGACCTTGAGGCTGCCGCCGGGCCCGGACATCTCAGGTCGGGGCTTGCAGCCTCTTGGCGATCATCTCGGCGCGCATGGCCTCGCCCTCCACGCGCAGCTTCTCGCCCTCGTCCTTGGAGACGGGCCGGATGTTGCGGCATTTCGGGAAGCCCGAGCAGGCCAGGAAGAAGCCGCGCTTGCCCTTGCGCAGCCACATGGCGCTCTCGCACTTGTTGCACTGCCGCTTGGTTTGCAGGGGCCTTGAAGATTCGATCTTCTTGCCCTCCGCGTCTAGCGAATAGGTGTTCTTGCACGCGGGATAGCCCGAGCAGGCCAAGAAGCGCCCCTTGCGTCCGGTGCGGATGACCATCGCCTTGCCGCAGAGGTCGCAGAGGTCGCCCGTGGTCTCGAGGACCACCTTCTGCCCTTCTGGAGTCAGCTGGATCTTGCCCTTGCATTTCGGGAAGGTCGAGCAGGAAAGGTACTTCCCGAAGCGCGATTCGCGTATGAGCATCGGCGCGGTGCAGACCGGGCATTTCTCATCGGATTTCTGGGGCTCGATGCGCGAGACCTCCATCTCCTTTGTCGCCGTCTCGAGGTCCTTGACGAAGGGCCCGTAGAAATCGCCCACGACCTTGTCCCAGCCCTGCTTGCCCTCGGCGACCTCGTCGAGGCGCTCCTCGACCTCGGCCGTGTAGGTCAGGCTGACGACCTCGGGGAAATGTTTTTTGAGCTTTTCGGTGACGAGCCCGCCGAGGTCGGAGGGGATGAGCTTGCGGTCCTTGAGGCCGCGGCGCACGTAGCCGCGGTCGACGATGGTCTTGATCGTCGGCGCGTAGGTCGAGGGACGGCCGATGCCGTGCTTTTCCATCGCCCTAATAAGGCTCGCCTCATTGTAGTGCGGCGGCGGGCTCGTGCGGTGCTCCTCGCTCTTGAGCTGAGCCAGCGAGAGGACGTCGCCTTCCTGGAGGTTGGGAAGGCGGCTGCCCTCGTCAGCGTCCTCGTCCTCCTCGTCCTGGTCCTCGGGGTCCTTGATGTCGGCGTGAGCGCGCAGGAAGCCGTCGAACTTAAGGGTGCGGCCCGTGCTGTGGAACAAGGCCGTCCCGTTCTCGATGTCGGCGGCGACCGTGTCGTAGACGGCCTCGACCATCTGGGAGGCCACGAAGCGCTTCCAGATGAGCTCGTAGAGCTTGTTTTGGTCGGGGTTGAGGTAGGGCCTCATCTCGTCGGGCGTGCGCAGCACGGATGTGGGCCGTATGGCCTCGTGGGCCTCCTGCGCCCCGCGCGACTTGGTCTGGTAGGTCGGAGGAGAGGGCGGGACGTAAGCCGCGCCGAAGCGCTCCCTCAAGAAATGGGCCGCTTCCTCGGCGGCGATCTTCGAGATGAAGAAGGAGTCGGTCCTCATGTATGTGATGAGACCGACGGGATCGCCCGAGCCCATGTCGACGCCCTCGTAAAGCGACTGCGCGATCCGCATGGTGCGTTCGGCCGCGAAGCCCAGCCTCTGCGAGGCCGCCTGCTGCAAGGTCGAGGTCGAGAACGGCGGAGCGGGGCGCCTGCGGACCTCCTTGCGTTCGACCTTCGACACCCGGAAAGTGCCGCCGGCCACGGCCGCCTCGACCTTCTTTATGTCCTCCGGGGTGCGCAGATGGGTGCCCTTGACGCGATACTGCTCGGCAAAGAGATCGAAGACGCGGATCGTCTCGACCTTCTCGCCTCTGAACATGGAGAGCCTGGCCTCGAAGGGCGGCGGGGTGCCGGCCTTCTCGAGGACCGCGGCGAGAGTCCAGAAGGTCTCCGAGCCGAACGCCTTGATCTCGGCTTCGCGCTCGACGAGCAGGCGCACGGCGACCGACTGCACGCGGCCCGCGGAAAGCCCGCTCTGAATCTTGGCCCACAGCAGCGGCGAGAGCTTGTATCCCACCAAGCGGTCGATCACGCGCCGGGCCTGCTGGGCGTGCACCAGGTTCATGTCGATCTGGCGCGGCGAGGCGATGGCCTCGGCGATCGCGCCGGGCGTGATCTCGTGGAAGGTGATGCGCCGCACGCGCTGCTTGTCGAGGTTCAGGAGCTCGACGAGATGCCAGGCGATCGATTCGCCCTCGCGGTCATGGTCGGTGGCGAGATAAATGTAGGGGGATCTGCCCACGAGGTCCTTGAATTCGGCGAGCATCTTCTTGGCGCGCGGCAGGACCACGTACTGGGGCGCGAAGCCGTCCTCAACTGAGACGCCGATCTTGCGCAGGGGCAGGTCGCGCACGTGGCCAAACGAGCTGCGCACGATGTAGTCGCCTTTCAGGAAGCGCGAGATCGTCCGCTCCTTGGCGGGAGACTCGACGACGACCAAAGCCGGTCCGCCTCGGCCTTTGGCCGGGACGGAGGCCTTGGGCGCGGCTTTCTTGGCCTTCTTCGGCGCGGCCTTCTCGGCCTGCGGCGGCGTCGTTTTAGCTTCCTTTTTTGGCATAGCGTTGGCCCGGGACCGGCGCGACCAAGTCCCGCAGTTCCATTTCGAAGATTATATTGGAAAGACGCGATAAGTCAATACCTGAGGCAAGACCGAGCTCGTCCAGGGTCCTCGCGTCGGGACCGAGCAATTGTAGTATTTTTTGATGATCTAAGGAAAGGGAGGGCCCTCGAGGCGCCTTCGCCGCACCCGGATCATATAAGGAAACGTCGGGGCGCGCTCCTGGCGGCAGTTTCTCCCACACGTCCGACATGCGGCGGACCAAATAGGCGCCTGAGATGAGCAGGATATGCGGCGCCTCGCTTAGCGGAGAATCGGCGGGACCCGGGACCGCGAAGACCTCGCGCCCTTGCTCTAAGGCCAGGCGCGCCGTGATCAAGGACCCCGAGTGCTCCGTGCCCTCGACCACGATGGTCCCCCAGCAGAGCCCCGACACGATCCGGTTGCGGCGCGGGAAATGCCCTTTGAGCGGCGGCGCCTGCATCGGCCACTCGCTGATCACGGCTCCGCCGGAAGCCTTGATGCGCTCGGCCAAGCCTCTGTGCTCCGCGGGGTATACGCGGCCCAGGCCTGAGCCGAGCACGGCCCACGTCGTCGCGCGCGCCGCGAGCGCCGCCTCGTGGGCGGCCGCGTCGATGCCGCGCGCCAGGCCGCTGACCACGACGGCGCCGGATTGCGCGGCCTCCTTGGCAAGCGACCGCGACATGCGGACGCCGTAGGGCGTCGGCCGGCGCGAGCCGACGATGGCCAGCGTCAAGTCCGCCTCCAAATCCCCGCCCTGAACATAAAGGACGAGCGGCGGGTCGAAGGTCTGCTTGAGCAGCTGCGGATAGCCCGGGTCGTCGTACGCGAGCAGGCGGACGCCCGCCTTCACGGCCAAAGACAGCTCGGCGTCCGCGTCGAAGGCCAGGGCCTCGGAGCGCACGCGCCGGGCCTCGTCGAGAGTCAGCCCACCGGCCGCCGCGAAATCGGCCTCGGAGGCGTTCGTCAACAGCTCGCCTAGGATCTCCCAAAGCGCGAGCGACGCCGCGGTCGATATCCCGTCGACCGCGTTGAGGCGAAGCAGAGCCTCGAGCCTCGATTCGCTCATGGGGACGACCTAAAGGAGCTCCTCGGACATCTCTTGGCGGCGGGCGGGGATGATCGGTCTCGTTTCAGTCTTCCCCTCCCTCTCCATTCGCCCAGCCCCGACCTTCGGTCGGGGCTGCCGTTGGAACCTCGAACCGGCATTTCGGCCGGTCACCATTTCGTTGGTGGAGTTGAAGAGCTCGGGGTCTTTCCAAAGGGCCTGCCATTCGGACGGGATGCGCCCGGCCGCCACGATGAGCTCGGCGGCGTCGAGCGAGAGTCGCGCGGCGATGCGGCGCAGGACCTCCTCTTCGGACGGCGGGCTCCTCTTGCCCGACAAGACCTTGGAAAAAAACGACGGGTCGAGCTCAACCTCGCGGCAGAAGCTGCGCAAGGTCAGGCCGCTGCGGCGCATGCCCTCGGCCACCCGTCGTACGAAGGGAGCCTGTCCCGTCACTGGGCGCTCCCGGGATGCTGGTAGTTGAGCATCTCCATCCGCTTGCGCATGATCTCGATGTCCTTGCCGTTGGGAAAGTCGTCGAGGTACTGCTTGGCGGCGGTGCGCGCGGTCTCCCAGTCGTGGTTGTACTCGGCCGAGTCCTCGAGATGCATGAGGCCCGGAGCCTCGTACTGGCCGGTGGGGAAATCGGTCAGGAGCTGGCTGAAGGCCTCCTGCGACTTCTGGTAGTCGGCGCGCTGGTAGTAGGCCAGCCCGATGTAGTACTCGGTCGGCTGGGACCAAGAAGCCTGGGGGTGCTTCTTGGCGTAGACCAAGGTGTCGTGGAACTCGTAGTGCTGGGCGACGTACCAATAGGCGCCGTAGAGACCTAGGAGGATCAGCAGATACTTCACATGGCCTCCTTCTTGAGCAGGTCGCCCGGCTGCACGGTGTCCCCCGACTTGAGGATCTGGAAGCGGTACTTGGTCCCGCCCAGAGGCTTGTTGACCTGGACGGTGCCGACCCGCTGCAGATAGGTCGCCTTTTTGTCCTCGTCGTCGATCTGGGCAACGTCGCGCCGGAAGACGGCGAACTTGTCTCCCGCGGCGGCCGTGACTCCCTTGAGCTTGCCGTGGACCCAGTCGCCCGCCGCCGCGGTCCCCTCGGTGCCCTCGAACTCGGTGATGCGCCCGTCCTCCTTCCACTTCCTCGCTTCCACGACCCGGCTCATCGCGGGGAATTGCCCGACCTGGCCCGGCGGGAACTTCTCGCGCAGGTCGTCGGTGCGGCCGACGGGCTCCTCCGCCTTGGCCGGCGGCGTCTCGGCCGCCGGCTCGGGTTCGGGCGCCGGGGCCTGCGCCTGCTCGACCGGGGGCGCCTCGGGGGCCGGCGGCGGAGCCTCGATCTTGGCGCCGGTCTCCACGGGCCTTGCCCCCACCTCGCCGATCTCGGGGCCCGGCACGTCCGGGATCACGAAGACCTGGCCCGGGTAGATCCAATGCGGGTCCTTGATCTTCGCGGTGTTGGCCGAATAGATGACCTTCCAGCGGAAAGGATTGTTGTAATACGTCTTGGAGAGATTCCAGAGACAGTCCCCCTTGACCACCGTGTGCGTGCGAGGAGCCTTCGCGGGCTCCTGCGGCTGCGCCTCGGCGGGTGCCGCGGCGGTCTGCCCGTAGGCCAGGCCCGCGGCCAGAAGCAGCCACGCGCCCGACGATAAGATCGCTCTCATAGCTTTGTCCTCCCCTGTCATCATCATGATATCATGCCTGCGCCCGGCTCCGGTCCAGGCTCCGGTACTGCACCGCCTCGCTCAAATGGTGCGCCCTCACGCCGGGGCTGCCGCCCAAGTCGGCGATCGTGCGCGAGACGCGCAGCAGCCGGTCGAGGCTGCGCGCCGACAAGGAGAACCTCGTCGCGGCGGTCTCGAGCAGCTCCAAACCCTCCGCGTCGAGCTCGCACTGCGCCCGGATGTCCCGCGGACCGACGTAGGCGTTGAGCGCGAAATCGGGTCGCCCCAGCCGAACGGACTGGACGCGCCTGGCCGCCAAGACCCGCTCAAGGATTTGGGCCGAACTCTCCGCGGCCTGCGAGTCCCCGGCCCACTGCCCGAAGCCGAGCGCGGACATCTCGACTTGGAGATCGATGCGGTCGAGCAAGGGGCCCGAGAGCCGTCCGAGGTAATTTTGCACCGCCGGGGGCGTGCAGACGCAGCCGCGCTGGGCGTGGCCGCGCCAGCCGCAGGGGCAGGGATTGGTGGCCGCGACGAGCTGGAAGCGCGCCGGATACTCGACCGATTCCCGCGCCCGGGCGACGACGGCCTTGAAATCCTCCAAGGGCTGGCGCAGGGCCTCGAGAGCCTGGCGGCCGAATTCGGCGAGCTCGTCGAGGAACAGCACGCCGCCGTGGGCGAGCGAGGCCTCGCCCGGCCTGCCTGCGGGACCACCTCCGATCAAGGAGACCGTCGAGGCCGTATGATGCGGGGCGCGGAAGGGCCGCCGCAGCACGAGCCCCCCCGTCCAGCGCCCGGAGCCCACCGAGTGCACGCGCGTGACCTCCACTGACTCGCCGTGAGTCAGCGGCGGCAGTATCGTCACGAGCCGGCGGGCGAGCATGGACTTGCCGACCCCGGGCGGGCCGATGAGCAGGACGTTGTGGCCGCCCGCCGCCGCGATCTCCAAGGCGCGCTTGGCCAGGGCCTGCCCTTTGACGTCGTTGAAATCGACCCCGTATGCGTCGGAAACACAGGCCGGGGCGGGCCTGCCCGCGTCGAGGCCGGGCCGGGCTCCGCTTAGGAAATCCGCGACCTCGCGCAGAGAGGAACCTGAGAAGGTCTTGAGGCCGATGGCGCGGGCCTCGTCGGCGTTCTCGGCCGGCACGACGATGGCCTCGAAGCCGCGCGCCTTGGCCTCCAGGGCCATGGCCAGCACGCCCCGCACGGGGCGCAGGGCGCCGTCGAGAGCCAGCTCGCCGACGAAGCAGTAGCGGCCCGGCCAGTCTTGGCCGGGGAGCTGCCCGGAGGCCGTGAGGACCGCCAGCGCGATCGGCAGGTCGAACTGGGTGCCCTCCTTGCGCGCCTGGGCCGGTGCCAGATTGACGGTGATGCGCCGCGGCGGCATCTTGAAGCCGGAATTGCGGACCGCGGCCACCACGCGCTCGCGCGACTCGCGGACCGCGCTGTCGGGCAGGCCGACGGTCGTGTAGCCGGGCAGGCCGTTGGCCAGGTCGAGCTCGACGAGCACCGGGTAGCCCTCGACGCCCCGAACCCCCACCGAGTGGACCCTAGAAAGCATGCGAGGCCGCCTCCAGCTCCAGGTAATGATAGTCCGCCTCCACCGAGCGGACGTTGAAGGCGTAGCTCGGCATGCGCAGCAGGGCGGCCGCGAGCTCGTCGGCCGAGCCGTTCTCGACGAAGACGCGCACCTTGACGTCCTCGCCGATCATCGAGTCCAGGGCCGCGGCCACGATCTCGGGCCGGGCCCTGAGGTCGGCCAGCAGCGTCTTGGCGCGCTCGAGGTCGCCGAGGCCCAAGAAGAGCACCGACATCTCGGTCCTTTCGCGGAAATGGCCGGCGAGAGCCTCGCGCAGCTTCACCGCCGCGATGCCGCCCGCGTCGGCCAGGGCCCGGGAGGCGGCCCCTGCGGCGGCCGAGTCCACCGCGGTCGCCTCCGAGGAGAACTCGGCGATGATCTCCCCTCCGGGCACCGACGCCGCCTTGAGCGCGACCCTCGCGGAGAAGGGCTTATACTCCGCCAGCCTCGGGTCACCCATGGAGGCCGAGCGAGCCGAGCCCGTGACGACGACGCCGGCGCGAAGCTTGCGCGCCTCGGCGAAGGCCTCGGATTCTCCGGCGGTCTTGCGGACTTCCGGGTTGGCATGATCGCTGAAATCGACCACATCGTAGCCTCGCTCCATGAGCACGCGCCGAAGAGAGTCCGATGCCGTCCCCACGTCGGTCCCGGCGCCGAGGCCAGATTCGGCAAGCGAGAGCAGCACGCGCGGCTTGCCGGCCACTCCCGCGGGCCGGACCAAGCCGAGCCCGTCGAGCTCGCGGGAGAGCTTCTCGGTCGAGACCAGGGCGTGCAGGCTCACGGGCGCCGCGGCGGGAGGCGAGACGACCTTCAAGCGCGGCACGAAGACTGCGGCGCGGGAAAGGATCCGCTCCTCCAAGCGCGCGGCTTCTCCGGAGCGCGCGGGGCTCGAGAGGTAGAGTTCGAAGAGGCTCTCGACGGCCTTGCGCCGCCCGGCGTCGACGGAAGGGGCCTGCGCTTCGACGACCAGGCCGGACTTGTAGGCGCCGGGCTTGAGCCTGGCTTCGGCGCACGCCGAGAGCGCCCCGAGGGCCAGCAGCAGCGCCAGGGGGCGCCTCACAGCACGGCCTCCCGCTGACGCGAGGTCGAGACGACGAAGCAGAACTTGGTGCCCTTCCCTGTCTCGGATTCGAACCAGATTTTGCCGCCGTGCTTGAGGACGATGTCGCGCGCAATCGCCAGGCCCAGGCCGGTGCCGGCCCCGCCCTGTGCCGCGTTGCGCGCCCGGTAGAACTTCTCGAAGATGTGCTCCCGATCCTCGGCCGGTATGCCGAGCCCGTCGTCGGCCACGCAGACCATGACGAAGTCGCCCTTGTCGGCCAGCGACGCGTTCACGCGCCCGCCCGGGCGGGTGAACTTGACGGCATTCGAGAGCAGGTTGTCGACGACCAAGGTCAGCCACCGCTCGTCGCCCATCGCCCAGGGGACCGCTTCCGGCAGCTCGCAGATGATCGTCTTGCCCGCGATCTCGGCGCCGCCTCGCTGGCGCTCGACGCTGGCGCGCAGCAGGTCGGCCAGATTGAGCGGGCGCAGCTCCATGTGCGCGCCGGCCTCCAGCTTGGACAAGTCCAAGAGCTCGGTGACGAGATACTCCAGGCGTTTGACGGCCGTCTTGGTCACGTTCAAGAATTTCCTCTGTTGATCCGTAAGCTCCCCCGTGTCTCCGTCCAGCATCACCGTAATGAACCCCATGATCGTGGTCAGCGGCGTCTTGAACTCATGGCTGACCAGCGAAACGAAGTCATCTTTCATACGATTGAGGGCCCCTAATTGTTCCGCCGTCCGACTGAGCTTTCTGTTGAGGACCGCCGTTTCCACGATCACCGCGGTCTCCCCCGCGATGACCGAAAGGAGGTCCAAATGCTCCTTTTTGAAGAAGTCCCGCTTGAAGCTGCCCACCCGCAGCACGCCCAAGGTCCGGCTCTCGGTCGCGATCGGGACCGTCATCAGAGAATGGATCTTCCAAAGCCGGGCGTACCGGGCGATCGTGCCCGGATCGTTCTGCGCGTCGCCCGCTAGAAAGCTCTCACCGTTCTTGAAGACCCGGACCGACGAGGAGGCTTCGTCGGTCAGCGGGACCCGGTAGAGCAGCTCCTCGCTGGCAAGGCCGTAGGCCCCGGGCTGCACCACGAGCTCGCCCGTGGCTTCGTCGGCCAGCAGGAAGGCCACCATGTCCGCCTCGAGGTAGCGCGCGATGATCGCGACCACCGCGCCCAGAGCGGATTGGGTCTGCCGATCATGGGTGACCGTCGCGGCGACGTCGACGAGGGTCTTGGCCTCGCGGGATTTGCGGATCGAGAAGCGCCTGAGGCCCTCGGCTTTCTCGCCCAACCTGCGCAGCTGGCGCTCGAGGGGCAGGACTCGCTCGAACCGCAGGTACCAATAGGCCGCGAAGGCCGCGAAAGCGGCGGTGACGGCGAGCAGGACAAAGGTGGCGGTCGCGGAGAGCTCGCTCATGCGCCGGGAATGAAGTCGAGGTGCGCTCTCATGAATTGGTGCGGCGACGTCGTTCCGTTGTGCGGGACCGAGGCCATGCTGATGTCGAGGCTCTCCAAGATGTGGCCCACGGCGTGCGAGAACTCGGCGGCGCGCGGAGCCAGACCGCTGTCGGCCGGAGGCCCGATGATCAGCGCGGCCTGGGCTCCCGCGCGCAGGCAGGCCTCGCCGATTTGAAAGGGTACGCCGAAGGGCTGGCCCGCGTCGTAGAAGTCGAGCAGCACCTGCCGGTAGGACACCGGGATCTGAAACTGCCGGCCCGCCTCGTGAAAGCGGGAGACGACCCAGGCTCCCATGGCCTCTTGTCCCTTGGGCAGCAGCACGGCCAGGTTGAGCGCCGAGGCGTCGGGAGGCGGCGCGGCGTAGCCCTTGGCCGCCTCGAGGTCCTGGGGCGTCGGCATCTCGGGGCTTCCCGCCGCCACCCCCGGATCGAATAGAACGGAAACCAGCTCCTCGACCTTCGGTGATTGCCCGGCGTTCTGGGTCAGGCGGACCATGCCCCGCATGCGGCGGCACCAGCGCCTCCAGTCGGCGAAATTGCCGCCCATCCTCTCGTGGAAGACCTTGGAGATGTCGGTGGTCATCAGCACGCCGTTCTGGTCGAAGTAGGTCTGTATGAGCTCGAGCTGGACCGAGAGGCCGGGGACCTTGAGGTCCACCGACCAGCCTTTCCCCAGCGAAATCTTGAGCGCCTCTTCCAGGGCTCCCAGCGCCCGCGGCGGATAGATCGAGGTCAGGACGACCTGAAGACTTCTGCTGAAAAACAACTCGAAGACCCTGGCCAGATGCGGCCGGTTGGCCTCCGTCACCGCCAGGAGGTGGATGTCGTCGACGATGAGCGCCTTGCGCCCCGTGAGGTACTGCTCGAGCTCGGCGAAGCGGCCGTCGGCCAGCGCGGCCGACACGGCGCGTGAGAGCTTCGCCCCGGAGGTCACGACGACGCCCTCCTCCAGCAGAGACGGCGCCAGTCCGCGGGCGATGGCGTCGGCCACGTGGCTCTTGCCCACGGCGGAGGCGCCGTAGAGGAACAAGGGATTGTACATGCTGCCCGGCGAGCCGACGACCGAGGTCGCGGCCGCGTGGGCGAAGCGGTTGAAGGGGCCCACGAGCAAGGTGTCGAAGGTGCGAGCGGGATTGGGCGCCGTGAGCAGGCCCCACAGCGGCTTGGGGGGA
Source organism: Elusimicrobiota bacterium (assembly GCA_016194705.1). Classification (GTDB taxonomy): domain Bacteria; phylum Elusimicrobiota; class Elusimicrobia; order UBA1565; family UBA9628; genus PALSA-1176. The sequence continues at coordinate 19,200 of JACQAZ010000039.1, read as the reverse complement.
GCCATGACGGGCGCCGCCGCGGGCGGCGGGATCGCCGGCGCGGGCGGGGGAAGCACCGGAGCGTCGCCGGCGGGCATGACCGCGGGAGCGGCGTCGCCGCCGCGGGGGAGCGAGATCTCGGGGACCGGAGGCGGCAGCACCGGCGGCGGCGGGAGCACGGGCGGCGGAGCCAAGGAGACCAGCTCGGAGGGTTTGGGCGGCTCGAAGGCCGCCGGCGGCGGGGGCGCCATCTGGGATTCGTCGGCGGGCAGCGCGGACCGGTCGATCGATGGCGCGGAAAGCTCCAGTCCCGGCGCGGGAGCCGGCGGCAGCGCCGCGATGGGCTCGGGCGGCGGCGTGATCGGAACCGGCGGAGGCGTCACGGGGCGCGCGGGGGCCGCTGGCAGGGCCGGGATCGTCTCCCCGCTCATCTCGTTGAGCGCGGCGCTCATGCGCTCGATGCCGAGCTGGGTCATGCCGTGAAGCAGCAAGGTGTAGTTGAAGCCATCTGGGCTTGCCGTCGCGGCGGGGCGGCCGCAGATGGCCCCGAACTTGCGCAGGATCGCGCTGATGTCCTTCATGTCCCCCTTTACCAGCAAAACGTGCCGGCCGGGGTCGAAGGGGCTCGGATCAGGTCGGATCGCCCACTTTTCCATCAGGATTCGGCGTTGAGGAGCATCATGTCGACGATGATGTCGACCGCTATGGAGCGTTTCTGGACCTCGTCCGGGCCGACCGCGCGGAAAAGGATTCCCGCTCCCGAGAACACTTCGGTGAGCTCCCGGGTCTTGCTCTCGGGCAGGCCTTCGAGGATGCCCAGCACCGCGACCGCCTTGAGGCTTTCCACGCGGCCGAGGATGCCTTTGCCGTCCGAGTTCGCGCCGACCTCCTCGAAGAGCACCCGGCGCAGGTAGAGCGGCTTCTTGGAAATGGTCTGGGCGGACGAAGCCATGAACTTGGCGAGCACGTCCTTCTTCGCGGCATGCTCGGCCGTATACAGAAAGGCGACTCTGCGGATCTGCTCCTTGGGGGTCTTGTCCGGGATGTCGTCGCCGCCCGGCAAGGGCGGGGCGGCCGCCGGCGCAGGAGCGGCCGGGGACGCCGGCACGGCTTTGGGAGGCGCTGCAGTCGGCGTCGGATTCGACGGGCCCCCGGGGGTCTCGGCTTTGATCTCCAGCGGCGGACGCGAAGCGAGCCCTGGCTTGGCGGGCGCGGGATTGGCCGGCTCGGGCTTCTTCGCCGCGGGAGCGACGGCGGGCCGGGTCCCGAGCTCGATGCTCAAGCCCGCAGGCGGAGCCGCCGCCGGGGCCGGCGCGGGAGGCTTCGCCGCCGCAGGCGGTGCTGCGGGCGCCGGCTTGAGGGTCGGCGGCGGCGTCAACGACATGGCCGGAGCGGGCTGGGCCGGCCTGGCCGGAGCGGGGGCCGGCGGCGGAGCCAATGAGACCGCCGGAGCCGGCGCAGCAGGAGCCGCCTTAATGACGGGCGCCGGCCTGGGCGGCGGCGCCGCGGGAACCTGCGCGGCGGCAGGCTTGGGTGCCGGCATCGGGGCCTTCAGCGCCGGAGGGGCCGCCGCCTCGGGCTTGGGGATTCCGACCGCGGGCGGCGCTGCCGCGTTGAGCGCGTCGGCGACGGCGGCGTCGGAGACAGGGGTCGAGATGTCGGATAGGATGTTGTCCAGATCCGACAAGATGTCCTGAATTTCGTCTCCGCGCTGCTCCTCAGCCATGTGCTACACGGTCGCGCCCGCCGAAAGGCCTTGTATCTTGAGCGCCAGGTCCTGCGGGGTCGTCGAGCTGTCGATGGCGACCTTGGACTCGATCTTTCCTTCCGTGAACAAGCGCAGGATGTCCTGGTCGAAGGACTGCATGCCGTAGTACGAGCCCTTCTCGAGGACCTTGTAGACCTCCGCCAGCTTGCCCTCGAGCAGATGGGCGCGCACCAAAGTGTTGTTGATTAGGATCTCGTTGGCGGGGAATCGGGATTTCCCATCCTTCGACGGCAGAAGCCGCTGTCCGACGATGCCTTTGAGACAGTTAGCCAGCTGCTGGCGCACCTGGTTGTGCTGATGCGCGGGATGGGCGTCGACGATGCGGTCGAAGGTCGCCACGGCGTCCATCGTATGGATCGTCGAAAGCACGAGGTGCCCGGTCTCGGCGGCTTGGATCGCGGCCTGCATCGTCTCCAAGTCGCGCATCTCGCCTACGACGACCACGTCGGGGTCCTGGCGCAGGATGTGCTTCATCGCCGCGCCGAAGGTCTTGGTGTCGTGGCCGACCTCGCGCTGGATGATCGTCGACTTGGCGTCGACGTGATAGTACTCGATGGGATCCTCGATGGTGATCATCCGGTACTGGAAGTTGTTGTTGAGGTAATGCACGAACGAGTTCATCATCGTGGTCTTTCCGGCCCCGGTGATCCCGGCGAACAGAATGAGGCCGCGCGATTCCTGGGCGAGCTTTTTGAGAAGCTCCGAGGGGAGGTTGAGTTCCTCGAAGGTGCGCAGCTTGACGGGCACCACGCGCAGGGACAGGCCCAAGGTGCGCTTCTGCATGAAGACATTGACGCGGAAGCGCGACACACCCTCGAGGCTGTAGGCCAGGTCGAGCTCCCACTCCTTCTCGAACTCTTTTTTGTGCTCCTCGGTCATCAGCTGGTAGGCCATTGCCTTGATGTCCTCGGCGGAGAGCTTGGGCAGGTTGGCCGCTAGTACCATGGACCCGTGCAGACGCAGGGCCGGCACGGAATCGGCCTTGAAATGGATGTCGGAGATTTCCCTCTGGACCATCAGTTTGAGCAGGTTGTTGACGTCGATAGCCATAGACTCCCTATTCCCGGATGATTTTGACTCCCCTGAGCACCAGCCAGTCCAAAGCCAGGGGGCTGATAATGGCTTCTTTAGGTATTGTAAGGTGTTGCGCCGAGCCCGTCAACCTCTTTTTGATTTCGTGCTCGGAGAGGAAAATTCTCCCTTTCGGGAGCATGCTATCAGGGTAACACTTTTCCTTAAGTGGCGCGACCCGGGCCCCGTCATGGGGACGGAGATGACTGACGATGAGATCGATGAGATCGTCGCGGGTGAACATGCTTGGGGCGTCGCCCCGAGGACGCTACTTGCCGACCTTGATCGAGATCTGGTCGAGGTACTTCTCGAGGTCGTCGTGGGGCCGCGGGATCACGTGCACCGAGACCAATTCTCCGACCTTCTGGGCGGCCGCGGCGGCCGCGTCGACGGCGGCGCGCACGGCGCCCACCTCGCCCCGGCACAGAGTGGTCACCAATCCCGAGCCCACCTTCTCGTAGCCCAAGAGCCGGACCTTGGCCGCTTTGGCCATCGCGTCGGACGCTTCGATCATGCCGACAAATCCCTTGGTCTCGACCAGCCCCAACGCCTCTCTGCCTTCCGCCATGTCTCCCCCTGTCCGCCTAGTGCTTCAAGCCGCGGTCCTCGCGGCCGTTCTCGTCGGTCTCCATCTCCAGCACGGCGTTGCAGTGGCTGCAGCGCTTGGCCGGGCTGTAGGTCCGCAGGCACTCGTCGTCCTCGGGCCACCACTCGTCGAAGAACATCTCGGCCCGCTTATGGCAACTGAGGCAGAACCGCTCGAGCGCGCCGCCGCAGCAGGCGCAGAATTTCGGGAAGGTCTCACCCGAGTGGTGGATCAGAGAGCCGCACACGCCGCATTGGATGTCCACTCTCAACTTGAACTTGACCGGTTTGTTCTTGTCGGTTGCCATGTTGTCTCCCTCTCGTCAGTAGCCCTTTCCTTCCGCGGCCTGGTCGGTGACGATCGCCACCGAGGCCGAAGTCCCAAGTCTTGTCGCGCCGGCCGCAATCATCTCGGCCGCTGCCTTGGCATCACGAATGCCGCCCGAGGCCTTGACGCCCATGTTGGGACCCACGGTCTCGCGCATGAGCCTCACGTCCTCGGCGGTCGCGCCCCCGCCGCCGAAGCCGGTCGAGGTCTTCACGAAATCGGCGCCCGCCTTCTTGCTCATCGCGCACGCACGGACCTTTTCTTCTTTGTTGAGCAAGGATGTCTCAAGGATGACCTTGAGCACGCGGCCGCGCGTGGCCTCGCGCACGGCCTTGATGTCGTCGAAGACCACGACGTCGTTGCCGGACTTCAAGGCTCCGACGTTGATGACCATGTCGATCTCGTCGGCCCCGTTGGCGATGGCGTCGCGGGCTTCGATGGCCTTGACCGTCGGAGTCGTGGACCCGAGTGGAAAGCCGACGACAGTACAGACTTTGACGCCCGAGCCGCGCAGCAGCTGTGCGGCCAAAGAGACGTAAGAGGGGTTGATGCACACGGACGCGAAGCAGAAAGATTTGGCCTCCTCGCAGAGCTTGGCGATCTCTTCCTGGGTCGCGTTGGGCTTGAGCATCGTGTGGTCGACGTAGCGCGCGGTGCCCGAGCCCTTCTTCGTGGGATGGCAGACCGCGATGCGGTCGGCGCCGAGCGCCTTCAAGTCGCGCTCGGCGAGCTTGGCGACGGGTTCGCAGGTCGGGCAGGAAGCGCCGCCGGTATGTTCGTGCTCTTCCGGCTTCGCAGAAATCTTCGACTTCGGGCGCTGCCAATCGTCAGAAAAAATCTTGCCGGCCGTGCCGACGGTGGTCGTCATCGCGCCCGAGGCCTTCTTGGGCTCGTCGCAGCCGCACGAGCCCTCCTTCAAATATCCTTTCTCTGCCAGGGCCCTTACGACCTCTTCGACGATCTTGCGCAGCTCCTGCTCACGCATATTTCTTGACCTTCCCGCCCGAAATCACGCTGTCAACGATCCCGACCACGATCGTGCGCACCGGCGCGTCCTTGTCGCCGAGCACCGAGCGCGCCGAGCCCCCCTCGTCGAGCACCAGCACGACGCTGCCAGGTCCCGAGCCGATCCCGGCGTCGAGCGCCATGATCGCGTCTCCCAAAGGCTTCTCCGTCAGCGGGTCGATGGGCCGCACCAGCAAGAGCTTCTTGTTGGTCACGGAGGGCACCTTGCGGGTGCCCCAGACGTTGCCCACGACCTCCGCGATGAACATGGATATTCTACCTTTTCCTGAACTCTCTGACTTGGTGTCCTTCCACGATCCCGACCACCGCGGCGTCGACCGGCGGCACGTCCTTGAAGGCGACGGCGGCCTCGCGCGAGGCGACCCAAAAAACCTTCTCGGAGGCTCCCGCGCCGACCGCGTCGACGGCGACGATCGGCCCGCCGAGCGGCGTCTCGTCCTCCCAGCGCAGGGGCTGGATCAAAAGCATCGTCTTGCCGTCCATGGCTTTGTCCTGGCGCGTGCAGAACACCCGGCCGACGACCTTGGCGAGCTTCAACGGCGCGCCCCCTTCACCAACGCCCGAAGCCCCTCGACGAAGCTCTCTCGATCCTTCGGGTTGATCACGAAGTTCTTGAGCCAGCCGCTCTTGCGGCGGATCGTCAAAAATTTGAACGGCCAAACATTGGTCCAATGCTCGTTCAATAGACTAAAACCGATGTTCACCGCCTCGATGTCCCAATACGGGATGCGCCGCACGACGAACGGCCCGAGCCGGACCTCGAGGCCCGTCGTTCCCAAAGTGTAATGGAACGGAAAGCTCATGGGTTTCTCCCCGCGGAAATGATCCGCGCGACGATTCCATCCTCGGCCAGCATCGGACCGATCTTCTCCATCGCGTCGGCCAAGGCCGCGTTGACGGCGCCGCTCGTATCGCCGCTGGTCGCCATGTCTCCGACACCCTTGAGTTCGCCCTGCCATAACGGCCGGCCGTTGGGATCCTCGATGGAGAGCGCGATCGTCAGGCGGACGATGCCAGTCTGGCTCCGGAAGCGGCTCTCGCGGCTGCTGATCTCTCCGTGGGTCAACGCCGCGTTCAGCAGCACGTCGGCCGCGGCGGAAGCGCCCGCGATGCGCAGGCCCAGCCGCCTGAATTCCTCGGTCAGAGCCTCCCGGATCGAATCCTGGACGGGGCGCCGCAGCAGAAGGCGAGGCCGTTCTCCCTCGGCCAGGACGATCCCTCCCGCCTGGTCCTCGACCCTGTCGATGCGGATCGCGAGCTTGCCCTCGGCCTCGAGCGGCCGAGCCGGTCGGCTCGGCCGATAGCGCAGATCGACGGGCCCTCCGCCGAGACAGCCCGTCGTGCCCAGGAGCGCCGCGGGCCAAAGCATGGTCGCACTTCTCATCGGCTGTATTTTCTCTCGATGCCGGAGATCTTGGCCAACCGACCGTCGTGGCGGCCGCCCTCGTAGGGCGTCGAGAAAAAGACCTGGAGCATCTCGGCCAGCGCGACCTCGCCGTGCGTCTTGGCGCCCAGACAGAGGATGTTGGCGTCATCGTGCGCGGCCGCAAAGCGGGCGCTGACGGAATTATAAGCGCCGACCGCGCGCGCGCCCGGCACCTTGTTGGCCGCGAGACACACAGCACCCCCGAACCCGTCGAGCAGGACGCCCTTCTCGAACTGCCTGAGCACGACGGCCTCGGCGACGAGCTGTGCCACGTCGGGATAGTCCACCGCGTCGGTCGAGTAGCAGCCAAAATCGGTCACGTCGTGGCCCGCCTTCTGCAACCACTTCTTGACGAACTCCTTGCCCGCAAATCCGCCGTGGTCGGAGCCGATGACGATCTTCAAATCACTTTCCGACGGTCGCCAACAACTGTCCGTCGGCCTGCGGGATGACGACGTGGCTGACGCGGTTGCTCTCGGGCACGGCCGTGATTCCGGCGGCCACCGCGACGCGCACCGCCCCGACCTCCCCGGTCATCGTCACATAGCCCTTGCCGCCGCCGACGACGGTCTTGACTTCCAAAAGATGCACGCTCGCGGCCTTGGCGGCGGCGTCGGCCGCGCGCACGGTCGCGATGGCCTCTTTCGTCTCGATGATGCCCACAGCCTCGAGCTTCTCGACGGGGATGCGCTTATCAAGTGCCGCCAGCACCTGAGAGTGCACGTTGCGGATCAGGACCTCGTCGATCAAGACCTTGCCGAGGATCTCGCGGCCGGCGCGCATCGAGGATTCGACCTCTCCGACGGGCCCCGAGATCATGATCAGATACTTGCCCTTGGCGATGACGCTCGTCTTGACGAGCTTGACCGAGGCCATCTTGCACATGGCGTCTGTCGCCTCGATGCCCTTTGCGATCGAGGAGGACTCCAAAAATCCGACGGCGATATTGGCTTGCATGTTTGACCTCAGGCGATTCTAAAGTAGCCGACCAGACTGCACTGCAACGGCCGCGCGAAGTGCGACGCCTTGGTCAGGCCGTCGCCCGTCGGCGTTCCGATCGACATGGTCGCGTACCCCTCGCCCATGCCGAGACCATAAAGGTTCGGCGCGTTTTTGACGTAGATCGAGCATTGCATGCGCCGCGCCATGCGCGTCAGGTGGTCGACGTTCATCGAGTGCATCGAGGCCGTGTGGTGGTTCTCGCCCTCGACTTGGTAGGCCAGCTCGATTGCTGAATCGACGTCGTCGCAGACCGTCACCGGCAGAAGCGGCATGAGCTGTTCGGTCCAGATCAACGGATGATCGTTCCCCACCTCGGCCCAAAGCAATCGCGTGGAGGCGGGGACTTGAAGACCGATGCCCTTCGCGATGACCGCGGCGTCCTTGCCGACGAAGTCGCGGTTCAAGACCGGGTCCTTGCAGCCTTTGCCGCCCTCTTTGATGACCAGCTTGACGACCTGGTCGACTTGAGAAGCGGAAAGCTCGAACGCCCGCGAGTCGGCGCGCATCGCGGCCAGGAACCGCTCGCGCGCGGCGCGGGTCACGATGACCTCCTTCTCGGCGGTGCAGAGCACGTTGTTGTCAAAAGAAGCGCCGAAGATGATGTCGGAGGCGCACTTCGGAAATTGAGCGGTCTCATCCACCACGGCCGGCGGATTGCCGGGGCCTGCCGCGATGGTCTTGCAGGTCTTTCCGACCGTCATCGCGACCTTGACGATGGCGGGACCGCCGGTCACCATGTTGACGCGCGTGCCTGGATGCGCGAGCAGCGCCTTCGTCGCCTCTTGGGAAGCCGGCGCGATCGTCGTGATCAGGCCCGCGGGTCCACCCGCCTGAACGATCGCGTCGGAGAGGAGCCTCATCATCTCGGCCGTGCATTTGGCCGAGGCGGGATGCGGCGCGAAGACGACCGCGTTGCCCGCCGCCAGGACCGAGATCGCGTTGTTGATGATCGTGGCGACGGGGTTTGTTGAGGGGGTTATCGCGGCCACAACACCGTACGGCCCCCATTCGACGAGCGTCAGCCCTTTGTCGCCAGTGAAAGCCTTGCTCTGCAGGTCCTCGACGCCCGGCGTTTTCAAGGCGCAGATCAGATTCTTCTGCACCTTGTCGGCCGCGCGCCCGAGGCCGGTCTCCTCGACGGCGAACTTCGCCATGCGCTCGGCATTCGCGATGGAGACCTTGCGCATCGCCTTGATGATCTCGCGGCGCTTCTCCAAACCTTGACTCTGGAAGACTGACTGAGCCCTTTGAGACGCGGCGACGGCCGAGTCGACGCTCGAGTGGACGACGTCGGAAGACGGCCCGGCCTTGCCGTCGAGGGTCGCCGTGAGTTCTCCGGAACTCTCCAGCCTCTTCAAGACCTCGCCGACGATGCGCGCTATCTCATCGGCTTGCATGGGCGTCGGCCCCCTTCTTGAAGACGTGCTTGCCGTTCTGCTCGATCGTGTCGACGATCGCGAAGATGACCGCGTCGACCGGGTTGTCCTTGGTCTTCGAGGTCTGCCGCGCGGAAGAGCCTTGCACGAGCAGGACCAATTCCCCCTCGCCGGCGCCGACCGCGTCGACGGCCACGATCGGATTGCCCTTCGGCGCGTCGGCCAGGTCGACGGGCTGCACCAGCATCAGCTTCGAGCCGACGAGCTTCTCGTCTTTCTGCGTGCAGACGACGTTGCCCGTAACGCGAGCGAAGATCATCGCTCGCCCCTAGCGCTTGCGGTTGAGGTGCTCGGGCAAAGAGATCGGCATCTTGCCTTCGAGGTCCGGGTGCGGCTGCGGGATCACGTGGACCGCGATGAGCTCGCCGACCTTCTGCGCGGCCGCCGCGCCCGCGTCGCAGGAGGCCTTGCAGGCCGCCACTTCGCCGCGGAACAGCACGGTGACCAAGCCCGTCCCGACTTTCTCGTAGCCCACGACCTTGACGTCGGCGGCCTTGACGGCGGCGTCCGCCGCCTCGATGCAGGCGACCAACCCGCGCGTTTCGATCATTCCGAGTGCGTTCATGTAGTTCCCCCTAGACGATGTTGACGTTGTCGCCGTTCTTGAGCCAGGCGGCGTTGGCCTCGTCGGTGTCGACGTGCAGCTCCAGCGAAAATTTGTCCGAGACGCGGCAGAGGACCTGCTCGAAGACCAGCTCGCGCTGGCCGTTGATCCCGGCGCGCACGCGCACGACCTCGCCGTCCTTGATATTCATGGCCTTGGCCTCGAGCGGATGGAAGTGGATGTGGCGCCGCGCGATGATCAGGCCCTCTTTGACCTCGATGGTGCCCTTGGGGCCGATGATGCGCACGCCGGTCGAGCCCGCAAGGTCGCCCGAGTCGCGGATCGGCGGCTTGAGGCCGATGATCTGCGCGTCGGTCTTCGAGATCTCGATCTGGGTCTTGGCGCGGTGCGGGGCCACGAGGCGAATGTTGTCGATGCGGCCCTTGGGCCCTTCGATCGCGACCACCTCGTGCGCTGCCCAGAAGCCGGGCTGCTTGACCGCGCGGAACTTGCGGGGCTCGGTCCCCTTGCCGAAAAGGGCGTCCCAGTCTTCCTGGGCCAGATGGAAATGGCGGTTCGAAATGCCGACGGGGATGTCGCTCTTGGAGCGCTCGAGGCGTTTGGCGATCTCTTCGGTGATCTTTTCGGCGAGCTTCGGGTCTTGGTCCACTATCTCTTCGCGCCCGCCGGAGATTGGAAGTGCACGATGCGCAGAAAACCGACGGGCTTCAGCGACGCTCCGCCGACCAGGGCTCCGTCGACGTCGGGTTGGGACATCAGCGAGTCGACGTTCTCGGGAGTGACCGAGCCGCCGTAGAGTATGCGCAGGCCCGACGCCCACGCTTCGCCATAAAGTCGAGAGCAAGTCTTGCGGATGAAGAGGTGCGCTTCCTGGGCCTGGTCGGGGGTGGCGGTCTTACCGGTACCGATGGCCCAGACCGGCTCGTAGGCGATGACCAGGGGCGCCAGGTCGGTCGGCGCGAAGCCCTTCAAACCCTCTTCGAGCTGGGTTTGCAGGACTTTGAACGTGCGGCTTGCCTCGCGCTCCTCCAAAGTCTCGCCGATGCAAAGGACCGGGATCAGTTGGGCCGCGAGAGCCGCCTTGATCTTCTTGTTGACCGCCGCGTCGGTCTCGTTGAACAGCCGCCGGCGCTCGCTGTGCGCGATGAGCGTCATCTGAGCTCCGGCGTCCTTGATCTGGCTGGCCGAGATCTCGCCGGTGTAGGCGCCGTGGCTTTCCCAGTGCAGGTCCTGAGCTCCGAGCTTGACCGGGCTGCCCTTGAGGACCTCGGCGACGACCGAGAGGGCGGTGAAGGGGACGCAGATCGCGATCTCGCCGGGGGCGTTGGCGGAGCCCTCTTTGACGGTCCTCGCCAATGCCACGGATTCGGCGAGGGTCAGGTGCATCTTCCAGTTGCCGGCGATCAGCGGTTTTCGCAGGTTCGAAGACATTTTCCCCTCGAGAATGTGGCCATTTTGGCCACATACGCCACCCTATCGACTGGCGATTATTCTACTGGAATGCCCACCGCAAGTCAATGGGTTCCGGGAACAAGAGATGGGGAGCAATTGAGTTCGATCCCTGATCTTGAGGTTTCAATTTGAAACCTCAAGTTTGTACGCGCGCACAATCCTCTCCGCATTCCGTGCGACTCTTCGTGCGAAGAGTCGGAGACTGCGGCGATCTTCAGTACTCCGACAGCGGGATCACGAGCTCGCCCATCGAGCCGGGATTGTAGTCCTCTTTGTAGACAGACTTCTTGCTGCGGCGCACGCGGATCGGGAAGACGTGGGCCTTGCGCGCCTCTGAGATGTCGGAATCCGAGTCGCCGAAGAACAGCACGTAGTTGCCGTCCGACAGGAAGCCCGACTTGGCGGTCTTGTCGCTGTTGAAGATGAAGTAGCCGCGCGAGACCAGGTGCCGCCACTCCTTCTTGAGCGGCTCGGCGTTGATCGCCGGACGGGCGGTCATGATCGCGATCCGGAAGCCGAAGACGCGGAACAGCCAGGCCAGGCTGTACGGGATGATCTTGGGCTTCTCTAGGTCGTAGCTTTGGTTGACCACGCTCCAGAATCCCTCCGAGTAGGGCTCCTGGGAGTTGGCGAAGGCCTTGCTGTAGGCGGGCTGCGAGTTGACCAAAGTGTCGTCGTAGTCGAAGGCGACGCCCAGTCGCGTGATGGTCACCACGCTGAAGATCAGGCCCCAGACGCTCATCGCGGCGAGAGTCTTCTTGGTGTTGGTCCAGTAATGCTCGACTTTAGCGCGCGCGTTTTTCAGTACCACCGGTGTCCTCCAGGGAGATCATGCGGCCCATAGCGGGAGCCTTGACGAGCGGGCTCTTCTCGACGCATCGGCGGATGACGTCGCGCAGGAGCACCTTGGTGGGCTCCTGCTTGGCCTGCTTGAACGAGGCGAACCCGTCGCCGCCGCTGACGAGAAAATCGGAGGTCTCGAGCGTGTAGGTCGCGCTCGGCGCGAGCGGCTTGCCGCCGACGAGCACGTGCGAGACGCGCTCGCCGCTCGGCTTGCCGCGCGAGTACGAGAAGGCGGCGCCCGATTCCTGGACCATCTCGCCTCCCAGCCCCGCGCCGTGGTCGAAGGCCTCTTCGACCTGCTTGCCGGTCATGGTCAGCTTGACCAGACGGTTGTCGAAGGGCATGACGTTGTAGATGGTCCGCAGGGTGATCGGGCCCGCGGGTATGTCGGCCCGGATGCCGGAGCCGTTGGAGAGCGCGATGTCGGTGCCGGCGTAGTCGCGCACGCAGTCGGTGAACCAGTCGCCCATCGCCCCTTCGGCGCCGCGCTCGCGCTTGACGGTCTCGGCCGCGGTGCCGATCACGACGTCGAAGGCCTTGCTGACCTCGTCGCCCGCTCGCTTGACGAGTTTGAGCACTTCCGGGTCCTCGCCGGCCTGGTCGATCCATAAAGTCACAAGCTCGCCTTTCGAGGAGACGACTTTCTTCGTTTTCGGATCGATCTCCAGCACGACTTTCCCGACATTGGAGAGCGTGTTGCCGGGCTGGGTGATGAGGGTCCCGTTCTCGTGCGGCGGGTCGAAGACGAGCTTGTGGGTGTGCCCGCCGGCGATCAGGTCGATGCCGGGGACCTTGCGCGCGAGCGTCTGGTCCCCTTCGAACTTGCCGAACTCCGGGGACTCAAAGCCGAGATGGGTCGCCGCGATGATGACGGTGGCGCCCTCTTTCTTGAGCTCGGCGACGGCGTCCTTGGCCTCGTCGACGGCGCACCGGAACTCGAGCCCCTCGATGTTCTCGGGGAAGGTCATCGCGCGCATGTTCGCATAGGTCAGGCCGAAAACGCCGACCCTGACGCCGGCGACCTCCTTGACGATCCAGGGTTTGACCCACGGCGCGCGCGAATGGGTCTTCGCGTCGCGGATGTTGGCCGCCAGGGCCGGGACCTTGAGCCCGCCGATGAGCTCGCGCAGGCGCTCCTGTCCGAAGTCGAAATCGTGGTTCCCGACGACAACCGCGTCGTAGTCCAAGGCGTTGAGCAGGTCGACGGCGACGCCGCCGCGGCTCACGTAGCCCTCGGGCGTGCCCTGGAACCAATCGCCCGAATCGAGCAGGAGCTTGGGGCCCCTCTCTGCCTTGACGACGCTGGAGAGCGCCGCGAAGCCGCCGACCATGCGCTTGGGATCTTCCTTGTACCAAAAGGCGGGACGCGCCATGATCCAGCCGTGGACGTCGCTCGTGTGGAAGACCGTCAGCTTGATGTTCTCGGCCGACGCCAACGCGGGGCAGGACGCGAGCAGCAGCGCCCCCAGGAAGACTTCGCTCCCGATCGTCGTTCTCATCGTACGGCCAAGACCTCCGCCAAGCGGTCCGCCGCGGCGTGGGCCGCCTCGGCCGCCTCGCCGAGCCTGCGGATCACCTCGCGGTCCTTGAGCCCCGCGACCTCGCGCGGGTCGTCGAGAGAGGCTTCGCGCGCCCTCACCAGCGCCTCGTCGACGCTCGAGGCCAGCCTCTTGGCCTCCACAAGATGCTCCTCGCAGCGCGAGGTCCTGCCCGCGTGCCTCAGGGCTTGTCCGAGCGCGACCGCCGTCTCTCGCAGCTCCAGAGTGACTCGCGCCAAGCGCTGCTGGCGCTCGACGCCGTAAAGCTTGGCCTGCGCGACGGCCCGTCCCGTCTGATCGGCGAGCTCGCCCAGGGACCTCGAGATCGCGAGCCAGTCGGAACGCCCCTTCAGCGCCGCCTGGGCGGTCCGCGCCTCGTCGAGCGCCGCGCGCGCCCGGCTGCGCGCCGAAACGGCCGCCGGCTCGGAGGGCTCGCGGAAATAGCGGGCCGCGGCCCGGGTCAACTCGGCCACGGTGCCGGCCTGCTCCAAGACCTCGTCGGGAGCCCTCCGTCGGCGCCAGAGCACCCGGCGAGTATACTATTTTCGGGCGGATTCGAGGACCGAGATCAGGCAGCGCACGGGGCCGGCCTCGGGCCCCGCCGCAGCCTCGGAGACGAGCTTGAGGCCCAGGCGCTCGAAGCGCTCGCGAAAGCCGGTCCGGTGCGCGAGCTCCTGAGGGCCCGCGAAGCCGTGGGCGAGCATCAGGCGACCGCCCGGCGAAAGCCACGAGGCGATCTTGGGGAAGGTCGCCTCGAAGATCTCGCGGACCAGAGGCTTGTCGATGTAGTAGAGGACGTCGCCGAGGACGATCAGATCGAAACGGCCCGCGGGGGACCACTGCCGGATGTCGGCCTCGACGAACTCGACCTGCGCCTGGACCCTGAGACGCTCCTTGGCGCGCGCGAGCGCGACGGACGAAATGTCGACGGCCGTCAGCTTCTCGCAGGAGGCCGCCATCTTCTCGGTGAAGGCCCCTTCCGCGCAGCCGACCTCGAGAGCGCGAGCGTAGCGCCGTCCCCCCAACGCCTTCTGCATCGCGGAGAGCCTCTCGACCTCGTAGGCCGAGCGGCCGTCGTAGCCGTAGGGATCGCGCCCGCGCGAGAAGACGCGGTCCATCTTGCCGCGGACCTTGGCCTTGTGCCACCACAGAAGCAGCGGATCGAGCAGACTCATCTCAGCGCGCCGCCGGAGACTTAACGCCGAGAGATTCGAGCCAGAGGCCGAACAGCGCGATCCGAAAGAAGAGCCCCGCCTCGACCTCGCGGCTTCCCCGCACGAGTTCGGCGCGGAAAACTTTAAGCCGCGCGACGTCGAAAACGCCGCATTCGGCGAGGCTCTTGCTCTCGAGCAGACCGTCGAGGCTCGCGTTGTCCTTCTTCCTGACCCAGCTTTCCCAAGGCACGATGAAGCCGTGCTTGCGGCGCCAGGCCAAGGATTTGGGTATGTGCTTCTCGGCGACTTTCCTGAGAAGATACTTCCCCTTGAAATGGCGCATCTTGAATCGGGACGGAAGTCCCGCCGCGTACTCGACGACCGGCGTGTTCAGGAAGGGAACCCGCGCTTCGAGAGAGGCGCGCATGGCGCTCTTGTCGACCTTCATGAGCAAGGAATCGACCATGACGGTGCCGAGGTCGAAGGCCAAAGCGTCGTTGAGGTCGTCCATCGCGTCGAATTCCTTGAGCCAATCCATGGGGTCGGTTTGACGCGAGGCCTCCCAAAAATCCTTGTTCAGTATTGCTCTGAGCTCTTCCGGCCGTGCCGAGGCGGTCGCCAACGCCCATTGACGCGCGTCGGCGTACGGGAGGTTCTTGAACACTTCTCCTTTGCCGAGCCGGCGCGCAACCGGCGCCGCCAGCCGCCGGCCCCATTCAGGAAGGTCCCGCATCCGTTCGTTGATGTAAGCGGCTTTGTAGCGATTGTAGCCCGCGAAAAGCTCGTCGGCGCCTTCGCCGGTCAGCACGACCTTGACCGATTTCCTCGCGAACTGGGACAGCAGGAAAGTCGGCAGGATCGCCGAGTCGGCGATCGGCTCGTCCAGGAGCCCGATCGAGTCCTGCAGTTCATCGAGGACCCCCGCCTTGAGCGTCAGGGCGTGATGGTCGGTGCCGAGGTGCTCGGCCGCCTCTCGCGCGAAGGAGGATTCGTCGACGCCGTCCCGCGCGCCCTCGAAGCCGACGGAGAAGGTCTGGACCCTCGAAGTCCCCGAGTGGCGGACCATATAGGCCGCGACCAAGGTCGAGTCGACGCCGCCGCTCAAGAACGCGCCGACGGGCACGTCGCTGAGCATCGCGCCCTTGACGGCGTCGGAGAGCAGCGCGTCGAGCTCGGGGACCGCCTCGTCGAGCCCGAGGCTCGGGTCCGCTTTTCGCTTGGGCAGGCGCCAGTAGCGCTCGAGGTGCAGGCCGTCGGGCGCGATCCTCAGGATGTGGCCCGGCGGCAGCTTGAGGATCTCCCTAAAGACGGTCCGGGGAGCGTGGACCTTGCCGTAGGCGAGATAATCGACGACGCCCGCGTGGTCGAGCGCCGCGTCGAGTCCGCAAGCGAGCAGCGAGCGGACCTCGGAGGAGAACAGCAAGGTCTTGCCGTCGAAGGAATAGTAGAGGGGCTTGATGCCCATCGGGTCGCGCGCGAGCAGGAACTCGCGCTTGCGGGAGTCCCAGAGCGCGACCGCGAACATCCCGACCAGGCGGCGAAACGCGGCGGCCCCGTCGCGCTCGTAGAGGTTGAGGATGGTCTCGGTGTCGGTGCGCGTTCGGTAGCGCGCGCCGCCCGACTCGAGCTGGGACTTGAGCTGGGGGTGATTGTAGATCTCTCCGTTGAAGACGAGCGCGACCTTGCCGTCCCGGCTCGTCATCGGCTGATGGCCGCCCTCGAGGTCGAGGATGGACAGCCGCCGGAATCCGAGCCCCGCCGGACCGTCCAGGAACTCCCCCTCGTCGTCGGGACCGCGGTGGACGAGGCGCTCGCGCATGCGGCGCACGACCGAGAGCTCGGCCGGTCTTTGGTCCGCGTTATAGACGCCGCAAATGCCGCACATGGGGCAGGTCAGTCGAACAGCTGGAACTCAGGGCCGCGCTTGGGCCGCGAGACGACGGCGGGCAGGGAACGGGCGTAGCGCCTCAGGGCCCAACTCAAGGCGAGCAAGGACAGCCCGTAGCAGAGCTCGAAGCCCCCGTAGCGCAGCCACTGCTCTTGAGTCACGAAGGCCCATTTCCGCGGCGCGTAGAGATTGGCCTCGGGCTCTCCCCCGAAGAGGTCGTAGAGCGACTTGAGCGCGACCATGGTCCCCCAGGCGCCGAGAATCCACGACGAGATGTGCGCCAGCCCGCGGATCTTGATCTTTTCCATCAGTGAGAAGGATACAAAAAACAACGCCCCGTTCTTACCGAGAACGGGGCGTTGTTGAGCAAGGGACGGCTTAACGCTTCGAGTACTGGAACCGTTTGCGAGCCTTGGGCTGGCCCGCCTTCTTGCGCTCGACCATGCGCGGATCGCGGGTCAGGAACCCCTCGGCGCGCATCGGCTTGCGGTTCTTCTCGTCGAGCTTGACCAAGGCGCGCGCGATGGCGTGGCGGGCCGCCCCGGCCTGGCCGCTGATGCCGCCGCCGACGATCTTGAGTGTATAGTCGTACTTCTTGGCCTCTTCGATCGCGTTGATCGGCGCCATCACGTCGCGCTTCTGATGGTCCGTGCCGCGGAAATATTCCTCGACGGGCTTGTGGTTGACGGTCACCTTCCCCTCGCCGCCGGGGATCAGGCGCACCTGCGCGACGCTGGTCTTGCGGCGGCCGGTGGCCCAGATCTTGATCTTTTCTTTTGTCATGTTTAGGAGGCCTTTGGAGCGGTCTTGACGCCTTGGGTGCGCTCGCCGGGGTAGATCTTGAGGCGGGCGAGCTGCTTGCCGCGCAGGCGGTTGTTGCGGATCATGCGCTTGATCGCGAGATAGACGACCTTGCGCGGGTCCTTCTCCATGACGCGGGACACGGGCGTGGTCTTGGCCCCGCCGGCGTACCCCGAGTGGCTGAAGTAGAACTTCTGGCTCATCTTGTTGCCGGTCAGCACCAGCTGCTTGGCGTTGGTGATAACGACGAAGTCGCCGCAATCGACGAAATCGGTGTAAACGGGCTTGTGCTTGCCGCGCAGGTAGGTGGCGGCCTCCGTGGCCATTCGGCCGAGGACCCGGCCCTTGGCGTCGATGTAGTGATACTTCCTGTCGGCGTTGGCCTGCTGAGGCTTTTGGATAAAGGTGTTCTGCGGCATTTGTTCTATTCCTGTTTGTCCTGTGCGACGGAGGGCTCAAAACTTCCCTTCGGTCGTGAACGAATATAATAGCATTATCGGCCGGGATCGTTCAAGCCGGGAACCCCCGATTCGGGCATAAACGGCGATGGCCGTGATCGCGTCTGCCGAGGAGCTGCCGCAGGACTGAGGCTGCGTTATTCGCGGGCGTAGTACGCGTAGGCGGTCAACGCGGCGCCGATGAGCCAGGTGAGCGCCGCCGTGGGCGTGAAGTACGGGTAGACCATGAGAGCTCCGCCCAGCGCCATGGTCTCGACCTTGCTCTCCTTCCTGCCGTAGTTGAAGACGTAGAGCCCGATGGTCGAGAAGACCAGGCTGCCGATGAGATTGCCGGCGCTCAGGTTGAATTTCAAACCTCAACCTACCTCGTAAGAAATTCTAGCCCGATCTTTTCCAGACCCCCGCTCGCAACACACCCGAGAGTTTGCCCCTCAAACCGCCGCGCGTCAAGCCCGCCATTGGTTCAAACGTGGTCTTGAATTCTGCCGGTTCCCCTGATACAATGAAGCGATGATCGTCGAATACATTGACGCCGCCATGGAAAAGGCCCGCTTCGAGAAGATCGCTGACCGCAATCCGTTCTATGCGGAGATCCCGGGCCTCAAGGGCGTTTGGGCCGCCGGCAAGACGGAAGCCGACTGCCGGCGCCAACTTGCCGAAGCGTTGGAAGGCTGGATCATCGTCCGGTTGCGCAAGGGCCTGGCCATCCCGAAGGTCAGCGGCGTCTCCCTGACGGCCGCCTCCCGCATGCCGGTCCATGCCTAGGCTCGTTCCCGTCGCCTGGGAACAACTGGTCCGACGGCTCAGATCGCTCGGCTTTGAGGGCCCCTATCGCGGCGGCAAACACCCTTACATGGTCAAGGGCGATCTCGTCTTGACCATTCCCAATCCCCCTTCGGGCGACATCGGCGCCGACCTGCTCAAGCGAATCCTGCGGCAGGCGGGCGTCAAGCGCAACGATTGGCTTGGGGCTTAGTCAACCAACCTCAACCTCGTAAGAAATTCTAGCCCGATCTTTTCCAGACCCCCGTTCCACACCCCAGAGTTTGCCCCCCAAACCGACTCCTGGCCGAGGCGATCGGCACATTCTGCCTCGTATTTGCAGGGACCGGGGCGGTCGTCGTCGATCAAGTGACGGGCGGCAAGGTCGGCGGGCTTGGAATCAGCCTGGTCTTCGGGCTCATCGTACTCGCGATGATCTACACGATCGGCCACATCTCGGGCGCGCACATGAACCCGGCCGTTACGTTGGGCTTTTGCGCGGCTGGTCGCCACAAGAAGGCCGACCTACTCCCCTACATCGGCGCGCAGCTTTCCGGAGCCGTCGCCGCATCACTGGCGCTCCATCTGCTCTTTGCCGGCCAGCCGACCAACCTCGGCGTGACCTTGCCCGCAGGCTCAGTGGCCCAGAGCTTCGTACTGGAACTCACCATGAGCTTCATGCTGATGTTTACGATCATGGGGGTGGCGACCGACGACCGGGCCGAGGGCGCGATGGCGGGTATTGCGATAGGTGCGGTCATCGCATTGGAGGCGGCCTTCGGGGGGCCGATCTCTGGGGCCTCGATGAACCCGGCCCGCTCATTCGCGCCGGCTTTGCTGTCCTGGAATTTCGCCCATCACTGGCTCTATTGGGCGGGACCTGTGCTTGGCACGGTCCTCGGGGCACGTCTATGTCGGTTATTGGAGACGCGCACGGACGCCGAGTAGCCGGTGCAGATCCGTGTCAGGACCGTGTCCCCAAATCCTCAGATAAGCCCTGAACGACGTTGACGAGCGCGCGAGCGAAGCTCGCGCGCAACCGCACCGCGCGCTGTTTGCGCGGGGCGGCAGGAAGAATGCCCGGATCAGCACGGCGCCGCCGGCCTTCGGCCGTCGGT
>JACQAZ010000037.1 GCA_016194705.1 Elusimicrobiota bacterium | reverse complement strand
CGTCCGATCCGCTCGAGCACGGTCGAATTCGAGCCGGTCGGCGGCGGCAAGCCGGTCGTCCTCTCGACCGGGCGCCTCTTGGACCTGCTCAAGGCTCAGGCGACGGCCTTCGAGCTCGACGACAGGCAGTACTACATGGCCTATCTCTCCGATGTCGATCCCGCCAATGCCGCTGCGACGGGGACGCGCTCCTTCCTTATCTACGAGGAAAAGCGGTTCCTGCCCAAGACTTGGCGTCTTTCGGAGGCCTCCCTGCCCGACGGCGTCCCGGTCTCGGTGGTTTTAGACGGGGCCGAGCTCGTCCTCTCCAAGGACTTTTCAGGGACCCTGACCCTTTACCCGCGCTGACGCGGCCGCCCCGGAAACTGCTATATTTTCTCCATGCAGAGCCTCTTGCTGCTGCTGACCCTCTCCGGGAGCGTCGCCTGCGCGGCGCCGTCCGCCCCCGCCAAGACGGGGGCGGGCATCAAGCTGACCGACGAGCAGGCCCTCGAGATCGGCAGGATGATCTTCCAGAACGAGGCCGGAGGCAAGGTCCAGTTCCTGACGCATTGGAACGACGGCGAGGATTTCGCGAGCCTGGGCATCGGCCACTTCATTTGGTACCACGAGGGCGCTCCAGGCCCTTTTACGGAGAGCTTCCCTCCCCTGGTCGCCTTCCTCGAGTCGGCCGGCGTGCCTCTGCCCGACTGGCTCAAGCGTCCCTGCCCGTGGAAGAGCAAAGACGCGTTTTTCAAGGACTTCCACTCCCAGCGCATGGATTGGCTGCGCAAGATGCTCGAGGGCACCATCCCGCAGCAGGCTCGTTTTGCCGCCAAGCGCCTCGAGGACGCGCTGCCGAAGATTCTCGTCGGCCTGCCGAAGGCGGAGCAGGATAAGATCCGTCGGCGCTTTTACGACATAGCGGCCGACGCCAACGGCGTCTACGCGCTCGTGGACTACGTGAATTTCAAGGGCGAGGGCATCAGCCCGACCGAGCGCTACCACGATCAAGGCTGGGGCCTGCTGCAGGCGCTCTCGGAGATGCAGGACGCCCCCGAAGGCAAGCCGTCCGCGGAGTCTTTCGCGGCGGGGGCCGACCTCGTCCTCACGCGCCGAGTGAAGAATTCGCCGCCCGAGCGCCACGAAGAGAAGTGGCTCCCTGGCTGGCGCAAGCGCCTCAAGACCTACGCCCCGTGATCACCAGAAACCTCACGATCCTGCTGACCGACATCAAGGGCTTCACGGACAAGTCCTCGCACAAGACGCGCGCCGAGATCCAGCAGATGCTCGACAAGCACAAGGAGATCGTGCTGCCCGTCCTCGAGGGCAAGGGCGGCAAGCTCGTCAAGACCATCGGCGACGCCTTCCTCATGACCTTCGAGAGCCCGACCGACGCGGTGCTCTCGGGCATCGAGGTCCAGGAGGCCCTGCGCGCCTACAACGAGGGCAAGGAGCCCGACCTGCGCATCGAGATCCGCATCGCGATCAACCAGGGCGAGGTCAACCTCTCCGATAACGACGTCTACGGCGAGCCCGTCAACATCACCGCGCGCATCGAGGCTATCGCGGAAGCCAACGAGGTCTTCTTCACCGACGCCGTCTACCTCGCGATGAACAAGAAGGAGGTCCCCTCCAGCGAGGTCGGCTTGCTGCAGCTCAAGGGGATTCCCGAGAAAGTCCGCGTCTACAAGGTCAAGCGCGAGAGTCCGGTCGAAGAGAAGTCGGCGGGAGACGGCACCGCGGCGACCCTCGCGGCGCGGGCGGGGCGCACTGTCGGACGGGTCTTCGGCGCGTCCGGTCCCGCGGCCGCGGTCGGAGCGGCGGCCTCGGTCGCGGGCGTCAAGATGTCCAAGCCGACCCTGATGAAGCGCGCTGGAGCGGTCCTGATCGACCTCTGCCTCTGCGGCTTCATCGTGAGCATGCTCGCTCCGGGCGACCGCGAAGAGACCCACATCCGCAAGGAATCTCATCGCCGTACGAGCGCGGCGGCCGCCAAGGCGGAGGCCGACGTCAAAGCGGCCGAGAAACTGCCCAGTTCCTTCCAGCTCGCCTGCAAAGGCGACATCGCGCGCTTCTGCGGCGGCGTCGCGCCGGACGGCGATGAGATCGTCGCCTGCCTCAGGGGCCGCGCCGCCGAGCTTTCGGCCGCCTGCAGGAAGGACTCGCTGGTCGTCAACGAGTCCGCGAGCTTCCATATGGGCACGGACGGCATTTCCGCCGCCGCCCCCGGCGCCAGCGCCTCTCTCGACAAGAACGGCTTTTCGGCGAAGGTCCCCGAGGCCGACGTGTCGATTAGGACGGACGGTCTCAAGGTCAACAACAAGAAAATAAACTACAATGTCGGCCTCGACGGGATCACGGCCGAGGACGACTCGCAGGACGAGGAATCCGACCTCGGAGGCGGCTGGAAGGCGCGCACCCACCGCAGCGAGAAGAGGTTCCCGTGGTTCGCGCTGTGCTGGTTCGTCTACTCGATGGTCTTCGTCAAGCGCCTGGGCACGACGCCGGGCGGGAAGATCTGCAAACTCGCCGTCGTCCAGCACCCCAGCGGGCTGCCCATGGAGAAAAAGCAGAACTCGACCCGCGCCTTCTTCTCGGTCATTTCCGGCTACTGCGGGGGACTGGGATTTTTCTGGGCTCTCTGGGAGAAGGACGGGCGCGGCTGGCACGACCTCATGGCGGGGACCCGCGTGGTCTCGGCGGACTAGTAGATCCAGCCCGGCACGAGCTGCGACTGGGGGAGCTCGCGCGGGGTCGCTCTCGGAATCGGAGCGGGCTCGTCGGTGGGCCGCTTCTGCTCGAAGGTCTCGACGGGCTCGCGCTCCGGGGCGGATTGGATGAAGGGCCGCCTCTCGCGTCCCCGGACGGCCGGGTTGACGCCCCCGAAGCGGTAGGTGATCGTGAAGCGGTGGCTGTCGTTGATCCCCTCGCCCGACTGGAAGGCGTAGTCGATGAAGACCCGCGAGCGCCAGCGAAAGCCCACTCCGGCGGTGAGCCCGATGGCGTCGCGCAGGAACTCGTAGCCCAAGCGGAAGCCGAACATTTTTTGAAAGAAATACTCGAAGCCGAAGTTCGCGTGCCAGAGCCGCTCGTGGAGAAGGTACTCGACATCGGTGGCGGCGATCACGGCGTGCTCGCCGGCCAGAGCCTGCTGCCAGGCGAAGCCCGCGCGAAGCATGGTGGGCAAGGGGTCTTCGTCCTGGGCGTAGCGAAGATTGCCGCCCAGATTGAGCGCCGAGAAGCCGGCCGAGAGTCCGGTCTCGGGGGAGTTGACGAGGTAGCCGGCGTCGGCGGTCATCGTCGTGTCCGTGTAGGTCTGGACCAAGGTCGAATGGACGATCTTTCCGGTGACTCCCGCGAAGTGGTTGATCCCGTAGCTGCCGCCGGTCTTGAGGTCGATTGGGGTCGAGCCCACGCGCTCGGCGTAGCCCAAGGTGTAGATGATGTCGTTGCTCGCCGAAAGGTTCTGCTGGCCGGCGAACGAGCCGTCGGGATTGGTCTGGTTGAACTCGACGGTCCCGCCTTGCGCGAAGAGCAGGCTCGTGCCCGCGCTCGAGTAGCCGTTGCCGGAGATGCCCGAGAACGGCAGCGGGCCGCCGTAGGCGTACTGCTGGATGTTGTTGTCGCTCAAGCCGCTGATGTAGGTCGCGGCGACTTCGTGGGCCGTCAGGCGGCTCAGGCCCGCCGGGTTGTAGTACAGGGCCGAAACGTCCGAGGCGACCGCCGTGAAGGCCGTCCCCATGCCCAGCGCGCGGGTCCCCATCGGGACGCGCAGGACGGGCTCCGCCGTCACGCCGTGGTTCTGCCTCTCCCCGGCGGCCGGCAGGGCCAGGAGTATGAGCAGCATCCCGCCCGCGGCCGCCCTCATTTGACCACCACGATCTTCTGCGTCTTGGAGATGCCCGGCCCGCGCATATACAGGATGTAGACTCCGCTGGCCACGACCCGCCCGTTGGCGTTGACGGCGTTCCAATCGACGGACCCCTTGCCCGCCGTGATCTCCGTGTCGAGCAAGGTCGCGACGAAGGTCCCGTCGACCGAATAGAGCCTGAGGGTGATGTGCCCCCCCTGCTGGACCTCGTACTTGATAGTGGTCTTCTGCCCCATGTTCGGGTTGAAGACGTTGTTGAAGGCCGTCAGCGCGGTCTGGTTCGTCGTCAGATTGAACGGGCGAGAGAGCCCCAGGGAGATCGTGCTGCCCAGGACGTTGTAGCCGAAGACCTCCAGGGACACCGTGCCCAGGGCCGGGAAGCGCGCCGCGAAGCCGGTGTGCAGCTGCAGGGCCCCGCTCACCTGGCCCAGGGCATTGCTCGAGGAGACGAAATCGAGCCAGTCCCCGGCTTGGTGCGTGTCGTGGGTCACCGTTCCCGGGACGATCGCGTTGCCCTGGTCGCGCAGCTGGGCGTGCGCGAACCTGTAGTCCTGCCGGAACGGCCAGGTCGTGACGTGGACCTTGAAGGAGACCGTGTCATGGTCGAAGGCGGCGGTGACGATCTGCCCCGAGATGGCGCCCGAAGGCTGGTATTGAATTTGGAGGCCGTACGCAACGGTCGAGTTCACCCCGCTGTTGGAGCCCCCGGAGGCCGTCGGCCCTCCCGTGACCTCGAGGTAGAGCTGCGTCCCCTTCGGAGGGATATAATTGAGCAAGACCGAGGAAGCGCTCGACGTGCAGTCGGTGTCCGCGCAGAAGCCGCCGACGGTGTTGATCCCGTCGAGAGGCGGGATGGCCTGCGCGACCTGCCGGTGGTCTGTGTCGTAGAGGGTGAGCATGTAGGCCTTGAAGAGGCCGGGGTTGCTGCCGTCGGCCGGCAAGGTCATCGTGATGGACACCGGGCCGTTGCCGGCGGGGAAGGTGAAGAAATCGGAGTCTCCGGCCGGGAAGATCGTCGCGCTGACGGCGGAGATCGTCGTGACGTCGACGGCGCTTTCGAAGCCGTCGTTGCGCGAGGTCACCGTGTCGTAGGGATCGTTGGTGCCCCCGACCGACTGCAGGCCGTGGGCGTTGAAGGCGGCGTTGATCGTCGTTTGCACGCAGCTGAGGGCGTTGCCGCCGCAGGCGTTGACCGCGCAGGCCGGGACCAGACCCAGGCTGTCGACCTTCAGCATGGCCGCAAGGAACTCGGCGAAGCTTTCCGGGAAGAACAGGAGGGACTGAAAGACGAGGCCGTCCACGCAGGCCCGCCCCGGCGCCAGCCCCTGCAGCCCGACTCGGGCCTTGCGGATGTCCCAAAGGGCCTGGCTGAAGAACCGGCTGTCGCAGTGGATCTCGCCTTGCCAAGTCGTGGGGCCCAGCACCGCCGGGCTCGCGCCGCAGGTGTCGGCCCCGAGGGCGCTGTCGAGCTGGCGGATGGGCAGGCCCCCCCCGCCCAGGGACTGGACGACGTAGGTTCCGATCGCGGAGTGATCGAGCGAGCTCGCCGAGAAATAGTCCGCGTTGCCCTCCGAGATCGCGCCCGCCTCTCCGAAGTTCTGCAGGGACCAGATCTTCTCGACGACGTAGTGCGTGTATTCGTGATGCGGCACGGTGGCGTCGTCGGTCAGTATGTCGGTGGGGTTGCTGTCGCTGATGTCGCCGAAGATGATGTCGTCGTAATCGGGGTCGTAGAATGGGTTGCCGATGTTCGGGCCGACCAAGGCGAGAGCGTGCATGGGCTTGCCGATGAAGGCCGCGCTCGAGATGTCGACGCCCGGCAGCTGGGCGCCCAGGAGGTCGTTGCCGTAGAGCGAGATTCCGTTGCCCAGCGCGTTGGTCGCGGTGCCGAACATGAAGAAATCGTGCATCTCGTTGAGGTGGAAGAATAGATTGAACTCGCTCCTCAAGCCCGCGTAGGTGTGGCTGGCCAGCCAGACCAGGTCCTTGCCGGGGGCGTCGAGGGCGGGGTTGCTCAGCGTCAGGTAGCTCGAGAGGCTCACGTCGTAGCCGGTCTCGCCGGAGGCCTGGTCGTTGGCCTTGAGCTTGAGGTACATGACCTGGCCGGGCACGGCGGCGGCGTTGAAGCCGCCGCGGTTGCCGAGGTAGCTGGCCACCGGGCTGCCGGAGGAGTCGAGGATGGTCAGCTGGTCGTCGTCGGTGACGTCCCCGCCTTCCCCGAAGCCCGTCACCGCCGAGATCTCCCCGACCCGGAAGCTGCTGAAGACCGGCAGGACCTTGACCGCGTCGGGCGGGATGACGCCGCGCAGGTCGATCGTGGAGACGACCACCGAGCTGGCGGGGTAGGGATGGGGCGAGGAGACCGGGGTCGCCACGGTGGACCAGACGCCGGAGCCGTTGTCGTAATGCGCGCTGGGCCCGCGGAAGTTCGAGACCCGCACGAAGGGGCCCTGGAACTGGGTGAAGACCTTGCCGATGGCGGCGCCGCAGTAGTTGCCGTTGAGGTCGGTGTCGGCGAAATTGCTCGCGTTCTGCTGGAAGACCCTCATGTTCGCCAGCGGCCTGGTCTGGGGCGTCCCGCTCAAGGGGTCGATGTCGTAGATCATGGCCGACATTTTGCCCGAGCTGCCGCAGATGTTGCGCAGGAGGCTGTGCCGGAACAGCACGGCCCCGGTGAGGCCGTCGACGTAGTAGCGCCATCTGCCCCCGGCGCCCTCGGCCGTCAGGCTCCAGGCCAGCCGCGCGGGGCCGCCCGAGGGGTCGGGCAGGACGACCAATGACGCCTCTGCGCCGGGCTTCAGACCGGCCGCGCGCACGGCCGAGGCGGCCTGAGCGGCGGAGACGGCGGGGACCACGCCGAGCGTCAAGCCGCGCTCGTAGTTCGAGTCGACGCCGAGCACGGCTCCGTTGTCGGCGAGGTGCACCTTGACATAGGCGAACTCGACGGGCAGGCCGCGGTAGGCTTGCCGGTAGAGCAGATGCTTGTGGCCGGCGGCTGCGGCTTCGCGCTCGAGCCGGAGCGAGTCGGGGTCGATGCCTAAGCGCGCGCGCGCCTCGCGCAGGAAGCTGACGGCCGCCGTTTTCGGCTCGAGGCCTCCGCGCGCGAAGGCCTGCCCGACGGCGGAGGGCGAGAGCGCGCGCCGGTGGTTGAAGTCCCAGGCCGCCTTGTCGCGCTCGGCGGCGTCCGCGTGCCGGCGAGGACCGTGGTAGGCGGAGAAGCGCTTGGCGTCCTCCTTGGCCTGCGGCGTCGGCATGATGGCCCAGGAGGTCCCGGGCAGGGCCGCCAGCAGCAGCAGCGCAGAAGTCCTCATCTGGTCCCCGCCTTGCGGCTCAAGCGCCGCACGAGGATCGAGGCGGCCTGCACGCGGAGCCTGCCGTCGGCGTCGCCCTCCATCGTGCGCCCGAGCAGAAGATCGGAGGCGGGCGTCGCCACCGCATCCAGGACGTCCAAAGCCAAGGCCCGCAGGTCGGGGTCCTTCTGGCGCAGCGCCGCGTCGGGCAGCTCGAGGTCGACCTTGTCCCCGCGCCGCGAGAGACCCGCCATCGCCTTGAGCTGGACCTCGGGCGCCTTCGAGCCCTTCAAGACCTCGCGCAGCAGCTCGGCGGTCTCGCCGTCCGGGATGTGGGCCAGGCCCGCCAGGGCCTGGGCCGCCACGCGCCGGTCCTGGTCGCGCGCGCCTTTGGCCAGCAGGCGCACCGTGTCGGGGCTCGAGAACTTCGCGAGCGCGCGCATCGCCTCCGCGCGGACCTCGACCGAGGGGTCGGCGGCCGCCTCGTTGAGCGCGTCGAGCGCGCGGCCGCGGCCGATCTCGGCCAGCGCCCTGACCGCGGCGGCCCGCACGCCCTCGTCGGCGTCGGTGGTCGCGTCCAGGAAGGGCGCCTCGAACTCCTCGCCGAGGTCCATGCGCGCCAAGGCGATCGAGATCGCGTCCCGGACCTCGCCCGAGGGGTCCTTTCTCAGCTTGTCGAAGAGGTCGACGACCTTCTCGCCGCCGACCTCGGTCAGGCGGCGGATCGCGTGCACGCGCGATTTGGCCCGGGCGATGAGCTGGAGCTCGTTCTCGGGCGTGTAGCCCTCGGCGGTCGGCGTGCTCGGGCGCAGTATGCGCTCCATGACGAGAACGCCGGATTCGTCGCCCAAGAGGTGGAGGCTGTAGGCCGCCTCGATGCGCACGTGGGCGTTGCGGTCGCGGACCGCTTTGCCCAGGAGCTTGACCGCCGCGGGATTGCCGATGAGGCCCCAGGCCGTGGCCGCCGCCGCGCGGACCTCGGGGTCCTTGTCCGTCATCGCGGAAGCGAGCACGGCCAGGGCCTTTTTGCCCAAATCCGCGGGTTTATTCGCGGGAGCGGGCGGCAGGTCGGCCGCGTAGAGCTGCGTTGTCATTCCCAAGATGGCCGCAAAGAGCAGCATCGCTATGAAGAATAAGGGAGAACAATTGCGGAAATATTACGGCCTTATTAACGGATTTTTACTTACTGGGGGCGCCTGCGGCGGGCGGTTTTCGCCGAAGGCGAAAACCTTGAAAAAACAACTGGGCCCGCCAGGAATCGAACCTGGATCCTGTGGTTCGAAGCCACATACTCTATCCATTGAGCTACGGGCCCAGGCGGAGATTCTAGCACATGCGGCCGATTTGTGATAAAATCTTCGTCGGAGCGCGCAAGGAGAACAGGACATGGGCGGACACTCGCACTGGGCCGGGATCAAGCACAAGAAGGCCATCACCGATTCCAAGAAGGGCAAGGTCTGGACCAAGATCGTCAAAGAGATCACGATCGCGGCCAAGATGGGCGGCGGCGACCCCGACATGAACCCGCGCCTGCGCCGCGCCATCGACGACGGCAAGGCCGCCAACATGCCCGCCGAGAACGTCAAGCGGGCCATCCAGAAAGGCACCGGCGAGCTCCCCGGCGTCAACTACGAGGAGCTGACCTACGAGGGCTACGCTCCCGGCGGCGTGGCCGTGCTCGTCGAGGTCACGACCGACAACCGCAACCGGACCGGCGATGAAATCGCCTTGATCTTCACCAAGAACGGCGGCAACCGCGGAGCGGCCGGGTGCGTGGCCTGGATGTTCAAGCCCAAAGGGTATCTCGCCGTCAACAAATCCGACGCCAAGAGCGAGGACGCGCTCATCGAGGCGGCCCTCGAGGCCGGCGCCGAGGACGTCATCGCCGACCAGGGGGACGTCTACGAAATCTACTGCGCCACCTCCGACCTCGACAAGGTCAAGGCCGCTCTCGCCAAGAAATTCCCCGTGGCCTCCGCGGAGGCCATCATGAAGCCGGAGAACACGGTCGCCGTCGACGAGGCCACCGCCCCTAAAGTCCTCAAGCTCGTGGAACTCCTCGAGGACCACGACGACGTCAAAAGCGTCTGGGCGAACTTCGACATCCCGGAGACGATCCTCGCCAAGCTCGCCGCCTGATATGCCGACCGTGCTCGGCATCGACCCAGGCGTCTCGGAGACCGGCTGGGCGGTGCTCACCAGCTCGGACCAAGCCTCCCCCCGCCTTCTGGAAGCGGGTCTCATCAAGACCAAGCCCGACACGGCGCTTCCCGAACGATTGCGCCTCATCCACGGCGCGCTCGCCTCGCTCCTGAGCCAGCATCGCCCCGACTCGGTCGCCGTCGAGGAGATGTTCTTTCTCAAAGCCGCGCACACCGTGCGCGCGACCCTGCAGGCGCGCGGCGTCGTGCTGCTGGCGGCCGCGCAGGCGGGCAAGACGGTCGCGGAATACAACCCGCGCTCGGTCAAGCTGGCGATCACCGGCTCGGGCTCCGCGCCAAAAGCACAGATGCAGGCGGTCGTGCAAAAAGCCCTGGGCCTCTCCGAGCGCCTGCGGCCCGACGACGTCGCCGA
This sequence comes from Elusimicrobiota bacterium, assembly GCA_016194705.1. GTDB lineage: Bacteria > Elusimicrobiota > Elusimicrobia > UBA1565 > UBA9628 > PALSA-1176. Next base: position 39,312 of record JACQAZ010000037.1, on the reverse strand, counting down.
CGCCGCCGCGATCGCGCTCTGCCACATCCGCTCGCTGCGCCACACGAGGCTCAAAGTCCTCGACAGCTTCGGCGGGAAGAGGCCCCCTCGTTGAAGAAACGCGGCCTTTCTCCCAAGGCCGCCGGAGTTTTGACCGTCCTCGCCGTCCTGCTCCTCTTCCTCCCCGTCCTGCGCAACGGCTTCGTGGATTGGGACGACGATATTTTGATCTACGCCAATCCCTACATCCGAGGCTTGGACCTCCTTCACCTGCGCTGGATGCTCACGAGCACCTTGAACTCCGCCTGGCAGCCGCTGGGCTGGCTTCTCTACGCCGTCATCTACGCGCTCGCGGGCCTGCGTCCGTGGGCCTATCACGGGCCGAGCCTAGGCCTGCACCTGCTCTCGACGGCCTTGGTCTACGCGCTCGGGCTCGAGCTTCTCGGCGGAGTCGTTTTGGCGTCTTCGTTGTCCGCTTTGCTCTTTGCCGCGCATCCCTTGCAAGTCGAGAGCGTGGCTTGGGCCTCGTGCCTCGCCGATCTTCTGTGCTGTGCGCTGACCTTGGGCGCGGTCCTCTCATATGTAAAGTTTTTTAAAGAACCTCGAAAGAAATCCTTCTATCGGCTTTCCCTTTGCCTTTCCGTTCTCGCGGCGCTCTCCCGCTGGGAAGTGGCCGCCCTGCCCGCCGCCTTGATCGTACTCGACCGCTTCGTCCTTTCGAACAAGGTCCAGTGGAGAAGCAAGATCCCCTTCCTCTTCGTCTCGATGGGCGCGGGCGCTGCGAACGCGATCGCGAAGGCCGCCGTCATGCATTACGAGTCGGGCCCGCGCTCTCCCGGCACCGGGGCGCTCGCGGCCCTCGAGCTGCTCGGCCGCGCGGCGTTCCCGGCCGGCCTGCGGCCCGTCTACTTCGTGACGGAGGCCTCGCGCCCGCTCGGCTGCACGGCGCTCGAGGCCGTCCTCGTTCTCGCCGGCATCTCCGCCGCGTTGTTCGTCTTGCGAAAGAGGATCCCCGGCGCCTGGGCGGCCTGGCTGATCGCGCTGGCCGCCGTCGCTCCGGTGCTCAGCGTGTCGCGCCCGGGGCCCATCTTCATGCACGACCGCTACGCCTATCTGCCGCTGGCCGCCTTCGCTTTGCTCTCGGGGGCGGCTCTCAAGCGTTGGCCTCGCGCATGGCCTGCCGCCGGGGCGCTCGCCGCGGCCCTGGCCGTCGTCAGCGTCCAGCAGGAGGCGGTCTGGGTTGACGCGGAGACCTTGTGGAAGCATGTCATCGAGGTCGACCCTCAGGAAAGCGTCGCGTACTACGACCTGGGCAACCTCTTGATGGCGCGCGGGCGGCCGTATGACGCGATCTACTATTACCGCGAGCAGTCCCGGCGCAATCCCGAGAAGGGACGGGCGAATCTGGCGCACGCCTGGAACGATCTCGGGACCGCTTACGCCGAGCTGGGCCGTTGGGAGCAGGCCGAGAGGTGCTTCGCCGACGCCGCGGCGCTGGCGCCCGATGAGCCGCAGGTAAAGAAAAACCTCGCCTCTGCGCGGGCCCGCCTTCGGAAATAGGCCGACCTCCCTGGTCGGCCTATCACGGAAAGCCTTTCGACCGTGATAGACAGGTCCGTCAAATAAGAAGTTGGGCAGCGCCGGAGCAACTCGACAGCCCTTGACAGATGCATATAGTTAATGCATACTAATATGTATGAGAACAACACTAATCATTAGGGATGACGTCTTGAAGCGCGCGGCCGAATTGACGGGGACCCACGAAAAGACCGCCCTCGTCCATGCCGGTCTCGAAGCGTTAATTGAAAAGAAGGCCCGCGAGCGCCTTGCGGCACTCGGCGGCTCTGCGCCCCGCTTTCGTGCGGGCCGCAGACGTCGATGATCCTAGTAGATACTTCTGTTTGGTCCGGCCACCTTCGGGAAACCGAACCTGGCTTGGTCACACTATTGAATGAAGGCTCTGTTGTAATTCATCCTTTCATAATTGAGGAGCTCGCCTGCGGAAATCTTCCACACCGCAAGGAGACTCTAGATCTACTTCATGCTCTTCCAGTGGCGCAAATGGTGGAACATGCGGAAGTGCTCGACTTCATAGCAACAGAGCGTCTGCACGGCACGGGGGTCGGGTCGGTGGATGTTCATCTAATGGCATCGGCGAGGCTTTCTGGCGCAAAAGTGTGGAGTAAAGACAAAGCGCTTTGTCGTGAGGCGAAACGGCTACATCTCTTCGGTGGAGAAAGGCCTGCCTAACAGATCAATTCATGGCGACGATGAAGGAGTGGGCGGCTTTCTTCAGCGGAGACTACGATGGGCACTTTTGCAATTCTCCCGGCGACTGGGAAGACATGATCGGAACGGTCGCGCTCCGATGCGTCCCCGCCAAGGACGGCATTCTAAGCGTCGCGATCAAGAGCCTCGAACTTTCCGGGTGGACGGGGACGCTGCATGTCAAGGATAAGGTGCTGACCGTCTTTACGAAAAGGAAGGGAACTCCCTTCCAGTGTCGATTTCTCGAGAGCTCCGATGGCCGCGGGGGTTCCTTCGCCGGTGAATTCCCCAAGGGCCGAGGCCGGCGCGTGGTCAAGCTGAGCCTCACGATGAGGCGACTGTCGCGGCCGCCAAGGTGACGCCGGCATCCTGTCCTTGGTGAAAAAGCAAGGCGCGCCGCCCGGCTCATTATGTTATAATCGTCGTCGATGATCGCGTCCTTGCGCGGCACCGTGCAGGCCAAGGAAACCGAGCGCGTCGTGCTCGAGGTCGCCGGCGTCGGCTATGAAGTCTCCGTGACCGCCGCGACCGCCGAACAACTTCCCAACATAGGCCACCCCGCTTTCTTGCACGTCGTCGAGAGCTTCGCGATGTACGGCGGCGGAGCGGCCTATTACGGCTTCGCCTCGCCGGCCGACAAGGGCATGTTCCTGGCTTTCAAGGACCACGTCCCCTCGACGGGCGCCAAGAAGGCGCTCGAGTACCTCGACAAGGCGTCCAAATCGCTGCCCGATTTCCGGCGCGCCATACTCGAAAAAGACGGCAAGATCCTGACCGGAGTCTTCGGCTTCACGAAGAAGACGGCCGACAAGCTCATCGACGCCTTGAAGGACAAGCTCGAAGGACACCCGGTCCCGGGCCACGAACGCTTCCTAAAGACCGACTCGCCCGACCTTCCCTCGTCGGCGCTCTCGCAGGCCCTGAGCGGTCTGACCGCGCTGGGCTACAAACCCACGGAAGCCCGCGCCGCTCTGGCCGCCGTGACCGAGGAGACCAGCGGCAAGAAGCTCGACGCCGAGCAGATCCTGCGCCTGGCGCTCAAGAGGCTTTAAATGGCGAAGAACGACTCCGAGTCGGTCCTCAACCCCGCGCCCAAGGCCGAGGAGGAAGTCTTCGACCGGGCCCTGCGGCCTAAGACCCTCGACGAGTTCATCGGCCAGGAGCAGCTCAAGGAGAACCTGCGGGTCTTCATCGCGGCGGCCAAGAAGCGCGGCGAGCCGCTCGATCATTGCCTCTTTTACTCCCCCCCGGGCCTGGGCAAGACGACCTTGGCCAACATCATGGCCCGCGAGATGGGCGTCAACCTGCGCACCGCCTCCGGCCCGGTCCTCGAGCGCGCCGGCGATCTGGCCGCGATGCTCACAGACCTCTCCGAGGGCGACGTCTTCTTCATCGACGAGATCCACCGCCTCAACGCGACGGTCGAAGAGGCCTTGTATCCCGTGATGGAGGACTACACCTTTTATATCTCGACGGGCAAGGGCCCGGCGGCCTCGACGCTCAAGCTCGCGGTGCCGAGGTTCACCTTGGTGGGCGCCACGACGAGGGCCGGATTATTGACGAGCCCTCTGCGCGACCGCTTCGGCATCGTCGGTAATTTGAGCTTCTACGAGCCCGCGGAGTTGGAAGCCATAGTGAGACGATCCGCCGCCATCCTCAAGATCGAGACCGAGGACGAAGGGGCCTCCGAGATCGCCAGGCGCTGCCGCGGCACGCCGCGGATCGCCAACCGCCTCCTGCGCCGCGTCAGGGATTTCGCCGAGGTCAAGGGCGACGGCCGCCTGACGGCCGAGATCGCGCGCTACGCGCTCGAGAAGCTCGAGGTCGATCACGCCGGCCTCGACGCGATGGACCGGCGCCTGCTCCTGGCGATCATCGAAAAGTTCGACGGCGGACCGGTCGGCGTCGAGAACCTCGCGATCGCCGTCTCCGAGGAGCTCGACACCCTGACCGACGTCACCGAGCCCTACTTGATCCAGATCGGCTTCATCGCGCGCACGCCGCGCGGACGCGTCGTGACCCCCAAGGCCTACGCGCACCTCGGCCTCAAGTCCCCGAAGCGCAACCTCGAGCTCCTGTAGCCGTGCGGCTCCTCGCGTTCATCCTGATCGCGCTGCCGGCCCGAGCGGAGCGGGTGATCTCGATCGGGATCGTTCCCGGCGCCGACAAGCTCACGCTGGCCTGCGAGTGGAAATGCCCCGTGGCCGACGCCGACGGACGCGCCCATTCGCTGACGCCGCAGTGGCCCTACGATGTGGAAGCGACGGAAGAAGGCCTGCGGATAGGCTCGATCGAAGCGCCGTCCGAGGTCCGCCTCAAGGCCTCCGATCCCGCCGACGCCGTGCTCGTCAACAAGAAGCGCTACCGCGGCAGCGTGATCATCAAGCGCAACGGACGCGGCGGCGTCACGGTCGTCGAGGAGGTCGGCATCGAGGACTATCTCATGGGCGTGCTGCCCCATGAGATGGAGCCCTCCTGGCCGCTCGAGGCGCTCAAGGCGCAGGCGGTCGTCGCCCGCACCTTCGCCTACACCCACATGGGCAAGTACAAGAAGGAAGGCTTCGACTTGACCAACGACACGCGCTCGCAGGTTTACGGCGGGACCGCTGAGGAGTCGCCCTCGATCCGCAAGGCCGTCGAGGCCACCAAGGGCGAGGTCCTCGGTTTCAAAGGCGAGATCCTCGACGCCTACTACCACTCGCTCTGCGGCGGCCACACGGCCGACATCAGCTCGGTCTGGCCGACGGCGGGGTCCTCGCCGCGCCCCTTGAAGGGCGTGAGCGACAAGTACTGTTCCAAGGTCCCCTCGGCTTGGACCGCGTACTTCCGCAACTCCGACATACTCGCCGCCGTCCAGAGGCGCACCTTGACCGGCGGGCGCTTGCGCGCCTTCTCGATCGGCAAGAAGGACATCTACGGCTACGTGCGGGATTTCTCGCTCAAGATCGGCGAGCAGACGATGAAGGTCGCGACCAACGACCTGCGTCAGTGGCTGGGCCCCTCGGAGATCCGCAGCCCGCGCATCTCGCGCATCCGCAAGACCGACGGCGGCGTCGAGTTCATCGGCAAGGGCTCCGGCCACGGCGTGGGGCTCTGCCAATGGGGCGCGCGCGTGCAGGCCGAGCGCGGGCGCACCTACGAGAAGATCCTCGGCTTCTATTTCCCGGGCTCGACCCTCTCCGTCATAGACGAATGAAGGTCCCGCCGGAGGACCGCTTCTCCGAGGTCGCGGGAGACTACGCGCGCTTCCGCCCCTCCTACCCGAAGATGCTGCTCGATTGGATCGCGCTGACCGCGGGCCTCAAACGCGGCTCGTTCGTTGCCGACGTCGGCTGCGGCACGGGCATCGCGACCAGGCTCTGGGCCGAGCGGGGCTTCTCGGTCGTCGGCGTCGATCCCAACGAAAGGATGCTCGCCGCCGCGCGCGGCCAGGGCGGCGCCGAGTACCGGCGGGGCGACGCCTGCGCGACGGGGCTGCCCGACGCGAGCCAGGACATGGTCTCGGTCGCGCAGGCCTTCCATTGGTTCGAGCTCGACAAGGCGGTCGCCGAGTTCGCGCGCGTGCTCAAGCCCGAAGGCCGCTGCTGCGCCTTCTGGAACCTGCGCGCGCGCGAACCGCTGCAGCTGGCCTACGAGCGGGTCCTCGGCGCGCACTGCACCGATTGGGAGGAGCACCCGCGCGGGAGACAGACCATCTCGGCCATCCTCGCGCATGCGAGGACTTTCGCGGCCAGCGAGGCTCAGTTCACGAGTTCCCAGCCGATGGACCGGGAGGCCTTCTTCGGCCGCGTGCGCTCTGCCTCCTACGTCGCGCACGGCCTCAAGGAGCCCGACGCGTTCTGGGATGCCGTTGACAAGCTCTTCGACGAGTTCGAAAAGGACGGCATGATCCAATTCGTCTACGACTCCGTGGCCGTGCTCTGGAAGATCCGGTGATTTTGCCGCTCGCCGACTACGACTTCGAATTTCCGGAAGAGCTCATCGCCTCCGTTCCGGCCGAACCGCGCGATTCGTCGCGGCTGATGGTCGTGAACCGCCGGTCGGGCGCCTGGGAGCACAAGATCTTCCGAAACCTGCCCGAGTTTCTCGGGCCCGGGGACTGCCTGGTGCTCAACAAGACCAAGGTCTTCGCCTGCCGGCTCTCCGGCAAGAAATCCACCGGCGGCAAGGCCGAGCTCCTTCTCGTCAAGGAGCTCGAACCCGGGCTCTGGGCCGCGCTCGCCTCCGGCTTCAAGAAGGGAGGCGCGTTGACCTTCGCGGGCGGCATGAACGCGACCGTCGAGGGATTGAACGAGGACGGAGAGTACCTGGTCCGGTTCTCATCGACCGACGTCATGGGCTACCTCGAGCAGAACGGACTCGCTCCCCTGCCGCCCTACATCCTCAAGAAGAAGGGCGGCTCGGACGAAAACGACCTTCAGCGCTACCAGACGGTCTACGCGCGCGAGAAGGGCTCCATCGCCGCGCCGACCGCCGGCCTCCATTTCACGCACGACCTGTTGGACCGATTGAAGGACCGAGGGGTGGGGATCGCCGAGCTCACTTTGCACGTCGGGCGCGGGACTTTCCGGCCGATCGATGCCGAGGACGCCGCGGAGCATGAAATGCTGCCCGAATGGTACCGCCTATCGGAGGATCAGGCGGAGCTGATCAAGAATGCCAAGCGCGTCGTCTCGGTGGGAACGACCTCGACGCGCACGCTCGAGACCTTGGCCGCGAAGAACGGAGGCCTCGAGACCGGCGAGGGCTGGACCGAGCTCTACATCCGTCCCGGCCACGTGTTCAAGGCCGTCGGCGGCTTGATCACGAATTTCCACCTTCCCAAGTCGACGCCGCTCCTGCTCGCCTCGGCCTTCCTCGGCCGCGAGACGCTCCTGAGCGCCTACCGGGAGGCCTTCGCGCGGCGCTACCGGCTCTACTCCTACGGCGACGCCATGCTGATCCTGTGACCCATGGCACAGAACCGCGCCGGGTTCCAGCTCAGGCCCGGGGCCTAGAGGCCCTCGCCGCCTGGGTCCCTTGCCGAAGCTATCCTGGGCCGAATGATTCTTCAACGCCGACCGCCCCTGCGGTAGAATGAGAGCATGAGAAGCTCCCATCGCCGTCTCTGCGGTTTTCTCGTTCTGCTCGTTCCCCAACTCGCTTTTGCCGCCGCGATCGACGAACTCCATGGACTCGACGCCGAAGCGGCGGCCGGAGCGCCGCCTCCCGCGGCCAAGGCGGCGCCCTCCTTTCAGGCCGTCTGGAAAACCCTGGTCGATGAGTCGCTGACGAAGGACGCCGCGGTCGTCGTCTGGGGCATGGACCGCTACGAGACGCGCCACAACTTCACTTTCATCGCGGTCAAGAAAGAAGGGAAGGTCTACCTCGTCGACGACGAGAATACCGAGCGCGACATCACGCATACCGTCTTCGTCACGGACTTGCGCGGAGACGCATTTTTCTCCTGCCTCTCCTACTCCAAGCCGTACGGCGACTCCTCCCCCACGAGGAAGAGCGATCTCGCGGGCCGGCGGTCCGTCTATCACGAATACAAGTCTCTCATGCTGGGTCTCGCCGCGGGCCGCGGCTTCACGGCGCGCCCCGCCAAGCGGGGCGACTGCTCCGGGAAAGGGCCGAGCGCGGAGGCCGTCACGCTCGATCTGCGCGGCGGCTATTCCTCTCGGCCGCTCATCACGGTCAGGTTCGAGTATGATTCATGCGCCCAGTTCTGGGCACCCCGAGAAATGACTCACCCCAGCCCGATGGTGAATTTCAACGGCTGGCGCTACAAGAGCAAGGAAGGCTACGTCCTCTATCTCGAGAACGAGGCGGGAGACGAAGGCCAGGACTACCAGGCCTCGGTCATGCTCGCGCGCGACGACGGCAAGACGGGCGCCGCCACGGAGCTCGGCGCGATTGGCGACGCGGAGCTCGCTCTGGGACGCCGCATCGCGATCGACGGTCCGGTGAGTCTCGATGACCGCTTCGATCCGGCCAAGAGACTCACGGGGAAGGCCGCGCTGACCGGCCGCTAGCCCCGCATTGACACCTCGGACCCCAAAGTTTTCTATCATGGGAATGGAAGCCGTCACCGTCGCAGGAGGAATCCCATGACCGCCCGAAAGCACGCCGCCCCGACGCAGCAGAAGCACTGGCTCGAGCACGCCTGGCCCGAGGGCCACAAGGCGTACGCCGATTTCCGCGAGACCGTCAACGCGAAGGGCACGCTACCGCCCAAGACCAAGGCCCTCATCGGGCTGGCCGCCGCCTCGCTGCAGCGCTGCAAGCACTGCGTGGCCGGAAAGATCGACGAGCTCAAGTCCGAGCACGGCGCCACCGACCAGGAGATCGCCGAGACCATGCTCGTCGCGAGCCTTTCGGCCGCCGGCACCAATCTCGCCTGGGCCAAGGAAGTCTTCGTTGAAAAGCTCGGCCGGTAGAACCGCGCCCGCCGTTCTGCTGCTCGCGCTCGCCGCACCCGTCCGCTGCGACGACGGGGCGTTCGCGCGCTACCGGCCGGCGGCCGAGCGCGTCGCCGCCGCCCTCAACGCGGCCGACGGCGCCGCGCTCGAGAACGACATCGCCGAAGGCTCGCGCAAGGTCATCACTCCCGAGAAGCTCACGGCTTTCTTCTCGGGCTTTCTCAAGGATTACGGCAGGCTCAAGAGCCTCGACCCCGCCGAGCTCAGGCCGCCTTACGTCGTCTTTCCCGCGCGCTTCGAGCGCGGGGCCGTCGACATCCGGCTCATCTTCGACAATGAGGGCAAGATCTCCTCGCTCTCGTTCATCGCGCTCTCCGATCCCTCGCCCGGCGCCGTGCTGCACGAGGCCCACCTGCGCCTGCCCTTCGCGGGCCGCTGGCTCGTGTTCTGGGGCGGCGACACCAAGGAGCAGAACGCCCACCACGACGCCCCCAATCAGCGCTACGCCTTCGACTTCGTCGCCGTCGACGCGAAGGGCTCGACGCACAAGGGCGAGGGCAAGGCCAACGCGGACTACTTCGCCTACGGACGCGCGGTCCTGGCGCCTGCCGACGGCGTGGTCACTCAGGCCATCGACGGCGTCGTCGAAAACGCTCCCGGCTCGATGAACCCGTATTCGGCCCTCGGCAACGCGGTCGTCATCCAGCACAAGAACGGCGAGGTCTCCGTGCTCGCGCACCTGCAGCCCGGCAGCCTCAAGGTCAAAAAGGGCCTGCACGTCCTCGCGGGGCAGGCCGTCGGCCTGTGCGGCAACTCGGGAAATTCCTCCGAGCCCCACCTGCACTACCATCTGCAGGACGCGGCCGTCATCCAGGACGGGCGCGGCGTCAAGGTCTTCTTCCGCGGGCCCAAAGGCGGCTTCTCCCCCGTCAAGGGCGACGTCGTCGGGAGTTAGCGCCCCATGGAAGCCCTGCTCGCCGTCTGCGCGGCGCTGCTCTTGGTCCTCATGATCAGCTATGCCGCGGCCGCCGTGGCGCTCAACGGCGGCAAGCACATCCCGATGACGGTGCGCCCCGAGACTTTCGGGCTCTCCTACGACCCGGTCGAGTTTCGCTCCGACGACGGCATCGAGCTCAATGGCTGGTTCGTCCCGGCGCAGCGCCCGAGCGGGAGGACCATCATCTTCTGCCACGGCTGGGGCGCCAACAAGGGAGAGGTCCTCAAGAACACCGCCTTCCTTCAAAGGCAGGGCTTCAATCTCTTCTACTTCGATTTTCGCTGCTGCGGCGAGAGCTCGGGAACCATGCTCAGCGTCGGCGCGCTCGAGGCGCGCGACCTCGACGCCGCCGTCTCCTTCGTGAAATCACGGCGTCCCGGCGACACCCTCGCGATCTACGGCGTCTCGATGGGCTCGATGGTCGCCTTCGCGGGCCTCACGCGCCATCCCGAACTGCGCGCCGCCGTGCTCGAATGCCCCTTCTCCTCGCACAACCAGGCCTTGGCCCGCTACGCCTGGGCGAAATTCAGCCTCCCTTATTACCCGTTCATGCCGCTGGTCTTCTTCTTCGTGCGCCAAAGGCTCGGCTTCGACCCCGAGGCGGCCAGCCCCGAGCGGCTGGCCGCGGGGCTCAAGGCGATCCCCATCCTGGCGGTGTGCGGCGAAAATGATCCCATCGCGATTCCGGCCATCGGCCGCTCGCTGATCGCGAAGCTCTCCGCCGCGGGCGAGCTCTGGGTCGTGCCCGGGGCCGGCCACGCCAAGTGCGCCGAAACGGCGGGACGAGCCTACGAGGAGAAGCTCGGGGGCTTTTTCTCGAGCCACGTGTCCTGAGCCCGCCGACATTTCAAGAAATAAGTAAGATATTCGCGTGAGCTTCACCGTCGCGGCGTCGTGCTCCAAGACGCAGGCGCGCGCAGGCGTCCTGAGGACCCCCCACGGCGACTTCGAGACGCCGGCCTTCATGCCCGTGGCGACGCAGGCCACCGTCAAGGCCATCTCGTCCGAGGACCTCGACACGCTCGGCGTGCGCGGCATCCTCGCCAACAGCTACCACCTTTATCTGAGACCGGGCACCGCGGTGGTCAAAGCCGCGGGCGGGCTGCACAAGTTCATGGGCTACGACGGCATGATCCTGACCGACTCCGGGGGTTTCCAGGTCTTGAGCCTTGCCGACCTGCGCACGGTCAGCGACGAGGGCGTCGTGTTCCGCTCGCACATCGACGGCAGCGAGCACAAGCTGACCCCCGAGACCGTCGTCAACGTCCAGGCCGAGCTCGGCTCGGACTGCTGGACCACGCTCGACGAATGCCCCCCCTATCCCGCGACGCAGGCGCAGGCCGACGAGGCCCTCGAGCGCACGATGGCTTGGACGGACCGTTCGGTCCCCGCCCTCAAGCGCCTGCGCGACGAGGGGGCGCGAAGCTTGTTCTTCCCGATCCTCCAGGGCTCGCTCTATCCCTCATTGCGCGCGAAAGCCGCCGAGCACATGGCGGAGATTCCGGCCGACGGGATTTCGATCGGCGGCTTCATGGTCGGCGAGACCAAGGAGCACACCTGGGACGTCCTCGCGCAGACCACGGGCTTGCTCCCCAATGACAAGCCGCGCTACCTGATGGGAGTCGGCACACCCGAGGACCTCTGGGACGCGGTCGCGCTCGGCGTCGACATGATGGACTGCGTCTGGCCGACGCGCGTCGCGCGCAACGGCCAGATCCTGACGCGCCGCGGCAAGTACAACGTCACGAACAAATTCTGCCGCACCGATTTCCAGCCGCTCGAGCCGGGCTGCAAGTGCTTCGTCTGCAAGCGCTACTCGCGCGCGTATCTCGGCCACATCTACCGCTCGCGCGAGCTGCTCTCCTATCGCCTGCTCTCCTACCACAACCTCCACGTCATGCACGACATCGCCGGCGAGATCCGCCGGGCGATCATCTCCGACCGCTTCGAGGAGGCCCGCAAGGCCTTCTTCGAGACCTTCCGTCAAGCCGATGCCCAACGAGCCGGTTGATCCCAGGCGCGATCAGGAGATCGCCGGAGCCCTCGGCGCCGCCCTCCTCGCGCTGTACTGGATCCTGCGCGGCCGGAGCTTCGGCCCCGGCGACAGCCCCCAGCACGTCCTGAGCGCGCTCACTTGGGGAGTCTCGGTCGCGCCGGGCTACCCGCTTTACGTGATGCTCGGCAAACTCGCCTCGCTCCTTCCGTTGGGCACTCCGGCCTCGAATGTCAACGGTCTCTCGGGGATCTTCCACGCCGCCGCCGCCGCGGGCTTTTTTGTGCTCCTCAGGCAGCAGGGCCTCAAACGCCTCCCTGCGCTGCTCGCCGCGGTCCTCATGGCTTTGTCCCGGCTGTACTGGTACTACTCCGAGATCGCCGAGGTCAGGGCTCTCAACGATTTTCTCGCGATCGGGGCGGCGCTGTGGGCCGCGCGTTGGGCGCGCCGGCGGACGCCCGCGTTCCTCTTGATCCTCGCCTGTCTTCTCGGGCTGGGCATCGGTCATCACCCCACCTTCATCCTCGTCATCCCCGCGATCGCCTACCGGCTTTGGTCCAAACGGGCCTGGCCGCGAGGCTTCGGTTGGCTCATCCTCTTAGGAGGAGCGCTTTTGTCGTGCGCGGCGCCGTACCTCATCCTTTATTATCGCCTCCAGGCCGGCTCGCCGGCTTGGAACCCGGCCGAGACCAAGACCTTGAGCCAGGTGTGGGACCTCTTCACGCGAAAATCCGTCGGCGGACCTCTGCGCATGGTCGTCGGCTCCGGCGTCTTCGGCTTCGGGACCTTCGACGGCGGCCGGTTCCTCCAGCATCTGGCCTGGTTCGTCGCGGGCTGCCTGAGCGATGTCGGCCCCGCGCTCATCCTGTCGGCGGCCGGCGCGTGGCGGCTCTGGAAGAAGGACCGCGAGACCTTTTTGTTCTGGGGCCTTTGGGTGTTCTTCTCGGCCTTCGTTTTCATCTCGATCTCGAGCCAGCAGCTGATCCTCTGCGACGCCGACTACGTGCGCGGCATGGTCATGCGCTTCTATCTGCTCCCCTACATCGGCCTCTTCGCGCTCGCCGGCTTCGGAGCGGGCTGGCTGCTCGAGCAGGTCCGGCCGGCGTTCGGCTGGGCGCTTCTGGCGGCGGCCGTCGCCGTCCCCCTTTGCGTGCGGCCGATCAGCCTGCGCCATCACGACCTCCTGATGGACTATTGCCGCCTCGTCGTCAAGAGCACCGGCCCTTCCGACATGATCATCCTCGCGCCCGACGACACGATCCTGGGCCTGAGCTACCTCGAACTCGCGGAAGGGACGACCGAGGACCGCGTCCTGCTGATCCCATCCTTGTTCTCCTACCTTCCTTATATTGGGCGCCTGCAGCGGCGTCATCCGACGCTCGGTCTGCCGCCGTTGGAGGGCCGCTCGCTGACGACGGACTGGCGCGGCTGGCTCAAGGCGAACCCCAAGCGCCGGCTGTTCGCCGAGGCGGTGCTGCGCGACACGGTGCTGAACGTGATGCCGCAGAGCGCGCCGTCCGGCGTGCTGGGCGAACTGCGGCTCGCGCGGCCCAAGCGCGGGGAGGTCGGCCGCTCGGCTCGGGCCTTCCTCGAATCGACTCCCGAGGACTTCATCACGCGCTGGGGCATCGAGGACTTCACGCAAGAGGTCTACCTGCTGCGAACTTACCGCATGCTGCTGGAATGGTACGGCAGCTCCCTCGAGAAGACCGACGCCTTGACGGCCCTGCGCATCAAGGCTCGACTGGAGGCGCTCTGAAGGAGGACGCTGAACGAGACGGCCGCTGGGCGCTGGGCCTGTTCCTCGGCCTGCTCGCGCTGTATTGGCGCGGCCGCAGCTCCAGCTTCGGCGCCGGGGACAGCCCGCAGCACGTGCTCAGCGCGCTGACCTGGGGCGTGTCGTGGCCGCCGGGCTACCCCCTCTACACTTTTCTCGCTCATCTTTTTTCGCGTCTGCCCGTCGCCTCGCCGGAGAGCCTCGTCAACGGCTTCTCCGGCCTCTGTCACGCGGCGGCGTGCGCCGTCCTATTCCTCCTGCTGCGCCGCTCGAAGCTCGAGACGGGTCCCGCGTTGTTCGCGCCAGTCCTCATGGCGTTCTCTCCGCTGTATTGGTACTACTCGGAGGTCGCAGAGGTGCGCGCCCTCAACGATCTCCTCGCGGTCCTCGCGGCCTACTGCGCCATCCTGTGGACGGACACGCGGAAAGACTCCCGGCTCTACGCGCTCGGCGCCGTCCTCGGCCTCGGGATCAGCCATCATCCGACCTACGTGCTGCTCCTCCCCGCGATCGCTTACTGGCTCTGGCGGAACCAGGCTTGGCCCTCTGCCCGAAGATCCGCCGTCTTCGCGGGCGTCGTTTTGGCCGCGTGCGCCGCTCCTTATCTGATCCTCGGCGTCAGGCTCCGCTGGTCGGAGCCGGTCTACAATCCGATGGGAGTCCGCGGCTGGCGCGGCGTGCTCGACCTCTTCCTGCGCAAGAACCTAGGCGGGCCGCTGCGCATGGTCGGAGGCCGCGGCTTCTTCGATCTCGGGGGCTTCAAATGGGAGCCGCTGGCCGCGCAGGCCGGCTGGCTGCTGCGCTCGGCGATCATCGAGCCGGGCCCCGGAATCCTGCTCGCCCTGTCGGGCGCCGCCGCGCTATGGAAAAGAGGCCGCGCGGTCCTGGGCTTTTGGGGAGTCTGGCTCGGCGCGAGCCTGGCCTGCTTCCTGTTCATCAGCAGCCAGCAGCTGCACCTGCACGATCCGGACTACGCCCGCGCGATCGCGATGCGCTTCTACCTGATGCCGTTCGTCGGGCTCTTCGCCCTGGCGGGCGCAGGCGCCCAATGGCTGCTCGAGCGAGCCCGGCCGGCGGGCTGGCATTGGTTCGTCCGGCTGGCCATGGCCGCGACCTGTGCCGCGACCTGGGTGCTCAACGACACGAACCTCAAAGGCCACGACCCCCTTCTGGGTTACGGGCGCGACATCCTGGCGAGCTCGGGGCCGTCGGACATCGTGATCCTGGCCGCCGACGACACCGTGCTCGTCGAGAATTACCTCGATTACGTCAGACACGAGACGGGCGACCGCGTGTTCCTCAACCCGGTTCTCTTCGCCTTCAAGCCGTATCTGGCGGAGCTCAAGAGCCGCTACCCTCGCCTCAATCTGCCTCCGGCCGGACCGGCCGGCCTGCCCATGGACTGGCATCTGTGGCAAAAGCTCAACCCGTCGCGCAAGCTCTACTCGGAGGTCATGTTCCTGACGATCCTATCTAAGGACTTCAAGGGGCTTGCGCCCCACGGAGCCCTAGTCGCCGTCTCCGACAAGCCCGCCCACGACACGCCCGCCGAGGCGGCGGGCTTCCTCGCCTCGACGAGCGTCTCTCGCCTCGCTTCGGGCGGCCTTTACGGCTTCACTCAGGAGATCTACCTCGCGCGCACGGCCGGCGCGCTGCTCGCGTGGTACGGCTCGCGGCTCGATGAAAGAAAGGACGCGGCCTTGATCGCCGAGATCCGCTCGCGACTTACGGCGCCGCGCTAGGCTGGCCGAGGGCCATCTCGTCGCGCGCGGAGCGCGCCAGGTCCATCGAGCGCAGGGCCGCGGCCGTGTCGTTGAGCACGATGCCCCGGTAGCGGTGGACCATCGCCGCGTCCTTTGACCGAAGCAGGACCAGGGCCAGCGCGGCGTAGCCGACCCAGATCGTCAGGACAGCGCGCCAGCGCCAGGGAAGGCGCCGGGGCCGCGGCGCCGGCAGGCCGCGCAGCGCCGCCGCCGCCAGCACCGCGACGACCGCGTACTGCAGGATTGCTCCCAGGACGGCTCCGGGCTGTGCCGCGCCCAACAGGCTCAGCGCGGTCCCGCCCTCGCGCATGAGCGGGATCATGAACTCCGCGACGGGGTTGCTGATCTCCTGGGAGGCGTGGGGACAGCCGATCTGCGCGCAGGCGATCTGGAAGACCGAGAGCCAGAACGCGAGCTGGAACCAAGGGCCGCCGTCGGCGGCCAGGGCCATCGGTACCGCGAGGAAGGGCAGAACGGGGACCAGATACCGCGAGCCGTAGGACCAGCCGCCGTGCCAGCCCGGGTAGCCCGAGTACAGGACCAGGGCCGCGGCCGGCACTCCCGCCAGCACCCATAGCTCCCGGCGCCGGTGGGGGCGGCGCGACATGAAAACGAGGCCCGCGAGGGAAAACAGCAGCACGGGAGAGATGAAAAAGAGGCCGCGCGACACAGAGGCGAGCAATGAGAGCAGAACGACCGGATTCGGCCAGGAGATCCCGAACAACCCCGTCGATGTGTATTGCCGGAAGGGCTCGAAGGCGAGGTGCGAGTAGCCCGTCGAGAACAAGCTCCCAAAGCAGGCGAAGTTGAAAATCCCAAGCGCGGCGGCGCACAGGCTCGCGCCCACGACAAATCCTCCCTTAGCCCTTCTCTCCAACCTCGAAGACAGCGCATACCAGGCGATGATCGACGCATAGATTACGACAAGATAGTCGCACAGTACGGCAAGGCCGGCGCAGAGACCCGCGAGCAGGCTGAGCGCCGCGTTTCGGCCTCCGGCCGAAACTCCTTTTTCCAACTTCCATAGAACGGCGAACGAGGTGAAAAGGAAAAACGCCGCATTTTGGTGGCCCGAGAAGATCGTGGCGTGGTTGAGCGCGATCGTGCCGAACGCATACGCGAGCACGCTCCACAGCGCGTTGCGCGGCGGAATGCCGAAGGCCAGCAGGAACTGGAACAGAATGATCCCGAGCGCCGCGAACGGGAGGCTTACCGTCGCTACGCGCACGAGATACTTGGCCGCCGGGTCGGCGAGTATCGTGGGGTCGGGCAGTCGGCTCGCGGGCCCAAGCCAAGTCTTGCGCAGCAGCCAGTAGACCGGCACCGCCATCAACGGCAGGCCCATCGGCTTGATCGAGTAATAATGGCCCCCCAAGAAAGCCTTGTCGATGGTGTACTGCTGGTGGGAGTCGATCGACAGGCGGCCCTCGTCGACGATCGCGCTCAAGAGCATGTAGCGGCTCTTGGTGTTGTCGTAATCCATGGGCTGGTAGAACCCGGCGGAGCCGAGAAGGAGCGCGCCGAACAACAGCCCTTGGACGCGGGTCATGCCCATGGCCCGATTATACCCGATTTTCGCCTCGCGCTTGACCGAAACGCCCGAAAAATGGCTAAATCTCCAATCCTTAATAACCAACACCAAAAGATGACACCCAGCGGAGGCCTTTCATGAAACCGGCGCTCATCCTGATCTTCGGCATCTCGATCTTCGCGCTGGTGGTGGCCTTCTGGCTGATCCAATGGGTCATGGCCAAGGACACCGGCACCGACGAGATGCGCAAGATCTCCGACGCGATCAAGGCCGGAGCCGAGGCCTTCCTGCGCCGCCAGAACAACACGATCATCATGCTCGCCGGCGCCCTGGCCGCCGTGATCTTCATCCTTTACGCCTTCGTGCGCGGCCACAACGAGCACGACGCCGCGGCACCCATGGTGCTGGCTCTGTGCACGACCGGCTCCTTCATCATGGGCGCCCTTTGCTCGGTCATCGCGGGCTACATCGGGATGTGGGTCGCAATCCGCACCAACATCCGCACGGCCTCGGCGGCGCGCCACTCCCTCAACGACGCCCTGCAGATCGCCTTGCGCGGCGGGGCGGTCTCGGGCCTCTTCGTGACCTTGATGTCTCTCTTGGGCGTCGGGGGCTTGTTCACCTTCCTCAAGTTCCTCGATTACCCGTACGAGCACATCCCCTTCATGATCGTCGGCTACGGCTTCGGCGCGTCCTTCGTAGCGCTCTTCGCCCAGATCGGCGGCGGCATCTACACCAAGGCCGCCGACGTCGGCGCGGACCTCGTCGGCAAGGTCGAGGCGGGCATCCCCGAGGACGACCCCCGAAATCCCGCGGTCATCGCGGACCTCGTCGGCGACAACGTCGGCGACTGCGCCGGCCGCGGCGCGGACCTCTTCGAGTCGACCGCCGCGGAGAACATCGGAGCGATGATCCTCGGGGTCACGCTGATCCCGTTCTTCGGGTGGAAAGGCGTGATCTTCCCGCTCGTCGCGCGCGCTTTGGGCATCGTGGCTTCCATCGTCGGCGTCCTGATCGTCAAGACCGAGGAGCACGACGACCCGATGGACGCGCTCAACATCGGCTACTACGTGGCCTCGATCCTCGCGGCGGCCGGCTTCGTCTGGGCGGCGCATTGGCTGCTGGCCAGCGACCAAGCCCCGCACGCCTGGGCCTACTACTCGGCCTGCGGGCTGATCGGGATTGCGACCTCGCAGGCCTTCGTCTACATCACCCAGTACTACACCGAATACAAGTACCGCCCGGTGAAGTCCATCGCCGAGGCCTCGGAGACGGGACCGGCGACCAACGTCATCGCGGGCATCTCGGTGGGCCTCGAATCGACGGCCGCTCCGGTGGTCGTCATCGTCGTCGCGATTCTCTCCTCATATAAGCTCGGCTGCCTCGCGATCCCGGGCGTCGGCGGGCTCTTCGGCACCGCGGTCGCCACCATGGGCATGCTGGGAACCGCGGCTTATATTTTGGCCATGGACACCTTCGGCCCGATCACCGACAACGCCGGCGGCATCGTCGAGATGTCGCGCCAGCCCGAGTCGATCCGCAAGAAGACCGATCGCCTGGACGCAGTCGGCAACACGACCAAGGCGCTGACCAAGGGCTACGCGATCGGCTCGGCGGCACTTGCCGCCTTCCTGCTGTTCTCGGCGTATCTCGACGAGATCTTCAATTACACCGGCCGCCGCATCGCCGTCGACCTCGCCAAGCCCGAGGTGTTCTCAGGGGCGCTTTTGGGCGGCATGCTCGTCTTCCTCTTCTCCTCTCTGACCATCCGCGCGGTCGGCAAAGCGGCCTTCGACGTGATCAACGAGGTCCGCCGCCAGTTCAAGGCGAAGCCCGGCATCATGAAGGGCACCGAGATGCCCGATTACGGCGAGTGCGTCGACATCGTGACCGTCGGCGCGCTCAAGGCCATGGTGGCGCCCGGCCTGCTGGCCGTCTGCGGACCCATCTTCGTGGGTCTGGCCTTCCGCGTCTTCATCACCGCGACCGAACCCACCATAGCGGCCGAGGCGGTGGCGGGCCTCTTGATGATCGGCACGGTGGCCGGCATCTTGATGGCGCTCTTCCTGAACAACGCCGGCGGCGCCTGGGACAACGCCAAGAAGTACATCGAGATGGGCAACCACGGCGGCAAGAAGTCCGACCCCCACAAGGCGGCCGTCGTGGGCGACACTGTGGGCGACCCCTTCAAGGACACCGCGGGGCCGTCCCTGCACGTGCTCATCAAGCTGCTCGCGACCATCACGCTCGTGCTGGCGCCGCTGTTCCTCTAGAGCCTCGCGCCTTGACGGCGCGCCGGTCCGGGGCTACACTTTCGGTGACATGAGAGCATGGCCCTTGGTCGCGCTTCTTCTAGCGGCTTGCGCCCCGGTCCTCGCGGGGGAATGCAAGCCGCCGAATTTGGAGGAGGCCTGCGTCACCGCCCTCAAGAACGCGAAGAAGACATTGGACAATACGGACGCGACGCCCGATGAGAAGGACGCTGCCGCCGACCTGATCCTGAGTTACAAGAATCTCGTGGGGGGAGCGCGTATCTTCGAGAACGCCTACAGACGGCGGGAGGGGCCCGGGCCGATGGAAGACGACTTCGCGAAAACCGTCGCCAAGGCCCAAGACTACCGCGATCAGCATCCCACGACTGCGAAGACCGAGCCTAGGAACACCGTCACGCCGACAGGGGACCCCGTGACGATGGGCAAGCTGCGCTATTCCGAGCTCAACACCCTGCTCGATCCCAATCCCAAGGCCGGGGAAGAAAAGCTCGACAACCGGGGCGGCGGAACGCCCGAAGAGCGCAACGAGCTCGGCGACGAGTACGCGGCCCGAGGGGACCCCACGGGCGCGCGGCGCAATTATGAGAAATCTCTCAAGCTCGATCCCAACAATGGCGAGACCTATTCGAAGCTCGCCCAGCTGAAATACCAGCAGGGTGACGGCGCGGGCGCCGTCGCCGACGCCAAGAAGGCGCTGGCCCTCGACCCGAAGAATCAGCTCGCGCTGCTCATCGCGGGGCACGGTGACTCGATCTCGCAGGGCGGCTCTCGGATCAAATTCAAGGCCGATTTCGGCGCCGTCCGCGATCCCGATGCCGCTCTCCCGCCGGCCTCTGGAGCCGGGAAGAACGCCTCGGCCCCTGGCGCGGGGGCCTCATCGCGCGCTCCGGCTCCGACTCAGGCGCAAGTGATGCCCTCCGAGTCGCCGGGACTCCGAAGCCCGGCCGAGGTGCTCGAGCTCCGGGCGCGGGAAAGACTGCGGATGAAGGACTACACCGGCGCCGTCATGGCCGCGCGCCAGGCCGTGGACCTCGAGCCCAATCGCGCAAAAGGCTGGGCGCTGCTCGCCGAGTCCTCCAACGAGGCCGGCAATCCCAAAGGCGCCTTGGAAGCCGCGAAGAAGGCGCTCGATCTCGATCCGGCCAACGCGCAGGCGCTGCGCGCCAAGGCCTACGCGGAGTACCTGCTCGGCGATTTCAGACAGGCCTACGTGGATGCCCTGCGCGCGGTCACGCTCGAGCCGCAAAACGGGCTCGGCTACCTCTATCTGGCCATGGCCGAAGAGAAGCTCGGGCATACCGCCGATGCCCTCAAGCACTACGAGCAGGCCGTCGCGCTCGATACCACCTTGGATCCCCTCGCTCAGGAGGCGCGCAAGCGGCTCGGCGGCGGCTCTTCTTCGAGCCTGAGCCCGGACGCCCGCAAGCACATGGTTCGCGGCGGCGCTATCGCCGGTTCCTTGATACTCATTCTCCTGGGGCTGCTCGGCACCGCGGCCGGGAAGCAGCTCACGACCACGGCCAAGCGCTTGATCGCAGCCACTGAATCGGACCAAGCCACGGTCCTCGAGGGGCCCGCGCCGTCGGGCCTGGAACAATCCTCGGAGGCAACTACCGCGTCACCGGCGAGCTCGGCCGCGGGGGCATGGGGATCGTCTACGACGCCGTCGACGAGACCCTCCAGCGCCGGGTCGCGATCAAGCAGCTCAGCCGCGACGGCGGCGCGACCTCGGACGACCTGGACCGCTTCTTAAAGGAAGCGCGCCTGGTCGCGAGCCTCAAGCATCCGCACCTGGCCGAGATCTACAACGTGATCAATGAGGCAGACCTGTACCTCGTCTTCGAGTACGTCGACGGCGAGGCGCTCGACAAGGTCCTCTCGCGCAACGGCCGGATCCCGCTGCCCCAAGCGCGCCGGCTGCTCTCCGAAGTCGCCGCCGCCCTCGATTACGCCCACGGGCGCAAGATCATCCATCGCGACCTCAAGCCGTCGAACATCATGATCACGAAGGAGGGTTCGGCCAAGGTCATGGACTTCGGCATCGCGCACCAGTCGCAGAGCGGCAAGGGACTGACGATGACCGCGGCCTCAGGGACCCCTCCCTACATGGCCCCCGAGCAGGCCCTGGGCTCGGTGTCCAGGTCCTCCGACCTGTACGCCCTCGGCGTGATGGCGTATGAGATGGTCACGGGAGAACGCCCGTTCCCGGGCCCGGACTATCTCGAGCAGAAGCTACAGAAGAGATTCCTCCCCCCATCGCAGAGAAATCGCGACCTGCGCCGGGAGTTCGACGCCTTCTTCTCCCGCGCCCTCGAACCCGATCCCACCAGACGCCCCGAGGACGCAAAGATGTTCCTGCGCGGCTTCGAGGATGTCTGCACGGCGGCCGGCCGGATTTCCTAGCCCGGCGCTTCCCAATAAGCCTGAAATCTGCTACGATTGTAACGGTTTTAGGATAGACATCACGGAGGATTATGATGCCCCAAACGCCCAATCCGCTGGTCAATCTCGTCCCCATCGCCGCGATCTTCGTGATCTTCTACTTCCTGCTCATCCGTCCTCAGCAGAAGCAGCAGAAGGAGCACGAGAAGATGCTCGAGGAGCTCAAGAAGGGCGACAAGATTCTGACGACCGGCGGGCTCTACGGCGTCATCGCCGGCATCAAGGGCGAGGACCTCGAGGTGCGCTTCGCGGAGAACGTCAAGCTGATCGTGGCCAGATCCGCCGTGGCGAAGGTCGTCAGCGCGTCCGACAAGGCCTCTGAGCCTGCGAACAACGGCGCGGTCGCAACCTCCTAGGCGGGACCGGGACCGCATCATGTCCAAGCTCCAGCTCAAGTGGCTTGCCGCCGTGGCCGCGCTCTTCGGCGGCCTTGGCCTGCTCTGGCCGTCGGTCGACTGGTACTTCTTCAAGGACGCCACCGAGCGGCAGCTTTCGGAAGCCTCTCGCCAGCGGCCGAAGTGGCTCCTGAACCTCGGGCTGGACCTCAAGGGCGGCACCCACCTCCTCATGGAGCTCGACGTCGCCAAGCTGCCCGCCGGCGCCGACATCCCCGACGCGGTCCAGCGCGCCATCGAGATCATCCGCAACCGCGTCGACCAGTTCGGCGTCGCCGAGCCCTTGATCGCCAAGCAGGGCGACCGTTGGATCGTCGTGCAGATGCCCGGCATCACCAACTCCGCGCAGGCCAAGGAGCTCATCGGCAAGACCGCGCTGCTTGAGTTCCGCATGGTCGACACGTCCGAGAAATCCCAGAACGCGCTGAGCAAGATCGCCGAGCTCGGAATCCCCTTCGTAGGGGAAGGAGCCGCCGCTCACGTCTCGACTGCGGCCGCCAAGCTCGTGCCGGCCGACGACGAACTGTTTCGAGGCAAGGAGAGCTCGCTGTACCTGCTGACCAAGACCGTCCCGCTGACGGGCGCCGAACTCGACAACGCGCGCGTCGAGACCGGCGGAGATTACGGGATGCCGGTCGTGGCCTTCAAGTTCAAGCCCGAGGCCGCGGCCAAGTTCTCGAACCTCACCTCGGCCAACGTCGGCAAGAACATGGCCATCGTTCTCGACGGCATCGTCTACTCGGCCCCGGTCATCAAGGGCCGCATCCCCGGAGGCTCGGGAGTCATCGAGGGGAACTTCACGGTCGAGGACGCCCGCAACCTCGCCATCGTCCTGCGCGCCGGCGCGCTGCCCGCCCCCGTGCATATCATAGAAGAGCGCACCATCGGCCCCACCGTCGGCGAGGACTCGATCCGCAAGGGCCTCACCGCGACCGCGATCGCGTGCGTGTTCATCTTCGTCTTCATGATCCTTTACTACCACGTCGCGGGCCTGGTCGCAGACCTCGCGCTGATCTTCAACATACAGCTGCTGCTCGCCTGCATGGCGTACTTCGGCTTTACGCTGAGCCTCCCGGGCATCGCGGGCATCGTCCTGACTCTGGCGATCTCGGTCGACGACAACGTCCTGATCTTCGAGCGCATCCGCGAGGAGCTGGCGCTGAGCAAGCCCGTGCGCATCGCGCTCGAGACCGGCTACGACCGCGCGTGGACGGCGATCTGGGACTCCATGGTCGCCACCGGCATCTCGGCTGTCGTCTTGTTCCAGTTCGGGACCGGGCCGATCAAGGGCTTCGCGGTGACCTTGCTGCTGGGCATGGCGATCGGCCGCTTTACGGCGATCTCGCTCACGAGGCTCATCTTCCAGTCCTATCTCACCAACCGCGACGTGCAGAGCTTGAGCATCGGATAAAACATGCAACTATTCCCGAAGACGCACTTCGACTTTCTCGGATTGCGCTGGAAGTTCTTCGCCCTTTCGGGCCTGCTCCTCGGCGGCAGCGTCGTATCGCTGATGACGCGCGGCGTCAAGTACGGCATCGACTTCACGGGCGGAACGGTGGTCACCGTGACGTTCGAGAAGCCTCTGGAACTCTCGCGCCTGCGCTACGCGGCCGCCCAGGCGGGAATGCAGGACCCCGGGCTCCAGCAGTTCACGGGGACCAACACCTTCGTGATCCGTATCCAATCGGACGTCAAGCAGTCGGCCGAGCTCATCGAGAGCCAATTGACCGCGATCCAGGGCGTGGTCGGCTCGGAAAACAAGCTTCGCATCGACAACAAGGAATACGTCGGCCCGGCGGTCGGGCGCTACCTCTTCCGGCAGGCTCTGCTCGCGATCTGTCTGTCGCTGACGCTGATCATCCTCTACCTCGGCTTCAAGTTCAAGGACCTGATCTGGGGTGTAGCCGGCGTCATCGCGCTCTTTCATGACGTGCTGGCCACCTACGGCTTCTTCTCGATCCTCGGCGCCGAGGTCGACCTGCTGATCATCTCGGCGATCCTGACGATCGGCGGCTACTCGATCCACGACACGATCGTCATCTTCGACCGCATGCGCGAGAAGGGAAAGATCATGCGCAAGGACCCGCTGGGCCAGGTCATGAACGAAAGCATGAACGAGACCCTCTCCCGGACCATCATCACCTCCGGGACCGTGCTTGTCGTCGTCTCGATCCTCTATTTCTTCGGCGGGAAAGTCATCCATCACTTCGCCATGGCGATGGTCTTCGGCACCATCGTCGGCACCTACTCCTCGATCGCGGTCGCGGCGCCCCTCGTGTACGAATGGAACCTGCGCCTGACCCGGCAGAACCGGCCCCAGAGCGTTCCGCCTCCGACGAGTCGTCCCAAGCCGGCCACTCAGCCCAGGCTCAAATGAGGAAGATCATCGGCTTCAAACTGGGCCTGCGCATCAAGGAGATTCAGCGCCGAGCCAAGAAGGCGAAGCTCGATCTCGAGTCGGCGGGCCTCGGCGAGGCCCCGCTCCAGGCGCTGCTCGACAAGGCCGCCAAAGCCCTGAAGCCCGCGGTGATCTTCGAGACCTACTCCCATCAGGACATAGACCAGAACGCCCTGTCCTCCATGCCGGGCCTGGCCTACAGCGTGATCCTCGCGACTCTCGGCGAGGGCTTCTCCGCCTTCGCGGTCCAGGCCGCCTGCGAGAGCGAGTCGCACGCCAAGCTCTGGCCGCTGGTCTGCGACGTGGCCCTCGAGGACGCCGTCGCCTTCGCCAGCCGCCTGCTGCAGGACGACGCCGAGAACGACGCCTGCGAACTGAGCCCCCTCTCCCCGGTCTCCGAGCCCGCCGCCGTCGAAGCCGCGGTCAGGAAGCTCGAAGCCGGCAAGATCGGCGTGTCCTTGGCCGAGGGACGGCTGCGGCCCGAGGCCTCGCTGGCCGTGAGCCTCAGCTGGCTGTCCAAATCAAAGGCGAAAGGCAAAGCGAAGCCATAGTGCTGCGCGGGCTGGTCCTTCTCGTCGAGAACCTGCTGTTCCCGCTCGGAGCGCTGGCCGTCGTCCTGCGGTTCCTCCTCTCCCCTCGGCGTCGGGTCCTATTGTCGCTGGGAGAGGAGCTGCGCGAACGCTTCGGCGGAGTCTCCGCCGACAAGCTCGACAAGCTCCGGGGCCGCCGCGTCCTTTGGGTCCACGCGGCCTCCGCGGGCGAAGTGGCGGCGGTCTCAGGGCTCCTCGCGAGGATCAAGGCCGCCCCGAATCCGCCCGCAGTCATCCTCACGACCACGACGATGACGGGCCGCGATAAAGCCGCCGCCCTCCCGCACGCCGACGCCGCCTCGCTGGCCCCTCTCGACTGCTATCCCGCCGTCGCGCGGTTCCTCGACGCCGTCAAACCGTCGGCGCTCCTGCTCGTCGAGACCGAGCTGTGGCCGCAGATGCTGGCGCTGGCCAAGTCCCGGGGCGTGCGCGTCGGCCTCGTCAACGCACGCATGACCGAGCGCAGCTTCGGGCGCTACATCATCCTCGCCCCCCTGGCCCGGCCATTCCTTCGCATGATCGACCGGATCTGCGCGCAGAGCGAGGCCGATTCCCAGCGCTTCCAGGCCGTCGGAGCCGCTTCCTCAGCTCTGCTCGTCGCGGGAAACATGAAGTACGACCGTCTCGAGGCCCCGAAGAAGGACGAAGAGGCCGGCCGGCGCCTGCGCGCCCTGGGCTGGGAGGGCAGCCCGGTCTGGGTCGCCGGGAGCACTCATCCCGTCGAGGAGGACGCCGTGCTGGCGGCCTACAAGTCTGCGCGCGAGAAAATCCGCGGCCTCAAGCTCGTGCTCGCGCCGCGCCACCCCGAACGGGCCGCGCAGGCCGCCCAGACCCTGCGGGAAGCCGGAGTCTCCTTTCGCGCCTGGTCGGACGCGCCGTCCCGCGCGGACTGCCTGCTGCTCGACAAGATGGGGCTGCTGACCAAGTTCTACGCCTTCGCCTGCGTCTCCTTCGTCGGCGGGACCTTGGTCCCGGTCGGCGGCCACAACCTGCTCGAGCCCGCGATCGCGGGCTCGCCGGTGATTTTTGGTCCGCGCACCGAGCACACGGCCGAGGTCGCACGGCTTCTCTCGGGCGCGGGCTGCGGCATCTGCGTCGACGACGCCGAGGAGCTCTCAAGCGCGCTCTGCGATCTGCTGGGCAATGAGCCGCGGCGGCGGGCGCTGGGCCTGCAGGCCCGCGCGCTCGCCGAGGGACTGCGGGGCGCCATCGAACGCTCGCTCAAGCACCTCCAGCCCGTGCTCGCGCCATGAACCGGAGGCTTGCCTGCGCGTTGGTCTTCGCCGCGACCGCGCTGGCCTTCCTTCCCGGCCTGCGCAACGGCTTCGTGAGCTGGGACGACCGGGTCCTGCTCGTCCAGAATCCCTATTTCCGCGGCCTCGGCTGGCCTCAGATCCGCTGGGCCTTCGCCCATTTCCAGACGGGGAAGTACATGCCCTTGGCCTGGCTGAGCTTCGAGCTCGACTACGCCCTCTGGGGCATGAATCCGGCCGGCTACCACTTGAGCTCCCTGCTGCTCCACGCCGCGGCCGCCGCGCTGTTCTTTCTTGTCGCGCTGCGCCTGACTTCCTCGCGCGAGGCCCCCCGGCGCGGCGCGCCGGTCGGCGCGGTCTTTGCGGCGCTGTTCTTCTCGCTTCACCCCTTGCGCGTCGAGTCCGTCAGCTGGGCCACCGAGCGCGCCGATCCCCTCGCGGCGGTCTTCTATCTCGCCGCGGTCCTGCTCTATCTGCGCCGCCGGCTCGGCTTGTCCTGCGCGGCCTTCGCGTTGTCGCTGCTCGCGAAAGCGACGGGGATCACCTTGCCCGCGGTCCTGCTCCTGCTCGACGTCTACCCCTTGCGGCGCTGGCGTTGGGGCGAGCCCGGATGGCAAAAGCTCGTCGCGGAGAAGGTCCCCTTCGCGGCGGTGAGCCTGATTTTCGCCTGCGCGGGCCTGGCCGGCCAAGCCACGACGCGCGCGCTGGTGCCGCTGGCGCGTTTCGGCGCGGCGGAGCGGCTCGCCCAAGCCTGCTACGGGCCCGTCTTCTACCTCGCCAAGACTCTCTGGCCGTCGAACCTCTCGCCGCTCTACGTCCTGTCTCCGCGCTTGACTCCAGCCCCGTTCGTCCTCTCCGGGCTGTTCATGGTCTTGCTGAGCGGACTGCTCATCGCCCGGCGCCGGGAGACGCCGTGGGCCCTGGCGGCCTGGTGCTTCTATCTCGTCGCCTTGCTGCCCGTCATCGGGCTCGTCAAGCTCGGCCTGGCGATCGCCTCGGACCGCTACACCTACCTCGCCTCCTTCGGACCCGCGCTCCTCGCGGGACTGGGCGCGCAAATGCTGGCGGACAAGGGACCTCGGCCGCGCTGGCTCTGGAGCGCGGCGCTCGCGGCCGGGCTCTGCGGACTGACCGCGGCGACGGTCGCCCAGATAGGGACCTGGCGCGATTCGGTCGTCTTCTGGCGCCACGCCGTCGCCGTAGATCCTGACTGCTACGTCTGCCATAAAAACCTCGGCGACGCGCTGGCGGCCCAGGGCCTGGAGGAAGAATCGCGCGAGCACCTCGTCGCCGGCGCCCTGCTCTTGGCGAAGGCCAGGCACGACCTGGGCGTGTGGTACTACGACGCGGGCCGCTACGCCGAGGCGGCGCAGCGCTTTTCGGAGGCGCTCGACGCCGCACCCGGAGTCCCCGAGACCGAGAACAACCTGGGCTTGGCGCTCCAGCGGCTCGGGCGGCCGGCGGAGGCGGCGGCCCGCTTCGAGGCGGCGGTCAGGGCCAAGCCCGACTTCGCGCCCGCGCTCGTCAACTGGGGAGCCGCCTTGGCGGCACTCGGACGCCGCGAGCAGGCCCGCGACCGGTTCCGCCGTGCGCTGGCGCTCGAACCCGGCAACCTGCAGGCGGCCGTCGGCCTTGAACTCGTCGAAAGCGCCTGGAGGGCGCCGGGACGATGAGCCTCTCCCCGCGCGCCGCGCGCGGCGGGGCCGTGCTTTTGCTCATCGCCGCGGTCATTCTCGCCTACGGCCCGATACTGAGCAACGGCTTCGTCAATTGGGACGACGACTTGCTCCTGCTGCGCGAGACGGCCTGGCGCGGCCTGGGCGCTTCCAACCTCAACTGGATGCTGACCAGCCTCTCGGCGGGCGCCTACCAGCCGCTGACCTGGGTCGTCTTCGCCGTCATTTTCCGGCTGCAGGGCCTCGCCCCCATGGGTTATCATCTGGCGAGCCTGCTCTTTCATACGGCCAATTCGTGCGTCCTCTTCCTGCTTCTTCAGACCTTGTCCATGCGCGCCGGCTCCCGCGCCGGCGCCCTGCTCGCGGCGCTTCTATGGGCGGTGCACCCCGTGCAGGCCCAGGTCGTGGCGTGGGCGACGCCGCTTGCCGATCTCATGGCCACTTTCTTCTGCCTGCTCTCGCTTCTCGCCTACGTTCGGGCGGCGCGCGCCCCTCGGCGCGGCCCTTGGCTGGCGGTCTCGGCGGCGCTCTTCGCCGCCTCGGGGCTCTGCCGGTGGAAGGGCTGGGCCCTGCCGCTGGCCCTGGTCTTCCTCGATCTCCAGCCTCTCGAGCGAATGACTTTGGGGACCTGTCTCCAGCGGCGCAGCGCGCGCGTCTGGCTCGAGAAAGTCCCGTTCCTGGCGATCTCGGCGGCCCTCGTCGCGGTCAACGCCTTGGCCAAGTCGCAGACGCCCGGCCGCTTCCAACTCGGCTTTCGCCCGGAGGAAGCGGCCGCGGCCTTGCTGCTCTGCCTCTCAAAACTGCTGGCGCCCCTCGGCCTAATCCCTCTCTACGCCTTCAACGGCTCTCTCAATCCGCTGGGTTGGAGCGCTCCCCTGTGCTTGGCCGCGGTCGGCGCGGCGACGCTCGGCCTGGCCGCCTTGGCGGACAAGCGGCCCGCCCCGCTTGGGGCCTGGCTGTTCTTCGTCGCGTCGGTCCTTCCGCCTTTGGTCTTCACGCCTCCCGGACCCGTTTTCGCGAGCCTGGCCTACGTCTACCTCGCAACCCTCGGCTTCGCGGCCCTGGCGGCGGCAGGCCTGGAGCGCTCGCGCGCCGCTAGGATCTGCGCGCTCGCCCTGCTCCCGCTGCTGACGGGCGCAAGCCGCCTCCAATGCGCCCGCTGGCACGATTCCATCTCGCTGTGGTCGCACGCGTTGGCCGTCGACCCGGATGCCTACGTCGCGCGCAACAATCTCGCCAGCGCCCTGGCCGAGGCTGGGCGCGAGCCCGAGGCGCTGGAGATGTTTGCCGACCAGCTCAAGCGCCGGCCCGACGACGACGTCGCGCGGCGCAACCTCGAGCTCCTGAGCGCGGCCCTCAGGCGGGACCGGACGGCAAAATGATATAATTGGGCCTTGCTCCCGTACGCGCGCGCGCACGAGAGAAGAATGTCAAACAACATCCTGGTCGTGCGTCTCTCGTCGTTGGGAGACGTCATCCTGACCGCCCCGGTCTACCGCGCCCTGAAGTCCCATTGGCCGGACTGCCGGATTTCCGTGCTGGTCAAGCCCCAGTTCTGCGCGGCCCTCCAGGGGAATCCTTGGATCGACGAGGTGATCCCATTCGAGGGCCTCATGGCCTCGCTCGAGCGCATCCGCTCCAGCGGCTTCACGCACCTTCTGGACCTTCACGCCAATCTCAGGTCCTGGCTCCTGCGCCGCTTCTCAAGGGTCCCGCACAAGGTCGTCTACCGCAAGGACGCCCTGGCCCGCAGGCTCTTCGTCGCGTTGGGCGTTCCTTCTCCAGTGCTCGAGAAGCACACCGTCCAGCGCTACCTCGAAGCCCTCTCGGCTTGGGGAGTTCCCAGCGCCGGCCATCTTCTCTCGCTGAGCGAAGGCGGCCGATGGACGAGCGGGCCAGCGCTCCGGCCCGAGAAGGTCCTCATCATCCAAAGCGCCTTCCTCGGCGACACCCTCTTGACCCTCCCGCTGGCCCGCGACGTCAAAGCCCTTTGGCCCGGCTGCGCCTTGATCGTGCTGACGCTGGAGAAGACCGCCGACCTTTTTCGCGCCTCGCCCTGGGTCGACGAGGTCGTCATCGACGACAAGCGCGGGCGCCACGGAGGGCTGTTGGGACCCTGGCGGCTCAAGGACGAGCTCAAAGGCCGCGGTTTGGCGATCGCGCTGATCCCCCACCGCTCGTTTCGCAGCGCGCTGATCGCCTGGCTGGCCGACATACCGCGGCGCGTGGGCTTCTCCTCGAGCGCCGGACGCCTCCTGCTGACCGACGCGGTCCCCTTCGCCTGGCTGATGCACGACCTCGAGCGCAACCTGGCCCTGCTCAAGCCCCTCGACGGCGGATCCCGAGCTTCTCCCGGCGAGTCGGTCTACCTCGGCCGCGACGAGAATGCCTGCCGGGCCGTCGCCGAGAGGCTGCGCGAGGCGGGGCTCAAGGACGGCCAGCTCGCCGTGGGCGTCCACCCCGGCTCGGTGTGGCCGACCAAACGGTGGCTGCCGGAACGCTTCGCCGAGATTTGCCGGCGGCTGCGTTGCGAGGGGTTCTTCCCGGTCCTGGTCGGCGGCGCCCAGGACGCCGAGCTCTGCGGCCGGATCGCGGCGGAATCGGGCGCGCTGGACTGGGCCGGCCGCACGAAACTCGAGGAGCTCAAAGGCCTGATGCCGCGGCTCGCCTTGTTCCTCACCAACGACTCGGGCCCCATGCACTTGGCCGCCGGCTGCGGAGTCCCCACTTTGGCGGTCTTCGGGGCGACGACGCGGGAGCTCGGATTCTTCCCCTATGGAGCCGCCCACCGCGTGATCGAGGCGGACCTGGCCTGCCGTCCCTGCCGGCTGCACGGCGGGCGCTCGTGCCCCGAGGGCCATTTCCTCTGCATGAAGCTCATCACAACCGAGCAGGTCTGGGAGGCCGCCAAGGCGATGCTGGCGGCGCGAGCGACGTGAGGATCGTCGAGCTTCACGACGAAAGCTGGGATTCGGGGATCGCCCATTACGCCCTGACCCTTGCGGCCGCACTCCAAGGGCGCGGCCACGAGGTCCTGTTTTGGTGCCGCGCCAAGTCCGAGGCCTCGCGCGCGGCCCGCGCCGCGGGGCTCGAGACCCGAGAGATCGCGCGGCCCTGGGTCTCGCTGCCCGAGCTGCGACTCGAGCTCAAGCGCCGCGGCGTCGAGCTCATCGACGCGCACACGGGCTCCTCGCACAGCCTGGCCGCGGCGCTGGCGGCGGGAACGCGCGCGCGCATCGTGCGCACGCGCGGCGACACGAGACCCCCCGCGACGAACGTCCTGGCCAAGGCGCTGGCCCGCCGCACCCACGCCTACATCGCGGCCAACCGGCGGCTGCGCGACCAGCTCGCCGAAGCGTTCCCCGGAGCCCGCGTCGAGCTCGTCATGCAGGGTATCGCGAGCCTCGGGGAGCCGGCGCCGCTTCCGTCGAGTCCCGCGATCGGGATCCTGGGCCGCCTCGACGAGGTGAAAGGCCACTCGGACTTCCTCGCGGCCGCGGCGATCCTCATGGGAGATTTCCCCGCGGCGCAGTTCGCGGCCGCGGGAGACGATCCCTCCGGCCGGCTCAAGTCGCTGGGCGCCCAGGCGAGGGTCTACGGGCTCGATGGGCGCGTCAAGTTCCTGGGCCGCGTCCCGTCCGCGCGCGGCTTCATCAACGGCTGTTCCATCGGAGTCGTCGCTTCCACGGGCTCGGAAGCGGTCTCCCGCGCGGCGTTGGAATGGATGCAGCTCGGTCGCCCGCTGGTCGCGACCCGCGTGGGCTGCCTTCCCGACCTCGTCGATGACGGCCGCACGGGCCTGCTCGTCGCTCCAAGCGAGCCGAAGGCCCTGGCGGGGGCTCTCTCGAAGCTGCTCTGCGATCCCGGCGGCGCCGCCCAGATGGGCCGCCTCGGCCGGGAGCGTTTCGCCAAATGCTTCAGCCTGGAGCGCTTCGCCGAGGAGACCGAAAGGGTCTACCGGAGCGTCTTGGCGTGAAGAAGTTCACCGTCTTCCACGTCGACGGCGAGCGCGGCCTGCGCGGCGGCGAGCGCCAGCTGGTGTACCTCGCCTGCGCGCTGCGGGAGCGCGGCCACCGCAACGTCGTCGTCTGCCGTGCGGACTCGCCTCTGTCGGACCGGGCGCGGGCGGCGCGCCTCGAGGTCCGGACTCTGCCCTTCTGCTGCGAATGGGACCCCTACACCGCGTTTCG
Organism: Elusimicrobiota bacterium; assembly: GCA_016194705.1. GTDB lineage: Bacteria > Elusimicrobiota > Elusimicrobia > UBA1565 > UBA9628 > PALSA-1176. The sequence continues at coordinate 7,380 of JACQAZ010000037.1, read as the reverse complement.
CCTTAGCCTCTGGACTCGCTGCGCCGAGAACCCCGTTCTGCACGCCCACACCGGCCATGCCGCAAGCCTGGTGGGCCTCGCGTCCTTCCTTCACCGCGTTCCGACGGTGCTCCACCGCCGCGTGGACTTCAGCCTCAACACCGCCGCCAGCGGCCCCCTCAAGTACGGGCGCGCCGAGCGCGTGGTGGCCGTCTCGGAGGCGGTGCGACGCATACTCGTCGACGACGGAGTCGATGCGCGCAAGGTGTCTGTCGTCGCCGACGGATTGCCGGCCGACGAGGAGGAGTGCCTCTGGACGGGCACCGCACCGCACGAATTCGCGCCCCCGTCCTGGGACTCCCGGCAGGCCGCGCGGCAGAAGGTGGCCAAGGAGTTCGGCGTGGAGCCCAAGGCCCCCTGGGTCGGCAACCTCGCGGCTTTGGTCCCGCACAAGGACCACGACACCTTGATCGCGGCCGCGCTCATCGCGGTGCTCAAGCGGCCGGACCTCGTGTTCCTCATCGCGGGCGAGGGGCCGGAGGAGGAGAGGCTGCTCGCGCAGATCAAGAAGATGGGGCTGCTGGGCCGCGTGCTGCTCCTCGGGCATCGGGACGATCCGGTCTCGCTCCTCAAGTGCCTCGACGTTTTCGTCCTCTCCTCTTCGGGCGAGGGGATGGGCAGCGTCCTGCTGGAGGCCGCCGCGTGCGGCGTGCCGGTGGCGGCCACCAGGGCCGGAGGCATCCCGGAAATCATCGTAGACCGGGAGACGGGCCTGTTGTGCCCGCCGCGCGATCCCGAGACCCTCGCGCAGAACATCGAGACCTTGATCGCCGACCAGAAGCTCGCGCGGCGCCTGGCCCTGCAAGGCATCAAGAATCTGCCCCGCTTCGGACTCAAGCGCATGGCCGAGCAGATGGAGACAATCTATGAAGCCCTCGCTTAGCGCTCTGATCATCGCCAAGAACGAGGAGCGAGACCTGCCCGGCTGCCTCGAATCACTCAAGGGCCTCGCCGACGAGATCGTCGTTCTGGTCGACGACGCCACGGCCGACAGGACCGGCGAACTGGCGCGGGCGGCCGGCTGCAAGGTCGCGCTCCGAGCGTTCGACAATTATGCGGCCCAGCGTCAAGCGGCGCTGGCTCTCTGCACGGAGGACTGGGTCCTTTGGATCGACTGCGACGAGCGACTCTCCGCCGAACTGCGGTCGTCGTTGGCGAAGGTTTCGGGCGACGCGGCGGCCTACGACCTGCCCTTCGAGGTGCGCTTCCTCGGCCGCGTCCTGCGTTTCGGCGGCCTCGGCGGGGAGCATCACGTCCGGCTCTTCAGGAGGGGGAAGGCGCGGTTCGTCGGCGGCGAGCTTCACGAGGGACTCGCGATCGACGGGCTCGTCGACGCCCTCCCGGGAGCCGGGAGCGTCCTTCACGAGCCGTACAAGGACATAGCCGATTACCTTTCCAAGCTCGACCGCTACACTTCCTTGGGCGCGCAAAAAAAACTCGCGGCCGGGCAGCGCTTCCGCCCGTGGCACCACCTGCTGCTGCCCTGGGAGTTCCTTTCCGGTGCGCTGCTCAAGCTCGGCTTCCTCGACGGCTTTCCCGGAGTCGTTTGGGCGGGGCTGGGCGCCTTCTATACCTGGCTGAAATATGTCAAACTTAAGGAGCTTCAAGAAAGGAAATGATCGCTACCGCCTTCGTGCTCGGAGGAGCCGCCGCCGTCGGCGCCAGCTGCCGCTGGAACTGGTGGCGCCGCAAGGTCTCCGGCGGCATCCCCGCCCTGATGTATCACAAGATCGGGACGGCGCCCCAGGGCTCGCGGCTCAAGAAGCTTTGGGTGACCACCGCGGAGTTTCGCGAGCAGATGGAGTACCTCAGAGACAACGGCTACACGACGCTGACCTTCACTGAGATGCGCGAGATCGAGGCCGGCAAGAGTCCGCGTCCCGAGAAGCCCGTGATCGTCACCTTCGACGACGGCTACGCGAATAATTACACGGACGCTTACCCGGTTCTTCGAGAACTCGGCCTCAAGGGCTGCGTCTTCCTGGTTTACGAGACCATCGAGAGCCACAACTCCTGGCACGATCCCGAATCGGAACCCTGGATCCCGATGCTGACCTGGGCCCAGGTCAAGGAGATGCAGGACTCCGGCGTCGTCGAGTTCGGCTCGCACACGATGCGCCATCGAAACCTTCCGACGATCCCGCTCGACGAGGCGCGCTGGGAGTTGACCGAGAGCAAAAAGCGCCTCGAGGAGAAGCTGGGCCGCTCCATGCTCGGCTTCGCCTACCCCTACGGTGCCGGGGCCTACGCCCCTGAGGTTCGCCGCGCCGCGCGCGAGGCGGGCTACCGCTACGATTTCGGCATCAAGCAGGGGATATCGCCGTTCCCTTGGAATCATGATTCAGGACCCCTGAAGAGACTCTTCGTACGCGGCGACGACTTCATGGTCGACTTCCACCTCAACATGACCCGAGGGAGGGCGCGCTTCTGACGGAGCCCAAGAGTCTTCTCGTCATACAGCTGCGCCGCATCGGCGACGTCATACTGACGACGCCGGCCGTCGCGGCGCTCAAGAAAAGGTATCCCGCGGCGTCGATCGACTTCTTGGCCGAGGACCCGGGAGCCCAGGCCTTGGAGGGCAACCCCCACATCCGCCGCGTTCTCGTCTACGACGCGCGCGGGCCTCTGGGTTCCCTGTCGTGGATCCGGAGGATCCGCGCCGCGCGCTACGACTGGATCGTCGACTTCCTCGGCACTCCGAGAAGCGCGATCCTGACCGCGGGTTCGGGCGCCGCGGTCAAGGCCGGACCGGCCCACGTCTCCCACCGCTGGGCCTACAACCATCCCCTCGTGCAGTCGGAGACGACGCATTACGGGGCCCTCGAGAAGATCCGCGTGCTGGCGCAGCTCGGCGTCCCGTCCGAAGGCGCCGACTTCATGCCCAAGCTCTATTTTTTCGACAAGGAGATCGCCGCCAAGAACATGGTGGGGCTGGTCCCCGCCTCGCGCAGGATCACGCGTCAATGGCCGCCTGAATCCTTCGTCCAACTCGGCAAGCTCCTGCACGCCCGCGGCTGCGGGGTGCTCGTCTTCTGGGGTCCCGGCGAGCGGCGCCTGGCCCAAACGGTGGCCCACGGGATCGGCGAGGGGGCCTCGGCCGCGCCCGAAACCAAGACGCTCAAGGAGGCGGCGGCGCTCATGGCTCAATGCCGGCTCGTCGTCACCAACTGCAACGGCCCCAAGCATATCGCGGTCGCTCTCGGCGTCCCAACCGTCACGATCCACGGCTCCAGCGATCCCGTGAGCTGGAATCCTCCGGATTCTAGACACCTCGCTGTGAGACTCGATAACCTCTTCTGCATCGGTTGCGGGCTCAACCGCTGTCCCTATCATCTCGAGTGCATGACCGGGCTCAGCCCCGAGCGCGTTTTCGAGGCGTCGTCCTCGCTGTTGGGCCGGACCGCGGAGCCGGTCTCATGAGCGCGCAATGGGCGCGGCGCCGCGCGAAACTGAAGAAAGCCTGGCCGGGGCGCGCGCTGCTGTGGTGCCTGTCGATGGTCTACGGCGCCGCCGTCGTCATGCGCCGCTGGCTCTACGAGGCAGGCATCTTGCCCGCCCGCCGGCTGCAGGCCAAGGTCGTCTGCGTCGGCAATCTCACGACCGGCGGCACCGGGAAGACGCCGGCCGTGCTGCTCGCCGCGACAACCCTGCGCAAACGCAGCCACCCCGTCGCGATCCTCAGTCGAGGCTACGGCCGCCGCACGAAGAACGGCGAGATCACCACCTTGCTCGACGACAACCCGCCGCCCTGGACGGAGTGCGGCGACGAGCCCTGGATGATGCACCAAGCCCTGTTCGGGCAGAACGTGCCGATCCTCGTTTCTCCCGACCGGACCAAGGCGGGCCACGAGGCCGAGACCTTCTATCACTCGAGGGTCATCATACTCGACGACGGCTTCCAGCATCTCAAGCTCCACCACGACCTCGACATCGTCCTGGTCAACGCCCGCGACCCCTTCGGCGGCGGAAGCCTGCTGCCGCTTGGAAACCTCCGGGAGCCCATCTCGGCCCTCTCGCGGGCGCACCTCGTCGTCATCACGCACGCCGATATGGTCGACGAAAACACGCTCGAGGGAATCCGGGCGCAGATCCAGGCCGTCAATCCACGCATCCCCATACTAGAGGCGGCGCACCGGGCCGATTTCCTCCTCGACGTCCGCACCGAGAAGCGCCGCAAGCTCGACTCGATCGAGGGAAAAAAGATCGTGGCGCTCTCGGGCATCGCCGATCCGGTCCAGTTCGAGGAGCAACTGGCGTCCATCGGGGCGAAAGTCGCCCAGCGCTGGCGCTACCCGGACCATCACGCCTACCGCGCACGCGAGCTGCGCTCGCTCGAGGCCGTCAGGCACGGCCTGCCCGTAGTGACGACCTTCAAGGATTTCATCCGTTTCCCCAAGGACTGGCAGCGCCTGCTCGCAGACGAGGTCCTGGTCCTGTCCATCAAGCTCGAGATACTCAAGGGGCGCAACATATGGATAGACAGCCTGCTCAACATCGCAGGCGATGCGCCGGTGCTGCCCGCATGATGAGGCTGGCGCCGCTCGTCCTGGCGGCGGCCGCCGCCCCGGCGTGGGCCGTCGACCTCTCCAATCCTACGGTGGCCGACCCCCACCTGCTCGTCGGCTCCACGATCCCCGCGCAGGGCTCGTACCGCCGCCTGACGGTCTTCCCGGAGCAGCTGACCTACGACGTGTCCTGGGGCCTCATCGGCGTCGGACAGGCCACTCTCGAGGCCGCCGACCTCGTCGATTTCGACGGCAAGCCCGCCTACCGAATCCTCTCGAGGGCCGTCTCGAACGGCTTCTGCGACACCTTCTACAAAGTGAGGGACCTCAACGAGTCCTGGATCGACGCGACGACCCTGACCTCTCTGGCCTACTCCAAGAAGCTCCGCGAGGGACACTTCGTGCGGGACGAATGGGTGACCTACGATACCGGCACGCGACGCTTCCTCGCGCGCTGGGTCGGCAAGGACAACAACTACAGCGTACGCACCGGGACCATCCCGGCCTCGGTGCAGGACATCTTGTCGAGCCTGTATTACATCCGCTCCCAAAATCTCGTGCCGGGCAGCGACGTCACCCTCGACGTCAACACGAAGGACAACTGGCCCTTGATGGTGCGCGTCGTGCGCAAGGAGAGGGTCAGGACCCCGGCTGGGACGTTCGAGGCGATCCTCGTCGAGCCCGGGCTGAGGCAGGAAGGCCTCTTTATTCAGAAAGGGAAAAAGCTCCAGGTCTGGCTTAGCGACGACGACAAGAAGATCCCCGTGATGATGAAGGTCGAGGTCTTCTTCGGGCACGTCAGCGCCAAACTGGCCAAAATGTTATAATGACCCGCGACATGAACCCCGGCCCGCGCGCTTTAAGGCGCTTCGTGGCGCGCTTCAAGGACAAGCGCATCCTGGTCGTCGGCGACCTCATGCTCGACCAATACGTCCGGGGCAGCGTCAGCCGCATCTCTCCCGAGGCCCCCGTCCCGGTCGTCCGCGTGACCCAAGAATCCTTCATCCCCGGAGGGGCCGGCAACGTCGCCGACAATCTCGCTTCGCTGGGCGCGCTTGTCAGCGTCGTGGGAGTCGTGGGCGACGACGAAGCCGGCCGCGAATTGACCGACGACCTCCGCGCTCGCCGGGTCTCGGTCGACGGTGTCATCACCGACCGCTGGCGCGTGACCTCGCAGAAGTGCCGGATCGTGGCCGAGCGCCAGCAAGTCGTGCGCTTCGACCGGGAAACGGCCGGCGCGCTCAGCCACGAGACCGAACAGCTGCTCCTCAAGCGGCTTTGCGCGGCGGTCTCTTCGGCGCAGGCGGTGATCCTCTCGGACTACGGCAAGGGCGTCATCAGCCCCAAAGTGCTTGCGTCCGCCATCCGCCAGGCCAAGGACAGCCGCATCCCGATCACCGTCGATCCCAAGATCGAGCATTTCCGCCGCTACCGCGGAGTCAGCTGCCTGACCCCCAATCTCCAAGAGGCCTGGGCGGGGATGCGCAGGCCCCCCAAGCCCGGTCTGCCCGACCTCGAGTCCCTCGGACGCGACATCCTGCGCGCCTTGCGCTCCGAGTCCCTGCTGATCACCCGGGGTCCCGACGGCATGAGCCTCTTCAACCGAGGCGGACGCGTCGTCCACATCCCCACGCGGGCCCGGGAGGTCTTCGATGTGACCGGCGCGGGCGACACGGTGATCTCGGTCCTGACTCTGGCCTTGGCCGCGGGAGCCTCCATCTTTCAGGCCGCGCAGCTCGCCAACCACGCCGCCGGCATCGTCGTGGGCAAGCTCGGCACGGCGGTCACGACCGCCGACGAGCTCCTCGAGGTGCTCAAGTGACGGGCGGCTGCCTCGTCGTGATCCCGGCCCGGCTGGGCTCGACGCGCTTTCCCGGCAAGGTCCTGGCCAAGCTCCGCGGACGCTCGATCGTGGAATGGTGCTGGCGCGCCGCCAAGGCGGCCAAGATCGGTCCCGTCCTCGTGGCGACCGAGGAGAAAGCCGTGGCCGACGCCGTTCGGGCCTTCGGAGGAGTCGCCTGCCTGACCTCCAAGTCCTGCGCCTCAGGCACCGACCGCGTCTACAAGGCCTCCCGGATGTTCCCTCACAAAGTCTCCTATGTCCTCAATCTCCAAGGCGACCAGCCGCTGGTCGATCCGCGGACTTTGCGCGCGGTCGTGAAGATCCTAGAGTCCCAGCCGAAAGCCGATGTCGCCACGGCGGTCATCCCGCTCGATTCCAGAGCCCGAGCCGAGGACCCCAACGTGGTCAAGGCGGCGCTGGCCAAGGACGGCCGCGCACTCTACTTCTCGCGCTCCCCCATCCCCTTCCCGCGCAACGGCACGGCGCCGCGGCGCTGGGAGCATTTGGGCATCTACGGCTTTCGCAGAGCCGCCCTGGAGCGCTTCGTCAAGCTTCCCCCCTCGCGCCTCGAGAAGACCGAGAGCCTCGAGCAGCTGCGCGCCCTGGAGGATGGGATGTCGATCTACGCCGCCGTCGTGTCGGACCTGCCCGTGGCCATAGACACGCCGTCGGATCTGCACCGCGCCGAGCGGATGCTCAAGAAGCTCCGAGGAAGAAAATGACCAAATACATATTCGTGACCGGTGGAGTCGTGAGTTCCCTGGGAAAAGGGATCAGCGCCTCCTCGATCGGCAAGCTCCTTCAGGCCCGCGGCCTGCAGGTAAGCATGCTCAAATGCGACCCGTACATCAACGTAGACCCCGGCACGATGAACCCCTTCCAGCACGGGGAGGTCTTCGTGACCGAGGACGGGGCGGAGACCGACCTCGACCTGGGCCACTACGAGCGCTTCCTCAACCGCGAGATGCGCCAGAGCAACAATTTCACCGCCGG